>OY970068.1:1905000-3779720 GCA_963705315.1 uncultured Actinomycetes bacterium
GAAAGCGAGTCCGAATAGGGCGAATTGAGTCGTAGGCGCTAGACCCGAAACTTGGTGAGCTACCCATGGGCAGGTTGAAGCGGGGGTAAGACCTCGTGGAGGACCGAACCGACCTAGGTTGAAAACTGGGCGGATGACCTGTGGGTCGGAGTGAAAGGCTAATCAAACCAAGTGATATCTGGTTCTCTCCGAAATATATTTAGGTATAGCCTCGCGTATTTTGCGTTGTGGCCGTAGAGCACTGTTTGGACTAGGGGCCCTACCAGGTTACCGACTTCAGGCAAACTCCGAAGACCATTACGTGTAGCGCGGGAGTCAGTTGCTGGGGGATAAACTTCAGCGTCAAAAGGGAAACAGCCCAGACCGCCAGCTAAGGTCCCCAAGTACTAGCTAAGTGGCAAACGATGTCCGATTGCACAGACAACCAGGAGGTTGGCTTAGAGGCAGCCACCCTTGAAAGAGTGCGTAACAGCTCACTGGTCAAGTGGTCGGGCGCGGATAATGTAACGGGGCTCAAGCTAGTCACCGAAGCTGCGGGTGCGATCCTTCGGGATTGCGCGGTAGGAGAGCGTTCCCTGGCCCGTGAAGCAGCGGCGTAAGCCAGTTGTGGAGGCCTGGGAAGTGAGAATGCCGGCATGAGTAACGAAAGAGGGGTGAGAATCCCCTCCGCCGATTGCCCAAGGATTCCTGAGTAAAGTTCGTCTGCTCAGGGTTAGTCGGGACCTAAGGCGAGGCCGAAAGGCGTAGTCGATGGCCAACAGGTTGATATTCCTGTACCACGTCAGCAACCGTTTGACCGATGGGGAGACGAGGAAGGCTAAGGGAACCCAGGCGATGGTCGCCCTGGGGTAAGCGTGTAGGGGTGGCCCCTGTAAAATGCGGGGCCGCATAACCCGAGGCGCGATGCCAGCTGGCTCTAAGCCGGCGAGTCCCTGACGCCATGCCTCCTAGAAAATCCTCTAGGGAGGTCGCGCGTGCCCGTACCAAAACCGACACAGGTGGGCAAGTAGAGAATACTAAGGTGATCGAGATAACCCTCGTTAAGGAACTCGGCAAAATTGCTCCGTAACTTCGGGATAAGGAGCGCCCCGGTAGGGTGATGTGCCTTGCGCACGGAGCCCGAGGGGGCCGCAGTGAATTGGCCCAAGCGACTGTTTACCAAAAACACAGGTCTCTGCTAAGTCGAAAGACGACGTATAGGGGCTGACGCCTGCCCGGTGCCGGAAGGTTACGTGGAGGTGTTAGTACCTTCGGGTGCGAAGCACCGAAGCTAAGCCCCGGTAAACGGCGGCCGTAACTATAACGGTCCTAAGGTAGCGAAATTCCTTGTCGGGTAAGTTCCGACCTGCACGAATGGCGTAACGACTTGGGCGCTGTCTCAACGAGGGGCTCGGTGAAATTGCAGTCTCGGTGAAGATGCCGAGTACCCGCGGCTAGACGGAAAGACCCCGTGCACCTTTACTACAACCTGGTATTGGAATACGGTGCATCTCGCTCAGGATAGGTGGGAGGCTTTGAAGCGCCGGCTGCGGCTGGCGTGGAGTCAACCTTGAGATACCACCCTTGATGTATTGTGTTTCTAACACTGCGCCGTGAATCCGGGCAGTGGACAGTGCCAGGCGGGTAGTTTGACTGGGGCGGTCGCCTCCCAAAATGTAACGGAGGCGCACAAAGGTTCCCTCAGCACGGCTGGAAATCGTGCGTAGAGTGTAAAGGCAACAAGGGAGCTTGACTGCGAGACTGACAGGTCGAGCAGGAGCGAAAGCTGGTCTTAGTGATCCGGCGGTAGCAAGTGGAAGTGCCGTCGCTCAACGGATAAAAGGTACGCCGGGGATAACAGGCTTATCGGGCCCAAGAGTCCACATCGACGGCCCGGTTTGGCACCTCGATGTCGGCTCGTCGCATCCTGGGGCTGTAGTAGGTCCCAAGGGTTGGGCTGTTCGCCCATTAAAGCGGTACGCGAGCTGGGTTCAGAACGTCGTGAGAC
Source organism: uncultured Actinomycetes bacterium (assembly GCA_963705315.1). Classification (GTDB taxonomy): domain Bacteria; phylum Actinomycetota; class Thermoleophilia; order Solirubrobacterales; family Solirubrobacteraceae; genus CADCVQ01. The sequence continues at coordinate 1,906,988 of OY970068.1, forward strand.
AGTTCGGTCCCTATCTGCCGTGGGCGTTGGAGAATTGAGAGGAGTTGTCCCTAGTACGAGAGGACCGGGATGAACGCACCTCTGGTGTATCTGTTGTCCTGCCAAGGGCATCGCAGATTAGCTACGTGCGGATCGGATAACCGCTGAAGGCATCTAAGCGGGAAGCCGACCTCGAGATGAATTCTCCCATCCCCTTGAGGGAGTAAGACCCCTGGTAGACCACCAGGTTGATAGGCCGGATCTGGAAGTGCAGTAATGCGCGTAGGAGACCGGTACTAATGGGTCGAGGGCTTGACGGATGACTTTTTGATACCCGTTGTAAAACTTTGGTTGCTGTGCAGTTTTGAAGGGCCCGGGAGGGCTCTCACCAGTCTCCGGTGGCCATGGCGAGGGGGAGACACCTCTTCCCATTCCGAACAGAGCAGTTAAGCCCCTCAGCGCCGATGGTACTTGGCCCGCAAGGGCCCGGGAGAGTAGGACGCCGCCGGTTTTTCATTGACGGGCCGCCCAGTGGGCGGCCCGTCGTGCGTTCGCGTCCGGGTTGGAGCGCCGCGCGTTCGAGGCCGTCGGGGCTGGACGTAGCGGCGTCGTGCACGGCTGGGGTTGCGCCCGCACGGCGCCGGGTCGCCGCGCCGGCAGGCGGCCGGCGAGCTCGGCGGCGTGCCGGCGCGCGTGGAGCTTCGCCGCGCCGCGGTCCGGGGCGAGCTGCGGCGGGTCCTCGAGCAGCGCGAAGGCCTTGGCGTACGCCCAGATTCGGCGGAGGCGCCGAGTGGCGCCGTGTAGGTCCGTGGCGAACATGTGTTCCCACGGTATGCCGCCGGGCGGACGGACGTGCCACGGGCACCGCATGCAACCCCGCGCCGCTCAAGAAATAGCGCGATGTGCAGGACAAAAGCGCGAGACAGGCTTGCAACGAGTCTTGCATTTAACGGATGCGAATCGCTGATCCACCTGGTCGGCGTCACCGCCGTCGGCGACGCGCCGTGACGTCAGGCCGCGTCGCGGCCGTGCAGCTCGAGCTCGTCCGCCCGCGCCTCGAGCGCGGCGATGACGAACGCGACGTGCTCGTCGAAGTCGACGCCGATGTGCTCGGCGCCGCCGCGGACGTCTTCGCGGTCGACGGCCGCCGCGAACGACGGCTGCTTGAGCTTCTTCTTGACCGACTTGGGCGCCAGCCCGTGGATGCCGGCCGGCCGTACGTACGCGCACGCGACGAGAAACCCGCACAGCTCGTCGACCGCGACGAGCGTGCGCTCCATCGGCGAGTGCGGCGGCACGCCGAGAAAATCGGCGTGAGCGGCGATCGCGCGAATCATCTGCGGCGGCGCGTCGCGGCGCTCCAGCTCGGCCATGATCGTCCGCGGATGACCCGCCTGCTCGTCGTCCATGTCCGGGAAGCGCTCGTAGTCGGCGTCGTGCAGGAGGCCGGTGACGCCCCACAGCTCCGCGTCCTCGCCACCGCGCTGCGCGTACGCGACCATCGCGGCCTCGACGGCGAGACAGTGGCGGCGCAGCGACGCGGATTGGACCCATTCGCTGAGCAGGGACCAGGCCTCTGCGCGCGAAATCCGAGAGGGCATGGCTGTTACCCTAGCCCAGCCCTCCGGCCCCGAAGCGCTCGCTGGACGGCGCAAGCTCATGGAGAAGTTCGTCATCGACGGGGGCACCGCGCTGTCCGGCACGATCGTGCCGGCAGGCAACAAGAACGGTGCCCTACCAATCCTCGCGGCCTCGGTCCTGACCGAGGATGAGGTCGTGGTCCGCAACGTCCCGCGGATCAAGGACGTCGCGACGATGATCGCGCTGCTCGAGTCGCTCGGCGTGCGCGTCAGCTGGTGCGGCGAGCACGACGTCGCCCTGTGCGCCGCGGACCTCAGCTCCGATTCGCGGGTGGATCGCTCGCTATCGGAGCGCATCCGCGCCTCGTTCTTGCTGGCCGGGCCGCTGCTCGCGCGCTTCGGGCGGGCGGTCATGCCGCCGCCGGGTGGCGACGTCATCGGCCGCCGTCGCCTCGATCCTCACCTCGACGCGTTCGCCGCCCTCGGCGCGACGTTCGAGCACGTCCGCGACATCGACCTGCGCGCCCCGCGCGGCCTGCGCGCCGGCGACGTCTTCATGGACGAGCCGTCGGTGATGGCGACGGAGAACGCGCTGATGGCCGCCGCCCGCACGCCGGGATCGACGGTCATCGGCAACGCCGCGTGCGAGCCGCACGTCCAGGACCTCGCGCGGATGCTCGTGAAGATGGGCGCCGACATCCAGGGCATCGGCTCGAACGTCATCACGGTGACGGGCAGCGCCGGCCTGCACGGCTGCGACCACACGATCGGGCCCGACCACATCGAGATCGGCTCGTTCATGGCGCTCGCCGGCGTCACCGGCGGCGAGTTGCGCATCCGCGACACGATCCCGCGCGACCTGCGGATGATCCGCCTCGTCTTCGATCGGCTCGGCCTGCGTTCGGAGCTCGACGGCGAGGACGTCATCGTCCCCGGCGGCCAGCAGCTCGTCGTCGCGCGCGACCTCGGCGAGCACAAGATCACGGTTCAGGACGGGCCGTGGCCGGCGTTCCCCGCGGACCTCACGTCGATCGCGGTTGCGCTGGCGACCCAGAGCGCCGGCTCGGCGCTCATCCACGAGTGGATGTTCGAGAACCGCATGATCTTCACCGACAAGCTCGTGCTCATGGGAGCGGACATCACGCTCTGCGACCCGCACCGGGTGATCATCTCCGGGCCGTGCCGCCTCAAGGGTGAGCGGGTGGAGTCGCCCGACATCCGCGCCGGGATGGCGATGCTCATCGCGGCGCTGTGTGCCGACGGCCGGTCGGAGATCGGCAACATCCGTCAGATCGACCGTGGCTACGAGCGGATCGACGAGCGGCTGCGCGATCTCGGCGCCCGCATCGAGCGCGTCGCCACCGAGCCGGTACACGCCTGACACAGCCGGTCGGATGCACCACCGGGCGGCCGGGCGGTGCGCCCGACTAGATTGCACCCGCCGTGTGCCCACCCCCTGACACCCGCACCACGATTCATCCGATCCCCTCGGGGACGCGCGATGTGCTGCCCGATGAGATGCGCGAGCTGCGCGCGATCACCGAGAAGGTGCGCGCCGTCTTCGAGCGCGAGGGCTATGGCGAGGTGTGGACGCCGGCACTCGAATACGACACCGTGCTCGCGCGCGGCGGCGGTCTCCCGCCGGCGTATCGGGTGTTCGACGACCACGGCGAGGTCCTCGCGCTGCGCACGGACATGACCGTGCCGATCGCCCGCCTGGTCTCGACGCGCTATCCCACGGCCGAGCCTCCGCTACGGCTGTGTTACTTCGCCCACGCCTATCGCGGGGTGCGCCCGCATCGCGGGCAGATGCGGGAGTTCCTGCAGGCGGGGATCGAGCTCATCGGGGCGCCGTCGCCCGGCGGCACCGCCGAGGCGCTGACCGTCCTGTGCCACGCGCTGGATGCGACCGGGCTGCGCGGCTACCGGATCGGCCTGGGCGACGCGTCGCTGTACCCGCGGCTGCTGCGCTCGCTGAACGTCGACGAGGCGAGCGACGAGCCGCTCATCGCGGCGCTCGTCGCGCGCGACTTCGTGGCGCTCGAGGGCGCGCTCGGCGCCCTGGAGCTCGCCGACGCCGAGGCGGAGCTGCTGCTGCGCGTTCCCCAGCTGCGCGGCGGACCCGAGATCCTCGGCGACCCGGAGGGCCCCGTGGCCGCGGCCGTGACCGGCCTGCGGCGCGTGCACGGCCTGCTCGCGCCCGAGGTGGCCGAGCGCGTCATCTTCGACCTCGGGCTCATCCGCGACCTCGACTACTACACCGGCGCCGTCTTCGACGTCTACGACCCGGCGCTCGGCGAGCCGCTCGGCGGCGGCGGGCGCTACGACGAGCTGCTCGGGCGCTTCGGCCGGTCGCTGCCCGCGGTCGGCTTCGCACTCGGCATCGACCAGCTCCACATCGCGCTGGCCGGGGAGGAGCGCGAGGCATGAGCGCCTTGACGATCGCGGTTCCGCGCGGTGCGCTGTTGCGCGAGACGCTCGACGTGCTCGACTCGCTCGGCCTGGACACCGCGGAGGTGCGCGCCAACGACCGCAAGCTCCTCTTCGCCGACGTCGGCATCGTCACGATGCGCCCCTCCGACGTGCCCACGTACGTCGAGGCCGGCGCCGCGGACGTCGGGATCACCGGCAAGGACGTCCTCACCGAGCAGTCCGAGCGCAAGGTCTACGAACTGCTCGACCTCGGCTTCGGCGCGTGCCGCATGGTGCTCGCGACCGTCGACGGGCCCGATCCCTCCGCGGAGGCGCTGCGGCGCCTCGGCGTCATGCGCGTCGCGACGAAGTACCCGAAGACCGCGGCGGCCTACTTCGAGCTCACGGGCCGCCAGGCGGAGATCGTCGAGGTCAAGGGCTCCGTCGAGCTCGCACCGCTGACCGGCCTCGTCGAGGCGATCGTCGACCTCACGGCGACGGGGACGACGCTGCGCGAGAACAACCTCGTCATCCGCGAGGATCTCTACACGTCCACGGCGCGGCTCATCGCCAACCCGGTCTCGCACAAGCTCAAGGCGGGCTCGATCGACGCGATGCTGGAGAAGCTCCGTGCGTCTTGAGCGCGTGAAGGTCGGCGGCGACCCGGCGGCGGCCGCCGCCGGGGTTCGCGCCGTGGCGCCCGCTCCGGCGTCGGTGAGCGCGGTCGTGGCGGACATCGTCGCGGCGGTGCGTGACGGCGGCGACAGGACGCTGGGAGAGCTCGTGTCGCGCTATGACCTGGGCGGCGCGCCGCCGCCCGAATCGCTGCGCGTGGCGGCGCAGAAGCTCACCGCCGCCGGGCTGGACGGCGACGTGGCGATGGGCCTGCACACGGCGATCACGAACGTCGCGATCGTCGCTGACGCCGGCGCGGGGAACGACGTGACCGTCGACCTGCCGCAGGGCCATCGCGTCGTCCTGCGCGAGGTGCCCGTGCGCCGCGCCGCGATCTACGTCCCGGGCGGGCGCGCACCGTATCCCTCGACCGTCGTGATGGGCGTCGTGACGGCGCGCGCCGCCGGCGTCGAGGAGGTCGTCGTGCTCACGCCGCCCGAGATCGATCCGGTGATCCTCGGGGCGTGCGCCCTGTGCGGCGTCAGCGAGGTCTACGCGATGGGCGGCGCCCACGGCATCGCCGCGCTCGCGCACGGTACGGAGGCGATCGAGCGCGTCGACGTTATCGCCGGGCCGGGCAGCCTCATCGTGCAGGAGGCCAAGCGCCAAGTCTCAGACGTCGTCGGCATCGACGGCTTCTACGGGCCGAGCGACGTGCTCGTGCTGTGCGACGGCTCGGCCGACCCGCGGCTCGTGGCGCTCGACCTGCTCGCGCAGGGCGAGCACGGTCCCGGGGCGCCGGTCGTCGCGGTCTCGAGCGACCTGGCGGTACTGGACGCGATCGCCGCCGAGATCGAGCGGCTCGCGCCCGGCCGGCCGGCGAGCGATCCGGCGGCGTTCGTCCTCGCGCACGCGCGCTCGCCCGGCGACGCGCTGCACTTCGCCGACGCGTTCGCGCCCGAGCACCTCGAGCTCGTCGGCCCAGCGGCCGAGCAGCTCGCCGGGCGCGTGCGCTCCGCCGGCTGCGTCTTCGTCGGCCGCGGCGGCGCGACGGCGTTCGGCGACTACGTCGCCGGCTCGAACCACTGCCTGCCGACCGGCGGCGCGGCGCGCTTCGCGTCGGGCCTGTCGCCGCGCCATTTCCGGCGCCGGATGAGCGAGGTCCACATCGGCGCCGCCGCCTCCGCGCTTGCCGCCGCCGGCGCGCCGATCGCCCGCGCGGAGGGATTTGTCGTGCATGCCGAGTCGATGGAGGCACGGGTAGGGGAGAATCCGCCGTCATGAGCGAGGCGCGCGCCGCACACAAGACCCGCCGCACCGGGGAGACCGACATCACGCTCGGGCTGACGCTCGACGGCACCGGCAAGGGCACGCGCGAGACGGGCGTCGGGTTCCTCGACCACATGCTCGACCTCGTCGCGCGCCACGGCCGCCTGGATCTGGCGGTCGACGCGTCGGGGGATCTGCAGACCGGCTCGCATCACACGGTCGAGGACGTCGGCATCGTCCTCGGCCAGGCGCTGGACGAGGCGCTCGGTGACCGCTTCGGGATCTTCCGCTACGGCCATGCGGTCGTGCCGATGGACGAGGCGCGCGCGGCCTGCGCGATCGACGTCTCCGGGCGCCCGTTCCTCGCGCTCGACGACGGCGGGCTCCCATCGGGCATCACCGGCGGCTTCGATCACGAGCTGCTCGAGGAGTTCTTCCGCGCGGTCGTCAACAACGCCCGCATCACGCTGCACGTCGAGGTCCAGGCGGGCACGAACGCCCACCACATGATCGAGGCGTCCTTCAAGGCGTTCGCACGGGCGCTGCGCGCGGCGGTCGCCATCGATCCGACCGAGACGGGCGTACCGTCGACGAAGGGGACGCTCACCTCTTGACATCGAGTCAGTGCTTGCCCGGCCCTACCGTCGACCCCCAGCGTGGATCATCGCGATGATCGCGATGGTCGACTACGGGATGGGCAACCGCCGCTCGGTCTTCAAGGCGTTCGAGCACATCGGCGCGTCTCTCCTGCAGACCGCCGATCCCGATGAACTGCGGGCCGCCGACGGGGTCGTCGTCCCCGGCGTCGGCGCGTTTCCCGAAGCGATGCGGCGGCTGAACGCGCTCGGTCTCGCCGAGCCCGTACGCGAGCGCGCGGCGGCGGGCGTGCCCGTCATCGGCCTGTGCCTCGGCATGCAGCTGCTCTTCGACGGCTCCGACGAGCACGAGGGCTCCGCGGGCCTCGGGCTGCTGCCCGGGCGCGTCGTGCGACTGGATGGCGGCGGCCTGAAGCTGCCGCACATCGGCTGGAACGCCGTGCGCTGGCAGCGTTCCTCCCCGCTCATCGCCGGGCTGCCCGACCCGGCGGCCTTCTACCACGTCCACACGTTCGTGCCCGAGCCGGCCGATGAGTCGATCGTGCTCGGCATGGGTGCCTACGGCACGCCGTTCGTGTCGTTCGTACAGCGCGGGAACGTCTTCGGGGCGCAATGCCACCCGGAGAAGTCCTCGACGCACGGCCTCGCGCTGCTGCGCAACTTCGCCGGCATCTGCGCGACCGTGCACGCCGCGTCGTGATCCTCTATCCCGCGATCGACATCGCCGACGGCAAGGCGGTGCGCCTCGTGCAGGGCGACTTCGACGCGCAGACCGTCTACGGCGACGACCCGCTCGAGGCGGCGCGGGCGTGGGTGCTGGCCGGCGCGAGCTATCTGCACGTCGTCGATCTCGACGGGGCGCGGACCGGGACGCCGCAGAACCTGCATCACCTCGAGCGGATCGCGCGCGAGCTCGGCGTGCCCGTGCAGTTCGGCGGCGGGTTGCGCTCGATGAGCGCCGTGCAGGACGCCGTCGCCGCTGGCGCGCAGCGCGTGATCCTCGGCACCGCGGCCTTCGAGAACGCCGACTTCCTCGACGCCGTCGTCGCGGCGTTCGGCGAGCGGACCGTCGTGAGCGTCGACACGCGCGGCGGGTTCGTCTCGACCGCGGGCTGGGTGCAGACGACCCAGACGCCCGCGGAGGACGCGATCGAGGCGCTGCAGGACCGCGGCGTCGCGACGTTCGTGTTCACCGACGTCGACCGCGACGGGATGCTCGACGGCCTGAACCTCGACGCCGTGCGCCGTATCGCGGGCGTCGTCCGCGGACAGCTGCTGTGCTCAGGCGGGATCGGCCGCAGCGAGGACCTGGCCGCCCTGGCGCAGCTGCGCCTGTCCAACCTCACGGGCGTGATCGTCGGCAAGGCGCTCTACGAGCGGCGGTTCACCGTCGCCGAGGGCCAGGCCGCGCTCGACTCCGCCTAGGAGAATGTCGATGCCCCGCTCAGTCCGCCCGAGCATCGAGACAGCTGAGAACCACGCAGGCGCTTCAGCGGCGCGTCCGGCGTCGCGCCGGGTGACGGCGACCGCCAGGGTCGCCGCTGGTGCATCGGACGTCGCGCGGCGGACGAACCGCGCTGGCGTGGTTACCCCGTCTGCTCTGGCCGCGGCTGGTACACGGCACCGACACGCAGCGCTCCGAGGCTTCCGGCCGCGGAGCGCCGGGCTCGTGGAGAGACCTGTGCAGCGCCCACGCGATCAGTCCGGCTCCGAGCACGAACGCAGCCGTGCGCCAAGGAGTGACGTTGCCGGCGCTCAGCCACAGAACGACGCTTCCCATGAACAGAGCTGTGGCGATGAGCGACGATCGAGCGATCTGCACGTCGTCTGTATCGGCGGGAAGCGCCGCATGATTTAGAACGGTCGCGCACTACATTGGGGCTGTGCACCTCAAGCGTGTCATCCCGTGCCTGGACGTCGACGCCGGCCGCGTCGTCAAGGGAACGAACTTCGTCGACATCCGTGACGCGGGCGATCCCGTCGAGCTCGCCGCGCACTACGACGCCGAGGGCGCAGACGAGCTCGTCTTCCTCGACATCACCGCGACGAGCGACAAGCGCGACACCGTCGTCGAGCTCGCCCGGCGCGTCGCCGACGACGTCTTCATTCCCTTCACGATCGGCGGCGGCATTCGCTCGGTCGCCGATGCCCAGGGCGTCCTCGACGCGGGCGCCGACAAGGTCTCGATCAACTCGGCGGCCGTCGCGCGGCCGGAGCTCATCGACGAGCTCGCGGACGTGTTCGGGGCGCAGTGCGTGGTCCTGGCGATTGATGCAAAGCGGTTTCGCACTCCGGTCGCGGGATCCGGCGACCTGCGGGCGACGTCACATGTGCGACCGGCCGCCGATACCGGCGAGCAGTCGCCGAGTCCCGCGTCATGGGAGGTCTATGTGGCCGGCGGGCGTACCGCGACCGGGATGGACGTCGTCGAGTGGGTGCGTGAGGGCGTCGAGCGTGGGGCGGGGGAGATCCTGCTCACGAGCATGGACCGCGACGGCACGACCGACGGCTATGACCTCGAGCTCACGCGCGCGGTGAGCGAGGCGATCGGCGTTCCCGTCATCGCCTCGGGCGGTGCCGGCGAGCTCGAGCACCTCGCGGCGGCGCTGCACGCCGGCGCCGACGCCGCCCTTGCGGCGTCGATCTTTCACTACGGCACGTACCGGGTGCGCGAGGCCAAGGAGCACCTTGCGGCCGCGGGGATCGCCGTGCGCCGGTAGCTACCGCCGCTTCTTCTTCTTGGTCTTCTTGGCCGGCCGCTGGATGTGCGTGTGGCAGTGGCTGTGCACCAGCCGCTGGAGCTGGCCCCGCAGCCGGTAGACGTGGGCGTGGCGGTGGCAGCGTGCGGGCGGCCGGCCCTTGCGGTGCTTGTGCTCGTGGCCGTGCGGCCGCGTGCGGTACTTGCGCTGGCGGTACTTGCGCAGCGCCGCGCGGCGCTCGATCTTCTTGAGGACCGCGGCCTTGGCCGCGGCGATGCTCGCCTTGCGCGAGTCAAACGGCCGGTCCTTCGGGTCCAGCGCGAACAGCGAGGAGTAGCCCGAGAAGTAGACCCTCCGCCCGTCGCTGATCGCGGGATGGAACGCGCCGCGGCGCGTCTTGTAGACGGTCTTGCCGGTGCTGCCTCCGAGCGCCCAGCTTGTCTTCTTGCCGAGGTCGGTCACCCAGACGAGGTCGCCGATGATCGTCGCGCCGCCGGAGATCTTCGAGCCGAGCGAGCGCGACCAGCGCACCTTGCCGCTGCGCGCATCCAGCGCGTAGAACTTCCCGTTGTAGGAGCCGATGTAGACGGTCGGCTTGCCGCCGACGCGCCCGACCGCGGGCGACGCGTAGACGAAGTCACCGGTGCTCTTGCGCCAGGCGAGCTTCCCGTCGGCGGTCGAGAAGGAGTAGACGTTGCCGTTGGTGCTGCCGATGTAGACGCGCCCGTACTGCACGGCGGCCGACGAGTAGAGGTTGCTCTCGCCGATGTTCAGGCCGCCCGCGCCGGCGGTCGAGCGCCACACGCGCTTGCCGTCGGACTGGCGGATCGCCGTCACCTTGCCGCCGTAGTCGCCGAAGTACAGCTTGCCGCTGTCGAGCGCGAGCGCCCCCTTGACCGCGCCGGCGGCCTTCACCTTCCAGCGCACGCTGCCGTCGCTGGCCCGCAGCGAGTAGACCGACCCGTTCTCGCTGCCGAAGTACAGGTTGCCCTGGTCGAGCAGCGGCGAGGATTCGGCGCGGCTTGGGAGCTTGCGCTGCCAGATCGTCCGGCCGGTCTGGGCCGACAGTCGCGCGACGAGGCCGGCCTTCTTGGAAAAGCGGCGCGAGAGCAGCACGGCGTACACCGAGTTGCCGCCGCACGCGGGCGACGATGCGGCGAGCTTGCCGAGCTTGCGCCGCCAGCGCACGCGCCCGTCCGTGCGCGACAGCGAGTAGAGCATGCCGTTGTTCTTCAGCAAGAACAGCGACCGGCCACACAGCACCGGGTTGAACTCGAGCAGCACGCTGCCGCGAAACGCCCACGCAGCGGTCCAGGGGGGCCGCGGCGTCGGGCTGACCGGCAGATTGTGGGTGCGGCCCTTCGAGTAGCCGAAGATCGGCCACTTAAAGCCGTCGTCCGCCGGATGGCGGCCCGCGGGCACGGTGACCACGGCGGGCGTGTCCTCCAACGTGTCGACAAACGCCACATCGGGATTGGAGACGTCGCCGCCCTTGGCGAACAGGGAGACGACGGAGCCGCCAATCAGCACGAGCACCACCACGGCCCCGAGCGCGAGCCACGGCAGCCGGCGCTTGCCGCGGGACGAAGGGGTCACGCCGAAAGATGGTAGACGGCCGGTCGGGCGCGACCCGCCGGTCCTGCGCAGCCGCGAGACTGTCGGAATGGAGGATCTGCTGGAGCGTGTGCGGGCGCTGCCGTGCGGCCATCGGCTGCTCGAGGCGGTGGCCGGGGACACGGGCGTGTATCTCGCGGGAGGCGCGGTGCGCGACCTGCTGCTCGGCCATGTCCCGACCGAGTTCGACGTCGTCGTCGAGGGCGAGGTCGGGTCGCTCGCCGCCCGGCTCGGCGACCCCGCGCCCGTGCACGAGCGCTTCGGCACGGCGACCGTGCACGCCGGCGACTGCCGCTGGGATCTCGCCGCCGCGCGCGCGGAGTCCTATGCGCGGCCGGGAGCCCTGCCCGATGTCCGCCCGGCGACGATCGACGAGGACCTGCTGCGCCGCGACGTGACGGTCAATGCTCTCGCGCTGGATCTCGCGACCGGCGAGCTGCGTGCGGCCGATCACGCACACGACGACCTCCGCGCCGGCCTGCTGCGCGTGCTGCACGACGAGAGCTTCCGCGACGACCCGACGCGGCTGTGGCGGGTGGCCCGCTACGCGGCGCGGCTGGGGTTCGCGCTCGAGGAGGGCACCGCCGCGCTCGCCGCGCAGGCCGTCGCCGACGGCGCGCTGGAGACCGTGTCGGGACCGCGCATCGGCAACGAGCTGCGCCTCGCGCTGAGCGAAACCGACCCGGTCGGGGCGCTGCTCGCGGGCGCCAGGCTCGGGATCGCCCCGTGGCTGGCGCCCGGCCGCGCCCGGACGCAGGCCGCGCTCGAGCTCCTGCCGGTGGGCGAGGGGAGGCCCGACCTCGTCGTGCTCGCGGCGTCGCTGGCGCCCGCCTGGGACGGGCGCGACGCCCTGCTCGCCACGCTTGATTTCACCGCCGCCGAGCGCGCGGTGCTGCGCGACTGCGAGCGGGCTGCCGAGCTGGCCGCGGCGGCGCAGGGGGCGCAGCGGCCGTCCGAGCTCGCGCGCGTCCTGCGCGGCGTTCCCGTCGAGGCGGTCGCGCTGGCGGGCGCGGCGGGCGCGCCCGACGCGGCGCGCCGGTGGCTCGGGGAGCTGCGCGACGTCCGCCTGGCGATCACCGGCGACGACCTCATCGCTGCGGGCGTCCCGCAGGGGCCAGAGCTCGGCCGGCGCCTGCAGCGCACGCTCGCCCAGCGCCTCGATGGCGAGCTTCCCGGCGGTCGTGACGCCGAGCTCGCCGCCGCGCTCCGGGCCGCCGCGAGCTGAGAGGCTCGCAGTATCGTCACCGGCCATCGCATTCGCGCGTCAACGTTCCCGGCATGAACCCCCGCTGAGCGACCCCTTCACGTGGGAGGGCGAGCACATCGCCTGCGCGCTACCGGGCGGGCGCGCGCTCTTCACGACGCGCCGCGGGGGCGTCTCGGCCGTCCCCTACGACACGCTGAACCTCGGGCTGTTCACCGACGACGACCCGGCCGACGTCGCCATCAACCGCGACCGGCTGGCGGCGCTCATCGGCATCGCGCGCGACCGGACCGTGCAGGGCTTGCAGGTGCACGGCGCCGATGTGCGGCGCGTTGGCGAGCTGCCGCACCCCGGCGCCGAGCCCGTCCCCGCCGACGGCCAGGCGACCTCCCTGGAGGATGTCGCCGCGCTCGTGCTGACCGCCGACTGCCTGCCCGTCGCGCTCGTCGCACCCGAGGCGGTGGGCATGGTCCACGCCGGCTGGCGTGGCCTCACCGCAGGCGTGTTGCGCGAGGGCGTCGCCGCGCTGCGCGAGCTCGGCGCCACCGGCGAGATCCGCGCCGCGATCGGCCCGGGTGCCGGCGTGTGCTGCTACCAGGCCGGTGCGGACGTGCACGCCGCGTTCGCGCCGCACGGCCCCGGCGCGCGCCGCGGCGACCGCGCCGACCTGAAGTTCGTCGCGCGGCGCCAGCTCGAGCAGTCCGGCGTCGACGAGGTCCACGACGCCGGCCTGTGCACGCTCTGCTCGCCGCCGGGCCTGTTGTTCTCGCATCGTCGCGACGGTGCGCGCACCGGGCGGCAGGCGGGGGTGGTGTGGCGCAGCTCGTCAGCGGCCTGACCGCCGATCGCGTCCGGCGCAACCTCGCCGACGTCCAGGACCGGATCGCCGCCGCGGCCGCGCGTGCCGGCCGCGATCGGCAGGACGTCGAGCTCGTGGCGGCGGTGAAGTACGTCCCGGCGCAGGAGCTGGGCGTGCTCGCCGAGGCCGGCATCACGGTCGCCGGGGAGAACCGCGCCCAGGACCTCAAGGCGAAGGTCGACGCTCACGGCGACGCGTTCACGTGGGACTTCATCGGCCACGTCCAGAGCCGCAAGGTCAGGCAGATCGCGCCGCTCGTGCGGCTCATCCATTCGGTGTCGACTGACTCGGTGCTCGAGCAGCTGCGTCGCCACGCGCCGCCGGAGCTGCGCGTCCTCGTCGAGGTGAACGTCGCCGGCGAGCAGGCGAAGGCGGGCATCACGCCCGACGAGCTCGACGCGTTCCTCGAGCGCTGCCCGGTTCCCGTGGCCGGTCTGATGACGATGGCGCCGCTCGCCGAGGAGCCACAGGACAGCCGGCGCTGGTTCGCGGCGCTGCGCGAGCTGGCCGAGCCGCGCGGCCTGCAGGAGCTGTCGATGGGGACGACGCAGGACTTCGAGATCGCGATCGAGGAGGGCGCGACGCTCGTGCGCATCGGGACCAGCCTGTATCGCTGATATCGAGGTTTCGCCACCGGTCACCCTCTGGCGACGTCACCTGGTCCATCCGGCGACGTCACTTTGGGAAGGAGAACGGCCACCGAGGTCTAACCTTCCTCTGCCATGGCTTTCCGTGACAGCTGGCACCGTGCCCTCGTGTACTTCGGCCTCGCCGAGGAGCGTGGCTACGTCGACGATCACAGAGACGACCCGGAGCCGCTGCACGAGCCCGCGCACTCGCCGTCGCCGCCTCCGCCCGAGGAGGCCATCGAGGATCGCTATCGCGAGCGCCCGAACGTCCGCCGGCTGGCGACGCCCCGCCGTCCCCGCGACGACTTCGACGACATCTTCGCCGACGACGAGCCGCGCTCAGGCCGCCGGCCGACGGCGCAGCTGCGGCCCGTCCAGCGCCCGCGCAACGGCGACGTGCGCGTGCACCTGGTCATCCCGAAGTCGTTCAACGACGCCCAGCAGGTCGCCGACAAGTTCAAGCAGTCGATTCCGGTCGTCCTGAACCTCCAGAGCACCGAGACGGCGCTCGCCAAGCGCCTCATCGACTTCGCCAGCGGCCTGACGTACGCGCTCGACGGCGGGATGCAGCGGATTGCCGACAAGGTCTTCATGCTCACCCCGCGCAACGTGCAGATCAGCGCGGAAGAGCGCGCCGAGCTCATCGAGAAGGGCTTCTTCAACCAATCATGATCTGACGGGCGCTCGCCGTGCGGGTGCGGCCCGGCGGTCGAGGTCCGTGCAAAGCACTGTCCCTCTCCCACCGACCCACCCCCGCATCCGCGATCGTCCCGTCAGAGGCCTGAATGCAAATCTCCATACTCCTCACATGCAGATCGGGTTCATAGGTGCGGGGAACATGGCCAGTGCGCTCGCGCGTGGCTGGGGCGAGCCGGTGCTCGTGCGCGATCTTTTCCGTCCGCGGGCCGAGGCGCTCGTCGCGGAGCTCGGTGGTGAGGTCGTCGACTCCAACGCCGAGCTCGCGCAGCGCGTGGACGCGATCGTGCTCTGCCACAAGCCGCCCGCGCTGGAGCGCGTCGCCCTCGAGGTCGGGGGCGCGGCGAAGGGCGTCATCTCGATCCTCGGCGGAGTCCAGCTCGCCGCGCTGCGTGCCGCCTACGGCGGCACCCCGGTCGTGCGCATGATCCCCAGCCTTCCCGTCGAGGTGCGCCAGGGCGTCAGCGCGCATGCGCGCGACGCCGACGCCGACGCGGAGCTCGAAGCCCAGGCGCTCGAGCTGTTCGGACGCGTCGGCCCCGTCGTCACCGTCGACGAGGGCCTGATGGGCGTCGCGACCAACCTCATGAGCTGCGCGCCCGCCTACATGGCGCTCGTCGCCGAGGCGCAGGTCGACGCCGGCGTGCGCGCCGGGCTGCCGGCCGACGTCGCGGCGCAGCTCGTCGTCAAGACCATGGGAGGCACCGCCGCACTGCTGCAGGCGCGCGACATGGACACCCTCGGGGTGCGCCGCGCCGTCACCTCTCCCGGCGGGATCACCGCGAAGGGCCTGTCGGCCCTGGAGCACGGCGGTATCCGTGCCGCGTTCGACGACGCGATGCAGGCGGTGCTGGCGCGATGACCGACGTCCTCGTACTCGCGGCCGCACGCGACTCGATCGCCGATTTCGTCAGCGCCCTGCTGTGGGTCTACATGTTGCTGATCTTCGCGTACATCCTGAGCCAGTGGATCTTCGCCTTCGGGGGGCGCGTGCCGTACTCGCGCGGGTCCAGCGCGGCGCTCGGGTTCCTGCGCGACGTGACCGAGCCCTACCTCAGCATCTTCCGCCGGTTCATCCCGCCGATCGGCCCGATCGACATCAGTCCCATCGTGGGGATCCTCGTCCTGCAGATCGTCGGGCTCTATCTCCTGGTTCCGTTGATCCGCGGGTGAGCTCGCCCGCAAGCGCGCTCACGACCCGCGCGGCCTGGGCGCGCGCCGGCGTGGTGCTCGTCGCGGTGCTGGCCGCCGACCAGATCGTCAAGCAGATCGTTCTCGCGGCGCTGGACCGCGGTCAGGAGGAGACGATCGTCGGCGGCGTCAAGATCGTCAACGTGCGCAATACCGGCGTCGCCTTCGGTCAGCTCCAGGACGGCGGCGTGATCCTCACGCTCATCATCGTCGTGGCGATCGCCGCGCTGCTCGCGTTCTTCTGGCGCCAGGCGCGCCGTCCGTGGATGTGGCTGCCGACCGGCATGCTGCTCGGCGGTGCGCTGGGCAACATCGTCGACCGCATCCGGGAGGGCGCGGTCGTGGACTTCATCAAGCTCCCGTACTGGCCGGCGTTCAACGTCGCAGACATGGCGATCACGTTCGGCGTGATCATCCTGCTGTTGGTCATGGACCACGGAGATGCAACTCAGCGTTCCGGCTGAGGCCGGCGGGCAGCGCCTCGACGCGTTCCTCGCCGGGCCGCTCGCGTCGCGCGCGCGCGCGCAGCGGCTGATCGTCGCGGGTTGCGTGCGCGTCGACGGCGAGGTGGTGTCGAAGGGCCACCGTCTGCGCGGCGGGGCGCAGATCGTCGTGACCGAGGAGGAGATCGCGCCGCCGCCGTCCGCCGCCGATCCTCTCCCGGAGGCGGCCCCGTTCGGCGTCGCCTGGGAGGACGAGCACCTGATCGTCGTCGACAAGCCCGCCGGGGTCGTCGTGCATCCGGCGCGCGGTCACCGCGAGGGCACGCTCGCGCAGGCACTTGCCGGCAGGGTGGCCGGCGGCGAGGAGGCGTGGCGGGCGGGCATCGTGCACCGCCTGGACCGCGACACGTCGGGGCTGCTCGTCGTCGCCAAGAGCGACGCGGTCCACCGCGGGCTGAAGGCCGAGCTCGCGTCGCGGCGGATGCAGCGCGAGTACCTCGCTCTCGTCGAGGGTCGCCCGCCCGCGCGCACGGGGACGATCGAGGCGCCGATCGGCCGCGACCGGCGCGTGCGCACGCGCATGTCGACCGACACCGACGCGCCGAAGCCCGCGATCACGCATTTCGAGATCGATCGACCGCTGGCGCAGGCGACGCTGCTGCGCGTCCGCCTGCAGACGGGTCGCACGCATCAGATCCGCGTGCACCTCCAGGCGATCGGCCATCCGGTCTGCGGCGACCCGGAGTACGGCACCGCCGGCCTGTACGGCCTGGAGCGCCAGTTCCTGCACGCGACCCGTCTGGGGTTCGAGCACCCGATCACGGGCGAGACGCTCGATGTGCGCTCGCCGCTGCCGGCAGACCTGGCCGCGGCGCTGGCGCTCGCGGGCTAGTGGGCTTAGACAGCGTCTTCGCGAGCGCGCTGCTGCTCGGCACCGTGGCCGGCGTTGCTGGTGGCTTTCTCGCCGTTCGTCCCGAGGGCGGGATGGGTGAGGTTTCGGACGCCACTTCGAGTAGGCAAGGGCCTTAAGCGCGACGGGGCGGCCCGTCCAAAGGCCGCCCCGCCACCCCACATCACGAGTCGAGCCCACCGGAGGTAGGGGAAGGGAGGACTCGTCTCGCAGATATATAAACGCAGATATCAGGTGCTTCTTGCGTAAACTTGTACGTTCATCGTCCTTCTACCCCGCTGGGTACTGCGACGCGGTCCTGCCCGATGCCCCACCGGCACGGGTCCCGCGTCGTTCCAACGGGCTTCTGCCACACGCACGATCAACTTAAGGAGCAGCACCCCATGGCTCAAGTCGGAATCAAAGAGCTGCTGGAAGCGGGCGTCCATTTCGGCCACCAGACCCGCCGCTGGAACCCGAAGATGCGCCGCTTCATCCACGGCGAGAACGGCGGCATCTACGTCATCGACCTCCTCAAGACCGAGGCACTGCTGCGCGAGGCGCAGGAGTTCGCATCGGCGGTCGCCCATCGCGGCGGCACCGTGCTGTTCGTGGGCACGAAGAAGCAGGCGCGCGACGCGGTCAAGGACGCGGCGGAGAAATCCGGCATGCCGTACGTCAATCACCGCTGGCTCGGCGGCCTGCTGACGAACTTCCAGACGATCAACCAGCGCATCAAGCGCCTGCACGACCTCGAGCGCTACGAGGCCGACGGCCAGTTGGCGCTGCTGCCGACCCGCGAGCGGATGGCGGCCCTGGCCGACCTGGCGAAGCTGCGCGCGAATCTCGGCGGCGTGAAGAACATGACGCGCACCCCAAACGCGATGGTCGTCGTCGACCTCAAGGTCGAGGAGATCGCGGTGCGCGAGGCCCAGCGCCTACGGATCCCGATCATCGGGCTCGTCGACACCAACTGCGATCCGGACGGCATCGACTACGTCATTCCAGGCAACGACGACGCGATCCGCTCGTGCGCGCTCATCACGCACGCGATCGGCGACGTCGTGGGCGAGGGCTCGGCGGTCTTCCGCGCGCAGGAGGAGCAGGCGCGCAAGGCGGCCGAGGAGCAGCAGCGCCTTGCGGCGGAGGAGCGTGCGCGCAAGGAGGCCGAGGAGCAGGCCGCCCGCGAGGCGGCCGAGCAGGCCGAGCGCGAGGCCGCTGAGGCGGCCAAGGCGAAGGCGGCCGAAGCGGAGGCCGTGGCTGCGGCGACTGAGGCCGCGCCCGCCGCCGAAGCGGCACCGCCGGCCGCTGCGCCAGCCGAGAAGTCGGCGCCGGCGCCCGCGCCCGCCGCCGAGGCGCCCGCGCCCGCCGCCGAGGCGCCCGCGCCCGCCGCCGAGGCGCCCGCGCCCGCCGTCGAGGCCGTGCCTGAGGCCGCTGCCCCGGTTGAGGAGGCTGCATCCGTCGCACCGCCCGCCGAGCCGGCCGAGTCCGTCGCACCGCCTGTCGCCGAGGCAGCGCCGGCGGCCGAGGAGGCACCCGCGAAAAAGCGCGCGCCACGCCGCCGCAAGCCCAAGGCGAAGGCCGAGCCGGAGGCCGCTGCGCCGGCCGCCGAGGCGCCGGCAGAGGAGCCCGCTGCCGAGCAGGCCGCGCCCGTGGCCGTGGCCGAGACCGAGACCAAGACCGAGGAATCGAAGTGAGCCAGATCAGCGCGAAGGACGTCAAGGCCCTGCGCGACCAGACGGGGGCGGGGATGATGGATTGCAAGCGCGCCCTGCAGGAGACCGACGGCGACATGGAGGCTGCCGTCGAGCTGCTGCGCGTCCAGCTCGGCAGCAAGATCGGCAAGCTCGCCGGCCGTGAGGCGACGGAGGGGACGGTCCAGTCCTACATCCACGCCAACGGCAAGGTCGGTGCGCTCGTCGAGGTCGACTGCAACACCGACTTCGTCGCCCGCAACGACGACTTCATCGAGTTCGCCCGCGACATCGCGCTGCACCTCGCGGCGTCGCCACAGACGCGCTACGTCAACGAGGACGAGATCCCCGCCGCCGACCGCGACGCCGAGCTGCGCGTCTTCGAGCAGCAGGCCGCCGACAAGCCCGAGAACGTCCGGGCGAAGATCGCCGAGGGCAAGCTGCGCAAGTGGATGGAGGAGACGGTGCTGCTCAAGCAGCCGCACGTCAACGGCGACAAGTACGACGGCAAGACGATCGAAGAGCTGCGCGGCGATCTCTCCGCCAAGACCGGCGAGAACGTCGTCGTGCGGCGCTTTACCCGGTTCGCGGTCGGCGAGTAGTCTCGCGCCCCGTGGCTAGTGGGCACCCCCGCAAGTACGTTCGTTCCTCGTCGCCGCGGATCGGCGCCTGGCGGCGTCCTTGCCAGCCGTCGTTCGCGCCGACGAGTCCGCGAACGTACCTGCGTTCGTGACCACTACACCGGGGAACAGCGCCGCGCCGGCGTTCACGCGGGTCCTGCTCAAGCTCTCGGGTGAGGCGCTCATGGGCGACCTCGCCTACGGCACCGATCCCGACCGCGTGAAGGCCGTCGCCGAGCAGGTCGCGGCGGTGCGCGCACGCGGCGTGGAGGTCGCGATCGTCGTCGGCGCGGGCAACATCTACCGCGGGCTGAAGGGCGCCGCCGCGGGGATGGACCGCGCGACCGCGGACTACATGGGGATGCTGGCGACGGTGCTCAACGCGCTGACGCTCCAGGACGCGTTGGAGAGTCTCGACGTCCACACGCGCGTGCAGTCGGCGATCACGATCTCCGAGGTCGCCGAGCCCTACATCCGCCGCCGGGCGATGCGCCACCTCGAGAAGAAGCGCGTCGTCATCTTCGCCGCGGGCACCGGCAACCCGTTCTTCACGACCGACACCGCCGCCGCATTGCGCGCGGTCGAGATTCACGCCGAGGCGATCCTGATGGCCAAGAACGGCGTCGACGGCGTGCTCTCCGCCGATCCGCGCGAGGACGCCGAGGCCGTGCTGATCCCGGAGATCAGCCACATGGAGGCGGTCCGGCGTGGCCTGCGCGTCATGGACTACACCGCGCTCACGCTGTGCGCCGAGAACCACATGCCGCTGCATGTCTTCAACATGGATGATGAGCGCAACATCGAGCGGATAGTGTCGGGTGAACACGTGGGAACGGTGGTGATCACGCGAGATGAGTGAGCTGATCGACGAACTGCTGGCCGACGCGGCCGAGCGCATGCACAAGTCCGTCGAGGCGACGAACGGGGAGTTTGGCTCCGTGCGCACGGGGCGCGCGAGCCCGGCCCTGCTCGACCGCGTCCACGTCGACTACTACGGCACGTCTACCCCGCTGAAGCAGCTGGCGACGATCAACGCCGCCGAGGCCCAGCTCCTGACGGTGCAGCCGTATGACAAGTCGTCGCTGAAGTCGATCGAGAAGGCGATCTCCGATGCGAACCTCGGGCTGACGCCCAACAACGACGGCAACATCATCCGGCTCGCGATCCCGGCGCTCACCGAGGAGCGCCGCAAGGAGTTCGTGAAGATGGTTCGCCACATCGCCGAGGAGGGCCGCATCGCGATTCGCAACGTCCGCCGCGACGTGATGCACGACCTGCGCGAGCTGAAGGGCGACGGCGACGTCGGGGAGGATGAGGAGCGCCGCGCCGAGTCGGAGTTGCAGAAGCTCACCGACGCTCGGATCGGCGAGCTCGAGGCGCTGCTGAAGGGCAAGGAAGAAGAGATCCTCGAGGTCTAGTGGGGTCGATCGTGACCCCTGAGCCCAACGACGCGGCGCGGTACGTCGCGATCATCACCGACGGCAACGGGCGGTGGGCGAAGGCGCGCGATCTGCCCGTGAGCGACGGCCACGAGGCGGGCGCGGACACCGTCAAGGCGCGCCTGCGCGACGCGGTCGAGTTCGGCGTGCGCGAGCTGACGGTGTACTCGTTCTCGACGGAGAACTGGTCGCGTCCCGAAGACGAGGTCGTGGGGCTCATGGCGATGTTCGCCGAGCGCATCGTGCGCGAGACGCCCGAGCTGCACGAGCAGGGCGTCCGGATGCGCTTCATCGGACGCCGCGACGGCGTCGAGCAGGCGCTCGTCGACCAGATGGAGTGGGCCGAGGAGCTCACGAACGACAACGACCGGATCACGCTGTTCGTCGCCTTCAACTACGGCGGGCGCGCGGAGATCCTCGATGCCGCGCAGCGCTTCACGGGCGGCACCGAGGAGGACTTCCGGGCGCTCCTCTACGCGCCCGAGATGCACGACCCGGACCTCATCATCCGCACGAGCGGCGAGCAGCGGCTGAGCAACTACCTCATGTGGCAGTCGGCCTACTCGGAGTTCGTCTTCCGCGACGAGTTGTGGCCGGACTTCGACCGCGCCGCGTTCGAGCAGTCGCTCGCCGAGTTCAGCGCGCGCCGGCGCCGGTTCGGGGGCCGCTGATGTCGACTCGCGGCAGCGGCTCGTCGCGCCGGCGGCCCCCGCCCGCTCGCCGTCCGCCGCGGCGCGATCCGCGCCCGCGCGATCCGCGCCGTCGCGGCGGCGGATCGGAGCTCGCCGCGCGGGTCATCGTCGCGATCCCCGCACTCGCGGTCACGCTCTTCCTCGTCTACGTCGGCGGCATCTGGTTCGCGCTCGCGCTCGCCGTGCTCGCGATTCTCGCCCTCGGCGAGCTCTTTGACCTGTACCGCGACGTCGAGCCGGTGCGGCTGGCGGGGTTCATCGGCATCCTCGGGGTCATCGGCGCCGCCTACGCGGGTGAAAACCTCCACGTCCTCTTGGCGGTCGCCGGGCTGTTCCCGGTGCTCTTCGGGATCGCGCTGGCGCAGCGCCGCGCCGGCACGCTCGGCATGGCGCTGACGGTGTTCGGGGTCGTCTGGATCGGCGTCGCGCTCGCTCACGGGGTTCTGCTGCGAGGCCTGCCGCACGGCGACGGGATCATCGTCGACATCCTCGTCGGCACGTTCATCGGCGACAGCGGCGCGTACCTCGGCGGGCGCTGGTTTGGGCGCACGAAGCTCGCCCCGTCGGTGTCGCCGAACAAGACCGTCGAGGGTCTCGCGATCGGCATGTTCGTCGCGATCCTCGCGACGTACCTCGCCGGCGCCTACCAGGAATGGCTGTCGCCCGCAGACGCGCTTCTGCTCGGCCTGGGCATCGCGATCGCCGCGCCGATCGGCGATCTGTTCGAGTCGTTCGTCAAGCGCGAGGCCGGCGTGAAGGACACCGGCTCGGCGTTCGGCGCTCACGGTGGCGTGCTCGACCGCGTGGATGCGGTGCTGTTCACCGCCGTCGTCGGTTATTACATCTGGCTTGCGCTGCTCTAGATCCCTGATCTGCGCGCTCGGCGCCGTCGTCGCCTGCGCGCTGCCGGCGTCGGCGGGCGCGGCACAGCTGCGCGCCGCGGGCGTCACCGCGGGCGCGTGCCACCTGCGCCCGCTGGCGGCCGGGGCGGCAGTACGCACCTTCGCGGTGACCGCGCGCGACACGGGGCTGCTGCGCGCGCAGCTGCATGCCACCGGCGACTGGGACGTCGCGGTCTTCGCCGCGCGCTCGGGACGCTTAGTCGCCGGCGCCGCCGGGCCCGCGGGCGACGAGGTCGCCGACGGCTACGTCGTCGGGGGCGAGCGCCTGCACGTGCAGGCCTGCCGGCGCCCGGGCGCCGCGACCGGCGCGGTCGTGCGGGTTTTTACGATCGGGATGGCGTCGAGCGGTCGATCCGCTGCGCCCGAGCGCATCGTGCGGGTCATCGTGCGGACGCGCGCCGAGCGCAATCGCCTTGCCGCGCTTGGGCTTGACCCGGCGGAATCCGGTCGCCGCGGCGCGGTCGACGTCGTCCTGCACGACGCCGGCGACACCGCGAAGCTCCGCGCCGCCGGGCTGCGCTACAGGGTGCGGATCGCCGATCTGGCGGCGCGAGGCCGCGCGAACGCCCGCGCCAACCGGCGCTATCGAGCGGCGACGACGCGCTCCAACCTGCCCAGCGGCCGCGACGGTTACCGCCACCTCGCCGACTACGAGGCGGAGCTGAAGTCGCTCGCGCTCGCGTATCCGGGGCTCGTGAAGCTCATCGTGCTGCCGCACGCGACCCTGCAGGGCCGCGGGGTCCTGGGAGTCGAGATCGCCCGCGACGTCAACGTCGAGAACGGGCAGCCCGTGATGGTCCAGCTCGGGGCACACCACGCGCGCGAGTGGCCGTCGGCCGAGCTGCCGATGGAATGGGCGCGCGAGCTCGTCAACGGCTACGGGAAGGACGCCCGGATCACGCGGCTGGTCGATGCCACGCGCACGATCGTCGTGCCGGTCGTCAACCCGGACGGGTTCACCCTGAGCCGCGAAGCGCCCGTCGACTACGTGGCGATATTCGGCAACGTCGGCCTGCAGATCGACGAGGGCTACCCGCCGGGCCCGGGGATGGGCTTTCAGTACAAGCGGCGCAACTGCCGCATCGCCGACGGCGCGGGGCCGGGCCCCGGCCAGTGCGAGTCGCTCGTCAACCGGCGGCTGGGCGTCGACGTGAACCGCAACTACGGCGGCTACTGGGGCGGGCCGGGAGCGAGCACGAACGTCCAGGACGACACGTACCGCGGCGTGGCCCCGTTCTCCGAGCCGGAGGCGCAGAACGTCCGCGAGCTCGTCTCCACCCGCCAGGTGACGACGCTCATCACGAACCACACGTTCGGCAACCTCGTGCTGCGGCCGCCCGGCCTGGCCTCCGCGCCCGAGCCGCGCGACGAGCAGGTGCTCAAGGCGCTCGGAGACGACATGGCCGCACGCAACGGCTACACGAGCCAGACCGGCTACGCGCTCTACGACGCGTCGGGCACGACCGAGGACTGGTCCTACGCCGCGACGGGCGGGCTCGGCTACACCTTCGAGCACGGCGCGACGCAGTTTCATCCGCCGTTCACGGAGGTCGTCGGGCAGTACGCGACCAACCGCGAGTCGTTCTACGTGGCACTCGAGAGCACGGCCAACCGCGCCCGCCATGCGGTCGCGCACGGTCACGCGCCCCCGGGAACCGTGATGCGTGCGCACAAGGCGTTCGATACCAAGACCGCGCCGGTTCTCCTCAACGAGTTCGGGACGATCGGGCCCGCGCGGACCTATCGCGACGTGCTGAGCTCGGCACTCGTCGTCGGCGATTCGGGCACCTTCGAGTGGCACCTGAACCCGTCGACGCGGCCCGTCGCCAGCAGCGAGGCGTGGAACATCACGTGCGAGCGGCCGCTCGGCACCGTCCGAGCGCGCGGCACGCTGCGCATCGCGCGCGGACAGAACAAGGCGCTTGACCTCTGCGGGCTGAGCCTGTCGGTCGCCGTGGCGCGCCGGCGCGTCGGCGGCGCGCTGCGGAGCGGGCTGCGCGCTCGCACGCGCTGCTCGGTGAAATGCAAGCCGTCGATCACGCTGTCGCTGCCGGCCTCGATCGCTCGCCGCTACGGCCTGACGAAGAAGCGCACCGGCCGCGTCATCGTCGCCCGGGGCTCGCGCAGCAGGGCGTCGACGGGGCGCAGGACGTTCACGGTGCGGTTCACGCGCGCGGCGCGCCGCAAGCTGTCCGATGCCCGCCGCCTGCGGCTGCGCATGAGCGCGCTGGCGCGCGGCGGCGCGAGCGAGAAGACGCGGGTCATCCGGACGCTGGTGCTGAAGCGCTGAGCAGGGCACGGAGGGTCTGCGCGGCGGCTGACCGCCCGCCTCCTGCGAGAATCAGCGTCGTGGCCCGCAAACGCCTTCTCGTCCTCGGTTCCACGGGGTCGATCGGAACGCAGGCGCTCGACATGGTCGCGCGTGATCCCGAGCTCGAGCTCGTCGGGCTCAGCGCCGAGCGCTCGACGGACGCGCTGATCGAGCAGGCGCGGCAGTTCGGTGTGCAGCGCATCGCGCTCGCCGACGCCGACGCCGGCGCCCGCGCGGCCGAGGCGTGGACCGACGGGGAGGTGCTCGTCGGCGCGGCCGGCCTCGTGCAGCTCGTCGTCGAATCGGGTGCGGACCTCGTCCTCAACGCGCTCGTCGGTTCGGCCGGCCTCGGCCCGACCGTCGCCACCCTCGGCGAGGGCATGGACCTCGCGCTCGCCAACAAGGAATCGCTCGTCGTCGGCGGCGAGCTCGTGATGGCGCTCGCCGAGGCGACCGGCGCGCAGATCATGCCGGTCGACTCCGAGCACTCGGCGCTGCATCAACTGCTCGCCGGTGAGCCGCCGGGAACGGTCCAGAAGCTCGTCCTGACGGCCTCGGGCGGGCCGTTTCGCGGCCGCGCCCGCGCCGACCTCGAGCACGTGACCGTGGAGGACGCGCTCAAGCACCCGACGTGGGACATGGGCGGCAAGATCACGATCGACTCGGCGACGCTCATGAACAAGGGCCTCGAGGTCATCGAGGCCCACCACCTCTTCGGGGTGCCCTACGACCGCATCGACGTCGTGGTCCATCCGCAGTCGATCGTCCACAGCCTCATCACGCTCTGCGACGGCGCGGCGCTCGCGCACCTCGGCCATCCCGACATGCGCGTCCCGATCGCCTACGCCCTGCACCACCCCGACCGCGTCGACGTGCCGGTCAAGGCGCTCGATCTCGCCGAAGTCGGCGCGCTGACGTTCGAGCCCGTCGACGTCGACGCGTTCCCGTGCCTGCGCATCGCCCGCGAGGCCGCGATCGCCGGCGGGACCGCGCCCTGCGTGCTCAACGCCGCCAACGAGGTGGCAGTGCATGCGTTCCTCGGCGGAGAGCTGGGCTTTCTCGGGATCGCCGAGGTCATCGAGCGCACGCTCGAGCAGGTGCCCGCGACCCGTGTGCGCGCGTTCGAATCGCTGTACGAGGCCGACCGCGAGGCGCGCGAGTGCGCCGCTGAGTGCGTCCAGGTCGCCGCAGAGCGTCTGGCACACTGAACAAGTGAGTTACCTCTTGGCGTTCGCGGGCTTCGCCCTGCTCATCATCCTGCACGAGGCCGGCCACTTCGCGGCCGCCAAGGCCGTCGGGATGCGCGTCGAGCGCTTCGCGCTGTTCTTCCCCCCGCTCATCTTCAAGTGGCGCAAGCAGGGCAGCGAGACCGAGTACGCGATCGGTGCGATCCCGCTCGGCGGCTACGTGAAGATCAGTGGGATGAACCCGACGGAGGAGCTGCCTCCCGGGCAGGAGCACCGCGCCTACTACCGCCAGAAGGTGTGGAAGCGGATCGTCGTCATCGCGGCGGGGCCGGCGGTCAACATCGTGCTCGCGTTTCTCATCCTCTTCGTGCTCTTCGGCGTGCGACCGCAGCAGCTTCCCCAGCCGGTCGTCGAGACAGTCCAGGAGAAGTCGGCCGCCGTCGGCGTGCTGGCGCCGGGCGACCGCATCCTGTCGGTCGACGGGCAACCCGGCTTCGCGCCCGGGCTGACCGCGGAGCAGGGCCAGGCGCGCGTCGAGACGCTGCGCGACGCGATCGGCACGCACACATGCGCCGGCAAGAGCACGCGCAACGGCTGCGAGGCGACCAAGCCGGTGCGCCTCGTCGTGCTGCGCGACGGCGAGCGGCGCGCCATGACGATCACGCCGCTCTACAGCGCCGCCGACGACCGCCCGCTGATCGGCGTCAGCTTCGGCACGCGACCGCTGCAGGCGAGCATCCCCAAGGCGGCCGAGCTCAGCGTCACGGGGATGTGGAGCGTCACGACGGCGACCGTGGAGAACATCGTCAAGCTCGTCTACGACAAGCAGGCGCGCGACGAGGTGTCGGGCGTCGTCGGCAGCTACGAGGCGACGCGGCAGTCCTTCGAGTTCGACACCGTGCGCGCCGTCACGCTTCTGGCGCTCATCTCGCTGTCGCTGGCAATCATCAACCTGTTTCCGTTCCTGCCGCTCGATGGCGGGCACATCTTCTGGGCGCTCGCCGAGAAGATCCGCGGCCGCGCGATCTCCTTTCAGACGATGGAGAAGGCGGGGATCGTCGGGTTCATGCTCGTGCTCGTCCTGTTCTACATCGGGTTATCGAACGACATCGGCAGATTGACGAGCGGCGAGGGCTTCGGCGTCAGGTAGTGCGTCAAGGTCCACGTGGGCGCGTCACTCGCAGGTGGGCGACAGGACGTCGCCGTCGACCGGCAGCGGGCGGGCGCGACCGGGGCCGCAGAAGAGATGGCCCACCCTCCCGCCCGAGCCAGGGCGCTGCGAAGATGCATTCGCTCACACCCCGCTCGCGGCAGCACAATCCTCCACAGGCTCGGTAGGAATCCACACGGGTGCTTGGGCACGGGTACGGGTTTGCGGGTTGGCCACCGACGTGGCGGCCCTTCCTCCTACTCCGGCCAGAAGTCGTCGTGTTTGACCGTGTCCGTGCGCGGATCGCCCTTCGGTGAGCACATGACGAGCTCGACGTCGTCGGGTCCCTGGTTCCACACCGAGCGCACGGTCGCGGGGGCGATCCGCACGGCCGTGTACGGGCCGACGTCGACGACCTCGTCGCCGAGCTTGAACTGCAACGTGCCGGAGATCACGAAGTAGATCTCCTCCTGGGTCTTGTGCGAGTGGCCGTAACTGCCCTTGCCGCCTGTCTGCGGTGGCATGCGCCGGTACGTGAACGCCACCTGCTCAGAGTCCATGCCCATGGTGAGCATGTGCATCTCGCCCGGATAGTCGCCGAGGACATCGGGCACATCCGAGATCGCGGTGATCGTGTAGTCGCTCATGTGACCGACCCTAACCGGACTGATCGGACCGCGGGGGAGCGTCCGTAGAATCAGGCACATGGCCTCTGAGCGACAGATCATGGTGGGCGCGGTGCCGGTCGGCGGCGGCGCGCCCGTCGCGGTCCAGACGATGACGAAGACCGAGACCGCGAACCTCGCGGCGACGATGCAGCAGATCCACAAGGTCGCCGAGGCGGGCGCGGACATCGTGCGCGTCGCGGTCCCGCGCGATCAGGACATCGAGGCGCTCAAGACGATCGTCGTCCAGTCGCCGATTCCGATCATCGCCGACATCCACTTCAACCACACGCTCGCGCTGAAGGCGATCGACGCCGGCGCGCACTGCATCCGCCTGAACCCCGGCAACATCGGTGGCCCGGACAAGGTCGCCGAGGTCGTCGCGCGCGCCAAGGCCGCCGGCACGCCCATGCGGATCGGCGTGAACTCGGGCTCGCTGCCAAAGCATCTGCACGAGCTCGAGCGCACGAACTCGGTCGAGGCGCTCACGACCGCCGCGACGGAGTTCGTCGAGCTCATGCACCGCCTGGACTTCTACGACTTCAAGGTCTCGATCAAGTCGACGAACGTGCCGAACACGATCGCGTCCAATCGCCTGCTGAGCGCGAAGATCGACCACCCGCTGCACCTCGGGATCACCGAGGCGGGCACGAAGTGGTCGGGCAGCCTGAAATCGGCCGTCGGCCTCGGGACGCTGCTCGCCGACGGCATCGGCGACACGATCCGCATCAGCCTCTCGACGTTCCACGCCGAGGAGGAGGTCAAGGTCGCCTGGGAGATCCTCAAGGCGTTGCAGCTGCGCGAGCGCGGCCCGGTCCTCATCGCGTGCCCGACGTGCGGCCGGCTGCAGTTCGACATGGACACCGTCGTCACCGAGATCGAGCGCCGCCTCGAGGCCTACGAGGACCCGATCGAGGTCGCCGTGCTCGGCTGCGCCGTCAACGGCATCGGGGAGGCGTCCCACGCCGACTTCGGGATCACCGGCGCGAAGAACGAGGGGCTCATCTTCAGCCGCGGCAAGCCGCTGCGCAAGGTGCCGACCGAGCAGCTCGTCGACGTGCTCTTCGAGGAGATCGACAAGTACGCGACGTCCAAGAAGATCGAGGTCGACGAGCGCGCCGCGGCCGAGGGCGCCGCGTGGCTCGAGGCCAACGAGGACGCCACGGCGATGACCCCTGAGCGCCTCGCCGCGCTCGAGGCCGCCGAGTCCGCCGCGCACGACGGTGGCGACGACGTCCTCGCCGTGCTGAACGAGGACGTGTCGCCGGTGGCAGGTCGGCGCTTTACCCGCGCCTGAGTGCTGCCGACGGAACTTACGGCGCGCAGCACTAAGCGGCCCTGACTAGACCGTCGCGACCGTCACGTTGAACGTGCGGCCGCTTTTCAGGTTGACCCGCAGCGTGACCGTCGGCTTGCCGGACAGCGGGCTCAGGGTGACGCGTGCCGTTCGATCCCCGTTGGACTTCGTGATCGTGCAGGTCGAGTTCAGGATCGCCAGGAGCCCGCCGCTGCAGGTGGCCTTGGAGGTCAGCGGCAGCAGCCCGACGAGCTTGACCGTGTCGATCTTCTCTGTCCCGGTCGACGACTCGGTGCTGACGACCACGGTGTTGCCGGCGAACTGCGAGGTGTACGTGATCGCCTGGTTTGCGTCCACGAGCTGGCTGAGCTTCTGCGTTGCCGGAGCGCCCATCGCTGCGCTCGCGGCGACCTCCTGCGCAGAGAATGCCCGGCGCCAGATACGCGGCTCGTCGAGGTCACCGATCCAGTTCAGCGGACACGCATCAGCACCGAAGGCCCCGAGTAGGCCGTTGGGAGCGGGGTAGCCGTAGGCGATCTGGATCGTCGTGGGCGTGCCGTTGCCGATTTCCACGCCGTCCACGTACAGGCGCACGGATGTGCCGTCGTACGTTCCCGCGACGTGGTGCCACGCCCCGTCCCAGATGGACGCCGGCGCCTGCGGCGAGGACACGGATTGGGTTCCGTCGGAGACATGGAACGCCACGCCGCCACTGCTGCCGGTGAACAGCGCGTAGGACGCGAAGTCACATCCCTGCGCACCCATCGAGACGATGTGCCGGAACGGGCCCGAGGTGTCGCTCTCGTTGACCCAGGCCTCGACGGTCATCGCCTGACCCTCGAGCGTCGGGGAGCGCGCAAACGCGACGCTGTCATCCCCGGCGCTGTCGAAGTTCAGGGCGCGGTCGAAGCGACCGTCCGAGGGAGTGGCACCGTTGACGATCCCGTGGTTGTTGTTGCCGGAGGAGTCGGCAGTGGTGCTGGCGCTGCTCTCGTCGAGATGCCAGAAGGCACCGAGATTGGTCGCTGCCGACGCAGTGGAGGGCATCGCTGCAGCGAGCGCGATCGCGGCGGCAGCGAGCCCGAGGCGGGCACTCATAAACATGCTCCTGAACGTCGTGAATCAGGGCGGGGCCTGACCCTAGGTGCAGCCCGGCGCCGCCCGCACCGCCCGAAGGTCTAGGTCAGCTTCAGCCGGGGGTGCCCGGGCCTCAGCCCGAGGCGAGGCTCGTGAGCAGCACCGAGCCGTCGGCTCGGCGCCAGCCCGCACGCCACTCGACCGGCGTCACGCCGGGGTTGAGCCGCGCGGCCGTGAAGTACCCGCGCTGACTGATTGCGACGGGAGCCCCGACGGTCGTCCAGGGCAGTCCGCTGCCCTTCGGCCGATACTGGATGACCGCCGTGTCGGTCGAGCCGTCGGGCAGCAGGCGCAACTGGCCCCAGAAGCTGAAGATCTGCCGATTGGTCACCGGGTCGATCTGGCCCGGGATCGCGATGAACGGGATCTGGTAGGCGAACGCCCCGAGCTTCGGCGTGTTGTTCTGCGTGTACAGGCCCGACTGGTACGTGAACCAGTACGACTTCGTCCCCGGCGTGCGCTTGGCAACCGGTGGCACGTCGCGCAGCAGGAACTGCGCCTGGCTGGCGATCCGCGGGTTGGCGTACGCGAGGTACTCGCCGAGCTGGTTGTACGTCGCCTGCTGCAGCGGCGTGACGCCGTTGAACGGGTCCGGCGGGTTGGTCTCGAAGCCGAACTCCGTCATCCATAACGGCAGGCCTGCGGGGATCTTGCCACCCGTGCGGCTGGAGAGATCGTCAAGCAGGATCCCGAGCTGGGAGATGTTGGCCATCGTCAGGCCACCCTCGGGCGGCAGGGTCGTCGTGGGCACGTTCTTCGTGTACGGGTGGTGCGCGTAGCCGTTGGCCGCGAGCTTGGGGCCGAACCTGTTGCAGCCGCGCGCCCTGGCGGCGCTGCCGGTGTACTTGCTGCCGCTGGGCTTCACGCAGGCCAGCTCACGCAGGAACGTCGTCGGAAACGGCGGCGACTTCGACGTGGTCTTCTTCGATCCCAGCGGCGCCGTCTCGGCGAGCAGGACGATGTCGGTGCCGACGCCGTGGCCGCTCTTGGACAGTCCGGCGTAGCCGGACTGGTGCAGCTTGCGAAACAGCATGGGGGAGACGAGGATGCGCTTGCGGCCGACCTTCTCCCACTGCGGCGACAGCCAGCCGGCCTGGTTGGGCTCGTTCCACAGCGACCACATGTTCACGCGCGGGAGCGTGCCCCTGCCCTGGTTCTCGTCGCGATACGTGCCGCTGTAGCGCTTGCCGATGGCCGTCACGTACTGCTTGAAGTACGACGCCTTCGGCTTGTAGGTCTTGGCGAGGTTGCGCTGGAACCTCGGCGGCTTCTTATGCGCCCACTTCGGCCCGGGACCGGTGACGTTGAAGTACACGCGCAGGCCGACGGTCTTGGCGATCCGCACGAGGTCGTCATAGCGGTCCCAGTTCGTGCGCGGGTACGTCTTCGGGCTCGTGGCGCGGAAGCGCTTGGTCTGCAGCTTCGCGAGGCGACGCGCCTTCTTGCCCCTGAGCATCTTGATCTCCGCTGACGTGAACCTCGCCCGCTCTGCCACGACGCTCCACAGGACGGTCACGCGGATCGTGTCCACGCCGAGCGACTTCATCTGCGCCATCGTGCTCTGCGCCGTCACCGGCCCGCGGTACACGAGCAGATCGTCGTCCATCATGATCGAGGACTGGTCCGGATTCGCCTGCGCGGCGGCGGGCGCCAGCAGGGCGCCGGCGGCGAGGGCCAGGATGAGCGAACGCATGATCAGCGGCATGTGACTCCTGCGTGACGTGGGGGTTGGCGAACAACCGCGGACGGCCACCGGCCGCCCGCGACATCGAAACACGAAACAGATCGAGGAGTATCGGCTAAGCCGACGCTGCGCTGTAGCGCTCCGCGACCTTCCCCCAGTCGACGACGTTCCACCATGCCTTCAGGTAGGCGGGACGGGCGTTCTTGTACGTCAGGTAGTACGCGTGCTCCCAGACGTCGTTGCCGAGCAGCGGCGTCGCGCCCGACGTGACCGGGTTGTCCTGATTGGCCGTGCTCGTGATCGCCAAGGAGCCGCCATCCACGACGAGCCAGGCCCAGCCGGAGCCGAACTGACCGACGCCCGCGGCCTCGAACTTCTCCTTGAAGTCATCGAAGGATCCGAACGCGCTGTCGATCGCCGCGCCGAGGTCGCCGTCGGGGGCGCCGCCGCCGTCGGGGCTCATCGTCTCCCAGAACATCGAGTGGTTGAGGTGGCCGCCGCCGTTGTTGCGCACGGGGCCGCGCTTGTCCTCGGGGATCGCGTCGAGGTTCGCGATGACCTCTTCGATCGGCTTGTCGGCATGTTCGGTGTCCTCGAGCGCCGCATTGACCTTGTCCACGTACGCCTGGTGGTGCTTGTCGTGGTGCAGGTGCATCGTTTCCTCGTCGATGTGCGGGGCGAGGGCGTCATACGGGTAGGTCAGGGGCGGAACCTCATATGCCATTGGACGGGTCTCCTTGGGATCAAAGGGTTTGCAAGGACTCTACCCGTAGGCTTCGCGCTCACTCATGTCTCGTATGTCCCACCTTTTCCTACCGACCGAGCGCGAGCCGCCCGCCGATGCCGAGGCGTTGTCGCACAAGCTCATGGTGCGTGCAGGCCTCGTGCGCCAATTGAGTTCGGGGCTGTGGTCGTGGCTGCCCGCGGGCTGGCGGGTGCACGAGAAGGTCGCCCAGATCGTGCGCGAGGAGCTCGACGCGATCGGCGCCCAGGAGATGCTCATGCCGGTCCTCCAGCCAGCGGAGCTCTGGAAGCGGTCCGGCCGCTTCGCCATCGACGAGCTCTTCAAGCTGAAGGACCGCAAGGGCGCCGAGCTGGTGCTCGCGATGACCCACGAGGAGAACGTCACGACGCACGTCGCACAGGTCGTGCGCTCCTATCGCGACCTGCCGCTGATCCTCTACCACTTCCAGACCAAGGGGCGCGACGAGGCGCGGCCGCGCGCCGGGGTCCTGCGCACGCGCGAGTTCATCATGAAGGACGCCTACACCTTCGACCGCGACCTCGACGGCCTTCAGGTCAGCTACGACCAGTTCGTCGTCGCCTACGACCGGATCTTCGACCGCTGTGGCCTGGAGTGGTATCGCGTCGAGTCCGACGTCGGGATGATGGGCGGCGTCGGCGCGCACGAGTACATGGCCCCGTGTGCGGCCGGCGAGAACGAGGTCGCGCTCGCGCCCGGCTACGCAGCCAACGTCGAGGTTGCGAGCGCCGACGCGCAGCCCGTCGAGCTGGGTCCGGCGCTCGAGACACCCGAAAAGGTGCACACGCCCGGCGCGACCACGATCGAGGCGGTTGCGCGCATGCTCGGCGTTGGGCCTGGAACGATGCTCAAGGCCTTCCCCGTCGTCGCAGAGTCGCGCGGCTTCGTGCTCGTGCTCGTCCGCGGCGACCACCGCGTCAACGAGATCAAGCTCGCCAACGCGCTTGGTACACCGTTCCGCGCGGCCCATGACGACGAGATCCGCGACCGGCTCGGCCCGGCTGGGTTCATCGGACCGGTCGGCGCCGACGTGCACGTCCTGCTCGACGCGGCGATCGGGGATGGCGGCTACGTCGTCGGCGCCAACGAGCCCGACCACCACCTGCGCGGCGTCGTGCCTGGTCGCCACTTTGCCTTCGAGCGCGCCGACGTGCGCAGCGTCGAGGCTCAGGACACCGTCGACGGCAACCCGATCACGATCGAGCCGGCGATCGAGGTCGGCAACATCTTCAAGCTCGGCACGCGCTTCTCCGAGCCGCTCGGAGCGACCTACCTCGACGATGACGGCAAGGAGCATCCGATCTGGATGGGGTCCTACGGGATCGGCCCGGCGCGGGTGGCAGCGGCGGCCGTCGAGCAGTACGGCGACGAGAAGGGGATCGCATGGCCGCGCGCGCTCGCGCCGTGGGACATCGAGGTGGTCGCGCTCGGCAAGCCCGGAAGCGACGAGATGGCGGCCGCCGAGCAGCTGTACATGGAGCTGCGTGAGGCCGGCTACGACGTGCTGCTCGACGACCGGCAGGCCGGCCCGGGCGCGAAGTTCGCCGACGCCGAGCTGCTCGGCGTGCCGCTGCGGCTGACGGTGGGACGTCGCTCGCTGGAGTCCGGGCGGGCCGAGGCTCAGCGCCGCCGGGGCCTGCAGGACGTGGAGGGCGGCGTGCCGCTGGACGGTGCCGTCGAGGCGGTCGCCGAGCTATGGCGCAGCGTTCCGTGAACGAGCCGGACGCCGTCGAGCAGGTCCGCCTGACCTTCCGGCGGCTCGCGGGCCTCGACCGCACCGGGCCGCCGCCGCCGCAGACGCTGAGCGACCAGCCGTGGAACGTCTGGACGATCCCCAACCTGATCGGCTTCGTCCGCCTCGCGCTCCTGCCGGTCTTCCTCGTCCTTGCGCTCGGGTCGGAGAACGGCACCGACGCGCTGCCCGCGGTGATCTTCGCCGTCATCGCCTGGAGCGATTACTTCGACGGGATGGCCGCGCGCATCACCGGCCAGTACAGCCGCTTCGGCGCGCTTTTGGATCCGTTCGTGGACCGCCTGCTCGTCGTCTCGGGGCTCGTCGTCTGCTGGCACTTCGAGCTGCTGCCGCGCTGGGCGATCGGCCTGCTCGTGGCGCGCGAGCTGTTCATGCTCGTCGCGGGCCAGCTCGTGCTGCGCAAGGGCGTCGAGCTGAAGATCAACTGGCCGGGCAGGGCGGCGGTGTGGCCGGTGATGTCGGCGATCTTCGGCGGCCTCGTCGGCTGGACGGAGGCGGCCGAGATCCTGCTCTACATCGGGCTCGTCTTGACGTACGTCGCGACGGCGATGTACATCCGCGACTCCGTGCGCCAGCTGCGCGCTCAGGCCACCTCGGGCTGAACGGCGGCCTCGCTGCGCAGCGTCGCGAGCTCCCGCTCGGCGGCGAGCTGC
Organism: uncultured Actinomycetes bacterium; assembly: GCA_963705315.1. Taxonomy (GTDB): domain Bacteria; phylum Actinomycetota; class Thermoleophilia; order Solirubrobacterales; family Solirubrobacteraceae; genus CADCVQ01. Next base: position 1,941,610 of record OY970068.1, read on the forward strand.
ATCGCGATCGAGCTCCAGCGCCCGAGGCGGTTGCGCACCGTCGCCGACGACGGCAGATCCTCGCGCTTGGCCGCGTGGCGCTCGTACGCGAGGACGCTGGGGATCTCGCCGAGCTCGCGTGCGGCGCGCCGCAGCGCGTCCCAGCACGCGTCCTCGGTCCAGCGCTGGGCGCGGGTGCGGCGCGGCTCAGACAGCGGCTTCATCCCGGCCGCCTTGACCGCGCGCGTCCAGCCGCCCATGCGGTTCAGGACGGTCGGCAGGCTCGGGAACTCGAGCTCGCGGGCGAGGGCGGCGTACTCCTTGGGGCTCGGGACGCGGCCGAGCCGCGCGGCGACGGAGGTCAGCGCGACGAGAATGTCGCGGTCGGAGTACATCTGCGCGCCGCGCCGGCGGGCACTGGCGAGGTTCGCCCGCCGGGCCGTGCGGTCGACCTCGGACGCGAAGCGCTCGATCGTGCTGCGGCAGGCCGACGCCTGGAGGCCGAGCTCGGCCGCGGCGCTGCCCGGATCCTGGCCTGCGCGCCAGCGCACGAGCAGCTCGTCGATGCGCGCCTCGGCGAGCGCCTCGGCGCGCCGGCGCCGTGCCTCTGCGACGTTCGCGGCGCCCGGAGTGCCGTGCGCGTTGAGGATCTGCCGCACACGCTCGCGTGACACCTGGTAGCGCAGCGCGATCTCGTCCAGGCTCCAGCCCGCCTCGCGCAGTGTGGCCATCTCGCGCACCCGCTGCAGGGAGCCCGGCGCCAGCGTGCAGTCGTCACACGCCGCCGGGTCGGCGAGCGTCGGGAGGCTCATCCTGCTGGTCTGCGCCGGTCGTACCTGCATGGTTCCGTTCGTGAAGAACGCTAGGTCTCTTAGGCGCCCCTAATCTAACGCAACCGGCGGGCGGATGTGCAGAAGTTCTTCACAGAGTCTCAAGCTCAGCTTGAAGGCAAGAATGACGCTGGTATGCTCGCGCTTCTCGGCTCGCAGCCCTTTTCGTCGCCCCAAGGAGACCCCCGTATGGATACGTTCCCCGACCTTGGCTCCCTGTCTGACCAGGAGCTCAAGGACCTCATCCAGCAGCTCACGGAGGAAGAGGTCGAGGTCTCCTACCGTCGGCGGATCCTCCACGGGAAGATCGACATCCTTCGCGCGGAGCTCGTCAACCGGCTGCGGAAGAAGCACGAGACCGGTGAGGACGTCATCTCGGGCGCTGACGTGCAGCGCCTGACGGACATCCTCGCTGGACGCACTTCCCAGGAGTAATGGCGCACCACTGCCCCGAGTGCGGGTTCGTCAACGCAGAAGGCGCCAACTACTGCCAGAAATGTGGCGCCTTCGTGGGTGCGATGGAGGCACCCCACGATCCCAGCACGGCGACCTACCGCATCGACGAAACCGGCGAGCTTGTGCCCGTCGTGCTCGATGCGGTCGTCGCCCAGGGGGCGGCGCTCGTCATCCGCGCCGGGGGTGGCCGCGTCGGGGAGAGCTTCCCGCTGGAGGGTGAGCGCGTCTCGATCGGTCGCCGCCCCGACTCGGAGATCTTCCTCGACGACGTGACGGTGTCGCGCGACCACGCGCTCATCGTGCGCCGCGGCGGCGACTGGCATCTGGACGACCTCGGCTCGCTCAACGGCACGTACGTCAACCGCCACCGGATCGAGACGCATCGCCTCGACGACGGCGACGAGCTGCAGGTCGGCAAGTACAAGCTCACGTTCCTCTCGCGCTGATGGCCGCAGACCAGAAGATCATCCCCGAGTCCCCCGAGCTCAACGGGCCGCCGCAGAAGGCGATGACGATCGGCGCTGTCTGCAAGGGGCTCGCGCAGGAGTTCCCGGACATCTCGATCTCGAAGATCCGCTACCTCGAGGACCAGAAGCTGCTCAACCCGCGGCGCACGCAGGGCGGCTACCGGCTGTACTCGCCATCGGATGTCGTGCGGCTGCGGACGATCCTGCGCCTGCAGCGCGACGAGTTCCTGCCGCTGCGCGTGATCCGCCAGGAGCTCGCGTCGGGACGGGCGGGCGAGTCCGACGGGCCGGCGTCGTCGGCTCCGGGGGCGACGGACATCGGTAAGCGCAAGCGCCGCGTGAGCGTCGAGGTGCAGGACGGCGGCGCGATGTACGTGCTCGAGGATGTCCTGGAGGAGACGCGCGCCGACGCCGCGCTCGTCAAGGAGCTGGAGGACTACGGCGTCGTCAAGGGCGAGCTGCGCGCGGGTAAGCAGTACTACGACGAGACCGAGCGCGAGATCATCGGCGCCGTCACCGAACTCGCCCGCTACGGCGTCGGCGGCCGCAACCTGCGCGTGTTCCGCTCGTCGGCGGACCGCGAGGCGGCGCTGCTGCAGCAGATCCTCGCGCCCGCGCTGCGCTCGCGCAACCCCGACCGGCGCAAGGAGGCGCTCGAGGCGCTCGAGAACCTCGCCGCCGTCGCGACGCACCTCAAGCACCTCCTCCTCATTCGCGACCTGCGCAAGATCGCGAAGTGAGCGTGAGCGCCGGCGAGCCGCTGCACACCTACATCCGGTCGATCCCGGATTTCCCCAAGCCGGGGATCACGTTTCGCGACATCACGCCGCTCTTGGCCAGCGCGGCGGGCCTCGACGCGACCGTGCGGGCGCTCGTCGCGGCGTCGCGGGCGCTTGCGCCCGATGTGATCATCGGTCCCGAGGCGCGTGGCTTTCTCTTCGGGCCGGCGGTGGCTCGCGAGCTGGGCACCGGCTTCGTGCTCGCGCGCAAGCCGGGCATGCTGCCCCACGACACCGTGAGCGCCGACTACGCGCTGGAGTACGGGACTGACGCGCTGGAGCTGCACGCCGACGCGATCGCGCCGGGCGCGCGCGTGCTCGTCCACGACGACCTCCTGGCGACCGGCGGGACGGCGAGCGCGCTGTGCAAGCTCGTCAACACGCTCGGCGGCGAGGTCGTCGGCTGCGCGTTCGTCATCGAGCTGGCGTTCCTCGGCGGACGTGAGCGCCTCGCGCCGCACGACGTGCACGCGCTCATCCGCTACGAAGAGGAGTAGCCGTTCGTGCCGGTCATCCGCCGCTCGCGCACGCTGGCGGCGACGCCCGAGGAGGTTTGGGCGATCGTCGGCGACCCGCACCACCTGGCGCGCTGGTGGCCGCGCGTCAAGCGCGTCGAGGGCGTGGCGGAGGACGGCTTCACGCAGGTGCTCACGACGAACAAGGGTGCGGCCGTGCGGGCGGACTTTCGCACGGTCGACTGGGCGCCGCCGGCCGTGCACGGCTGGGCGCAGGAGCTCGCCGGGAGCCCGTGGGAGCGGATCCTCGCGGTTTCGGAGACCGAGGTGCGACTTGAGCCCGACGGCGAGCGGACGCGCGTCGTCGTATCGCGCGACCAGCGCCTGCGCGGGATCGCGCGCTTCGGGGCGTTCCTGGTCAACCGCGCGTCGGCACGCCAGCTCGACGAGGCGCTGAGCGGCCTCGCGGCGCTGCTCGGGCGCTGAGCGGCGCCGGCGCTACGGCGTGGTCTGCGTCTGGGCGGGCGGCGGCGTCGTCGTGCCGTCCGCGCCGCTGCGCGCCTCCGGCGGCACGAGCTGCACGGGGCCGCGCATGACGATCTCTCCCGGACGCGTGGGCTTCTCCTGCGTCTCGCGCGTCAGCAGAACTTCCTTGAAGTTCGGCGTCTCCTTCGGGATCTGAAACGCGGATTCGAGCAGCCGGTCCTTGCGCACAAGCGAGGGGAAGCCGATCAGTTGCGCGTCGGACGGGGAGGAGTACAGCCAGACGGCGTAGGCCCAGCCGCTTGTCGGGCTGGCGGGAACGTCCGCCCCCTTGATCGCAAGGCTGAGATCGTTGGTGTTGACCTTGCGGGCGATGGCCGCGACCGCCTGTGCCTTCGAACCCTTGGCCGTGGGCTTCAGGACCGCCAGCTGCAGCGGCTCGTAATCCAGCGCAGCTTCGGTCGTCGCGGTGGTCGCCGTGTTGGCGGTCGTCTTGGGCTTGTCGTCGGAGTCAAACGCGCCTAGCGCCCACAGCAGGCCGATCGCGAGGATGAGCCCGAGCGCGGCGAACAGCAGCAGCCCGCCGGTGCGGCTGCTGCGCTTGACCTCTTCCTGACGCGCCGTGCGACGATCGAGCGCGTCGAAGGCCTCCTCGACCTCCTCGGGCTCCGCGGGCACGTCGGGCAGCCCATCGGGCGCCATCGGCCGCAGCGCGCCGGCGGCGGCGCGTGCCCACGTGCGCCCGGCGGCGGAGCCCTCGAGGAACTCGCGCGTCGCGGCGCGCTGGGACGCCGTCTGCTGGCCGAGCAGGTAGTCGGCGACCTCGGTACGCCGCTCGCGGCTGATCCCGGCGGTGACCGGGCCGAGGGACGCCACGGCGTCATGCGCGCGCTTGCGCACGCCGGTGGGATCGGTCTTGAGAAGTCCGGCCAGGTCGTCGTAGGACTTGCCCTGCTTCAGCAGCAGCTGCAGAAGGGCGCGCTGGCCGTCATCGAGGCTCTCGAGGGACGGCATCGGGTCGCACCCTAGCGACCATCGCCGACGAGGGAGGTCGCTAGGGTCCCTGGCGCATGGATCACGAGGCGCTCTTCCGCGACTACAGGGGCTTCGATGCCCTGATCGGCCTCGAGATCCTCGACTACAGCGACGAGTCGGTCAGCTGCCGGGTTCCGGTCGACGACAAGCTGCGCCAGCCGTTCGGTCTCGTGCACGGCGGGGTGTTCACGGCGATCGCCGAGACGCTCGCGTCCATCGGCACCGCGGTGGGCGTCGTGCCCGAGGGCAACGCGGCGATGGGCCTGTCCAACCAGACCTCGTTCCTGCGTCCGATCGTCGACGGCACGATCCACGGCGTTGCCACGCGCCGCCACCGCGGCCGCACGACGTGGATCTGGGACGTCGAGATCAGCGACGACGCCGGCGAGCTCTGCGCGCTGTCGCGGATGACGATCGCGGTGCGGCCGATGCCGGGCGGGTCGAGGCCGGGCGGTTGACGAAACAGCATCGATAAACGAGGAGGGAGCGAACCACGCGCCCGATTCCGATGGTTATGTCGTGTAGTGCTCGGATATCGAGCACGAGACGCCACGATGGCTGGCCGGGCGCCTCGCGACCCGCCGCATGGCCCCTCCGGCGTTCCTTTACCGATGCCGTTCGTGCACCACGCGGTCAGCCCCGGTAGCGGCTCGTGATCGGCATCCGCCGGTCGCGGCCGAACGCGCGGGTCGTGATCTTGATGCCGGGCGGCTGCTGGCGGCGCTTGTACTCGGCGAGGTCGACGAGGCGGATGACGCGGTCGACGTCCTGGGCCTTCAGGCCGCGCGCGATGAGCTGCTCGCGGCCGAGGTCGTGCTCGATGTAGCCCTCGAGGATGACGTCGAGGATCTCGTAGGGGGGAAGCGAGTCGTCGTCGCGCTGGCCGGCGCGCAGCTCGGCCGACGGGGGGCGCGTGAAGAGCTCGGGCGGCACGAGCTCGCCGTCGGCCTGCGCGTCGCGCCACCGCGCGAGGCGGTAGACGAGCAGCTTGGGGACGTCCTTGATGACCGCGAAGCCGCCGGCGCTGTCGCCGTAGAGCGTCGAGTAGCCGACCGACATCTCCGACTTGTTGCCGGTCGTCAGCACGAGCCAGCCGAACTTGTTCGACAGCGCCATCAGGAGATTGCCGCGGATGCGCGCCTGGAGGTTCTCCTCGGTGATGTCGGGCTCGCGGCCGGCGAAGACCTCGGCCAGCGCGGCGTCGTACTGCTCCATCAGCGATGAGATCGGCCGCTCGAGCAGCTCGACGCCGAGGTTCTGCGCGAGCGTGCCGGCGTCGCCGCGCGTGCCCGCCGACGAGAACTGCGAGGGCATCGTCACGCACGTGACGCATTCGGGCCCGAGCGCGTCGACGGCGATGAGCGCCACGAGCGTCGAGTCGATGCCGCCGCTGAGTCCGAGCACGACGTGCTCAAAGCCGTTCTTGCGGGCGTAGTCGCGCGTGCCGAGCAGGAGCGCGGCGTAGATCTCCTCGGTCGTGTCGAGCAGCGGTGCGGGCTCGGGGATCTCGAGCGGGGCGTGCGGCGCGGCGTCGCGCACCGTGAACGCCCCGAGCGAGACGACGCTGGCCTCGGCCTCGCGCGCCGCCGGGCGCTGGCGCGTGTCGCGCAGCCGGGCGGCGCCGGCGGCGCTCGTGTCGACGTCGACGACGAGCAGCGCCTCCCGAAATTGCGGCGCGCGCGCGATCACCGTTCCCTCGTGATCGACGACGAGGCAGTGGCCGTCGAAGACGAGCTCGTCTTGTCCGCCGACGAGCCCGCAGAACGCGACGACGGCGAGGTTGTCCTTCGCCCGCTGGGCGATCATCTGCTCGCGGTCGGTGCCCTTGCCCGCGTGGTAGGGCGACGCCGACAGGTTGACGATCAGCCGCGCGCCCGCGAGCGCCTCATCCGACAGCGGCGGCCCCGGCTGCCAGATGTCCTCGCAGATCGTCAGCCCGACCTTCACGCCGTCGATCTCGATCGCCGCGCCGCCGGGACCGGACTGGAAGTAGCGCAGCTCGTCGAAGACGCCGTAGTTGGGCAGGTGCATCTTGCGATACGTCGCCTGGAGCGCGCCGCCGGCGAGCACGGCCGCGGCGTTGTAGACGTCCTCGGAGCGCTCGGGATAGCCCACCACGGCGACGATCCCGTCGACGTCCGCGGCGATCTGCTCGACGGCCTCGCGGGCGTCGGCGAGGAAGTGCTCCTTGAGCAGCAGGTCCTCCGGTGGATAGCCGGTGACGGCGAGCTCGGGGAAGCACACGAGCTGCGCCCCGGCATCGCGCGCGCGAACGATGTCGGCGGCGATCCGGTCCGCGTTGCCGGCGATGTCGCCGACCATCGCGTTGAACTGCGACAGCGCGATGCGCAGCGCGCCGGTCACCCGCTGTCTCTGCCCAGCCAGTACTCGACGAAGTCGCGCAATGCCGGGAACTCCGCGCGCGAGCTGTCGAGCCGGTGGCTGGCACTCAGCGCCCGGACCGGTGCGGGCAGGCCGGCATCGCGCCGGACGAGCACGGCCTGGCCGGCCGCCGCGAGCGATGCATCGGAGCCGGCGAGCTCACGCTGCAGCGCGCGCAGCCGACCGGCGAGCTCGGGATCGGAGTACAGGATCAGCACGTTGCCGGCCTGGACCACGGGCGGCTCTCCTGCGGCCCGCTCCCGCCCGGGCCCAGCGGACGCCGAGACCGTCGCGTCGTCGCGGGCGTTGAAGTACGCGATGGCGCCGAAGATGCCGGCCCCGCCGAGCACCAGGATGCCGAGCAACGCGATGACGGGACGTGCGCGGTTCAATCGATGCCCGCCGGCGCGCCCGAGATCTCCTGAACCTTGCGGCGCCGGCGCGCGCGCCGCTTGTACGAGCTCGCGCTCGCCACGAGGGCATCGATCGAATCGCGCAGTGCGGTGGCGACGTCGTCGAGATCGGTCAGCGCGTCGTAGTCGGCGAGCAGGCCGAACCCGAGCCCGCCGTCGTAGCTCAGCACCGCGATCCCCAGCGCGTGGTTCTTGATGATCGGGACGACCGGATAGATCACCAGCAGCCGCCGTCCCAGGAGGTAGAGCGGGAACTGCGGGCCGGGGATGTTCGTGACGACGAGGTTGAACGACCGCTGACCCTGCTGCATCCGCGCGGCCTGGCTCATGATCGTCGGCGGGGCGAAGTCCGCGAGCTCGGTGAGCGTGCGCGCCGCGACGGCGTGATTGCCGTTCTCCCACCGCTCGGCGGTCTCGTCGCGGATCGCCGTGTACTGGGCCGCCGGGTCCTCGATTCCGAGCGGCAGCGAGACCCAGCTCGGGGCCACTCGATTGCCGAGCGCGCCCTGGTCGGAGTTCGCGCGGACCGACACGGGCATGAGCGCCCTGAGCACCAGCTCGCTCGTGTCCTCGCCGCGGTTGCGCAAGAAGCGTCCCAGCGCCCCGGCGACGGACGCGAGGACCGCGTCGTTGACCGTGCCGCCGAGCGCGTCCTTGATCGCCTGTAGCTCGGCGAGCTCGGCGTCGACCCAGGTGTAGCGGCGGTGCGGGCCGACCTTGACGTTCAGCGGCGTCGGCGGCGCCGGGCTCAGGCCGGCGAACGCGAGCGCGCCCATCGCCTCCAAGCCGTCGCGGGCGTCGCGGATGAAGTGCCGCGGGCCGCGCACGAGCGAGCGGGCGCTGCGTGCGAGCTCGCCCGGTCGCGTCGCGCGCTCGAGCAGCGCGTCGGAGAGCAGCTGCGCCTTGGACGGCAGCGGCCGCGCCGTCCACGGGCGCCGCGGGGCCTTGTCGCGGGGCGCGTCGGGCTCGGTGTCGAAGAGCACGGTCGTGATGTCCACCGCGGAGATCCCGTCGACGAGCGCGTGATGGCTCTTGGCGATGAGCGCGAAGCGGTCGCCGGCGAGGCCCGTGACGAGCCAGATCTCCCACAGCGGCTTCGTGCGGTCCAGGCTCTGCGCGAAGAGGCGCCCGGCAAGGTTCGCCAGCTGCTCGTCGCTGCCGGGTGTCGGCAGCCCGGCGTGGCGCAGGTGGTAGCGCAGGTTGAAATGCGGATCGTCGACCCAGACCGGACGGCCCTGCTCGAGCGGGACGAGCGCCAGGCGCTGGCGAAACCGCGGCACGAGATGCAGCCGCGACTCGACGTGGTCGCGCAGTTCGTCGTAGGGCGGCGTCGGGCCCTCGAAGATCGTCACGGACGCGACGTGCATGCGCACGCCGGACTTCTCGAGGTGCAGGAACGAGGCGTCGAGCGCCGAGAGGCGTGTGCCGTTGGTGGCCATTGCGGTCGATTCTTTCACCGCGACCCGGGATGACAACCGCTGGGCGCGTTCCCTCCCGGCACTAGGACCCGAGGCGGCGCACGATCGCGCCGGCGAGCGCGCCTGCCGAGCCGGGCGCGAAGTCGAGAAAGAGCGACGGCTCGATGACCTCGAGCTCGAGCACGGCCGGGATGCCCGCGTCGTCGCGCAGCACGTCGACGCGGGCGTACAGCGTCGGCCCGAACCGCTCGGCGACGTACTCCAGCGTGCGCCGCGCGACGGCGACGACGTCGGGATCCGCCGCGCGCCGGCTCATCGTCTCCTGGCGGTACAAGCCGGCGACCCGCTCCTGGTCGAGGTGCAGCAGCGGCTCCTTGCGCATGCAGTGCGACAGCTCACCATCGATGAAGACGACCGCCGACTCGGCCTCGGATTGCACGCGCTCGAGGTAGGGCTGCACGAGCACCGCTCGGCCCGCCGCGTGCAGCTGCGCGACGTGGGTTCGCGCGGCGTCGTGCCGGTCGTCGTCGTAGACGGCGGTGTCGCGCGCGCCCGCGGACACCGTCGGCTTGACGACGAACCTGCCGGGCGGCGGCGCAAACGCCTCGCCGGGCGCGACGAGGTCGCCCGCCACGACCGGCAGGCCGGCTCGGTGCAGGTCAAACAGGTAGCACTTGTCGACGTTCCATTCGACGATGTCCGGCGCGTTGTGCAGGCGCGGGCCGACCGCGCGCGCCCAGCGCACGAACGCGTCCGGTTGTGCGGTGTAGTCCCACGTCGCGCGCACGACGACGGCTTCAAACACGGCCCAGCCGCCGTCAGGCCGCTCGGTCCAGACCGCGGTCGAAGCCTCGACGCCGCGCTGGTGCAGCGCGTCGAGCAGCAGCGCGGCCTCGGCGTCCGCGTCGGGCAGCTCCGCGCATGTGGCTATCGCGACGCGCGTGTCAGAGACCCGCCGCCGTGCTCAGCGCGCGCCCGCACAGCACGCGCGCCAGGTGGCGCTTGTAGTCGGGCGTGGCGTTGAGGTCGCCGAGCGGCTCTGCGCCCTCTGCCGCCTCCTGCGCCGCCGCGGCGATGTGCTCGGCGTCCAGCGGCTGCCCGCGCAGCGCGTCCTCGGCCGCGGTCGCCCGCAGGGGTACCGACGCCATGTGCGTCAGCCCGATGCGCACGTCCTCGCACACGCCATCGGTCGCCTTCACCAGCGCGCTGACGCCGACCATCGCCCAGTCCTCCGAGCGGCGGTTGAACTTCTCGTAGCCGTGGCCGTAGCCGATGAGCGCCGGGACCTTGACCTCCGTCATCACCTCGCCGGAGGCAATCGCCGTCGTGAGGTAGCCCTCGAAGAGGTCCTCCGCGGCGATCTCGCGCTCGCCGCCCGACCCGCGCACGACCACGGAGCCACCCATCGCCAGCAGGATCGCCGGCAGGTCCGCCGCCGCATCGCCGTGCGCGAGTGAGCCGCCGATCGTGCCGCGATTTCGCACCTGCTGATCGGCGATCTGGCCCCCGGCCAGGCCGAGCAAGCCGAGGTCCTCACGGCCCTGCAGCTCGGCGTGCCGTGTCATCGCGCCGATCCGGAACGAATCGTCGCCCGGCTGCACGCCGCGCAGCTCGTCGAGCTTGCGCAGATCGACGAGCAGCGACGGCGCGGCGAAGCGCAGCTTCATCATCGGCAGCAGCGAATGGCCTCCGGCCAGCGCCTTGGCGTCCTCGCCGCCGTCGGCGAGCAATGTGATCGCGTCGTCGACCGACTCGGCGACCGCGTAGTCAAACCCGGCGGGAATCACGGTGTGTCTCCTTCCGGCTTCGTCGGGCCGGAGCCCGCTGAGCCCTCGCCCTGCTCGGGCAGCTCGACGCCCTGTTCGGAGTCCCGCGGCCCGCCGCCTTCGCCGCGTGCCTCCTGGATCGCCTGCCACACGCGCAGCGGCGTGAGCGGCATGTCGATGTACGTGATGCCCTCGTGGCGCAGCGCGTCGATGACGGCGTTGACGATCGCCGGCGTGGCGGCGATCGTGCCCGCCTCGCCGATGCCCTTGACCCCGAGCGAGTTCGACGGCGACGGCGTCACCGTGCGATCGGTCTCGAAGTTCGGCAGCTCCTCGGCCGTCGGCAGCGCGTAGTCGACGAACGTGCCGGTCACGAGCTGCCCCTGCGCGTCGTAGACGATCTGCTCGTACAGCGCCTGCCCGATGCCGTGTGCGACGCCGCCGTGCACCTGCCCGTCGATGAGCATCGGGTTGATCGCCGGCCCGCAGTCGTCGACCGCGACCCAGCGCACGACGCTGACCTTGCCCGTCTCGGCGTCCACGTCGACGACGCACACGTGCGTGCCGAAGGGGAAGACGAAGTTCGACGGGTCGTAGATGAGCGTCTGCTCGAGCCCCATCTCCATGCCGTCGGGCATGTTCGTCGCGTCGATGTAGGCACAGCCCGCCACCTCCGCGAGCGTCATGCTCTTGTCGGGATCGCCGCGCAGCGCGAACGTCCCGCTGCCGACCTCGATGTCCGACACGTCGGCCTCGAGGTTGTGGGCGACGATGAGGCGGCATTTCTCGGCGATCTTGTCGGCGGCGTGCGCGCATGCCACGCCCCCGATCGCCAGCGAGCGCGAGCCATACGTGCCCAGGCCCATCGGGCCCGTCGCCGTGTCGCCATGCATCACCTCGACGACCTGCGGATCGACGCCGAGCCGGTCGGCGACGATCTGCGCGAACCCGGTCTCGTGGCCCTGGCCGTGCGGCGACGCGCCGGTGTAGACCGTCACCGAGCCCGTCGGGTGCACGCGCACGAGCGCGGACTCATACAGCCCGATCCCCAGGCCGAAGCCCGACGGGCCGACCGCGCGCGACGGCGCGAGCCCGCAGATCTCCGTGTACGTGGAGAACCCGATGCCCCGCAGGATGCCCTGCGAACGCAGGTCGGCCTGCTCGGCGCGGAAGGCCTCCATGTCGATGATCTCCAGCGCCCGGTCGAGTGCCGCCTCGTAGTTGCCCGAGTCGTACGTGACCCCGTACGGCGTGTCGTAGGGGAACTCGCCTGCGGGGATGAAGTTCTTGCGCCGGACCTCGACGGGATCCATGTCGAGCTCCTGCGCGAGCTGGTCGATCATCACCTCGATCATGTGCGTCATCTCCGGGCGCCCGGCACCGCGGATCGCGTCGGTCATGTACTTGTTCGTCAGCACCCCGACGATGTCGGTCTTGATCGCCGGGATCTTGTAGCACCCGGTCATCACGAAGGCGCCGAGCTCCGGGATCATCGGCGTCAGCAGCCCGTAGTAGGCGCCGAGGTCGGCGATGATCTTCATATGCAGGCCGGTGATGACGCCGTCCGACGTCGCGCCCATCCGCACGTAGTCGACCTGGTCGCGGCCGTGGTGCGTCGTGGCCATGTTCTCCGAGCGCGTCTCGATCCACTTCACCGGGCGGCGCAGCTGCTTGGATGCCCAGGCGCACAGCGTCTCCTCGGCGCGGACCTGGAGCTTCGTGCCGAAGCCGCCGCCGACGTCGGGCGCGATGACGCGCACCTTGTCCTCGCTGATACCCATCTGCACGGCGAAGAAGAGCCGCACGAGGTGCGGCACCTGCGTCGAGGACCAGACGGTCAGCCCGCCGGCGCGGTAGTCGGCGATGACGCCGCACGGCTCGATCGACGCGCCGGCGGTGCGGTGGTTGACGATCCGCCGCTCGACGACGACGTCGGCGTCGGCGAGTGCCTGCTCGACGTCGCCGCCGCCCATCGACCACTCGTGCGTCTTGTTCGTGCCCAGCGACTCGTGGACGAGCACCTCGTCCTTCAGTGCCTCCTCGACGTCGACGACGACCGGCAGCGACTCGTACTGCACGCGGACCTTGCCCGCGGCGTCGACGACGCCGTAGCGGTCATCGCCGATGACGAGCGCGACCGCGTCGCCGACGTGGTTGACCGCGCCGCGCGCGAGCGGCCAGCGCTCGGGCGCCTTGACCTCGACGCCGGGCGGTGCCCACGCCATCGGCAGCGGCGCCAGCAGGTCGCTCATGTCCTCGCCGGTGTAGACGCCCTGGACACCGTCATGCGCGAGCGCCGCGGACGTGTCGATCGAGATGATCTTCGCGTGCGCCTCGGGCGAGCGGACGACCGCGGCCCACAACATCCCCGGCAGCGTGATGTCGTCGACGTACTGCGCGTTGCCGGTGATGAGCGGCGGGTCCTCCTTGCGGCGCAGTGACTGGCCGACCCACTTGGCGGGTGATTCTTCGATCGTGCTCATCGCGAGCAGCTCCCTTGCGACTCAACAGCATCGGTGGACGAGCAATGATTCGATGTCATGCGGGCACCGCCCGTCCGGCCTCGTCGGCGGCCAGCACGGCCTTGACGATGTTCTGGTAGCCCGTGCAGCGGCACAGGTTGCCCTCCAGGCCCTTGCGCACCTGCGCCTCGGTGATCGGCTCGCCTTCGTGGCGGGCGAGCAGGTCGGCCGCGGCCATGATCATGCCCGGCGTGCAGTAGCCGCACTGCAGGCCGTGGCAGGCTGAGAAGGCCTCCTGGAGCGGATGCAGGCCGCCGTCGACGTCGCCCATGCCCTCGATCGTCGTCACCTCGGAGCCGTCGACCTGGACCGCGAGGACGGTGCAGCTCTTGACGGATTCGCCGTCGACGTGGCAGGTGCACGCGCCGCAGTTGGACGTGTCGCAGCCGATGTTCGTGCCGGTCAATCCGAGGTGGTCACGCAGGAAGTGCACGAGCAACAAGCGCGGTTGCACCTCCGCCGAGCGAGACTCTCCGTTGACGGACACCTGCAGTGCAACGGTGCTCATGAGCTCTCCTCTCATCCAGCAACAAGATCCGTGCCTACCCCAACTCTACGTCGATACATTCGCGCCGGGTGACTTCCGATGCGCCAGTCATCGTGTAGTGGCCCGTGCCTGCGATCGCACACCTCGACATCGACGCCTTCTACGCGAGCGTCGAGCTCCTGCGGCGGCCCGAATTGCGCGGCCGGCCGGTCATCGTCTCGGGCTCGGGGCCGCGTGCCGTCGTCACGACCGCGTCCTACGAGGCGCGCGAGTTCGGCATCGGATCGGCGATGCCGACGGCGCGGGCGCGCAGGCTCTGCCCCGACGCGGTCCTGATCGCGCCGGACTTCGCCGCCTACCGCGAGGCATCCGCGACGGTCATGCAGGTCGTCCGCGACTGCGTGCACCGCGTCGAGGTCGTCGGCCTGGACGAGGCGTACCTCGATCTCGGCGGCCTCGTCGCGCCGCGGGCGGCCATGCGGCGCCTCGTTGCCGACGTCCGCGCGGCGACCGGCCTGGAGTGCTCGGTGGGGATCGGGCCAAACCGGCTCGTCGCGAAGGTCGCCTCGGATGCGGAGAAACCGCGCGGGTTCGTCTGCCTGACGCGCGAGGAGGCGTGCGCGCGCTTCGCGCCGTCGCCGCCCGGGCTGGTCCCCGGCATCGGGCCGAAGACGGTCGCGCGATTGGAGCGCCTGGGGATCACGACGCTCGGCGCGCTCGCCCGGGCTCCGGAGGAGCAGCTCGTCGCGGAGTTCGGCTCCAACCACGGCCCGGACCTGCGCCGGCGCGCGAACTTCGAGGGCTCGGCGGTACTCACGCCGGTGCGCGTGGCCGTCTCCGAGTCGCGCGAGACGACGTTCGATACGGACATCGCGGACGCGACGCAGCTCGAGGCGCGTCTCGGGGCGCTCGCCGGCGAGCTCTGCGAGCGGCTGGCCGCGCAGGAGCGCCGCGGGCGGACGATCGCCATCAAGGTCCGCCTCGACGACTTCACGACCGTCACGCGGGCGCGCACGATCGGCGCGGCGACGAACGACGCTCAGACCGTCCGCGGCGTGGCGGTCGAGCTGCTGCGCGAGTACGCCCCGCAGCGCCCCGTGCGGCTGCTCGGCGTGCGCCTGGCGTCCTTCGAGCACGGCGCGGCGAACGCGCCAACCACCGACCAGCTCGCGCTGCCGTTCTAGCGGATGGTGGTGCGTAGCCGGTCCGCTGCATCGGCCGGGGTCGGCGCGCTGCATCGACGGTCGCGCCGACGCGAACAGCATCGATAAGAGAACGTCGGGGCGAGCGGCCTGGCGAGCGGGGGGGGGGGGGCTGAGTGATCGAGATGGTTGAAAACCCCGATATACGTGGTCTTGAGCCATCTCGATGTTCCGGCCCGGTCGTGTCGCGTCAGGGCGATGTCCGCTCTTGAGTCGACACGACCGCGCCAGCCCCGCTGCGCGAACCCGTCCTGACTCCTCGATGCGATTCGCGTCCGCGTGACCGTAGATGCCGCATGTGCGGTTCTCCTAACCTTCCCGGCGTGCCGAAGCTGCCCGTCGCCGGAAGCGAGCTGTACTACGAGCGCCGCGGCAGCGGTGAGCCGCTGGTGCTCATCCAGGGCCTCGGTGGCCACAGCGCGCACTGGGGCGAGCCGTTTCTCTGCGAGCTCGAGCGCGATTTCGAGCTCGTCCTCTTCGACAATCGCGGCGCCGGCCAGAGCTCGTCGTCCAACGACGACTACACGATCGCCGACCTCGCCGGCGACACGCTCGGGCTGCTCGACGGACTTGACGTCGAGCGCGCGCACGTCCTTGGCATCTCGATGGGCGGGATGGTCGCCCAGGAGCTTGCGGTCCGTGCGCCGGACCGCGTCCGGACGCTGACGCTCGGCGGCACGACGCCGGGCGGCACGCAGGCCAAGGCGACGGCGACGGAGGTCGTGCAGGAGATCACCGCCGCGGTGCTGTCCGGCGACAGGGAGCGGATGCTGCGCACGGGCTATGAGATCGTCGTGTCAGCGCAGTTCGCGGCAGACCCGGCCAATTACGCGCAGTTCGAGGCCGTTGCGCGCCGGCACCCCGCGGACATTACCGTGCTGATGTCGCAGTACGCGGCCATCAACGGCCACGACGCCTACGCCCGCCTGCGCGGACTACAGCTGCCGACGCTCGTCATCCACGGCACCGCCGACCGGATGCTCGAGGCGATCAACGGCGAGCTCATCGCATCGCTCGTGCCCGGCGCACGGCTCGAGCTGCTGGAGGGCGTCGGTCATCTGTTCTTCGTCGAGGAGCCCGAGCGCTCCGCGGGGCTTATCCGCGAGCACGCCACCGCCGGCTCAGCCAGCTGACCGCATAGAGTGCATGCACGGTCGCGTCGCCGCACCCCCGGCGATACGGTCGCAATGTCTACGCGAAACGGCTTGACCGGCAGGTTGAGTGAGGGCGCGCAGTACCGCTGAGGATCCGAGCGATGGACGGCTCGCGCCGACCCGACGGCAATCGAGATGGCAGGTCCCGATCCGGGCGCGCAGCCCAGCTGCTCGGGCGCGGTCGGCCCACAGTGGACCGGCTCGTCGCCCGGTTCTCGCCCGCGGGGCTCGTGGCGCGCCGGCCCGAGCGTCCGCGCCGCCGCCAGCCGTGAAGGTCAGTACAGCGCCGCGGCCATGCGCCGGCGCGTGTCGCGCGCCAGCGGATGCTCGACGCCGAGCTCGTCGAGGATCGCGACGATGACGCGGCGGATGCGGTCCTTGTCGCTGCCGGACTCCATCGCCCGCACGAGCTGATCGAGCCCTGCTTCAAGCTCGCCGTCGTCGAGCGTCGCAAATGCAGCCTCGACCGCGGGGTCGTCGCGCTCCTCGAGCTCGATGCGGGCGGCGAGGCCGTCGGCACGGAAGTTCCCCGGCGCGTTGGCCACGAGCGCGAGCGCGCCCGCGCTGTCGCCGTTGCGGTACAGCAGCTGGGCGAGCGCGAACGCGGCGTCGACGTTCTTGGCGTCAAGCGCGACGGCCTTGCGCAGCGACTCCTCGTCGCCGGCCTCCAAAAGCTGCTGGGACACGGACGGCACGAGCGCGTCGAAGAACTCCTCGACCTGGGCGGGCGCCTGGGCCCCGACGAACTCGGCCACGACCTCGCCCTCGATGAACGCCTTCACGGCCGGGATGCCCTGCACGCCGAACTGCTGGGAGATGTCGGGGTTGGCGTCGGTGTCGACCTTCGCCAGCACGACCTTGCCCTCGCGCTGCGCGGCGGCCTTCTCGAGCGCCGGCCCGAGCTGCCGGCACGGGGCACACCACTCGGCCCAGAAGTCGACGACCACGGGTACGCTCGCCGAGCGCTCGATGACCTCGGTCTGGAAGTCCTCTTCGCCTACGTCGATGACGGTCACGGCTCATAGGGTAGGCCAGGTGTCCGAGCGGACCATCGACGCGGACGGCGTGGGCCTGGCGTTCACCGACGACGGGGCGGGCGTGCCCGTCGTCCTGCTGCACGGCCTGACGGCATCGCGGCGCTACGTCGTCATGGGCTCGCGGTCGCTGCAGCGCAGCGGGCATCGCGTCGTGGCGTTCGATGCGCGCGGCCACGGCGCGTCGTCGCCCGCGCCCGCGCCCGGCGCATACGGCTACGAGCAGCAGGCCGCCGACCTCGTGGCGCTGCTCGACGCGCTCGGCCTCGACCGCGCCGTGTTCGCCGGCGCCTCGATGGGCGCGCACACGATCCTGCGCCTCGCGCTCGACGTCCCCGAGCGCGTCGCCGGCGCGGTCATCGTGACGCCCGGCTACGACCCGGTGCAGATCGACGACGCGGCACGCCTGGCGCGCTGGGACGCGTTGTCAGACGCACTGCGCCGCGACGGGATCGAGGGGTTCGTCGCGGCCTCGCAGCTCGAGCGCCTCCCCGCGGGCTGGCGCGACACGGTCGCGACGGTCATGCGCCAGCGCCTCGCCCGCCACGAGCACCTCGCCGCCGTCGCCGACGCCCTGCGCATCGTTCCGCGCTCACGGCCCTTCGAAGACCTGCACGCGCTCGAGCAGATCGAGTGCCCGGCTGTCGTCGTGGCCAGCCGCGACGAGGCCGACCCCGGCCACCCGCTCGCGCTCGGTGAGGCCTATGCCGAGCTGCTGCCAGCGGGGCGCCTCGTGGTCGAGGACGAGGGCGCGTCGCCGCTGGCGTGGCAGGGCGGGCGGCTGTCGAAGGTCATCGCGGCGTTGGCTGCGGAGGCGTGGTGAGCGCCGGCAGCGGCTACTCGGGCACGCCGCTCGTGCGCAAGCTCGGCTTCAAGGCGGCCATGCGGGTGCACTTCGCCGCCGCGCCCGACGCCTTTCCGGCGCTGCTCGGGGATCTACCCGACGGCGTGCGGGTGCTCGCGCGGCCGGCCGCCGGCCTCGATCTCGTCGTCCTGTTCGTCGGCGAGCGCCGCGAGCTCGAGCGGCGGCTGCCGGGCCTCCAGGGCAAGCTGCAGCCCGCGGGGATGCTGTGGATCGCGTGGCCCAAGCGCGCGTCGAAGGTCACGACGGACATGACCGAGGACGTCGTCCGTGACGTCGCGCTGCCGCGCGGGCTCGTCGACGTCAAGGTCTGCTCGATCGACGAGACCTGGTCGGGCCTGAAGCTCGTGACCCGCAAGGAACTGCGTTGAGAACGGGCGCGGTAGCCAGACCTGAAGAAAGAACTACCGCGCCGGCCGCGCCGTCCTCGCGGGCGCGACCTACCTGCTGAGGCGAACTACTAGTTGAGGGACTTCTTCAGCGCCGATGCGGCGGAAAACTTCGCGGCGTTGCTGGCCGCGATCTGAATCGTCTCGCCGGTGGCCGGATTGCGGCCCTCACGCGCCGAGCGCGCGCTGACGCTGAACTTCCCGAATCCGGCGACGGCAACTTCCCCGCCGTTGCCCAGCTCGGCAGCGATCGCGTCGAAGGTGGCATCGACGGCTTTCTTGGCATCAGCAGCACTGAGGCCGGAATCGGAGGCCACCTGCTGTGCGAGCTCCTGCTTTGTCATGAGTGCTCCCGGTTTCGTGTACGAATCCGCGGGTACGGTAGCGCGTGCCCCGGCGGCATTGGGGTTTTTGGCCGTTCGGGGGCCGTTTGACCGCCCCTCGCTCCGCGCACGTTGCGGCTTTCAGGCGGCGACCGGCTCCGGTGCCGCCGGCGGCAGCGTGAAGCGGACGCGCGCGCCCGGTTCGCCGTCCTCGTCCGCGATCCAGATGTGCCCGCCGTGCGCCTCCACGATCGCGCGCGAGATCGCGAGTCCCAGCCCCGCGCTGCCGTCCGTGCGCGAGGAGCGGTCGGCGCCCTGCGCGAACGGCTCGAATACGCGCTCGCGGTCGGCGGCGGCGATCCCCTCGCCGGTGTCGGCGACCTCGATCTCCACGCCGGCGCCGGCGCTCGCCGCGCGGACGGTCACGCTGCCGTCGGCGGGCGTGTGGCGGATCGCGTTCTGGATGAGGTTGAACAGGACACGCTGGATGCGCTCGGGGTTGGCGTGCGCGGGCACCAACGCCGGATCGATCTCCGCGAGCACCTCGACGCCGTCCGCACGCGCGGCCGGCAGCATCGCCGCGACGGTCTCCTCGACGAGCTCGTCGATGTCGACCTGGCGCATCGTCCACGTCACCTCGCCGGCCTCGATCCGCGTCAGCTCGAAGAGATCGTCGATGAGCGCCCCCAGCGCGCGGACGTGGACACCGAGCCGGCGCACGTACTCGCGCCGCATCTCGGGATCGCCGATCTCGTCGTCGACGGCCTCGGCGAGCAGGCGCAGCGCCGTGACCGGCGTGCGCAGGTCATGCGACACCGCGGCGATGAGCGAGCGCCGCGCGGCCTCGGCCGTCTCGCGCTGCTGCTCGGCCTCGGCGAGGCGCCCCACCATCGTTTCGACCTCCGCGGCGACCTGCGCGAGCTCGTCGCGGCCGCCGGTGCGCAGCGTCAGCTCACGCTGGCCGCGGCCGACGGCCGCCAGCCCGCCGCGCAGCATGTCGACGTCGTCGATCATCCGCTCGGAGAGCAGCCGCACGGCCCACAGACCCAGCACGGCGCTGTATACGCCGGCGATCGCGGTCATGAGGGCGTCGTGCTCGGACACGAACATCAGCTCGAGGAACAGCACCACCGCGACGACGAGCGGCGCGAACGCCAGCGCGGCGACGACGAGGGTCTGGCGGCGCAGGCCGCCGAGCCGCGCGCGCCGGATGAGCATGAGCCGCGTCGCGGCGACGGTCGCCAGGCCGACGGGCGCGAGGATCGCAAACGTGACGAGCGCGCCGTGGGCGTCGTAGGCGCCGAGTACCGCCGCCGAGACGACGAGCGCGCAGCCGATCGCGAGGGCGGCGCCGCGCAGGAGCGTCGCGCGGCTCATGGCCGGAAGCGGTAGCCGACGCCCCAGACGGTCTCGATGAACCGCGGCTGAGCGGGCTCGGGCTCGATCTTCGCGCGCAGGCGCCGGATGTGGACGGTGACCGTCGAGGTGTCCGAGTAGAACGAGAAGCGCCAGACCTGCTCCATGAGCTGGTCGCGCGTGAAGACCTGACCCGGGTGCTGCGCGAGGAACGCGAGCAGGTCGAACTCGCGCTGCGTCAGCGTCACCTCCTCGCCGGCGACGAGCACGCGGCGGCCGGCGAGGTCGATCTCGAGGCCGTCGAAGTGCAGTGGCGGCTCGCGCGTGTCGTCGCTGGTCTCGTTGCGGCGCAGGACGGCGTCGACGCGCGCGACGAGCTCGGCGGGGGAGAAGGGCTTGACGACGTAGTCGTCGGCGCCCAGGCGCAGCCCGTCGATGCGGTCGGTCTCCTCACCCTTGGCGGTCAGCAGGATCACCGCCACGCGCGGCCCGCCGCCCTCGCGCAGCAGGCGCATGACCTCAAGGCCGTCGAGGCCGGGCAGCATGAGATCGAGCACGACGAGGTCCGGATGCCACGTGGAGGCACGCGCGAGCGCGGCATGCCCGTCGGCGGCCACGCGCGTCTCGTAGTGGGCGCGCTCGAGGTAGCGCGAGACGATCTCGGCGATCGTCGGTTCGTCGTCGACGACGAGGACACGCCCGCGCGGCTGCTCGCTCATGCGCTGATCATGGCTCGCGGCGCGCTCTGAGGCCAGCGAGAGATGGGCCATGGCCGCAGCGTAGGGCGCAGGTGTTGCGGAAGTACTACGTGGCCGTCGTCACCGCGTGGCCCACGAACTGCATCGATGAAGACGACGAGGGAGCTTGGCCGCGGGTGAACAGCGATGTCGATTCTTGCACGCTATCCGTGCAACGTTCGACACCACCGCTCGCCTGCGGCCACGCGACCCTGCGGCAGCCCGCGCCCGCATCCTTGTCGATGCAGTTGCGGGCGCCGCGGTCTTCACTTAGCGCTGACCGCCGGAACTTCCGTGGTCTCTCCCGGCGCGCGATCCGCGCCTGACGGCCGCCGGCGCCCGCCCCCGTGCCGCCGGCACGAAGGCGGGTCACCGCCGGCCGCCAGATCGCGGCCGCGCATCCCGGAGATCCCGACGGAACTTACGGCGGGCAGCACTTAGCGCGCCAGCGCGTGGCCGTGGTACTGCGTGGCCTTGCTCGACCCGGCCTTGCGGGCCTTCGTGCGCTGTGCGGAGGAGGCTCCGAAGAGCTCCTTCGCCGCCGCGTACACGGCCGTGGCATGCGCCGCGCCCTGCGAGAGCGTCCGCAGCCCACGGATGCTCACGTTGGAGAACGTGTCGCACGCCTGGTGATAGCAGCGGTCGTATGCCTCGCCGGTCACTCCGCCGTAGCGGGCCGTCTGCTCGGCCGTCTTGATGCCCTCGGCGCCCGAGAACAGGCCACCGGCGGGGATGCCGACGTCGATGAACGGCTTGTAGTCCGAGCGGCCGTCAAATGCCGTCGGATCCGTGGCCTGTCCCTTCGACGCGAAGTAGTCGAGGAACGTGTGCTCGATGTGGTCCGAGCCGGCCGGGCCCGCGGTGCCGAACGCGTCGCCGTCGCCGTCGTAGACGAAGCGCACGAAGTTCGGCGAGCCCACCATGTCGAAGTTCAGGTTGAGCCCGATCTTCGCGCCTTCCTCCTCGGTGAGCTGCGAGACGTAGTAGGTCGAACCGACGAGACCGGCCTCCTCAGCGCCCCAGAACGCGAAGCGCACGGGGTTGCGCGGCTTCTTGTTCTTGGCCATCTGGATCGCGATCTCGAGATCCGTCGCCGTGCCGCTGCCGTTGTCGTTGATGCCGGGCCCTTCGGGCACGGAATCGAGATGCGCGCCGAGCAGGACGGTCTTGCCCGCCTTCTTGGCGCTCTTCGGCGCCAGGTCGGCGATGACGTTCGACGCCTCGGTCGGCGTGATCTTCGTCGAGGTGACGACGCGCACGGTGGTCCCTGCCGGGCTGGCAAGGTCCTCGCCGACGGCGAAGCTCGTGCCGACGACGGGGATCACGGCCGTGGTGTCCTCGCCGAGCGTGCCGGCGATCGGGCCGTCGCGTCCGGGCTGACCCTCGTTCATGATCACGACGGCGCTCGCACCCGCAGCCTGCGCGTTCTCGGCCTTGGCGCCGAACGTGCACGTGCCGCGCTGGATGAGCGCGATGTTGCCCGCTGTGAAGCCGGCGAAGTCCGCCGCCTCGCAGCCGGAGGTCGAACTCGGCGCCGGGGTGGGCGGCAACGTGAGGTCCACGCCCTGGATCGTCCCGGTGACGTCGCCCGAGCCGGAATAGCTCATGATCGAGAACTGCTCGGGGTCGGTGTACGTCGTCGGATCCGGGGAGATCTGCGAGAGCTGTGAGGGCGCGAGCACCTCGAACGCCTTGAAGGCGAACGGCTGGATCTGCGGCTTGTAGCCGGCCTTCTTGAGCTGGCGCACGACGTATTTGACCGACATGTCGTAGCCCGGGGTGCCGGCGGCGCGGTTGCCGCCGTTGAGCGTTGCGATGTCCTGCAGCGCCTGCTGGTGCTTGCGGATCTTCGAGACCTTGAGGTCGCTGCGAAGCTCCTGCGAAACGCGGTTGGGATCCTTCTTCGCGCTGGCGGTGGGCGCCAGCACGAGGGTCGCCCCAGCGGCGACGAGCGCGGCCTTGGCCACGCCGGTAAATCGTTGCACGAGTCTCCTCCTCAGAGAGAGCGGACAGGGGTACGCGGCGCGTGCGGCGCCGACCGTTGCCCGGTCGCTACCCATCCCGCTGGTCGCCTGAACACTTGCGTGCAGCACAACCAAAGTTAAGTCATGCCATAATTTTTGTCGTGAAGCCACTGACACGACGCCGGCTGCTCGGAGCGGTGCCCGCAATCGGGCTCGGCGCGACCGCCCTGCACGGCGTAATCCCGCACTCGCACGGGACCGCGAACGCCGAGACGCACGACGCACACAAGGCGGGCGGGACGGCGGGTCACAACGGCGGTCACGCCGGCTTCCGCGGCGGGTCCGTCGACCATCGCGCCAACGGCTTCGACCCCCACGAGATCCTGCGCGACTTCGACGCCGGCAAGACGAGCAAGCTGCCCGGCGGGCGCACGCTGCGCGAATGGACGCTGACGGCATCGGAGAAGGAGATCGAGCTCGCGCCCGGCGTGAAGTTCACGGCGTGGGCGTACAACGGGCGGATCCCCGGGCCGACCCTGCGCGCGACGGAGGGCGACCAGCTGCGCATCCGCTTCGTCAACGGCGGCGCTCACCCGCACACGATCCATTTCCACGGCATCCACCCGGCGAGCATGGACGGCATCCAGGAGATCGCTCCGGGCGGCGAGACGGTCTACGAGTTCGAGGCGGCACCCGCCGGACTGCAGCTATACCACTGCCATGTCCGCCCGCTGGCCGAGCACCTGGGCAAGGGCCTGTACGGGACGCTGATCATCGATCCCAAGACGCCGCGCGCGAAGGCCGACGAGATCGTCATGGTCATGAACGGCTTCGACACGAACTTCGATCGCGCCAACGAGGTGTACGCGGCGAACACGATCGGCTTCGCCTACTCCGACAAGCCGATCCGGGTCAAGCGCAACGCGCTGGTCCGGGTGTACCTCGTCAACGTCCTCGAGTACGACCTCATCAACTCGTTTCACCTGCACGGCAACTTCTTCGACTACTTCCCCACCGGCACCGGCGACCGGCCGAGCGAGTTCACCGACACGGTGATGCTCTGCCAGGGCCAGCGAGGGATCCTCGAGATGCGCTTCCCGAGCACCGGCAAGTACATGTTCCACGCCCACCAGTCGGAGTTCACGGAGCTCGGCTGGACGGGCTTTTTCGAGGTCGTCCAGTGATGGAGGCCGGCAACCCCACCGCTGACGCCGGACTGACGCGCCGCCTTCCGGGCTGGCTGCTCGGTCTCGTCCCGCTGCTGCTCATCGTCGTCGCGATCGGCGCGTTCTCGGCGCTGGACGGCCCCGGGCTCGGGGAGCGGCGCGGACCACCCGCCGAGGCGCTCGCGGTCGAGCGCACGAAGCTCGAGCCCGGCACCATCGCGTTGACCGTGCGCAACGACGGGCCGGACGCCGTCAGCATCGCGCAGGTCATGGTCAACGACGCGTTCGTCGCCTTCGCAGGCGGCGAGGAGCCCGTCGGCCGGCTCGCTTCGGAGACGCTGCGCATCCAGCAGCCGTGGATCGAGGGCGAGGCCTACGAGATCGCGTTGCTGACCTCGAGCGGCGGGACGATCGTCCACGAGATCCCCGTCGCCGTGCAGACGCCGGACGCCGACATCTCGTTCTTCGGCCTGATGGCGCTCCTGGGCATCTACGTCGGCGTCATCCCGATCGCGCTGGGGATGCTGTGGCTGCCGTGGATCCGGCGCATCCCGCCGTCCTGGCTGCGCATCGTCATGGCCCTGACCGTCGGGCTGCTCGCGTTCCTCGCGATCGACGCGACGCTCGAGGGCCTCGAGCTCGGCGGCGAGGGATCGCAGGCGTTCGGCGGCGCGGCGCTCGTCTTCATCGGCGCGGCCGTCGCGTTCCTCGCCCTGACGGGCGTCAGCTCGTGGCTGGCGGAGCGGCGCCGGCGCAGCGCCGACGCCGGCGCGAGCGGCGCGAGCCTCGCGATGCTCATCGCGGTCGGCATCGGCTTGCACAACCTCGGCGAGGGCCTGGCCATCGGGACGGCCTACACGACCGGTGCGCTCGCGCTCGGCGCGTTTCTCGTCGTCGGCTTCGCGCTGCACAACACGACGGAGGGCCTGGCGATCGTCGCGCCGATCGCGGACGGCCGGCCATCGCTCGGGCGTCTGGCCGCGCTCGGCCTCGTCGCCGGGGCGCCCGCGGTGCTCGGCGCGTGGATCGGCGCCGCGGCGTTCAACACGTCGGTCGCCGCCTTCCTCTTCGGCGCGGGAGCGGGCGCGATCGCTCAGGTCATCGTCCAGCTCGCACCGTCGTTGCGCGGCAAGGACGAGCGCGGGTTGTCGCCGCGCGTCGTCGGCGGGCTGCTTGCCGGGCTGGCGGTCATGTTCGTCACCGGGCTTTTGGTGACCGTCTGATGGCCACCACCGACCACGACCACAGCAGCGCGATCGAGGACTACGCGAAGTCGATCTACTCGCTGCAGCAGCGCACGGAGGACGGGTCGGTCAGCACGAACGCCCTCGCCGAGCGCTGCGGCGTGACGCCGGCGTCGGCGTCCTCGATGATCAAGAAGCTCGCCGAGCGCGGGCTGGCGGTCCACGAGCCCTACCACGGCGTCAGGCTCACCGTGGCCGGCGAGCGCCTCGCCCTTGAGATGCTGCGCCACCACCGGCTGCTGGAGCTGTACCTCGCCGAGCATCTCGACGTTCCGTGGGACCGCGTCCACGAGGAGGCCGAGGCGCTCGAGCACGTGCTGTCCGAGGAGCTCGAGGCGCGCATCGCGGCCAAGCTCGGCAACCCGACGCACGACCCGCACGGCGACCCGATCCCCAGCCGCGACCTCGTCATCGACGAGGGCCGGACCGAGGCGCTGAACAGCGTCGCCACCGGCCAGAGCGGGCGCTTCGTGCGCGTGTCGGACTCAGATCCCGAGATGCTGCGCTACCTCGCCGAGCGCGGGATCGCGCTCGGCGAGCGCTGCCGCGTCGTCAGCCGCGAGCCGTTCGACGGCCCGATCACGGTGCGTTTCGGCGAGGCCGAGCACGTGCTCGGCGGCATCCTGGCCAGGGCCATGAGGGTGCAACTGGACGAAATTTGATCCCACGCGCCCGCGCAGCTATTTATGCTGCCGCGCCATGGGGAAGCAAACCGGGAAGGCCGATGGGCCCGTCACGGCGACCGGCACGGCCGGCGGCAACATCCACGGCCAGGCCATCGCGATCACGGTCTTCAGCACGATCAAGTGGTGGGGCAAGCCGTTCCTGCCGATCCTGTTCAACGTCACCAAGCGGGTCCCGAAGCTCACGGTCACGCTCGTGCAGCTGTCGTTCATCCACTTCGCCCGCTGGTCGGTCATCAAGAAGATCCCGTACAACGGGCCGCCGCAGAGCAAGCAGAAGCTGCGCTACCCGCACATGTACTTCGAGAGCAACTTCAACGGCGGCTGGGAGGAGTACATCGATGCGTTCTCCCACATCCTCACGTCGGGGATGGCCGCGTTCTGGGGCAGCTCGTACGGCTTCCCGAAAGCCCTGCCGACGGCGCCGTTCAAGGAGTACATCCAGCGCAACGAGACCGAGGCGAGCCATTACTACTGCGCCTATCCGGAGTCCACGATCACGATGGTGAAGGCCGCGCTCGAGGTCGAGGGCAAGCTCGCGCCGCTCAAGCGCCGCGCCGAGGGCATGTCCCCGGAGGCCTTCGAGGCGGCCTGGAAGCGCTTTCTCACCGACGCCCAGCGCGCCCTGTGAGCGATCCCAACCGCAACGGCCAGGCCTACGGCTTTCAGGCGATGACCCCGATCGTTCCCGGGGAAGAGGCCGCGCTGCGTGACTACCTCGAGGCGATGCACGCAAGCGGCAGCCCGCTCGCGAAGCTCCCGCGCGTGCACATGGCGCGCTTCGTGATCATCGAGGACTTCTACAACGACCCGTCGTGGGGGCAAAAGGAGGAGCACCTCGATCTCCAGTACCTCGTCTTCACGACGAACCACGACGGCGACCTCGACAGCTTCCTCGACGATTTGTGCGAGAAGCTCGCGCCCGAGGCGCCGGAGATCTGGGGCCATTGCGTGGGCTGTCCGGCGAGCGCGTCGGGCGCCGCGCTGAAGCGATACCTCAAGCACAACCAGATCGACTGCGGCTTCTTCTACGCGGCATACGGCGAGGCGACCGTGCGCGACGTCAAGGCGGCGCTCGCGCAGCGCGACCAGGTGATCGCCTTCGCCACGCGCACCCAGGGCATGGACGCCGCCGAGCTGCAACAGGCGTTCCTCGCCGAGTTCGGAGGCACCTAGATGGCGACCGCTCGCTCCCCGAGGATCGATCTCGCCGACCTTCAGGGCGACATCCTGCGCGCCTATGGCAACGACTACGACCACACGTCCTACGCGTTCGTGAAGCTCCCGCGCTCGGCCGAGAAGGCGCGCGCGTGGTTCTCGACCCTGCTCGACCACGTGACAACGGCCGAGCCGTGGACCGCGGGCAAGCCGCTGACGACGCTCAACGTCGCGGTGACCGCGGCCGGCCTGAAGGCGCTCGGCGTCTCCGATGCCGCGATCGGGACCTTCTCGCGCGAGTTTCGCGAGGGGATGTCCGGCCGCGCCAAGCTGCTCGGCGACGTCGGCCCGAGCGAGCCCGGCAGCTGGGAGAGCGGACTGGGCACCGGCGAGGCGCACGTGCTGCTGACGATCAACGCGCAGGAGAAGGACGACCACGTCCGCGCGCTGGGCAAGATGCGCGCGGCGATGGACGCCGCCGGCGGCGTCGAGATCGTCTACCAGGAGCACACGAACCTGCTGCCTGAAGCGCGCGAGCACTTCGGCTACGGCGACGGCTTCGCCCAGCCGGCGATCGAGGGCGTCAACGAGGACAAGGCGCACGGGGGAGGGGTGCCGATAAAGGGCGGCTGGCGGCCGCTTGCACCGGGCGAGTTCGTCCTGGGCTATCCCGACGAGGACACGCGCGAGGATCCCAAGCGCCGGCTGCCCAACGCGCCGCAGGACCCGCTCGGCAAAAGCGGGACCTACATGGTCTGGCGCAAGCTCTATCAGGACGTTGCGCTGTGGCGGAAGGTCATGCGTGACGCCGCCGAGCTCTACGAGGACGGCGACGAGCAGAAGCTCGCCGCGAAGGTCGTCGGGCGCTGGCAGAACGGGACGCCGCTCGTGACCCACCCCGACGACCCCGACCCGAAGTTCGATGCCGCCAAGCAGGCCGCCAACGACTTTCGCTACGGCTCAGACCTCGACGGACGCCGCTGCCCGCTCGGCTCACACATCCGGCGCTCGAACCCGCGCGACGCGCTCGGCTTCGAGGGCAACCTGAGCTTCCGCCACCGGATGATCCGGCGCGGGATGCCCTACGGCGAGCCGCTGCCCGCCGGCGAGACGACCGACGACGGCGCCGACCGCGGCCTCGTGTTCGTCTCCTTCCAGGCGAGCATCTCGCGCCAGTTCGAGGGCGTGCAGGTTCAGTGGCTGAACACCGGCAACCTGTTCGGCCTCGGCGTCGACACGGACTTCATCCTCGGCGACCCCAACGGCAAGGGCAAGATGACGATCCAGGGCAAGCCGCCGTTCTTTCTCTCGCCCCAGGAGGTCTTCGTCAAGACGCGCGGCGGCGAGTATCTCTTCGTGCCCGGGATCACGGCGCTCGCCGCGCTCGCCGACGGCATCGCGGGGTAGGGCGCATGGGCCTCGAAGACGAGATCGCAGAACTCACCGAGAAGATCGGCAACATCGCCGGGCGCGTGGCCGACAAGACGGCCGGCCCGAGCTTCGCGCTCATGCGCAAATTCAAGCCGATCATCTCCAACGACGAGATCACCGTCGTCGCGTTGGCCGAGGACGTCAAGGAGGTTCTGGGCGATCCGAAGCGCTTCACCGCCGGCCTGTACGGGCCGAAGATGGAGGCGGTGACCGGCCCGTTCATCCTCGGCGTCGACGACACGCGGCTGTATCACCACGACCACGCCGCGATGGACCGCGCCGTGCGCGCCGAGGACCTGCCGCGCATCGCCGAGCAGACCTACGCCGCCGCGCGCGAGCGCGTGATGGCCGCCGATGGGGAGATCGACGTCGTATCCGGGCTCTGCGAGCCCGTGCTCGACGAGATCATCGCGAGCTACTTCGGCACGCCCGGCCCCGACACGGCGACGCAGGTCCGCTGGGCGCGCAACGTCTTCTGGGAGCTGTTCATCAACGTCACCAACCTCGCCGAGACGCGCGACCGCGCGCTCGCCGACGCGGCCGAGTGGCGCGAGCACCTCGACGGGCTGATCGCCGAGCGCAAGGCGCAGATCGAGGCCGGCGACGAGGTCCCCGACGACGTGCTGACGCGGCTGCTGCGCTTGCAGAGCGAGGACGAGCCGAACTTCCACGACATCTCGATCCGCCACAACATCCTCGGCAACATCACGGGCTGGATCCCGACGATCTCCAACGCGCTGCCGCGGGCGATCGACGAGCTGCTCGATCGCGAGGACGAGCTCGAGGGCGCGCAGGAGGCCGCCCGCTCGGGCGATCGCGATCTCGTCTCGCGCTACATCTTCGAGGCGTCGCGCTTCAACCCGCAGAACTTCGCGCTGCTGCGGCTCGTCGCCGAGGACACGACGATCGCGGCCGGCA
The DNA here is from genome assembly GCA_963705315.1 of uncultured Actinomycetes bacterium. Lineage (GTDB taxonomy): Bacteria > Actinomycetota > Thermoleophilia > Solirubrobacterales > Solirubrobacteraceae > CADCVQ01. The sequence continues at coordinate 1,970,703 of OY970068.1, forward strand.
CGGATCGCGAGACGGACGTCAAGGCGGGCTCGACCGTGTTCGCGGCGACGCTGTCGGCGATGCACGACGAGCGGGCGATCGAGGACCCCGACGAGTTCCGCACCGACCGGCCGTGGAGTGACTACATGCTGTTCGGCTACGGCCTGCACACGTGCTATGGACAGCAGATCGTCCGCGCCCAGATGCCGGCGCTCGCCGCCGCGCTGCTCGAGGGGCCCGAGATCAAGCGCGCGCGCGGCGGCGACGGCCGGCTGGACTGGGAGGGGCCGTTCCCCTCGGGCCTCACCGTGCGGTTCTAGGCGGGCCCACGGGTTTCCTACAGCAGCGGTAGCGCTCGCTCACGCGAGCGAGGATCTGGACGCTCCGGAGACGATGCTCCGTGAACCGGTGCAAGGGGTCCTGCACGAGGAGGGACTCTGCGCTGCTAGAACGAGCCTCGTTGCCGGACGGAGGTCGCCGCGCTTTGGGAGCGCGTTGCGGGGAGGTCAGGGGCCGCCGGCACGGCAGCTATGCGACTTCGACCTCCGACGCGATCGCGCGCGTCCGCGCGCGCCACCTTCCTCGCGCTGACGCTGGCCTGCGCGCTTGTCCTGCCTGCGACGGCGTACGCCCTCACGCCGCTGAGGGAGGGCATGACGAGCTCGCGCATCGGCTCGGTGCAGAAGGCGCTCGGGCTGCCGGCCGATCGCGTCTTCGGGCCGTCGACGACGCGCGCCGTAAAGCGCTTTCAGCGCAAGCACGGGCTGCATCCCGACGGGATCGTCGGGCCGGCGACATGGACGCTCATCAAGCGCGTCCGCGCGCGCCAGCGCGGCTCGGCGCGCTCCGCGTCGGGTGCAGTGCGGTCGCGCCGCGGCGCGATCCGCCTGCTCCAGCGCCGGCTCGGGCTCGCCGTCGACGGGATCTTCGGGCCGGCGACGGCGCGCGCCGTCAAGCGCTTCCAGCGCCGCCGCGGGCTGACGGCCGACGGGATCGTCGGGCCGTCGACGTGGCGCGCGCTGGGCCATCCGGAGGTGAAGTTCGCGCTGCGCCGTCCGCAGCGGCGCCCCGCCACCGCGGCCGACGCGCAGGCGATCGTCGCGCGCGTCATCGCGGCCGGCGACCGCATCGCGCGCACGCCGTACAAGTACGGCGGCGGGCACAAGCGCTTCAGCGACACGGGCTATGACTGCTCGGGCTCGGTGTCCTACGCCCTGCACGGCGGCGGACTGCTCGACAGCCCGCTGCCGTCGGGCGCGTTCGCGCGCTGGGGGCGGTCAGGCCGCGGCCGCTTCATCACCGTCTACAGCTCGGCCGCCCACGTCTACATGGTCGTCAACGGCCGCCGCTTCGACACGAGCGGGCGCACGGGCAGGCAGTCGCGCTGGCAGGACGACATGCGCGACCCGAGCGGGTATGTCGTGCGCCATCCGGCGGGGTTGTAGCGGGGCAGCGCCGTGCAGGACCAAACGCGGGCGGTGCGATCGAGGTGGTTGAAAACCACGCATGCGGTGGTTCTCAGCCGTCTCGATGCTCGGGCGAACGATCCGCGCGGCCGGGCTACTGGCGCTCGATCTCGCGCCGCTCGGTGACGTCGATCTCCTGGATCGCGCCGCCGCGGGCGACGACGCGCCCGAGCACGAGCTCGATGCCCGGATCGGCGGGCGCATCGGGCGTCAGGCAGACCTCGTGCCACTCTCGCCAGCGCGCGTTGCCCTCCGGGCCGATCTCGTCGGGCAGCTCGTCCCAGCGCGCGGTCACGTAGGGCGGCGAGTCCATGTCGTCGGGTCCTTCCGAACCGATCTCGAAGAACAGCGGCTCCTCGACCACGATCTCGCGCCCCTCGCGATCCAGCGCGACACCGGGGCCGACGCGTACGCGCGTGGGCAGATCGATCGACACCTCGAGGCCCATGGCGATGCCCCAACCGTGGAACAACCGGTTGTGGAGGTAGCGCATCCCCCGGTGATAGTCCTGCTCGGCGCGCAGGTCCTCAGCGCTGAGCAGCTGCCCTTCGAAGTAGTTGACGCGCTTGAAGGGGCTCAGCCGGCGTGGGTTCCGCAGCCGCCGCCGCCGCAGCAGCCCAGGGACGACATCTTGGCGCCGATGTCCTGCTGGAAGCTGCGCTGGCCACCCGCGAGATTCGGCGTCAGGAACGTGGACAGCAGGCGCTCGGTCTTCTCGGCGCCGCAGGTCGGACATGGAGGAGCAGGTGCGTCTGAGCGCACGAGCTCGTCGAAGCGCTCGTCGCAGGAAGTGCAGGCGTAGTCGTAGATGGGCACGCGCCGATCCTGGCGACGCGGGGTCCCGGTGTCAAGCCGGAGCACCGGCTGGGTACCCTTTTCGTCGTGAGGGTGGAAGCGACGGGGCAGTGGAGGAGAGCCATATGAGCGAGCAGACGGGCGGCGGCGGGCAGCCGGACCAGGGGTTGATCGACGCCATCGAGCAGGAGGAGCGTGACGTCGCCGAGACCGAGCGGCGGCGCGGCCCCGACGATCCCGCGACGCTCGCGGCCCGCGGCAACCTCGCCTACGCGCACTGGACGGCCGGCCGCATCGAGGAAGCGATCCGCATCGAGGAGCAGCTCGTCGCCGACAGCGAGCGCATCCTCGGCGCCGACCACGTCGGGACGCTGATGGCGCGCTCGAACCTCGCCTCGTCGTACTGGTCGGCCGGCCGCAACGAGGACGCGATCGCCCTCGAGGAGGGCGTGCTCGCCGATGCCGAGCGCACGCTCGGCGCGGACGACGTGCAGACGCTGACCGCCCGGGCGAACCTCGCCTTCTCCTACTCGTCGGCCGGTCGCGTCGACGAGGCCATCGACATCCAGGAGCAGGTGCTGGCCGATCGCGAGCGCGTGCTCGGGGCCGAGGATCCCGACACCGCCGACGCCCGCGACAAGCTCGTCAACGCCTTGTGGGCGGCGGGCCGCAACGACGAGGCGATCGCGATCGAGGAGAAGTCCGTCGAGCACAGCAGGGCCACGGTCGGCGAGGACGACCTCGAGACGCTCAACCTCCGTTCGGGCCTCGCGTCGTCCTACCGCCAGGCCGGGCGCAACGCGGAGGCGCAGGTCCTGCAGCAGGAGCTCGTCGCCGATCTCGAGCGCGTGCTGGGTCCCGAGCACCCTGCGACGAAGGGCGCGCAGCGGACACTCGCCATCGAAGCACAGCGCCCGGCCGCCGACTAGCCGGGCCGACCGTCTCGTCGTGGCGCTCCAGGCGTTCGCACAGCTCGCGTTGCGGCCCGACGCGCCGCTGGACGAGCTCGCGCTCGCGCTCGCGGCCGAGTTCGGCGAGGTCGATGCCGACGCGGCGCGCGCGCGACTCGACGCGCTCGGCGCCGAGGTCGGCGCGCTGCTGTCAGAGCCGCGCGATCCGCGCGCCGAGGCCGACGCGGTGGTCGAGGTGCTCGGCCGCCGGCACGGCTTCGCCGGCGATCGCGAGGACTACGACGATCCGCGCAACTCGATGCTCGACGTCGTGCTGGAGCGGCGGGTCGGCCTCCCGATCCTCCTGTCGGTGCTGTACGTCACGGTCGCGCGCCGCGCGCGCGTCGAGCTCGACGGCGTGGGCCTGCCCGGGCACTACGTCGTCGCGCACTTCGGCGTGCTGCCGCCCCTGCTCCTCGATCCGTTCAACGGCGGCAAGCCGCTGAAGCTGGATGGCACGATGGCGCCCGCGACGCTGCGCCCGTCAACCACGCACGAGACCGTGCTGCGGATGCTCAACAACCTCGTCAACGCGTACACGAGTAGACACGAACTCGGCCACGCCATTCGCGCGGCCGAGATGCGTCTGCAGTTGCCGTTGGAGGCAGCACAGGTCGCCGCCCTGGGCGTGGAGCTGCGCGCGCTCCGCGCCCGCCTGAACTAGCGGCCCACCAGCGGGCCGACCACAAACGTTTCACACGTTCATGGTCGACCCAAGCGGCGGTCAATCGTCGTCCTCGAGCGTCGCGTCGGGGTTGTCCTCGTCGAGGCTCTTGTCCTCGTGGCGGCCGAGTCCGGCTTCGGAGCCGCGCGCGCCTCCGGATGACCCCAAGGTTGTCGCATCGGCGTTGTCGCCCGCGCTCGTATCGACGCGATCCGCAGCGTTGCGGGCGACGAACTCGCCCTGCGACTGATTGCCGAGCTCCTGCGGATCGGCGGTGTCGTCGGGCTGGGCGTCGCGCAGTTCGTCGGGAACGACGCCCTTCGCCTGCTCGCCGGTGCCGCCCTTGGCCTGATCGGGCTCGGCGGCGCCGCCGCGGAACTCCTCGGGGTTCGTGGTGGCGGGGGTCTCCTCGGCCATGTGCTCTCCTCCTCGTTGTGGGGGGCCGGAGCCGGCCGCGCGGCCGGCGAAGGCGGGCCCCCATCCGTTCTCGTGCTGGCGCTTGGCCTACCCGGATTTCGAGGACGATTACCGCCCCGGGTCGTGGCGCTGAACGAGCCCGGTTGCCAGGCGATCTCGGCCAGGCGGACGCGCGTGGCCCCGGCGCGACGTCGCCGAGCGCCACCCGGCCGAAGAGCGTCTTGGGGTGCGCGCGGGCGGCCTTTTCAAAGAGAACAGCTCGGCGGCGATCTCGCGGCTCGTGGCGCGGTTGCGCGACGCCATCGGGTCCCGCTCGAGCTGCTCGGCCTTCACGTCGCGAGCCGCGCGAGCGTCGCGTCGAGCCGCGCGGCGTCGACGGAGCCCGGCAGGCCGATGAGGACCAACCGCGACCCCGGCGTGGCCCCGTCCCACGGCTGGTCGCACCTGACGGTGTAGCGGCGGCCGACAAGCTGCAGGAGGTAGCGGTTGCCGGGATCCTCGCGCAGATGCAGAAAGCCCTTGCCGCGCAGGATCCCGTCCGGGAGCGCCGCGATCGCCTCGACGAGGCCGGTGCCGTGCAGCGACGCCTCGCCCTCCCAGCTCCATGACTCGTACTCGGGATGCTCGTGCGCGTGATGGTGGTGGCCCGCGTGCGCGGCCGGCGTGGCGCCGAGCAGCACGTCGGTCGGCACATCGCCGAACGTCGCGTCGACGATCGCCGTCGACGGCCCGACGACCTCGCGCACCCAGGCGCGCGTCGCCGAGAGATCCGCGGGCGCGACGAGGTCGGTCTTGTTGAGCACGACGAGGTCAGCGCTGCGCAGCTGGCCGAGGATCTGCGGCCGCGTCGCCGGATCCTCGGCGCGGTCGCGGACGGCCTCGGCGTCGACGACCACGAGCGCGGCGTCCTGTGTGAAGCCGGGCATGTCGCCGTAGGCGAGGATCTGGTTGGTGTCGCCGACGCCGCTGGCCTCGACGATGACGTGCTCGGGCGGGTCCTCGCGGTCGCGCAGGCCGGCGAGCGCGAACATGAACTCGCCGCTCAGGCCGCAGCAGATGCAGCCGTTCGTGAGGCTGATCGTCTCGCCTTCCTGGGATGCCACGAGCTCGGCGTCGATGTTGATCGCCCCGAAGTCGTTGACCATCAGCGCGAGCTTGCGCCCGTCGGCGCGCTGCAACAGCCGGTTGAGCAGCGTCGTCTTGCCCGCGCCGAGAAAGCCACCGACGACGGTGAGCGGTATCCCCATTTCGTGTGTCGCTGCCATCTGATCCCGGGGAGGGATGATGACGCAGCGCGTCAGAAGCGGCGGTGGATCCTGACCGTTCGGCCCGGGCTCTCGTTGTAGAGGCCGTCGGCGCTGCGCACGAGCACGCGGTAGCGCCCGCCCTTGCGGATCGTCACCCGCTTGGCGTAGCGCGAGAACGTCTGGCCGCCCTTGCGCGACTTCGTCGCGACGACGAACGACCATCGGCTGCCGCGCTTGCGCTGGATGACGACGCGGCTGCCCCGCCGTTGCGGGCGGATCGTGCCCGCAAAGAGCACGCGCGCGCCGGTGAAGACGCGCGTCGCACTGACGTGCGTGCTCACCCGCGGCGCGACACCGACGCCGACGATCGGGCTCACGACCGCCGGCTTGCTGGCCACGAACACGCGGTACTGGGTGTTGAGCGGCACGCTGAGCAGCGTGAACGCGAAGACGCCCAGGGAGTTGGTGACGACGGGATTGCCCACCGGCGTGAAGCCCTGGGTGTGGGGGAACGGGCTCTGCTGCAGCACGATCTGTTTCCCGGCGTTGCCGGTGCCGGTCAGCGCCCCGCCGAGCACGATGCCCTCGCCGAAGCGGACCGGGTTCGGGCTGGCGACGAGCGACAGGGCGAGCGGCTGGATCTTCGTCTTGAAGCTGCGGTCCGCGCCGTTGGTCGTGCCCTTGGAGTTCACCGCGACGAGCTTGTAGTGGTAGGTCGTGTTCGGGGCCAGGCCGGCGACGTCGGCCCGGACGGTCTTCTTCTTGGTCCCGCTGCCGGCCGACTTGATCGGCGTCGAGGCGCCGTACAGGGTCGTTGTCCCGTAGTGGAAGCGGTAGGTCGTCTTCGCGCCGTTGGGGTTGACGGTGCCGACGAGCCGCACGGTCGTCGATGTCGTCTTGGACACCCCGCCGGTCGTGACGCTCGGCTTCGTCGCCGCGCTGGCCGCGGCCGGCAACCCGATCAGCAGCGCGGTCGTGATCGCGACCGCCCGGATTGCTCGCTGTGCAGAACCTGACATGTCCACCCCCGGCGCGGGCTGCCCGCCCGCCGTTGCTCGTACGCCCCGACCGTGAGGCTCCTGCCCGACGCCGCAACGCGTCAACCCTTTCCTCACAGCTATCACACGAACCGCGGCGGGGATGCGCCCGGGGCGCGCTGCGGGCTGCCCGCTCGATCTGCGACGGCGCTTCAGGGCGCGGACGGAGCTGACGGGCTGCGGCGCGCCGACATCGGTGTCGCTTGCCGGGGGTTCGGTACCGTCCCGCCGTGGCCACGCCGAGGATCTCGATTCAGGATGCGCGCGATGCCGTGCTCGAGCACGCGCAGCGCTCCAGCTGCGAGGAGGTTGCGCTCGAGGACGCGCTGGCGCGCGTGCTCGCCGCCGACGCGGTGGCGCCCAATGACGTGCCGCCGTTCACGTCCTCGGCGATGGACGGCTTCGCGGTGCTCGCGGCCGACACCCGGGACGTGCCCGCGCGGCTGCGCCTCGTCGGCGAGGCGCGTGCCGGGCATGGCGCGGGCGTGGTCGTGCGGCCCGGCACCGCGGTGCGGATCTCCACGGGCGCGCCGGTGCCCGGCGGCGCGGACGCGATCGTCCGCCAGGAGCTCACCGAGCCCGGGGAGGGCGAGGTGACCGTGCACGCGAGCGTGCCCGTCGGCAACGACGTGCGCTACGCCGGCGAGGACATCGCGGCGGGCGAGACGACGCTGCTCGCCGGCACGCTGCTCGGCTCGGCGGAGATCGGGCACCTCGCGTCGCTGAACCTCGCGCGCCCGGTGGTCGCGCGGCGCCCGCGCCTGGCGCTCGTCAGCACCGGGGACGAGCTCGTCTCGCCCGGGCCGGAGCTCGAGCCCGGCCAGATCCGCGACGCGAACGCCCCGGCGCTGACCGCCGCCGCGCGGGCGGCGGGCGGCGAGGTGATCACGAGCGTGCGCGTGGGCGACGATCGCTCGGCGACGGTGCGGACGCTCGCCAGCGCGTTGGATGGCGTCGATCTGGTGTGCACCGTCGGCGGGGTGTCCGTCGGCCCGCACGACCACGTGCGCCCGGCGCTCGAAAAGCTCGGCGGCCGCCAGGTCTTCGCTCGCGTGAGCCTCAAGCCGGGCGGCCAGGTGTGTTTCTACGTCATGCCCGACGGGACGCTCGCGTTCGCCCTGCCGGGCAACCCGGCGTCCGCGCTGACGGCCTTTCGCGTGCTCGTCGTGCCGGCGATCTACGCGATGCTCGGCCGCAGCCAGACCCTGCACACCGCGCGCGGCATCGCGGATGCCGACCTGCCCGGGATGATCGGACGCACGACCGTGGTGCGCTGCACGGCGACGCTGGGCGACGACGGCTGGCACGTCACGCCCAACGGGGCGCAGGGATCGCACATCCTCACGTCGCTGCTCGGCGTCCCGGTGCTCGCGCTCGTGCCGGAGGATCGCGCGTCGCTGCCCGCCGGCGAGCCGGTCGACATCGAGTTCGTCCGCTGAGCGGCGCTCAGCCGACCGTCGTCGGCCGGTCCTCGATCTGATCGATCGACACGATGCAGGTCGGGGGACAGCCGGCCGGCAGCTGCAGCTGGTCCTGCGCCCACCACCAGCTCTGCGTCTCCACGACCGCCGCGTCGGGCACGTCGAGCTCGAAGACGACGGCGAAGTCGGCGCCGAGCTCCATCCCGCGCAGCCACGCATACTCGGCCGCGAGGTGGCGGTGCGGCGTGACGTGCGAGCCCGCGACGAGGCCGTCGCGCTGGATGCCGGCGACGGTGTCGGGAGTGGTGCCGTGGAAGACGATCATGGGCGCTGCGGAGTGTGACGCACGGCACGACATAGGAACGTCGATGTCGCCTATGCAGCGCTATGCGCAGCAATTTCGACATCCACGCCGGAACCCGGTCCCTGCTCGTGTCCTTATCGATGCTGTTCAGCGCCCCTACGCCAGATTCACCATCACATGCTTGATCTCCGTGTAGTCCTCCAGCGCGTACGCGGACATGTCCTTGCCGTACCCCGACTGCTTGAAGCCGCCATGCGGCATCTCCGACACCAGCGGGATGTGGTCGTTGATCCAGACGGTTCCGAACCTCAAAGCCCGGGCCGCGCTCATCGCCCGCCCGACGTCGCGGGTCCACACGCTCGCCGCCAGGCCGTAGTCCACGCCGTTGGCCCACGCGATCGCGTCTTCGTCTGAGCCGAAACGCTGCACGCTCACCACCGGCCCGAAGACCTCGCGCTGGACCATCTCGTCGCCCTGCTCGAGGTTCGCCACGACGGTCGGCGAGTAGAAGTTTCCCGCCCCGTCCACCGCCGCGCCGCCGGTCACCGTCTCCGCGTGGCCGGGTGCGCGGGCGATGAAACCCGCCACGCGCTCGCGCTGTTGGGTTGAGACGAGCGGCCCCATTTCGATGTCCTCGTCGGTGGGGTCGCCGACGGCGAGCGACGCCGCCGCATCGGCGAGCGCGCTGACGAAGTCGTCGTAGACCTTCGGGCCCGCCAGCACGCGGCTGGCCGCGGTGCAGTCCTGGCCGGCGTTGAAGTAGCCGGCGACCTTCACGGCCTCGACGGCGGCCTCGATGTCCGCGTCGTCGAACACGACGACCGGCGCCTTGCCGCCGAGTTCGAGGTGCACGCGCTTGAGCGTGTCCGACGCCGCGCGCGCGATCGCCTTGCCGGTCGTCACATCACCGGTCAGCGACACCATCGCGACGTCCGGGTGCGCGACGAGCGGCGCGCCCGCCGCCTCGCCGTGGCCGAAGACGACGTTCAGCACGCCCGGCGGAAGGTGCTCGGCGCAGATCGGCGCGAGCAGCGCCGCCGTCATCGGCGTCTGCTCTGACGGCTTGAGCACGACGGTGTTGCCGGCGGCGACGGCGGGGCCGATCTTCCAGATCGCCATCATCAGCGGGTAGTTCCACGGCGCGATCTGGCCGATCACGCCGAGCGCCTCGCGGCGCACCATCGACGTGTAGCCGCTCATGTACTCGCCCGCCGCGCGGCCCTCCATGCAGCGCGCGGCGCCGGCGAAGAAGCGCAGGTTGTCGACGAGGAAGGGGATCTCCTCGCGCATCGCGGCGATCGGCTTGCCGACGTTCAGCGACTCGACTTGGGAGAGCTCCTCGCCGCGCTCCTCGATGGCGTCGGCGATCCGCAGAAGCGCGAGCGCGCGCCTGCCCGGGGGCGTCTGCGACCAGCCGTCGAACGCGCCGCCCGCCGCGAGCACCGCGGCATCGACGTCGGTCGCATCCGACAGCGGAGCAGTGGCGATCGGCTCGCCCGTCGCCGGGTTTGAAATCGTCTCGCTCTGGCCGGCGGCCGTCGGGCGAAACTCGCCGCCGATGAAGTTCTGGATCTCGGTCGTGGTCGCGGCTGCGCTCATCGGATGACGGCTCCTTCTAGGGGGATTTCGAAACCCAGCGCCTCAGCCACCGCCGGGTGAATGACCTGTCCGCGCGCGACGTTCACGCCCTTCTGCAGCGCCCTGCTGGCCGCGATCCCCTCGCGCACGCCGCGGTCGGCCAGCGCGAGCACGTACGGCAGCGTCGCGTTGGTCAGGGCATAGGTGGACGTGACCGGCACCGCGCCGGGCATGTTCGTCACGCAGTAGTGGGTGATGTCGTCGACCTGGAAGGTCGGCTCGGAATGTGTCGTCGGCCGCGAGGTCTCAAAGCACCCGCCCTGATCGATCGACACGTCGACGAGCACCGCCCGCGACTTCATGAGCCCGAGCTGCTCGCGCGTGACGACGCGCGGTGCCCGCGCTCCGTGGATGAGGACCGCGCCGATGACCAGATCGGCGGACGGCAGCATCTCCTCGATCGTCAGCGTCGAGGAGTGCACCGTCGACGCGCGGCCGCCGAAGACGAGCTCGAGCTCGCGCAGCCGGTCGATCGAGCGGTCGAAGACGAAGACGTCGGCCTGCATGCCGATCGCGATCAGCGCGGCGTTGAGCCCCACGACGCCGCCGCCGATGACGAGCACCGTCGCGGCCGCGACCCCGGGCACGCCGCCGAGCAACACGCCGCGGCCGCCGAGCGGCTTCTCGAGCATGAACGCGCCGGCCTGCGTGGCGATCTTCCCGGCGACCTCGCTCATCGGTGCCAGCAGCGGGAGGTTGCCGCGCTCGTCCTCGACGGTCTCATAGGCGATGCAGGTCGCCTCCGACGCGCACAGCGCCGCGGTGAGCTCGGACGCGGCGGCGAGGTGCAGGTACGTGAACAGCGCGTGGCGCGGCTGGAGCAGCGGCACCTCCGACAGCAGCGGCTCCTTGACCTTCAGCACGAGCTCGGCGGCCTCGAACACGTCGGCGGCGGTGGTCACGATCCGCGCGCCCTGGGCCGCGTACTGGCCGTCCTCGATCGCGCTGCCGACTCCCGCGCCCGCCTGCACGACGACGTCGTGGCCGTGCTGCGTGAGCTCGCGCACGCCGGCGGGCGTGAGCGCGACGCGGAACTCGTCGGGCTTGATCTCGGTGGGGACGCCGACGATCACGCGACGCTCCGGTACGCCGCGCCGTCGGTCGCGACCGTGAACGTGCACCCGCGCAGCTCGAGCTCGGCAAACAGGTCATCGGGTTTGATGCATGTCTCGGGCGGGTGCACGCCGCGCGCGCCGATCCGCCCGCGCGCCAGGAGCCGCACGGCCGCCGCGGCCGGCGCCGCGGTGGAGACGATCCCGCCGCCGAGGCCCCATGCCTGCAGCGGCTGCGTCAGGGCGCTGACCGTCACGCGTCGGTGCGCGGATCGCGCCTCGACGACATGCGCCGAGATGGCGCGGGGGGAAGGGGGCGCGGCGGACATGGCGACCGCCGCGACCTCCTCCTCCGAGGCGCCCACGAGCTGCTCCAGGGCCTCGAGCAGCTCGGGAGCCAGGGACAGTCGGAAGCTCGCCCGTTGCACGCCGAAGCTCGGGCCGAACGTGCGCAGCTCGGAGTGCAGCGTATGGATCGTCTCGGCGTCGCCGATCGGTGGCGGGAAGCGCACGGCGCCACCGGAGTGCAGTGGCCGCAGCTCGTGTGGCTTGCCGCCCTCCAGGACGACCGGTGCCAGCGTCAGCTCGTCGAGCAGCGTGCGCAGCGCGTACGGCACGCGCAGGCCGTCGACCGGCTCGGGATCGCGGCCGGCGGCCGCCACGTGCAGCTCGGCCACCGGATCGCCCTGCAGTTCGCGCACGGCGCGCGCGGCCATGACGTTCGTCTTGCCCGGACTCGCGCCCATGCCCAGCACGGCGAGCAGACCGGCCGCTTGGAAGTCGTCGTGCAGCTCGAGCTGGCGCGCGGTCATCCAGTACAGGCCGCCGAGGTCGACGTACTGGCAGTGGGCGGTGAGCGCCGCGCGCATCGCGTGGAGGTTCACGCGGTAACTGGCGGCATTGAGCAGCACGTCGCAGCCGGCGATGGCGTCCGCGAGCGCGTCGTCGAGCGCATCGGCGCGCGCGCTGCGTGCCTTCCCGCCGCCGTGCTCGGCGGCGACGGCCGCGGCACGCTCGGCGGCGAGGTCGAGCAGCAGCAGCTCACCGACCTCGTCGGACTCCGCGAGGTCGCGGACGATCGCGCGGGCGATGATCCCGCCGGCGCCGAGTACGGCGACGGTGAGCTTCATAGCGTCAGCTCCCGGCCACGCAGGGCGAGCCAGAACTCGATCCGGTCGCGCGGGCTGCCGAGGTCGCGGCCGGTCAGCTCCTCGATCCGCCGGACCCGGTAGCGCAGGGTGTGGCGATGGCAGAAGACCTGGCTGGCCGCGCGCTCCCAGTGGCCGTTGTTCTCCAGGTAGGCGTCGAGCGAGCGCATGAGCTCGTCGGCGTAGGCGCGATCGCCCTCCTCGATGCCGGCGAGCACTCCGTCGCAGTACGCGCGCAGCGCCTCGTCGTCCTGTAACGACAGCAGCAGCTCAAAGGCGCCGAGATCGCTGTGCGACGCCACGTCCGGCGCGTTGCCGTTGGACATGAGCACCGCCTGCAGCGCGCAGCGCGCCTCGTGGAAGCTGCGCCGCAGCGACTGTGCCGGGGCGGCGCGGCTGGCGGCCGCGCGGACGGGCCCGACCTCGCTCTCGAGCTCGGCGCGCGCGGCGCGCGCGATCTGCACCGGATCGTGCCCGCCGGTGTCGATGACCGCGCAGAGCAGCGCGCCGCGGACCGCCACGAGCGCGCGCACGCCCGCCCGTCCCAGGGAACGCTCGAGCAGCGGCTCCGCGACGTCTGCGTCGGCGCACGAGAACGCCAGCACGGCGACGTCGTGACCGATGCCGAACGGCCGCAGCCGCGCCTCGAGCTCCTCCGGATGCAGGCGCCCGGTGAGCGCCTCGGCGAGCACGTCGCCGGCCAGCCGGCGCTCGGTGTCGCGCTCGACACGGACACGCATGAGCTCGAGTGCCACGACGGTCACGGCCTGGCGCAGGATGAGCCGCTCGAAGTCGCCGAGGACGGCGTCGCGCCCGATGCCGACGAGCCACGCCTGCGCCGGTGCGCGGCCGCGGGCTTCCACCGGGAGGATCAGCCCGCGGCCGTCAAGGAAGTCCGCCGCGGCCGATGTGTCGCGGGCGGCCGTGAGGCGCGCGATCGCCTCGTCGAGCTCGGCGCGCTCGTCGCCGCCGAGGGCGCCGTGCCACGCGATCGTCGCGCCGCGCGTGTCGAGCACGCCGGCCGCACCGCCGATCTCATCGCCGACGACGCGCGTGACGGCATCGAGGCCGCGCTCGTCGAGCACGAGGCGCTCGAGCCGGACCTGCGTCGCCGTGCTGCGCCGCAGCGCCTCGAACTGCTCGCCGACGAGGTGCTGGGAGGCGCGCTCGGTGATGGCGATGAACGGCACCTCGTAGGGGACCTCGAAGAGCGGCAGCGAGCCGCGCCGGGCCGCGCTGAGCAGCGGCGGCGGGATCTGTGCGTGCGTCAGGCCGGTGCCGAATCCGAGCGCCGCGATGCCGTGGTCGACCAGGCGCGCGACGAACTCGCGCTGACGCGCGGGGGTGTCGAGCTGGATGCCGGTCGTCAGCAGCAGCTCGCCGCCCTTGAGGAAGGGCGTCGGATCGAGCAGCTCGGTCGAATGCACCCAGCGCACGCGGGTCGCGGCCGCGTCCGCGCCGCTGGCGAGGGGCAAACCGAGCTCGTCGATGAGCCGCTCGACGGTGAGCATCAGCGCGCCGCCACGCGCTCGGAGGCCTCGGTGAGCACACGCCGCAGGATCGCCTCCATCTCGTCGAACTGCTCCTGGCCCGCGATGAGCGGCGGCGCGAGCTGGATGACCGGGTCGCCGCGGTCATCCGAGCGGCAGATGAGCCCGCGGCGATACAGCTCGGCCGAGACGAACCCGCGCAGCAGGTCCTCGGACTCCGCCTTGTCGAAGGACTGCTTGGTCTCGCGGTCCTTGACGAGCTCGATCGCCTGGAAGAAGCCGGCGCCGCGGACGTCGCCGACGATCTCGATGTCGCGCAGGCTTTCGAGCATCCCGCGGAACGCCGCCTCCTTGGCGAGCACCTGGTTGCAGAGGTCCTCGCGGCGCAGCACGTCGAGGTTGGCGAGCGCGACCGCCGCGGCAACCGGATGGCCGCCGAACGTGAAGCCGTGGCCGAAGGACGACGTGCCGTGCATGAACGGCTCGGCGACGTGCTCGGCGACGATCATCGCGCCCATGGGCACGTACGCCGATGTCAGGCCCTTCGCCGTCGTGATGATGTCGGGCACGTAGCCGTAGCGCTCCGAGCCGAAGTAGTGGCCGAGGCGCCCCCACGAGCAGATCACGTCGTCGGAGATGAGCAGCACGCCGTGGCGGTCGCAGATCTCGCGCACGCGCTGGAAGTAGCCCTCCTGCGGCGTGAAGCAGCCGCCGGCGTTCTGGACCGGTTCGAGAATCACCGCGGCGACGGTGGCGGGCCCCTCGAAGACGATGCGCTGCTCGATCGCGTCGGCCGCCCACAGCAGGTCGCGCTCTTCGGTCCAGCGGAAGCTGTTCGTGTTCGGGACGTGGCAGGCGCCGGGCGTGAGCGGCTCGTACGGCGCGCGCAGGCTCGTGACGCCCGTGGCGGCGAGGGCCCCCATCGACGTGCCGTGGTAGGCGACGTCGCGCGCGATGATCTTGAAGCGCGAGGACTCGCCGCGCTCGCGGTGGTAGGCGCGGGCGAGCTTCCACGCCGACTCGACCGCCTCCGAGCCGCCCGACGTGAAGAACACCCGGTCGAGGCCGGGCGGCGCGAGCTCGGCGACGCGTGCCGCCAGCTCGATCGACTTGGGATGCGCGTAGCTCCAGTTCGTATAGAAGCCGAGCTCGGCCGCCTGTGCCGCGGCGGCGCGCGCGAGCTCCTCGCGCCCGTGACCGACGTTGACGCAGTACAGCGCCGACAGGCCGTCCAGGTAGCGCTTGCCGTGATCGTCGAAGACGTAGCAGCCCTCGCCGCGCACGATCACCGGGATCTCGGCGTCCTCATAGCCGCCCATCCGCGTGAAGTGCATCCACAGGTGGCGCTTGGCGAGCTGCTGCAGCTCGGCGCTGTCGATCGCTCTAAAAGCCGGCGATTCGGTCAGCTCGGTGGGCATCGGTGCTCCTCTCAGACTATCCGCTTCGGACAACCGTACCGCCGCGATACGACGTGCTCAATCGGTCCAGCGGGCAAATCCGGCGTACACGACTTATACATCGTGTACAACCCTAGACCAGATCATTGGATCTTGTGACCCTTGTGCGTGTCAGGCGACCTGTCTAGCTTGAGGCTGGGACGAGACCAAGGAGATGTCGATGGCCAGCACGGTTGCCACGCCAGCGCCCGCCGCCGGCTCGGGAACCGCCCCGGGCGACAAGGGCCTGAAGAGGGGCGCGATCAGCTTCATCTCGAGCGTCGTCATCGGCGTCGCCTCGACCGCCCCGGGCTACAGCCTCGCGGCGACCCTTGGGCTGATCGTCGCCGCCGTCGGCTTCCAGGCGCCCGCCGTGCTGTGGGTGGCGTTCGTCCCGATGCTCTGCATCGCGAGTGCCTACCTCTACATGAACCGGACCGACCCGGACTGCGGCACGACGTTCGCCTGGGTGAGCAAGGCGATGGGACCGTGGGCCGGCTGGCTCGGCGGCTGGGCGATCATCGTCGCCGACATCATCGTCATGGCCAACCTGGCCCAGATCGCCGGCCTGTACTCCTTCAGGCTCTTCGGCTGGGAATCGGCCGCCGAGTCCACCATGGCGGTGACGGCGGTCGGCGTCGCGTGGATCGTGGTCATGACCGCGATCACGACGATCGGGATCGAGCTCTCCGCGCGGACGCAGTGGTATCTGCTCAGCGCGGAGGTCGTGACGCTCTCGCTGTTCGCCGTGGTGGCACTGACGAAGGTGTTCACCGGCGACGCGCTCGACGGCTCCGAGTACCCGGCGGTCTCGTGGTTCTCGCCGTTCGCGATCGACGGAGGCACGGCTGCTCTTGCCTCCGGCGTGCTGCTCGCGGTGTTCATCTATTGGGGCTGGGACAGCGCGGTGAGCGTCAACGAGGAGACCGAGGACCCGACGGAGTCGCCCGGCAAGTCGGCGGTCTTCTCGACGATCCTGCTCGTCGGGATCTACGTGCTCGTGGCGACCGCCGCGATCGCGTTCGCCGGAACGGAGGGGCTGGCCGACGAGGACGACGCTCTCGCGGTCCTCGCTACCGCGGTCTTCGGCGACACGTTTGACAGCCTGCTCATCATCGCGGTGCTCACGTCCGCCGCCGCTTCGACACAGACGACGATCCTGCCGACCGCGCGCACGACGCTGTCGATGGCGCGCACGGGCGCGATGCCCGCCCAGCTCGGCGTCGTGCACGAGCGGTACATGACGCCGCACGTCGCCACGATCCTCTTCGGCGCCCTGGCGGTCGTGTGGTACGTCGGGCTGACGATCGTCAGCGAGAACATCCTGTTCGACTCGATCGCCGCCCTCGGCCTCATGATCGCGTTCTACTACGGGCTCACCGGCTTCGCGTGCGCCCTGTATTACCGCCACGAGGGCCGCAGGTCGCTCAAGGGCCTGCTGTTCGCGGTCATCGCGCCCACGCTCGGCGGCGCGATCCTCACGTGGGTGCTCGTGAAGTCGGTCATCGACCTCTCCGACCCCGCCAACTCCGAATCGGGCGACTCGTGGTTCGGCCTCGGGCCGCCGCTCGTGATCGGGGTCGGGCTGATGCTGCTCGGCGCCGTCCTGATGATCTACTGGAGCCGCGGCCACAAGACGTTCTTCCGCCGCCGCGCCGAGGTCTTTCAGGCCGATGGCCCGGCGAGTGGATAAGCGATGACGGTGGCGCGCGACGACCCGCACTGGCGCGCGTTGCGCGCGGCGGTCGACCGCGTGCGGCTCACGCAGCGCGCCGACGGATCGGTCGACCTCGAGGCGCACGACCGCGCGGAGGTCGCGCGCGACGCGGCGCTCATCATCAACGCGGTTCGCGGCCTGGCGCCGCGCTTCGCCCACCAGCGCGAGTACCTCGACGCGGTCGTCGACGATCTCGCGGCCTGGGCGGACGGCGGCTTTGAGCGGCCGGACTTCGCGGCCGCGCTGGCGGCGTTCCGTCCCGAGCGCCGCCGCGAGGACGGCATCGAGCACCTCGTCGTCTTTCCTATGTACAAGCAGAACGGCTCGCGCGACCAGGTCTTCGAGGCGCTGATCGTCCGCGTGCCCTGGCCCTCCTGGCTGGCGCAGCTCGAAGCCGAGCGCTTCGACAACCCGACGTTCGTGCCGGTCATGCTCGTCGACTACACCGCGGGCTACGCGAGCGAGTGCGCCGTGCTGTTCCCCGAGACCGTCGCGGTCGCCGAGCGGGCGGCGAACAACTTCGGAGCGATCTTCTGCGACCGCGAGGCCGAGCGCTTCCGCCGCACGATCGACGCGGCCGCGCCGCGCCTGTCGCTGAACCTGCCGCCCGACGCGGAGGCGCTGTTGTCGTCCAAGACGGTCTCCCTGGAGACGTTCGCGCTGTGGGATTTGATCCACGATCGTGCCCACAGCCACGGCGACATGCCGTTCGATCCCTTCCTCATCCGCCAGCGCAACCCGTACTGGATGTACGCGCTGGAGGAACTGCGCTGTGACATGACCGCCTACGCCGAGGCGCTCGAGCTCGAGCGGGGCGGGTTTGGCTTTGCGCGCAACGTCCGATACGCGATGCTCCTGGATCGGATGATCCGTTTTCCGATCACGGGCGACCGCGTGCGCAACTACGACGGGCTCGCCGGCCAGCTGCTCTTCGCCTTCCTGCAGGCGGGCGGCGCCGTGCGTCTCGCGGGCCGACGGCTGACGATCGACTGGGACGCGGCCACCGAGGGCGTCCTCGAGCTGCGGGCGCGCGTCGGCGATCTGTACCGCGAGGGCCGTGACCGAACCAAGCTCCAGCGCTGGTGCGCCGCGCATGATCTCGTCGCCGAGCACGTGCTCCCGGCGAGCCGGTCCGCGTGGAGCGCCGCGCGGCGCGACTTCTCCGGCGCCGGTGACCCGCGCCGCTACATCGACGTCGTGGCCGACGACGAGTTCCCGCTGTCGGGCTTTCACAGCGCGCTGCGCGACGAGCTCGGCGACACGCTGCGGCGCCGGGCGCGCGCGGCCGCATGAGGGCGTTCGCATCCGACAACTACTCGGGCGCGCACCCTGAGGTGATCGCGGCGGTCGCCGCGTGCAACGCCGACCACGCCACGCCGTACGGCGCCGATCCGTGGACGGCGCGCGCGGAGGAGCTGCTGCGCGAGCAGTTCGGAGAGCGGGCCGCCGGGTTTCTCGTCTTCAACGGCAGCGCGGCCAACGTGTTGTGCTTTCGCGCGATGTGCCGAGCGTGGGAGTCGGTCATCTGCCCGGCGACGGCGCACGTCAACGTCGACGAGGCGGGCGCGCCCGAGCGCATCGGCGGCGTGAAGCTGCACGCGGTGCCGACGCCGGACGGCAAGCTGACGCCGACGCTCGTCGAGCGGCAGATCGCGCGGCGCGGCGACGAGCACGCCGTGCAGCAGCGCGTCGTCTCGGTGAGCATGAGCACGGAGCTGGGGACGGTGTACAGCGTCGAGGAGCTGACGGCGCTCGCGGACTGCGCGCATGCCCACGACCTGCTGCTGCACGTCGACGGTGCGCGGCTGGCCAATGCCGCGGCGGCGCTCGGCGTGCCGCTGCGCGCGATCACCACGGACGCCGGCGTCGACGCCGTCTCGTTCGGCGGGACGAAGAACGGGCTGCTGCTCGGCGAGGCCGTCGTGCTCCTGCGCCCCGAGCTCGCCGACGGCTTTGCGCACCTGCGCAAACAGACGCTGCAGCTCGCCTCCAAGGGCCGGTTCCTCGCGGCGCAGTTCATCGCGTTGCTCGAGGGCGACCTGTGGCGCGCCAACGCCGCGCACGCCAACGCGATGGCAGCGAGGCTGGCGAGTGCGCTGGTGGACGTGCCGGGCGTCGACATCACCCAGCCGGTGCAGGCCAACGGCGTTTTCGCGGTGCTTCCCGCGCAGGCGACGCAGGCGCTCGTGCCCGACTGGCATTTCTATGTCTGGAACGAGGCGACGGGGGAGGTGCGGCTCATGTGCTCCTGGGACACGACGCCCGATGAGGTCGACGCGTTCGCCGCGGCGGTGGCCGATGCGTGCCGCGCCGCCGGTGCGGGCAAGTAGCCAGCGATGCTTGCAAGCGTGCTGCTTGCGCTCTGCACCAGCGGAGCGACACTGACGTGCTCGGCGCCCACGTCGGGCGCGACGTATCTGCCTGACCGGGTGATCGTGAAGTTCGCTGCGGCGGCGTCGCCCGAGGAGCGCCGCGCGGCCCGCAGGCGTGCCGGGGTGACGCGGATCCTCGGGCGCGTCCGCGGCGCGAACGCGCAGGTCGTCGAGGTGCAGGGCGACGCGCGCGACGCGGCGCGCGAGCTCGACGATGCGCCGTCGGTGGACTACGCCGAGCCGGACTTCATCGTGCGCGCGACCTCGGTCCCCAACGATCCGCGCTTCGGCGAGCTGTACGGCTTGGACAACCCCAATGACGCTGACATGGACGCGCCCGAGGGCTGGGACCGCGCGTTCGGCGCGGGCAACTTCCCGGCGGCGCCCGGCGTGCGCGTGGCAATCATCGACACCGGGATCGACGCGACCCACGAGGACCTCGCCGGCAAGCCCGTGGCGTGCGCGGGGGTGCGCAGCTTCGGGCTGATCGGCGGCGCGGAGGATCCCACGATCGTCGACGGGCGCTGCGCCGACGACGAGGACCATGGCACGCACGTCGCCGGCACGATCGCCGCGATCGCGAACAACGGCAGGGGTGTCGCGGGCGTGGCCCCGCCCGCCCAGCTTCAGGTCTGCAAGGCGCTCGACGCGAACGGCAGCGGGCCGGTGTCGGGGATCGCGAACTGCATCGACTGGGCGGTCGGGGAGAACGCGAAGGTCATCTCGATGTCGCTCGGCGGCGTCGGGGCGTCGACGACGATGCGCGACGCCGTGCGCCGCGCATGGGACGGCGGGAACGGGGCCGTCGTCGTGGCCGCGGCCGGCAACGACGGCAACTCGACCGTGAACTTCCCGGCCGGCTACGACGAGGTGATCTCCGTCGCCGCGACCGATGCGCGCGACCGCCGCGCGCCGTTCTCCAACGCCAACGCCGATGTCGAGCTGGCCTCGGCGGGCGTCAACGTGCTCTCCACGCGGCGCGGGGGCGGCTACCTGTCGCTGTCCGGGACGTCGATGGCGACGCCGCACGTCGCCGGCGTCGCTGCGGTCATCGCGTTCGCGTTCCCGAACCTCGACGCCGCCGGGATCCGCTCGCGCATGGCGTCCAACGCCGACGACCTCGGGGCGGCCGGGCGCGACCCGACGTTCGGCTTCGGCCGCGTGAACCTCGCCGCAGCGCTCGCAGGGTGAGCGGGGGAGGGGGGTTTGGCGAATAACCGTCGCCTGGCCACAGTTATTCGCCAAACCCCCACCCGAGATCGCGGCCGCCGCCCCGCTGGCACCAGAACCGACCGAACCGACATCCTTCATCGATGCTGTTTGGTGAACCCCGCGCAGCGGGCCCTCGGTCGACCGTGCTCGTGCGCGGCAGCGGGGACGTCGGGTCGGCGGTGGCGCACCGCCTGTTCGGCGCCGGTCACCCAGTCGTGATCCACGACGACCCACTCCCAGCCGCGCCCCGCCGGAAGATGGCCTTCGCCGACGCGATCTTCGACGGGGCCTGCGAGCTCGACGGCGTCGAGGCCCGGCTCGTGTCGGACGTCAGCGAACTCACCGAACAGCTGCAGGCGCACGACGCCGTCGCGATCACGACCGCCGCGCTCGAGGACGTTCTGGCCGCGATCGCGCCCGGCGTGCTCATCGACGCCCGGATGCGCAAGCGCGCCACGCCAGCGAGGCAGCTCGAGCTCGCGCCGCTGACGATCGGCCTCGGGCCGAACTTCG
The DNA here is from genome assembly GCA_963705315.1 of uncultured Actinomycetes bacterium. Taxonomy (GTDB): domain Bacteria; phylum Actinomycetota; class Thermoleophilia; order Solirubrobacterales; family Solirubrobacteraceae; genus CADCVQ01. The sequence goes on from OY970068.1 coordinate 1,991,561, forward strand.
TGGCGGGGGAGACGACGCACCTGGCGATCGAGACGCAATGGGGCGACGACCTCGGCGCGGTGATCGAGGCCGGTGCGACGCGCGAGCTCGGTGGGGAGCCGCGCAGCGTCGACGGTCACGCGCGCGATCGCTTCGTCTACGCGCCGGTCGCCGGCGAGATGCGCACGGACGCCGCGATCGGTCAGTCGGTCCGGGCGGGCGAGGTCGTCGCGTCGATCGACGGTGAACCGCTCGCGGCCCCGCTGGACGGCATCCTGCGCGGCCTGACCCACGACGGCGTGCCGGTGGGGGCGGGAGCGAAGGTGCTGGAGGTCGATCCGCGCGGCGACGTGTCGGCGGTCATCGGCATCGGCCCGCGCCCGCGGCGGATCGCCGAGGGCGTGGCCGGTGCGATCGCGTCACGGGTCTGAGTCGAAGCGGTCGGCCAGCCACTCGACGAGGCCCACCAGCCCGTGCTCGGCCGCGACCGCGCGTTGAGCGGCCGCCCCGCCACCGGCCTCGAGCAGGGCGCGGGCGTCGCGCAGCGACTCCTCGGACCCGAGCCGCTCGCCGATCGGCTCGAGCTCGTCGAGCAGCCGGCCGATCCGCCGCGCCGTCGGCCCGCGCTCGCCGGTGTCGAGATCGGACATCTCCCCGAGGACGCCGTGCCGGCACGCCGACCAGACGTTCTCCTCTATGCGCCAGGTCGGCGCGATCGGCAGGGTCTCACCGGCCGCGTGGCGATCCGCCAGCCGCGCCACGAGGGCCTGCACGACCGCGGCGATCGCCAGCGCCCCGGTCACGCTGCTCTGCACGTCGGGTGCGCGGACCTCGATCGTGCCGAACGCCGGGTGCAGCCGCAGCGCCCACCACCAGCTGCGCGGCTCGGGCACGGCACCCGAGGTCGCTCCCCAGCGCAGCGCGTCGGCGTAACCGTCCCAATCGCGCAGCATCGGCGGGACGCCCTGACGCGGCAGCAGGTCGGCGATTGTCGGCCGGACCGACGCCAAGCCGCTGTCGCGCCCGTCGTGAAACGGCGCGTTGGCCGCGAGGGCGGCGATCTCCGGCAGATAGGAGCGCAGCGCGTCGTGGATCGCCAGCGCGCGGTCGGCGTCGCCGACCCCGACGTGGACGTGCTGGCCGAAGACGAGCTGGCGACGCGCGAGGTCGCCGTACTCCGCCAGCGTGCGCCCGTAGCGATCGCCGCCGTTGAGCTCCCCGAGCACAGCGGCGAACGGGTGTGCGCCCGCGCCGGCCAGCCGCAGCCCGGCGCCCGCGGCGTCGGCCAGCTCGGCGCGCGCGAGGCGCAGCTGCGCACCCGCGGCCGGCACGCTGCGCTCGGGTGTCGTGGCGATCTCGACCTGGGCCGCCGGGAGCTCGAGCTTGAAGCGCGCGTCGCTCGCCAGCCCGGCGAGCACCTCGCGCGCACGCGGCGCGAGATCGAGCGAGCGCGCGTGGACCAGCATGAGCTCCTCCTCGATGCCGAGGCACAGCGGCTCGGCGGCGTCGAAGGGCGCGCGCAGCCAGGCGGGGTCGATGGGGGGTTCGCCGGCGTCCACGATGCGTGAACTCAACTGGATCGGATCATCCCCCGTGGCATGATGGGCGCGTCGTGAGCGAGCTGCGGACACCCGAGGACCTGTCGGCGGACGAGCGCAAGGCATTGCGCCGCGCGCACGAACGGCTGCGCACCGCCTCCCAGGACCTTCAGGCGCTCGAGGCGACCGAGCCGATCAAGAACCGCTGGGAGCCCGAGCCCGTGCCCGCCGACATGCTCGACGCAGCCCGCGTGGACGTGTATCGGGCCCATGCCGAGCTCGCGCGCTGTCACCGCGAGCTGCTGGGCTGGGAGCCGCCCGCGGCGTGATCGCGGGAATCGTGCTCGCGGCCGGTGGCGCGTCGCGTTTCGGGTCAGCCAAGCAGCTCGCCGAGCTCGACGGGATCCCGCTGCTCGAACACGCGCTGCGCGCGATGGAGGCCGTCCCCGCGATCGAGCGCATCGTCGTCGTGCTCGGCGCACGGGCGGACGAGATCCGCGCCGGCGTCGACTTCGGCGACACCGAGCCCGTGGTGTGCGCCGACTGGGAGCAGGGCCAGGCCGCGTCGCTGCGCTGTGCGGTCGATGTGGTCGCGGGTGAGGCCGACGCGATCGTGCTGACGCTCGGCGACCAGCCGCGCCTCACGCCGCAGGTGATCGCGCGCTTCGCCGATCTCGCCGACGAGCACGGCGCACGGGCCCGTGCGCGCGCTGTCTACGACGGTGCCCCCGGGCACCCGGTCGTGCTCGGCAGCGACTACTTCGCGCAGATCGACGAGCTTCGCGGCGACGTCGGCGCCCGGCAGGTGCTAAAGGAGATCGGCGCCTTCTCGATCGAGTGCGGGCACCTGGCTTCGGCGGCGGACGTCGACACGCACGCGGCACTGGACGAGTTGCGGTAGGTCGTTCAGCGATCCGGTTTGACGCGGACGAGCTCTCGTGGAGCCGGTTCGCGAGCCGTGAACGCCGCTGGTGCGGCGAGGGTCCCGCCGCAGACCCCGCACGGTGTTCCCTCACGCAGCATCGCGGCGGCGTCGGCGCTGCTCACGACGGCCCGACAGCGTTCGCAGCGCATCATCGTCAGCGGTTGGGCCACCGTCCAGTCCCCCGTTCGGATGTTTCGTCGAGTCAAATCGTCCGCGTCCCCGCGCTCGAGTCACGTGACGATCCGAGCGGGAGTATGAACACTTCGCCGTCAGACGAAACTCCGGCCGGCACGCGTCGCACATTTCGGGTCCGGAACGTCCCGTCGGGGCACCCGGCTACGCTGCCAGGGTGTCAATCGTCGTCCTTGCCGCGCTGAGCGACGCCGCCATCACGGCGGTCGGAATCGTCGGCCTGTTGCTCGGCGTGCTGCTCATGGCGCGCGGGATCAAGTCCGATACTGCGGTGGCGCCGGCAGGCGCTGCGCAGCCGCCGGCCGACCCGGCCGAGGCGGCGGCGCCCGTCGAGCCACAGCCCGCCGAGCCGGCCACCGCCGAACAGGAGGCGGTGGCGCAGCCCGCGCCCGCGACGCGGATCAAGCTCGGAGGCGGGCCCTCGGCGTTCGGCCCGCCGGCACCCGCGCCGGTGCAGGAGCCCGCACCGGCCCTGGAGCCGGCACCGGCTGAGCGCGCGGCCGTGCCTCCGACGCCCGAGCCGCCCCCCGCGGAGGCACATGGCCACGGCCGGATCAAGCTGCGCCGGGAACCGACTCCGGTCGAGCCGGAGGCGCCGGTCACGCCGGAGCCGCCATCGCCGATCGAGGACGCCGCGCCGCCACCGCCACCGCCGGGTCCGCCACCTCCGTCCGCGCCGCCTCCTGGGCACGGGCCGCCACCGATCCCTGAGCGCGGCGTGTTCCGCCAGGGCACGATCCGGCTCGGCAAGGACGCTCGGCGTCCGGGTACCTGACATGCCCCAGACGCTCGAGGTCATCGATGGCGGCCGGTCCCTGAGCTTCGCGTTCGAGGACATGCTCAAGTACCACGGAGCGAATTCCGCGGGCGGCGTGGCCCAGGCGTTCAAGGTGATGGAGCGCAGCTTCGCGGAGCTGTCGCCCGGCGAGCCGCCCGAACGTCGGGAGATCACGGTCGAGACCTCGTTCGGCGGCCCCGGTGCTCGTGACGGATTCGAGCTGGTCACACGCGCCGTGACCGGCAATCGCTTCGTTGTCGACGCCGCGCTGGCCCATCCCGAGTTGGGCCGCGAGCGCGAGCGGTTCGTGTTCAAGCTCGGTTACCGCGACCAGAGCGTCACGCTGCTGCTGCGCGACGGCTTCGTGCCCCCCGAGTTCATCGATCTTGCGCGCACGCCAGACCTCGACGCCGACGCGAAGGCACGGCTCGATCAGCTCAAGGCCGAGATGGTCGACCAGGTGATGGGCAGCCGCGCCGACGAGGTCTACGACCTCGCGTAGTACCGCCGCCGGTTCGCGCGGTCAGCCGGAGAACGGCAGGCGGCCGGCCAGGTCGGTGATCTCGAACACGCGTTGCACGTGTCTCGGGCCGCGGACCAAGCACAGGCGGTTGCCGTTGGCGCGGGAACGCGCGTCGGCCTGGATGATCAGCCGGATCCCGCTCGAGTCGATGAACTCCAGGTCGCGGAGGTCCAAAACGATCCGTCGCGCGTCGGTCGCTTCGACGCGTTCGAGCTCCTCGTCGACGCGCTCCACGCCGGCGACATCGAGCTCGCCGGCAAGCGCGATGACGTGCTCGTCACCCTCGCGCTCACTGCGCATTTCCAGAACACCCAACCGGGCCATGCCGTTGCTCACGTTGCTCATCACGAACTCCTCGGAGTAGGACAAACACAGCGGAAACACACACGTTTTGCGACCGCCCCGCGCACCGCAGCGACACGCAAAGCGGTGGTCGATCGATCTTCTGAAACCGGCTCGGCAACGCACCCTCGTGCGTTTCCGGCCCGGCGATTCGGAAATCTACGAGATGAACTCCGGGGTCGTCAAGTGCTACGAAAGACCGAGACCGGAGAGGACCGTCAGGACAGGTGCAGCCGGCTACCGGACTCCGCGCGGCGCTGCTCAGGGCACGGTGGCGAGCCGCTTGAGCGCCGCGCGCGTGGCGTCGGGCTCCTCGGGCATCGCGTCGAAGAGCGCCAGCGCGCGCCGGGCGCCATCGAGGCCGACGTCAGGGCGTTCAAGGATCCACCGAGCCGTCCAGCGCACGGCGGCGCGCCCGAACGCGGGCGATCCGCGCTTGGCCATGAGGCAGCAGATCGTCAGCGCGTCGTCGAGGTTGACCTGCGGAAGCTCGGACGCCGCCAGCCGCACGAGCGCGAGGTCGCCGAGCTCGAGTGCGCGCTTGAAGCGGGCGTAGGGGCTTCCCTTGATCGACATGCGAACGCATGTTCGCATGAGTCGCGGCTACGGGGAACTCAGCCCAGCTCGTCGGCGGCGTCGGCGATCCGGCCGGCGAGCGCCAGCGACGACGTGGCGGCGGGGGAGGGCGCGTTGCGCACGTGGATCGCGCGCGGCGTCGCCGACAGGAGGAAATCATCGACGAGCGTGCCGTCGCGACCGACGGCCTGGGCGCGCACGCCGCTGAGGCTCGGGACGAGATCCGCGGCCTGCACCTCGGGCACGTACCGGCTGGCGGCGGTCGCGAACGCGCCGCGGCTCGCCGCCAGGTGCAGCTCGTCCAGTCCGGTCCGCCACCAGCGCTGCGCCATGCGCCACGTGCCAGGCCAGCTCAGCGTGTCGCGCACGTCGGCCGCGCGGATCGTGGCGAGGCTGTAGGCGTCGCGGGCGCCGACGAGCAGCGCCGAGGGGCCGAGCAGCACCTCGCCGTCGACGCGCGGCGTGAGGTGCACGCCGAGGAACGGCAGGCGCGGGTCGGGCACCGGATAGATGAGGCCGCGCACGAGATGGCGCCGCTCGGGGCGCAGCGCGAGGTAGCCGCCGCGGAACGGGATGATGCGCGGGTCCGGATCGGCGCCGGCGAGCACGGCGAGCCGGTCCGCCCACAGGCCGGCGCAGAACACCGCGCGGCCGCCCGCGACCTCGTCGCCCGCTTCCGAGCGCAACCGGATGGCGCGACCGCTGGCGCTGACGCCTGCCAGCGGCCAGTCCAGGCGCACCTCGCCGCCGGCCTCGCGGACGTCGTCGGCCATCCGCGCGCAGACGGCGCCGAAGTCCACGATGCCGGTGTGCGGCGAGTGCAGCGCCGCGACGCCGGTGGCGTGCGGTTCGACCTCGAGCAGCTCCTCGCGGTCGAGGCGCCGGATGCCAGGCACGCCGTTGATCTGCGCGCGCCGCTCGAGTTCCTCCAGCGCGGGAATCTCGTGCGGCTCGAGGGCGATGATGAGCTTGCCGATGCGCTGGACGTCCACGCCGCGGCGCTCGCAGTAGTCGTAGAGCCGCGCAGCGCCGTCTACGCAGAGCTGCGCCTTCAGCGAGCCGGGCGCGTAGTAGATGCCGCCGTGGATGACCCCGCTGTTGTGGCCCGTCTGATGCGCGGCCAGGCGCGGCTCGCGCTCGACGACGAGCACGCTCGCGCCTGGGCGCCGCTCGAGGATCTCGCGTGCGACGGCAAGGCCGATGATCCCCGCGCCGACGACGAGCGTGTCGAAGGCGTCTTCGGACATCAGGTCACGCGGTTGATCGCGGCCAGCAGGAAGCGGCCAAGCGTCCCCGCGAACACGCGCGTCATGTGCTCGCCCTCCTTGTGGACGAGCGCCCCCCCGACGACGGGGAAGCACCGGCGCGCACTGCAGAAGAAGGGCGTCAGGTTGACGGGGCGGACGCGGGCGTTGCGGCTGCTGCGCGCGGCCGCGTAGTGATCGTCGTAGCGCAGGCCGCGGCCGCGCGTGACGGCGCAGTCGAGGCCGGCGTGCTTGCGCTTGGCGATCGCCCGGCGGATGCACGAGCTGAGGCCGCCGATCGACGGCGTGTCGCGGATGACGATGATGTTGCGGACCGAGCTCGGGAGCAGATTCCAGGCGGCGCGGTAACCCCGCTGTGTCCCGCCCTTGGTGTTCGCCCCGGCGTGGGCGGCGACGACGACCGTCGACACCTCCGGATGGTGCTTGAACCAGTCCTGCACCTGGTTGTTCCACAGCCGGCATTCCTGCGAGCGGCGCTTGCCGGGGAGGACCGGGATCGCGCGCGTCAGCGGGCAGCCCGAGCGGGTGATCGACAGTCCGTGCCAGCGCTTGCCCTGCGCGACGACCTCGAGCGCCCCGCGCCAGTGCTGCGCGTGGCTGTCGCCGACGAGCGCCATCGAGGAGGACGCGAGCTCCCGGCTGACGCCAAACCTGCAGACGCTGACGAAGCCGACGCGCGAGTCCGACGTGCAGTACGCGTTCGGCGTCCCCTGCGCGACCCGCGGCGTCGGGACGACCGCCCGGCGCAACGCCGGGTTCGAGCAGCGCGACGCGGGGTTGCGCGCGGCAGCGCCGAAGCAGCTCGGCCCGGCCACGAAACCGATCCGCTCGCTGTACGCGCCCTGGTTCGGCGCGAGATCCGTGCACGGCGCCGTCAGCGGACACGCGCCGCCGTCGGTCCACCGCGACACGACCCGCCAGCGCAAGCGCCCGCGCGCCAGACCGGCCTCGACGCGGGTGAATCCGGCGACGAGCCGGCGCGTGTTGGGCCGGTCCACCTCGGCGGGGAGCGCGCGCTGCTCGACGACGGCGCCGGCATCGTTGAGGCGCTGGTGGACGAGCGCGGCGCGGCCGCCGTGAGGGACGACGCAGATCCGCGCCTGCGCGGCGACGCGCGAGCCGTAGAAGAGGTCCACGCACAGCGCCCGGCCCGCCGTCGGGTTGAGGTCGGCGGGGGTCCACGCCTGGCGCGTGCGCAGCTGCAGCGTCAGCCGCGCCTCGCGCTGGCCGAACGTCGCGCCGACGACGTCCAGCGGGCTGGCCGCGACGTCGCGCGCGTCGCGGTGCGCCGCGGGCTCGAGGCGGATCTTGGCTGCCTGTGCGGGCTGTGCCGCGACGAGCAGCAGTCCCACCAGCACGGCGAGCGAGACGGCCGAGTTTCGACGAAGCACGGCCAGGAAGGTACCGGCCGCGTCCGACACCCGGAGCCGGTCAGAAGCGGGCGGCGACGCGCACGAGGCGCACATCCGGCGGGTCCGCGCCGAAGGCGTCGGCCCACGCGCGCGGCTTCCAGAACAGGCAAGCGTGCGGATGCGAGCTCCTGCTGGCCGGCGTCGCGCACCGCGAGCGGTCCTACGTGTCACGCGGCTCGGCGAGCACATGAATGTGCGTGCCGGCCTCGGGCTCGGTGACCGCCCACGGGCCGACGAGGTTCGCGGTCCGGTAGTCGATCTCGTCCATGAGCGCGGCGAAGTCCGCGTTCGTGTCGTGGATCTCGCAGATGATCCGCGGCCGGTGGCGCGCGATCGTCTCGCGCATCCCGGCGAGCGCGAGGATCTCCGCGCCCTCGATGTCCAGCTTCAGCACGTCGGGCGGCGGGATCGCAGCGCTCGAGACGAGGTCGTCGAGCGCGACGACCTCGACGTCGATCTCCTCGCGCGCGTCGGCGCCGCGGCTGAGCGAGGCCAGCATCGACTGGCTCGCGTCGCGCACGACGCGCAGGCCCGCCCGGCCGCTCGCAGCTCCCACGGCCTCGGCGCGCACCTCCGCGTTGGCGAGCTCGTTGAGCGCGATGTTCGTCGCGACGGCGTCGGCGCACCACGGGACGGGCTCGAAGGCGACGACCCGACCGTCGCGGCCGACCATGCGGGCAGCGACGAGCGTGAAGTAGCCGATGTTCGCGCCGATGTCGTAGAAGACGTGCCCGGGGCGCACCGTACGGACCATCGCCTCCACGACCTCCGGCTCGAGCGTGCCGCGGACGATCGACCCGATGTGGGCGTGGTCGAGCGGCAGGTGCGCGGTGGAGACCGCCATCCCGGCGGCCGGTCCGTTGGCGACGGTGATCGGGGCGCGGCCGTACCACTCCGTCAGCGCGCCGACCGCAACCTGGCCGTTGCGCCCGTGCAGGCGCTGACCCCAGAGCTGCCGGCGCTTCTCCGGAAGCCGCGAGAACGCCCGCGTTCCCCAGTAGCGGGCGCGGCCCGTGACCTCGTGGCGCAGCTTGCGCAGGTGCTTCGGCACGCGCGAAGCCTCGCAGAGCAACGTCCGTCGACGCCCACCGCGGACCGCTCGCGCATTCGAGCGCGTCCTGCCGACGTCCTCTGTGACACTTCACCATCCCAGGACGAGGACGGAGCGCATGCAGCCAAACATGGGGGAGCCGGGTCCGCGGCGGATCATCACCGTCGACCCGCCGGAGCCTGTCACCACGCCCGAGCACGAGCCCGTGGAAGTACCCGCCGCGCCCCCGCAACGGGAGCCGGAGAAGGTCCCCGCGTGACGGGGCCCGTCCTGGGCTTTCGCTTCTGGTTTGCGCGCGACGACGGCCTGTATCCCCTGCGCGGGCGCACGGCGACGGCGCTGCCATGGCTGCCGGGCGTCAACGACGCGTCGTGCCGGTCAGCCGGCCACGCCGAGCCGCCCCCGGGCGACACCTGCGGCTGCGGCCTGCACAGCTTCTACGAGCCCGAGTTCATGCTGCGCTGGCTGGCGCTGTCGCCGCTGTGGGAGATCCGCCACGGCCATCCGCGCGGAGCGCTCGTCTTCGGCGTCACCCGCAGCTGGGGGCGCATGGCCGCCGGCCGCCAGTCGCTCGCCGCGCAGCATGCCGAGGTGCTCGCGCTGCTGGACTCACCCGAGCTGGGCGTGTTGTCGCGCGACGACGTCCGGCGCCTGGCGCGCGGTTACGACATCTCCGTCGTGCCGCACGCGAGCGCCCTCGTGTGGGCGTCGGAGTTCGGGAGCGTCATGCCCGGCGAGCTGCGGCCCGCCCATCCCTAGCGCGTCGCGCGAACCGACGCGATCGCCGGCAGGCGCTGCGCGACGGTGAACCAGCTCGCGCCGGCGTCGCTTGAGCCGAAGATCTCACCCGATGTCGCGGCGAAGTACAGCTCGAGATCCGAGCCCTCGCCGACGCCGGTGAACGCGAGGCGCAGGACCGCCAGGTAGGCGTCCTTCTGCGGCAGCCCCTCGCCGTGCGCCATCCACGTCGCGCCGGCGTCGCGCGTCTCCCAGACGAGCACCTTGCCGTCCGGCGTGAGCCGGTCGGTCGTGGTCACCGGGATGACGTACGCGCTGTCGGGATCGGCGGGATCGAGCGCGACCGGGAAGCCGAAGTCCGAGGGCAGCCCGGCCGCGATGTCCTGCCACGACGCGCCGGCATCGTCGGAGCGGTAGACGCCGCCGTGAAACTGCATGAACAGCCGCTCAGGCCGGTTCGGCGCGCGTTCGAGGTGGTGGACGCAGAGGTTCAGTGCGGTGGCCTGCGCCTCCTCGGGCATGTAGCTCGGGACGATGCCCGCGTTGCCGTGGCGCCAGGTCTGGCCGCCGTCGTCGGTGAGCCACACGCCGGCCGCCGAGATCGCGACGGCGAGCCGGTCGGGCTCGCCGGGCCAGGGGAGGATGCAGTGCAGCGACAGCCCGCCCGCATCGCGTTGCCATTGCGGCCGCGTCGGGTGCTCCCAGAGCGCGCGGTTCAGCTCCCAGGATGCACCGTTGTCGTGGCTCTCGAACAGGACCGCCGGGTCGCCGCCGGCGTAGACCGTTGCTTCGGCCTCGCCCGGGACGATGACCCAGATGCGCCTGAGCGCCTGATCGCCTCCCTTGGGCAGCGCGACGCCCGAGGCCAGCTGCCAGTCGCCCGCGGCGAGGTCGTCGGTGAACCAGATCTTCGGCCCGAAGAACGGCGAGGTCGCCGCCGCGAAGGTGCGCCCGCTGCGCAGGTCGCGCACCGCATAGTCCACCGGCTCGCCCTCGAACGCGCGCGCGGTGATATCGAACTCGCCGCCGGGCTCGCCTTCGAGGACGAACAGACCCTTGCGGGTCCCGACGAGGAGCTGGGTCATCCTCCGGAGATCGCGGGGAGAATCTCGAGCTTGTCGTCGGCGCCCGTCGACGTGGCGGGCCCGGCGGGCTCGCCGTTGACGAAGATGTTGATGTGCGGCCGCAGCTCCCCGCGCTCGTCGAGGACCCAGCCTTCGAGCTGCGCGTGCTCGCGCTCGAGCGTGGCCAGCAGATCGGCGACGGTGTCGCCCTCGAGCTGTAGTTCTGATGTGCCGCCCGCGAGCTTCTCGAGCTGTCCGCGCAGCCTGACGATCGCCATGCGCCGAATCCTATGGCCCGGCCGCGCCGGTCTAGGACTGCGCGCGCGCCAATACGCGCAGCGCCGCGACCCGGACCGCCTCGTCGAGCATCTGGCCGTCGAGCGCGACGGCGCCGGCGCCGCCTTCGCGCTCGGCCGCCTCGAGCGCGTCGATGACGGCCTGCGCATGCTCGACCTCCTCGGCACTCGGCGTGAAGAGCTCGTTGAGCGCCGCCACCTGCGCCGGGTGGATCGCCCACTTGCCGTCGAAGCCCATGTCGCGCGCACGCTGCGCTGCGGCGGTGAAGCCCTCGTCGACCTTCACGCCGAGGTATGGACCGTCGATCGCGGAGAGGTCGTTCGTCCGTGCGGCGACGAGGATCGCGTCCTGGATCGCCCGCCAGGAGTCGAGCTCGGCGCGGGCGCCCGCCGCCCGGCCCAGCGATGCCGACAGGTCGGCGTACCCGAGGATCAGCGAGTCAAGCCGCGGCGACGCCGCGGCGATCTCCGACAGGCGGTCGACGCCCGCGGCGGTCTCGATGAGCGCCTGCACGCGCATCGGCGTGCCGATCCCGGCCGCCGCCTCCACGCCATCGAGCAGCCGCTCTACGAAGGCGACGTCGCCGGCGCTCTCGACCTTGGGGACGATGAGCGACGCCGGGCCGCATCCGGCAGCGGATCCCGCGAGCGCGGCAATGTCCTGATGGCACCACGGCGTCCGCGCCGCGTTGACCCGCACGGCAGTCACGACGCCGTCGTACTGCGGCGCGGCCAGCGCCGCGACGACCGTGTCGCGCGCCTCGTCCTTCGCCGACGTCGCGACGGCGTCCTCGAGGTCGATGATGATCTCGTCGGCCCCGCGCGTCGGGGCCTTGGCGAGCATCGACTCAGACGAGCCGGGAACGGACAGGCAGGAGCGGCGACGGATCGGCTGCATGGCGTGCGGCAGATTACGCGTCTGGACCGCCGGGCGGCGCGTCGCTACAGCAGCCGGTTGATCCGGTGCAGCATGAACGGGCCCAGCGTCGCGGCGAAGACGCGCGTCAGGTGGACGCCGTCCTTGTGCACGAGCACGCCGCCGATGACCGGATAGCAGAGCTTGCGGCCGCAGAAGTACGGCGTCATGTTCACGACGCGCACGCGCGCGGAGTTCAGGCCGTAGGCCGCCTCGGCCTCGGGATCGGCGCGCAGGCGCTTGCTGCGCCCCTCGGCGCACGCGAGGCCCGGGCGCTGGCGGCGGATGACGGCGCGACGGATGCAGCGCGCGCTGACGTGGCTGGAGGGCGCGCCGCGGATGACGAGGATCTTGCGCACGGTCGAGGGCAGCGCGCGCCAGGCAGCGCGGTAGCCGGCCTTCGCCGACGTTCGCGTCTTGCCGCGGTGCGCGGCCACGATGACGGTCCTGACCTCCGGGTGCTTGCGAAACCACGCGAGGATCTGGTCGTTCCACAGGTGGCACTTCCGCGTCTCGTCGGCATCGGGCAGGATCGGCTTGGCGCGCGTCAGCGGACAGCCGGACTTCATCATCGTCAGCCCGTACCAGCGCTTGGACTGCGCGACGACCTCTAGCGCGCTGCGCCAGTGAGCCGCGTGGCTGTCGCCGACGAGCGCCACGGTCTGCTTGGCGTTGGATGGGGTCACTCCGAACGCGCAGAATGAGATCTCGCCCTCGCGCGCGAGCTTGTTGCAGTACGCGTTGCGGATCTCCTTGGCGTCGTCGAAGCGGGGGAACACGGTGTACTTCAGCCTCGGGTTGACGCACCCGCGGCGCGACGCGGCGCCCAGGCAGCGCGGCCCGGCGACGAGACCGAGCCTGTCGGTGTAGACGCTGCCGTCGGGAGCAAGGTCCGTGCACGGTGTGAGCTGCGTGCACGGCGCGTTGTCGACCCAGTGCGTGACGATGCGCCAGCCGATCTTCTGGCGCGGTAGGTCGGCGTCGACGGCGGTGAAGGACGCCTCGACCGTGCGCTCGTCGGGGCGCTTGACCGGCGTGTCGATCTCGCGTGCGCCGGTCACCTGGCCGGTTTCGTCGACGGTCTCGTAGCGCAGCGTCGCCGCCCCCTTGGCCGGCACGACGCAGATGCGCGAACGCAGCGTGATCACGGGGCTGTAGGACAGCTCGACGCAGAGCGAGCGGCCGGAGCCGGGCGCGAGGTCGCTCACGCTGAACGGCTTGCTGGTCTGCACGAAGAGGCGCAGCCGCGCCTCCTGCTGGCCGAACGTTGCGACGGTGATGTCCAGCGGGCCGCCGAGGACGTCGAGCTTGTCGAAATGGCGCACCGGATCGATCCGCGGCTGCGCGGCGCTCGCCGCGCTCGCCGAGACGGCCGCGAGGGCGGCGAACACGAAGAGCACGATGACCGACAGCCTGCGGAGCTTCACCGTGAACCCCTCCCGTGGGCGAGCCGGCCTTTGGCGCTGAGCGCGGAACTTAGCGAACGACCCGGGCGGCGGCGACGCCAGCAATTGCGACCACCCGCCCATGCTGAAGGTAATCTCACGCAGCCGGAGTCACCGTCGGGAGATGCAAGGAGGTGGGACTCGTGAACGACCTGGGCGGGCCTGAACGTGTGGAGCGCGCGATGTCTGTATTGGAGAAGTACGCCGGGACGGTGCCGGGCTTTCGCCGCGCGCACGCCCGCGGCATCGGGTTCCGCGGTCACTTCGCGGCGTCTGCGCAACTCGCCGCGCTCACGTCGGCCGAGCATTTTCAGGGCGACCGGATCGAGACGATCGTCCGCTTCTCCAACGGGTCGGGCAACCCGTACCAGGTCGATCGCAGCAGCCCCAAGAGCGGCGGCGTCCTCGGCCTCGCGGTGCGCTTCGAACTGCCCTCGGGGGGACACGCGGCGTGGGCGTCGCTGAGCATCAAGGCGTTTCCGGCGCGCAAGCCGGACGACTTCATCGGCATGACCTCGGCGCAGCGCCGCGACATCAACACCAAGCTGCCCAACCCGCTGCGGCTCGTCCCGTTCCTGCTGACCCACCCGCAGTGCTTGCGCGGGGCAAAGGAGATCGTCACGCTCGGCCCCAGCCTGAGCTTTGCCACCACCCGCTTCAACGGGCTGCACGCGTACTTCCTCGTCGACGGCGAGGGCCGGCGCCAGGCCTTCCGCTACCGCTGGATCCCGGTCGCCGGCGAGGTCGGCGTCACCGCGGACGAGGACCGCATCCTGCCACCGCAGTACCTCATCTCAGAGATCAAGCAGCGGGTCGCGGGCGGGCCGGCGGAGTGGGATCTCGTCTTCCAGCTCGCCGACCCCGACGATCGCACCGACGACATGACCAAGCACTGGCCGGAGGACCGCAAGCTCATCTCGGCCGGCCGGCTCGTCGTCGATCGCATGCACGAAAACCAGCAGGCCATCGAGGAGCTGGTGTTCGACCCCACGCACGTCCCGCCCGGCGTCGAGCTCTCCGATGACCCCGTCCTGCACTTCCGCTCGGAGTCGTACACGGAGTCTCACCGCCGCCGCAGCGGCGAGACGAAGCCGGGGATCCGCGCTGAGTAGCCGGGCGCGCGGCGCCGTCCTGCTCGGCGCGCTGGCTGTGCTCGTCGTCGCGCCGGGGGCGAGCGCCGAGGCGAAGCTGCGGTTCGAGCCGGTGTCGCACAGCGACGCCCGCGACGTCGCGGGCGGGCCGCTGGACATCGTGAGCGTGGCCTTCGGCCAGCAGGACACGCAGATGTTCCTGCGCGTGCGCACGGCGTCGGCGTGGGATCCCGCCGCGCTCGCGCCCGGCTCCGGCCGCAGCCTGTGCCTCGTGCTGCTGCGCAACCCGATCGGCACGCCGCGCACGCGGATCTGCCTCGGCCCGGGCGCCCTGCCGCTGCGCTACGCCAACCTCGATCCCGTCACCGGCCTGGCCGGCGCGGAGCGGCCCGTGCCGGCGAACGTCGTGCGCCGTGACGCGCGGACGTTCGAGGCGCGCTTCACGCCGCTGGATGTCGAGTTGCCGACGGGCGCGTTCGCGTGGCAGGTCACGTCGCGCTGGATCGACGGCCCGCTGTGCCCGGCGCTCAACCCGTGCATCGACCGGGCGCCCGAGGGGGCGCCGACGACCGACCGGCGCGGCCTGCTCGCCGCACCGCGCTGCTTCGGCGCCGCGTCGCGGGCGCGGCGGCCCTGTCGCAGCCCGGCGCTCAAGCGCGCGGTCGTGCCGCTGCCGGCGCAGTCCCTCGTCTCCGGCAACGCCCCGTGCGCGACGGTTGCGCCGTTTGACCGCATCTATCAGTGCACGTTCGGCGTGAGCAAGGCGCGCTCGTCCTCGACGATGGTGCTGGTCGGCGACAGCCACGCGGTGGCGTGGCGCGGCGCGCTGGAGGTCGTGGCGCAGCACAAGCGCTGGTTCGGGGTGAACATGAGCCGCGCGGGCTGCCCGCTGACCAAGGCGCAGATCATCCTGCCGACGAAGGAGGCGAGCGCCACGTGCACGACCTGGAACCGGGTCGTGCAGCTGTGGTTCAAGGACCACCCGGAGGTCTCCACGGTCGTCGTCTCCGCACACAACGCGCGCTTTCGCGACTCCGCGTCCGACGGCTATCGCGCGGCGTGGAACGCGCTGCCGAGCACCGTGCGCCGCATCTACGTCATCCGCGACTTTCCCTACGTCGGCATCGGAGCGACGGTCAACTGCGTGCTGCGCGCGGTCAAGCGCCGCCAGTCGGCGGGTGAGCGCTGCAAGGAGCGACGCTCGCGCGCGCTTCACGGCGATGCCATGGCGGCGACGGCCAAGCGTCTGCGGCGGTCCCGGCGGGTACGGCTCATCGACCTGACCGGCCACATGTGCGACCGGCGCTATTGCTACCCAGTCGTCGGAGGCGCGCTCGTCAACAAGCCGACGGCGCACCTCACGCGGATCTTCTCGACGACCGTCGGGCCGTTCATGCTGCGCGCGATGAACCGCGCGCGCTGACCGTCAGTCCGCGTTGCTCGTGATCTTGCGGATGCGCGGCTCGCCCCCGACGCCGCTGCACTCGGGGTGACACGGACTGAGAGACTGCATGCGTGAGCGCCCGTAGCCTGAGACGGGTCGTCCTGGCGTCGTGCATCGGCGCCGCGATCTGTGCCCCGGTCGCACGCGCCGCCGCGGGGGATCTCGACAACTCGTTCGGCGGCGACGGGATCGTCACGTCGCGCTTTTCCACCGACCGGGCGCTGGCGATCCAGGCCAACGGCCGGATCGTCGTGGCAGGGATGCGGACCAGCGGGGGCCGCGACGTGTTCGCCGTGGCGCGCTACCGCACGGATGGATCGCTCGACGGCTCCTTCTCCGCCGACGGGAAGCTTACGACGCGCATGCCCAACCGCAGGTGTGTCGGGGCGGCTGCGCTCGCGATCGCCCCCGGCCAGCGGATCGTCGCGGCGGGGCGCGCGGGCTGTGCGGGCGGGAAGTTCGCGATCGCCCGCTACCTGCCGAGCGGACGCCTGGACAAGACGTTCTCGAGCGACGGCAGGGTGACCACCTCCTTCGGGCAGAGGTGCCGCTTCGCGCAGCCCGGCGCGGTGGCGATGCAGGCCAACGGGCGCATCGTCGTCGCCGGGCGAGCGCAGTGCACGGTCGGCGGCGCGCCCGTGGCGACGTTCGCGCTCGCCCGCTACACAACGCGCGGGCGGCTGGACAAGACCTTCTCCGGCGACGGGCGCCAGACCACGGATTTCACCCACACGTTCGACTACGCCTACGACGTCGTGGTCCAGTCCGGCGGGAAGATCGTCGCGGCGGGCACCGCGAACGCGGAGAGCTTCGAGCACGCCCAGTTCGCGCTCGCGCGGTACACCCCCGCCGGGGAGCTCGATCCGTCCTTCGGGACCGGCGGCAAGGTCATGACGCCGTTCACCGGGGAGGCCGACTGCGAGGAGTGGGCGCAGGCCTACGCGCTGGCCGGGCAGTCCGATGGCCGCATCGTCGCCGCCGGCAAGTCCGGCTGCGGCGGGCACCCGGACTTCGCACTCGCGCGCTACGACCCGAGCGGCGCGCTCGATGCGTCCTTCGGCGGCGACGGCCGGGTGGTGACGCGCGTGGATCCCGACGACTGCTCGGCGATCGTCAGCGACCTCGCTGTCTCGCCGGGCGGCCGCATCCTCGCCGCCGGCGCGGCCGGCTGCCAGAACCCGCATCCGTCCTTCGCGCTCGCGCGCTACACGAAGCACGGCGCGCTGGACCCGGCCTTCGGCGGCGACGGCAAGGTCACCGCGACGCTGCGCAAGACCGGCGACTGCTTCGACCAGATCAACGCGATCGGCCTGCACGCGGGGAAGATCGCCGCCGTCGGTGCCGGCGGCTGCGCCCCCGGCGGGCGGACCGCGCTGCTGCGTTTCCGCGGCGGCTGAGCGTTGCGCGGGCTACGCCGCGATGCGGTGCTCGCCGGTCTCGAGCTCAACCACGAGATCGGTCGTCCCGGAGGAGTGCTGCGTGCTCACGCGGCGTGACATCGACGAGAACAGAGCGCGGGCCGCCGCATTCGAGCTGAGAAGGACCGCGGTGAAGCGCCGCACGCCGTGCGCGCGGGCCACGTCGACGAGGAGCTCGCCGAGCCGGCGTCCCATCCCGAGCCCCTGCCAGCGGTCGCCGACGGTGATCGCGAACTCGGCCTCGACGGGGACCTTGGGGTCGCGGACGTAACGCGCGACGGCGACGAACACTGACGGATCGCGCTCAAGCACGGCGACGAGCGCCGCGTGGTCCCGGCCGTCGACCTCGGTGAGATAGCGCAGCTCGGTGGTGGTGAGCCCATGCTTGGGCGTCAGGAAGCGCTGAAGACGCGACTGCGCGGACAGCGCATCCATGCCGGCAACGAGCAGGGCCTTGTCGGCCGGCTCGATGAGGCGCACGCGAACGCGGGTGCCATCGGAGAGCGTGTGAAGCATCACTCGCTCACGATGGCACTTCGCGTCCTTCGTCCTACGTCAGTGTGCGCGGTCTCACAGGACCGGCGCGAGCGGCTCAGGCCGCTTCGCGCATCCCCTCGAGCACCGGGTCGTCGCCGAGGGCCCGCATCGCGGCCTCCTCGAGCTCGCGGGTGCGGTCGCGGCTGAGGCCGAGCTCGCGGCTCGTGGCCTCGATACTGCGCACGCGCCCGTCGGCGAGGCCGAAGCGCAGGTGCAGGACACGGCTCTCCTCGCCCGTCAGGCGGCCGAGTGCCTCGGCCACCGTGCGCTCGAGCTCGGTCGCCTGTGCCTCTTCGGCCGGTCCCGGCTGCTCGCTGGCGATGAGGTCGCCGAGGTGGCTGTCGCCGTCGTCGCCGATCGGCAGGTCGAGGCTCGTCACGGCACGGCGCGCCTCGCGCAGGACGTTGACGTCCTCCACGGACATCTCGGCCGCGGCTGCGACCTCCTCATCCGTCGGATCGTGCGACAGCTTGAGCGTCAGCTCGTGCTCGACCCGCGCGAGCTTGCGCTCGCGCTGCTCGATGTGCACGGGCAGGCGGATCGTGCGGGCGCTGTTGGCCAGGCCGCGCTGGATGCTCTGACGGATCCACAGCGTTGCGTAGGTCGAGAACTTGAAGCCCTTGCGCCAATCGAACTTCTCGGACGCGCGGATGAGCCCGAGGGTGCCCTCCTGAACGAGGTCGCCGAGCGGCAGTCCGAGGCCCTGGTAGCGGCGGGCCTGCGAGACGACGAGCCGCAGGTTCGAGTTGATCATGCGGTCCTTCGCAGCCATGTCGCCGCGCTCGATGCGCTTGGCGAGTTCGATCTCCTGAGCGGCCGTCAGCAGCGCGTGCCGTGACGCCTGGTTGAGGAAGATCTGCAGCGAGTCTGTGGCGGCCTCGTGATGCGCGCGCGCCTCGGCGCGAGCGCCGTCATCGGTGGTCGTCCGCCGTCGCGGTCGCTTATGGGGTGCACGGTGCTCGTCGCGACGGCGACGGGCACTTGCTGAGGTGGTGCCGGCCAAATGGTTCCTTTCAAGTATGTGTGGCGACGCTGTCCGCGACGCAGCCCAACCCGTCAGCTCGCTCACCAGAGCAGGCGCGAGGCCGGAACATGGGAGAGGGGTGGTCGTGCGAGCCGGCGAAACCCGCACATCACCGCAGGGGATCATAGCAGATTGTTGCGTGGGCAACAAACACTTGCGCGGTCAACCGGCGACGCGCGCCTGTGACGCTAACTGAGCAGTCAAGTCCTGCAGGCGGGTGAGTCTGGCTCAGGACCCAACAGCATCAGCACCCGCCCGGACCCCGCCCAATCGAGACTTCAAGCTGCGGTTAGCAAATGCGCTAGTGGTCGTTCCCGGAAATACGCTCCGGGCTCGTTGAAGTTCATACTCGGGGTCGCGAACCTGGGTGGTTGTGGCCAGCAGGTACCGCATCTAGCCAAGCGAGGCCGAGGAGCGTGAGCTGCGTCGTCGTGCGGGCAGTACACGCGCTCGCATCGTGAGGTCGTGCGAGCAAAGATCGTGCTGCTGGCAGCTGACGGGCTCTCCAACGCGGAGATTGCGCGGCGCCTGGACTGCACCGAGAAGTCGGTCGGCAACTGGCGGCGACGATTCTTCGAGGAAGGCGTCGCGAGGTTGGATGAGCGGCCCAGGCCGGGGGCCCCCGGTCATTTTCCCCCGCCGAGATCGCCGAGGTGAAGGCGCTGGCATGCGAGCTTCTAGCCGAGTCGGGCCGGGCGCTGTCGCGCTGGTCGAGCGCTGAGATCGCAGCGATGAAGGAGTGAGGGAGTGCCTCCGCTCGGAGCCCGCGAGGCGTCGATGTCGAAGTTGCTGCCGATGGCGCGGCATAGGCGCCATCCATTCCGCCCCCGCGAGATGAATGTCGACATTGCTGCCCATGGCACCGCATACGCGCCATCGATGCGCCTCCGCCGCCTCGCGACCGCCTCCAGCGCCCCTTCCATTCCTTCATCGCTGCTGTTCACGCATCGCAGCCCGCGACAAACGCGGAGACCTAGTGGGCGCTCCCGCAAGTACGTTCGGTCCTCGTCGCCGCGGATCGGCGCCGACTTGCACTTCCGATCCGGAACACCCGCGCGGCGGCCCGTGAGCCAGGCGGCCTTGTGGCGGCCGGGCCGATCCACCCGCAGTTCCTCGATCGATGCCGTTTCGGTGACCGCGCGGCCGGGCCCTCGACCGCCCGAGCCCTACACCGGCTGCGCCAGCGCCCGCTCCTCATCGACCGTACCGTCCGGCGTGATGAGGATCGCGCCCTCGCCCGAGGCGTAGGCCTCCTCGCCGTGGTGCACGATGTCCATTCCGATCGCCTCGTCGCGCTCGTCACCGCGCAGCGGCATGAACGCGCCGATGACCCGCAGCAGGACGTACGTCATGACGAACGCATAGATCGGGGCAGCGAGCGCCGCGAGGAGCTGCTCCCTGAGCTGCGCCGCGTCGCCGTAGAACAGGCCGTCGGCCAAGCCGTTCCAGGGCGTGGAGGCGAAGAACCCGATGAAGATGATGCCGGTGAAGCCCGCGATGCCGTGGGCCGCGAGGACGTCGAGCGTCTCGTCGACGCGCGTCCGTGGCCGCCAGACGATGACCGCGTAGCACGGGAACGTCACGAGGACGCCGAGCACCATCGCCCACGCCGGGCTGATGAACCCGCCCGCGGGCGTGATCCCGACGCAGCCGACGATGATCGCCGTCGCGGCGCCGATCGCGGTCACCCTGCGGCCGCGGATGAAGTCCAGGACGAACCAGGTGAGCAGCGTGCATGCGGGGGTCAGCAGGGTGTTCGTGAACGCGAGCACGCCGGCGTTGCCCGTCGAGAACCCGCTGCCGCCGTTGAAGCCAAACCAGCCGAACCACAGGATGCCGGCGCCGAGCAGGCAGTACACCGCGTTGTGGGGCAGCAGTGCCTGGCGGCCGTAGTCCTTGCGCGCGCCGACGACGAGTGCCGCCGCGAGCGCGGAGAACCCCGAGCCCATCTCCACGGGAATGCCGCCGGCGAAGTCCAGCGTGCCCTGGGCCTGCAGCCAGCCGCCACCGAACGCCCAGTGCGCCATGACGGCGTACACGAGCACCGACCACAGCGCAGCGAACACGACGAACGCTTCGAAGCGCATACGCTCCACGACTGCGCCGGAGACGAGGGCGACGGTGATGATGCAGAACGTCGCCTGGAAGGCCATGAAGACGAGGTGGGGGATCGTCGTTCCGTCGCGCGGCTCGAAGCCGACGCCGTTGAGCAGGGCATGGTCGAAACCGCCGATGATCGCGCCGGTGCCATCGAAGGCGATCGAGTAGCCGACGAGCGCCCACGTGACGGCGCCGATGCCCACTGCGGCGACGCACATCATGAACGTGTTCAGCGTGTTCTTCGCGCGCACGAGACCGGCGTAGAACAGCCCGAGCCCGACCGTCATGAACAGAACGAGCGCGGTGGCGGCGAGCATCCATGCCGTATCTCCGGCGTTGACGACCGGCGGGGCTGCCTGAGCGAGGATCGAGCTCATTGGCCGACCGGCGTCACGGCGCCGTGGTCGGTCTCGCCGGTGCGGATCCGCACGGCCCGCTCGAGCGCGATGACGAAGATCTTGCCGTCGCCGACCTCGCCCGTCCGCCCGCCCTCGCAGAGGGCGTCGATCGCCGGCTGGACGAACTCCTCAGAGACCGCGATCTCGAAACGAACCTTCTCGGAGAGCCCCATCTTCACGGTCGTCCCGCGGTAGGTCTCGACCCGGTCGAGCTCGCCGCCGTGCCCCTGCACGCGGCTGAGCGAGAACCCGCGCACCTCCGCGCGATACAGCGCCTCGAGCACGTCGTTTGCCTTGTCCGGCCGGACGATGCCGATCACGAGCTTCACGAGTCTCCCCCGTCGATAGCGTTACTCGCAGGCTCGTTGGCGGCGCGGGGCGGGGTCTTTGTCCAGCGGGACAAAGTTCGGGCAACGTCTATGGCCCGGCTGTACAACGATCGGATTCGGCGCTTGGACCAGATGTCATCACGGGGCGGCGGCAGGGCCGACGCCGCTGGGACGGGTGAACCCGAATATGGATCTCTTACGCCCGGGATCGCGACAAGGCGACCGCGCTCGCGCCGTTTCCGGCCGGGCCGCGGGACATCGGCGCGCAGGCACCGCGCGACCAGTCGCTGTGCCCGCGGCTGTTCATACCGCCCGACGGCAACGAACGATGCGGCCAACCCGGGGCACAGGCAGCCTGCATCGCAGGCCCCTTCCGCGCTTTGCGCCGGAGGGGCCTGCGAGCAGAATCCCGATCAGTCGGTAAGGTTGTCCTCGTCGCCGTCGGTGACCGTCGTGCCGCTCGCCGGGCCCGCGTCGCCCTCGCCCGTGCCGTCTCCGGGGTTTCCCTCGTCTTCGGGCGTCGTGGGGGCGTTGACCGGGTTGGGGTCAGCGGTGCCGCTCGTGACGTCCGGGTCGTCCTTCAGTGCGTCTTCGTCCATCGTGGCTCTCCTTGTGTAGAAGTGCAATGGCGCAACGGGCTTACCCGGTTGCGACCACCGACAGGCACGCACGGCTACGGAAAGATCCGCTCGCCCGTCGCGTCGTCGATGATCGTGATCGCGACGGCGGGGCACGCCTCGGCGGCTGCGACGCGCGATCTGCGCACCGCCGCCCAACCGCACCGCGCGAACCTCGCCGCGATCGGAGACCAGGCCGTCGACGCCGACGGCGCACATGAGCCGCACGCCCTCCTCGCGATGCATGTCGGCGCGCCTCGGCCGGGCGATCCGCTCCCAGCGCGAGTTCGCCGCCGACGCCTCGCACCAGCTGCGCACGCCGCTCACGGGCCTACGGCTACGCCTGGAGGAGGCACGCGCGGCGACGAGCCGCGCCGCGCTCGAACACGAGCTCGACGCGGGGCTGCGCGAGGTCGACCGGATCGCGCAGACCGTCGACGAGCTGCTCGTCCTCAGCCGGACCGGGGAACGCGACACGCCCGGTGAGGTCGTCGACCTAGCCGATGTCGTGCAGGCCGCGGGACGCCGCTGGGAGGCGATGGCCCAGTCGCACGGTCTTGCGCTGCAGACCGACGTCAGCGCGGCGACGCGTCCAGTGTGGTGCGCGCGCGCCGACCTCGATCGGGCGCTCGACGCGATCATCGAGAACGCGATCATCTACGGGGGCGAGGGCAGCGCGGTGCTCGTACGTGCCGAGGGCAGCGCGATCGACGTCCTCGACGAGGGCGCCGGCGTCGCGTCGGGTGAGCAGGACCTGATCTTCGCCCGCTTCCGCCGCGGCCGCGCGGGGGCTGACGGGACGCCCGGCACCGGCCTCGGGCTCGCGATCGCACGCGAGCTCATGCGCTGCTGGGACGGGGACGCCGAGCTCGCCAACCGCTCGCCGCGCGGCGCCCGGGCGACGCTGCGCCTGCCGCCCTTTACCGGCGCTTTGCCGACGGTCTGAGACGCCGCGGGCAGATGAAGGAGCGGACGATATGGATCGCGGTCGGGCCGGGGCCAAAGCGCGCACGGCCACGACGCCGCCGCCCCCGCCCGCAGCGGTCGCCCCGCCGCCGGTCGATGACGACAAGAGCGGGTCCGACGACAACTCCGGCAGCGACAGCTCGGGCAAGGGCCGGGGCCGCGGTCGGGACGGCGACGACTGAGCGAGTTCGAGGCAAGCGACTACCGGGCCTGGCGCTCACGACGTCCGGCGCGTTCGCCTACGCGCAGCTCGGGACCCTGATCGCGGTTCGCAATGGGCCGCTCAGGCGCGGCCGTGCGCGAGCTATCGTCCGGGCATGCCCAAGACCCGCGTAGACGAGGCCGACGGGCTCACCGTCGCCGACGTCACCCACGAGCGCTTCAGCGCGCTACCCGTCACCGCCACCATCGCGGAGGTCCGCGCATGGTTCGCCAAGAGCACGAGCCGGCGGATGGCGTTCCTCGCCGAGGGCGAGCGCTACGAAGGCACGCTGTGGCCCGGCGACGTCGCGGACGGTGACCCGGGCCGGCTCGCGGTCGAGGTCGCCCACGACGGCCCGACGGTCGCGCCTGACGCGCCGGCCGCGACCGGCCAGGAGCTCGCGCTGCAGACCGACGCGCGCCGCGTCCCCGTCGTCGACGCAGACGGACGGTTGCTCGGCGTCGTGTCGGTCACCGGCGACCTGACGGAGTTCTGCGGTACCGGCTAGTCCTCGGCCTTGTGGACGTTGACGGGGTGCTCTTCGTCCTTTGGCTTGCCGAACAGCGTGTCGAAGACATCGGTGAGCTTGCTCACCGCGTGGCGGGTGAAGAGGCCAACGAGCGCGGAGAGGGCTGCGACGCCGTAGGGATTGACCGGCGCAGACTGGTCCTGGCCGAGGTAGCCGCCGCGCAGCGTGAAGTACACGATGAGCGCGAGCATCGCGCCCTGGACGGGGCGCATGAGGTAAGACCATTCGTCGCGCTTGGTGAGCTGATCGCGCCCGGCGAAGTACAGAAACCGCCGCGTGACGCCCACCAGCGCACCGAGCGCGCCGACGATCAGCACCATCGACATGAGGACGACGTCGGTCGTGAAGGTCGTGGTGACGAGCCCGAACAGCAGCGGCGTCGCGGGGATCGCGAGCGGCGCCTGGTCACCGAGCGTGGGCGTCGTCACCGCGGCGACAGCGGGCCAGACCGCGACGAGCTGAGACATCAGGACGACCGTCGCGAGCATGAGCAGCCCGCCGATGAGGCTGCGCTGGGTCGTGCCCATCGGCTGCTCCTCCACCTCGGCAGCGGGCGGCACGTCGAGCGCGGGCACCATCGCGACCGCGGGATGCGCCCGAAGCCCCTCTTCTGCGATCACCGACATACACGTATGAGCAGCCACGCGCCACGCTGATACATCGAGCGGTTAATCAGCGAAGGCCCGCAATGCGGGCCTTCGCGGGGGGAGGAGAAGAATGCTGCACAGGGTCTATCGGTCGCAGTCGCCCCGGACTTGAGCGTGGCTTGCACGCTGGCGTACGTCGCGCACGAGCGGCTTGCCGACGCCGCGGAGCGCGAGCGCATGAAGGCCTACTGGCGCGATCGCGTCAGCGCACTGAAGGCGCTGCTCGAACGCTGACGCACACCGGACGCCGCCGCGAGCCGAGGCTCGCGGCGGCCAGTCGTGGCACCCTTTGTCGCATGCGCAAGATCCAGAGCCAGGCCGTGCACCACATCACGATCGTCGGCGCTGATCGCCAGACCTCGATCGACTTCTGGGAAGGCGTGCTCGGGATGCCGTTCGTCTTCGAGCAGCCCAACCTCGACAACGCGTCCGAGAGCCATCTGTATTTCGATCCCGGCGACGGGCGCCTCATCACGATCTTCACGAACGAGGAGCGTGCGGGTGACCCGGCCCGCACCCCGACCGATCCCGGCTGCGTGCATCACCTGGCGTTCGCGATCTCGCAGGCGACGTTCGCCCAGACGGTCGAGCGCCTCGACGAGCGCGGGATCTCGCACAGCGGCGTGAAGGACCGCGGCTTCATGGACTCGATCTACTTCGAGGACCCGCTGGGACTGCTCATCGAGCTCGCGTCCTATCGCTTCGAGCCGCCCGCTGGGCACAGCCACGCCGATGTGCTGATGGAGGCGGGACGCATCCGCCTTGAGCGCGGCGACTACAACATCGATCGCGAGCATCTGGCCGATGCGATCGAGGTGCTCGTCGTGCGCTCGCGCAACTCCCTCTCCGACGACCGCTCGCCGAAGGCCGCCTACACCTGAGATCGCGCGGCCGCGAAGAGCTCGGCGACGCCGGACGTGAGGTAGTAGTCGGTCCCGCCGTCGTCGCGGCCCTCGGTTGAGATGGGCAGTTCGCGGCCGAGCTTGCGGCTGTAGCGGCCCGGCCAGGCGAGGATGCCGGCGACGCCGTGTGCGCCGCGCTCGAGCCTCAGCCGGGAGGCGAGCTCGTTGCCCGACACACGCTGCTCGGGTGCGTCGATGAGCACGTCGAACAGCTGCCGTGCGGGGGCCGCGAGCTTGCCGTAGAGCCACGCGGCCTGATCGGCGTCCTGCGCCGACCAGGCGGCGGCCTCATGCTGCGACCCGCGACCTCGGCCGCGCCCGCGAGCGCCACCCCAATGCGGTGGCCCGCCGGGCTCGGATGCGAGGAAGTTCGCGAACCAGACATAGAACTCCGGGACGCGTTGCTCCGGGACGGGGACGGTGACCTGCTTGTCGGCCATCAGATGCTCTTGGTCTCCCGCTGTGGCTCGGCGACCGAACGCTCACCGCGGTGCGGGTGGCAACCGTGGCCATGTGGGCCGTGCCTGTGGCGCCTGCGCCCGATGGATCCGGCGAGGAAGCGGCCGTAGAACGCGTAGAACTCGGCCGCGCGGTCCTCCGGTACTTCGATGGTGATCTGCTTGTCCTTCGTGGTGGGCTCGACAGTCATGTCGGAGCTCCTTTCCTTGCTTACGAACACAAGCATACAGGAAGTAAATACTTAAGTACATTGCAACCGAGCGCGCGCCCCGGGCCCCGCCGCGGCGCGAGCGCTCCGCCGTCGACCTCAGCGTTGGACGTGCACGCGCAGCCGTTGCAAGCCGAGGCGCATGCGGCCCTTAACGGTGCCGGTCGGCAGGTCGAGATACGCGGCGATCTCCGTGTGGCTCAGCTCGCCGTAGAAGCCGAGCGTGATGACTTCGCGCTGTGTGGCGGGAAGTTCGGCGAGCAGGTCGACGACCAGCCGGGTTTGAGCGTGCGCCGCGACCTCGTCGGGAACGCTACTGAGCGCGCTGACGTTGTCGAGCATCTCGTCGGTGGTCTGGTGGGCGGCGTCGCGACGACTGCGGCGCACGATGTCGATCGAGCGGTGGCGCGCGACCGTCAGCACCCACGGCGCGACCTTGCCGAGCTGGCCTTCGTACGTCCCGCGGGTCTTCCAGATCGAGATGAACGTCTCCTGCACGGCTTCCTCGGCACGGCTGCTGTCGCGACAGACCGCATGCGCGACGCGGTAGGCCCGGTCGTGGTAGCGGTCATACAGCACGCCGAGCGCGTTCGCCGATCCCGACTTGACTCCGGCCATGACCTGGTCATCGCTGATCGCGGGCCAGTCCTCGGTCGCGTGCGCGGCGCTCATCGCCCAGGCTTCGCGCTCATGAACGCGACGACCCCGCGACAGGTCAGCCCTCCGACCGCCGCGGCGGTGAGGACGAACACGATTCGGCCGAGATCGCGCGCGTGAGCCGCGACTGTGGATACAGAAAACCCTCTTCCTGGTCGCGGCGTTGCCGTTCCGACACCGACGCTCCCAAAGATGAACAACCTAGTTTCCCAGGTTCACGGCGATGTCGCCGTCTTCAAGTTGGCAGCGCACCCTCGTGGCTGTCGTGACTGGCGGCGGAATTGATCTGGAGAGGCACTCGCGCCGCAGTAAGCGTCGATGCCCGGAACGTCACAGCGACTTCTGAACCGCATGCTGGTCCTGCTCGGAGTGGGACTCGCCATTGCGACCGCGGCCGTGCTTGTCGCCCACGAGGCACCGGGCGCGGACGCCAAGACAGAGCAGGCGCAGTCCGTAGACACGGTGCAGATCAAGGACTTCCTGTATGACCCGCCGGCGATCAGCGTCCCGGTTGGCGCGACGATCACGTTCATCAACGAGGACAGCGCGCCGCATACGGCGACCTCGGGTTCCTCGCCGAGCGCCGACGGTGTGTTCGACACCGGCACATTGACGAAGGGTCAGAGCAAGAGCGTCAAGGTCACCAAGGCCGGCACGTTCGCCTACTTCTGCGCGATCCATCCGTTCATGAAAGCGACGGTGACCGTCAAGTGATGCGCACCTCCGCAGACGCGCTGCGCTACTTCGGGGCGCTCGCGACGGTCATCGTCGGCGCGGTCCATCTACAGCAGTACGCCGACTTCATCGCAGACGTGCCGACGATCGGCGTGCTCTTTCTCCTCAACGGTCTGGGCGCCGGCGTCGTCACGATCCTGCTGGCGACGCGCCACGCGCGGGTCGGGGCGATCGGCGGCATCGCCCTCTCGGCAGGCGCCCTGGTCTCGGTCCTGATCTCGATGACCGACACGGGGCTGTTGGACTACACCGAGCCGACGTTCCGCAGCGCCGTCATCGTCGCCGTGGCGGCTGAGGCCGCCGCGATCGTGCTGCTGGCCGCATATGTCGCTGTGCGCCGGGTGCCCGGGCGCGCACGCGTCGACTGGACCGCGACGTAGAAAGCCGCGAGGCCGGGCTCGGCCCCTTGCGGGTCCGTTCGCCGCTGCGTCATGACGATGAACGGCCCGTCCGCCCCGAGGCCTGGTGCTTCACGGTGAACGTCCGACGCTAAGCGTAAGTCGCTGTGGTGCGTCCGGTGAAGGGGTAGAGCTTCCCGGGCGGTCGCCACGGGCGGCGAGGACGGTCGCGGGGCCGGGCTGCACTGGACCGCGAGTGCAGGGTGGTGAGAGGTGCAACACACAATGTATCTCTGGTGGGCGAACGCGCTCCTTCATGCGTCCGATCCTCTCCACCGAAAGCACGCACATGTCCGCGATTCCAGCTCGAATCATCGTTCGCCCGGCCAGCACTGCTGCGCGCCGGATCCGCTCACGGCTGCTCGCAGCGTCGAGCGTCGGGCATGCAATGGCACGGCTGCAGGCGTTCGAGATCGCCTGTCACCACTGGCTGATCGCACACAGCATCGCGATCCTCCGGGTCAGTCTCGGTGCCGTGTTCCTCCTGTTCGGCCTGCTGAAGTTCTTCCCGGGCGTTAGCCCAGCGCAGAACCTCGTCGTGAGCACAACGGACGTCCTCATGCTCGGACTGGTACCCGAGGGCGTCGCGCTTGTGCTGGTAGCGGCGCTGGAGTGCACGATCGGGCTGTGCCTCGTGAGCGGGCGCGCGTTGCGCGGCGCCGTCTACCTCCTGCTGATCCAGTTGATCGGAATCCTCTCGCCGCTGCTGCTGCTGCCCGCCCGATTGTTCGACGGCCCGCATGGTGCGCCGACGCTCGAAGGCCAGTACGTGCTGAAGGACCTGATCCTCGTCGGAGCGGCGTTCGTCATCGCCGCCACGCTACGCGGTGGCAGGCTCGCGAGCGACGAGTAGCGCACGACCACGTTCACACACGACTCCGCATCCAACGCAACGCGGGGTCGCACTTGATCTGCACACGGTTGTACCTATTCACACATGTGGCGTGTCGCAGCTTACATGCCGCCAACCAAGGAGACGTCATGGACGCAATCACATATTGGAACGACGCTGCGATGGAGGCCAACCGGGTTACGCACACGACCGGCGACCCGCGCGAGGCCGGGGCTCGCGGCCCTGCGGGCAGCTCACGCGCCTTCGCGATCGTGCACCTTGCAATGCATGACGCGTACTTCACCATCAATGCCGCCGCGACCGGCACCTACCTGAAGGCGCCACCCGCTCCAGCCGCGGGCGCGTCCGCCACGGCGGCCATCGGCGCTGCCGCGCATGCCACGCTGTCAGCGCTGTACCCGGCGCAGAAGGCGTACCTGGATGCCCACCACGCGGCCTTCAGGCTCTCCGGTCCCGGTGTCGCCAGCGGTCACGCGCACGGTCTGGCGATCGCCCGGGAGATCCTCAAAACGCGCAAAGGCGACCCAGCGACCGGAGATGACGGCTACGCATCCTCGATCGCCTACGGTGCCCACCGCCCCGACCCGGACGACCCAGCCCAGGGCTATCACGCGCCGTACTACGGGTCCCGGTCGGCGTGCTTCGCCGTCAAGACCCGTAAGACCATCGGCGCGCCGCCCGCACCCGGGACCGTGCAGTACAACGACGCGCTCGTCGAGGTTCGCGCAAAGGGCGTCGCTCCCGAGCTCATGGGCACGCTGCTGCCGGCAGGTGCGGACGCGCGCACGCCTACGGAGACCGCGATCGGGCTGTTCTGGGCCTACGACGGCGCGAAGGGCCTCGGCACGCCGCCGCGCTTGTACAACCAGATCGTCCGCCGGATCGCTGAGCAGAAGGGCAACACGATCGCGCAGAACGCCCGGCTGTTCGCTCTCGTCAATGCCGCGATGGGCGATGCCGGGATCCTCGCCTGGGACGAGAAGTACCGCCACGACCTGTGGCGCCCGGTGGTGGGCATCCGCGAGCACGACCCGTCGATGGGTCCGTCCGGCGCCGCCGGCAGCGACCTCGAGGCCGAGTGCGATCCGAGCTGGCTGCCGCTCGGCGCGCCGAAGACCAACGAGCCCGGCAAGAAGAACTTCACTCCGCCGTTCCCCGCCTATCCCTCCGGACACGCGACGTTCGCGGCCGCGGCGTTTCAGATCACGCGCCGCTTCTACGGCGTCACCGTCAACGGCCCTGACAACCTCACCAACGGCCTGGCATTCGTGTCAGAGGAGCTCAACGGGGCGACCACCGACAACAAGGGGACGTTGCGCCCGAAGCACACGCGCGAGTTCGCGGACGGCCTGTGGCAGATGATCGAGGAGAACGGCCGTAGCCGCGTCTACCTCGGCGTTCACTGGGTCTACGACGCGTTCGTCCGCCAGCCCGCCACGGGCAGGATGGACGTCACCAAGAACGTCGGCGGGGTGCCGCTCGGGCTGGCGATCGCCAACGACATCGCGGCCAACGGCCTAAAGCAGGCTCAGGCCGCGGGACCACGCATCGTGGCGTGAGCCATCGCGGGCGATCAGGTCGGCCGGCGAAAGCCCGAGCACACGACGCGCATCCAGCCGATGCGTTCGTCGCGCTCGGACAGGTAGGCCTGCTGCTCGACGACGAACGGCCCGTCGTCGTTGTGGCCCGTCAAGCGGAACCGCAGCTGCTCGCGGTCGGCGAAGGCGTCGTGCTCGACGAGCACGACGTCCTCGATCTCGTCGGATGACTCAAACCAGGAGCCGAGCACCATCTCGACCGCCGCTTCGGCGTTCGCGGCTTCCCAGGCGCGATTCGGCGTCAGCCCGCGGAAATCGACGTCGGGATGGAGCACGGCGGCGAGCGCCGCGCGATCCTTCGCGGCGAGGGCCTCGACGAAGCGTCTGCCCAGCCTGCGTTCGGTCGTTGAGCCCGCCATGCGGTGGCAGTCAATCACGCGCTGCGACGAGCGCCGCCAGCCGGCGTTCGCAGCCAGCTCGACGCGAGTCGACGCGCTTCAACGCTGCGGCGGGTTGCGAGGTGGTCCGACGCGGATCGTCACCTAGTCGTTCACTCAGGAGGGCGAGAGCCGCAACCCGCCTCGCGGCGGATCGGTATGGGACATCCCGTGCCTCCTGGTCCTGTGTGGAGGTGCTTCGCAGTACGCCCACCCTGCCCGCTGAGTGACCGCCCAGGAAGTCCCCCTGGGGGTGAATCGCCCCACCCCGGCGTGAGCGCGCCGTGGGCCGCGCGGGCTCAGTCGCTGACGCCGAAGATCTTCAGCACCGTGACGACAAAGCTCGCCACGCCCGCGAGGATCGGTAGGGCGCTGCGGAGGATCGAGCCGAGCGTCGTCTTCTCGGCCGCGTAGATCTCGACCGGCGGCCAGACCTGCACGACGCGAGTCTTCCACGCCGTGGACAGCTAGCGTGTTCGCCGTCGATCTGATCTTCGAAACGGGAGCTCGAACATGACCAAGCCGGACGCGGGGGGGCCCCAGGACGCGATCGCGACCCTCGAGCCCCTACTCGCCGAACGCGAGCGCCTGCTCGGTGCCGAGCATCCCAACACGCTCGCGAGCCGCTACAACCTGGCCAACGCCTACCAGGCCGCCGGGCGCACCCCGGACGCGATCGCGACGTTCGAGCCGTTGCTCGCCGACCTCGAGCGCATCCTCGGCGCCGAGCACCCCAACACGCTCAGCACCCGCGGCAACCTCGCCAGCGCCCATCTCGCTGCCGGGCGCATCCAAGCGGCCATTGCGATCTTCGAGCCGCTGCTCGCCGACCTCGAGCGCGTCCTCGGCCCCGAGGACGTCAACACGCTCGCCAGCCGCGGCAACCTCGCCAACGCCTACGAGGCCGCGGGCCGTACCCCGGACGCGATCGCGATCTTCGAGCCATTGCTCGCCGACCTCGAGCGCATCCTCGGCGCCGAGCACCCCAACACGCTCAGCACCCGCGGCAACCTCGCCAACGGCTACCTCGCCGCTGGGCGCACCGCGGAGGCAGTCGGGATCTTCGAGACCCTGCTTGCCGACCATCAGCGCACGCTCGGCGCCAAGCACCCGAGCTCGCTCAGCACCCGCAACAACCTCGCCAACGGGTACCTGGCGGCCGGGCGCACCGCCGACGCGATCGACCTCCTCGCCCCGCTGCTTGCCGACCTCGAGCGCATCCTCGGCGCCCAGCACCCCAACACGCTCAACACCCGCGGGAACCTCGCCAGCGCCTACCAGGCAGCCGGGCGCACCGACGACGCGACGGCGATCCTCGACCCGCTGCTCGCAGAGGGTGAGCGCGTCCTCGGCCCCGATCATCCCGACACGCTCGCCAGCCGCGGCAACCTCGCCGTCGCCCACCAGACCGCCGGGCGCACCGACGACGCGATCGCGATCCTCGAGCCGCTGGTCGGCGACCTCGAGCGCGTCCTCGGCACCGATCATCCCGACACGCTGGGCAGCCGCGGCAACCTCGCCAACGCCTACCTGGCCGGCGGGCGCATCGATGACGCGATCGCGATCCTCGAGCCGCTGGTCGGCGACCTCGAGCGCGTCCTCGGCGCCGAGCACCCGGACACCGTGGGCAGCCGCGGCAACCTCGCCAGCGCCCGGCAGGCGGCGAAGCGCACCGCTGACGCCGACGGCGGCGACGAGAACCGCCTCGGCGACTGGGACTGAGCGGGTCTGCGCGCCCGCCTGGTCAGTGCGCGCTGTAGCCGTGCAGCTGATCGCCCTCGGCCGCGTGGATGCTGGCGTTGAAGGAGATGATGATCCGCTCCTTGTCGCCGTCGTAGGGCATCGCCTGATGGGCAAGCCACGACGGAAACAGGAGGAGTTGCCCGGGTACGGGTTCGATGTCCTGGTGCGGCGGCTGTAGGTACGCGTTACCGACGTCGACGAAGGCGCCGCCGAGGGCGGTGAAATTCGGGCCGTAGAGCCGGGTCACGCCGTTCGCCGCGCCGTAGACCGGGTGCGCCACGCGCTCCTGCGGTTCGTCGATCTGGACGATGTAGGCCGATGACCACGAGCAGTTGCCGTGCGTGTGCACGTCGTGGAACGCTCCCGCGCGGCTGCACTGAAACCACATGCCCTCGATGCCGACCTTCAGCTCGAGTTCGCGTCCGGCCCAGGCCTCGCGGTTGGCCTGCTTGGCGGTCTCGCCGAGGCTGTTGACGAGGAAGCGGACGAAGTCCTGCCATTCGGGGATCTTCACACGCGGCAGCAGATCGTCGTCGCTGGCGAAGAACGGCCCGGGCTGCTCGCCGCGCTTCTTCTGCTGCGCCGCCCGGCCTTCGGCGAACACCTCGACCAGCAGGGGGTTCAGCGT
Organism: uncultured Actinomycetes bacterium; assembly: GCA_963705315.1. GTDB lineage: Bacteria > Actinomycetota > Thermoleophilia > Solirubrobacterales > Solirubrobacteraceae > CADCVQ01. The sequence continues at coordinate 2,024,461 of OY970068.1, forward strand.
GGCGGCGTCGGCGTAGCGGTGCAGCCCGATCGGGGTCGGCCACAGCTCGTGAAATCCGCCACCAAGCGCCATCTCCTGCTCCTTGTCGTCGACCGCGGGCGATCGTAGCGAAGGCGGTTCGCGGGCTCAGACGGTCGCCACGAGCTCGATGTCCGCGTGATCGACGTGTCCGCCGCGCGTCGGCAGACCCGGTAGCGCACGCGAGCCGCACCTAATCCGGATTGATTCCAGAATTCTGTGGCACACTTCGAGGCATGCTGGCGAGCTCCGAACTCGAGCGCATGTTGCGCGGGGTCTCCCTGCGGGTCACGCGTCCTCGGGTCGCGGTGCTGGGCGCGGTGCACGACCATCCGCACGCCGATACGCACTCGATTGTCGGTCTCGCGCGCGAGCATCTCGGTGACGTGTCACAGCAGGCCGTCTACGACGTGCTGCGAGTGCTGACCGGCGCCGGCCTCGTGCGGCGTATCCACCCGCCGGGCTCCGTGGCGCGCTACGAGTCGCGGGTGGGCGACAACCATCACCACGCCGTGTGCCGGTCGTGCGGCGCCATCTCCGACGTCGATTGCGCCGTCGGCACCGCGCCCTGCCTGTTCGCAGCCGACGACCACGGCTACGTGCTCGACGAGGCCGAGGTCATCTACTGGGGCCTGTGCCCCGAGTGCTCGACCGCGCCAGTCCCTGATTTCACCCTCTGATCCCCGAAAGGGTTCCCGTGTCCGATAAGCCTGACGCCGTTGTTGGAGAGATGAACGAGGAAGACGCGGGCGGCTGCCCGTTCACGCCCGAGCGCGCCCCGCACCCGACCCAGGGCGGGGGCAACCGCGGCTGGTGGCCGGATCGGCTCAACCTGAAGATCCTCGCCAAGAACCCCGCCGTGTCCAACCCGCTCGGGGAGGAGTTCGACTACGCGGCGGCATTCAAGAGCCTCGACCTCGCCGAGGTCAAGCAGGACATCGAGGACGTGCTGACGACCTCGCAGGACTGGTGGCCGGCGGACTACGGCCACTACGGCCCCTTCATGATCCGGATGGCGTGGCACAGCGCCGGCACCTACCGCATCAGCGACGGCCGCGGCGGCGCCGGGGCCGGTCAGCAGCGCTTCGCGCCGCTCAACAGCTGGCCGGACAACGGGAACCTCGACAAGGCGCGCCGGCTGCTGTGGCCGGTCAAGAAGAAGTACGGCCAGAAGCTCTCGTGGGCGGACCTGATGGTCCTCACCGGCAACGTCGCCCTGGAGTCGATGGGCTTTGAGACGTTCGGTTTCGCCGGAGGGCGGGAGGACGTCTGGGAGCCCGACGAGGACGTCTATTGGGGCCCGGAGAAGGAGTGGCTCGGCGACGAGCGCTATACCGGCGACCGGGAGCTCGAGAACCCGCTGGGCGCGGTCCAGATGGGCTTGATCTACGTCAACCCGGAGGGACCCAACGGCAACCCGGATCCGCTCGCCGCGGCCAGGGACATCCGCGAGACGTTCAGCCGCATGGCGATGAACGACGAGGAGACGGTCGCGCTGATCGCCGGTGGGCACACGTTCGGCAAGACCCACGGCGCGGCCGACCCTGACCAGTACGTCGGCGCCGAGCCCGAGGGCGCCCCGTTGGAGGAGCAGGGCCTCGGCTGGAAGAACAGCTACCGCTCGGGCAAGGGCGCGGACGCGATCACGAGCGGCCTCGAGGTGACCTGGACGGCCACGCCGACGGCGTGGTCGGGCGGCTACTTCGAGAACCTGTTCGGCTACGAGTGGGAGCTGACCAAGAGCCCTGCCGGCGCGCACCAGTGGGAGCCGAAGGACGGGGCAGGGGCGGGCACCGTCCCCGGTCCCGACGAGGGCTCGCCGATGCGTCCGCCGACGATGCTGACGACCGACCTCTCGCTGCGCTTCGACCCGGAGTACGAGAAGATCTCGCGGCGCTTCCACGAGAACCCTGACGAGCTCGCCGACGCGTTCGCCCGCGCCTGGTTCAAGCTGACGCACCGCGACATGGGGCCCATCGAGCGGTACCTCGGGCCCGAGGTCCCGGCGGAGGAGCTCCTGTGGCAGGACCCGCTCCCCGCGGTGACGCACGAGCTCATCGCGGCCGAGGACATCGCCGCCCTCAAGGGCCAGATCCTTGCGTCCGGATTGTCCGTCTCGCGGCTCGTCGCCACCGCGTGGGCGTCCGCGTCGTCGTTCCGCGGCAGCGACAAGCGCGGCGGCGCCAACGGGGCGCGCATCCGCCTCGAGCCGCAGAACGGCTGGGAGGTCAACGAGCCGGCTGAGCTGGCGGCGGCGCTGCGCACGCTCGAGGCAATCCAGCAGTCCTTCAACGGCTCCCAGAACGGCGGCGGCAAGCAGGTTTCGCTCGCCGACGTCATCGTGCTCGGCGGCTGCGCCGCGGTGGAGCAGGCTGCGAAGGACGCCGGCCACGACATCGACGTGCCCTTCACGCCAGGGCGCGCGGACGCGTCGCAGGAGCAGACCGACACGGACTCGTTCGCCGCGCTCGAGCCGACGGCCGATGGGTTTCGCAACCACCTCGCGGACGACCACCGGCTGACGGCCGAGTACCTCCTGGTCGACAAGGCGAACCTGCTGACCCTGAGCGCCCCCGAGATGACCGTCCTCGTGGGCGGCCTGCGGGTCCTGGGCGCGAACTCCGGGGGGTCCGCCGCGGGCGTCTTGACCGAGACGCCGGGGTCGCTGACGAACGACTTCTTCGCGAACCTGCTCGACCTGGGCACGACGTGGAGCGCGACGACCGACGACGCGGGGATGTTCGAAGGCCGCGACGCCGCCACGGGCGAGGTCAAGTGGACCGCCACCCGCGTCGACCTCGTGTTCGGCTCGAACTCCGAGCTGCGCGCGCTCGCCGAGGTCTACGCCAGCGACGACGCGCGGGACAAGTTCGTGCACGACTTCGTCGCCGCGTGGGTCAAGGTCATGAACGCTGACCGGTTCGACCTCGCCTGATCTGGACGGCCAGCGCCCCGACCGAGGGGGCCCATGTCCCGGGTCCTCTCTGAGAGCCGCGGGAGCGATGCAGCCCCAAAGCGACGGGCGGACGAGGCGGCTCGACCGCGCGGTTGCGGTTGTCAGCCGAACGCGAGAGACTTCCGCGATGCCCGGAGCGCTTCCTCGTCGGGCTGAGCTTGGGCTGTTTGCCGCGCAGGCGGCCTTTGGCCTCGGCGACCTTCATGCCCTCGCGGGTGCGCAGCCGGATCAGGTCGGACTCGAGCTCGGCGACCATCGCCAGGACGTTGAACAGCAGCCGGACGACCAGGTCGGTCGGATCATGCACCGAGCCGCCGAGGTTCAGCTTGACTGAGCGCTGCGTGAGGTCGTCGGCGATCGCACGCGCGTCGGGCAGCGACCGCGCCAGCCGGTCGAGCTTCCATCACCGGAAAGGCGCCTTCGAAGCGCCACAGAGTGCGGGATCGCGCGAGAAGGCGATGCTTCTATGAAGTCAAGGGGATACGGGAGCTCGGGACCATCCCCCTCTTCGGTGGGTCGCCAGTCGATGTGTGCGCTCGTGCCGACTGCCTTGACTTTGTAACGTTCGTTGCTAGGATCGGGTGTGCCCGTAGGAGTCCGAGCACGGCGTCTGGGGTGGCGTTCGCGGTGAGACGGTAGTGGCAGCTGCCCTGAAGGGCGGGGGCTGCGGCGGACCACCGCACAGAGGGTTAGCGATAGCGATAGCGACCGCGCCCGATGAAGGCCAAATGGTTCAGGGGATGCCGCCACCGGCGGCGAACGCTGACGTGGCATATTGCGGGCGTAGCATCGCGCCAGAAGGACGTAGGAGGTGCCGAATGGCATCAGTAGAGTTCGCACCGCGGCAGCACGAGACCGAGCAGATCACTGCTCACGTCATCTGGATGACCACCGGGTTGGGATGCGACGGTGACTCGGTTTCCATGACGTCGGCTGTCAACCCGAGTCTCGAGGACATCATCACGGGTGCGATCCCCGGCATGCCCAAGGTTGTGGCGCATACGCCGGTGCTCGCGTACGAGGTGGGTGCCGAGTTCATGCAGGCCTGGTATGACGCCGAGGCCGGCAAGCTCGATCCGTTCGTCCTGATCCTCGAGGGGTCGGTGCCGAATGAGAAGATCAATGGCGAGGGCCACTGGTCAGGGATGGGTGTCAACCCCTCGAACGGGCAGCCGATCACCACGAACGAGTGGATCGATCGCCTTGCGCCGAAGGCAGCGGCGGTTGTTGCGCTGGGGACGTGCGCCACGTATGGCGGCATTCCGGCGATGAAGAACAACCCGACGGGCGCGATGGGGCTGTGTGACTACCTGGGCTGGGGTTGGACCTCGGCGGGAGGGATTCCGGTCGTCAACATCCCGGGTTGCCCGGTGCAGCCTGACAACACGACTGAGTCGCTGACGGTTCTCGTCATGGCTCTGGCCGGCATTGCGCCGATCCCGGAGCTCGACGAGCAGCATCGGCTCGCGATGCATTTCTCCCGGACCGTGCATGAGGGCTGCAACCGCGCCGCCTTCTACGAGCACGGCAACTTTGCGACGGAGTACGGCTCTGACCACAGATGTCTGGTCAAGCTCGGCTGCAAGGGCCCGGTTGTCAAGTGCAACGTCCCGATCCGCGGATGGCAGAGCGGTGTCGGCGGATGCCCGAACGTCGGTGGCATCTGCATGGCATGCACGATGCCGGGGTTCCCCGACAAGTACATGCCGTTCATGGACGAGGACGCGAAGGCGAAGCTGTCCTCGACGGCGGCCAAGTTCACGTACGGTCCGTTGCTTCGGTACTTCCGTAACCAGTCGATCACGACCACCGGCGACAAGGAACCGGACTGGCGTCACCCGCGTGCCGAGCTGACGAGTGGCTTCACGCCGACCTGGTAGCGCGCCCGAGCGGCAAGGCGGTTCTGTACAGACTCAATGGCCGCCAACCGCGCGATGCGAGTAGCGGCGCCGATGCCGAAAAGCCATCGGCGTCGCTGTCGCCACGGCGGTTTCATCTCCGTGACGTAGACCAAACCCGCTGGGCCATATCCCCGTGAAGTCCATCTGTGGGCAACGAGACCGAGGCCACCATGCACGCTGCTGTATCCGCGACGGACCCGATTGCCCAGACGTCCGCCGCCGAGCGAAGGGTCGCTGACACGCTCACGATCGACGTCCCACCGAGCGACGCCGAGCGCGTCCGCGACTCTGTGCCCGTGTGGTTTCACACGTTCGCGCTGGCGCCCGGCATCTACACCCCGGGATTCGCGCGCGATCACGGCTACCGGCTTGGCGTGCTCGCCGGTGAGCGCTTCGCGGACCGCAGCGTGCTTGATGTCGGCGCGTTTGACGGCTTCTACAGCTTCCTGGCGGAGCAGCGTGGCGCGCGCCGGGTGATCGCGGTCGACAACGAGCAGTACGTCGACTGGGTGCAAGCACGGTTCGGCATTCCCCTAGAGGGCGGCGCCGGCTTTCGTGCGATAGCGAATCTGACCGGCTCGCTGGTCGAATATCACCGCATAGACGCCCTCGAGGTCCGCGATCTCGGCGAGCGCTTCGATGTCGAGCTGTGCTTCGGGATTCTGCACCGGGTGACCAGTCCGGTCGCGCTGCTGCAGACGCTGACTGACGTGCTCGCGCCGGGGGGTGAGATCCTGCTGGAGACCTACGGCTCGCGCCTGCCCCCCAGCACCGCTGCGATCGAGGTGCGAGAGCCCGGTGACGTGTACGCCCGCGACGACTTCGTCTACTGGGGCTTTCCCGCCGAAGCGCTGCGCCGGCTCGGCCTTATTGTAGGCCTCGATGACGTCGAGATCGTCGAAGAGGTGCAGATCGACGGGCACCCACGGATCATCGCCGTGCTGCGATCCGCATCCTGACCGGAGACCGTGCGTCACGATTGCCTGCGTGTCCGTGTAATACGAGCGCCTCCGGACGCCGCCGAGGCCGAGCGGATGAACGCTTGGCAACGGCGCCTTGCCCGCCATACCCACCGCGCGAGCTCAACAACGCGCCGGGGCGGCACGCCCGATAGGTCCAGCGACCCGAACCCCAGCCCCGCTTGTCAGCATCGTCAAGGAAGAAGAAGCGCTCCAGCTCCGCTCTCGACGGCGTGCCTACAAAACGGCCGTAGGCCGCCTCTCGCTCGCTGCGCGGCTCCGCGACCGCGACGCGGGACGGTAGCCGCAGCTGCCGCAGCAGCGCTTAGCGGGACTTTTCGTAGCGCACGCAGCGCGCCTCGATGAACTCGCCGCCGCGAGGGCGGCGAGGGGGTGCCCGCTCGGCCCCGCGAAAAGTGCTGTGCACGCCTCGATGAACTCGCCGCCGCGAGGGCGGCGAGGGCTGCTCGGCCCGCTCAAGCCGCGCCTCAGCGGCAAGCCTCGATGAACTCGCCGCCGCGAGGGCGGCGAGGGCCGTCAGTCCTGGTGGTTACTCGTCCCAGGTCAGGGAGCCTCGATGAACTCGCCGCCGCGAGGGCGGCGAGGGCGGCCCGTCCTGTGTCCACCTTCGAGGGGTAAGCCTCGATGAACTCGCCGCCGCGAGGGCGGCGAGGGGTCCGGTACGACGATCGCGCACGCGGTGAGCTGCAGCCTCGATGAACTCGCCGCCGCGAGGGCGGCGAGGGCACGGCTGCTCGCGCGATGCCAGTGGCGCACGACGAAGGAGCAGCCTCGATGAACTCGCCGCCGCGAGGGCGGCGAGGGCGTGCGCTGAACCCGGCAGAGGACGGCTTCGCGAACTTGCCTCGATGAACTCGCCGCCGCGAGGGCGGCGAGGGGGTCCGTCGAGCATCGATCACCCGCGACGCGGACCACCGCGCCTCGATGAACTCGCCGCCGCGAGGGCGGCGAGGGTCGCGCCGCGAACAACGGCGTCCATAAGCATCTTGAGGCCTCGATGAACTCGCCGCCGCGAGGGCGGCGAGGGCGGCGACCGGCGGTGTCGCGCACGCGGCTGTGCATGCCTCGATGAACTCGCCGCCGCGAGGGCGGCGAGGGCGAGCCACGACGCCGAGCGCGAGCCTGTGACGAGCCTCGATGAACTCGCCGCCGCGAGGGCGGCGAGGGGCGCGCGCGCTCACGCGATCGGCGCGCGTCGCTGCAGCCTCGATGAACTCGCCGCCGCGAGGGCGGCGAGGGATCGCAGCCCGCGCCGCGTCGAGCAGGTCGTGCGCGGCCTCGATGAACTCGCCGCCGCGAGGGCGGCGAGGGCGAGCCGACGTCGTGTGCCCGCGCAGCGCCCGGCCTCGATGAACTCGCCGCCGCGAGGGCGGCGAGGGTTGCCGGCTCGCGATCGCGGATCGGCTCGCGCGGAGCCTCGATGAACTCGCCGCCGCGAGGGCGGCGAGGGCGTCGCGCTCGGCCGCTCGCCGCGACTCGCGCTCGAGCCTCGATGAACTCGCCGCCGCGAGGGCGGCGAGGGGCGGCGCTCGGCTGCCTCGACTCGGCGTCGACGAGCCTCGATGAACTCGCCGCCGCGAGGGCGGCGAGGGGCGACGTGAGACTCGCCCACGGCCGCTCGAGCCTCGATGAACTCGCCGCCGCGAGGGCGGCGAGGGGCCGCAGACTGGCGGCGACGACGCCGACTCGTGCCTCGATGAACTCGCCGCCGCGAGGGCGGCGAGGGAGCGACTGAAATTCAGTTGCTATTTGCAGGGACAAATGGACCGCCTGCGCAGGCTGCCGAGTATGGCGTTCGAAATTGTCAAGGGTCGCTCGCCGAGCGTTATCGATTAGGCGGCTGAGCAGCCGTTTGCACGCGCGCAGGGTGCCCGAGGATTCCGGCTGACCGGAGACTGCGGTTGTCTTCCTAGGTTTACACGATGAGGGCGTCCTCGTCGCCTGTCAACCGGCGCCGCGAACCGATGTGACGGATCGCGCGCCTTGCTGCTGAGTCCCGTGCGCCGAGATCGCAGAACATGACCCTGTCCGTGCTGGCGTCGATGAGTCCCGATAGCTGGGCGTACAGGCGGACGAAGGTCGCTGGGCGCCCATCGACGAAGAACACGCTGTACTGCACCCGTTCGCCGTGTTCCTGGAGGGCGACGGCGACGCGGTCACGGCGGCGGTCGTCGGCGATGTCGTACGCCACGAGCATTCGTCGAACTGGTTCGCTCATCGCAGCACGATCGGTTTGTAGTCGTCACGTGCGCCGAGGACATAGGCGAGGTACATCCGAGCTTGGATTTCCATCGCGCGACGCCAGGTGACCCGGTATCCGAAGATCGGGTGCATGAACTCGCTGGCTACGCGACGCTCGTAGGTTTGGATGAGCGCCTTGCGACCGGGGGCGGTCATCCGTACCGCGTCGAGGTCGCGGCGGAAGTGCCCGTGCCTGAGCTCTCCGTTGTTGATTGCCCAGAGCACGGCCGACTCGGCGACGGCTGGTCGCAGCTCCTCCATGAGGTCGAGCGCAAGTGCGGGCTTGTTGCGTCCCGCCGAATGCAGCGCACCGCCCGACGGATCTAGACCGCACGCGACGACCGCCTGGAGCACATCGGCCACCAGCAGGCCGTACGCGACGTTCAGTGCCGCGTTCACCTCGTCGGTCGCGGGTCGTCCGGATCGTCCGGTGAATGCCACCCAGGCTGGCCGCATCGCGCTTGGCAGCGCACCGAAGTACACCGATGCTGCGGCCCCCTCGAGCCCGAGCAGCTCGCTCGGGCTGCTGGCCTGCTGCGCGCGCGTCGCGAGGTCAGCAAGCGTGTCGCGCCCGTCGAGGCTGTGTCGGCGCATGATGTGACGCTCGTTGTAGATCTTGCCGCTGATCATTGCGCGTGCGGCTTTCAGTCGTGCCTCACGCGTCAGTTGGTGCTGTGGTCCTCGCGCGTCGCCGTTGGGACCGTCAGCTGGCGTCGCCCAGCCGACGACGCGCCCGGACCACGAGCACCAGACGATCGGGTAGCCGCGAGCCAGGATCTCTCGCAGGAGCGCCGACGACACGTCGGCATTGCCATGCACCACGAGGCCCGCGACCTGTCCGAGCGGCACCTCGGCTCGCGCGCCGTCTGGTGTCGAGACCTCGATGCGTCCCCGTCGTAGGCTCGCCCGGCTGCCCGGCGTCGTGAGGTGCAAGACGCGTCCGAGCGGATCGGCGATCGCGATCCGGCGAGCGGGCACGCGTTGCCTGTGCTCGTCGGGCAGGCACACCGACACGTGGCTGCAGAGCCGGCATCGGGCATCGTCCTCCAGCGGCGATGGAGGCGCGCTGCGCTGCAGGACCCGTCGCGTCTGATGCACTTCGCGGACGGCGAGCGCATCGAGCTTTGCGGTCAGTGGAACCGCGACGCGGGTGCGCGGTGTCGTAAACCACACGCTCGCGCCGGCGACGCGCTGCCCCGCCTCGCGCAGGCAATGCGCTTGGAGCGCGAGCTGCACGGCCTGCGGCTTGGTGACTTCGGCTTGTCGGCGCAGCGGAGCCGACTTGTGCTCGACGATCGTCGCGTCGCCACTTTCGTTGTCGATCTCGATCGAGTCGCAGCGCCCGCGGATGCCCAGCTCGCGCGATCGCACGTCGACGGCGCGTAGCCGCGTGCTGCGCGAGGTCGCCGGGTCGTCGACCGCGGCGTGGTCCACCGCGCCGGTCGCCGTCTGCGCGGTGTCGGTGCGCTCGCCGTGGGCTTCCAGCCACGCCCGTCGCGGACAGAACACGTGGTGTGCGACCAGCCCGATCGTGAGGTCGTCGTCGTTCACAGCTCGACCCGCCGTCCCCTGCGGAAGCTGAAGGCGACGCTTGAGCCCTGGCCGCGTGCGACGAGGCGCTCGAACACGACGACCTCGGGCACACCGAATGCGCGCAGCTCGGCTCGCTCCTGGAGATCGTCCTCGTCGGTCGCCACGTGATACGCAACCGCTAGGGCGCGCAGCCCGACCACCGCGCGGACGCGCGCCAGCGAGCTGGCGCGCGCGAACAGCGGCAGCGTGATTCCGCGCGCCGTCGGCCTGCGTGTCGACCAGCAGGCCGGTGTCGATGACCGCGCGAGCGGTCGGTGAGCGACGGGCAGCAGGCCGAGTCCGAGCACCGCGAGCCACTGGTGTACCAGTGGCGCGGCCGTGCCGGGCGGCGCCCAGCCGGTCTTGTCGCGCTGGCGGCTCTGCGTGGCCGGCGTTGCCCACAGGTCGGCTCGGTCAAACGTGCTCGCGGCCGGCCGAGCCTTGCGCAGCACGCCGCGGACGATGTCGGACGTGTGGTTGCCAAGCACGCCGTCCAGAGCGGTCGCGCCGTGAGACGGCTTGACGCTGTCCGGGCCCCAGGACGCCGGCGCGCCGAGCCCCGCAAGGACTCCGAGCAGCGCGCGATCACCGGTGCGTTCCACGAGCTCTGCGCGCCGCTGTACGACGAAGCCGGCCTGGCTGGTGTCGTTGGCCATGCTGCCTCGCGCCCAGATGACCGAGCGTCGGTCGTTGCCGGTTTTGCCCGGCACGAGATCGGCCTCGACGACGTCTTCGGCCGCGCGGGCCGTCGCGGCTATCGCCGTCGCGATCGCGTCGTCGTCGACGTCGTCGTGCACATCGACTGATGGCGCGAACGACAGCGACGCCCGCGGGTGATGCAGGTGCCCGTCTGTGCCCGCCGCGTCAAGTGCGACGAGCAGGCCGTAGGCGACGAGGTGGGAGAGAAGCAGCTCGCCGCTGTAGGGGATCGCGATCGTGCGCATCAGTCTTGGACCTCCCGTGAGATCTGCATGTCGGCGCAGCGCACGAGCGCCTCGAGGAACGCGAGGCGGTGAACGCCGAGCTCGCGTTGCAGCGCGGCGCGATCGCGCTCGTAGCAGCCGTGCGAGCCGAACAGCGCGGCAAGCGCGTCAGTGACCTCGCCGGGGGCCTGTGTCCATCCAGCCAGAAGTGCGGCATCGTCGCGATGAAAGGCGGGGCGCCCATGACCGTGATGGGCCGCGGTGAGCGCTGTCACGAGCGGGCTCGGCGACCGTGCGTGCGCGACCGCCGCGCTGTACTGCTCGTGTCGCCAGCCGTCCCCTCGATCGGGCTTGTGGCCGGGTACCGGCTTGGCCAGCGCTGGGCCCTCCGGGCTAGCGCCCATCCGCTGCTGAAAGACGGGATGGCGCTTGCCCTCATCGTGCAGCCGCGCGGCATGCTCAATATCCGCGGACTCGTGTGCGGCGAGTCCGTCGAGCGCCGCGACGATCTCTCGCGCGCGCGCGGCGACCGCTTCGCAGTGCTCGTCGAGCGTGACGACACATTCGGCTGACGTGACCCCGTCGGTCGCGCGCCCCTCGCGCTCGGAGGCGACGACGACGAGCAGGCCGGGCGCATCGGGATGCTCCTCGTTGCCACACCAGCTGACCGTGAGGTCGCTGAGGCGTCGATGCCGGCGCAGCCGGCTGGCGAGATCGACGCTGAGCGGCTCAATGATGTCGGCGAGCTCGCGCCGGGCGGCGCGCGTGCCAAGCACGGGATCGGTCTCGACGAGCACCGACATCCGCTCGGCGCGGACACCGTCGAGCGGCACGATGACGTCTGGGGCGCCGTCTTCGCGCGGGCGCTCGGCAACGACGTCGTCGATCGGCTCCCCGTTCCCGCGCGGGGCTCCGAGCACGCGCTCGACGACCACCGGGCTGCCGGAGGGCACGAGCAGCACGTCGCCTGCGCGGACGCGCTCGTCGGGATCGGTCAGCGACGCCGTCGTCCGGCCGTTGTCGGTTCTGATCGTCCAGGTCAGCGCGGATGCTCCGCGGATCGCGTCCAGTGCCTTGCCGGCCCTCATCGCGGCGAGCTCGTGCGCCCGCGGCGGGGCAGCCTGCAGCGCGGCCGCGACGACCGCCTCGCCGAGATCGAGGTGATCGCGTGCGCCGACGAGAACCCGCGTCTCCTCCGAATCGACCGGATCCTCGGTGTAGAAGCCGACGTCGGGGTCCGCTGCCAGGACGAGTGATGTCATCGCGAGCGTCTCGAGCTCGACGGCCGTGATGTCCGGCACCCGGGGCAGATCCTCGGCGGGGAGCGCAACATCGCTGATGCGTTGCGGAGACGCGTCACCACGCAGGTCCGTCAACCAGCCCAGCGCGCGCTGCAGCTGCTCTGGCCGATACGGCGCCGCGCTCGACCTGAGGGCATCGGGGGCGAGATCCGCGGGCGCGACGACGAGCAGTGTCGACCGTGGCAGCGAGCCACTGCGGTTCAACCGCCCGGCGCGCTGCGCGAGCGCGGGCGCCGGCGCGAGCTCGGACACCATCGCTGCGAGATCGAGGTCGACGCCGACCTCGAGCGACTGCGTGGCGACGAGAAAGTCGACGGTGCGATTGCCGCGCGCGTCAAGCAGACCCGGAAGCTCGCGGCGCAGGCGATCGAGGTCCGCGGGGCGCATCGGCCCGCAGACGACGCGGACGACCGCGTCGGCGTCTGACTTCAGGCATCTTGCGACATCGAGCGCCAGCGCGACCGTGTTGACGAACACACCGACGGTTCCGACGCCGGCAGCCTCGGCGCGCAGCCGTCGCGCGGCGTCGACGAGCCGCTGAGCACGCTCGCGCCCCCAGTCATCGACGCGCTCGACCCGGACCGCCTTCGCCGCCCCGACGCGTCGCGCGAGTGCCGCGTGCGCGCGGTCGGCGGGGCTGAGTGCATGCCCGCCGGGTGCGTCGTGTGTCGCGCTCATCGCGACGACCTGCAGGCACCCGGGCTGGCCGCCCATCGCCGCGATGCGCTGTGACGTGTCGGTCAGCCGCCGGTGCAAATGCGCCTCGTCGATCACGACGGCCACATCGTGTCCGAGCAGGCCCGACTCGAGGTTGCGAGCCAGCCGCGAGCCGCGAAAGCCGCGCATGAGCAGCCGCGAGCCCCACATCTGCGGCGTCGCGCAAATGATCTGACAGCGCGACGGATCCAGCCGCCAGCTCAGGTCAAGCCGCACGCCTCCGCGCAGCCGCGCGACGCCGAGCGGATCGTCTCGAAGCTCTCGCGAGGTGACGATCGACGCAAGCGCCTCGCGCGCCTGCGCGAGCGGGCTGCCATCGTCGGCCTGACCGAGCAGCCCCGCCAGCCGCAACGCGCGCGCGTGCTGATCGTCGACGAGTACCCGGCGGGGTGCAACGAGCACAAGCCGGCGCGGGGGGCGGGCGATCGTCGGCGTTTTCGTCTGGCGTTGACGCTCGCGCTCGGCGACGAGAAAGACGTGAACGTCAACGACCGACGACTTGCCCGACCCGGTCGGCGCCGTGATAGCTGCCGGCCAGAGACCGCCCTGGGCGATGTGCTCGACGAGCGCGACCTGCCATGGGTAGGGCTCGGCGTCCTCATTCGCTGCGGCGAAGAACCTGCGAAAGCGCTCGGCGACCGTCATGACGCCCTCCCGGCCGGGATCAGCAGGCCGCCACCGAGGTGCCGGGCGCGTCCGAGCGCGAGAAAGCCGGCGCCGCGCGGCGGCTTGAGCGTGCCGAGCTCGACACGGGCGTGCGTCGCGACGACGAGGTCGCTGCCGCCGACGCGGTGCGCATAGCGCAGTGCGTTGTCGCGCACGCGCGAGGCCCGCGCGTCGACCCCATACTGCTCGCGTAACGCTCGCACGAGCTCGCAGCGAAACGCCCAACCCGAGCCCCACGTGATGCCGCGGTCTTCGAGCACGCCGCGCATCGCGAATCCGATCGAGCAGACCACGGCGTCATCAAGCGTCCATCGTTGGCGGCGCGGACCGCCGTTGACGTCGAGGACCATCGCCACGGCGGTTCGCAGACCCGACCCGGAATCCGGCCAAAACTGCGCGGCGTCGTGGCGTGTCGGCGACGACATCGTGAACCAGCGCGTGTCGCCGCGGCGCACCGTGACGCCCACACGCAGCGGTGACCGCAGCGCGCGCGCGAGTTGCTCGCGGTCGGCGTCCGCGACACCTACAGGAATCGCAAGACAGGCGACGAGCGTGCCGCTGTCGGCCCGCTCAACGACGTGGATCGCCAGATGACCCGCGCCGCGCAGCGGACCATCGCCGTCGCGACCGGTGACGAACGCCGGCACGTCGTCGCCGACGCGGCGCACGAGCGCCTTGTGAACGCCGACGGCCGCCGCGACACGGTTGGCCTGCGGCACAAGCGCCGAAACATGGTCGTCCCGTCCGTCAAGCTGCAGCTGCCAGACCTCGGCGAACGGCCACGCAACACTCGCGCCGGCCGGTGCGAAACGGCGCAGCTCCAACGCCTCATCATTGGCGCCGGTGGCGTACTCATCGCTGGCTTGGCGACCCAGCGAGCCCGGTCCGTGGCGCCCCGCAGCGCTGGCCGCCACATGCGCGCGGGCGAGCGCATCGAACCGACCCGGCCGGGCGACGCGCATCACGCGCCCGGTGCCGCGACCGCGCGCCAAGAGGTGCAGGCCCGGGCCGCCCGTGACGTTGCTCTCCTCGACGCTGACGAGGACCATGCTGTCCGCACGCCCGACATGCGTGACCTCACTGGCGAGCTCGCGCAGCGCGCTAACAACATCGTCGGGGGCGGGCGGCCAGAGGTAGACGATCGGCCCCGCAAGCGCGCTGAAGGGCTCAAAGTCCGTATCGGCCGGTGCGACCGGCGACGCGCGCCACCGGTAACGGCGGACGGAGTGGGCCGTCATACGGACGCCAGGAACGATCAGCCCCAGTGGCTCGTTGCGCTCAAGCCACTGCAGCGCGCGCCGGTGCTCGTCAAGCGCGACGAGCACGTTGCCCTGCGGGCGCGCCATCGGTCCGCCGCCGGCGGCAGCGACGAACGCCTCATGGACGCGAGAGTGCTCCGGTAGGTCCTCGGCCACCCCAAGCGTGGCGCCCGAGTACACACCACGCGCGAACGTCAGGCCGATCGCAAGCGCACCCGGAACCTTCACAGTCGCGGGCATGTCACACCTCGCCAACGTCGTCCGCTGCGCCGCGAACGAGAGCGGGGTCGCCGACGAGCTCAATCGTCTGCCCCTGCCATGCCAGCCGCTCGGGCAACTGCTCGACGGCACCCGCAAAAAACGCTGTGCAGGACTCGACCGAGAGGTCGAGCTCGACGAGCTCATCGTCGAGCCGCACCTCGCCCTGCGGCCCCGCGATGTCGCAGTACGCGCGGATCTCCGGGTCGGCGTCGGCGTACGCGGCGCCGAGCAAAAGCATCCCAAGCAACGCGGTCCGCGCGGCGACATCCTCACTGGCGGAGCCGCCGAAACGCAGCCGCCGCAACCCCGCAAGCGAGTACGTTCGGGCACGGCGGACCTCCGGAACGGCCACGCCGTACGGCGTATCAAGACCCGGCGGCACGCCGCCCAACCCCAGCGCCGCGGCTGAGATCGTCGCGCCCTGCTTTGCCTTGCGGATCTTCGCCAGCTCGGCCTCGAGCTTCTTGACCGTCTTATCGGACATGTGCGCTCGCTGGCGCTCCAGCAGCCTCTCAAACTCGTCAGGCGCGATGTTGAAGTCCTGGCCCAGCGGATCCAGGCGCGCCCCCGAGCGCCTGGAGACGCTGCCGTCCGCCGTCGCCACCACCCCAAACAGCTCAGAGACATAGTGGCTGCGAATCCGCAGCTGCCCACTCTTGCGACTCGAATCCCAGCCACCGAACGCGAGCGTGACCGGGGACGTCGTAAAGACCGGTGAGAGATCCACAGCACTTGCATCACGCAGCGCCCGATACCACGGCGTGTCGACGACCGGCGTGCCGTCGTGCGTGGCCGCACGAACGTGCGCATCAAACGCACGATGGGGAAGCTCCGCCTCCAGGCGCGTGATCGACCGATACACGACCGAGATCATCGGAACCCGGCTCGCTGGCACGCCCTCCCTACGCGCCTCGACCAAGCCAAGCTCGCTACGGTTGGACTGCGACTGCTTGGAGTCGATCAGCGCGGTCGCTACGAAACCGTCCCCGCCGAGATGCCGCGTCTCAAAGACAAACGCGGCACCGTTCACACCCGCATACCGGGCCGGAGGGATAACAGCACCCTCGGGCACAGCGTAAGTGGCGGGATGACTGAGAATCGCCGCGCCGCCCCGGCGAAGACGATCAGCTAGCTCCGTGAGTTCCACGATGACACTCCTGCAGTAGTGGGCAGTACACGCCGACCGTACCTCTCACGCGCCGGCACATGGCAACCTGAGTTCACTTCTGTACACACCCGCCACCCAGCCAGCCCGGAACGTGCGCGATCCAGCATCACCTGACTCTCCGACGCGCGAACTTTCACACCACGCCCGGGGACTTGACTGCCCGCCACCCGTTGACAGAGTGAAGACGCATCCCTTGCCTACACGGCCTCACACTTTGAGACTCTGCGACGCTCCAATCGGATGCGCGATCGACTCAACCCGACGCAGGCCTGGCTGACCGAGAAGCTCGTCGCCCCCGAACAAGTGGTCGGTTCGCGATCGCGACGACATCATCTTCTTCATCGAGAAGAAGCGTCGCGAGCTGAGGAAGACGCCCGAACACCACCAGCCGATGCGGCAGGCGCGTGAGGACGCACTGACCCGACTCGAAGCGGCGATGGATCGGTACATCGAGTCCAGGACAGACGCGGGCTGCACTGGCGGCGTGGAAGTCGCACGGTCAAGGGCTGGGTGGCGGAGAAGCACACACGGGGTAAGCGCCATCATCCACGCGAAATCCAACGCTTGGTATTTGTCGCCAGCCAAAGGTTGAAGCATCGGGCGATGGACGACTGGCGATGGCGACGTTGCTCATAGCGTGGGGTTTGGGTACCTTGACCGCTGACGCGGCGTCGCGCCCAAACACATCCAAAGGCGGCAATATGGACGATCGGCGTGCGATCACGCAGCTCGGCTTTCTTGCCGATCTCGGCTCGAGGAGGACGCCGTGAACCTGTTGGTCTGGCTCGTTCGCGAACACCCCGAGGTCGTCGATCGGGTGGCCGCCTCCGAACTGGTCTCGCTCGCCGAGCTCGTCGCTGCCGCCGGCGAGTTCCTTCCGCTCGACCGTGGCGTCCTGGACGCGATCGCGGCCGACGATCCGCTTGGCCCGCTAATCGCCGAGGGGTACCTGCGCGGGATGCCGGACGCAGAGTGGCGCGAGCGCATGGCCAGCGCGGTGATCCGCGAGCCGTTCGAGATGTCCGAATGGGTTACCTTCGCGGCGGGGAAGGGAGGCCGCGGCATTAGCCTCCCCGACGACGACCTGTCCTCGCTGCGGGTCTCGGTCTTCACACGGGTGGACGGCAAGGTCCGCCGCGCGAGCATCGAACTCCGCAACGTCAAAGAGCTCTGGGGCCTGTCGATCTCGCCCGGCGAGGAGTGCTCGCGGCCGGACTGGGGAGCATGCGACCCGGCGGAGTGCGGAGGCAACTGCTCACACGATCGCGACCCAGAGGGCACGAAGATGATCTGCTGGTGCGCCGGACAGACGACGCCGGGGCACGCTGACGAACTGCTGCGGTGGTGACGCTCGCCGAGATCACCGACCCGGCTTGGCTGGGGATCATTGTCCCCACCGTGCTGGCCATATGCGGCGGGACGATCACGATCTTGCGCGCTCGCCGGCAGCGCCAGCGAAACCGCTTTCAGCCGCGGATCGAGGCAGCGATCGATGAGCGGCGGCAGGCGATAAGGCTGGACGTCACGAACGACGGCGAGGCCGAGGGGTCGGTCAGCGACGTAGCAGTGGTCGACGCGCGTCGCCAGCTGCCGGCTACGTTTCCCTGTTACCGAGGAGGGGAGTTCGAACGGACATCGCTCGGGTCACGCGAGCACGTGATGGTGATCGTCCATGCCGTACCGCCCACGACCTTCCCCGACGACGCTCGCCTCAGGGTCCGCTGGAGCGGGGGCAAGGATTACTTCGTTCCCAAGCATAAGGACCAGCACTACTACGGCCTCAAGCCCCAGCTGCCGTGGGGCTGCCGAGAGGCGCGCGACGGCAGCTGGCAGCGGGCGGATTTGACGTAGACGGCTCGAGGTCCAGAGTCCGCCGACGCATCCGTTGGCGTCACGCCCACTGTTGACTCGAATCACACGGGCGCCGATGGCCAGTTCCGACGACCGAGCTCGCGATGGGCGCCGTGACGACCGTGGGCCGGCCAACCATGCGGGGGCTGCTAACTGCTCTTTATCGCCGGCCAACCGCCGATCGTGGCGACAAACCGGTCCCAGCACCGCCACGATACTGACGCCGACGCGATTGCTGCTAACCAAGTGGGCCACGCCACTGACAACACGGACACGGCCTCGGCGGCCTTCGTCAGCTCGGCCTCGGCGTTCAGCAGACACGCGGTCGCTGCTTCACGCTCGGCGGCGCGCTGCGCCGTCGCGCACGCGCCGCGGAAGCGCAACAGCTGCGCGAGCCCGGTCGCGGCCTGCAGCGCCGCGTCAAGCAGCACCGCCAGCGCCTCGGTCTGCGCGATCTCCTCGGTTCCGATGCCGCGCTCGATCGCGATCGACTCCGCCGCCGTGGCGCACCCGGCGAAAACCGCGCGATTTGCAGGCATGGTGTCATAAGCAGGATTATCGAGCGGTCTTATCGACAACCCCCGCCGGGCCGCGCGCGTGGCACAGCCAGTAGCTGTTCTCGTAGTTCTCCAGCTCGCCGACGTGCTCGCCGCCATGCGCTCGCGGGAGGATCCCGCAACTCAAAGGCGGTCAGTTCCCGCCGAACCCGCCGCGCAGGTTGACGGCCTGGACACGCTTTCAGACGGGCCGCGCTGGGAGCCGAGCTCGAAGGCATCGTCCGCGTCGTCCTCACCAGTCGGTCACGGTCAGTGGCGGCCGGGCTGGGTCGTCGTCGCGTGCCTGGGCGGCTCGCGCGCCGGCGCGGGCGCGTTGGCGTTCTCCATGCGACATCGATCACCTGAACCCGGCGCGCCGGGGTAGGGTCAGCCTCGATGGCCGCTGCGCCGCTTCGCCCGCGTCACTTCCCGGTGATCCCCGGCGCGATCAAGCGCACCTACCGCGACGTGCCGGTCGCCGCACGCGAGCTGCGTGCGCGCACGGCGCGCGTCGCCCTGGAGCTGCTGGGCACGAAGCCCGACACGCCGTCGCTCGTCGGCACCGCCGACGGCGCGATCGCGCGGATGCTGCTGACGATCCCCGCGTACGCCGTGCAGGGCGGCGACGAGAACCCGCTCGGCGCCGTCTACCGCGACATGCTCATGAAGCTCCCGCGCGAGATCGAGCTCGTCGTGCTCACCCACGATGCGGCGGCGGTCGACGTCCGAGCGTGGGTCGAGGCGGCCGCGCGCGAGGACGCCACCCAGGTCGTCGCGACGGACGACTTCCTCGGCTTCTCGGTGTGGGCCGAGGACGGCTACGTCGTCGTCACCGAAAAGGACGGCGGCGCGGCGTTCGTCGAGCCGGCCGCGTTCCCGCGCTTCGGCGACGCGCTCGTCGCCGACCAGGTCGGGGCCGCCGCCGGGCTCGGCCTGTACCAGGCGCCGTTGCACCTGCAGGGCGGCAACGTGCTCGTCGGCGACGACTTCTTCTTCGTCGGCATCGACTACCCGCTGCTGACGTTCCTCGAGGGGATCCTCGAGGCGCCGCCCGGCGGCGGCCAGGACGAGCTGCTGCGCGACGTCTACAAGACGTACCTCGACGACGAGCGCACGTTCATCCCGGTCGGCTCGACGCTGCCGGTGCCGGCCAGCGAGGTGCGCGAGTTCGAGCTCGACGGCGAGCTGTGGCAGGAGGAGCTCTACGCCGGCAACGCGCCCGGCACGCGCCAGCCGATCTTCCACATCGACATGTTCGTCAGCCTCGCCGGCCGCGACGAGGCGGGCCGCTACCGGCTGCTCGTCGGCGACCCGCGCGAGGCCGCGCAGCTCACGGGCGAGCCGCTGCAGCCGCACGCGATGGCGGCGGTGTTCGACGACATCGCGCGCGCGCTCGAGCGCGCCGGCTTCGCCGTGCGCCGCAACCCGATGCCGCTCGTGTATGCCGACGACCCGGACGCGCGCGTTCGCAGCTGGTACTTCGCGACGTCGAACAACGTGCTCGTCCACAGTCCGCAGGGCGCGCGGCCGACGGTCCTCATGCCGACGTACGGTCACGGGCCGTTCGGCGCGCTGGAGGCGACCGACCGCCGCAACGCGCTCATCTGGGAGGACCTCGGCTACGACGTCGTCGCGCTCGGCGACTTTCACCCGTTCGCGATCGGGCTCGGCGCCGCGCACTGCATCAAGAAGTACCTCGGGCGGCGATGACGCTCGCCGCCGGGCGGCCGGCCGCGACCGCGGCGCCGACGCCGGCCACGAGCGCGGCGCCCCAGGCGCGGAGGCTGGGGGAGAGCACCGTGGCGGTGCCCGAGGTCCGCGCCGGGTTCGCCCGCGCGCTCGGCCCGACATGCAAAAGTGATGGCTTCATCATCTGCGCAGGCGATGAACGACACGCCATGCATGGCGAGGTTCACGCTCGAGGATCCCTTTCGGCGCCATCCGGAGCGCGCCCTACGGCGTGATTGCCGCCAGACGCAGCCCGCCATGCGTGAGCGCTCCGCGCCGCTCACGGTAGGCCGGGACGAAGCGCGATGTCACGATCCCGTGCTGTGACGTCAGATCGTCGATGATGGGCCACATCTCGGCGACCTTGCCGGCCCGGTCGACGTAGGTCGTGTAGGTGGGCGCGCGGCTCGTCAGCCGGGCGAATCTGTCCCCGTGCGGGGGCTCGCTGCTCGAAAATCCCCAGTGCCCGCCAACCGTGGTGACGCCCGCGGCGCCAGCCTCGCGCAGCCGCCGGGCGAGCTCGGTGTGGAGCGCGCGCCCGTTCACCTGCGCCGACTGCCGCGTATAGATGCGGATCGTCTGCCACACTCCCAGACCGTCGCGGTCGCGGTCGGGGGCAGTGGGCAAGCCTTCCAGCAACTCGCCGTCGTGCTTGCACTGGGCGATGCCCTCGAGCGTGACGATCGGCCGCTCGAGTGCCGCTCTCAGCGCGGGGAGCGCCGCGGCAAGGGTCTCACGGCGCCCCACGGAGATGACCATCAGGGGTGCGTTGCGCCGTCGCGAATGAAACGTGGCACGCTGCCGACTGCCGTGGTACGTGCCGTCGACACCAAGCAGCACGGTCGCGCCGGCCGCACCGTGGCGGCGCAGAATCTCGACCGCTTCGCGGTAGGCCGGGCGAGCCGCGCGGCCCGCGCGCTCGGTGCGCTCGCAGTAGACCGTCAGCTTGGCCGCCCTCCCGGGCCCGTCCGGAAACGCGGCGTCGGCCAGTTCGTCGCCGGCGGCAAGCCGCGCGTACTCGAGCGTCACGAGCCCGTCCGCCACGACGCGGTCGACGTCGGGGAGCAGCGCATGGATGCGCTCAGGGGAGTCCACCGCGCAGCCGACGAGCGGAAGATCGGTGGGGACGTCGGGGAAGCGCTCGGTGTCGATGCGCCGGTTCAAGCCGAAGCCCTCGATCCCGCGACACAGCGCCGAGACGGCTACCTGGTGGCGGGCCATGCAGTCCATCAGCGCATCGCTGGTCAGCTCGGTACCCGTGAGTTGCGAATCGCCGAAATAGACCCAGAGCTTGAGCGCGTCGATCATGCGAGCGCCCCTCCCAAGAGCCAGCCGAGGGCGGTCACCGCGAGCCCCGCCACGAGCGGGCCGGCGAGGTTCAGCCACATGCGCCGCCACGCTCCCTTCTCGGCGAGCCGCTGGGCCTCGAACATCCAGGTGGAGAACGTCGTGTAACTACCGAGCAGTCCGGTCCCAAGCACGAGGATCGCGTCGCCTGTGACGCCGAGCCCCACGAGCGCGCCGAGCGCGAAGCCGCCGCTGAGGTTCACGGCGAGCGTGCCGAAGGGAAAGTCGCTCGGCCAGCGCGCCGACACGGCGCCGTCGATCGTGAAGCGCCCGAGCGCACCGAGCGCGCCGAGCGCCGCGAGCCCGATCCACGGCAACGCGCTCATCATCCGTAGCGCTTCCTGCGGGCGTACACCGTGCCGGCGACGGCGCAGAGCATCCCCAGCGCGATGCTCACGAGCGCGTATGCCGCCGCGAGACCCGGCCGGTCGTGCCTGGCGATCTGGATGGTTTCGACCTGGAACGCCGAGAACGTCGTCAGCGCGCCGCAGAACCCCGTGCCCAGGATGGGCCGCCACAGACGGGTTGGCACGACGTTCTCGGCAAGCTCCGTGGAGAGCCACGCCAGCAGCAGGATGCCAAGCTGGTTGGCGACGAACGTGCCCCAGGGCCACTCTCCCGGGGAGGCCGGGAGGGCCTGCGCAAGTCCGCCCCGGGTCAACGCTCCGGTAGCTCCGCCGGCCATGATGGCGAAGGCGCGCAGCCACGCGAAGCCGACCCCGCGCTGCGCAGCCCACGCCACCGGGCGCAAGCCCCTCGATCGAGCATCCGCGGATCTTCGAAGCCGTCTCAGCCGGGCTTGACGCTGTAGGAGTGCGCGCCGGCACCGGCCAACCGGCCGGCGTCGACAATCAGGTACTCCTCCCGGATCGGGCGGCCTTCGAGCCAGCACTCGAGGATCTCGCGCGTACCGGCCGCATAGCGCGCCTGGGCCGACAGCGTCGTTCCCGAGGTGTGGGGCGTCATGCCGTGGTGGGGCATCGTGCGCCAGGGATGATCCGTCGGCGCCGGCTGGGGAAACCAGACGTCGCCGGCGTAGCCCGCGAGCTGCCTGCTTTGAAGTGCTCGAACGATCGCGTCGCGGTCACAGATCTTGCCGCGCGCGGTGTTCACGAGGTACGCGCCGCGCCGCATCTGACCGAGCAGTGCGTCATCGAAGAGGTTCTCGGTCTCGGGATGCAGTGGCGCGTTGATCGTCACCACGTCGCAGACGCGCACCAGCTCCGCGGCGCTCGCGTGATAGCTGACGTCGAGATCCCGCTCGACCGCGTCCGGCAGCCTGTGTCGATCGGTGTAATGCAGGCCGACCTCAAACGCCTTCAGACGGCGCAGCACCGCCGAGCCGATGCGGCCGGCGCCGACGGTGCCGACCTGCATGCCCTCCAGGTCATACGCGCGCGCCACGCAATCGGCGATGTTCCAGTCGCCGTCGACGACCGTCTGGTAGGACGGGATGTAGTTGCGCACGAGCGAGAGGATCATCATCACCACGTGCTCGGACACGCTGATGCTGTTGCAGTACGTTACCTCGGCAACCGTCACGCGGTGCTCGATCGCCGCGGCGAGATCGACGTGATCTGAGCCGATTCCTGCCGTTACCGCCAGCTTCAGGCGCGGCGCCTTCGCAAACCGCTCCGCGGTCAGGTACGCGGGCCAGAACGGCTGCGAGATGACGACGTCGGCCTCCGGCAGCGTCTGCTCGAAGACCGAATCGGGTCCGTCCTTGTCGGCGGTCACGACAAACCGGTGCCCGCCCTCCTCCAGGAACCGTCGCAGCGCCAGCTCGCCCGACACGCTGCCCAAGAGTTCGCCCGGTGTGAAGTCGATCGCCTGCGGCGTCGGAGTCGTCTGCCCGTCGTGGTAGCGGCCGATCTTCGGGATCTCGTCGCGCGGATAGGATTCGGGCTGCCCGCCAGCGGGATCGTCGTACAGCACGCACAGGATATTCGCCACTTCGGCACTCCCTCGCTAGAGATTCGCGGCCGCGTTGGCGTTTCTGAAGAGACGCCGGCGGCTCGTCGCCGTCGGTCGCGCGTCGACGGAAGCCCGACCGCCTTGGCATCCGCCGCCGCGCCTCACATCGCCTCCAACGGGACGTGGGTCATGGCCGCGGGAGGCGCCTCAGGGTGGGTGTCAGCGGCAGGACCGGCGTCTGCCTGCGTGCGCCGCGTGGCGGCAACGCTGTGACCAGGTCCGGCTCGTCGCGAGTCTTCTCCGCGCGGTCGATCGCGGCCACCAGCGCGCGCGGCGCGGACGACAGCATGGGCTTCGAGAAGACGCGTTGCGCCTCACGCCTGCACGCCGGGCACGTGATCGACTCCGGCGCCGTGCCCATCGGACGGATGACCTCCAGCACACCGTCCCGTTCACAGCGATACTCGTATACAGCCACAGCAGTCCTTTCAAGCCGGTTCGTACGCGCGATCACCTACGAGCCAGGTCTAATTGGCCGACTTCGGCACTTGAATGCCCTGCGTCACCTGGTGCGGCTTCGCGCTGGACGGCGCGACGTCGAAGTCGAAGATCCTCCTGGGGATGTAGACGGTCGCACACGAGTTCGGGATGTCCACCACACCCGAGAACCTGCCCTCGATCGGCGCCGAGCCCAGGATCATGTACGCCTGGATGTCGGTGTAGCCGAACTTCATGAGGTAGTCGATCGCGTGGTGGCAGGCGCGCTCGTAGGACAACTGCGAGTTCAGGTAGTGCTGCTTGCCGTCGAGGTCCACGGACACGCCCGAGAACGCGATCCACTCGGAGTACTGCGGATCGCGCAGACCCGGCATGAAGATCGCGTTCTCCGAGATGCCGAACGTCTCCATGCCGCCCTTGATCAGATCGACGTGCAGGTCCATGAACCCGCCCATCTCGATCGCGCCGCAGAACGTGATCTCGCCATCGCCCTGGGAGAAGTGCAAGTCGCCGAACGAGAGCTTCGCCCCCTCGACGAAGACCGGGTAGAAGACGCGGGTTCCGGCGGTGAAGTTCTTGATGTCCTGGTTGCCGCCGTTCTCACGGGGCGGGGCCGTCCGGGCTGCCTCGCCTGCGACCCGGTCGAACTCATCGCCGGCGAGGGTGCCCAGAATGGCGCTGTCCGGCAGCGGCGGCAAGGCCAGCGGCGGCACGCGGTTCGGATCCGTCGCGATCAGGTCCGTTTCGCGTTTCGTCCACTTCGCCAGCAGATCCGCCGACGGCGCGGTGCCCATGAGCCCCGGGTGGTGGATGCCGACGTACGAGCACTCCGGAATGTGACGCGAGGTGGCGACGTCGCCCATGAAGTCCCAGATCACCTTGTAGGCATCGGGGAACCGCTCTG
Source organism: uncultured Actinomycetes bacterium (assembly GCA_963705315.1). GTDB lineage: Bacteria > Actinomycetota > Thermoleophilia > Solirubrobacterales > Solirubrobacteraceae > CADCVQ01. The sequence continues at coordinate 2,049,202 of OY970068.1, forward strand.
TCAGGAAGCCGCCGCCGTTGCTCTTCGCGAACACGCCGGTGTAGCCCCAGCCCATACCCGCGTACGGTCCCTCGTCTTCCTGATCGCAGGCGTCGATCTCGAGGATGTCGACAATCAGCAGGTCGCCGGGCTCGGCCCCCTCGACGTGGAACGGACCGCTCAGGACGTGCACGCCCGGCAGCGGAGCGTTGCGAACGTCCTCGGCGGAGTCATCGTTGTGGATAGCGCCATCGAACCACTCGCGGATGTCCGCGCGGAACACGTCTCCCGGCTTGACGCTCACGACTGCAGGAATGTCGGGGTGCCAGCGGTTGTGCCCGACGTGCTGCTGGTCTGTGAAAGTTTTGGTGTTGTCCAGAGGAAACAGATTTTGCGGCATTGCCACTCCTTAGAGAATTCGCGTGCGCTAAAAAGCACGACCGGTCGAGTATGCGCGGATTGCGTGGTGACTCGGTACTCGAGATGGCGTGAGACGAGCTTGCATCATGCGCCAGAGTACGCGGCAGGGGCGGTCGTCTCCTCGACAGTCCATCGCGGCTTGAACATCGCGACAAACACGAGGTTGGTGACGACAGCGATGGCTCCGATCACGACCGCAGTCGTCGTACTGACGGCCGATGGGATGTTGAGCAGGATCATCGCCGGTATGAGTCCGGTGTAGATCCCCTGCGCAGCACAGACTGCCCCGGTGTATTTCGTCAGCGCGGTTTTACCGAGACTCAGCACCAACCAGAACAGAAGCCACAGGAAGGCCCAGTTCGCCCAGAGAACGCCGAGGATGTTGCCGACGGCGGTGGCGTCTTCGAAGTTCCAGTACGAATAGACGCATGCCGCTAGGAAGACGAAGAAGCAGAACCAGCCCAGTCCCGTGCCATCCAGGTCGAAAGCGTTGTTCATGGCGACGTACAGGTACGTAAAGCCGAAGAGAAACAGACCAGACGCGCCGACAATGACGTCTTGATCGCCGTCCGCGCTGAAGATCAGATACAACGGTGTGATGATCTGGAGGATCCCGACGAAGATGTTCATCGGGATCATCGACTTGCCTTTTACGTATCCGATCAACGACAAGCCGTTGACGAATAGAACGGCACCGACGTAAAGAAGCCCAACGGCGGCCACTATGACACCTCGGATTCAGAGAGGTAAGTACAAGACAGGTCTGCTGGGCAGGCGCCAGGGCGCTGGGGCGAGAGAGCGCAACCGAGCCACCGGGTCCTGACAGCATCCCGAGCGTGAATGCCTCCTGCGTGCACAACGCACGCGCAGCGCGGCGCCGTCCCTCCACGCGCTCGTCTGCTATGGGGCCTTGCGCGCGGGCCTCACGGACGGTCGGCGGGCGCATCTCGTGCTCGCATCCGACGATGTCGACGAGATTGGACGACACGGCATAACCATGCTCCTCGGCCGGTCGTCCTGTCCAACTACTTCGGCCTATTGGTCGATTACCGAATGCTATGGAGCGTGCTTCGTCAGCGCCGTCCCACCAGGCCTCCGCTGCGAGGGGACGCATCGATCCTGGAGACTCCCACGCGCGAAGAATCTTCAACGCGCGAACCGCGTACGTGGGCTCGAGGCGCCCGCGACCGCGAGCGGCTCGCGACGGCCCCCCGCCAACCGGCCCCCACCGGTGCTTGTCAAAGTACGCCGGTCCCGATAAACCACGCTTAGTGTTCCTTCGCCAGTTGGAGTACCTCGCCGCCCTCGAGAGCAAGCGCCATTTCGGCCGCGCCGCGGCGGCCTGCAATGTGTCCCAGCCGGCGCTGTCGGTTGGGGTCCGCCACCTCGAGCGTGAGCTGGGGATCCCGCTCGTGCGCCGCGCCCGGCGCTTCGAGGGCTTCACGCCGGAAGGCGAGCGCGTGCTCGTCTGGGTACACCACGTGCTGGCGGACCTCGACGGGCTTGAGCAGGAGGTCAGCCGGCTGCGCGGCGGGATGGAGGGGATCCTGCGGATCGGCGCGATCCCAACCTCGTTGCCGGTCGCGACGTTCATCACGACGCCGTTTCGCGAGCGGCACCCGCGGATGCGCATCCAGGTCATGTCGATGAGCTCGCGCGAGATCGCCGGGGGCCTCGCGCGCGGCGACCTGGACGCGGGTCTGACGTACCTCGACAACGAGCCGCTCGCCGACGTCGAGACGCTTGCGCTGTGGCGCGAGCACTACCTGCTGCTGATCGCCGCCGATGGCCCGCTGGCCACCCAGGTCACCGCGACGTGGCAGCAGGCGTCGACGCTTCGTCTGTGCCTCCTGAGCGCGGACATGCAGCACCGCCGGATCGTCGACGGCGCCTTCGCGCGGGTCGGTGTCACGCCGGAACCTGCGGTGGAGACGAACTCGATCTCGACGCTGATCGCGCACGCGGGCGCCGGCCTGTCGGGCATCACGGCGCAGTCATGGCTGTGCTGCCACGCGCTGCCGCACGGGCTGCGCGCGATTCCGCTCGTCGACCCCGTCATCGAGCGCACGATCGGGCTCGTCACGGCGACGGACCACCAGCGTGCGCCCGTGATCGCAGAGCTGCTGGGGATGTTCGCGCCGTTGGAGCTCGATGCCCGGGTGCAGCCGGCGCAGCTGGCGGGACAAGCCTGAGTGCCGCAGAAGCGACCTCGATCCCGACCGGGGCGCGCTCCTTGTTTGCCACGGCAAGGGCGACAAGCGCCGCGCGAGGGCGGGAGTGCGGCGCCGCTTGTGCGCAAACATCTCCCGTCGTCGTGCGTCTGGCGCGGCGGTCAGTCGGCGCTGCCAGCGGGCACGATCCATCGACAGCGCTGGCTCGTCAGTTCTGCGATCAGATCAAAGTCGCCGTCGTAGTGCAGCACGGTTAGATCGTGTTCCCTGTGCGCCCTCCTCGGCGTTGGTGATAATCGTCCTTCTTCCCAAAGCAGGAATCGCGCACCGCTGCGCGAACCGCAGGAGCGATGGCACTCGATCCCGCCCGCTTCGCCCCTGCCGAGCTGGCCGGGGTGATCGATGACTTCTTGGCCTCGCAGGTCTCGCCGCGCACTCGCAGCAGCTATCGCACGGACCTCGCGATCTTCTTGCGCTGGCTGACGTCGCGCGCCCTCGACCCGCTAAACGTGAAGCGCGCGGACATTGATCGTTATCGCAACTGGCTATCAGAGCTCGTCGACGGCGACGGCGAGCCGGCAGCACACGGGCAGCCCCGGTTTGCGCCGGCCACAGTCGCGCGCCGCTTGACCACGGTCCGGTCCTTCTACGCGTATCTCGTTGACCAGCGCGTGATCGACGGATCTCCGGCCGTCCGCGTCAAGGGACCACGCGTCAGCAGCGAGCCGCGAGGCCGCGGGCTGAGCGAGGATCAGACGCGCGCGTTGATCGGGTCTGCTTCTGCTCGTGGGCCTGAGGCCGAAGCGATCGTGCGACTGATGGCCTCCAACGGGTTGCGCGTTTCAGAGATCGCCCGAGCGCAGGCCGCAGACCTCGAGCCCGAGCCGGGCGGCGGCCACAGCCTCCTGATCACTGGCAAGGGCGGCAAGCGTTACCGCGTCCCGCTCAACCGGTCAACTGACCGGGTCGTCGTGGCGCACCTCGGAGCACGCCGCCACGGGTTCCTCTTCCGTCGCCGTGACCGACGTCGCCGAGACGGCAGCGCACCGCTGATCCCCTACACCCAACAGGCGGTATGGCGGCTGATCGCTGAGCTCGCGACAGAGGCCGGCCTCGACGTCGAGCAGCTCGGATCGCTGCATCCCCACCGCCTCCGAGCAACGTTCGTGATGTCGATCCTCGACCGCGGCGCCAGCCTGCAAGCCGCCCAGGACGCAAGCCGCCACTCTTCCCCCGCCACAACCCGCCGCTACGACCGCATGCGCAGCTCGTTCGCCGAGCACCCCACCCACCTGCTCGAAGACGCGTGATTCCCGTACCCAGACGGCTCGCGGGTGACCTCCGCCTAGCCTCGTCCCGAAGGTCGGTACGGAGACTCACGCCCGCTCACCCCGTCCGCGGATCCACCGGAGAAGGATTATCGAGCGGTATTCGACAACCTCGCCGGCGGGTCCACGACGGAGCATCCGCTGCGACAGCAGCTGTCACGGTCGCGTTGGCCTCAGCGGGCTTCCTTGATCCAGGTCGTGGCCCGCCGGTTCGGTCGCCTCGCCGAAGCGCGCGACGACCTCGTCGTAGACCACAGACTTCTTGCCTGCAAATAAGCAGGTTCTCGGCGGTGATAGATCGCCTCAGCCTCACCGCGCTGCAGACCACCAGGTTCGACAAGGCAGCGTTATGTCCCCCCGACCAACTGATGTCCCCCCGACCAACTGGACGCGTACTTCTTGTCCGTTCACCGGACGGAACCCTCCGATCGACGCGGCGGATCCATCCAGGCTTAGTTCGTGCTCGAGGCGCCTGTCACGGAGGCGTCGTCGGCCGACGGCCCGCGTCTGCGCTTGTGCTGCGCCGGGTCGTCGAAGGTCGACGACTCGGCATCGGCCAACGTCGAGGACTCGGGGCAGGCGAACCCCGACGATGACTTCCGCTACGCCGCGGACCTCGCCGGATATATCTTCAACCTCAGCACGGACGGCTTGGCGACCGGGACCTGGCGCCTGGCCTTCACCGTCGACGGCGGCAGCGTGAACTACGCGGTCACGTTCGACGTGCGCTGAACCCGCGGCGTCGCCCTGGAACCCGACCGGCCTGATCTCGTTCTCCCGCGGCGCGCACGCGGCCGCGGGAGAGACGAGCCATCAGGGCTCGCCATCGAACTCGATCTCCTCGGTCGCCGGCGATTCGTACTCGTACTCGACGCGCGCGAGACCGTAGGGCTTGGAGGGATCAACGGCGAAGATCGTCGAATGCCGCGGCGGCTCGCGCTCGTCGGCGGGCCCGTAGCGGTAGTCGCCGAGCAGACCGCCGAAGGAGACCGTGCCGAGCGTCCTGGAGGCCCGCAGCAGGCCGTCGCGTGAGAGGTCGCCAAGCTCGACCGCCCGCTCCAGCAGCGCGGTCATGGCCCGTGCCTGGCTGTAGCCGAAGCTGAAGTAGTAATCGGGCTTCTGGTCGGGGCTGTGGACCTCGATGTCCCGCAGCAGCCGACTCATGCCCGGCACGGAGCGGTCGCCCCATTCCGCGCCCTCGAAGACGATCCACGTCGTCTCGACGAGGTAGTCGCTCAGCGGCGAGCTCGCGAGCTTGTCGATCCATGCCGGCGCCTGGGCGATCCAGCGCGGCTTGAAGCCGAGTTTCGCCGCCGTGCTCCAGATCGTGCCGGCGTCGCCGGGCCCGGCCGCGATGAAGACGGCGTCGCAGGCGGACCTGCGCAGCCGCTGGACCTGGCCGGTCATGTCGCTGTCGCCGAGCCGGAAGCGCTGCCGCGTGGCGACCTCGAAGCCGAGCCGGTCGGCGGCGAGCTCGACGCCGGCCTCGCCGGCATCGCCGTAGGAGTCGTCCTGGACGATCGAGCAGATCACCTTGCCCTTGCCGCCGCGGCGATTGACGTAGTAGTCCAGGCCGTTGACGGCGTGCACCTGGTATGGGGCCCCGAGCGGCAACAGGTTCGGCTCGCGCACCCAGGCGGCGTCTCCCGATGCGGGCGAGGCGATGATCCCGTCGCGCCGCAGCTGCGCCAGGACCGCATGCGTGGGCGGCGTGCCGAGGATCTGCGCGAACGCCACCACGTCGCCCTTGAGCTTGTTGTACTTCTGGACGGCGACGTCGGTCACGTAGCGCGTGTCCTCCTGGACGAGCTTTACCTTGTACCGGCCGGCGATCCCGCCGCGCGCGTTGACGTCGGCGAAGTAGACCTCGTTGCCGGCCGTGATCGGCAGGCCGACGACGGCGACGAGCCCGCTGAGCGGCGTGAGCACGCCGAGCCTGATCGTCTCGCCGTCGAAGCCGGGCGCTTGCGCGGGCGCGCCGGGGTCGCGCACGCCGCCTGGGCTCTCGCCGCCGCAGGCGGCGAGCCCGAGCGCGACCGCCGCCGCGGCGATCGCCGCACGCCAACGATGACGACTCATTCAGTTCTCCTCCCAGGCAAGACGCCGAGTCTGCGGCCGGCCGGCCGGTTACGGAAATACAGTGACACGCGGGACCAGATCGCCGCAACCCCGCGCGGCTCGAAGACGAGGAACAGCACGATCAGCAGACCGAAGATCGCCTGGTTGAGCGAGAAGACGGTGATGATGCCGTCGTCGGTGGCGCTGGTCGCGACGAGCGGGATCGAGTCGCTGTAACGCTCGATGAGGCCCGGGACGACGCCGAGGAACAGCGCGCCCACGACCGGCCCGAGCACGGTCCCCAACCCGCCGACGATGATGATCGCGATGTACTGGATGCTGAGCACGAGCGTCCACTCGTCGGGTGAGACGTACTGCTGGTAACTGCCCAGGAGCGCTCCCGCGATCGCCGCCAGGCCGCTCGACAGCACGAACGCGCCGACCTTGTAGCGCCCCGGCCGCACACCGATCACGGCGGCGGTCAGGTCGCCGTCGCGCACGGCCTGCATCGCGCGGCCCGGCCGCGTGCGCACGAGGTTGGCGGTCAGCGCCACGGCCACGAGCACCAGGCCCCAGATCAGCCAGAAGTAGCCCTCGTTGAGCGAGAAGCTCGCGCCGGCGACCTCGAGCGCGGCGAAGTCCAGGCCCAGCAGGGAGGCCGGGGCGTCGACGGGCGTCCCCGAGTTGCCGCCGGTCACGGAGTCCAGGTTGCGGAACGCATACTCGCCGACGAACACGAGCCCGAGCGTCACGATCGCCAGGTACGGGCCGCGCAGCCGCAGCGCGAACGGACCGACGAGCGCCCCCGCCAGCGCGCCCGTCAGCGCGGCGCACGCCAGCCACACGGGCAGCGGCAGGTCGAGCCGGCCGCCGGCCAGCGCCGCCGCGTAGGCGCCGACGCCGATGAAGAACGCGTGGCCGAGCGAGATCTGGCCGGTGTAGCCCGAGAGCACGTTCAGGCCGATCGCGCCGATCGCGGCGATGCCCGCGTAGTTGAGCACGCTGAGCCAGAAGTCGTCGACCGCGACCACGGGCACCAGCAGGTAGACGCCGAGGCACAGCGCCAGGCGGACCCTCGCCCCGCGGGTGGCAAGCAGGCGCAGGCCGTCGTCGCGGCGCCCACTCACAGCCTGCGCACCTCGGCCGTGCCGCCCAGCCCGTAGGGGCGGATGAGCAGCACCATGATCATCACCACGTACGGCGTGACGAGCGCGACGTTGTCGCCGGCCCACGGCAGCAGGTCGTCCTGGTAGCCGGCCGTCAGCGTCTGCGTGACGCCGATCAGGATCCCTCCCAGCACGGTGCCGCCGGGCGAGTCCATCCCGCCGACGATCATCGCCGGTAGGGCGAGCATCGCGACGGCGACGATCGCCGGTGACAGCGCCGCAGGACCGGACGCCAGCGTCAGCCCGGCGAGCGCGGCCAGGCCGCCGGCGATCGCCCACGACAGCGCGGCCACGTACCCGACGCCGATGCCCTGTGCCAGCGCCGCCTCCTGGTCGAAGGCGACGGCGCGCATCGCGACGCCCAGCCGCGAGCGTGCGAGGAACGCGAAGAACCCGGCCAGCGCGACCGCGGCGAGCGCGACCGTCCACAGGTCGCGCTCGGCGATCACCACGCCGCCGACGCTGACCGTGTCCACGCCCCAAGGATCGCCGAGCCCGTGCGTCTCGTAGCCCCAGATCGCGGTGACCGCCTGCTCGATGACGAGCAGCAGTCCGAGCGTGACCACGACCAGCGCGAAGACCGGCTGGCCGACCATCCGCCGCATGACGACGCGCTCGGTCGCGGCGCCCGCGCACGCGCAGGCGAGCATCGCCGCGAGCGCGGCGGCGGCGAACGGCAGGCCGCCCGTGTGCACGAACGCGTACGTCAGGTAGGCGCCGAGCGCGACGAACCCGCCCTGCGTGAAGTTGAACACGCCGGTGGCGCGGTAGATGATCACGAACCCGAGCGCCACGAGCGCGTAGCGGCCGCCGAGCGCCACACCGGCGACGCACAGCTGCAGGAAGTCGGTCACGCGGTGGCGCGTCCGAGGTAGGAGGCGATCACGTGCTCGTCGGCCTGGACCTCGGCCGCGGTCCCCAGCGCGATCCGGCGACCGAAGTCAAGTGCCATGACGCGATCGGCGAGCTCCATGACGAGCTCCATGTGGTGGTCGACGAGGATCACGGCCACACCGAGGCGCTCGCGCGCGTCGGCGATGCAGCGGCCCATCGCCTCGCCCTCCTCGTGGCCCAGCCCGGACAGCGGCTCGTCCATGAGCAGCACGCGGGGCTCCATCGCCAGCGCGCGCCCCAGCTCGACGCGCTTGCGCACCCCGGCCGGAAGCCGGCCGGCCTGGACGTCGCGATACGGCTCGAGCGCGAGCAGCTGCGCCACGCGCTCGACCGCCTCCCGGTGCTCGACCTCCTCGCGCCTGGCCCGACCCCACCATGCCATCCCGGCGAGGAGCCCCGTGCGCATGAGCCGGTGGCGTCCGAGCATGAGGTTGTCGAGCGCCGTCAGCTGCTCGAACAGCCCGGCGCTCTGAAACGTCCGGGCGACCCCGCGCCCGGCGATCGCCGACGGTGCGGCGCCGACGAGCTCGGCTCCGTCCAGGCGGATCGAGCCGCGCTGCGGGCGGTAGACGCCGTTGAGGCAGTTGAGGATCGACGTCTTGCCCGCCCCGTTGGGTCCGATCAGGGCCAGCAGCTCGCCCGCGTGCAGCTCGAACGACACCCCGTCGATCGCCGTGATCCCCCCGAAGCGCAACACGAGCTCGTCGACGGCCAGCAGCGGACCGCCGCTCATGCGGGGCCTCCAGGTCGCCGGGCGGCCACCGCACGGCCGGGCGCGGAGCCCGGGCCGGGCTCGGTGACGCCGAGGTAGACAGCGCGGATGTCGCGGTCGGCCAGCAGCTCGCCGGCGGGCGCCTCGCGCACCACCGCGCCGCGCTCGAGGACGTAGCCGTAGTCGGCGATCTGAAGCGCCATCCCCGCCTTCTGCTCGACGAGCAGCACGGAGGTGCCGCGGCGGTTGATCGCCACGATGATCTCAGCGAGCCGCTCGACGACCTTCGGGGCCAGCCCGTGCGAGGGCTCGTCGAGCGCCAGCAGCCGCGGCCGCGCCATGAGCGCGCGCGCGATCGCCAGCATCTGCTGCTCGCCGCCCGACAGCAGCCCCGCGGTCTGGCGCAGGTACGGGGCCAGCGCGGGGAACAGCTCGAGCATCTCCTCGCGCCGCTCGCCGACCTCCCGCCGCGAGCGGCAGGTGAACGCCCCGGCGCGGAGGTTCTCGTCGACCGTCAGCTCGGCGAAGATCCGCCGGCCCTCCATCACCTGCGCCACGCCGGCGCGCACGATCGAGGGCGCGCCGGCGCGGGTGATGTCCAGCTCGCCCAGCCGGATCGAGCCCGCCGTCACCCTCCCCCCGCTCATCCCGAGCAGCCCGGTGATCGCCCGCAGCAGGGTCGTCTTGCCCGCTCCGTTGGCGCCCAGCAGCGTCACGATCGCACCCTCCGGAACCGACACCGAGACGCCGCGCAGCGCCGGAGCCAGGTCGTCGTAGACGACCTGGAGGCTCGTCACCGCCAGCAGCATCCGCTCCCCTCCCACGTCAGCGCTCCCGCAGCGAGCCTAACCGTCCACGGCGTCGCCGGGTTAATTTACGTGAGCGGTGTGGTGACGAGCACGTCAGCGGCGGGCGCTGGGGGCGGTGCCATGCGATGCAAGCAGCAAGCCGCCGGTTCGCATGGTCGAGCAGCGAAAGCGCACTTGCGCGCTGGATCTGCTGCGCCTGCCGACGCTGAAGCTCGAGTCTGGGCAACCTCGATCAGCGTGCGCACACCTTCCGGGCACCGCGAGCGCGGCGGCGATCACCTGCTCGCCGGCGCCGCTGTCGCGAAGACGCAACACGACCGCGTGAGCGATCGACAGCTCTGCGAGGGCCCGATCGCGATCCACGGCGTTCAGTGGTGGCGCCGCGCAGCGACGGACGTCTGGTGAACGACGGCACGCGAAGCGTTTGGAGGTTCCGCCACCTCCGTAGTCGCTCGTAACGAAGACTGCTGCTCTCGCCGGAAGCAGCGAGACGCCGGCGGGCAGCGACGGTCGACGAAACCTTCGTCAGGTCCTCGGGCGACTCCCCGGGGGGTCCGGCGGCACCCGTCCTGCCACGCGGTCCTGCAAAACCTCGCAGACCGATCTCGGCGGCGCGACCCGATGGCGCAGGCTCGCCCGGTTCGGCTGCGCGCACGTCGTGCCTCGGGCGATCGCACTCGCGGCTCAGAGCACTGCGCGACGCGGGGGTTCTGTGCGCAACGTCACGCGACGGCGCCCTGACGGGTGTATCTGGCGCACTTGAGACGGCTCTTCTCCGGCGGAGCGATGATTAACCGTCAACACCACATGAGTCTTGGGAATTCACGCGCTCTGCTCATGCGGCGTCGCTCCTCCTTACACACCATCAGGAGGTTTGTACACATGCGCTACAACAACGCGACGCTGCTGGCGTCGCTTGTGACTTCGGCGGTGGCGCTGGTCGCCACCCCCGCGATGGCCGCAGCCGGCTCGGATGCCGGCCAGGGCGCCGACCCCTCCCGCAGCGGCGGCACGCTACCGGCCGAGGTCCAGGTCGCCCTTCAGCGCGATCTGGGTCTGAGCGCCGACCAGGCGAAGCGCCACGGCGCGCTCCAGGAGCGGGCGATCACGCTCGACCGCAAGCTGCGCGCCTCGCTCGGGGACGCGTTCGCCGGCTCGTTCTACGACGCCGCGGCGGGCAAGCTCGTCGTCATGGTGTCCGACGCCACCAAGCTCGGTGAGGTCCGAGCTGCCGGCGCTGACGCCCGCCAGGCACGGCACAGCCGGGCCAAGCTCGAGGCGATCAGAGCGGATCTGGACCGCGCGTCCGGCAAGGCGCCCGGTTCAAGCGCGGCCGACCGCAAGCGCACCGGCGCGCGCCAGGCGAGCGCCGCCGACATGACGACCTGGTACATCGACGACGAGTCCAACTCGCTGGTCGTCACCGCCGCGAAGGGCAAGGCTACCGAGGCCCGCCGCGCGCTGGCCAAGTACGGCGACGCGGTCACGGTCGAGGAGTCCGCTCTCGACCCGACGCTGACGGCGTTCATGGACGGCGGCGACCTCATCAACTCCTCGTCGTGCTCGGCCGGCTTGAACCTGCGTAATGCGGCGACCGGCAAGGGCTACCTGCTCACCGCCGGGCACTGCGTCAGCGCAGGCTCCACGCTGCGCGGTCAGGGCGGCGTCAATTTCGGGCCCGTGCTCGACAGCTGGTTCCCGTCATACGACGACGCGATCGCGCGCAACGACAACACCAGCTCGTGGATTCAGGGCAAGTGGGTGGACACGAACCCCTCCAATGGAGGCGTGATCATCACGAACTCGTACACGGACGCTCCGACCGGCACGTCGATGTGCAAGTCCGGTATCACGACGAAGTGGACGTGCGGCAAGATCACAGCCAAGAACGAGACCGTGACCTACACCGGCGGCCAGACCGTCTACGGCCTCACGCGTCACAACGCGTGCGTCGAGCCCGGTGACTCCGGCGGAGCCAACGTCTCGATCATCAACGGCGCGTACGCGGCCGAGGGCGTCACGAGCGGGGCATCGATGTTCGAGATCGACGGGAAGAACCGCTGCCGCTCGGCGCTCTGGCCCGGGTGGTACGAGAACATCTCCTGGTACTTCCCGATCGCTGACAGCCTGGCCTTCTACGGCTCGAAGTACGGCGTCGCCCCTTGGTGATCGTCGACTGATCGGCGGGGACACGTTCGGGCCGCGCGCGCAAGCCGCGGCCCGAGCCCGTACCCGGGGGCTCCTCGGACTGCCTGCGCTACGGGCGCGGCACCCCGCCGAGCAGGCTGGCCCGTTGGCTGGTCGCAGGAAGAGCGCCCCTCCTCGCGCAGGAAAGAAGCGGAGCGGTCATCGGCGGCGCGACTCCCTTTGACGCCGACCGGCCGCGCCTGTCACCGACCGTCCTTCGGTTGCTGATCGATTGCGCAGCGGAGGGATCAGCGTCTATCCGCTGGCCCCGGGATGCTGGGAAAATGCAGTCCGCTGAGAGCCGCAAGCTGACGAAGCCCTGGGTCGTGGGGCTAGCCACGACCAACAATCTCAGCGCTCTCGAGGCGCTCGCCGAGCGAGTCGAGCAGGTTGCAAAGAACTAAGGCTTGCGTCAGCCGCAGGCGAAGTGCTGTAGGAAGGACTCGACGTGTACGTTTTGCGTCGCACAGCCCTGACCACGCACAGCGGAGGACGACTAGGAGGCAGCAGATGGCGCCAGAACGCGGCAAGCGCGGAAACATCGGTGGAATCGGCCTGGGAGGCATTCTCGTCATCGCGGGCATCATCGTGATGCTCGTCGGGAGCTTCTTGCTGGGGCTCATCATCGTCCTCGTCGGGCTCGTTGCCTTCGGCGGTTTCGCGAAGGGCAAGTGGTACTGAAACGCTCCCACCGGACTGGGTACAGACCGCGCGTCAAGCGCGCGCCGGCCCGGCGGCAGCAGGTGGCGAGCACGTCCTCGTCCTCCGGGTCGCTCGTCGCGGTGTCAATAGGTGGGTCTACATAACGCACGTTATCGAGCGTTGTGTTGCGCGAATCCTCTCGCGGGCGCGGGGTTCACTCCGGTGTGGGCGACATCAGAATGGACCGGAAACGTCACTTCGATGAGACGCGAGGAGAAGCTTCAGGGCGGCGCGCGCGTCGCGGACATCGGCTGCGGGCACGGCGCCTCGACGATCGTGATGGCCAAGGCCTACCCGCGCTCGCAGTTCGTCGGCTTTTGCCACGCCGGGTCGATCGAGGCGGCGCGCCGCTCCGCCGAGCGCGCCGGCGTGGACGACCGCGTGCGCTTCGAGGTGGCCAGCGCAAAGGACTTCCCGGGCGAGCTCGCACCGAGGACAACCTCAACGCGGTCGGCCGGATCTTCCATTCCGCCTCGACGCTCATCTGCACCCCCGCCTCGCGCGCCCAGGAGGTCGGTCTCGCGCTCGGCGCACAGGCCGGCGAGGCGCGGCTGCGCGCCGTCATCACAGAGGCTGGGTTTACCCGCTTGCGGCTCGCGACGCAGACGCCGTTCAACCTCGTCCTCGAGGCTCGGCCTAGCTTCCGTGATGGCTCTGCTTTCCGATCAGATCGTCGCTCGCGAGCCGCTGGGGTCGGCCGGCGCATCCGGCAACACCCTTGAGCGCGTGACCCTGCGCGACGGGCGGGAGCTGATCCACAAGGAGGTCTCCCCGAAGTGGGACTGGATCTCGCGGGCGACGGGCGACGACGGCCGCGTTGTGAAGATGTGCGCGCGGGGGCTCTTCGATCGCTTCCCCGCGACGATCGACCATGCGACGGTCGCCGCCGAGCACGCGGGGGACCGCTGGGTTCTGTCCGGTGAAGTGTGTGTGGTCGTGGTGAGCGACCGCGGTAGCTGTGTCGCCGCGCCTGCCTGAGTCGCCGAGCCCGTAGGGCGAGGTGGCTCGGGCGGGCGCGGCGCGCGCGGCCCGCAGAAGGGATCCATCGATCACCATGAGCACCATGAAGTCCAAGCGGCGCCCCGAGCCGGGCGCCGAACCTGAGGGCCATGAGCCGCCGCAGGAGGTCTTTGACCGCCTCGCCGGCTTGCTGCCTGAGGGGGCACTCGAGGACGCTGTGAAGGGGCTGCGGCCCGAGGAGCTGTCGGGCCCAGGTGGCCTGTTGTCGCAGCTCGCCGGCCGGGTCGTCGAGGCGGCGTTGGAGGCTGAGCTGACCGAGCATCTCGGCCATCCGCCCGGTGGCGTGCCGAGCGCTTCGAACACGCGCAACGGGTCGATTGCGAAGACGCTGCAGACCGATCTGGGGCCGGTGCAGATCAAGACGCCGCGTGACCGCGACAGCAGCTTTGAGCCGCAGCTGGTCGCCAAGCGCCAAACCCGCTTGGCCGGTCTGGACGACAAGATCCTGGGCCTGTACGCCGGCGGCATGACCGTCTGCGACATCTCAGCGCACCTCTCAGAGCTCTATGGCACCGAGATCGGTCGCGACACGATCAGCCGCATCACCGACGCCGTGCTCGCCGACGTCGAGGCGTGGCGGACCAGGCCGCTGGATGAGGTCTATCCGATCGTCTACTTCGACGCGCTGCGCGTGAAGGTCCGCGAGGACCGCTCGGTACGCAACCTCGCCTGCTACATCGCGTTGGGCGTCACCTGCGACGGTGAGCGCGAGGTCCTCGGGATCTGGTGGCAAGAGACCGAGGGCGCAAAGTTCTGGCTGGCGGTCCTCAACGACCTGCGCCGTCGCGGCGTGCAGGACGTCCTGATCGCCTGCGTCGACGGCCTCAAAGGCTTCCCCGAAGCGATCGAGGCGACGTTCCCGCAGGCGCGGAGGACGACCATCGATGACCGCCGGGACGGCACAGACAATGTTCGCCTACGGCCCGTTCGTCTACATGTACGCCACAAGCAACAACTACGGCAAACGCCCACCGCAGGGATTCTGCCCCGAGGGCACCGTCAACGAGATCGCCACGAGCGCCCGCGCGAACTACGTCGCCTTCGCATGCAAGAACGACGCGATCTACCTCTCCTACATCGGACCCAAGTAACGCCGCGAAGCGATGTCGCCCGGCGGCGGGGTGGGCTGGAGTCGAGAGAACGATTCACTCGCGCGCGTACCGCCGTGCGCCGCATGACGCCCGCCCCGAAGCGGCAACGGTCGGTCGAATTCGCGCAAGGATCCCCGCAACCGCGACTAATACTAACGGTTGCCGAATGAACCGCTGCTGTCGCTACCCCTTCAGGCACAGCGCGCCTACGAACGCACGATCAAGGACTGCCAACAGGCGGGCGCGAGCGCGACACCGGGCCGCGCATCAGGTGGCTCCTCAACAGAGCACGTCGCGCGGCAGACCTCAAGGCCCACGTCTGCGCTTTGACTCGTCGTCGCCCGCGCCCAACACAACCCTCTCACTACAGGAGCCGCCCCAGCAACCCGACTTGACTTTCATCCGTCGTCCGAAGCAGAAGTGCCGGGCACTTGTGCCTAGCCTCAGAGCCCGAAACCGTGCCGACTCATGGGCAGGCGCTGTGAGCGGCAACAGTCAGCGACGGCCCGGCGCCAACGAGCGGACTTGTCGCCTCCAGCGCGGGCCGCCGAAGAACACCCCCCGTTCCGCCAAGCACCGCAATCAGGCCCCCGACGACTTCGCCGTCGGTCCGTTGCAACACACCGAAGCGGCGTCCTGCCGGCTACCCGAGCGCCAGCGAATCCTCCTCGAGCGCCGTCCACGCGGCGTCCCACGGGCGCATGAGCTTGAGCGCCGCGAGGATCGCCCGGGTGGCGGGCGAGCGGTTGAGCGTGATGAAGTGGATGCCGGGCGCGCGGCCCGCCAGCAGCTCCGCGCACTGCAGCGTCGCGTAGGAGACGCCGAACTCCGCGATCGCCTCGTCGTCGTCGCGCACTTCGAGCGCGCGCTGCAGGCCGTCGGGTAGGCGCGCCTTCGACAGCTCGGCCATCCGCCGGATGCCGCTGCGGCTGAGGATCGGCATGACGCCCGGGATGATCGGCACGTCAATGCCGATGGCGCGAGCCCGTTCGACGAACTCGAAGTAGTACCGGTTGTCGAAGAACATCTGCGTGATGAGGAACTGCGCTCCGGCGTCGACCTTGGCCTTGAGGAACTGCATGTCCTCCTCCGGCGAGGTCGCGTGGATGTGCGTCTCGGGGAAGGCCGCGCCGCCGATCGAAAACGCATAGTGCGCGCGCAGCAACTCGATCAGCTCGAGCGAGTACTCGAGCCCGCCCTCGGCCTTCGTCCAGCGCTCCTGCCCCTGCGGCGGATCGCCCCGGAGGGCGAGCACGTTGTCGATGCCCGCGTCGCGCATCTGGTCGAGCGTCGTGCGCAGGTCGTCGACGGTCGCGTTCACGCACGTCAGGTGCGCCATCGCCTCGAGGCCGAAGTCGCGCTCGATCCGCGAGACGATCTCGATCGTCTTCTCGCGGGTCGAGCCGCCGGCGCCGTACGTCACCGAAACGAAGGCCGGCTCCAGGCGGACGAGATCCTTCAGCGCGGCGGCGAGGTTGACCTCGCCCTGCTCGCTCTTGGGCGGGAAGAACTCGAAGGAGAATACGGGCTCGTCGCTGGACCGGAGCAGCTCGTCGATGCGCATCTACGGCAGGGTAATGCGCCAGCGTTCCACGTCGCCGGCCCACCCCAGCGTCCCCAGAACCCACCAAAAGGGCCACAGGCGCTCACTCAACGCGGACATGAAGCCGTGATAGCGGCGCTCTGGAGTCCCGGTCAAGGTTCGTCTGCAGCGGGCGGCGCTCAGGTGGTCTGGCACGGCCAGAAGTGAGCCACGTGTCCAGCTTGCCCGGCGTGAGTTCCTCGATGGCTGCCGCGGACGTAGGAGTCTGGCATCGCCGCCCAACCGCACTTCCCCTTGCCGGTGTGACCGTGATCGCCGGCCCGCCTCACTCCGGCCCCGCGAGTGCCCACGAGGCCGACCTTCACGCGCGAGCGGTCCTAGCCCGGGCGCGGTGGGTGGGCGACGAGCGCCTCGGCGGTCTCGACCGGACCGCCGGCCGCGTAGTCGACGTACAGTTGCGCCGCGAGCTCGCGTGACGCGCCCGCGCCGGCGAGGATCGTGTGGTGGCGCGCGCCGAGGCCGGCGATCGTCTCGGCGTGGGGCTCGAGATGGCCTGCGTCGAGCGCGCACAGGACGACGGCGTCGGGGCGCAGCGACGCGCTCGCGGCGGCGATCTCGCCGATCGGGGTGTCCTCCCCCAGGTACGCGATCCGCCAGCCGCCGTCGGCGAGGATGAGCCCGAAGCAGATCAGGCCGAGCGTGTGGCGCTCGCCGGGCGGGCACGCCAGCAGCGCGAGCGGGCCGCGCCCAACCTCCCAGCCCGCGGCGAGCGCGAGCAGCCGGCGCTGGACGAGCTGGCTTGCGAAGTGCTCCTGGCCGACGGTGATCTCCCCCACCTCCCAGCGCCGCCCGATGTCGACGAGCGCGGGCAGGACGACGTCTCGGACGCCGGCGATCGTTCCGCGCGCGAGGGCCGCGTCGAGCAGCGCGTCGAAGCGCGTCGCATCGAACGCCTCGGTCGCGGCGACGAGCGCGGCGATGAGCGCGTCCGTCGCGTCCGTCGCGGCCGGCGCCCCGGCCTCGGCGGTCGACTCGGCGATCGCGAGCTCGGCCGCCTGTGCCGCGGCGATCCCGCGCGCGAGATGCGCCTGCATCGCGCGGATCCGGCGCTCGTCGGCGCGCGTGTACAACCGGAAGCCGCCCGACGTGCGCTCCGGCTCGAGCAGCGCATAGCGCCGCTCCCACGCGCGCAGCGTCGTCTCCGGCACGCCCACGGCGGCCGCGAACTCCTTGATGCGCCAGCGGTCCGCGGACTCGGTCACGAGCGCCAGTATTGCATCTGTACAGACATTTGACAAACCTTAGACAGACCTTGTACCTTCGACCCATGTCCGCGATCTCCTCCCCCACACCCACATCCGTCCTGCGTCGCAGCGTCAGCACCGCAGGAGCGTCCGATGCCACCCTCATGGCGCTCGTCGCCGGCGGCGACGGCGACGCGTTCGCCGAACTGCACCGCCGCCACGGGCGCCGTGCGCACATGCACGCCCGCCGGTTGGGCGCCCCCGAGCAACTCGCCGAAGAGGTCACGCAGGATGCGTTCCTGTGTCTATGGCGGGGCGCCGACAGCTATCAGCCCGGCCTGGGCAGCGTGAGCACCTGGCTGGCGCGGATCGTCCGCAACCGCGCCGTCGACGCCTGGCGACGCGCGGCCAGCCGGCCCACCGAGGTCCAGGCCGACGCCGAGGAGCTCGCGCCGCTGCGCACGACCGTCGCCGACGAGCTCGACGTCGACCGTGACGCTCTGCTGGCGGTGCTGGCCAAGCTTCCCTCAGACCAGCGAGAGGCGGTCTTCCTGAGCTACTACGCGGGGCTGACGCACGCCGAGATCGCGACCCGCCTCGACGTGCCGCTGGGCACGGTCAAGGGACGCATCCGGCTCGGGGTCGGAAAGCTGCGCGACGGCCTCGGCGGACACGAGCCCGAGCCGACGCGACGGCGTCACCTGCGCCTCGTGCCCGACGACGCGCCCGCGACGGCCGTCGCGCTCACGGCCGCGCTCGCCGGTGCCGGCGAGCGATCTGCTGCCTGAGCGGCGCGCGCGTCCGCAAGCTCAGTGCGCAGAATCTCTCACGGCGCGTACAGCGATATCGTCGCGCGCCTACGCGCCATGGACCTCGACGTCAGCGAGCCACCCGAGTTCACACTGACCGTCGCCCGCGACGAGGGCCCGGCGGTGCTCGTCGTGGCAGGCGAGATGGACATCGAGACCGCGCCGCGGTTCGCCGAGGCGGTCCGCCGGCAGCTCGAGTGGGGTCCGGTGACGATCGACATGCGCGAGCTCGTGTTCATCGACTCCTCCGGCATGCGAACGCTCGACGCGCTGATGCGCGAGGCCGCCGACGCGGGGCGCAGGCTGACGCTACGCTCCGACCTGCACCGTAACGTGCGCCAGATGCTGCGCCTTACGGGCGTCCTCGACCACCTCGTGCTGGAGGGTCCACCGCCATGACCGCCGTCGCGCGCAACAACGTCGTCGAGCACGGCGACCCCGACGGCCAGCCGATGCTCTTCGCGCACGGTTTCGGCTGCGACCAGAACATGTGGCGCTATGTCTGGCCGGCGTTCGCCGACGACGCGCGCATCGTCCTCTTCGACCACGTCGGCGCCGGCGGCTCGGACGCCTCCGCGTACGATCGCGAGCGCTACGGCTCGCTGCAGGGCTACGCCGAGGACATGCTCGAGATCTGCCACGAGCTGGCGCTCACCGACGTGATCTTCGTCGGGCACTCGGTCAGCGCGATGATCGGCGTGCTCGCCGCGGCGGCCGAGCCTGAGCGCTTCGCGCGGCTGGTGCTCATCGGCCCGTCCGCGCGCTACATCGACGACGAGCCGTACGTCGGCGGCTTCTCGCGCGCGGACATCGAGGAGCTGCTCGAGTCGATGGACTCCAACTACCTGGGCTGGTCGACCGCGATGGCGCCGGTGATCATGGGCAACCCCGACCGGCCCGAGCTCGGCGAGGAGCTCACGAACAGCTTCTGCCGCTCGAACCCCGAGATCGCGCGGCACTTCGCGCGCGTGACGTTCATGTCCGACAACCGCGCCGACCTCGCGCGGGTGCCGACGCCGAGCCTCGTGCTGCAGTGCTCCGACGACGCGATCGCGCCGCAGGTTGTCGGGCGGTTCGTCGACGAGCAGCTCGCCGACAGCCGGTTCGTCCAGCTTCAGGCCACCGGGCACTGCCCGAACCTCAGCGCCCCCGAGGAGACGATCGCCGCGATCAAGGCGTTCCTGTGACGTGATCGACGACCCGCTGCTCGACGACAGCGCCGAGGAGCTCTTCGAGGACGCGCCGTGCGGCTACCTCTCGACGCGCCTGGACGGCACGATCGTCAAGGTCAACCGCACGTTCGAGGCGTGGACCGGCCACGAGCGCGGCACGCTGATCGGCCGCCGACGCTTCCAGGACCTGCTCTCGCCCGGCGGGCGCATCTACCACGAGACACATTACGCGCCGCTGCTGCGCATGCAGGGCGTGGTGCGCGCGATCGCCGTCGAGCTCGTGCGCGCGGACGGCACGCGGCTGCCGGCGCTCGTCAATTCGGTCCTGCGAGGCGAGGATCGCAGCCACCCGCTGGGGATCCGAACGGCGATCTTCGACGCCACCGAGCGGCGCAGCTACGAGCGGGAGCTGCTCAGCGCGCAGCGCCGTGAGCAGGAGATCGCGCGCGAGCTGCAGCGCGGGATGCTGTCGGGCGTGCTGCCGTCGGCGGACGGCATCGAGGTGCAGGTCGCCTACCGGCCCGGCGTCGCCGGGCTCGAGATCGGCGGCGACTGGTACGACGGCTTCTGGCTCGGCGACCGCGAGCGGGTCGGGATCGTCGTGGGCGACGTCGTCGGCCACGGCATCGAGGCGGCCGCGGCGATGAGCCAGCTCCGTAGCGCGGTGCGCGCGTTCGCGTCGACCGGCCTCGGCCCGGCCGCGCTCGTCGCCGCGCTCGACGGCTATGCGCGCCACCACCAGGTCGGCGGCATGGCCACGCTCGTCTACGCCGAGCTCGGCGTCGCCCCGCGCCGGCTGCGCTATGCCGTCGCCGGTCACCCGCCGCCGCTCGTCCTCCTGCCGGGCGAGGAGCCGTGCTTCGCGTGGGATGCGCGCACGGTTCCGCTGGACGCCCTGTATGCGGGGGCGTGCCCGCGCGACGAGGCGACGCTCGAGCTGCCCGCCGGCGCCACCGTCCTGCTGTACACCGACGGGCTCGTGGAGAGCCGGACGCGCTCGATCGACGACGGCATGGAACGGCTGCGCCGGCACGTCGCCGCACACCGCGAGGACCCGATCGCGTCGCTCGTCGGCGCCGTGGCGCACGAGCTGCACGATCCCGCGCACGCCGATGACGTCTGCCTGCTGGCGGCGCGCGTGGCTTGACGGCACGCCCGCGATCGGCAACGAAGCGCAATGTCAGGCGCGATCGACGAACGCGGATGGGATGGCGACGAGGTGGGCAGCGACGATGCGTTTTGGGCTGTCCGCCGCCGGCCTGGCCGCGGTGGTCTGGCTGACGGCGACGGCGATCGCCGCGCCGCCGTCGTGTCAGCGGATCGCCTACCTCTTCGGCTTTGGCACCGAGTGGCGCGTGCGGCCTGCGGCTGCGCGAGATCGTCCCCGACTACGGACGGGCATCGCCACGGCTGCTCGAGGCGAAGGGCACGCCGCCGCCCTCAGTACGCGCGCTGCACCCGGGCCGTAGTGTCACCTGCGTGATCGTCGACGACCTGCGCAGTACCGAGATCGATGGCGACATCGAGCGCTCGGCCCGTGTGCGCTGGCGCGGCGGTGAGCACCGGCTGACGATCCAGGTTCCGGCGCAGTTCGCGCTCCCCCCGGAGGACGCGTCGCCCTTTCTCGCGGCGTCGCTGGTCTCGGCCATGCGCCGCCACGAGGAACTGCACGTCGACGGCGCTGTCTCCGCGCGGCTGCTGCGCCGGCTACGCAACATCCAGTCGACGCACATGCTGTGGGACCCGACGCTGGCACCCTGCGATGTGCGCGTGGCGGCCACGATCGACGAGCCCGCAAAAGGAAGCGGGACCGGCGCGCTGTTCACCCGTGGTGTCGACTCGACCTTCACGGCGATCGGGGGAGGCGATCCCGAGTTCTCGCCGATCGAGCATCTGATCTTCTCGCCCACGTTCCAGGAGGCGTGGGACGCGGAGCTCCGCGCCGAGCAACTCACCCGCACCCGCGAAGCCGCCGCCCTGCTGGGCCGGCCGCTCATCTCCGTCGAGACGAACATCCGCGCGATGACCGACCTCGCGGTCGACTGGGACGACGCCATCGTCGGGGGGCTCGCGCTGATCGCGCTGTCGCTGGGCGGCGGGCTGAGCCGGGTGATCGTCGCGGCGACGTTCGCTCACTTCACCCACGGGCCGCACGGCTCGCACCCGCTGCTCGACCCGCTGTACTCGACCGAATCGGTCCAGATCGAACACGACGCGACCGATCAGACGCGCTTTGCCAAGGTCGCCCACATCGTCGCCGAGTGCCCCGAGATGCTGCCGCATCTGAAGGTGTGCTGGGCGCAGAGCCGCCCCGACAACTGCGGCCGCTGCTCGAAATGCCTGCTGACGATGGCCTACCTCGAGGCGCGTGGCGCGCTGCGGGCGACGCCGGCGTTCGCCGCCGAGCTGGATCTCGACCTGCTGAGCAAGACGCCGCAGTACCCCGCCTGGCGGATGGATGCCGTCGAGTGCTGCCGCTCGCTGGACCCCGCCACGCAGGGCCCGCTGCGCGCGGCTCTCATCGACATGATCCGTCGCAGCGCCCGGCCGACGCCAAGGCAACGGGCGACCGCCGCGATCGCAGCGCTGCGCGGCGATCGCGAGCACCGCGACCCGCGCTGGTCCAACGACAGCTCGGCGACCATGCGCAACTTCGTCAACGTCCCGCTCGCGATCTTGTGGGAAGGCCGGCCCTATCCACCGCTGGAACGGCGCATCGATCCGCTCTCGCTGGGAGGATCGGTGAGCGTCGGCGCGATCGAGCCCGCAGCGGCCGCGACCCCGCGCGATCCGGGCCTGATCGGGCTCGTGCGCGTGCTCGACCGGCCCGCCGGCCGTCACGTCTACGGCGCGGGCGAGATCCCGGCGCCGCTGCGTCCGCCGCCGCCCAACCAACCCGACCGCCGCGTGCTGGCCGGCGAGCTGGGCAGCCTGCGGGCCTGCGCCGGGAACGGCCGGACCGCGCTGTGGCTGACGAGCGACGGGCGCGCTGTGACCGCGCGCACGCCTCCGGCCCCCCGCCGCCCGGGGCCGCTGCGCGCCGCGCGCTGGGTTGCGGCGCCCGCCATGTGGCCGGGGCGCTCGTCTCCGCGTGCGCTCGCCGCCGCGCTCCTGCGCCGGGCGGCCGCGCTACCGGCGGTGTACCGCCCGGCCCCGACGCCGTCGGGCGCGCCTGCCGACGCCGAGCCGGCGGGCTACCTCGAGAGCGCCCCGGGCGATGGACTCATCGCGCTCTACAGCGCGCTGCATCCGGTCACGGGGGATCAGCTGCTCAGCAACGATCCCGCGGAGGCCCGCGACCTCGGCTACTCAGAGCCGGTACTGCTCGGCCACCTCGTCGCGCAGTCGCAGGTGACCGAGGCCCTCGGCACGATCCGCCCGCGGATCGAGTGGGCGTCGCGCTTCGGCCTGTACGCATCGGCGGAGGTCCCACCCTGATCCGCGGCTTGCTTGCGTGCCGACGACGTCTGCCTGCTGGCGGCGCGCGTGGCTTGACGGCGCGCCCCGCGATCGGCTACGAAGCGCAAACGTCAAGCGCGATCGAGGAAGGCGGACGGGATGGCGATGAGGTGGGGAGCAACGATGCGTTACGGGCTGGCCGCCGTCGGCGTGGGCGCGGTGGTCTGGGTGACCGGAGTCGACGAGCGGCGGTCAGGACCATTTCAAGCAGGGCCTCGCGGTCGGCTGGGCGGACACCTACGACTGGTTCCTGCCCGGCCAGTACGTCGAGGTCAGCGGCGTGCCCGACGGTGAGTACGTCCTCGACACGACCGTCGATCCCGGCAATCGCCTGATCGAAGCCGACGACACGAACAACTGCGGCGCCGTGCGCGTGCGGCTCAGCGACATGGGAACCGCGCAGCAGGCGGCCGAGCTCGTCGGACCGGGCCCGCCGTGCCGCGGCTGACGCTCGCGCCGAGCGTCTACAGCCTGATCACGCGCAGGCCCGGGACCGCTTCGAAGCCGGAGTCCTGGGTGAGCAGGTCCGCGTCGTGCGCGATCGCGGTCGCGGCGATCCAGGCGTCGTGGATACCGAGCCGGCCCTGCCCGGCAGCGCGCATCTGCACCGCGAGCGATGCGAACGCCGAGGCCACTGCGCGGTCCACGGGCAGTGCGCTGAGCTGCTCGGCATCGCGCAGCGTGTGCAACCGGATCGCCCGGATCCGAGGCTCCGCGGCCGCCAGCACGCCCAGTTCCAGTTCGGCGATCGTCACGATCGAGACCGCGATCTGGACATCCTGCTCGTAGGGGTCAACGGGACGGCCTGTCTCACGAGCGATGAACAGCGAGGTGTCGGCGATCGCGCGGCTGCTCACAGGTCGTCGATGGTGTCCGGTTGCAGGTTGGCGAGATCGTCGCGGAGCCCCCGATCGGCGGGATGCGCCAGAACCTTGGAGAAGAACCGCGCGGCCGGCAGCCAGGTCGGGCGCTCGAGCAGCGGCACGATCTGGGCGACCGGGCGTCGGTTGCTATGGACGATCACCGTCTCCCCCGCTTCCACGCGGCGCAGAACCTCGCCCGTATCGTTGCGAAGGTCTCGAACCGAGATACTGCCCATGTCGCACAGCGTAGCGCGACTGCGACAGTAGCGGTCGACGAACCGGTAAGGTCGCGTGGACTGTGGAGGGAGCGCGCGGGCGTAGGGTTCGCGCCAAGCGATCGAGTGTCGATGTCCGTCATACAGCCAGCGTCACAGCAAGTGCCGACGTTCTGCGCGCTGTGCGTGTCGCGCTGCGGGGCCAAGGCGACGATCGCGGCGGATGGGAGGTTCGTCGCCCTCCGACCCGATCCGTCACATCCGACCGGCCGGGCGTTGTGCGTCAAGGGGAAGGCGGCACCCGAGATCGTCGGCCACGCCGACCGGCTGCTGCATCCGCTCAGGCGAACCAGTCCCAAGGGGGCCGACGATCCCGGCTGGGAGCGCATCGGGTGGGACGAGGCGCTCGACACGGTCGCCGCGCGGTTGGGTTCGCTCGCGGGCGACCACGGCGCGGAGTCGGTGGTGTTCGCCACGGCATCGCCCTCGACCTCGGCGATGTCGGATTCGATCGATTGGGTGATGCGCCTGCGGCGCGCGTTCGGCAGCCCGAACCAGGCGACCTACATGGAGCTGTGCGGCTGGGGACGCTACCTGGCGTCGATCTTCACCTACGGCGAGGCGGTCCCAGGCGCGTACATGCCCGATCTCGACCACGCCGGGTGCATCCTGTACTGGGGCTACAACCCGTCGGTGGCGCGCCTCGCCCATGCGACGAGCACCGTCGCCGCGCTCCGTCGCGGGGCACGCCTGATCGTCGTCGATCCGCGTCGAGTGGGCCTGGCGGGCGACGCCGACCATTGGCTTCAGGTGCGCCCGGGGACGGACGCCGCGCTCGCGCTGTCGCTCACGCACGTGATGATCGAACGCGGATGGTTCGACGAGGACTTCGTTCGCCGCTGGACCAACGCCCCCCTCCTCGTGCGCTCCGACACCAACCGCCTGCTGCGAGCCGGGGACCTGGAGCCGGGGGGCGATCCGGCGCACTACGTCGCCTGGGACGACGCTGGCGGGCGGCCCGTGGCCTACGACCCCGCTCGCGGCCGCCACACCATCGACGAGGCGCGGCTCGCGCTGTCCGGTACCCGCGAGGTGATGACGAGGACCGGCACCGTGACGTGCCGGCCGGCGTTCGACCTCGTTGCCGAGCAGTGCCGGCGGATGGCGCCGACCGTCGCCGAGGAGCTCACCGGGGTCTCGGCAGCGGACATCGAGCGAGCCGCGCGCACGCTGTGGGAGTCGCGCCCGCTCGCGTTCTACGCCTGGAGCGGTCTGGAGCAGCACGGCAACACGACGCAGACGGTGCGCGCGATCAACCAGCTCTACGCCCTGACCGGGAGCTTCGATGCGCGCGGCGGCAACGTGCTGTGGAGCAGCGTGCCATCCAACCCGATCGACGGCGCCGAGCTCCTCGCCCCCGAGCAGCGGGCCAAGGCGCTCGGCGTGGATGAGCGCCCGCTCGGCCCCGCGCGCTTCGAGTTCGTCACCGGCGAGGATGTCTACACCGCAGCGCTCGACGGCCGGCCGTATCGCGCCCGCGGGCTGGTGAACTTCGGCGCCAACCTCATGATGGCCCACGGCGACAGCGCGCGCGGTCGCGCTGCTCTCGCCGCGCTCGACTTCTTCGTCCACGCCGATCTGTTCATGAACCCGACCGCCGAGCAGGCCGATCTGGTGCTGCCGGTCACGAGCGCGTTCGAGTCGGAGGGTCTGAAGATCGGATTCGAAATCAGCGCGGACGCGCAATCGCTCGTGCAGCTACGGGCGCCGCTTGTGCCCGCGCGCGGCGAGGCGCGGTCTGACCTGCAGATCATCTTCGCGCTCGCGACCCGTCTGGGCCTGGGCGAGCACTTCTGGGGTGGGGATCTGGATGACGCCTGGCGGCACCAGCTGGCGCCGAGCGGCGTGACGCTCGAGCAGCTCCGCGCGGAGCCGGCCGGTGTCCGTGTCTCGCTCACGACACGGCATCGCAAGTACGCGGAGCTCGAGCGCGACACGCCGCGCGGGTTTCGCACGCCGTCGCGCAAGATCGAGCTGTACTCGGAGGTGCTCGTCGAGCACGGTTACCTGCCGGTGCCCGAGTACGAGGAGCCGCGCACGAGTCCCAGATCGCGCCCCGAGCTTGCCGAGCGGTTCCCGCTGATCCTCACCTGCGCGAAGTCACTGTGGTTCTGCGAGACGCAGCACCGCAACGTGGCGAGCCTGCGCCGCCGCGTCCCCGACCCGCAGGTCGAGATGCATCCCGAGGCAGCGCTCGCCCGCGGCATCGAGGACGGCGCCTGGATCCGGCTCGAGACCCCTCATGGCAGCATCCGCGCCCGCGCCAAGCTGACGACCGCCGTCGACCGTGAAGTCGTCTGCGGACAGCACGGCTGGTGGCAGGCCTGCCCGGAGCTCGGGCTGCCCGGCTACCCGCCCCTCGGCCCGGACAGCGCGAACCTCAACGCGGTCCTCGCACAGCGGCCCAGCGATCCGATCAGCGGCAGCTCGCCGCTGCGCGCGTCGGTCTGTCAGGTCAGCCTGATGAGCTGACCGGCCGACCCGTGAGTGACCACGACCGCTGACGGCGGCCCCGCCCGACAGATGGAGACACGATGAGCAAAGCCATGAGGACGGACACGCAGGCGCCCACGCTGCACGATGCCGACACGCACGATCTGATCCGCGTGCGGGGCGCCCGCGTGAACAACCTCAAGGACGTCAGCGTCGAACTCCCGAAGCGCCGGCTGACGGTGTTCACCGGCGTCTCGGGCTCGGGCAAGAGCTCGCTGGTGTTCAGCACGATCGCCGCGGAGTCGCAGCGGCTGATCAACGAGACCTACAGCGCGTTCGTGCAGGGCTTCATGCCGACGCTGGCGCGTCCCGAGGTCGACGTCCTCGACGGGCTGACGACAGCGATCATCGTCGACCAGCAGCGGATGGGTGCGGACCCCCGGTCCACGGTCGGCACCGCCACCGATGCCAACGCGCTGCTGCGCATCCTCTTCAGCCGGCTCGGGGAGCCGCACATCGGCTCGCCCAGCGCGTACGCCTTCAACGTCCCCTCGGTCCGGGCGACCGGCGGCATCACGGTCGAACGTGGCGCCAAGACCAAGACCGTGAAGGCGAGCTTCAACCGAACCGGCGGCATGTGCCCGCGCTGCGAGGGCCGGGGCTCGGTCACCGACTTCGACCTGACTGCGCTGTACGACGACAGCAAGTCGATCAACGACGGTGCGATCACGATCCCCGGCTACAGCATGGACGGCTGGTACGGCCGCATCTTCAACGGCTGCGGCTTCTTCGACGCGGACAAGCCGATCAAGACCTTCAACAAGCGCGAGCTCCACGACCTGCTCTACAAGGAGCCGACCAAGATCAAGGTCGAGGGCGTCAACCTCACCTACGAGGGGCTGATCCCGAAGATCCAGAAGTCGTTCCTCGCCAAGGACGTCGACGCGATGCAGCCGCACATCCGCGCGTTCGTGGAACGGGCGGTGGAGTTCACCACCTGCCCCGAGTGCGACGGCACGCGGCTTGCCGAGGGTGCCCGGGCCTCCAAGATCGAGGGGATCAGCATCGCCGACGCCTGCTCGATGGAGATCCGCGACCTGGCCGAATGGGTGCGCGGCCTCGACGAGCCGTCGGTCACGCCGCTGCTCGAGACGTTGCAGGAGACGCTCGACTCGTTCGAGCAGATCGGGCTGGGATACCTCTCGCTCGAACGGCCGTCGGGCACGCTGTCGGGCGGCGAGGCGCAGCGCACCAAGATGATCCGCCAGCTCGGCTCGTCGCTCACCGACGTCACCTACGTCTTCGACGAGCCGACGGTCGGACTGCACCCGCACGACATCCAGCGGATGAACGACCTGCTGTTGCAACTGCGCGACAAGGGCAACACCGTGCTGGTCGTCGAGCACAAGCCGGAGGCGATCGCGATCGCCGATCACGTCGTCGACCTCGGCCCCGGCGCCGGCACGGCGGGCGGCACGGTCTGCTTCGAGGGCACCGTCGAGCAGCTGCGGGCCAGCGACACGATCACCGGCCACCATCTCGACGACCGGGCCTCCCTCAAGGAGACGGTGCGGACCCCGGCCGGCACGCTGGAGATCCGCGGCGCCGACACCCACAACCTGCAGGACGTCGACGTCGACCTCCCGCTCGGCGTGCTGGTCGTGGTGACCGGTGTGGCCGGCTCGGGCAAGAGCTCGCTGATCCACGGTTCGGTCACGTCCGGCCCACCCCGGGACGGGGTGGTCGCGATCGACCAGGCCGCGATCAAGGGCTCGCGGCGCAGCAACCCGGCGACGTACACCAAACTGCTCGACCCGATTCGCAACGCGTTCGCGAAGGCCAACGGCGTGAAGCCGGGCCTTTTCAGCGCGAACTCCGCCGGCGCCTGCCCCACCTGCAACGGCGCCGGCGTCATCTACACCGACCTGGCGATGATGGCCGGCGTCGCCAGCGTCTGCGAGGAGTGCGAGGGACGGCGCTTCCAGGCCGAGGTCCTCGAGTACACGCTCGGCGGCAAGGACATCAGCGAGGTGCTCGGGATGCCGGTCACCGAGGCCGAGGCGTTCTTCGCCGACGGCGAGGCGAGGATCCCGGCAGCACACAAGATCCTTACCCGACTAGCCGACGTCGGGCTCGGCTACCTCAGCCTCGGCCAGCCGCTCACCACGCTGTCCGGCGGCGAGCGCCAGCGACTCAAGCTGGCCACCCACATGGGCAAGCCATCCCGCCCGCCCGGCATCTACGTCCTCGACGAGCCGACCAGCGGCCTCCACCTCGCCGACGTCGAGCAGCTGCTCGGCCTGCTGGACCGGCTCGTCGACTCCGGCAAGTCGGTTATCGTCATCGAGCACCACCAGGCGGTCATGGCGCACGCCGACTGGATCATCGACCTCGGCCCCGGCGCCGGCCACGACGGCGGTCAGATCGTCTTCGAGGGCACACCTGCCGAGCTCGTCGCCGCCCGCCCCACCCTCACCGGCGAGCATCTCGCGGCCTACGTCGGCACCTGACCGGGGCGCGATCGCGGCCTACCTCGGTGCCTTGAGCGTGAGCCTGGTCGTGAAGCTCTTGGCGAACGCCGCGGTGACCTTGAAGGTCAGCTTCTTGGCCTTCCTGAGCGCCCGGCGGTGCTTGCTCGAAAGCGTGAATGTCACCCGCACGTGGCCCCGCGGCGACGCGGTGAACGACTTTGCCGCAAGCGTTATGAATCGCTTCTTGGCAGCGATCTTGACCTTCTTCGTGCTCTGGAGGCTGACCGTGCCTTCGAGGAGCGGCGTCGCCTCGTAGGAGTAGGTGAAGCGGCCCGTCCTGGAGACCCGCAGGCTCATCGGCGACGCCTCGAACGACACGATCCCGTCGGCGACAGGCGGTGGTGGTGACACGGGTGGTGGCGGCGGCGCAGGTCGCACCGGTGGTGGCGGTGGCGGCGGTGGTGGCGGTGGTGGCGGCGGCGGTGGTGGCGGTGGCGGCGGTGGTGGCGGTGGCGGCGGTGGCGGCGGCGGTGGTGGCGGTGGTCCGATGAGCGAGTACGCGAGACGGTTCGGTGTTCCCGGCTCGCCGTACAGATCAAGGGTGTTGGCGGTCGAGCCGGCGACCACCGCGCCGTGGACGGTCGCCGGCGTGGCTTTCGGGGCCTGCTGTAGATACAGCGCCGCGACCCCGGCCACGTACGGCGACGCCATCGACGTCCCGCTGATCGTGTTCGTGGCGCTGTCGGACGTCGACCACGTGGACGTGATGTCGACGCCGGGAGCGAGCAGGTCCAGGCAGAAGCCGTAGTTGGAGAATTCCGCCTCGTGGTCTGCCGCGTCCGTGGCGCCGACGGTGAGCGCGCCGGGCACGCGCGCGGGTGAGGAGCCACAGGCGTCAGCGGCCTCGTTGCCCGCCGCAACCGTGTAGGTCACGCCATCGGCGATCGACGACGTCAGCGCGCTGTCCAGCGCCGTCGAGACAGCACCGCCGAGGCTCATGTTGGCGACTGCGGGCGCCCCGGCCGCGTGGTTGCCGGTCACGTAGTCGACGCCGGCGATCACGCCCGAGATGGATCCGCTGCCCTGGCAGTCGAGTACCCGGACGGCGACGAGACGTATGCCCTTGGCGACCCCGTAGGTCGCCGAGCCCACCGTCCCGGCGACGTGCGTTCCGTGGCCGCCGCAGTCATCGGCCGGCAGGCCGTCGATGGCGTCAAAGCCCGAAACCGCGCGCCCCCCAAACTGCGCATGGGTCGTGCGTATCCCGGTATCGATGATGTATGCGGTCACGCCCGCGCCGGTGTGCTGGTACGTGTACGTGGTCGTGAGCGGGAGGTCCGGCTGGTCGATCCGATCGAGGCCGAACGTCGCGTCGATCTGCGTCGCCGCGAGGGAGATCACCGCGTCGGGCTCGACGTATGCGATGGCGGGATCGTTGCGCACGTCCGCGAGCGCGCGATCCGACAGCCTGGCGCTGAAGCCGCGCAGCGCGCGGCTGTACACGTGCCGGACATGCCCGCCGCGATCGCGCGCCGTCCGTTGCGCGCGATCGGTCGCACCCGCGCCGGCGGCATGCTTCATCACGACGATGTAGTGATCGCCGACCGCGTTCGGTTTGCCCGCTTGGACGAGCGGGGCCGGTGCGCCAGCGGCAGTCGCGGGCAGCAGCAGCACGGCGGCGGCGGCCAGCGACGCGCGGCGGAGCGCGCGGCTCGGCATCACGGCCAGGCGCGGAGCCGGCGTCAGGCAACCCTGGGGCGGATGCGCCAAGTCAGCGATGCTCTACTAACGTCCCGCGAAGGCCCCATCTTGCCAATCCGGGTTCACACTGGCCAGAAGGCGGGGCTGCGCGGCGCTCGGTCGGTGCCCCGTCAGCGCTTACCGGATCGAGATTCTCCCCTTGTGGGCTCCGTGTGCGCCCGCGGTCTCGCCCTTCGGCGGTGGGGTGCCCGGGATGAACGGCGCGTTCGGAGCCCACGCCGGCGGGCGCTCCATGAGGCGGGTCGTGCCGTGCCCGACAGAGCCGGCGGGTATCGCCGCGGGCGGCGCGCCCGCGGCGGCGGGTGCGGCGGCGGGTGCGGCGGCAGCGGGTGCCGATCCGCGGAGGCGGATCGTTCCGTGACCGGCGCCTGCGGCGGAGGCGGATGAACGGGCAGGTCTGACTGGCATGGCTGCTCCCTAGGCGGCGTTGTCGGTTGAAAAGATGACGTGCGCGGCGCGCAAATCCGCAGCAAGACATTGCCGCGCGAAGCCTCCCCGCCTCGTCGCGGGCGACGGTACTCCCGTCGCCCGCCGCAAGCAATGGCAAACCGCCAAATTTGTCTACCGACCTGTGGATAGCATCGCCCGTGAGATGAGCGCGATCATCGCGTGCTGATCCGGCGCGCCGAGCTCGAGGCGATCCTCGAGGGTACGGTCGATCTCGCGTTCCGGCGCTGGACGACCGCCCGCGTACTTCAGGGCACGCGACTGCGCACGTCGATCGGCCTCGTCGAAGTGACGTCGGTCGACGAGACGACGATCGACGCCATCACCACGCCGGACGCCCTGCGGGCGGGCTGCTCGTCGATCCGGGAACTCGTGACGTTCCTGCAACAGCATCCGGATCGTCCCGTCTTCCGCATCGAGCTGCGCTACGCCGGGCCCGACCCGCGCGTCGCGCTGCGCGAAAAGCCCGGGCTGTCGGACGACGATCGAGCCCACCTCACCGCCCGCCTGCTGCGCCTCGACCGCGCCTCACGCCACGGCCCGTGGACGGCCCCGGTGCTTGAGATCATCGACCGCCGGCCCGGCGTCCGCGCCGCGGATCTCGCCCGCGAGCTCGACGTCGAAACTGTCGTGCTGAAACGCGACGTTCGCAAGCTCAAGGAGCTCGGCCTCACCGAGTCGCTCGAGATCGGCTACCGCCTGTCGCCTCGCGGAAGGGCCTTCAGGGGAGCGTTGTGACGTCTCCCACGCAGGCGATCGCGATCGCTGTGTGTGCGGGCCGTCGCCTGCTGACGCCCTGCCGTCGTCGCCGGTAGGGTTGCGCCCATGATGATCGTCGTCGCTGCGCTGTCAGCGGCGTTGGCGGCCTTGGACCAAGCCGATCGGGCGCTGCTGGAGCTCGCGCTTCGTCACGGTTTGGACGACGAGCAGATCGCGGCGGCGGCCGGGATATCGGCCCGGCGTGTTCGCCGCCGCCGCTGGGCGGTACTCGCGCGGCTCGCTGAAGACCTTGGCGTCGAAGGCGAGGCGGCACGCGATGAGCTCGTCTCCGCGCTGCGCGACCGCATGGCCGGCGATGCGCCGGTCCCGGCGGCGGCCGAGTCCGCGGCGGCTTCGCTGCGGGCCGATCGCGGCGCCGGCCTGGTGGATCGCTTCGCGGGGCTCGTCGTGCGAGGGCGATTCGTGGTCGTCGCTGCGTGGATCGCGCTGGCGATCGCGGTCACGCTGGGGTTGCCGTCGATCCGCGAGGCGCAGGTCGGCGCGCTCGGTGATCTCGTGCCCGCGGGTGCGAAGGCGATCACAACCGAGGAGCGCTCGGCGGAGCTGTTCAGCTTCCCGCTGCTGAGCCGCACGATCGTCGTGGCCCGCGACCCCGGGGGCCTGTCGGCGGCGCAGCAGGCGTCGATCGGTCGCAGCGTGCTGCTGCTCGATCAGGGCGAGCTGCCGCTGCTGCGCGAGACGCGCGGGTACGTCGTCTCCAACACGATTGGTGTCGCACCGCTCGTGCGCGAGCGCTCGACGACGGTCGTGATCCCGCTGCTGTTCAGGACGAGCGTCGGACCGAACGGGCGCATCGGGGCCGCGCGGCGCCTCGCCGACGTCCATGTGGCGCCGGACGCGCCGGATGCGTTCGTCGGTGTCACCGGGGCGATCGCTGCGCGCGCGCAGCAGGCGGACGTGATCGCGTCGCACCTGCCGCTCGTCGAGATCGCGACACTGCTGCTCGTGCTCGGCGCCGTCGGCTTGTACTTCCGCGCGCTGCTGGCTCCGCTCGTCAACCTCGCGACGGTCGCGCTTGCGTATCTGATCTCGATCCGGCTGGTCGCGACCCTCGGCAAGCTCGTCGGCGTGTCGGTTCCCAGCGAGGTGCAGCCGATCGTCGTCGCGCTGCTGTTCGGTGTCGTCACCGACTACTCGTTGTTTTTCCTATCGCGCTTTCGCCGGCGACTGGCGGCGGGCGACGAGCCGGCCACGGCCGCTCGCCGGACGACCGCCGAGCTGACCCCGATCATCCTGACCTGCGGCCTGGCGGTCGCGGCTGCCTGCGCCGCGCTGGCGGTTGCGAACCTCGGGTTCCTGCGGGCGTTCGGGCCCGGGATGGCGATCGCGATCCTCGTCGCGCTCGTGGTCTCGATGACGTTCATCCCGGCGACGCTCGCGCTGCTGGGCAAGCGCCTGTTCTGGCCGCACGTGCCGAGCCCGGCCGGCCGCGCGGCGGGCCGCCGGTCCGATCGCGGGATCTCGTATCGCGTCGTCGCGACCGCGGTTCGCGCGCCGCGGCGAACGATCGCCGCGTGCGCCGTGGTCCTTGCCGCGATGAGCTGCGGGCTGGGCTGGCTGGATCTCGGCAACCCGCTGATCCGCGGTTTGCCCGACGACAGCAACGCGCGCGTCGCCTACACACAGGCCAGCCGCGGCTTCGTCCCCGGCATCCTGTCGCCGACGGTGCTGATCGTCGAGCAGCCCGCGATCGCGTCGCGCCGCGCGCAGCTCGCGCGGCTGCAGACCCTGCTGGGCGCGCAGCCCGGCGTCGCGCAGGTCGTCGGTCCGGCATCGAACCCTACGGGGGCGTCGGTCGGGGCCGTCCTCGCGCGCGACGGAAACGCCGCGCGCTACGTGATCGTGTTGAAGGCCGATCCGCTCGGCGCCGGCGCGGTCGAGCGAATACGCCGCCTGCAGCGCGCGACCGGCGGGCTGCTCGCGCGCGCCGGGCTGCCCCGCGCCGAGGCGAGCTTCGCCGGCGACACCGCGCTCTCCCAGGAGACGATCGACGGCACGACCGACGACTTGCTGCGCGTCATTCCGGCCGTGCTGCTGGCCGTGCTGCTCGTGCTCGTCATCTTCCTGCGCGGGGTCGTCGCGCCGCTGTACCTCGTTGCCGCCGCGACGCTCGGCCCGCTCGCCGCGCTCGGGCTCACGGCGATGTTCTTCCGCGGCGTACTCGGCCACGACGAGTTGACGTACTACGTGCCCGTGGCCGCGGGCGTACTGCTCGTCGCGCTCGGATCGGACTACAACATCTTCCTCGTCGGCCGCGTCTGGGACGAGGCGCGGCGCCGGCCGCTGGATGAAGCAATCATCGCCGCGGGCGCCGGCGCGGCACGCGCGATCTCTGCCGCCGGGATCGTGCTGGCGCTGTCGTTTGGCGCGATGGCGCTCGTACCGGTCGCGGCGTTCGGCGAGCTGGCATTCGTGATGGCCGCGGGCCTGCTGATCGATGCGTTCCTCGTCCGCACCGTCCTCGTGCCGGCGCTCATCGCGCTCGTCGGCTACCGCAGCGGCTGGCCCGGCACGCGACTGCGACCGCTCACCGCCGACCGCGTGCGGATCCCCACCGCGACGTGACCCGCGAGGCGTACCAGATGCATCTGAGATGATCAGCGCGGTGAGCGGTTCACCGCAAGGCTCTGCGCTCGGCACGCCCGGCCGCATGCGCAGCTCCGTCGTCGCGCTCGTCGTCGCGATAGTCCTGGCCGACTCCTCGGTGGTGACGCTCGCGCTGCCCGGCATCCTGCACGAGTTTCGCGCCGACGTCACCGATGTCGCCTGGGTCCTGACGTCGTTCAACCTCATGCTGGCGCTCGTCGCGCTGCCCGCCGCGGCGATCGTCCGCCGCGGTGGTGCGATCGCCGCGTGGCGGCTCGGGATCGTCGCGTTCGCCGCGGCCTCGCTGGCCTGCGCGCTGGCGCCCAGCCTCGGCGTGCTCGTCGCGGCACGCTGCGCGCAGGCGATCGGCGGGGCCGCCGTGATCGCGGCCGCGCTCGAGCTGCTCGCCGCCGAGCGCGGCCGGCGGGCGGGGGCGCGCGTGTGGGCCGCCGCCGGCATCGCGGGTGCGGCGATCGGCCCGGCGCTGGGCGGCGCGCTGACGGAGCTGTTCTCGTGGCAGGCGATCTTCGCCGCGCAGGTGCCACTGGCGCTCGTCGTCGCGCTGCGACCGCTGACGCGCGGTGTGCGGGCGTCACCGCTTGCGACACCCGATGGCGCCGGCACCAGGGCTGCGACGGTTGCGCTGGCGCTCGTCTCTGCGGCGCTGACCGCCGCGTTGTTTCTGCTCGTGATCCTGCTGACGGAGGGTCTGGGGCGATCGCCTCTGCAAGCCGCGGCGATCGTGTCGGTCATGCCCCTCGCCGCGCTCGCCACGGCCGTGCTCGCCCGCCGGCGGCTGCGGAGCCCGGGCCCGGCCGCCGCCGCCGGCGCGGTCGCCCTCGCCGGCGGGCTCGCTGCACTCGGCCTGCTGCCCGGCGCACAGACCGCTTGGACCATCGCCCCGCAGATCCTCATCGGCATCGGACTGGGCCTGACGCTGCCCTGGCTGACGGAACGCGCGCTCGGGGATACGGGCGCGGCGGCGGCAGACGGCGGCCCGGCTCTGCTGGCACGCCGCGGTGCGTGGACGATCGCCGCGCGCCACGCGGGCGTCGTCGCCGGGCTGCTCATCCTGACGCCGGTGTTCGCCGCGGCCCTGCAAGACGAGCAGCTCGCCGCCGAGCGCGCGGGCAGCGCCAAGCTGCTCGACGCCCGCCTGTCGCCCGCGCTGAAGATCAGCCTTGCCCAAGCGGTCGCCGAGCGGATCGCGGACTCTGACGGCCAGCTGCCCGACCTGCAGCCGGCGTTCGACGCGCAGCGACCGCCGCCCGAGGACCGGCGCGCCTACGAGCGGCTGGAGGCCGACCTGACCGACGAGGTCCAGCGCGCCGCCACGCACGCCTTCAGCACCTCGTTTCTCGTGGCTGCAGCGCTCGCGCTGCTCGCCCTCATCCCCATCGCCGTGATCGGCGGCGCACTGTCGCCCGGATCCCTGCTGAGCGCCACCATGCTGGCCGCTGCCCTCGCCGGCACGTACGTCGCGCTGGGCGGCGGCAGCTACAAGCCGCTGTCGCCGCGCGATCCGTGCCAACCCCGTGTCTGGCGGGAGACCGAGGATCTCAGCGAGGTCGCCGAGCAGATCGGCCTGTCAGCCCTCGACGGAGCCGCGTGCCGGCTGCGCGTCACCCGCGAGGAACTCGCGCTCGCGCTCGCCAGCACCGACCGTCGCGTGACCTTCCTGCGTGAGCACCACATCAGCGACAGGGTGCTCGGCGCGGCGCTGCGCAACGGACTGCATCGAGCGATCGCAGATGCACGGCGCGCCGGCGCGCTGACCGACCCGCAGGCGTCGCTTGCCCGCGGCGCCGTCGACGGCCTGCCGCTCAACGCGCTCATCGATCTCGCGCGCGGCGGCAAACGCGCGCTCGACGCCCTGCTCAGCGGCGGCAACCTGCTGAGCATCCTTGGCGCCGCGATCGAGTGACCGTGGGTGGCATCCGGTGCAGGCACTCGACGTCGGCGCAGGGACCCTCGTCGGGTAAGGTTCGCGCTACCGCGACCCTGCCACGTGCGGGTTGAACCTGCGGAGGGTGGGGCGTGGGGTCCAGCGTTCGCCGCGGCGCATCGACCGAATCCATGCGGCGTCGAGAGCTGGTGCTGCGATGCAGCGAACGTTCGGGCTGGTACTCGTGACTTCGATGGCGGTCGGCGGGCTCGGTGCGGTGGCGCTGGCAGCATCGTCGAAGGTGGTGATCCGGCCTGTCGCGCGTAGCGAGGCCGGGGCATCCGCGCTGGCGCGCGCGATGATGGTCAACCCCAAGGAGCTCGTTCAGGCCCGGTTCGTCGCCGTGCCACCGGACGGCAGCCCGGTTGCGATCGGGTACCGCAAGACGGGCAGGTTGGCGGCGTTTCCCCGTGCCGGCCGCTCGTTCGCCGTCCTGTCGACCGGTTGTGCGCGGAAGGCGACGTCTGCCAACACGTCAGGTCAGACGGGTTGTCTTGATGGCGGACTGAAGGTTCGTGGCGCCCGTGATCTGACCATGCTGCGCATCAAGCTGAAGGTGCCGGCGAAGGCGCGATGCCTGTCGTTCCGGTTTCGGTTCCTCTCCGAAGAGTTCCCCGAGTTCGTCGGTTTGGGCTACAACGACGCGTTCATCGCCGAGCTGGACCGCTCGATCTGGACCGCATCGACGTCGACGGATCCCAACATCACAGCGCCAACGTCGTTTGCCAGGGACGCCAAGGGCAACCTCATCAGCGTCAACGCGGTCGGTGTGGCGTCGGTCAC
The DNA here is from genome assembly GCA_963705315.1 of uncultured Actinomycetes bacterium. Lineage (GTDB taxonomy): Bacteria > Actinomycetota > Thermoleophilia > Solirubrobacterales > Solirubrobacteraceae > CADCVQ01. Next base: position 2,086,310 of record OY970068.1, read on the forward strand.
CAAGACCCGCGCCAAGGGCACGACGTACGACGCGGCGACGCGTTTGCTGCGCGCATCGACGCCGATCACGCCCGGCAACCACCGCCTGTATCTGTCGATCTTCGACCAAGGCGACCGCATCTACGACTCGACGGTGTTCATCGACCGGCTCACGCTCGATCGACGCACACCATGCAAGTCGGGCGTGTTCAGCGGCTGATCCTGCGAGGAGGTGACCCCGACGAGGCCGCCGACGTGGCGGCCTCGGCGAGGGCCGCCAGGAGGGCGGCGGTGGCGGGCGGATCGGGTGGCTCGCCGTAGGTCGCGGCGTAGATGTGCCGCTTGGAGACGGGAAGTTCGGTCGCGACGACGCCCTCGATGTGGTGGGCGCGCAGGCGGAAGATGATCGCGACCTCGACCTTGCCGGTGCGCAGCAGCTCGATCGCTTCGGGTGGATGTGTATCGATCAGGTTTTCATCGACGCTTCGCCCGCCGAGGCGCTCAAGACGGCCCGCGCGGCCGCGGACGGCAAGGACGTCCGCATAGGCGGAGGCGCCACCATGATCGGCGAGTTTCTGGCTGCAGGGGTCATCGACCACATGCACATCGTGGTGGTCCCGATCGTGCTGGGCCGGGGCGTACGCCTCTGGGACGGACTGGAGGGCCTCGAGAAGCACTACGAGATCGAGGCCACCTCCTCGCCCAGCGGAGTAACGCACGTGACGTTCAACCGGGCGGTCGTCTGACGCGCGACCCGCCGGTGACGCTGCCGCTGGTTGGAGTGATCGCGCGCGAGCCTGCGCCACCGACCAGGATTTCAGCCGCCTCGGCCGACGGTCAGGGCTGGTTGATGATCGGGATGCAGTCCTCGGGCTCGTTGATCGGCGGGATCGGGCCGCCAAAGCTCTGCCCGAGTGCAAGGTCGATGTTGCCGCCGCGAAGACCGCCGTACGCCACGTAGACGGCCGCCAGGCCCTTGGGGACCTTCCGGCCGTGCTGGATTGCCGTGAACACCTCCGGCACCACCTCCCCGGGATTGCCGATCGCGTACGTCCACTTCTGCTTGTAGCCCTTGTTGTTGAGCGCCTGGACGACATCGCCGTTGACGTTGCAGATGTGGATCTTCTCGAGGCGGAGCGGATCCAGCGCGGGGATCAGCGGGATGGCGGCGGGCATCATCGTCGACATGAGGAAGCTGTTCAGATCCGAATGGGCATGCAGCATGTGGCCCATCTCGTGCGTGGTGACGGCCTTCGCGAAGCGCTTGCGCTTGCGCTTGTCGAAGTACGCGCGCTGGCTCTCGCGCCCGGCCATCGACGTGGTGACGTCCTGGCCCCACTGCCCCATGTCCATCAGCTTGTCGGCCCGCAGGATGATGCGGAATGTGCCACCGTTCTCGTTGGTCTTCAGCGCCTGCTGCTGCACGCCCGCGCAGCGGAAGATGGTGATGATGAACTGGTTCGGCGGCGCGCCGCCGCTAAGCGCGTTGGTGATGATGCCGCGGATCGCCTCGCGGGCTTTGTGGTAGATCGTCGTGCGCCACGCCGGCGGAATGGTGTACGACGCCGCGAACGGATGGCCCGCGACAGCCGGGCTTGTGTACTGGTAGTCGACGGTGACGGCAGCTCCCTGCGGGTTGTTCCGGACCTCCTGGGCGATCGCGTTGACGATCAGCGCCGGCTTGTTCGCACCGGGGTTTGCGTTGAGGAGCTGGTTGCGCGTGGCGATCCAGTCGGCCGTCTGGTCGCCACGCGCGGCACCAGCGAGCTGGATCGAGGTCGAAGTCTCCGGCTTGATGGGCGTCGGCCCGGCGGCAACGTTGCAGCCGGCGCCCACCTTCGAGATCGTCAGGGTGAAGTCGTCCCCGACCCGGGTCATGGTGCGCGTGATGGTGAACGGGCCTGCGGCGTTGACCCATGCCGCGGCTGCGTTCTGCTTGGTCTGGTAGTACTGCGTTCCGATGAGGGCCCAGGCGGCGGGCGTGAGATTCGGCTGGCCGCCGAACGTGAACTTCGGCGCGTGGCCGGCGCCGTCGTGCTTGTCCACACCGCCCGGATTCGACATCACGCCGACGGGCTTGGTCAGGACGTTGCCGACCAGGGTCATGCCGAACGGCAGCGGTCCCCCGTAGCACGGCATGTCGAGCACGGGGTTGTGGTTGAAGGTGACGACCTCGCGCGACTGGAAGTCCGCCAGGTTCGCGGGGTTGCCGTCGCTGCTGTCCCACGCGAGGCCGGTCGTGACCGAGCACTCCGCGTTGTTGGACGAGGTGTTGCTGATGCGGAAGTTCTGCGGGACAGCGCCGTTGAGCCGCTGAACGACCGCGCGCTTCAGCGACCTCAGCTCGCGCGGCGCACTGGCCGCGCGACTGCCACCCCCATCGCCGGTCGCCTCTCGTGCCAGCCCGGACACCGCGCGATTTCCCGCGGCACGCTGCAGCGAGAGGAGCCGAGCCACGTGCCGGGGTACGGCGGCCTCGGCTGGAGGGGGGCCATCCCCGCGCCTGGTCCGCTCAACCTCGGCGTCAACCGCGCGCTGACTGTCGTACACATCGCAGAGTGTTCCCCTGAGCCCGGAGCGGGTCAAGGCTTGCCCGAGGTCTGCCTCTTGCGGTGCCCGAAGGTGCACGGGGGTTTTGCGATGGTCCGAAAATCCGTGATTTGCGAGTGACGCGTGCCGGGTAGTCACCGCGCTGGACCGGCGACATCGCCGCCGGCCGTAGGCCAGGTGCGAGGAGGAGCGAGGCTTGTACCAGCAGGTGCTCGACCCGGTCGGTGGGTCGCTCGGCTTGACGTCGATCTTCGCTGTGCTGCCGATCCTGACGCTGTTCGTGCTGCTCGGCGCGCTGCGCATGCCCGCGCAATGGGCGTCGCTGATATCGCTCGGGGTGGCGATCGGCGTGGCGCTCGCGGTCTACGAGATGCCGCTCGGGCAGACGTTCGACGCGGCGGCGTGGGGCGCGGCGTTCGGACTGTTCCCGATTATGTGGATCGTCGTCAACGCGATCTGGATCTATCAGATGACGGTCCAGACAGGCCACTTCCAGGTGTTGCGGCGCTCGTTCGCGAGCATCAGCGACGACCAGCGCATCCAGGCGATCATCATCGCCTTCTGCTTCGGCGCGCTGATCGAGGCGCTGGCGGGGTTCGGCACACCCGTGGCGATCACGTCCGTGATGCTGATCGCGCTCGGCTTCCCGCCGCTCAAAGCGGCCGCGGTGGCCCTGGTGGCCAACACGGCGCCGGTGGCCTTCGGCGCGATCGCGACGCCGATCATCACGCTCGGCGAGGTGACGAGCATCCCGCCCGATACCCTCGGCGCGCTGGTCGGCCGCCAGACGCCGGTGCTTGCGCTCATCGTGCCGCTGATCCTCGTCGGCATGGTTGACGGCGCCCGTGGCATCCGTGCGACCTGGCCGGCAGCGGTAGTTGGCGGCGTGTCCTTCGCGATCGCCCAGTTCGTCGCGTCGAACTACATCTCCATTGAGCTGACCGACATCATCGCGGCGCTGGCTTCGGTGATCGCGATCGTGGCGCTCCTGCGCGTCTGGCGTCCATCCGAGCCGCTCTTGGGCGAACGTGCTGGCGGGCCGGCGCTCGCCGGCGCCGACGGCCACGACCCGTCACTGGAACGGCGCCATGGCGTGCAGCCAGGCGGGGACTCACGCGCCGACGTGGTCGGGGCTTACGCGCCCTACCTGCTGATCATCGCGGTGTTCTCGATCGCGCAGATCACCGCCGTCAAGGAGGTACTGGAAAGCGTGTCGGGGGAGTTCGCGTGGCCGGGGATCGACATCGTCAAGCCCGACGGCGAACCCTACGACGCCACGTTCAAGTTCAACTGGCTCGCCGCGGCCGGCACGCTGCTGCTGATCTGCGGCCTCGGCACGCTCGCGGTCCTGCGTGTCGGGATCTCCCGCGCGCTGCGCGCCTACCTCGCGACGCTCAACCAGCTGAAGTGGGCGATCCTCACCGTGGCGGCCGTGCTCGCGCTCGCGTTCGTCATGAACACATCGGGACAGACCGTGACGCTCGGGCTGTGGTTGGCCGGCGCGGGTGGCGCCTTCGCGTTTCTGTCGGCGTGGATCGGCTGGCTCGGCGTGGCGGTCACCGGGTCGGACACATCCTCGAACTCGCTGTTCGGCGCGCTCCAGGTCGCGGCGGCCAAGGACGCCGGCCTCTCGCCGTCGCTGATGGCCGCCGCCAACAGCTCGGGCGGCGTGCTGGGGAAGATGATCTCGCCGCAGAACCTGGCCATCGGGGCGGCCGCCGTCGGGATGGCCGGCCGCGAGGGCGACATCTTCCGCGTCGTCCTCAAATGGAGCCTGCTGCTGGTCATCCTCATGGCCGCGCTCGTCTACCTGCAGTCGACAACCGTCCTGAGCTGGATGTTGCCCTGACGCGAGCCGGCGCTGTCGATCGGGATGGTCGCTGCCGCCGGGGGCTGTTCGTCAGCTGCATCGGACCTCGGTCGTCGGGCACCGTTTCGCCCGGGTTGACGACCTCGCGATGAGTTTCGCCGCCGCGGAAGCGCGCCGTCGAGTTCCTGCGCTGCCTGATCCTTGCCGCGTGGTCGTTACCGCCTGGCAGTGAACGGGTCGCGCGGGCGCGCGTCGCGCTCGTTGGAGATGCCGTCGTGGTCGCTGTCGTAGCCCGGCGTCCAGTACGCGGGAGACGGGGTCGATGCCCCGCCGAGCCAGCTGTTGGAGATGGCCGAGTTGCTCGCCGCCACGATGTGGTCGCCGACGCCGGTGAACGGACCGGGCACGACAGGGATGTACGGCGGGGCAACCGGCGTCCCGTTGGAGTCCACCCAGGTCAGCCCGGGATCCGATGATCCGCCGACGAACGAGGACCCGCTGAGGTCCGGGGTGCCGCCGACGAAGCCGGAGCCGCTGAGGTCGGTGGTGCCGCCGACGAAGCCGGAGCCGCTCAGGTCCGGGGCGCCGCCGACGAAGCCGGAGCCGCTCAGGTCCGGGGCGCCGCCGACGAAGCCGGAGCCGCTCAGGTCCGGGGCGCCGCCGACGAAGCCGGAGCCGCTGAGGTCGGCGGTGCCACCGACGACCGACGGGCCGAGCAGCGTGCCCGAGCTGAGAGGGGCCTCGGCGGCGGGCTGGTAGGAGGACACGGCGGGCGTCGCCTCAGAGCCGGCCATCGCGGGTGCCGCGGGAGCGACGCCAACGGGCGCCGCGGGCGGCTCGGGGAAGATCTCGGGGGCGGGTGCACACGCGGGCGGCTCGTAGGCCGGCAGCGGCGCGGGCTCCGGGACGGGCATTGGCAGGGGCTCGGGGGCCGGCTGACCGCAGTTTGCATCCCCGTAGAAGTCCATGTGACCGCTCCCTCGTCTCGTGGCCTGTGCTCCGTGCACGCGCCCTCTGCCCTGATTGACGCGGCCGGGCCGCGAAAGGTTCCGTCCGGCGTATGAGATTCGTCTGAGGGTGGGATTACGGCACAGCGTGTGCTGGGAATGACGGGCTCAGGTCCATACCCAAGGAGGCTGTTTGCATGGTTGCTGATGCCGGTCCCCCGCTTGTTCTCATCGCCATAGGCCTTGTCCTGTGGCTCGCCGTGACGGCCACGCTGGCCGGTATCTCGATCCAGACGGTCGGCATGATCCTGTTCATCGTCGGCGCGGTCTGGCTCGTCGTCGAGATGCTTCAGGCACGCACCGTCGGTCGTCGCGTCGTCGAGGAGCCGGTCGTGTATCGCGATCGCCGGCCCTAGCGGCTCGGTTCAGGCCGAGTCTGCGAGCGGCGCCGTAACGAGATCCGGCCCGCGCTGCAGCACGAGCGCCACGGCGCCGAGCACCTCCGCCCGATCCGCCAGGGCGCCCGCGACGACCTCGGCGTCATGGGCGGCGGAGCGGATCGCGGCGCGGGCGAGCGCCTCGCGCAAGGGCTCGAGGAGCAGGTCGCCTGCGGCTGCGACGTCGCCGCCGACCACGATCCGCCGCGGGTTGAGGAGGTTGCAGATCGCCGCTGCCGCGGTGCCGATCGCCGTGCCCGCGTCGGCGATCGCCCGCCCGCAGCCCGCATCGCCCGCCGCGGCGCGCCGTACCGCCTCGCCGATCGTGAGGTCGTCGCTGTGGGTCTCGCGCAAGACGCCGAGGATCGCGGGGGCGCCGGCGATCGTCTCCAGGCAGCCGCGGTTGCCGCAGCGACAGATCGACCCGCGTGGATCGATGACGATGTGGCCGAGCTCGCCGGCGGTTCCCCCCCACCCGCGGTACGGGACGCCGTCGAGGATCATCCCCGCCCCCACACCGGTTGCGACCTTGAGGTAGACGAGGTCGCGCGCGCCCTGGCCGGCGCCCCAGCGCCATTCGCTCATCGCGCCGAGGTTCGCGTCGTTGCCGACCTCCACGGCCATGCCGAGCCTGGCGGTCATGACCTCGGCCGGACGGACACCGGCCCAGCCGGGCAGGATCATCGAGTCGCCGAGCTCGCCGGTCGCCTCGTTGATCGGCCCGGGCAGGCCCATCCCGACGCCCACGACGTCGCCGAGGCTTCCGCCCGCGTCGGCGAGCGCGCCGTGAACGAGTTCGGCGCCCAGCGCGACCGCCTCTGCTGCGGGGAGGTCGCCCTCCACCTCTCGCAGGCGCTCGGCGATGACGGTGTGCGCCAGATCCGCGACGGCGACGCGGACGTGGCGCTTGCCGAAGTCGATGCCGACGGCGAGGCCGGCGCTGCGGTGCAGCGTGAGCAGCGTCGACGGGCGGCCGACTCCCCCACCCTCGCGCGCGGATTCGACCACGACGCCCTCGGCGCCGAGGTCGGCCACGACGGCTGAGACCGTCGAGGGCGCAAGACCCGTGCGGCGGGCGAGGTCGGCGCGCGACACGGCGCCGGCGTCGATCAGCGTCTGCAGCACCGCGGCCCGCGCTCGCGGCCGGGATGTTCGCGCGGAATCGCTGCGCTTGGCGGCCATGCCGCCGACATATACAACCGATGAAGGGTTCGGTCAATTCTGAATGGGATTTCTCCTTGACGCCAGCGGGAACCCCTCATATCGTTCGATTTCGCAATAAGTCCCGCGAAGGGGCTGCAACCTGTCGCGAAGGCGGGGCCGTCGCGACGCCCAGGGGAGTGAGAGCGATGCCTGACGTCCGCAGGCTGCGTTGCCGCGCAGTCATGTCCGTACTGCTCGCCGCCGGACTGGTCGCCGGCGCGTCCGCGCCGGGTGCCGGCGCGGGTGAGACCGCGACGCAGCGGCTGCCCTACGAGAACCCGAAGCTGGCGGTCGGAAAGCGAGTCGACGACCTGCTGTCGCGGATGACGCTCGAGGAGAAGGTCGGCCAGATGACCCAGGCCGAGCGCGGCGCGGTCTTCGACGACACGACGCCGATCACGGCCCTCGGGCTCGGATCGGTCCTCTCCGGCGGTGGCTCCACGCCGGTGGACAACAACCCGGCAGGCTGGGCCGACATGGTTGACCGCTTCCAGCGCGCGGCGCTCGCCACGCGCCTGCGCATCCCCCTGCTGTACGGCATCGACTCCGTGCACGGCAACGGGAACATGCTCGGCGCGACGGTCTTCCCCCACAACATCGGGCTTGGCGCGTCGCGTAACCCCGCGCTCGTACGCAAGATCGCGCAGGTCACCGCGGAGGAGACTCGCGCGACCGGCCCGCAGTGGACGTTCTCGCCGTGCATCTGCGCGGCGCGCGACGACCGCTGGGGGCGCACGTATGAGAGCTTCAGCGAAAACCCGCGGCTCGTCGAGCGGCTCGAGACCGCGATCGACGGCTACCAGGGCGACCGCCTGAGCGATCGCTCGAGCGTGCTCGCGACGGCCAAGCACTACGCCGGCGACGGCGCGACGACGTACGGCAGCGGCAGCGGCGATTACCCGATCGACCAGGGCGTGGCGGTCATGAGCCGCGGGCAGTTCTGGGACGTCGCGCTGCGCCAGTACGTGCCCGCCGTGCGACGCCACGACGTAGGCAGCGTCATGCCGTCCTTCTCGAGCGTCGACTGGACCGAGGACGGCGTCGGCAACCCGCTGAAGATGCACGCCCACCGCGAGCTCATCCAGGGGGTGCTGAAGAACCGCATCGGCTTCGACGGCTTCGTCATCAGCGACTGGGAGGGCATCCACCAGATCCCCGGCGACTGGGCGACGCAGGTGCGCACGTCGGTGAACGCCGGCATCGACATGGCGATGGAGCCCGCGCAGTTCGCGCAGTTCATCACGACGCTACTCGACGAGGTGCGCGCCGGCCGGGTCTGGCAGGCGCGGATCGACGACGCCGTGCGCCGCATCCTGCGCAAGAAGTTCGAGCTCGGCCTGTTCGAGCATCCGTTCACCGATCGCCGCAACCTCGACGAGGTCGGATCCCCTGCCCACCACGCGCTCGCGCGGCGCGCGACGGCGGAGTCGCAGGTGCTGCTGAAAAATCGCGACGACGCGCTGCCGCTGCGCGGCCGCGGCGACGTCTACGTGGCGGGCAGCAACGCCGACAACATCGGCAACCAGGCCGGCGGCTGGACGATCACGTGGCAGGGCGGCTCGACGCACGTCATCCCGGGGACGACGATCCTCGACGGCATCCGCGAGCAGGCGCGCGGCAACGTGACGTTCAGCGCTGACGCGTCGGCGCCGATCCCGCGGCGCGCGACCGGCATCGTCGTCGTCGGCGAGACGCCCTACTCCGAGGGCTTCGGCGACGTCTTCGGTCCCCGCTGGGGATTCGATCCGGGCGACGGCGGCGTCCTGCGGCCGGTGAAGGACATGCAGCTGTCGGCCGCCGACAAGGCCGCGGTCGACCGGGTCTGCGCCGCGGCGAAGCGCTGCGTCGTGGTCGTCGTGTCCGGCCGGCCGCTGATCCTCGACCGCACGCAGCTGCGCGGCATGGACGCGCTCGTCGCCGCCTGGCTGCCCGGCAGCGAGGGCGCCGGCGTGGCCGACACGCTGTTCGGCGAGCGACCCTTCACGGGCAAGCTGCCGGTGACCTGGCCGCGGTCGCTGGACCAGGAGCCGATCAACGTCGGCGATCGCCACTACGACCCGCTGTTCGCGTACGGGTTCGGGCTGAGGACGAGGTAGACATCGACCCGGGAGGGCCGCCGTAAGCGCGGCCCTCCCGTGGTTCAGGCGGCTTACGGCACGACCGTGACCGTCGCGACCTGAATCGCCGTGATGTCGGCGTCCTCGATGAACAGGCTGTCGGTGCCCGTGTTGCAGCGAATCCGACGGTCGACGCAAGTCCCGGCGTGGAGATCGTGCCGGTCAGCGTCATCACCTCGGCCTCTCCGGCCGTGCCGGTGGCGCCCAGCGACGGAATGCGCACGCTGTCGATTGTGCTGTTGAAGGTGTTGAGGATCCCGCACTCGTTCGTCGTGTTGGACTCCGTGCCGTTGTTGTCGAGCAGGAACTTGGCCGTGACCACCCAGCTGCCGGGCGTCAGCGGCAGGCTCAACAGCGTGGTGCAAGCGCTGAGCGCAACCGCGCAGCCGGGACGTTGATGGAGTTGTCGCTCGTGATACGCGCGTCGCTCGGCCCCCGTGCCCCGGTGGCCCCGGGTGTGCCGGCGGCTCCGGTCGCACCCTTCGCGCCGGCCGCGCCGGCGGGACCGGTCTGGCCCTTCAGCGCATTGCGCGTCGCCACGGCGATGTCGGCTGTCTTGATCGTCTTGTTCTTGATGTCCTTGCCCTGGACGGAGTTGTTCTTGATCTGCGCCGAGCCGATCTTCGCCGCGGCGTAGCTGACGCCGCTGAGCGCCACGAAGAGCGCCACGCAGGCGACGGCCATCGACGGTGACGGTCGGCCGAGGCCGGAGCCATTGGTCCTACGAGACATGCGGTTTCTCCTGCCTATCGAGGGTTCGTGAACGGCGACGGGTGGTCGGCGCCTGACGGCGGTGGATCGAGCAGGGTCCCGAGAACGGTGAGGAGCCCGAGCCAGCCTTCGAACTCGTGGCTGGCGCCGTCCGCCTCGGCCACGCGGCCGTGCAGCGGGCTCTGATCCGCATCGATCTCGAGGCTCAGCCTGCGCGTCTTTACCGGCATGTCACGAGCCTCGCGCCGTTGTGGCGCTGGCGCATGAGTGACTACCCCTGTCTTTGCGTCTGGGGGTAGGGTCGCGCAGCGCCCATGCTCGACCGCGTAGCGACACTCACCTGGCGACGGCCGAAGCTCGTGCTGGCGCTCGTCGGCGTCTTCGTGGTCGCCGCGGGCGTGTTCGGTCACGACGTCGAGAAGCACCTCAAGGCGGCGGGCTTCACCGACAGCGCGTCGCAGAGCGAGCGGGCGACCGAGTTGCTGCGCGGCGAGCTCGGCTACGACGCCAGCCCGGCGATCGTCGTGCTCGTGCGCAACCGCGGCGGCGGCAAGCTCGACACCGCCAACCCCGCCGTGCGGCGTGAGGTCGATCGCGTCAGCCGCGCGCTGGCGGACACGCGCTACGTCGGTCACGTCATCAACCCGCTGCGCGACCGCCGCGAGGGCGCGGGGCTCATCGAGCGCGACGGCGAATCGCTCGTGATCACCGCCGGCCTGTCGACCCAGGACGTCGAGAGCGACGGCGGTGAGGCGGCCGAGGATGCCAAGCGGCGGATCGGCTCCAGCGCGCTGGATGTGCGCATGGGCGGCTTCGCCGTGAGCTTCAACGAGGTCAACGACGAGACACGCAAGGACCTCACGACGGCCGAGATGATCGCGTTCCCGATCCTCACCGTCCTGCTGCTGCTCGTCTTCCGCGGCGTCGTCGCCGCTGCGATCCCGCTGCTGCTCGGCGTGATCTCGATCCTCGGCACGTTTCTCATGTTGCGGGTCATGTCGGGCCTCGTGGACACCTCGCTGTTCGCGCTGAACATCGCCACCGCGCTGAGCCTCGGCCTCGCCGTCGACTACGGGCTGCTGCTCGTCTCGCGCTACCGCGAGGAACTCGAACGGGCGGGTGGGGTCGCGACCGAGGAGGCGCACCGACGAACCGTGCAGACCGCGGGCCGGACCGTGGTGTTCTCCGGCTTCACCGTGGCCGTCGCACTCGCGGCGCTCACGCTCATGCCGCAGCGCTTCCTCTACTCGGTCGGGGCCGCGGGCGCCGCCGTCGGGCTGCTCTCCGCGTTCGTCGCGATTCTCGTCGTGCCCTCGATGCTCGCGCTCCTGGGAACGCGCATCAACGCGCTGGCGACTCGCCGCGGCCCGTCGGTGTCCGACACGTCCAACGGCTGGTATCGCCTCGCGAAGGCGGTGATGCGCCGTCCGGTCGCGGTTGCCCTCGGCTGCACCGCGCTGCTGCTGGCGCTCGCGTCGCCGCTGCTCGGGACGAAGCTCACCGGGCCGAGCGCCGAGGCGGTGCCGCCCAGCCAGCCCTCCTACGCCGTCAACCAGTACATCGAGCAGAACTACTCGCGCGGCATCGCGTTCGCGATCACCGTGACCGTCGACGGTGACGCGACGCCGGCGCAGCTTGCCGCCCTGCAACGGCGGATCGACGCGATCGACGGCATCGCCGGCGGGACGCCGTTCGTACGGGTCTCGCCGCGCGTCGCGTTCGCGAACTTCACGCCCGCCGGGCCCGCGCTCGACACACCAAGTCAGGACGCGGTGCACACGGTTCGCGCGCTCGACGTCCCCGGCTCCGGGGAACTGCTCGTGTCGGGCAACACCGCGCGGTTCATCGACGAGAAGGAGAGCCTGGTCGAGCATCTGCCGCTCGTCGGCGCGATCATCGCCGGCAGCACGCTGCTGCTGCTGTTCATGTTGACCGGCTCGATCCTGCTGCCGATCAAGACGCTGATCATGAACGCGCTGACGCTCGGCGCGTCGCTCGGCGTGATCGTGCTCGCCTTCCAGGACGGCCTGCTCGACGACGTCTTCGCGTACACCGGGCCGGCGGCCATCGAGGTGACGAGCCTCGCGTTCCTGTTCGCGCTGACGTTCGCGCTGGCGACGGATTACGCCGTGCTCGTCATGGCCCGCATCAAAGAGCAGCACGATCTCGGGGAGAGCAACGAGGAGGCGGTCGCGATCGGCATCGCTCGCACGGGCCGCGTGATCACCGCGGCGGCGGCGGCGATCGCCATCGTCTTCCTGGCGTTCGGCGTCAGCAAGGTGTTCTTCATGAAGCAGATCGCGGTCGGCGAGGCGGTGGCGGTGATCGTCGACACGACGATCGTCCGAGCGCTGCTCGTGCCCGCGCTCATGCGACTCCTCGGCGACTGGAACTGGTGGGCGCCGGGCCCGCTGCGCCGGCTGCAGGCGCGGTTCAGGTTCGCGGACTGACGGGTCCGCGGCCAGCGCCCGGCGCCTGCGTCTCGCGCGGCCTCGGCAGGTCGACAAACGTGTCACGCGAGGTCGGCTCGAGCCGGCGCGGTAGTTCTATGACGGTTGGTGTGGTCATGACGATGAGACCGCTCCCGGGTCCGGTTAGATACGTGATGACCGGTTAACCACCACACCGCCCGGGAATTACGGGCGGTGCAGGTGCGATTGAGCGGCGAGCGCTCAGACCACGCAGGGATGCCCGTCCGGCGTGCCGTCCGGGTGGGCGCTCGTGCCCTTCCAGCCGGCGCGGGCCTCGGCGACGACGATGTCGTTGCCGACCGCCGGATCGACGACGAGCGCGCGCTGGGTGATCTCCCGCGGGCCGACGATCTTCTGGTTGACGCGCAGCGTCGCGAAGAGCAGCGGCAGGGTCACCGACGCGGTCGTCACGACGACCGGCTCGCCGTTGACGCTGAGCGCGGTCACGCGCGAGCTGCCGGTGAGCTTCGGCGGGCCGAGCGGCGAGCCGATGCCCGTGCACTCCGCGCGCGCGTCGGCGGTCAGCGAGGACAGGCGGATGATGTTCAGCCCGACGCGCAGCGTGAGGTTGGCGGCCTCGGCGTGCGCCCGGCTGTTGTCCCCGGCCGCCGGCGGCGACGCGGTCAGGTCCACCGGCGTCTGAGCGGTCGTCGCCTGGAAGACGTTCAGCGTCCCGTTCGTCGACGTCGCCGCCGCCTTGCACGGGGAGTTCGGCGCGTTGGCCACGGCCGGCTCGCTGAGGTCGGCGGCGCGCAGGCCGCTCGCCCGGCAGGTGAAGGTGCCGTTGCGGTCGTTGTCGACGATCGTGCCGATCCCCTGGGCGTCGGTGATGATCGCGACGACCGAGTTGGAGAGGTTGACGAAGTAGCGCTCCTCGAGCTCGTCCTCGACGTCGCCGCGGACGGGCACGGTGAGCGTCTCGACCTGGTCGAACGGCTGATAGGTCAGCGTCCCCGTCGTCTTGTCGTAGTCGCCGGGCTGCTTGGCCGTGTCGTCCGCCGTCGCGAAGTCGACGGTGATGACGCGGTCGGCCGGGTTGGACGAGCTGACGGTGAACGTCGCCGCGACCGTCCCGGTGTTGCCCTCGGTCACGGTGACATCGTCGATCGACAGCTTCGCCTCGTCGTCGTCGGTGATCGAGCCGACCCCGTGCCCGTCGAGGATCGACGCCACGCCCGGGTTGGAGAGGTCGACGAAGAACCGCTCGTTGAGCTCGTCGACGATGTCGCCGTGCACCGGCACCGTGATCGTCTCGGACTGATCGAACGGCGAGAACGTGAGCGTCCCGCTCTTGGCGGCGTAGTCCGACGGCTGCTTGGCGGTGTCGTCGCTCGTCGCGTAGTCGACGAGGATCGTGCGGTCCGCCGGGTTGGACGACGACACGGTGAACGTCGCGTTGACGTCGCCGGAGTCCCCTTCGATGACCGTGACATCGTCGATCGTGAGCTTCGCCTCGTCGTCGTCGTTGATCGTCCCGGCGCCGCTGCCGTCGGTGACGAGCGCGTTGCGCGGGTTGGTGAGGTTGACGCTGAACGACTCGCTGGTGACCTCGTCGACGAGGTCGCCGTTGACCTTCACCGTGATGGTCTTTGACGTCTGGCCACCGCTGAACGTCAGCGTCCCCGACGTGCTCTGGAAATCCGAGCCGGAGGTCGCGGTGCCACCGGCCGTCGCGTAGTCGACGGTCACGTCGGTGGACGGCGGGTTGGCCAGGGTCACGGTGAAGTTCGCGTCGACGGTGCCCGAGTTGCCCTCCGTGACGGTGGCGTTGCCGATCGAGAGCTTCTGCGGGATCGACGCCGCGCAGTCGAGGCGGCCCGCGCCGGTGATGTTGTCCACTCCGGCGGGCAGCTCGTCGACCGCAGTGTTGACGAGGCGCGCACGGGTGGTGGCGACCGAGGCGTTCGGGCTGTTGATCGCGTCGCGGACCAGCGCATCGCACGCAGCGGAGTGCGGCGAGGCGGCCGAGGTGCCGAAGAACGTCGTGCCGAATGTCCCGGCCCCCGTGACCGACACGCCGTCGGCCGCGCCGAACGCCGGCGATGCGAACGTCGATGCGGCCGGGCCGGCGACGCCGGTGCAGGTGCCGGTACCGCCGTTCGGGCACTGCGTCGTCGTGCGGATCTGGACCGGACCGCCGCCGGTGAAGGTCTCGATGGGGCCGCCCTGGTTGATCGCCGCGACGGAGTACGCCTGGCCGGTGAAGTTCACCTCCGGGTCGAGGCTGCCCTCCTGCGTCGTCACGTCCTGGTTGCTCGCCGCGCGGCGCCAGCGCAGGTCGAGCGTCGGCGCCGCGACGGCCGAGGACGTCCCGCGGACGTTCACGACGATCTTCGCCGTGGTCCCGGTGAGGTTCCCGGCGGTGACGACCCGCTCGATCGTGTCGCCGACGCCGTTGGCCTGCGACGTGCTGCTCTGGCCGATGCAGCGCGTGAGGCCAGCGTCCATGATGAACAGGTCGAGGTTCGTGAAGCCGCCGGCGCCGACGGTCGGGAAGATCGCCCGCGGCTCGGACCACTGCAGCGTGAAGCTCGTGCCGTTGTTGTTGGCGTCGGCACCCAGCGTCAGGTCGAACGTCGTGTCGCCGTTCGGGGCGATCGCGACGGCGTTCGTCGGGCTGTACGGGCAGCCGGTCGGAACCGCGTTGAACGTCCTGCCGTCCGGCCCACCGCCGGTGCCGTTCGCGGCGACGCGCGCGGTGTGGTTCTGCCCGAGGTTGCCGGCCGCGACGTGGACCGGCACGCCCGCGGCGGCGATGTTGTCGGGGGTCGCCGCCGTGATGCCGCGCTGGAACGCCGGCTCGGCGTCGAAGGCGAGGTCGTGGGCGATGACGTCGGCGCCGTTGGTGACGAGGTTGTTCAGCGAGTTGGGGAGCGAATCGAAGCCGCCGTCGAACATGAGCCCGGCGCCGGGCGCCATGTCGTGGATGATCTCCATCATCGCCGTGCCCTCGTCGTTGGTTCCGGCGTCGAGCACGGTGACGTTGTTGGGCAGGTCGCCCGAGTTGATCGCGTCCTGGCGGGTCACGGCCCCGTCCGACACGACGCCCACCGTCACGCCGGTGCCGTCGATCCCGACAGCCTGCACGTCGTCGGCGTTGTGGAAGGCGACGCCCTGGCTGTTGACGGCGCCCGTGTTGACCGCCGGGTCCTCTGCGGGCGTGATCGCGAGCACCCAGCCGAAGTTGGCGACCGCGTCGACCCGCTCGGCGGGCACGAGCACCCGGGTGATGCCGGTGTCCGGCACGAAGCCGCCGGGCTGAAGCGCCGAGATGACAGACGCACCGAGGCCGGCCAGCTGCGCACGCTGGTCGAGCGTGGCTGGTTCGTGCGAGTGCAGCAGAAGCCTCAGCCGGCCTCCGGGCGTGACGTCGACGATCGCGTTGCCCTGGCCCGAGACGTCGGTCGCGCCCTGGTCCTCGGCCTTGACGACCTTGTCGGCGACCTGGTCGACGATGCTCGGCACCTCGGGCGGCGGTGCCGCTGTTTGCGCCTGCGACGCTGGCGCGGACACTGCGAGCAGCACGAAGCTCGCGACGGTCACTGCACGGACGGACCCGCGAATCATCTTTGCCCCCTGCTGCTGGATGCTCGGCCTGTGGGCGAAGCTACCTCGCGGGTCCGGCGCGCAATGTGCGACAGCTCACACGACGAGCGGTCAGTCGCCGTTACGCACTCAGCGCGTTGATCGTCTCCTGCGCGACGGCGAGGTCGGAGCCGGTCTCGGCGCGGTACTGCTTCATCGCGCCCATCTTGTCGCCCTGTCGCACGAGCCGGTAGAGGTGGTCGACCTTCGCCTCGAGGGCGGAGATGCGCTGGTAGATCTCGGGGTCGGTCACGGCGGGAGACTAACCCCGCCGCAGCGCGGCCACCGGGAGGGAGGTCCCGGTGGCCCGGCGCGCGAGCGCCCGCTCACGCGAGTGAGATCGCGACCCGCTCGAGGCGGTCCATCGCCTCCTGCATCCCGCCCTCCATGCCGGAGTTGATGTGCGCGTCGCGGTGCTCCTGGCAGGAGTGCTCCACGAGGACCTCGAGCGTCGTGCGCCCGTCGACCTCCGTGAGCGTCAGGGTGTTCAGCGCCTCTCCGTCGGGCATGCCCTCGTACACCTCGGTCGAGACGATCCGCTCGTTCGGGACGAGCTCGCGGTACTCACCGTGAAAGCCGACCTCGAACTCGCCGTGGACCATCATCACGTAGCGCCACGTGCCGCCCACGCGCAGGTCGATCTCGCAGAGCGTCACCGCGCCGCGCTCGCCGCTCCACCACTGCCGGACGAGCTCGGGGGTCGTCCACGCCTTGTAGACCAGGTGCTTGGGCGCGTCGAACTCGCGCGTGATGAGGATCTGCTCATCGGTCGGGAGGGTCACCGTCGCCGTGCCGCTACGCGCCACCATTGCCATCTCCTTGCTCCTTTGCCTTGAGGTCTTCCAGCACGACATCGAGCTGGTCGAAGCGCTCGGACCACAAGCGCTCGTAGTTGGAGACCCAGTCGTGGATCGGCTTCAGCGCGGGGCCGTTGAGCCGGTACAGCCGCTGGCGCCCGGCGTCGCGCACGTCCACCACCCCCACCTCCCGCAGCACCCGCAGGTGCTTGGAGACCTGGGGCTGGGCCAGCCCGAGCCGCGCGACGAGGTCGTTCACCGGGCGCTCGCCGCCGGCGAGCAGATCGAGGATCTGCCGGCGCCGGGGCTCCGCCGGCCGAGTCTCCCGATCCTGGAAGCGATGGCGGCATACGCCCGCCCTGCGAGCC
Organism: uncultured Actinomycetes bacterium; assembly: GCA_963705315.1. Classification (GTDB taxonomy): domain Bacteria; phylum Actinomycetota; class Thermoleophilia; order Solirubrobacterales; family Solirubrobacteraceae; genus CADCVQ01. The sequence continues at coordinate 2,103,285 of OY970068.1, forward strand.
TGAGAAGCGCGGTGCTCGCAATGGCAACGACCGCCCAGCGCGATCTGCTGACGCCAACCGAGCACGCCGGGCGGCGCGGGATGTTCGTCTTCGACGGTCAGAGGGGGGCCATGCCCACCGGAACGTGGACCCCTCGCGGGAGCACGACGACGGGGCAGTGGGCGCCGTGCAGGACGTCGGTCGAGACGCCGCCAAGCAGGGTCCGGCGCACGGGACCGTGCGCGCGCGAGCCGAGCACGAGCAGATCCAGCCCGCGGCTGATCTCGACGAGCACCGGTGCGGCGTCGCCCCATTCGAGCCTGGTCTCGGCATCGACGCGCAGACGTGCGGTGTCGCACAGGGCCTCCGCCCGCTCGCGGATGCCCGGCTGCAACGGCGTTCCCTCCGGGTGGCGCGGATCGAGCACGCGAATGATCTGCATCGTGGCCGGCGTTCGCTCGGCGAGCACGGTCGCCCACTCGAGTGCCTCGTCGCTCTCGGGCGCCCCGCTCCAGGCGATACCGATGAGCCGGGCGGTGGCCGTCAACTGACGGCGGGTCGCGACCGCGACCGCGCAGGGCGCGGTGAAGACCGCGCCGGCGGCGACGTCGCCGTGCAGGGCGCGGCCGATGGCGGTGCGGTGCTCAGGGCCGATCACGAGGATCTGCGCATCGTGGGCCACCGCGAGGTCGTGCAGGCCGCGTAGCTGCGACAGCGAAACCATGACGTCGACCGAGACCTCGAGGTCTGACGGCGCGCGCTCGCGCAGGCGGACGAGCTGGTCAAGCAGCATCTCACGCTCGTGCGTGTGATGGCGGCTGTGCTTGCGCGCGACGTTCGCCAACACGAGCGGTGCGCCGAGCGGTCGCGCGATGTTCACACCGAGGGTGAGCGCGTCAGGGGCGTGCTCACCGGGGGTTGCGACCACGAGGACTGGCCGTTGCATGGTGGCTTCTTAAGACGTGGGCGTGATAGCGCAGCGAGGTTGATTATCGCACACCGGGATACGCGCGCCAGCGGGGTCTTCCACGGCCTGCGCGAGCCGGCAACGAGCAGAGACCCGCTCAACATGCCGCTGTTGCGATGACCGCGAGAGCGCAAGGTCGTCGGACGGATCTGACTGCGGCGCCGCGGACCGACAGCTCTGCCGGACGGTCGTCAGCACACGGAGCCATTGCGCCAGCGCGCAGAGACCGAGCGTTGGTGCTGGCGCCGGGACCGGTGGCGCGTTAGCCTCCGCTTCGGCAAGAACGAAGGGGGTCTGTGATGTGTCTGCCAGGTACCGTCGAGGTGGTTCGCGAAGCGATCGACGCCGAGGGAGTGCCGGCCACCGGGATGATCAGCCGCCGGACGGTGCTGGCCGGTAGCGCAGTCGCCGCGCTCGCCGCGCTGGTCCCGACCGGCGCGGCGGCCCACCAGCCGCGGCGGCGGGGTGCGCGCCGCTACCAAGACCTCACGCACGTCTTTCGCAGCGGTTTCCCGGTCTACACCGGTGACGCGCCGGCCCGACGAACGCTCGTCACCGTTGCCGGTGATGGCTTCTACGCCCAGCAGTGGACGTTCGGCGAGCACTCCGGCACGCACATGGATGCTCCCGGCCACTTCGTCGCCGACGGCCGCCTGGTCCCGCAACTGCGCCCGGCGGAGCTGTTCGCCCCCGCTGCCGTGATCGACATTTCCTCGCGCGCGGCGCGTGATCCCGACGCAATGGTCGAGCCGTCCGACCTGCGCCGCTTTGAGCGCCGCTATGGCCAGATCCCCCGCGGCGCGATCGTCTTCGTGTACTCCGGCTGGGAAAGGCGGCTGGGCGACCCGACCGCATTCAAGAACGTCGGATCAGACGGCAAGTTCCACTTCCCGGGCTTTGGACGCGAGGCGCTCGATGTCCTGCTCACGACGCGTCGCATCACCGGCATAGGTGTTGACACGCTGAGCCTGGACATCGGCGCGTCGTCCACCTTCGCCGTGCACAAGCGGCTGCTGGGCGCCGACCGCTACGGGCTGGAGAACGTCGCGAACCTGTCGAAGATCCCGCCCCGCGGCGCCAACGTCGTGGTTGGCGTGATCCCGTGGGAGGACGGCTCCGGCGGCCCCTGCCGCCTGATCGCGACGTACTAGTCGACCCGCCCGTTGGCTCGTTGGGTCATGCCGCGGGTAGCAGGTGCGGTTTGCGGCTGGCGAGGCGGGCCAGGAACGCGTCGGGTCGGCACAGGTGGACGTCCTGTGAGTGCGTCGTCCTCAGCCCAGCCGACCTTGTCGGGCCGGCCGCCGCCCAGGCTCTGCGTTCCGCCACGATGTCATCGGGGCATCACCGCCCGATGTCCTCACTCGCGCACACTCACCGGACGTCGCGTCGGCGATTGCCGCCGGGGCGGAGCGCGCGACAGCCCCGCTTGCGTCACCGCGAGCGTGCCCCTCCGGGCAGATACTTCGCCCGATTTCGCCCGAGATGCGTGCCATACTCGGGCGGACCTGGAGGGCGATTGCGTACCCAGTACGGCAATTCCGATCGGGTGGCACGCGCGCCGCGAGCCCCCAGCAGCAAAGCACCTGCGATCGACGCCGGCGCTTTCGTCGACCGTGCGGGGTCGCGACCGGCCGATCGCTTGGGTCCGAGCGAGGTCCCGCACCTGCAACGGTCGGCGGGCAACGCGGTGGTCGCCCGCGTGCTCGCAGGGCAGCGCTCACGCGTCATCCAGCGCAGCAAGGAGTCCGAAGCGCTGCTGACGAAGCTCGCCACGCCCAAGGTCGGAGAGGGGCAGGCGATCGACGTCCAGACGCAACTCGTCGACGGGCTCGAGGCGCTCATCGGCCAAAAATGGAGCCACGAGGATCAGCGTCCCACCGAGCTCAAGCTTGGTGGCGTCCTGATCGATCGGCTCTCCAGCGCCGACACGAGCTACATGCCGTCGGAGGACGGGCAACAACGCAAAGCGGACATCCAAGGCCTCTACGACCGGCTCGTGCTCGGTGGCCGAAATCCGTTTGCGCCGGCGGTGTTCGTCAGTCTCGACAAGGACCCCACCGGCGCCAAGATCGGCGCGAGGATCGGTGAGCAGGTCAAGGCGGCCGGGCTGGGCCCGATGGTGGTCGAGAACACGCTGAAGACGATGCTCGACGCGGAGCAGTTCGAGTACCTGCGGCTCGCCGGGCTCCCAAACCGCGAGTGGAAGATCCTCGTCGAGTTGCATTACATCCGCGCGCGCCCCAAGGACATGGCGGGGTTCCACAAGGACACGCAGGGCGAGAGCCTGTTCGTCAACCTCAACTACCACGTCCCGGGCCAGAGGCTGCGCGGCCCGGAGTATGTGCTCAACCCGCCGAGGTCCGACGTGCACGACGCACTGATCTACGGCGCCGGCGCGACGAAGGGCACCCTGCCCGAGGAGTTCACCACGGACCTCACCAAGACCCGCGCGGCGCTCGGAGATCCGACCAGGATCGACAGTGCTGGGACCGTGGAGGCGTTGGGATACGTCGCGTTCGTCGACGAGGCAGTCCATCACGCAACGCCGTGGTTCGGGAGTCGCTACGTCACCCCCTCGGAGTTCAAGGCATACCTCGAGCGCAAGGACAAGGCCAAGTTCGACGCGATCGTCAAGGCCAGCCCGCAGGAGCTGGCCGAGGCCGGGCGGAAGCGCAGGCCAACTGAGAAGAAGGGCTATGCACAGCTCGGCGATGACGACGACCCGGCTTCCTGGTCCAAGGCCGAGCTCAAGAACTGGAGGAAGTGGCTGGAGATGGCCACCGTCAACGAGACCGAGCGCTCGAAGCGCAATCGGGCAATGAAGTACACGCGCAAGGACTTCAAGTCGACGATGCCAGGCCTCGAGTTCGATCGCATGCTCGAGGAGATCGGTTCGCAGCCGGCTGCCGAGCGACAGCACGGAGGCGCAGGAGGGTGGTACGCAGCGAGCATCCCCGAGGCCGGCCGCTCTGCGGTCAAGCCGGAGAGCAGGCCGCCGCTCATACGAACGGCGAGCAACGCGAAGCTGACGAAGAAGTGGCCGGGGCAGCTCCCCGAAGACGTGCCGCGCAGGTTCATCCGCGCCTGGGTCCGCGCCGTCCCAGCGTCGTATGCCAAGACGGTGCGCGGCAGCTGAGGCAGCGGCGACACCGGGCGGCTGCACCCGATGAACGCGCAAGATTCTTGGCTCCGGTGCGTTGAACACCAAGATGGCTACTTCACACGTCTCAGGGATGGACCGATTCGGCGGCCTCGCCGCAATCCTCGCCGCGCTGGCCGCGGCGTTGCTGTGCAGCGCCGATCGCGCCGCCGCGCAGGCTCCGGCCGCGCCGAGCTTCGCGCCGACGCAGCAGCAGACGATCACCGCCGGCGCGCTCAGCGACGTCCGCTGCGACCGCCCGGCCGCGGCGTCCAGCGGCGTCGGCAGGCGCACGTGGACCGCGCCCGGGCGCGGCTTCGTCACGGTCACCCTGAGCGCCGACGCCGGCTCGGACTGGGACCTCGGCCTCTTCGACTCCAAGAACCGGCGCCTCGCCGGCTCGCTGTCGGCCGGCCCGCGCGAGCTCGCGCAGAGCTGGGTCAAGGCCGGCGACGCCGTGACGATCCAGGCCTGCCGCGTCGCCGGGCAGGACCACAGCGCCAGCCTGTCGATCGCGTTCGCCGGAGTCGCCGCGCCGCCCGCGGCCGCGCCGCCGCAGCTCGTGAGCGTCGCCTACGAGTCCTCCGCCGACCTCGAGAAGATCTCCGGCCTCGGACTCGACCTCACGCACAACGTGCGCAACGGCCGCGCCGACGTCATCGTCGCCGACGACGCCCAGCGAAAGCTGCTCGAGGACGCCGGCTTCGACGACGTCCAGACGAAGATCGCCGACCTCGCTGACCACTTTCGCCGCAGTGAGGCGGCCGACGCCAGCTACGGCATGCGCGCCGCGAAGGGCGGGAGCAGCGTCCCGGTCCCGCCGAGCGGGCGCACGACCTATCGCGTGCTGACCGACTACCAGAGCGACATGAAGGAGCTCGCGGCCACGTACCCGAGCATCGTCAAGCAGATGAAGCTCCCGGGCCGCTCCTACCAGGGCCGTGAGCTCGAGGGCGTCGAGATCGCCAAGGACGTGCACGCCTCCGCGGAGGACGGCCGCCCGGTCTATCTCGTCGTCGCGCTGCACCACGCGCGCGAGTGGCCCTCGGCCGAGGCCGCGATGGAGTTCGCGATCATGCTCGCCAAGGGCTACGGCTCCAACACGCGGATCACCGAGCTGCTGACGAAGGCGCGTGTCGTCGTCGTGCCGCTCATCAACCCCGACGGCTTCGTCGCCTCGCGCGGCTTCCCCGCAGACCCGGCCGACGTGCTCGGCGGCGGCGGCGACCACGCGGGCGTGGGCGTCGACCCGAACCTCGGCGACCCGTGCGCAGGCAGCCCGTCGCTGCCCGCGCCGACGGTGGCCTGCGAGCAGCTGCGCACCTGCGTCGCCACCGGCGACCCGCCGTGCGACTTCGACCTCTACCTCACCGAGGGCATCGCGCCCCCCGGCGGGATCTTCAGCTACCGGCGCAAGAACTGCGCCGGCCAGGTCCCCGACCCGCGGACCCCGTGCGAGATCCAGCACGGCGTCGACCCGAACCGCAACTACGGCCAGTTCTGGGGCGGGCCCGGATCCGACGGCGACGTCACGAGCCAGAGCTACCGCGGGCCAAGCCCGTGGTCGGAGCCCGAGACGACGGCGGTGCACGAATACTCCCAGCAGCGCCAGATCACGACGATCATCACGATCCACAACGTTGCGGCGCTCGTCCTGCGCCCGCCGGGCACGTCGACCGGCGGCACGGCGCCCGACGAGCCGCGCCTGAAGGAGATCGGCGACGCGATGGGCAAGGCGACGGGCTACGAGTCCCAGTACGGCTTCGAGCTGTACGACACCGCCGGAACGACGGAGGACTGGAACTACGCCGCGCAGGGCGCCTACGGCTACACGATCGAGATCGGCCCGGCCGACGGCGAGTTCCACATGCCCTACGAGACGGGTTTCGTGAAGGAGTGGACCGGCGACACGCCGGCCGCCAACGGCGGCGGCGGGCTGCGCGAGGCGTTGCTGCTCGCCGGCGAGGCGGCGGCCAACACCCCCGACCACGCCGTCATCAGCGGCAAGGCGAAGGCCGGGCGCGTGCTGCGGCTGCGCAAGGACTTCACGACCCCGAGCTGGGGCTCGCCGTTCTGCCGCACCGAGATCCCGCTGCCGCTGCTCAACGTCCCAGCGACGAGCGAGGCGCGCTGCCTCGACATGGCCCAGCCGTTCGAAGTCGCCGACCATCTCGACACGACGCTCACCGTTGGAAACAGCGGGAGGTTCGACTGGCACGTCAACCCGTCGACGCGCCCGTTCCTGCTCAAGGAGCGCGAGGTGCCCGGCGAGATCACCGAGACCAAGCAGACGTTCAAGGGCGACGGCCAGGTCAACCCGTCATCGGCCGACGTCCAGGGCGACGCGGTCCAGACGGTGCACGAGTTCACCGTCGGCGCATCGGACGGCACGCAGCGCGCAACGGTCGACCTCACATGGGATCTGCAGGCCGAGGACTACGACCTGCAACTGTGCCGCGTCGTCAGCGAGACGCAGTGCGACCCGATCGGCACGGGCAGCAGCACGGCGCCGGGATCCTCGGGCAACATCGCGGGCGTCTTCGAGCGCATCGACGTGATCGCTCCGCCGGTTGGCACCTACCGGGCGACGGTCGTGCGCTATGCCACGGTGAGCGACGACTACACGCTGACGGTGACGCGCTTGAACTCGGAGGGCTCGACGACCGTGCCGGGCCGCCGCGAGCCGTGGGTCCTCACGTGCGAGAAGCCCGACGGCACGGTCCTGCAGCGCGCCGAGGTCATCGTGGACCGCGGCAACGAGGCGAAGGTCGACCTGAAAAACTGCTCCAAGGCCGACTGAACGAGGACGGTGGCCGGCGCCCGGACGGCGTGACCCGGACGTCGAGCCGGTGATCGACCCCGCTATGCGGGGCGATCGTCCGTCTCGACCGCGAGCGCCGTGAGCGCGTCGTGACGACGGCGCGGGCGCCCGGCCGCGGCGGTCAGCGCTTGACGGGCGGGACGTACTCCGGGACCGGAGGCACGTAGACCGGGCCCGACGGGTCGTCGTAGCACGGAAACCCGTTCTGCGACGCCGGGTGCGAGCACGGGTTCTCGTCGTAGGGGTTCTTGCGATCCGGTGGCGAGCCGGGGCTCACGGGTGGCAGGCTGACCGGCGGGGCGCCGGGACGGCCCTTGTACAGGTCGGGGCACTCGTCGCGCGGCGGCAGGACCTTGTCGACCGAGGGGATCTCGCCGGGCGCGAGGCGCAGCTCGCAGCGGTCCGAGCCGATCTGCGAGCCGAGCGGGCCGCAGCCGGTGGTGACGAGCGTGCCGGCGGCGAGCGCCAGCCGCGTGATGCGACGGAGAGACATGGTGCGCCTCGCTTTCCTTGCCTGCGGTCAGAACTGCGCTGTGCAGGCAGTGACGCGGCGCGCGGCGCGAAAGGTTCCAGCAATGGACGCAACCGCCCTGGCCGCACCCACCGCCGAGGTTCCTAGTCGGCGACGTCGAGGCCCCGGATGGAGCCGTCGGCGACGTCGTCGCCGGTGAGGCTCTCGTTGGCGACGTCTGCGCCGCCAAGCGTCCCGTCCTGGACCTTCGCGCTGTTGATCGCGTTGGCGCGGACGTCGGCGCGCTTGATCTCGCCGTTCTTGACGTGTTTGCTGCCCGCGGCGTTGTTCTTGATCTGGTTTGCACCGATCTTCCCTGCCGCGTACGACGCGCCGCTCATCCCGACGAACAGCGCCAGGCAGGCGACGATCATGGCGGGAGACGGCTTGGTGACGTACTGACGCATGACCGCGACCCTCCGTTGTGTGCCCTGGGCTGACAAGGCGCATCCTCAGAGCTCGCGGGGCCCGCTCACAAACACCTTGAGGCGCAAGGCGGGTCCCCCTCGCGGGGCGGCCGGCTACGAACCGGCGGCGGTCTCGAGCAGCTCGTCGCGGGAGGCGAGCTTCACGCGCGGGCGGCGCTGGCTGCGGCCGCGCTCGAGCTCGTGGCGGCTGATCGCCCGCCAGCCGTCGACGGTGACGAGGCCGGGCGCGCGCTCGGCGAGCAGCGCGTCGATCTGCGCCGCGCCGGGCTGCTCGGGCGCGGGCAGCACCCCGCCGCGCAGGTCCTCCGCGAGGCAGGTCACCGTCTCCTCGGCGTCGCGCTTGTTCGTGCCGAGGATCCCGGTCGGGCCGCGCTTGATCCAGCCGACGGCGTAGACGCCCGGCAGCGGGTCGCCGTCGGGCGTCAGCACGCGGCCGCTGGCGTTGGGCAGCACGAAGTGGCGCTCGTCGAACGGGACGCCGGGCAGCGGCACGGCGCGGTAACCGACCGACCGCAGGACGAGGCCGCACGCGATCGTCTCGGGGTCGCCGTCCAGCGCGCGGGCGCGCAGCATCCCGTCGTCGCCACGGACGATCCCGTTGCGCCCGACCGTGACCGCCTCGACGCGCTGCTCGCCGCGGATCTCGACCGGCGAGGTGAGGAAGCGCAGCTCGATGCGCCGCCCGGCATCGTTGCGCGCCGGCCGTGCCGCGAACTCCTGCAGGAGCTGGACGTTCTTACGCGCGGTGAACGTGCCGTGCTCGGCCAGCCAGTCGCGCGAGACGTCGTCGAGCGCGACGTCGGCGGGGTCGACGCGCAGGTCGACGCCCTCCAGGTGCCCGAGCTCGCGCACCTCCGCGCTCGTGAAGGCCGCCTGCGCGGGTCCGCGGCGGCCGAGCACGACGACCTCCTCGATCGCGCTGTCGCGCAGCACCTCCAGCGCATGATCGGCGATGTCCGTGCGCTCGAGCTCGGTCGGGCTCAGCGTCAGGATGCGCACGACGTCGGCGGCGACGTTGCCGTTGCCGATGACGACCGCGCGCCGCGCCGACAGGTCGAACGGCAGCTCGCGGTAGTCCGGGTGGCCGTTGTACCAGGCGACGAACTCCGTCGCCGCCCAGCTGCCGGGCAGCGCCTCGCCGGGGATCCCGAGGCTCTTGTCGGTCTGCGCGCCGGTGGCGTAGATCACCGCCGTGTAGTGGCGCATGAGCTCGCCGTGCGTGACGTCGCGGCCGACCTCCACGTTGCCGAGGAAGCGGCAGCCGCGCTTGAGCGTCTGGCGGTCGAACGTGTCCTCGAGGCGCTTGATCTCCTGGTGGTCGGGCGCGACGCCGCCGCGCAGCAGGCCCCACGGCGTGGGCAGGCGCTCGAACAGGTCGATCTCGACGTCGCCGTAGGTGCGCAGCAGGCAGCTCGCGGCGAAGGCGCCGGCGGGCCCGGCGCCGACGATGGCCACGCGCGGGAGCGTCCTGGCCATCAGACCGCGGTGCGCTCGGCGGTGCTGGCCTCGGCGAAGAACTCGCCGTTCAGCTCGACCGCGTAGTCGTACTTGTCGGGCAGCTGCGCCTCGGCGTAGATCGCGTCGACGGGGCACGCCTCGACGCACGCGTCGCAGTCGATGCAGACCTCGGGATCGATATACAGCTGCTCGGCCGACTCGAAGTCCGGCGCCCCGGGCTTGGGGTGGATGCAGTCCACCGGGCAGACCTCGATGCAGGCGTCGTCCTTGATGCAGCTTCCGACGATGACGTATGTCATGCCTGACAACGTACCTGTCAGGGCGCGCCGGCCGGTTCCTCGGCGAGCCGCTTCTCGCCGAAGAACGTCGCGACGGGGTTGGCGTTGAAGTTCTCGATCGGGCGGTAGCCGGCCCGCTCGTACATCCCCTGCGCGTGCGGCTGGCGCGGACCGGTGTCCAGCCGGACGACGGCGTAGCCGAGCGCGCACGCGATCCGCTCGAGCTCGCCGAGCAGCGCGCGGGCCACCCCGCGCTCGCGCGCGGCCTCGACGACGAACATCTTCTTGATCTCGCACGCCCCGTCGGGCAGGCGCTTCAGCCCGCCGCAGCAGATCGGGGCGCCGTCCTGGAAGCCGACGACGAACGCGCCGTCGGGTGGCGCGAGCTCGCGCGGGCCCGCCTTCGGCATGTCGGGACCGTCGAGCGCGAGACCCGCGTAGAGCGCCGCGATCTCGTCGCGCATGCCCTGGACGAGCGCCGCGGCGGGCTCCTCGTCGGGGGCGTATGGGCGAAACTCGAGCGACTGCGGGCTCACCGCGCGGACGATAGCCAGCCCGTCCACGGCGATCGCCCGGCATGATGCACGTTGCCGCCGCTGCCGATGGGGCGGCACATGCCGATGCGCCGACGAAAGCCCGACAAAGCGCCCGCCGCCGCCCCATCCGTGGATGAGCGCGCGTGGTCGGCGCGCTCCAACCTGCACGAGCGCGACGTCGGCAAGGACATCGTGCGCTACACGCCGCTGCCGGCCGAGACCGGCCCGACGTGGGCGCCCGACCAACTGTCGATCTGGCCCGTGGAGGGCGGGGCGTTCGGGATCGACGCGCACTACCACGGCAAGACGGGCGCGAAGCGCGCCGAGCATCAGATGCAGCGACTCGCGGAGGCCGGGCTCGTGGCCAGCGTCCGCCCCGGCCCCGAAGCCGGCATGACGCTCCGCCTCGGCCCGCTCGCCCACGAGGCCGCGTGGCTCGCGCTCGAGGCGTTCCTCGGGCGGCCGCTCGACATCGCGGGCTGATGGCGCCTGAGCGCGCGGTCGACGCGGTCGTCGGGCCGCGCTGAACGGCATCGATAGGGATACGAAGGGGACGGGGTCCCGGCGTGGTCGGCCGGTCCGGCGGGGGTGTGGTTCAGAACGTCCACTATGTCGTCGTTGTGAACCACGCCCCTCCGCCGCCGCCCGATGGGACGCATTGTGTTACCGATTCCGCGCGCTGCGCGGCGATCGCGAGCCTGGAGGCCACCGCGCTGAGTGTTGCAACCGCGCCTCAGAGATCGTCGAGCGCCGCCTCGATGACCTCGGCCGCGATCGCCGTCCCGGCGGCGCTGAGGTGGATGCCGTCGGGCGCGCGCACGCGGACGGTCTGGCCGCGCCAGCGCATGTCCTCGCGGTAGCCGAACGGCGTGAAGATGAGATCGAACGGCAGGATGGTGACGCCCCGCAGGCCGTCAGCGGCCTTGCGGATCGAGCGATTGATGACGACGCCGATCGCCGTGCGCAGCAGGTCGCGCGTCGCGGGCAGCGTCGCCCAGACGACGCGTCCTTTCCCGCGGCGCAGGTAGGACTTCATCATCGTGCGCGCGCGCCGCGCGTACTCGGCGCTCCATAGCGCATCGCAGCACCTGACGGTGCTGCCGTCGAGCGCTTGCATGTCGGAGTCGTCGTTGGCGCCGAGCGAGACGACGGTCTTGGCGGGGCGCAGCTTGGCGGCCTGGCTGGCCGCGCGGTGCACCCACGCGCCGGTCCGGCTGATCGACGTGCCGATGTAGAGCTTGCTGAGGACGTCGGCCTCGGCGGCGAGACGATCGGTGAGGAAGCTGTCGATGCCCTGCATCGTCGAGTCGCCGGTGGCGAGCACGACGGGCGGCGGCCGCGGGACCTTCGTGGCGCCGACGCCGACGTGCGTGCGAATCCGCCGGTTGCCGACGCGCAGCTCGATCCGCCACAGGCCATTGTGGGTCGCGCGGAAGCGACGCCCGCTGGCGGGCGTCCCGCGGTCGAGCTTCAGCACGCGGCACGCGAGCTTGGCGCGCGGCCGCGCGATGCAGAGCTTCGGCTTGATGCCGCCGATCTGCCAGCGATCGCGGACGCGGATGCGCGCCGTCCCCCCCGGCGCCACCCGGCGCGGGGCGACGAGCTCGAGGCGGTTGGAGCACGACCCGGTGCGGACGTCGAACGCGCCGCGCGAGCGCGCGCCGTTGGGCGCGACGCCGGTGGCCTCGAAGCGGCGCACGAGCCGGTCGCAGCGCCAGATCGTGGCGTGCGGGAGCACGACGCCGCCGTACTGGCCGATCTGGGCGCTGCCGAGGCGCTTGACGCTGTCGCCCACTCGCTCGTCGAAGTACACGCGCGAGCCGGGCACACCGAAGTAGACGAGGTTGACGACCCCGGGCTGGGAGGTGTCGGCGACGAGGCTCGGAGGGTCAGCGGCGGCGGCGGTCGCCGCGCTGCACAAGAGCGCGGCGAACGTCGCGGGCACAGCGATGCGCCAGCGCGCCAAGAGGGCCATGCGGCAGTATCGACGAGTTGCGCTATTCCTGAAGATCAACTTTCGTGCCGATGGATGTATCAATCTCATGGAGGAGCCAATCTCGCCGTCCGGACTTCGCAAGGTAGCTGCGGCGGCGCTCGTACTGGTGCTGCTGGCGGCCGCGAGCGCGCGGGCCGCCGATCCGCGCTCGTACGCGGCCCTCGGCGACTCGTACACGGCCGTCCCGTTCGTCCCCAGCCCGGCGGGCGACACGCTGCGCTGCCAGCGCTCGACCAACAACTATCCGGCGATCGTCGCGCGCTCGCTTCAGATCGCCACGTACCGTGACGCGAGCTGCTCCGGTGCGGTGGTCAACAACATGACCACGCCGCCGAGCAGCGTCGGCGGGCTGCCCTCCAACGAGGTGCCGCAGTTCTCCGCCCTGCGCGACGACGTCGAGCTCGTGACCCTCGGCATCGGCTACAACGACATCGGCCTCGGCCCGCTGTTCAACCGCTGCTTCAGCACGGGCCTGCTCTCGCCGGCGGGCGCGACGTGCCGCGAGTTCTTCGCGCCGGGTGGCAGCGACTCGATGCAGCGCGCGGTCCAGAGCGTGGCGCCGAGCATCGCCGGCGCGCTGGTGGCGATCCACGAGCGCTCGCCGCTCGCACGGATCGTCGTCGTCGGCTACCCGAGCATCGTGCCCAGCGACGGCACGAACTGCTGGCCGCTCGTCGCCCTCAGCCCCGACGACGTGGCCTACGTCAACGGCGTGATCGTCGACCTCAACGCGATGTTGAAGGAGCAGGCCGAGGCCAACGACGCCGAGTTCGCCGACACCTATCCGGACTCGGTCGGCCACGACATGTGCCAGGGCATCGGGGTCAAGTGGGTCGAGGGCGTCGTGCCGACGTCGCTTGCGGCGCCGCTGCACCCCAACGCGCAGGGCGCGCTGGGCATGGCGGGCAGCCTGCTCGACGTGCTCAGGCGACCGCGGCCCGCGCCCGTCGTGAGCGCGCTGCGCCCCGTCAAGCGCACCATCCGGCTGCGCAGCAAGGCGCGTTTTACGTTCACGCTGAACCGCCCGGCCACGGTGACGGCGAGGCTCCATCGCCTCGCCGGGGGGCGCAAGGTCGGCAGGAAGTGCCGCGCGATCACGAGCTCCAACCGCAAGCGCAAGCCGTGCCGGCGCCTGTCGGGCGCGCTGCGCACGGTGCAACGCGACGGCCGCAAGGGGACCAACCGCCTCGCGCTCGGGTCGAGGGGCATGAGCAAGCCGGCCCAGTACCGGCTCACCGTGACCGCCGCGGATGCCGATCGCAGCGGCGATCCGAAGTCCGCCGACATCCGCGTGCAGCGCTAGGCCCCTTCGGCCCGGCCGGCGCCACCGCCGGAGCTTGCTGTGGGCGCCTACCGTGACGGACGCAGGAATCGCGGTGGTGAGAACCGCGTGAACGCCGGCTCCGTTGGACTCAGCGTGAACGTGGCGAAATCCAGGACGAGCCGGTAGCCGTCGCCGAGCGACCGGTGATGGGCTGGAATAAATACAACTGGTCGGGGGTAGAGTGGTGGAGATGGATGTTCCGCACCCACTTCCGGAGCCGTTGGCGGAGCTGATCGCGCAGCGCTTTCGCGTGATCGGTGAGCCGATGCGCATCAGGCTGCTGGACCGGTTGCGTGATGGCTCAGCGACGGTCGGCGAGCTTGTCGAGGCGCTCGGCGCCTCGCAGCAGAACGTCTCCAAGCACCTCGGTGTCCTACACCAGGCGGGCATCGTCAGCCGCGTGAAGGAGGGCACCAGCGTGCGCTACGCGATCGCTGACGACACCGTGTTCGCATTGTGCGAGCAGGTGTGCGGAGGCCTGCGCGACCAGCTCGCCGAGCGCGAGGGCATCCTCGGCGGCGGTACGGCATGAACCGTGCCTGCCGGCACGCGTCCGGTCTCGGTCGTGCTGACGCGTGTTCTCGGCTGCGCGCCTCGCTCCAGGAGGCCTGATGAGCTCGGTCGGACCGATCGGCCGTCTGGGCCGCTACACCGCCACCCACGTCCGCGTCGTCGTGCTCGCCTGGGTGGTCGTCGCCGTCGCGCTCGGCGCGCTCGCACCGAAGGTCGAGCATGCCCTGTCTGGAGCCGGTTGGGAGGCCACGGGCTCTGAGTCGGTCAAGGCCCGCGAGCTCGTCGACCGCAACTTCCAGGGCCTGTCCTCCGGCGCGTTGCAGGTGGTTGTGCATTCGCCGACCAAGACGGTCTCCGACCCTGCGTTTCAGCGGACGATCGCGTCGGCGCAGCGCACGCTGCGGGCCGACCGGCGCGTTGTGAGCGTGATCGCGCCGCAGCCTGGTCAGTCGATCTCGCGCGACGGTCACACCGCCGTCATCCAGGCCGGCGCGGCGGCGAACCCGAATGAGATGGTCCGCGCCGCCGACGAACTCAAGACCGAGCTGCACGGCAGCGACGGGGTGCAGGTCTCGCTGACCGGGGCGTCGGGGATGTGGTCTGACTTCAACGAGGCCAACCGCGCGGCGATGCTCAAGAGCGAGCTCATCTCGTGGCCCGTCACGATGATCATCCTCGTCCTGGCGTTCGGGTCGCTGGTCGCCGCCGGGCTGCCGCTGATGCTCACCATCCTCGGCCTCGTCGCGTCCGCCGGGTCCCTGTACATCGGCACGCAGCTGCTGGACATCTCGATCTGGGCGATGAACTTCGCGCTCATGTTCGCGCTCGCGCTGGGCATCGACTACGCGCTGTTTCTCGTCATGCGCTTTCGGGCATCGTTCTTCGGATCCGAGCTCTCAGCCGAGGAGGCGGTCGCCGAGACGATGGACACCGCCGGCAAGGCGGTGCTGTTCTCCGGGGTGACGGTGCTGATCTCGCTGACCGCGGTGATGCTCGTCCCAAGCCCCGCGTTTCGCTCGATGGCGCTGGGGATCATGCTCGCGGTCATCTTCATCCTGGCGGCGACGCTGACGCTGCTGCCGGCGGTGCTGGCCAAGCTCGGGCCGCGCGTGGACAGGGGCCGCTTGCCGTGGGCGCGCTCCGGTGAGCATCGCTCGGCACGGTTCGCGGCCTGGGGTGAGCGCCTGTGGAAGCGCCCGGTCGCCTACGGCGCGTTCGCCGTCGTGGCCTTGCTCGCCCTCGCGATCCCCGTGCTGAACCTGCAGACCGGGATGCCGTCGATCAAGGTCGTCCCCGCCGGCGACAGCTCGCGGACCGGCTACGACCAGGTCCAGCAGGCGTTCGGAACCGGCGCACCCGGCGCGCTGCAGATCCTCACGCCCGCCACGACCAACCCCTGGGCGGTCGCGGCCAAGCTGACAGGCGAGCGCGGGATCGCGCGGGTCGTCGGACCATCAGCCGGCGATCAGGGGTGGAGCATGATCCTGGCGATCCCGACCGGCGACCCATCGGGCAAGCCACTGGGCGCGACCATCGATCGCCTCCGCGAGACGCTGCCTCCGGGCTCGCTCGTCGGGGGCGCCGTCGCCGAGAACCATGACCTCGAGGCGGCGCTGTCGGCCAAGACCCCGCTCGTCATCGGCGTCGTGCTCGCGCTCGGCTTCTTGCTGCTGCTCGTCGCGCTGCAGGCACCGCTGCTGGCTGCAGCTGCCGTGCTCACGAATCTGCTGGCGACCGGTGCCGCGTTCGGGATCGCGCAGCTCATCTTCCAGCAGGGCCATCTGTCCGGTCTGCTGGGCTTTGAGTCGCAGGGGTTTCTTGATGCGTGGGCGCCGGTGTTCTTCTTCGCGATGGTGTTCGCGATCTCGATGGACTACAGCGTCTTTTTGCTGTCATCCGCCAAGGAGCACTGGGACCGCGCGCACGACCCCAAGGAGGCGATGATCGGCGCTGTCGCGCACTCCGGCCGCGTCGTCTTCGCCGCCGCGGCGGTCATGGTCGCGGTGTTCTTCACGTTCGCCCTCAGCGGGCCGCTGCCGCCCAAGGAGATGGGCGTCATCCTCGGCATCGCCGTCCTGCTCGACGCTGCCCTGGTACGTCTGCTGCTCGTGCCGGTGCTGCTGCGCCTGATGGGCAGGTGGGCATGGTGGCTGCCCAAGCCGCTGGACCGGATTCTGCCGAACGTCCGCTTCGGGCACGCCTGATGAGTCTGCGCCGTCGGTTGCACCCGCCCACTTCGATCGGAGGACCGCATGATCTTTCGCCAGATCACCCATGACGACCTGGGCTGCGCCAGCTACCTGATCGGCGACGAGGACGCCGGTGTCGCCGCCGTCGTCGACCCGAAGCTCGACATCGACGAGTACCTGCGCTTGGCGCGCTACTTCGCGGTGAGCATCGAGCACATTCTGGAGACCCACAACCACGCCGACCACGTGTCCGGTCACGGCCGCCTCGCCGCCGCGACCGGCGCCACGATCCACATCCACGAAGCCGCCGACCCCGGCTACGAACACGAGGCGTTCGCCGATGGCTGGGAGCTCGAGCTTGGCGCGATCCGCGTGCGCGCCGTGCACACGCCCGGGCACCGTCCCGAGCACACCGCGTTCACGCTCGTCGACACGGCGCGTGGCCCGGAGCCGTGGGCCGTGCTGAGCGGTGACACGCTGTTCGTGGGGGACATCGCGCGCCCCGACCTCGCGGTCGACAAGCAGGAAGGCGCGCAGGGCATCTTTCGCTCGCTGCGGGAGAGGGTTCTGGCGCTGCCGGAATCCTGCGAGGTGTGGCCCGGCCATCTCGGGGGGTCGCTGTGCGGCGGGCCCGGGATGGACATGAAGGTGTCCTCGACGATCGGCTACGAGCGCGCTCACCAGGAGCTGCTCGCGATCACCGACGAGGAGCAGTTCGTCACGCAGACCACGGCCTCGCTTGGGCCGCAGCCACCGAACTTCGAGAACATCGTCGCGCTCAACCGCGGACCGCTGCTGCGCGAGAGCATCGAGGCGCATCCGCTGGCCCCCCGCCAGGTCGACTCGCATCAGCGCGACGGCGCGCTGGTGATCGATGTGCGCACCGAGCTGCAGTTCGACGAGGCGCACATCTCCGGCGCCGTCTGCCTCACCGCCCTGCGGGCCGGGTTTGGCTCCAAGCTTGCCTGGCTGGCCGACCCGCAGCAGCCGGTGGTGATCGTCGGTCGCGACGACGAGGACGCCCGCCAGGCCGTGATGCTGGCCGCCGCCGTCGGGATCACGCAGATCGCCGGATACCTCGCCGGTGGCATGACCTCCTGGCGCGAAGAGAAGCGCCCAGTCAAGCGCCTGGCCCGGCTCACCGTCGAGGAGCTACACGACCGCTGGGAGGCCGACCAGTGCAACCTGCAGGTCCTCGATGTGCGCGAGCAGGCCGAGTGGGACGCCGGGCACATCCCCGGCTCGGCCCATGAGCCCTACCACGACATCAGCGAGCTGCCCGAGGGCATCGACCCCGACCGGCCGGTGGCCGTGATCTGCGGGTCCGGTCAGCGCGCGGCCGTCGGGGCCAGCCTGCTGCAGCGCTACGGCGCCCGTGACGTCATCCACGTCGTCGAGGGCGGCGTGCCCCTCTGGAAACGCCACGCCTGGTCGATCGACACGACCGACACGCCGGCGGCCTGACGCGGGGTGCTGCTCGCGATCCCGTTCGGGCTGGCCATCGGCGTCGCGATTGGCATGCTCGGCGGCGGGGGGTCAGTGCTCGCCGTTCCGGTCCTGGTCTACGTGCTGGGCCAGAGCGTGACCGAAGCCACGACGGCCTCCCTGGTCGTCGTCACCGCAGGCGCGGTCGCCGGCGGTCTTGGCCACGCGCGAGCGGGCAGGGTGTGCTGGCGCCACGCCGGCTCGTTCACGCTCGCGGCCGTGCCCGGTCTTGTTGCCGGCACCTTCGCGGGCGAGGCGGTCAGTGGCAGCGCCCTGCTCGGGGCGTTCGCGCTGATCATGCTCGCCGCCGCGGCCGCGACGTGGCGCAAGGCCGACAACGACGAACCCGCCGACGGCACCTGGGAGAGCGGCGGCAGCTGCCCGCCGCTGCGACCGCCCCGCGACGTGCTCGCCGGCATACTCGTCGGCTTTCTCACCGGCTTCTTCGGCGTCGGCGGAGGCTTTCTGATCGTGCCGACGCTCGCGATCGCGCTGGCGTTCACGATGCGCACCGCGATTGGCACCTCGCTGGCGATCATCACCGCGACCTCGCTGATCGGATTCGGGGTGCACCTGCTCGCCGGACGCAGCCTCGACCTTGAGATCACCACGGTGATGACCTCCGCGTGCGTCGTCGGCGCGCTCGCCGGCGTCGTGGCTGCGACGCGCGTGCCCCAACGCACGCTTGGACGGGCCTTCGCGCTGCTGGTCTGCGGCGTCGCCGCCTACCTCCTCGTCTCCGCCGCGTTTCTCGGCGGCCCACCGACCGGCTGAGCACCGCGTATATCGCGGCTTCTCGACCGGCCGCCGCGCTCGAACCATCTACACGCGCGCACCCGCGAGCGGGAACGTCACGCCGGTCAGCTGCTCGGAGAGCGTCCACAGCTCGCGGGCGGTGTCGGTGTCCCGCGCGGCGGCGCTGCGCTTGACGAGCGCCGGATGGCCGCGCTGCTCGGCAAAACCGCCGGGGCCGACGTAGCCGGCGCCGGGCAGGTTCTGCGTCGCGGCGTAGAGCGTCGGCAGCGCGCCCATCTCGTCGCTCTGGGCGAACAGCCGGTTGGTGACCGACATGAACCGGTGCTGAAGCCCGCTGCCGGTGTGGCTTTGGAGGTTCGTCGCGGCGTAGCCGGGGTGCACGGCCTGCGCGCGGACTGCGGACTCGACCTCGTCCAGGCGCCGCTGGAGTTCGAGCGTGAACAGCAGGTTCGCGAGCTTGGACTGACCGTACGCGGCCCACGGCGCGTAGTTTCCGCGCTCCCAATTGAGGTCGTCGAGGCGGATCTTGCCGATCCGGTGCCCGTTGGAGGAGACGGTCACGACGCGGTCGGTGATCCAGCGCAGCAGGCGGTTGGTGAGCGCGAAGTGGCCGAGGTGGTTCGTGCCGATCTGCAGCTCGAAGCCGTCGGCGGTGCGCCGCTCGGGCACGGCCATGACGCCGGCGTTGTTGACGAGGATGTCGAGCTCGCCCTCCCAGGCGTCGGCGAACGCGTCGATCGACGCCAGGCTGGCGAGATCCAGCGCTCGCACCTCGGTGCTGCCGGTGATCGTGGCGGCTGCCTGCGCTCCCCTGTCGGGGTCACGAACGGCGAGCACGACGTGTGCCCCGGCGCCGGCGAGCTGCCGGGCGGTGATGAGGCCCAGGCCGCTGTTGGCGCCCGTGACGACCGCGGTGCGTCCGTCGAGGTCGGGCAGGTCGGCGGCGGTCCATTTCAAAGATGTCATGCCCATAATGTAGGCGCTGACAACAAAGATGTCAATGCCTACATTTCTGAGCTACGCTACAGCCGTGTCCTCCCGGCCCTATCACCACGGCAACCTGCGTCCCGCGCTGCTCAGCGCGGCGGAGCGCACCGTGGCGCAGCGCGGCGCCCAGGCGCTCTCCCTGCGCGAGCTCGCCCGCGAGATCGGCGTCAGCCACGCCGCGCCGCGCCGGCACTTCCCCGATCGGCAGTCCCTGCTCGACGCGCTGGCGGAAGCGGGCTTCGAGCGCCTCGGCAACGAACTGCGCCGCGCCGTCGCGGACGCCGGGCCGTCGTTCGACGCACGTCTGCACGCCCTCTCGCAGGCGTACATCACGTTCGCGACGCGCCATGCCGCGCTGCTCGAGCTCATGTTCGCCGGCAAGCAGCGCGCGGGCGCCGACGGCGTCCATGAGTCGGCCGACCGGGCGTTCGCCATCGCGCTCGCCGTCTTCGCCGAGGCGCAAGCGAGCGGCGAGCTGCCACCCGGCGATCCCGGCCAGGTCGCGATCGTCGCGTTCGCGACGCTCCAGGGGCTCGCCGCGATGGCCAACGGCGGCATGATCGACGACGCCCCGGTCGGCGACGTCGTGACCGACGCGATCGATGCACTGCTCAACGGCATGCGGCCGCGCTGACGAGTTGGCCGCGCCGCGCAACCTCATCAGCCTCAAGGCCGTCGGCAAGGGCTACGGCAGCCGTTCGGTGCTGCGCGACGTCACGCTCGGGATCGACGCGGGCGAGCGCATCGGGATCGTCGGGCGCAACGGCGACGGCAAGTCGACGCTGCTGCGCCTCATCGCCGGCAGCGATGAGCCCGACGCCGGTGTCATCACGCGCGGCCGCGACGTCGAGCTGGCGCTGCTGGCGCAATCCGATGACCTGGGTGAGCACGGCACGATTCGCGACGCGCTCGTCGGCGACCGCGTCGAGCACGAATGGGCCGCCGACAGCGCGTTTCGCGCGGTGCTCGACGGCCTGCTCGGCGGCATAGCCCTGTCGCATTTTCCGCAGGGCATGGACACGCCGATCGCCGACCTCTCCGGCGGCGAGCGCCGGCGCATCGCGATCGCGCGACTGCTGCTGGTCGGCCCCGAGCTGCTGCTGCTCGACGAGCCGACCAACCACCTGGACGTCGAGGCCGTCGACTGGCTCGCGCGCCATCTTGCCGCGCGCCGCGGCACGATGCTCGTCGTCACCCACGACCGCTGGTTTCTCGATGCGGTGTGCACGGCGACGTGGGAGGTCGCCGATGAGGCGATCCACCAGTACGACGGTGGCTACGCGGCGTTCGTCCTCGCCCGCGCGGAGCGCGACCGCCAGGCGGCGGCGCGCGAGGACCGCCGCCAGCAGCTCCTGCGCAAGGAGCTGGCCTGGCTGCGCCGCGGCCCGCCCGCGCGCACCTCCAAGCCGAAGTTCCGCATCGCCGCGGCGAACGAGCTGATCGCCAACGAGCCGGACGTGCGCGACCGCGCGGAGCTTCTGCGCTTCGCGACGGCGCGCCTCGGCGACAAGGTCCTCGATGCCGTCGACGTCGCGCTGAGCTTCGGCGACCAGCCGCTGCTGCGCGGCGTCACGTGGCGGCTCGGCCCCGGCAACCGCGTCGGGCTCGTGGGCGTCAACGGCTCGGGCAAGACGACGCTGCTGCGGCTCCTCGCCCGCGAGCTGGCGCCGGCGTCCGGCACAGTCGAGCACGGCACGACGGTGCGGCTCGCCTACCTGTCGCAGGACAGCGTCGAGGTCCCGGGGCACCTCAACGTGCTCGAGTCGCTCGAGGAGGTGCGCCGCTTGGCCACCCTGAGCGACGGCCGGCAGATCACCGCCAGCATGCTCTGCGACCGCTTCGGCTTTCGCGGCGACCTCGCCCGGACGCCCGTGCGCGACCTGTCCGGCGGCCAGCGGCGCCGGCTGCAGCTCATGCGCCTGCTGATGGGCGAGCCCAACGTCCTGCTGCTCGACGAGCCCACCAACGACTTCGACATCGAGACGCTCACGGCACTCGAGGACCTGCTGGACCGCTGGCCCGGCACGCTCGTCGTCGTCAGCCACGATCGCTACTTCGTCGAGCGCGTCTGCGACAACGTCCACGCGCTCACCGCGGCCGGCGGTATCCGCCACCTGCCGGGCGGCATCGACCAGTACCTCGCGTCGCGCCCGGGTCAGCGCGCGCTCGCGCCGGCTCCTGCCGCTCAGGCGCGCGTGCGATCAGGCGGCGCGGCGCGCGCGGGGCGCAAGGAGATCCAGCGCCTGGAGCGCGCCCTGGAGCGGCTCGGCGAACGCGACGCCGAGCTGCAGGCCGCGATGGCGGCGGCCGCCAGCGACCATGAGCGTCTGGGCGAGCTGCAGGCGCAGCTCGACGCCACCGCGGCCGAGCGCGAGCGCCTCGAGGCCGCTTGGATGGAGGTCGCCGAGACGCTCGAGGCGTGAGCCGGGTGCCAAACGGCAGCGACAAGGGACGCGGATCGGGCGATCGTGTCGACTGAAGCTGCGCATACAGGGCTTGAGTCGACACGACCCGGGCGGCCGACCGCTCCGTCTCTCTCTCTCTCTCTCTCTCTCTCTCTTTTCTCTCTCTCTCTCTCTCTCTCTCTCTCTCTCTCTCTCTCGATGCTGTTGGAATTACGCAGCCGTCGGCTACGTGCGCCGCGCCTCGGCGCTGAGCGCGGGGTTCGTCCAGCCGGCGTCGGTGGGGTTGATCGTCGTGCCGGGCGCGACGATCTCGTCGATGCGGTCCAGCATCGCGGCGTCGAGCTCGACGCCGGCGGCACCGAGCTGCGATTCGAGCTGCTGCATCGTGCGCGGGCCGATGATCGCCGCCGTCACCGCGGGATGGCGGATGACGAAGGCCAGTGCGATGTCGATGAGCGACATCCCGGCGTCGTCGGCGAGCTGACCGAGCGCGTCGGCCGCTTCGAGCTTTGCCTGGTTGGCCGGGATCGACAGGTCATAGCGCCGCGGGATCATCGCCGAGCGCCGGGACGTCAGGTCATCGGCGCCAACGCGCCAGCGCCCAGACAGCCAGCCGCCGGCAAGCGGGCTCCACGCGATGACCCCCATCCCCATCTCGCGGCACGTCGGCAGGACGTCGGCCTCGATTTCGCGGGCGAGGATCGAGTACGGCGGCTGCTCGCAGACGAAGCGCTGCAGGCCGCGCTCGCGCGCGACCCACTGGGCCTTGACGATCTGCGCCGCCGGGTACGTCGACGAGCCGATATAGCGCACCTTGCCCTGCCGCACGAGATCGGTCAGCGCGCGGAGCGTCTCCTCGTGGTCGGTCCAGGGATCCCAGCGGTGCACCTGGTAGAGGTCGATCCAGTCCGTGTTCAGGCGCCGTAGCGACGCCTCGACCTCGCGCAAGATCCAGCGCCGGGAGTTGCCGGCCTCGTTGGGATCGTCGCCCATCGTCCCGTGGAACTTCGTGGCCAGCACGACGTTGTCGCGCCGCCCGCCGGCCAGCGCCTTGCCCACGATCTCCTCCGACTCGCCGCGAGCGTACACATCGGCGGTGTCGATGAAGTTGATCCCCGCATCCAGCGCGCGGTGGATCATGCGCACGCATTCGTCGTGGTCGGTCTCCCCCCAAGCCCCAAACATCATCGCGCCGAGACACAGCGGGCTGACATGCACGCCGGTGCCCGCGAGTGTTCGCTGATTCATGCCGCCGGACGTTAGCGGCGCACGATCGTGCGTCTCAGCCGGCCGGTGGACGCACCCAGACGTTGTGCTCCCGGTAACTCCCGACGTCCGCGTTGCGGTCGACCGACAGGGGCGCCAGGTCGGGTTCTGCACGTCGCCGTAGGGGTTGTCGTGCGGCCAGACGCTCGCGGATGTCGACCGCCTCGTCCGAGAGCCCCGGCCGATCGGCGACCGTCACGGCGCGCAGATCAGCCACGTCCCCCCGAAGTCGTGGCGCAGCATCCACGCCCCGCGGTTGCCCGCGGTCGCCGCGTAGACGGCGAACCCGGCTTCGCGGATGTAGTCCGCGTAGACGTCGGCGTCGTCCGTCCTGGCGACGGCTCTCCAGATCCGGGCGATCACGCGACGCTCGGCGCACCCTGCGGCAGCGCCGCGAGCGCGGCGTCGAGATCGGACCGGGAGAACTCGGGATCCTCGAGCGTCCCGGCGAGGTAGGCGTCGTACGCCGCGAGGTCGAAGTGCCCGTGGCCGCAGAGCCCGAAGAGGATCACGCGCTCCTCGCCGGCCTGCTTCGCCGCCTCCGCCTCCTCGATTGCCGCGCGGATCGCATGCGCCGGCTCGGGCGCCGGGATGAGCCCCTCGCTGCGCGCGAAGCGCAGCGCGGCCTCGAACGTCTCGTTCTGTCGGTACGCACGCGCCTCGAGCATGCCGGCCTTCAGCAGCGCGCAGACCATCGGCGCGTCGCCGTGGTAGCGCAGCCCGCCGGCGTGCAGCGGCGGCGGGACGAAGCCGTGGCCGAGTGTGTACATCGGCATCAGCGGGGTCAGCCCGGCGGTGTCGCCGAAGTCGTAGGCGTAGACGCCCTGGGTCAGCGTCGGGCAGGCGGCGGGCTCGGCCGCGACGAAGCGCGGGCCGACGCCCCCGCCGCGCAGCTTGCGCCGCATCCACGGGAACGTCAGCCCGGCGAAGTTCGAGCCGCCGCCGACGCAGCCGACGATGACGTCGGGCTCCTCCCCCGCCATCTCCATCTGGGCGATCGTCTCCTGGCCGATGATCGTCTGGTGCAGGAGCACGTGGTTGAGCACCGAGCCGAGCGCGTAGTTGGAGTCCGGGTCCTGCGCGGCGACCTCGACGGCCTCGGAGATCGCGATGCCGAGCGAACCCGTCGGGTGCTCGGCGTTGGCCGTCCCCGACTGCGTGCGGGTCGACGGCGAGCGGTGCACCGTCGCGCCCCACGTCTGCATCATCGAGCGCCGGTAGGGCTTCTGGTCATAGCTCGAGCCGACCATGAAGACCTCGCACTCCAGGCCGAACAGCGAGCAGGCGAACGCCAGCGACGAGCCCCACTGCCCGGCGCCGGTCTCGGTCGTGAGCTTCTTCACGCCCGCCTGCGCGTTGGCGTACGCCTGCGGCACCGCGGTGTTGGGCTTGTGCGAGCCGGCCGGCGAGACGCCCTCGTACTTGTAGTAGATGTGCGCCGGCGTATCGAGCGCGCGCTCCAGGCGCCGCGCACGGAACAGCGGCGACGGGCGCCACAGCCGGTAGACGTCGCGCACCGCTTCGGGGATCTCGATCTCGGGCTCGCCCGAGACCTCCTGGCCGATGAGCTCCATCGGGAAGATCGGCGTGAGATCCGGCGGACCTGCGGGCGCCATCGTCTGCGGGTTCAGCGGCGGCAGCGGCTCGCCGGGCAGGTCGGGGAGGAGGTTCACCCAGTGGGTCGGGATCGCGTCCTCGGGGAGGAGGAACTTCGTCGTCTCGGCCATGTCCGCGACCTTATCGCGCCACCTGCGCCGCGCGGCGATCGAACATCTCCGACCGATCCCGCCGCGATTTGCGCGCCCGCGCGGGGGCGGCATGACTCTGGAACGTCTGCTTGTTGCGCCGTCGCGATCGGCGAACGCATCGCCATGGACCGCGGCCGCGCATCGTAGGAATCTGCGCGTGACGGCTCAAGCGCCGGTTGCAAGTTGCCGAGGACGATCGGGTGAGACGGTGTT
This sequence comes from uncultured Actinomycetes bacterium, assembly GCA_963705315.1. Taxonomy (GTDB): domain Bacteria; phylum Actinomycetota; class Thermoleophilia; order Solirubrobacterales; family Solirubrobacteraceae; genus CADCVQ01. Next base: position 2,128,284 of record OY970068.1, read on the forward strand.
GCGCACTGGCAGTCGGAGCGGTTGCGACCGCGGTACTCCTGCTCGCACCCGGCAGCGCGCAGGCGCGACCCGCGTGTGCCGCTGAGACGAAGTCGCCCACCGACGCAAACCGGTCGCAGGTCAGCGACGCGATCTTCTGCCTGACCAACGCGATCCGCGCCACGTACGCCCTGCCGGCGCTGCGTCGCGACACGCGGCTCGACACGTCCTCGCGCCTGCACAGCGAGGACATGGCGGCCAACGGCTACTTCTCCCACACCGGTCAGGACGGCAGCACCCCGGGCAGCCGCGCGGCCGCGCAGGGCTACACGTTCGGCGTCGGCGAGAACATCGCCGCGGGGCACGACAACGCCCGCGCCGCCATGGAGGCGTGGATGAGCAGCTCGGGCCATTGCCGCAACATCCTCAGCTCGGCGCGGGACATCGGCGTCGGTACCGCGGTGGCCGCAGGGCCCCATTACACGCTCGTCTTCGGCGACTACTTCAGCGTTCCCGTCAACGACGCGCCCGCAGCCGGCTGTCCGTACACGATCGACCTCTCCGTTGGTGTCACGCCCGAGCCACCGGGCTCCGGACCGGCGCTGACCGGGCTGAAGCTCTCGCCACGCCGGTTCCGCGCCGGGAAGAAGAGCACGGTCTCCTACTCCGTCAGCGAGGCGGCGGCGCTGACATTCCGCGTCGAGCGGGCGGTGTCGGGCCGGCGCGTCGGGGGCACGTGCGTGAAGCGCACCCCGGCCAACGCCAGGGCGCCGCGCTGCACGCGCTACGCGACGCTGGCGGGGAGCCTCACCCGCAGCGCCAAGCAGGGCGCCAACAGCTTCGGATATCACGGGCGGCTGAACGCAAAGCGCCTGAAGCCCGGGCGCTACCGGCTGCGCGCGGTCGCCGTCGGGACCGCGGGAACGTCCGCCACCCGGCGCGCGAGCTTCCGGATCCTCACGCCGAAGTCCTAACCCGGTCAGTCGCCGCCGGCGGCGCGCGGGTTGCCGGTCGCCTGGCCCGGGTCGCCGTCCTGTCCCGTGGTCGTCTGCGGCCCGTCCTCGTCGGGCGTGACCTCGTTCGCGGCATGCTCGCGCGGGTCGATCCCGCTGCCGGGCTCGCCCTCTTCGGGGTAGCCCGGGCCGGCGTCGCGCTCGCGCGGGACGTCCGACGCTCCGTCCTGCATTGTGCTCACGGATCAGACCCGGCGTGAGCCGGAGCCGCGACGCCCGAACAGGGCGCCGATGGCCCGGAACGGGGCGGTGACGATCGTGACGATGGCTTCGATGATGCGATTGACGATTCCCATGCGTCTGGGGTACCCGGGCTCACGGCCGCGCATGCGAGTCGGCAGCACGCCGCGCGGTTGACGAACTGCGTCGATCAGAGAACGAGCGAGCGGGTCGCGCCGCGTCGGCCGGCCGGGAGTCGGGCTGGGCGTCCTTTAACGGCCGCGATCCCTGCCACCCCCGGTGAAACGCACCGGATCGGGAGGCGTGGTAGGCAAGGTGCTACGTGATGCGGATGTCCACGCCGATGAGAACGAGCGGCCACGCGAGGATCGCGATGACGGCCGAGGCGACGCGCTCGATGTCGTCCAAGCGGTCGTAGTAGCGGTTGGCGGCGGCCACGAACGCCCCGATCACGAGGTAGATCACCGTGAAGATGCCGCCGTTCATGGCGCGAACGGTACCCGCCGGGCCTATTTGGCAACCTGACGCGGACCGATGTCTGGCTACGGCCGGTCCGGGCGGATGTGGCTCACGGGCACGCCGTGCTCGCCGGCGAGGCGCTGCGCGATCAGCGACCGGTGGCAGGCCTCGGGGTGAGCCTCGACGCACAGCAGCGCGCCCGCGCCTTCGGCGGGCAGCTCGTCGACGAGCGGCGCGAGATCGGCGCGATCGAGGATCTCGGCGACGTAGCGCTCGGTGTACTGCGGCGCGAGCCGCGCGCGCGAGCGCTTGCCGACGCCCTGCCGGTCGTCCTCGCGGTACTGCAGTTGGCGCAGCTGCGTCGTCGGCGCCAGCTCGCGGTGATGGCTGTAGGCGATGCCGGCATCCGCCACAGCGGCCTGCAGGCGCGCCGAGTTCGCCCACGCGTATTGCGGCCCGCGCACGCCGCGGCGCTGGCGGACATCGATCAGCAGGCGGACGTCCGCCGCCCGCAGCGCGGCGAGGAACGACTCCACGTCCCAGCCGTAGACCCCGATCGTGACGACGCGCGTGCTCATCGACGGCGTCGATCATCGCGCACAGGTCGCTTGGCGCAATCGCACGTACCCGGTCGGCGATGGCTGACCCCTACGATGAGCTCTTGGGCCTTGCCAGGTCTGACCCTACGACGCTCACCCCGACGTCAAAGGAGCACCATGACATCGCCGTTCCCGCTCGCCGTCGAAGCCACCGGCCTGGTGAAGTCCTTTGGTGAGGTACGCGCCGTCGACGGCGTGGACCTCACCGTCGCGACCGGCTCGGTCTACGGCGTGCTCGGCCCCAACGGGGCCGGCAAGACGACAACGATCCGGATGCTCGCGACGCTCATCCGCCCGGATGCGGGCGGCGCGCGCGTGCTCGGCCGCGACATCGTCGACGAGGCCGACGAGGTGCGCGGGCTCGTGAGCCTCACCGGCCAGCTCGCGTCCGTCGACGAGGACCTGACAGGCCGCGAGAACCTCATCCTCATCGGCCGCCTGCTCGGGCTCAAGCACGCGGTGGCAAGGGAGCGCGCCGACGAGCTGCTCGACGCCTTCGGGCTGTCCGAGGCCGCCGAGCGCCTCGTCAAGAAGTTCTCGGGGGGCATGCGCCGGCGGCTGGACATCGCCGCGAGCATCGTCATCACCCCGGAGTTGATGTTCCTCGACGAGCCGACGACCGGCCTGGATCCGCGGTCGCGCAACCAGGTGTGGGGCATCATCCGCGTCCTGCAGGCCGCGGGCACGACGATCCTGTTGTGCACGCAGTACCTCGAGGAGGCCGACCAGCTCGCCGACCGCATCGCGGTCATCGACCACGGCAAGGTCATCGCTGAGGGAACGCCGGCGCAGCTGAAGGCCTCGGTCGGCTCGGGTGCCCTGCACGTCCGGCTGCTCGATCCCGATCAGCGGCCGCGGGCCGCGCGGATCCTCGAGGGCGAACTCGGCGAGGTCACGCTGGACGACGACCCCGCCGCGATCACCGCGCAGTGCGCCGACGGCGACCGCGCCGCGCAGGCGGTCGCCGAGCTGGCGTCAGCGAGCATCAGCCTCGCCGGGTTCACGCTCGGTCAGCCGAGCCTCGACGAGGTGTTCCTGGCGCTGACCGGCCGTCCCGCCGAAGCGCCGCCGGACGAGTCAAGCGCGATCGAGGAAGGGCAGGCCGCATGACCACCACGAAGTCGACCGACGTCTCCCCCGCTCCCGCGCTGTCCCCCGACGCCGACGAGGCCGCCGTCCGCAAGGCGGTCTCCTCGATCTCGCGCCCGCCGAAGGCCAGCCCGATGTCGGCCGCGCTCACGTTCGGCTGGCGCGGGATGCTGAAGGTCAAGCACGTCCCCGAGCAGCTGCTCGACGTGACGATCACCCCGGTGATGTTCGTCGTGATGTTCACGTACCTCTTCGGCGGCGCGATCGAGGGATCGACCACCGACTACCTGAATTACATCCTGCCCGGGATCCTCGTCATGTCCGTGCTGTTCACGACCGTCTACTCGGGCGTCGCGCTCAACACGGACCTTACGAAGGGCGTCGTGGACCGCTTCCGCTCGCTGCCCGTGTGGCGACCGGCGCCGCTCGTCGGGTCGCTGCTCGGCGACAGCGTCCGCTACGTCATCGGCGGAACCGTGATCATCGTGCTCGGCCTGATCCTCGGCTACCGCCCCGACGCCGGCGTCGGCGGCGTGCTCGCCGCGCTCGCCCTCGTCGTCGTGTTCGCATTCGGCCTGTCGTGGGTGTTCACGACACTCGGACTCGTGCTGCGCTCGCCCAACGCCGTCATGAACGCCGGCTTCATGGGCATCTTCCCGCTGACGTTCCTGTCCAATGTGTTCGTCAAGCCCGAGACGCTGCCGCGCGGCCTCGAGGCGTTCGTGAACGTCAACCCGATCTCGATTCTCGCTGACGCGTCGCGGGGATTGATGGAGGGCAACGCCCAGGCGTCGGACGTTCTCATCGTGCTCGCCGTGGCGGCGGCGCTGACGGCGGTGTTCGCGCCGCTGACCACGCGCCTGTATCGCCGCGGCTGATCGCGGAAGATAGGCAGGCATGAGTCACTGGTCTCAGTCCAGAACGAGCGTTGACACGATCAGCCAGTTCGGCGAGCTTGCCGATCGCGGCGACGATCCCGCGGTCGCCGCCAAGGCGTGGACGGACGCCGGCTTCGACGACGAGCAGACCGCCAAGTGGCTCGAGGCGCGCTGCTTCGATCCGCAGGCGGCGAGCGACCTCGCCGCCCTGCAGGTCACGCCGGGCCAGGCGTCCAAGCGCACGCGCGACGGTCGCCGCGACTACGTCGACACGATCGCCTTCAAGGTCGCCAGCGGGGACCTCTCCGCTCGTCAGGGCGCGGCGCGCGCCGGATCGAGCCGATGACCGACGAGCAGGTTCTCCCCGACGGCTGGCCGGACCCGCACGACCGCCCGTGCGACGAGTGCGGGCACGTCTGGTTCGCCGGTCAGCGCCGTCACGAGTATCTCGACCTCAGCGCGGAGCGACACGAGGACGTCGAGGTGCTGTGCGTGCTGTGCCGCCGGCAGCGCGGTCTGTCGCGTGTGATCGAGTAGGGCGTAGCTGCGCCGCCGCGGGGGTAGCGCGGCGCATCGGTAGGCGGCTTGGAGCATCCTGGGTGTTGCCTGACAGCCACGGCAGTCGGTTGGGCTGAGAGCACCTTCACCGTGATTTGATCTGCCCGGCGTGATCGCCCACAACTTCCTCGGCCTCGACGAGCCGCACTCGACCTTCGCGCGCGCGGGCGCGCTCGTGCTGCCGCTCCCACTCGAGGCCACCGTCAGCTACGGCGGCGGCACGGCGGGCGGGCCGGCGGCGATCATCGCCGCGTCGCAGCAGGTCGAGCTCTACGACCGCGAGCACGACCGCGAGCCTGCGCTCGACTACGGCGTGCACACGCTCGATCCGGTGGCGCTGGACGGCGCGGATCCGGCGGCTGCGGTGGACGAGATCGCCGCCACGGTGGCGCGGGCCGCGTCGAGCGGCAAGCTCGTCGTCGCGCTCGGCGGCGAGCACACGGTCAGCGCCGGCGTGAGCCGCGGGCTGCTCGACGCGCTCGGCGGGCCGGTCAGCGTCGTGCAGATCGACGCGCACAGCGACCTGCGCGACACCTACGAGGACTCGCGCTTCAGCCACGCCTGCGTCGCCCGGCGGATGCTCGACGACGAGCGCATCGAGCAGGTCCTCCAGCTCGGCGTGCGCTCGGTCGACCTCGAGGAGGTCGCGTTCGCGCGCGCCCATCCCGGGCGCGTTGGCGTCTGGTACGCCGAGGACGTCCACGCCCGGCGCTGGCTGGCGGACTTCGCCGAGCGCGTCGACGGCCGCCGCGTGCACCTGACGATCGACGTCGACGGCCTCGATCCCGCGGTCGTGCCCGCGACCGGCACGCCGGAGCCCGACGGGCTGACCTGGGTCGAGACGCTCGACATCATCCGCACGACCGCGCGCAGCGCCACGATCATCGGGATCGACTGCGTCGAGCTCGCACCGCGGCCCGGCCTGCACGCCGCCGACTTCGCGGTCGCCAAGCTCGTCTACAAGGCCATGACGTACGCCCTGAACGGAGGCTAGGACGCGATGCAGCACGCGCAGGAGGTCAAGTCGTTCATCCGCCACCACTACCGTCACTTCAACGCCGCGGCGCTGATCGACGCGGCTGAGGGATACGCGAAGCTCATCGCCGGCGGCGGCAGCATGTTCGTCACGCTCGCGGGCGCGATGAGCACCGCCGAGCTCGGCATCTCACTCGCCGAGATGATCCGCGCGGGCAAGGTCCACGGGATCTGCTGCACCGGGGCCAACCTCGAGGAGGACGTCTACAACCTCGTCGCCCACGACCACTACGTGCGCGTGCCGAATTACCGCGAGCTGACGCCGCAGGACGAGCAGGCCCTGCTCGAGCGCCACCTCAACCGCGTCACCGACACGTGCATCCCCGAAGAGGAGGCGATCCGCCGCATCGAGGACGCGATCCTCGACGAGTGGACGCGCGCCGATCAGGCCGGCGAGCGCCTCTTCCCGCACGAGTTCCTGTACCGCATCCTGCGCAGCGGCCGGCTGGACTCACAGCACCAGATCGACCCCCGGGACTCCTGGCTCGTGGCCGCCTGCGAGCAGGACCTGCCGATCTTCGTCCCCGGCTGGGAGGACTCGACGAGCGGCAACATCTTCACCTCCCACTGCCTCAACGGCACGATCGCGAACGTCCACACCGTCCGCACCGGGATCGAGTACATGATGGCCCTCACCGACTGGTACTCGGCCGAGTCGGCCAGCCGCGAGGTCGGCTTCTTTCAGATCGGCGGCGGCATCGCCGGCGACTTCCCGATCTGCGTCGTCCCGATGCTGCGCCAGGACATGGAGCTCGGCGACACGCCGCTGTGGAGCTACTTCTGCCAGATCTCGGACTCGACGACGAGCTACGGCTCCTACTCGGGCGCGGTGCCCAACGAGAAGATCACGTGGGAGAAGTTGTCGATCGACACGCCCCGATTCGTCATCGAGAGCGACGCGACGATCGTGGCGCCGCTGATCTTCGCGTACGTGCTGGCGGAGGACTGAGTCGGCTCGTCTTTGGCCGTCCAGCGCGGGCGCCGGTCCGGTTGGCGACCGTCAGCGAGCGCGTGTGACGGCTTGGTCCGTGTGAACCCTGAGAAGTCCGACAAGTGCTGGCTCATCAACCTTTCTCTGGAAGTGCGTGTACGTTGCGCCAATGGAGGTCGTCTGGGCGAGCGGGCTCAAGATCACCTACGAGCGTGCCGGCGCGGGGCCTCCCCTGCTGTTCGTGCATGGCGCCGCCGAGGACGGCCGCGTGTGGCAGCCCCAACTGGCCGCCTTGGCCGACGAGTTCACGGTCGTCGCCTGGGACGAGCCAGGCGCGGGCGGCTCCTCCGACGTGCCCGCGGACTTCGGCCTGGCGGACTACGCGCACTGCCTCGCGGCGCTGATCGAGGCGCTCGGGCTCGGCCCGGCGCACGTCGCGGGGCTGTCCTGGGGCGGCACCGTCATACAGGAGCTCTATCGCCACCACCCAGGGCTCGTCGCGACGCTGATCCTCATCGATACCTACGCCGGCTGGAAGGGATCACTGCCAGAGGAAGAGGTGCGCGCCCGGGTCGCTGGCGCGCGTCAGATGCTCGCAGCGCCGCCCGAGAAGTTCGATCCCACCCTCCCCGGGCTGTTTGCCGGTGACCCGCCGGCCGAGTTCGTCTCGCTGCTGGAAACGATCGCCGCGGACGTTCGACCCGAGACCCTCAGCACGCAGGTGGTGGTGATGGCCGGCGCCGACCAGCGCGACCTGCTGCCCCACATCGCCGTGCCGACCCTGCTGATCTGGGGTGAGCTCGACGCGCGTTCCCCGCTCAGCGTCGCGCGCGAGCTTGAGCAGGCGATCCCGGACAGCACGCTCGTCGTGATCCCCGATTGCGGTCACGTGAGCAACCTCGAGCAGCCCGAGCAGTTCAACACGGTCGTGCGGGAATTCTGTCGCGCGCACTCGCGGCCCTAGTGGCCTGCGCGATGCTGGCGGATATGGTCGGGCTGTGCGCATCTTGATGCTGGGTGCGGGGTTCGGCGGCCTGGAGCTGACGGCCAGGCTCTCGGCGCAGTTCGGTGATGAGGTCGAGATCGTGCTGATCGATCAGAGCGACTCGTTCGTGTTCGGCTTCTCGAAGCTGGATGTCATGTTCGGACGAGCCGCGCCGTCGTGGGTCCGGCACGCGTACAGCGAGATCGTCAAGCCGGGCGTGCGGTTCGTTCAGGCCACGGTGCGCTCGATCGATCCGGCCGCCAAGCGCGTGCAGACCGACGCGGGGCCGTTTCAGGGCGACGTCATGGTGGTCGGGCTCGGCGCTGACCTGGACATCGCCGCGACGCCCGGACTGGCCGAAGCGGGACACGAGTTCTACACCGTCGAAGGCGCGTTCGCCGCGCGCGATGTGCTCGCGGACTTCGACGGCGGCGACGTGATCATCGGGGTCCTCTCGACGCCATACAAGTGCCCACCCGCTCCGAGTGAGACGGCGCTGCTCCTGCACGACCAGCTCGTCGACCGCGGGCTCCGTGACCGCAGCACGATCTCGCTGGTCGTCGACTTCCCGCGCCCGATCCCACCGTCCCCCGACGCGTCGGCGGTGTTGCTGACGGCGTTCGAAGAGCGTGAGATCGAATGGCACCCTCGACGCGAGGTCTGCGCGCTCGATCCCGAGCGCAAGGTGGCGGCCCTGCGCGATGGCGCCGAGCTGCCCTTCGACCTGTTCCTCGGCGTCCCGGTGCACCGAGCGCCGCCGGTCGTCGTCGAGTCGGGGATGACGGTGGACGGCTGGATCCCGGTCGACCCGCTGACGCTCGAGACCGCGTTTGCGGGCGTGTACGCGATCGGAGACGTCGCCGCCGTCGGGACGCCGCGGGCCGGAACGTTCGCCGAGGGTCACGCGGCAGTGGTCGCCGAGCGGCTCGGGGCGCTGATCAGAGGCACGGCGCCGTCGACCGAGTACGAGGGGCGGGGCGTCTGTTACATCGAGTTCGGTCACGACCAGATCGCCACCGTCGCCATCACGTTCTTCGGCGATCAGCGCACGGGCGAGCTGAGCGGGCCGTCCGAGGAGTTCGTCGCGCACAAGGCCGCGTTCGGCTCCAGCCGGATCAAGCGCTGGTTTAACCGGGATTGGACTGGCCCTTGACCTGTTGGCTGGGATCCCCGTCGACGAAGATCTGCTTCGGCGGCGCCATCGTGCACCCGCTGACCGATGAGCCTTTGGGTGTCCGGCGGTTCTTGGTTGGCGACCCCAACAGCAAGGTCCTCAACATCCTCAGCCACCGCAAGCTCACGTGACCACCACCGACGCGACGCGCCTCGCCGTTCTCATCGAAGCCGACACACGACCGCCAGCGTCACTACCGAGCTGCTCGAAGAGATCGCCAAGTACGGAACGCCGACGATCAAGCGTGCGTACGGCGACTGGACCACCCCGCAGCTCGCCGGCTGGAAGAAGCAGCTGCTGCTTCGCGCGATCCAGCCGGTACAGCAGTTCGCCACACCAGCGGCAAGAACTCCACCGACTCGGCGCTGATCATCGATGCGATGGACCTGCTCTACGCCGGGAACCTGGAGGGCTTTGTCATCGTCTCGAGCGACAGCGATTTCACGCGGCTGGCCACGCGGTTGCGGGAATCGGGGATGACCGTCTACGGGCTCGGGCGCCGCAACACGCCCGAGGCTTTCGTAGCGGCTTGTGACCGGTTCATCTACCTCGACCTTGTGAGTCAGAAGCCGCAAGCGCCCGCGCAGCGAGCATCGCAGGACGAGGAGCCGGCTCCGCGTCTGCCCGAACTGAAGCGGATCCTGACAACGGCGATCAGCAGCACGTCCAAGGACGACGGCTGGTCCAATCTCAGCGAGGTCGGGTCCTTCCTGAGCAAGAGTCACGCGGCGTTCGATCCGCGCGACTACGGCCACACAAAGCTCGGTGAACTGGTCCGCAAGGCATCCTACGTCGAGGTGAAGGACGCGTCGGGTCCGAGCGCGCCGAGCCAGCTGTGGGTGCGGCTCAAGCCAACGGCTCGCAAGTAGTCCGGCGTCAAAGCGGGTCCTGCTTTCATCGCCTGGCTTGGTCGGGCACATCGACCCGCTCGTGCCGGTCGCGAACGCGCTCGTGTACTGACCTTCGGCACTTCGACGTCGTGGCCTCGCACGCCGGCTCCGGAACCGCGCTCGCCGCGCTCTCACTGGGCATCCCGCAGCTGTGCCTCCCACAAGCCGCCGACCAGTTCCTCAACGCGGCTGCCATCGTGCGCGCCGGAGCGGAGCTCGCCATCGCTCCCGAAACGGTCAAATCCGCGGGTGTCCGAGACGCCATCCGGCGACTCCTCGACGACGGCGACTTCCGCGCGCAAACACGCCGCGTGGCCGACGAGATCACCTCGATGCCGTCGCGCGTGGGCGCCCGGGCTGACGGACGCGGAGATCGACGACTTGCTACAGCCGCTAGGTATCGACGAGCCCGATGCGGCGCGGGCGTTGTGGCGCTGGCACGATGGCATCCGTGCAACGCAGCCCGAAGACGACCGTGTGGTCGACCACCGACGGGACTTGGCCTGAGACACTGCGTGACGTGCCAAACAGGCGCCTGCCGTTGTGGATGGGAGCGCTCGCCGCCACTGCCGCGGTCGGGCTGACGACGGTCATGATCTATCCGCTGAAGGGCATCGCGGCGGACATCTCCCTGAGCGTCGTCTACCTGCTTGCCGTGCTGTTTCTCGCCTCCGTGTGGGGTGCGTGGATGGGGATCGCAACCGCAGTGGCGAGCGCGCTGGCGTTCAACTACTTCCACATCCCTCCGACCGGACGGTTGACCGTCGCCGATGGCGAGAACTGGGTCGCCCTCGCCGTCTTCCTGATCGCGGCGATCGTGACGAGTGCGCTGGCAAACGCCGCGCGCAGTCGCGCGATCGAGGCCGATCAGCGCCGGCGCGAGGCCGATCTCTCGGCGGAGATGTCGCGCACGCTGCTGCGGGGAGACAACCTCCGCGCGGCGCTGCCCGTGGCGGCGCAGCGGCTCGCGACCTCCCTGGAGCTCCCGTCGGCGGCGATCGAGCTTCAGCCGCTCGAGGGCGACGAGCGGCGACTCGCGTTTCCGCTGCGAGAGGGATCGCGGCAGCTGGGCACGCTGTTGCTCCCGAAGGAGGCGCCTGAATCGACGCTGCGCCGCGCTCAGGAGCGCATCGTGCCGGCGCTCGAGGCACTCCTCGCAGCGGCGCAGGAACGCGATGCGCTGCTGACCGACGTCGTCGAGACCCGCGCGCTACGGCGCAGCGACGTGCTGAAGACCGCATTGCTGCGCGCCGTCAGCCACGACCTGCGCACACCGCTGACGGCGATCATCGCTGCCGCCGAGCCGCTCGCCAGCAACACGCTCGACGAGGCCGATCGGCGCGACCTCGCGGCTGGTATGGCCGAGGAGGCCAACCGGCTGTCGCGCCTGATCGACGATCTGCTGGATCTCTCCCGGCTCGAGGCGCACGCCGCCGAGCCGCGGCCCGAGTGGTGCTCGGTCGACGAGATCCTGCATACGGCGGCCGACCACGTCGCCACACCGGCGCAGTTCAGTTTCGCGATCGGCGACGAGCTGCCCCTCGTGCGAGCCGACGCCGCGCAGCTCGAGCGCGCGTTCGCCAACCTGCTGGAGAACAGCGCCCGTCACGCCGACGGACACCCCGTGTCCGTGCGCGCGCGGCTGGTCAAGGAGCGCGTGCTGATCCGCGTCGTCGACCGCGGCCCGGGCATCCCACCCACTCAGCTCGAGCGGGTGTTCGAGCCGTTCTACCGCTCGGGCAACGAGCGAACCGGGCATCGCGGCTCGGGGCTCGGGCTCGCGATCGCACGCGGGTTCGTCGAGGTCAACGGCGGTCGGGTGTGGGCCGAGTCGCTGCCTGGGCAGGGAACGTCGTTCGTCGTGGAGCTGCCGCTCGCCGCGATGCGGGCGCAGGCACCCGCGGCGTCATGAGCGGGCGTCAGCGCGTGCTCGTCTGCGACGACGAGCCGCAGATCCTGCGCGCGCTGCGCGTCGTGCTGCGCGAGGCGGGCTTCGACGTCATCCCCGCCGCGACGGCGGCGGAGGCGCTAGACGCCGCGGCGCTGCAGACCCCGGACGCGGCGATCCTCGATCTCGTGCTGCCCGACGGCGATGGCATCGACGTGACGCGCCAGCTTCGCGAGTGGACGCAGGCGCCGATCCTCGTGCTTTCCGCTGTTGGCGACGAGGAGAAGAAGGTGCGAGCACTGGAGGCCGGCGCCGACGATTACGTGACCAAGCCGTTCAGCCCGCGCGAGCTCGTGGCACGCCTGCGCGCCGCGCTGCGCCGCGCCTCACCCGTGGCGGACGGGCCGGTGCTGCGCGTGCATGAACTCGAGGTGGACCTCGCCTCGCACGCTGTTTATGTGTCGGGCGACGAGGTGCATCTGACGCCAATCGAGTTCAAGCTGCTACGCGCCCTGATCACGAAGCGCGGCCGGCTGTTGACCCACGGTGCGCTGCTCACCGAGGTCTGGGGATCCGCGTATGCCGACGACGTCGCGACGCTGCGCACCCATGTGGCCAACCTGCGCCGCAAAATCGACCCGGAGCGCGTCTCCCGCCTGATCCGCACCGAGCCCGGCGTGGGCTACCGCTTCGCGGCCTGACGCAGCCGTCTTCACGAGATCTTGACGCGGCGCGGTCTCATCACCACAGCGACTTCATGCGGCGGATCGATGCTCCGTGCATGAACCTGGTCGAAGCCGTCACGCTCGTTGTGGCCGCAGCCCTGGCCGCGTACCTCGTCTACGCGCTGCTGCACGGGGAGCTCCACTAGATGACGGCCGCGGCCTGGGTGCAGGTCGTCGTGTTCTTCGGCGTTCTGACCGCGCTGGTCCCTGTGGTTGGCGGGTACATGGCGCGCGTATATCAGGGCGATCCGGTCGTCCTGGACCGCGTGCTCGGATCGGCCGAGCGCTTGCTGTACCGGGCGCTTCGTGCGGACCCTGACGACGAGCAGGATTGGAAGGGCTACGCCCGCGGGGTCCTGCTGTTCAGCCTGCTCGGGTTCGCCGTCCTTTACGCGATTCTGAGCACGCAGACGCTGCACCCCCTCAACCCACAGGACCTGTCCTCCGCCCCGTGGGACCTGTCGTTCAACACGACGGCGTCGTTCGTGACGAACACGAACTGGCAGTTCTACGGCGGCGAGACGACGCTGTCGTACTTCAGCCAGATGGTCGGGCTAGCCGTGCAGAACTTCCTCTCGGCCGCAGTGGGCATCGCGGTGTGCATCGCGGTCATCCGAGGCTTCGGGCGCCGCTGCACCGATCGGCTCGGCAACTTCTGGGTCGACGTCACCCGCACGTTGCTCTATGTGCTGCTGCCGATCTGCGTCGTCGGCGCGCTGTTCCTCGTCTCCCAGGGCGTGCTGCAGAACCTGGACGGCTACCGGGCGCTGAACACGATCGCGGGCGGCCAGCAGACGATCCCGGGCGGCCCGGTGGCCAGTCAGGAGATCATTAAGGAGCTCGGGACGAACGGCGGAGGGTTCTTCAGCGTCAACGCGGCGATGCCGTTTGAGAACTCGAGCGGCCTGACAAACGTCTTTCTCATGCTGATGATCCTCGCCATCCCGGCGGCGCTGACGAACACGTTCGGCCGCATGGTCGGCAGCCGCCGGCAGGGCTGGGCGATCTACGCGGCGATGAGCGTCACGTTCATCGCTGCCGTCGTCCTGCTGTCGACGGCCGAGGACACCGTCACGCCCGCGATGCACGCTGCCGGGCTGCACGGGACGAACATGGAGGGCAAGGACGTCCGGTTCGGGATCGGATCGAGCTCGCTGTTCGCTGTCGTCACCACCGTCGCGTCGTGCGGCGCCGTGAACGCCGCGATGGAGTCGCTGACCGGCCTGGGCGGTGCGATCCCACTGGTGAACATGATGACCGGCGAGGTCATCTTCGGCGGGGTCGGCTCGGGCCTGTACGGGATGCTGCTCTTCGTCCTGCTCGCCGTGTTCCTCGCCGGCCTCATGGTGGGGCGCACGCCCGAATACCTCGGCAAGAAGATCGGCACGCGCGAGGTCAGGCTCGTCTCGATCGGGACGCTCGCCGTGCCGCTGCTCGCGCTCGTCTTCACGGCGGTCGCGATCTCCACGCACCACGGCCGCGCGTCGATCTTCGACGCCGGGCCGCAGGGCTTCTCGGAGTCGTTGTACGCGTACACGTCGCAGGCGAACAACAACGGCTCGGCCTTCGCGGGCTACACCGGCTTCCTGCAGCCCAATGCCACCAACGACGGCGCCCAGGCGGTGACGTTCGCCAACGTCTTCGGCGGCTTGGCCATGGTGTTCGGGCGCTTCATGCCGATGCTCGTCGCGCTGGCCGTGGCCGGCGCGCTGGCTGGGAAGAAGCTCACGCCGGCCGGACCCGGCACGATGCGCACCGACACGCCGACGTTCGTAGCGCTGCTCATCGCCGCGGTGCTGATCGTGGCGCTCCTGACGTTCGTCCCCGCCCTGTTGCTCGGACCTGTCGCGCAGGGACTCACCGACCAGCTGTTCGGGTGAGGAGCATGCGCAGGGACCTCATCTCCGCGACGGTGGCCGTGATCGTGTTCACGGCCATCTGCGGGCTCGCCTACCCGCTCGTCGTGACCGGCCTGGCCCAGGCGCTCTTCCCGGGCACGGCGGACGGTTCGCTCGTGCAGCGCGACGGCCGCGCCGTCGGCTCGCGGCTCATCGGGCAGGACTTCTCCAAGCGCGCCGACGCGTTTCAGTCGCGGCCGTCGGTCACCGGCTACAACCCGTCGGCGACGTTCTTCAACAACCGCGGGCCCAACCAGGCGTCGCTGGCCGTACAGCAGCGGCGCTTCGCGCTGGACTACGCAGCACGCGAGGGCATCGCCGTCGCCGACGTGCCCGATGACGCGGCGACGACCTCGGCGTCCGGCGTCGATCCGCACATCTCGCAACGCAACGCACGGATCCAGTCGCGTCGCGTGGCGCGCGAGCGCGGCATCGCGCGGGAGCGCGTGCTGGCTCTCGTCACGGAGCACACCGACGGCCGCGGCCTCGGTGTCTTCGGTGAGCCCGGCGTTAACGTCCTCGAGCTCAACCTCGCGCTCGACCGGGAGACGTCGCCATGACGCCGGAACGCGGCTCGCTCTTCTCCCGTGACCTGTTCGTGCCCGCGGTCGTCGACTCCGTGCGCAAGCTCGATCCGCGCCTCATGGTCGGCAACCCGGTCATGTTCGTCGTCGAGGTCGGCGCCGTCCTGACGGCGGTGCTGTGGATCGCAGGCGAAGGCGATCAGCCGGGCTGGTATGTGCTGACCGTGGCGGTCTGGCTGTGGCTCACCGTCATCTTCGGGAACCTCGCCGAGGCGATCGCCGAGGGACGCGGCAAGGCACAGGCGGCGGCACTGCGCTCGATGCGCACGACGACGTCCGCGCGACTCGCGGGCGGCGGCGCGAAACCGGCGGGCGAACTGCTGCGGGGCGATCTCGTCGTCGTCGAGGCGGGCGAGATCATCCCGGGCGACGGGACCGTCATCGAGGGCATCGCCTCCGTCGACGAGTCGGCGATCACGGGGGAGTCGGCGCCGGTCATCCGCGAGGCCGGTGGCGACCGCTCGGCGGTGACGGGCGGCACGCGGGTGCTGTCGGATCGCATCGTCGTGGAGATCACCCAGGAACCAGGCGAGTCGTTCCTGGACCGAATGATCGGGCTCGTCGAGGGCGCGGCACGGCGCAAGACGCCGAACGAGATCGCGCTCGGCATGCTGCTCGCCGGCCTGACGCTCGTCTTCCTCGTGGTCGTCGTGACACTGCGGCCGTTCTCTGAGTTCGCGGGAACTCCGGCGTCGATCGCGACGCTCGTGGCGCTGCTCGTCGCGCTCATCCCGACGACGATCGGTGCGCTGCTGTCAGCGATCGGGATCGCCGGCATGGATCGCCTCGTGCGCCGCAACGTGCTCGCGTTGTCGGGCCGCGCCGTCGAGGCGTCGGGCGACATCGACGTGCTGCTGCTCGACAAGACCGGCACGATCACGCTCGGCAACCGCCAGGCCGCGGCGTTCATCCCGATGCCGGGGGTCAGCGAAGGCGATCTGGCCGAGGCCGCGCAGCACTCGTCGCTGGCCGACGAGACGCCGGAAGGTCGCTCGATCGTCGTCCTGGCCAAGCAGTATGGGCTGCGCGAGCACGAGCTCGCCCCGCACAACCACGTCTTCGTGCCGTTCACCGCGCAGACGCGCATGAGCGGCGTGGACTACAACGGCACGCGCCTGCGCAAAGGCGCCGGCGACGCGATCCTGCGCTGGATCGCCGACGAGGGCGGCCAGGCTCCGCCCGAGCTGGGCGCGGAGCTCGACCGGATCAGCCACGCCGGCGGCACGCCGCTCGCGGTGGCGCGCGACTCGCAGGTGCTCGGCGTCATCGAGCTGTGCGACGTCGTCAAGGAAGGCATGCGAACCCGCTTTGACCAGCTGCGCGCGATGGGCATCCGGACGGTCATGGTCACCGGCGACAACCAGCTGACCGCTGCGGCGATCGCCGCGGAAGCGGGCGTCGACGACTTCCTCGCCGAGGCGACTCCGGAGGCCAAGCTCGAGCTCATCCGCCGCGAGCAGCAGGACGGCCGGCTCGTCGCGATGACGGGCGATGGCACGAACGACGCCCCCGCGCTCGCGCAGGCCGACGTGGGCGTAGCGATGAACACGGGCACCCAGGCCGCTCGCGAGGCGGGCAACATGGTCGACCTCGATTCCAACCCGACCAAGCTCATCGAGATCGTCGAGGTCGGCAAGCAGCTGCTCATCACGCGCGGAGCGCTGACGACCTTCTCGATCGCCAACGACGTCGCGAAGTACTTCGCGATCCTGCCGGCGATCTTCGCGTTCGCGTACGCGACGTCGCCCGGGCAGCGCGGGCCACTCGACCAGCTGAACATCATGGCACTGGGCTCGCCCGAGTCGGCCATCATCTCGGCGATCGTCTTCAACGCGCTGATCATCCCGGCGCTCGTCCCGCTCGCGCTGCGCGGCGTGCGCTACCGGCCCGTCGGCGCCACTGTGCTCCTGCGCCGCAATCTGCTGCTCTACGGGCTCGGCGGCCTCATCGCGCCGTTCATCGGGATCAAGCTCATCGACCTCGTCGTGCACAACCTGTTCGGCGCCTAGGACGCAGGCGTAGCGTTGTGGCCGATGTCTGACCGCGGCAACGACAAGATCTTCCTGGGGATGGCGGCGGGCGTCGGAAAGACCTACCGGATGCTCCAGGAGGGCCAGGCCGAGGCCGACACCGGCCGCGACGTCGTCGTCGGGCTCGTCGAGACGCACGGGCGCGCGGACACCGCCGCGCTCGTCGACCGCCTCGAGGTCGTCTCGCGCCGCCGCCTGGACCACAAGGGGGTCGCGCTCGAGGAGATGAACCTGCCGGCGATCCTCGATCGAGCGCCCGAGCTCGTCCTCATCGACGAGCTCGCTCATACCAACGCGCGCGGGCTCGAGAACGGCAAGCGCTATGAGGACATCGCCGACGTCCTCGCCGCCGGGATCGACGTGTTCTCGACGGTGAACGTGCAGCACCTCGAGTCGCTCAACGATCACGTCGCCGAGCTGACGGGTGTGCGCGTCCGCGAGACGGTCCCCGACAGCGTCCTCGCCAACGCCGACGAGGTCGTCCTCATCGATGTCACCCCCGAAGCGCTCATCGCCCGGTTGCGCGCCGGCAAGGTCTACCCCCAGTCGCGGGTCAATGCTGCGCTCAACGGCTTCTTCAAGATCGAGAACCTCCAGTCCCTGCGCGAGGTGGCGCTACGCCAGGTGGCCGAAGACGTCGAGGCCAAACGCCTCGTCCGCGACAGCCTCGATCAGCGCGAGGAACGGCTGTTCGGCAGCGCGCCGGCCATGCCCATCGCCGAACGGCTGCTCGCGCTCGCCCAGCTCGACCCCAGCTCCGAGCGCGTCGTCCGCCGCGCCTGGCGCTCTGCCCAGCGCTTGGGCGGCGAGCTCGACATCCTCGTCGTCCGCGATCCCGGCCGTGAGCCGACCGCCGCCGAGCGCGAGCAGCTCGAGGTACTACGACGCCTTGCCGCGGTACTCGGCTCCCAGCTCATCGTCGAGGAGGGCGAGGACATCGCGAGCGCAGCCGTCCGCACCGCGCGCCAGCGCGGCACGACGTACGTGTTTGTTAGCACGCCGAGCGCGAGACGGGGCCTCGGCCGGCTCGCGGACCCTGTGCCGGTACGGATCGCGCGAGAGCTTCCGAGCGTCGATGTGCGGCTCGTCGCCGAGCGCGGCGCGTCTGGCTAGTCCCTGCTCGACGCGTCGTTTGCGGCGTAGGTCAGAGTGCGTCGTGTCGGCGCATCCGGTTCGCCATCCAGGCCAACGCGCGGTCCGCCCCGCCGGCGGCGGTTAGGTACCGCAGAACGTCCGGTACGCCCCGAAGCTCTCCGGGGCCGGTTCGGCGTACGGCGCAAGACCGGAGCGTTCGTGAAATGGCTGCGCGAGCACGTCGACCAGTCGCCGGAAGGGCTCGAGATCACCTGCGCCCGCCGCGGTCAGCGCTTCCTCCACACGGTGATTGCGCGCGATGTAGAGCGGATTGACGCGGTCCATCGCCGCGGCGATCGCCGGCGCGCCGGACGCTTGGGAGGAGAGCTGCGCCAGCCAGCGCTCTGACCACGCGTCGAAGGCGGCGGGCTCGGCGAACAGCGCTCGCGCGGGTCCCGCCTTGCCGCGCAGCGGCGAGGACAGCGCCCGGAAGCACGAGGTGAAGTCGACGCCCTGTGCCTGCAGCAGCCCCAGGAGGTCGTCGATCAGCGTGTCGTCCTCCCGTCGGCCATCCGTCAACCCCAACTTGGCACGCATCCCGCGCGCCCAGTACCGGTCGAAGCGTTCGGGGAACGATTCCAGCACGACGGTGGCCGCGTCCAATGCCGCATCCGTATCAGGGTGCAACAGCGACATCAAAGTCTCGGCCAAGCGCGCCAGGTTCCACTGCGCGATCTGTGGCTGGTTGGCGTACGCGTAGCGGCCACCGTGATCGATCGAACTGAACACGGTGGCGGGGTCGTAGGCGTCCATGAACGCGCACGGGCCAAAGTCGATCGACTCGCCGGAGATGGCCATGTTGTCGGTGTTCATGACGCCGTGAATGAAGCCGACGTGCATCCAGCTCGCGACCAGCGACGCCTGGGCGTCGACGACGGATTCGAAGAACGCGAGGTACGGGTCCTCCGCCTCGGCCGCGTGCGGATGATGACGGGCGATCGCGTGGTCGGCGAGGCGCCGCACGAGCGTCGGGTCGTCGTGCGCGGCGGCGTACTGGAACGTGCCGACGCGGATGTGGCTGGCCGCGACACGACAGAGCACCGCGCCGGGCAGCATCGTGTCCCGCGCCACCTGATCGCCGGTCGCCACCACAGCGAGCGCGCGGGTCGTGGGGATGCCGAGCGCATGCATCGCCTCGCCGATCACGTACTCGCGCAGCATCGGGCCGACGGCTGCCTTGCCGTCACCGCCGCGTGCGAACGGTGTGCGACCCGACCCCTTCAGGTGCAGGTCACGGCGGCGTGCGTGCACGTCGAGCACCTCGCCAAGCAGGAGCGCTCGGCCATCGCCAAGCCGCGGCGAGAACCCACCGAACTGGTGGCCCGAGTAGGCCTGCGCGACCGGCGACGCCCCGTCAGGCATGGCGTTGCCGGCGAGCACCGCGACGCCGTCGGGTGCTCGCAGCGCGTCGGCGTCGACGCCGAGCTCCGCGGCCAGGTCCTCGTTGAGCGCCAGCAGCCGAGGCGCCGACGACGATGTCGCTCCCCATGGCTCGTACAGGCCCTCCAGGTCACGGACGTAGGAGTTGTCAAACGCGAACAGTGGCGGGGCAGCGACGCTCACGCATCCGAGGCTAGCGCCTCCAATCACACGCCCTGCAGCGGCCGCCGGCAATCTTGTCGGCGATCTCGCGACTCGTCATCCCCGCGTAAGAGGTGACCGCGATGATCGCCCGGTGAAGCCGATCCACGTACTCCTGATCGCCGGCCTACTGGCGGTCGCCGGCTGCGGCAGCGACGAAGAACCGCCTGCTGCGGGAGCGCAGCAGAGCACCGGCGCGGCGCTTCAGAAGGACGTCGACGATGCGTCCACGAAAACCGGCGCTGACAAGGCGCCGAGAGCAAAGCCCGACGGCACGAAGATCACCCTCGGCGAGTCGCAATTCGGCGAGATGCTCTTCAACTCCAAGCAGCAGGCCATCTACATCTTCGAGAAGGACCCGGCGGACAGATCCGTCTGCTACACGGAATGTGCGCAGGCGTGGCCGCCGGTCTTCACGGACGGCGAGCCGGTTGCCGGCAAGGGCGTCAACGTCTCGCTGCTGGGCACGGTCAAGCGCCGCGACGGCAAGCTGCAGGTGACCTACGCCGGCAAGCCGCTGTACTACTACGCGCACGAGGGGCCGGGCGAAGTCCGCTGCCACAACGTGAACCTCAACGGCGGCCTGTGGTGGGTCGTCGGACCGAACGGCAAGCGGCGGGCGTAACCTCCGCAGGCGTGTCGGCGTCAGCGGCGGCGCGGGCTGGGCTTGGGCTTGACCGGGTGCGCCGTGCCGGCGCTGATCTGGGAGACCGTGGGAGTCAACATCGTGCTGAGAACGTATGCGCCCCGTAGCTCGCCAGCGATCACCCTGAGGCGCAGGTTGCTCACACCTGGTGCCACGGGGTAGGACCGCACGGGTGAGCGATCCACCGGTGACCCCGCACGTGATCGAGCTGCCGGCCACCGCCGCGGCACCGGGCCTCGCCCGTCGAGAACTCAGCGTCATCCCCGGCGTCACCGGCGAGCTCGGCTACAAGGTCCTGCTCCTGACGACCGAGCTGCTCTCGGTGTACATCGACGACGTCGAGCACGGCGCGACGGTGCGGCTCGCGGTCACCTCCGGAGCGAAGCGGATACGCGTCGAGGTCAGCGGCCCGGCCCCCGGCGTCGCGCCCGGGACGATGCTGAACACCACCGCCGCGCCGGCGCTCGGGGGCTACGGCCTGCGAATCGTCGAACGGATCGCCGACGCCTGGGGCGTCGAGGGCGCCGGCGACACGATGACCTGGTTCGAGCTGGAGCGCAGCTAGCGCCTCTCCCGTGTGAACCTCAGTCGGTCTCGCCGAGGAGCCCTCCCAGCGCCTGGCGCAGCAGCCGCGCGCGGTCATGGTCGGTCGCGAGCTGCTCGAGGCCGAACCCGAGCAGCAGCGTGTCGTCCGTCGCCGTGGCGGCGCCGGTCTCGCCGACAGTCTGGTCCTGGCGCCACCCGCTGTCAATCGGACGGGTTCACGAGCTGGGCACGCGCAGTCGGACTCGACGACTCAGGTGGTCAGGTCTCGCGCCAGCTCGTCGAAGACCGCGACGTAACGGTCGATGTGCTCGTCGGCATGGGTCACCGAGAGCGTCCACTCCTCCTCGCGGCCGGGGGTCATGAAGATCCCGCGGTTGAGGTTAAACAGCCACGCGAGCTCTGAGAGCTCGGCGTCCTGGTGAGCCTTGAAGGAGGCGTAGTCGACAACTTTCTCGGGCGCGAACGTCACGCAGCCCTTGGCGGCGATGCCGAGCGGGTAGCCCGGCAGACCGTGCTCGTCGACGACGTGCTGGCAGCCGCGGACGATCCGCGCGTTGAGATGCTCGAGGTGCTCGTAGGCCCCGGGCGTCAGGACCTCGTGCAGGTTCGCGCGCGCCGCGGCCATCCCTAGCGGGTTGCCGTTGAACGTGCCGACCTGGTAGACGGAGCCGTCCTGTACGACGGCCATGACCTCCTCGGTGCCGCCGATCGCGCCGGTCGGGAGGCCGCCGCCGAGCGCCTTGGCGAGCGTCACGAGATCGGGCTGCACGCCGAAGCGCTGCGTCGCGCCGCCGGGCCCGATGCACAGCCCGGTCTTGACCTCGTCGAAGATCAGGACGATGCCGTGGCGGCGCGTGATGTCGCGGACGGCCTGCAGGTAGCCGTCCTCGGGGAGGATCACCCCGAGGTTCATCATCGCCGCCTCCATGATCACGCAGGCCGGCAGGCGGTCCTCGGCGGCGAGGCGCTCGATGCGCCGCTCCATCGCCGCGGCGTCGTTGAACGCAACCGCGATCGTCATGTCCACCACGGCCTGCGGGATGCCCTTGCCGTAGGGCAGCGACGCGAGATCGTCGGGCTCGCCGATCTTGTCGTACTCGACGCCGATGCTGACCATGACCGTGTCGTGGTGGCCGTGGTAGGAGCCGAAGATCTTCATGACCGTGTCGCGACCGGTGAACGCGCGGGCGATCCGGATCGCGTCCATCGTCGACTCCGAGCCGGAGTTCGTGTAGCGCCAGAACGGCAGCCCGAAGCGACGCGCCAGCTCCTCCCCCACCGCGATCGCATCCGCGGTCGGTGCCGCGAAGTGCGTGCCCAGCGCGTAGCGCTCCTGCACGGCGCGGCCGATCGCCGGGTGCGCGTGGCCCTGCACCATCGACCCGAAGCCGTTGTGGAAGTCGATCATCTCGTTGCCGTCGGCGTCCCAGACGAGCGGGCCGTCGCCGCGCTCGAGGTAGATCGGCCACGGATCACGCAGCTGGTAGGAGGAGGCGACGCCGCCGCTGAGCACCTCCCGCGCGCGGTCGTACATCTCCGCCGAGGCGGTCGTGCGCTCGTTCAGCCGCGCGGACTCGCGCTCGGTCAGCTCGGCGATCCGCCCGCGGTCGATCGGAGTCAACGGTTGGCCTCATTTGAGCGCGCGCGCTCAGCGCCGACGCGGCGGATCTCGTGCGCGATCTGCGGGTGGTCGCGGGCGAGCTCGTTCATGGAACCGGCGGGGAATGTCAGCAGGCGCGTCGGCTCCAGCGCGCGCACCGATGCCGTGCGCGGGTAGCCGTACCCGGCGCCCCAGTCCAGCGCCCCGAGCTCGCCGAAGAACTCACCGCCTGTCAGCTCCGCGACCGCCACCGCGTCGACGAGCACCTCGACCCGGCCCGCGACGATGACGTAGAAGTCCAGCGACGCCTCCCACTGCTCGACGATCGACTCCGCGGCGGCGCGCTCCTCGATCTGCGCCAGCGCGGCGACGCGCTCGAGATCGCCGACGCCGAGGTGCTCGAAGAGCGCGAGGCCGGTGAGCGCCGCGACCGGCACGCCGCGCGCGGCGTCGCTCGCCGTACGGCGGCGCAGGGGTGCGCTGCGGATCTGGTGGTCGCGCTGGTAGCCGCCGGTCGCGCCCGCCGCGCTCGCTCCGGCGCTCGGCGCCCCGACGGTGGTGGGCGCCGCGCTGTGGAAGAAGTCCATGAGGCGCTCGATGTCCGCGGCCGTCGTCGTGTGGTTGAGCACGCACATGCGCAGCGCGTAGCGGCCGCGCAGCATCGTCGAGGAGACGAGGCCGAGCCCGCTCTGCTCGAGCGCGACGACGAGCCCGGCGTTGTGGCCGTCCGCGACATCGTCGTCCTCGCCGGGGAAGCGGCGCCGGAAGCAGACGACGCCAAGCGACGGCGGCGCCATGAGCTCGAGCACGTCGCTGGCCGCGATGCGGTCGCAGACGAGCCGTGCGAGGTCGAGCGAGCGGTCGATCGCCGCGGCGAACGCCTCGACCCCGAAGTACTGCATCGAGACCCACACCTTCAGCGCGCGGGCGTTGCGGGTGAGCTGGACGCCGCGGTCGGAGAGGTTGACCTCGTCGCCCGCGAAGGAGTCCTGCAGGTAGTCGGGCGTCATCTGAAACGAGTTGCGCAAGATGTGGTCGTCGCGGACGAGCAGCGCCCCGCACTCAAACGGCTGGTAGAGCCACTTGTGCGGGTCCAGCGTCACGGAGTCGGCCTGCTCGAGCCCGTGCAGCAGCTCGCGACCGCGCTCGGTCAGCGTCGCGAAGCCGCCGTAGGCCGCGTCGACGTGCAGCCACACGCCGCGGTCGCGGCAGAGCTGGGCGATGTCGGCGAGCGGGTCGACCGCGCCGGTGTTCGTCGTCCCCGCGGTGGCGGCGACGAACAGCGGCCGGCGCCCGTAGCGCACGTCGGCGTCCATCGCGGCGGCGAGCGCGCGCGGGTCCAGGCAGTACTGCGAGTCGCTGGGCAGCACGCGCAGCTGCTCGGGGCGAAAGCCGAGCACGCGGGCGGCGCGCGCGAGCGACGAGTGTCCCTGGTCGGAGACGTAGCCGACGACGTGGTGGGACATCTGGCCGACGAGCGCCTCGCGCGCGCACGCGAGTGCCGTGAGGTTCGCCGCCGAGCCACCGCCGACGAGCACGCCGCCGGCGTCCTGCGGATAGCCGATCCAGTGCTTGAACCAGCCGAGCACCTCGAGCTCGAGCTGCGTCGGGCCGGCCGACTCCATCCACGAGCCGGCGTAGATGTTGCACGCGCTGGCGATGAAGTCCCCCAGCGCGCCGGGCCACGTCCCGCAGAACGGGATGAAGGCGAGGAACCCCGGGTGATCGCCGCGGCTCATGAACGGCAGCACGTCGCGGTCCAGCCGCTCGAGGATCGCGTCGAAGTCCTGCCCTTCGGCGGGCGGCGGGCCGGACAGGCGGTCGCGCATCTGCGCGGGCGAGGCACGCCGCAGCGGCGGGATCGACGGGTCCGACAGCCGCTGCACGAGCATGTCGACCGTCCGGTAGCCGATCTCCCGCATGGCCTCCGGATCGACCCCGAGCGGGTCCCGGTTGCGATCTTCCTCACGCACTGCGCGCATCGTACGTCAGGCCACCATCACCGCGACGCTGCCCGCCGCGCCGCACCAGCGCACGTGCTTGCCGCGAACAGTCCCGGTGCGCGTTGGGATGCGAGCATGCGCGCGAGCGCAGCGAGACCAGGGTCGTCCATCTGCTGACGCCAACCGACCGGCGGCGACCGGAGCGATCCGCCGACGTCGCGGCTCACGTGCGCGCCGGCGAGGACGCGTCTGTCGTCGCCGCCGTAACAAATCGTGACCTTCGTGATTACCGGCTCAGGGATTCGTCGGCTGCCACAAAAAGCCCGGTCCCGCGGACTTTCCGGACGGCAGCTTCTGAGCGGTGAGCGCGAGCGCCTGCTGCTTGCAGGACTCCATCAGGCCGATCGCGGCGTCGAGGTCGCCGGGCGCGCCGTTGAACGTCGTGTGCAGCGACTTCAGCAGGCTCGTGTACATGTAGTTGAAGTTGTCGAACAGGTGCAGCGCGGCGGAGCCCTCGGCGTATGAGGCGCGCGTCGGGTTGTCGGTGACGTCGCGCACGCCCGCAGGATCGAGCGTGATCGCCGCGCCGGTGTAGGAGTACTGCTGGTCGGGCGGCAGGTTCGGATCGGGGTGCGCGACGAGCCGGCGGCCGTGGAAGACCTCGGCGAAGCGGTAGTAGTGGGAGCCCGTCGGTCGCGGCCTCGCGCAGCGCGGCGAGCATCGGCGAGGCGTCCGCGCCGTCGCGCCACTCGAGGTCGGTGGTGACCGACTGGTACATCCCGCCGAGTGGCGGGTCGTCGGCGTCTGACGCGTCCTGTGCGCGACCCCACAGCTCGGTGAACGGCGCGGGCGCGAAGCGCCCGATGACGAGCGTCGCGCCCTGCCGGTCGCAGACGCGCACCTCGAGGCCGAAGATCGTCGAGCACATCTGCTGCTCGGGATCGAGGTCGACGAGCTTGCCGGGCACCTTGCGGTCCGAATCGGCGACGAGGCAGTCGAGCACCGGGTCGTCGGCGGCGGCCGGGCTGCCGTCCGCGAGCGTCGCGGCGCTGATCTACAGCCGAGCAGGCGCCAGTCCGCGTCACCGCCCGGATTCCACGACCCCTGATTGCCCTGCTCCTGAAACTCCGGCCGGAACGACGCGTTGTCGAAGTTCGACGGCGAGTTGTTGACCGTCGACACGGTCGCCTGAAACTGGCCGTGGAAGTGCAGCCGCAGCGCTCCCAGGTAAGTCATGCAGCGCTTCCCTACGCACGGCCCGATGCTCTCAGCGCCGGGCGCCGCGGTCAACCCGCCGTGCTCAGCCCCCGATCCCCGGGCGCACGCGCACGCACTTGGGCGGGCTCGCGTCGTCGGGATCCAGCGCGTTGGTCACGTGCCCGAGCGCGACCGAATCGAACGGCATCGAGAGGTGGTCGCCGCGGTCAAGCTCGCACATGTCCTGCAGCGTGATGTTCGTGACGTTCGGTCCTGGGGCGAGGAACTGCGTGCGGTACGGCGTGAGCACCTGGTCGTACTTGGTGGAGATCACCGTGTACTGGACGCCGGGCAGCGTCTCTGGCGGCTCGTTGAGCCGCCTGAGGAACGCCGAGCCCGCGAGCTGCTCCAGACAAGCCCGGCAGCGCTTCTCAAGCTCGAGGAGGAAGCCGGCGACCGCCCGCTCGCGCGTGGAGCGGGTCGTCCCGGCGCTCTGTGCGATCTGCTCGAGCATCCGGCGGAAGTTCGCGTTCGTGCCGTGGTTGGACGGCGCGAGACCGATGAGCGACGCGACCTTCGCCGCCCCGCCGTGGAACTTCATGTACTGCCGGGGCATCATGCCGCCCTGCGAGTAGCCGACGATGTCGACCTGGTCGGTGCCCGTCAGTCGCAAGACGTCGTCGACGAAGCGCGCAAGCTGTTGCGCGGACGCGTCGATCGACTCGGTGGCGCCGAGCCCGCTGCCGGGGCGCTTGGCGCCGAAGTTCAGCGAGAACACGCAGTAGCCCTTGTTCTTCAGCAGCGGCGCGAGCGCGTTCCACGTCGACGCCCGGTTGTTGAAGGTCCCGTGCACGAGCACCACGGCTCGTGGGTGCTCGCCGGAGGGCTTGCAGCCCGGATCGTCGGCGCCCGGAGGGCTGGCGGTCGGGTGCTCGAAGCCGACGGCAAGCGACTTCGGGTAGCTCAGCACGACCGGCAGGTCGTCCGCGTCATCTTCTCCACGACACCCCAGCGTCAGCACCCACGTGAGCAGGAGCGCGCTCGCCACGAGCGATTTCACCGCCGCATCCTAAACTTCCGGCGGTCAGCACTTAGTGCTGACCGCAGCGCTCCAAGGCGGGCGGGTTGCGCTTCCCTGCGCGTCGATCGCAGGACCCTGGACCCAGCCCCGCGAAGAACGAACCTCGTGAACCAACGCATCCGACCCCGCCCGCGCTGGGGGCGCATCTCCGTGGCGCTGGCGGTGTTGCTCGCCCTCGTCGTCATCGTCACGGCACTCGTCATGCGCGTGGTGCACTCCGGCGACGTGCTTCCGGGCGTCCGCGCGGCGGGCGTGTCGCTCGGCGGCCTGTCGGAGGCCGACGCCCGGCGCCGGCTGGCCCCTGCCCTGCGTGCCGCGCCGGTGACGCTCGTGGCGCAGGGCCGCACCCTGAAGGTCGACCCCGCGCGGGCCGGCTACGCCGCCGACGTCGACGCGACCGTGCAGCGCGCGATGGACTCCGGCCGCAGCGGGCCGCTCGGCGGCCTGTGGTCGACGTTCGCCGGGAACTTCGGCTCGCGGGAGGTTCGCGTCGCGGTCAGCGTGGACGGGCGGCTGCTGCGGCGCGCCGTCGCCAGCGCCGCGCGGCGCATCGAGAGCCGCGCCTTCGCCGGCGCGCTCGTCATCGACCCGGACGGCCTGACCGTCACCACCAGGCCGCCGCAGGCGGGACGAGAGGTCGAGCGCGACGCGCTCGCCGCGCGCCTGGCCGACCAGCTGCGCCGCCGCGCGGGCGGGCGCGTCGAGGTCCCGCTCAAGGCCACGCAGGTGGTCGACCGCTCAACGGTCGCCGACGTGGGTCGCGACGCCCAGCGCTTCCTGCGCGCGCCGCTGCGCCTGACCGGCATCGGCCCGCCGCTCACCGTCCCGCCCGCCGAGCTCGCGCCGCTGCTCGCGCTCGAGTCGCTGGACGGCGGGCGCGACGCACGGCTTGGCGCCGACGTCGACGAGCTGGCGGGACTCGTCGCGCGCTTTGCCGATGAGCGCGACCGCTCGGCCCGCGAGCCGCGCCTGTCGGCGCCGGGCCGCACGGCGACGCTCGACGCGAAGGACGAGATCTCCTGGAAGCCGCGCAGCGCGCGCGTCACCGTCAAGGCTCCAGGCCGGACGGGAAAGGCGGTCCGCCGCGAGGCGCTCGCGGCCGAGATCACGAGGGCGATCCGCTCGGGCGCCCACCGGGTCAAGGTGCCGACGCAGACGCTCAAGCCCGCCGCTACGGCCCAGGACGCGCGCCGCATGCGCTTCCTGATCGGCACGTTCACGACGTACTACGCCCCGGGCGAGCCCCGCGTGACGAACATCCAGCTCATCGCGCGCAAGGTCGACGGGGCGGTGATCGCGGCGGGCGGCCGCTTCTCGCTCAACGCGATCGCCGGGCCGCGCACGAGCGAGGACGGTTACGTCAAGGCGCCGTTCATCGCCGATGGCCAGATCGTCCCGTCGATCGGCGGCGGCGTCTCGCAGTTCTCCACGACGATGTACAACGCCGCGTACTTCGCCGGCCTGCGGATCGACGGCCACCGGCCGCACAGCTTCTTCATCGATCGCTATCCCGCGGGCCGCGAGGCGACGCTGAACTACCCCGACATCGACCTCACGTGGACGAACGACACCGAGGCGCCGATCCTCATCCGGACGTCGTCGGATGAGACGTCGGTGACGGTCAGCCTCTATGGCGACAACGGCGGCCGCCGCGTGCGCGCGCAGAACGGCGAGCGCGCGCCGACCGACGACGGCGACTTCGAGATCGTCGTCACCCGGGTGCTGCGCCATCCCGACGGGCGCGTCGAGCGTCAGCCGTTCACCACGCGCTACGACAAGCCGCCTCCGCCGGAATAGGCGGCGGCTCGTCGGTGCGCTCCGAGCGCCCGCCCTGCGTCCGGGCTGATCGGCTGCGTTGCAGCGCGGGCGGGGCGGCGCCGATACAAGGGCGATGCTCCGGCTGACGCCGCGTTGCCTGCTCGCCATCGCCGTGCTCGCCGGCGCGCTACTGTGGGTGCCCGCCGCGCACGCCGAGGCGCCGTTCCTCGCGGCCGACGCGTCGCGTCCGGGCGTCATCGACCTCGTCTACGCCGGTCCCGTGGGAGCGCGCGTCGGCTTCTACGAGCGCGCCGGCGGCGCTCCGCGCGCGCTTGGCACGCAAACCATCGCGTCCACCGGGCGAGGGCGCCTGAGCGAGGCCACGACGTGGCGCTGTGACCGCGTGGTGCGGCGATTCGAAGCCGTTGCGGTGGCGCCCGACGCGTCGGTCTCGCGTGGTGCGTTCGCGGTGCGCACCCCGTCGTGCAGGCACCGCTTCGAGCTGTCGGCGCCGCGCCGTGCCGCCGTCGGGTCGATGTTGCGCATCCGCGTGACCGACCGCTGGGCGATCGGCGACATCAAGCCACGGCTGTGCGTCGATCCGCCGCGGGTGCCGCGGGCGTGTCGCGTCCTCGCCTTCGGCAAGGCGATCAGCGTCGCGAGCCGGCGCGTGCGTACTGAGCATCGTGGCCGCTGGCGCATCGAATTGCGCGTGCGCAGCTCGCGCATCCGCACGGCGATCGCGGTCGGGCGCGGGAGCGGCACCGGACCGCCGCCACCGCCGGTCCTGCTCGCGACCGGCGACTCGACGATGCAGGGCATCGACAACTTCCTCGCCGACCGCCTCGCGGACTCGGCGACGGTCCGCTCCGACGTCCTGCCGGGCACGGGCGTCAGCCAGACGACGCGGTTCTGGCCCAGGCACGCCGGGCGCCAGGCGGCGCGGCTGCACCCGCGCACGACGGTGATCTCGGTCGGGGCCAACGACGGCCTGGACATGAAGATCCCTGCCGGCACTCCGGCTCCGTGCTGTGGCGCGCCGTGGATCGCCGAGTACAGCCGCCGCGTCCGGGCGATGATGACGTCCTACATCCGCGGCGGCCGGGGGCGGGTGCTGTGGCTGACGTTGCCGCTGCCGCGCGATGTTTTGCGACACGCGATCAGCTCGGCCGTCAACGTCGCGATCCGGCGCGCCGCGAGCGGGCTCGCACGGGCACATGTCGTCGACCTGGACCGGATCTTCAGCCCGAGCGGCTTCACCGAGGTCATTCGCTGGCGCGGCCAGTACGTGCGCGTGCGCGCGCCCGACGGGATCCATCTGAACGTCGCCGGGACGTCGATCGCCGCGGAAATCGTCGAGGCCGTCCTCGCCCGGGTGCCGTAGCCCAGATGCTCACGGGCGCGGTGACGAACCTCACACATCTGCGCGCGCGATTGTGGAATGTTGGGGTAACGCCGTAGAGATCAGAAGGGTCGGTTGGCGACGCCGTGGGCATGCCGCACAAGGTGTTGATCGTCGTAGGCGGGGTCCTCGCCTCGTCACTGGTGGTGCAGGCGGTGCTCGGGTGGGTTCTGCACGTACGGGGCGCGTGGCTGACGGTCTTCGTCGCGGCGCTCATCCTCGGGGTCCTGGCCGCTGCCGACGCCGCCCAGGGCGATCCCGACGCCGTGAGCGACGAGCCGTACAACCTCGCCTTCGTCGCGGCCACGGCGATCGCGATCGTCGGCGCGGTCGCGTGCCTGTACCTGCCGATGCCGTATGGCGGCCTGGCCGCCGTCGGCGTGATCCTCTCGCTGATCCTCGGTCTGCGCGTCGCATCGGGCGGTCTCTGAGGCGCAGCTACAGTGAGACCCGTGCCGTGTGTCCCGTTTGAGACGGCGGGCAACGGTCAACCCTCTCTGTGACTCCATTGCGACAGCAGCACCAATCCGGCCTGCGGACGATCGACGACCTCGGCGACATCGCGGGCCAGCGCGTGCTCGTGCGCGTCGACTTCAACGTCCCGCTCGACGACGGGCGCGTCGCCGAGGACACGCGGATCCGCCAGTCGCTGCCGACGCTGCGCACGCTCCGCGAGCGCGGCGCCCGCCTGCTGCTCGTGACGCACCTCGGGCGCCCAGAGGGCCGCGAGCGCGCGCTCTCGGTGCAGCCGCTCGCCGACCGCCTGGCCGAATTGCTGCACGAGCCGGTCGCCGTCGCGCCCGACCTCGATGACATTCCTGATGGCGATGTCGTGATGCTTGAGAACATCCGCTACGAGCTCGGTGAGACGAAGAACGACCCGGCGCTCGCCGCGCGGCTCGGCGCCCTCGCGGACGCGTACGTCAACGACGCCTTCGGCACCGCCCACCGCGCCCATGCCTCGACCGAGGGCGTCGTGCACCACGTCCAGCGTTCCGCGGCCGGGCTGCTCTTCGAGCGCGAGGTGCAGACGCTCACCACGACGCTCGCCGATCCCGACCGCCCGCTCGTCGCCGTTCTCGGCGGCGCGAAGGCCGGCGACAAGATCGGTGTCATCAATCGCTTTCTCGAGGTCGCCGACCTCGTGCTGCTCGGCGGCGGGATGAGCTATCCGTTCTTCGCCGTGCAGGGACTGCGGATCGGCGACTCGCTGTGCGACGAGGCGGGCCTCGACGCGGCCCGGCAGGTACTCGACAGCGTTGGCACGGAAGGCCGGCTGCGGCTGCCCCTCGACCTCGTGATCGCCGACCGCTTCGGCCCGGATGCCGAGCTGCGCGTCGCCGACCCGATCGACATCGACGATGGCTGGGAGGCGATCGACATCGGTCCGCGCACCCGCGAGACGTACGCCGACGCCATCGCCAGCGCGGCAACGGTCTTCTGGAACGGGCCCGTCGGCGCGTTTGAGATCGAGCCGTTCTCGCACGGGACGCGCGCGATCGCCGAGGCCGTCGCGAGCAGCGACGCCGTGACGGTGACGGGCGGCGGCGACTCGATCGCGGCGCTGAGCGCGTTCGGGCTCTCAGACCAGGTCACACACATCTCGACCGGCGGCGGGGCGGCACTCGAGCTCATCGAGGGTCGCGAGCTGCCCGGTGTGCAGGCGCTGCGCGCCTAGCGGTCACGAACGCAAGTACGTTCGCGGACTCGTCGAGGACCGAACGTACTTGCGGGAGTGCCCACTAGCCTCGCGGTCCGCCGGTTCAAGCTACAGCGCGTGTGAGCCGATGCGAACCAGGCGTGGCCGACCGTCTCGCGACGCACCGCACCCTTAGTATTCTCCCGCTCATTCACAGATGTTTCTCGATCCCCCTCCCCCACGCTATGAGTACCTGCCCGACGGCGGGGCGGCCGGACCGCTCGGGATGACGACCCACACGTCCGGCCTGCGGACGCTCGACGACCTCGGCAACGTCAACGGGCGGCGCGTGATCGTGCGCTTCGATCTCAACGTGCCGCTCGCCGACGGCCTGATCGTCGACGACACCCGTATCCGCCTCGCCGTCCCGACGATCGACGCGCTGCGAGATCGCGGCGCCGACCTGCTCATCGTCGCGCACCTCGGCCGGCCCAAGGGCCACGACCCGTCGCTCTCGCTACGTCCTGTCGCCAACCACCTCGCCGAGCTGCTCGGCGAGCCGGTCATCCTCGCCCCCGACATGGACCACATCCCCGCCGGGGAGCTCGTCATGCTCGAGAACATCCGCTACGAGCGCGGGGAGACGAAGAACGACCCGCGCCTGGCGATGCGCCTCGCCCGTCTCGGCGACGCGTACGTCAACGACGCCTTCGGCGCCGCGCACCGCGCTCACGCGTCGACCGAGGGCATCGTGCATCACCTCGACCGCTCGGCGGCCGGCCCGCTCTTCGAGCGCGAGGTCGAGACGCTGCGCGCGATCCTCCGCGCACCCGAGCGGCCGCTCGTCGCCGTGCTCGGCGGCGCGAAGGTGACCGACAAGATCGGGGTCATCGAGCGCTTTCTCGACGTCGCCGACGCCGTCCTCATCGGCGGCGGGATGAGCTACCCGTTTCTCGCGGCCCTCGGTCACGACGTCGGCGACTCGCTGTGCGACGCGGCCGGCATCGAGGTCGCCAAGCACATCCTCGCCCACCCCTCCAACGGCGCCAAGCTGCACCTGCCGACCGACCTGCTGCTCGCCGATCGCTTCTCGGCCGACGCCGAGGTCCGCGTCGCGGGTATCGACGTCGACGCCGGCTGGATGGGCCTCGACGTGGGGCCCCAGACGCGCGAGGCGTTCGCGCAGATCATCTCCACGGCCGGCACCGTCTTCTGGAACGGGCCCGTCGGCGCGTTCGAGCTCGAGCCCTTCAGTGGTGGCACGCGTGCGATGGCCGCCGCGGTCGCCGACGCCAGCGCGGTGACGGTCGTCGGCGGCGGCGACTCGATCGCGGCGCTCACGCAGTTCGGCCTGCACGAGCAGGTCACGCACCTGTGCACAGGCGGCGGCGCGGCGCTGGAGTTCATCGAGGGCCGCACGCTGCCCGGTTGCGCCGCCCTGACGAACTGACGCCTGGCGATGGGATCGTCGCCGGGCTGATCGCGGCGGTGGTCAGCGGCGCGCCGTCGACGCTGCATGCCGTCGCGAACGACGAGAGCGTGCTCGAGGCGTCGCTCGCCGCCGGGACGCTCGTGCTGCCCGGCGAAGATCGTGCGTCACGGCTGCTGCCCGCGGCGGTGGTGGTCCATGGGGCGTTGTCGGTGGGCTGGGCGGTCGTGCTGGGTGTTTGTTTGCCGCGGCGTTTCACTGTGGCGTGGGCGGTGCCGGCGGGGCTGGCGATTGCGGCGCTGGACCTTGGGGTGGTGGGGCGCCGGTTTGCGCGGATTCGTGCGCTGCCGCTCGCCCCGCAGGTTGCTGACCACGTGGCTTTCGCGGTGACCGTGGGCGTCGTCCTGAGTAGGCGCCGGGCTGAACAGCACCGATAAGGACACGAACGGGGACCGGGTCCCGGCGTGGTGGGCGTCTCCGGAGGGGGTGTGGTTCAAAACGTCCACTCTGTCGTCGTTTTGAACCACACCCCTTCCCCGCCCCAGAAGGGGACTCATTGCTTACCGATTCAGCGCGCTTCGTCACCAGCGGTGCGCGGGACTGCGACATGGGCCGCCTCGTGGTCGGCCCACACGCGCCGCAGCATCTCTCCCAAGGTCTTCGCCGGATGTGCGCCTGACAGGCCGACCGCGCGGTCCACGACGAAGAACGGCACCGCATGGATGCCGAGGCTCGCGGCGGTGCTCTCGTCGTCGCGGACGTCGTCGGCGTAGCGGTCGCTCGCCAGCGTGTCGCCGACCTCGTCCGCGGGCAGGCCGATCTCCAGCGCCAGGCGCTCGAGTACTTCGGGGTCGCTCATGAGCTCGCCCTCGGTGAGGTAGGCGCGCATGAGGCGTTCCTTCATCGCGTCCTGCTCGCCGTGGGCGGCCGCGAGGTGCACGAGGCGGTGCGCGTCGAACGTGTTGCCCAGGCGCAGGCGATCGAAGCGGAACTCCAGGCCCTCCTCGGCGGCGGTGGCGGTCATGCGGTGGTGCATCGCGAGCGCCTCTTCGCGCGTCGTGCCGTACTTCTCGGCGAGGTGGGTGGCGCCGTCGTGCGGGCGCTCGGGCGGGGCCGCGGGATCGAGCTCGAAGCTGCGCCAGGTGACCTGGACGTCGTCGCGGTGCTCGAAGGCGGCGAGTGCGGCCTCGAACCGGCGCTTGCCGACGTAGCACCACGGGCAGGCGATGTCCGACCAGATCTCGACGTGCATGGTCACTCCCGCACCGGGCGCTCGGCGACGAGGCTCGCGACGCCCTTCGCGCGCCCCGACCGCTGCACCACACCCTCGACGTAGCGCCGGACGACGAGGTGCTCGAAGGCCTTCAGCAGCTCGTTGCGCCCAAGCACGAACGCCGGGTTCGTGTCGGCGCCGAGACGCTCAAGGTGGTCGGCGCCGAAGGTCTCGAAGATCAGCAGCCCGCCCGGTGCGACGGCGCGCTCGAGCGGCCCGAAGAGGTCGCGCTGGAGGTAGTTCATGTTCAGCACGACGTCGTAGGTACCCGGTGGCAGGCCGTCGTGCTCGAGATCCACGCGGCGCGGGTCGACCGGCAGCCCGCGCACGTTGGCGGCCTCGTGCAGCCTGTCGATCGCCACGTCGGAGATGTCCAGCGCGTCGACGGCGAATCCGAGGTCGGCAAGGTACAGCGCGTTGCGCCCGCTGCCCGAGGCGACGTCGAGCGCGCGGCGCCCGGCGCCGGCCAGCGCCGTGAGCAGCGGCTCGTTTTCGAGCAGCCAGTGCGACGGGGCGTCCTGCGCGGGCGCGCCACCGCTGGCGGCGAAGCGCGCGTTCCAGCGTTCGCGCGCCGGTTGGTGTCGGATCGAGGGCTCGCTCATCTCCGCGCCAAAGCCTACGGTTCGAGGACGTTGACCCCCGGCGCACGGGGATTGACGCCGGGGTTGGGCCAACTCTGCCCGCCGCCGGGGCCGCTCGCTCAGAGGACCAAGCGCTTGACCTGCGCCACCCCCGGTGTTGGCGCGGACCCCTGGGTGCCGCGCGGGCGGTCCGGGTACACCAGGGACACCAGCAACCTTGAGGAGCCAGCATGCCCCCACGTGGTGTGAAGAAGGGCACGAAGCGCGCCCGCCAGTACGAGCACATCAAGGACGCCCAGAAGAAACAGGGGCGCTCCGAGGATCGCGCGGTGCAGATCGCCGCGCGGACTGTCAACAAGGAGAAGGCCCGCGCGGGCGAGTCGCGGACGCGCTCGCGCACGTCGACGCAGGACATCTCCTCCGGGCGCCGCGGCGGCCTGCGCTCGGGCACGAACCGCGACAAGGGCCCGACGCGCGACCAGCTCTACAACGAGGCACGCAATCTGGGCATCGACGGGCGCTCGAAGATGGACAAGTCCCAGCTCAAGCGCGCCGTCGCGGCGAAGAAGAGCTGACCGCCATGACCGGCGACGAGAAGCACGCGCCACCGCACGACTCCGAGGCCGAGGAGCCGCTCGGCCCGCTGACGCCCGACGAGGAGACGCCCGCCGGAGACACGCCCGAGGCGCACGACGAGATCACCCCGCACGACCTTCCCAAGGACCATCCCGGTCGCAGGGAAGCCGAGCGGCTCGCCGGCGGCGCTGACGGCACGACGCGGGGCAACCAGTGAGCGGCGCCGGCGACGAGGCGCGGATCACGGCCTATCGCGACGGGCCGCTGCTGGTGCGCGGCCCGTTTCGCCTCGAGGACCAGGACGGCAACCCGATCGCCACACGTCGCGACACCGTCGCGCTGTGTCGCTGCGGCAAGTCGCGCATGCGGCCGTTCTGCGACGGCACGCACCGGCTGGTGGGATTTCGGGCGCCGAGCTCGCGGGAGATGAGGGTTTCGACCTCCGGTCACGGGGACCGGTGACCTGCGGTCGGCGTCACCTATGCCGTGAGGCGGGCGCAATCGGCACGTAGGGAGCTCTCCCCCGCCTCCCAGGCGCCGAGCAGGTGCCGCGCGAACCGCGCGTCGAGTTCTACGAGCGTCGCGGCGCCCCAGAGGATGTCGCCGGTGAGCGCGGGCTGCTGGCGCGCGAGGCCGCCGGCGAGGTCCACGGCCGCGACGTTCTCGTGTACCGCATCGGCCTCGACGTGCTCGTCGAAGAAGTCCGTCGCGCGTGCGCCGCACCCCAGCCGCCGCAGCGCCCGGGCGTAGCGCGCGTTGGGCAGCGACGACGTCATCTCGAACACCGCGAGATGACCGACGATTGCTCCCAGGTGCCCGCGGTGCAGGCCGAACAGCGACATGAGGTTGACCGTCGCGAGCGTCACGCCCGGGATGCGGTCGACGTACGCGCCGTAGCGGGCGTCGAGCCCGAGCTCCTCCATCGCGTTGGCGAAGAGCTGCGCGTGGATCCGGTCCGCGCGCCCGCCGCCGTACTCGTCGGCCTGGATCTGGACCAACGCGGCCTTCGGCGGGCCCGCCAGCCGCGGCAGCGCCCACGAGTGCGGATCGGCTTCCTTGAGCTGGTAGGCGGAGCGGTGCACGAGGAACTCGAGCACCTGATCGAGGGTCGCATGGCGCTCGAGGAACCGCGACACGGACGGCCCGTCGTCGGCGTCGGCGACCGCGCGCAGGGCGAAGTCCATCTCCTCGGGCGAGGCGGGCCGCTGCGGCTGGGGCACGACCGCGTGCAGGCCGGCGACGAAGCAGGCCTCGAGCTCGCGCCGGACGGCCAGCAGGCTCGGCTCCCACTCCCATTCGTCGGCGACGCCCGGCAGCCCGCGGTAGTGCAGCTCGTAACAGAGGTACAGCGCAAGGTGCAGATCGTCGTCTGCGAGCGGGTCTTCAGGGCTCGGGATCGGCGGAGGGCTGAGCGCCTGAACAGGCTGCGCGAGCTCGGCGAGCAACCACTCAGTCAGCGCGCCGCGGGGCTGAGGCACAATCAGCATGCAGGCGCGTGTACCCGGGAGCAACGCGTCGTGAACGGAAACTACTAGGTGGGCGCGGGAACGATCGTGGCGCGCAGCGTCCTGAGGACCGGCTTGATCGGCGTGAAGCACATCCGGTTGGCCGCGAGCGGGACGATCACCGACGTGATCCCGATGGCGTACACCGTTCCCTTGGCCCCCGGGGCGGTGTAGACCGGGCCGCCGCTGTCGCCCCTGGCCGCGGGGATCGACGTGCAGCGCAGCCGCACGCCCGCCCACTTGCTGATCAGGCGCTCGCCGCGGTGCGCCGTCGCACCGAGGATGTTCCCGCATCTGTCGACGCCGCTCGTGCGGCCCGTCAGGCAGACGCGCCGGCCCGAGCGCGGGTCCGCAGCGCCGAGCACGCGCCACGGCGGGCGCCCGATGCCGCGGTCCACGACCGCCGAGGCGGGCCGGTTGGCGCCCGTCGGCACGCGCAGCACGAGCGCGTCGTAGCGCGCCGTGCGCGTGACGATGCGCAGCACGCGGCCGAGCACGATGCCTGGAGCGGGTGGTCGGCGTAGCGCGGTGTTGCGCCGCTGCACGGTGCGGTCCTTGCGCAGGCCGCCGCAGTGCGCGGCGCTCAGGCCGCCGAGGCGGCCGCTCGGCAGCCGTACGAGGAAGGCTGAGGTGCAGACGACGGTGCCGTTGGGCGGCGGTTTGCCGCCGACGAGCAGCTTGCGCGCGAACAACAGCTCGCGGCCCGCGGCCCACCCGTCGAGGTCCGGCGCCGTGCCCGGCCGACGGATGCGCAGCGTCCGAAGCCCGTTGAGCGCGATGAGGTCGTACTGGCCGGCGGTGTCGGCCACGAGCGCGCGCTGCGGCGTCCAGCCCGCGGCAGCGAGCACCGCGGTCGCGCGATCGGGCGTCTCGGCGAGCAGGTTCTCGACGAGGCCCGTGACGCTCTCGCACGTCGTGCCCGCGACCTGGACGACGCTCGCCGCGCCGACGTTGTCACAGCGCGTGTAGCCCACGTCGGCCTGCGCGGCCGCACCGGCGGGCACGGCGAGGAGCGCGACGACCGCGCAAACGAGGGGTGCAGGGGCGCGCATGAGCCTGACGATGCTGGCAGACGGCGCGGCGCGCGGCGCCGTCGGCGCGGTGAAGGTACGGCACACCGTCGCCGCATCCCTGGCATACCCATCGCGCGGCGCAGGCGTAGTACGCCATCATCGCTGCGTGCTTCTCCCCGCTGACAGAGACCCCGACCGCCCGCCCACCATCGCCGAGGCGGTCGGCGGGCCGGTGGGCATGGCCGAGAGTGCTCTGCCGGCGGTCGCTTTCGTCGTCGCCTACACGGCGTCGGGACAGAACACGAACACGGCGGTCGTGGTCGCCGTCGGCCTCGCACTCGTCCTCACCGTCATCCGCCTCGTGCGCCGCGAGTCCCCGGTGCACGCTCTGTCGGGGCTCATCGGCGTCGGATTCGCGGCGTTCATCGCGCACAAGAGCGGCCGCGCCGAGGACTTCTTTTTGCCCAAGCTGTTCTTCAACGCCGGCTACGCGGCGGCGTTTCTCGTCTCGATCGCCGTCCGGTGGCCGCTCATCGGCGTGATTGTCGGGCACCTCGACGGCGAGGGCAACCAATGGCGCAGCAACCCCGCGCGCGTACGTGCGTTCACCCGCGCGACGTGGCTGTGGGCGGGCATCTTCGTCCTGCGCCTGCTCGTGCAGCTGCCGCTGTACCTCGCGGGCGCCGTAGTCACGCTCGGCGTCGTGAACACGGCGATGGGGCTGCCGCTGTTCGGTGTCGGGATATGGCTGACCTGGCTGATCGTGCGCGGTTCGCGTGTCAGCCCTGCGTCGTCGCCTGCGACCTGATCTGGCGCAGCGTCGTGCGCAGGTTGCCGCGCTGGTTGGGCGGCGAGAGCGCGATCGCGCGCCTGGCCGCCGTGTCCCCCGCGCTGAACTGGTGCGCGCGGTAGCGCGCAATCGCGATCTGCGCGTAGAGGTTGGGGTTGCGCGGCCTGATGTTCTGCGCCGCGATCTCGAGCGCTCGCGCGGCCTTCTCGGGCTCGTCGAGGCCGGCGGGGTTGTACGCGCGCGCCATGAGTGTGGCGAGCTGCCCGTCGGCCTTGCGCAAATCGAGCGCGAGGTAGCGGTACCACGCGTCGTCGGCCTTGCGCAGCTCGGCCGCGCCCCTGGGCCCGATCGCGTTGTCCGTGGCCTTGCCGCGCGCGTAGGCCAGGCTCACGTGGGCGCGAGCGAGGTCCGCGAGCGCCTCGGCGTTGTCGGGCGTGGCCTGCGCGCGGCGCTCGGCGCTCGCCACCTGGCCGGCGGCGGCGGCCTCGGCCGCGGAGATCGTCCGCGCGGGTGGCTTGTCCTCGCCGGAGTCGCCACAGCCGGCGGTGAGCGGCGCGAGCGCGATCGCGAGCCCGGTGACGACCCGCGAGACGGCGTAGGGCCGGCGCACTACGAGTCCTTGACCCGGCGATAGGTCACGCTGCCCTTGTCGTCGGACTGGCGCGCGCGCACCCGGCCGGTCTGCTTGCCCGACGTCGTCGTGCAATCGAACTGGACGTTCTTGGCGGCGACGATGATGTCCTGGCAGTCGACGCCGACAGGTCGACTGCGCTCAGCCGTCAGCTGGGCGGCCAGCGAGCGCTCGGTCTCGTCGGTCGGCAGCAGACGGGCCGTCACGCGGACGGCGCCGTCGTCGTCGGTCGAGGTGACGCGCACGTCACCGGCCGAGCCGTCCTGGCCGGTCACACGGCAGCTGAACGTGTCGCCCGTCTTGGCCGTCTTGTCTTGGGGGCACTCGACGCGCTGCACCGGCGTGCCGATCCTCGTCGCGACGAGGCGCTCGATCGTCTTCTCGGCCTTGTCGCTGTCGATCGTCCGCTCGCAGCCCGCGAGGACGACGGCGAGGAGCGCTGCGGGAATGAGTGCCAGCCTGCCCATCCCCGCAAGCATCCCAGGTGAGTGATCCGGATCGCCCTGCGCAGCGCTCTAGCTTGTATGACGAAGGCACTCCTGCTGGTGACGATCTGCACGGCCGCGTTTGCCGCCGGCTGCGGTGGCGACGACGACGAGAGCCCCGCTGCCGTGACGACGCCGGGGAAGGCGACCGGCACGATCGCGATCTCGAACTTCCTCTACGACCCGGACGATGCGGTTGTGAGAGTGGGCGAGAAGATCACGGTCTCAAATGCCGACAACGCGCCGCACACCCTCACCGACAAGGCCTCGCCGCGCACGTTCGACAGCGGCACGATCAAGGGCGGGAAGTCCGCCAGCGTCACCTTCGACAAGCCCGGGAGCTACGCGCTGTTCTGCGAATTTCACCCGACGATGGCAGGCAAGGTCACCGTCACGCGATGAGCGTGTTTGCCGCGTGCGAGCCGGGGTAAATCCCGTCGCGCACGCGGGGCGGCGGTAGCGCTACGCCGCCTCGCGGAGTGCTTCGACCTCGCGCAGCCCGGCGAGCTGCTCGAGCGCCTGCTGCTCGAGCTTGCGCGTCTCCGGTTGGGTGATGCCCAGCCGCCGGCTCGCCTCGCGCAGGCCGACCGGACCGTCGGAGCCGCCCACGCCGTAGCGCAGCTCGACGACCTGGCGCTCCTCGTCGGGCAGCTCGGCGACCGCCCGCAACAGCGCGCTGTCGCGCAGCGCGACCTCGACCTCCTCGGCCGGTCCGGCGCGCTCGTCGCCGATGAGATCGCCCATCGCCGTATCGCTGCCGTCACCGACGGGCCGATCGAGGCTCGTCACGGTGCGCGCGATGTCGCTCATGAACTGCACCTTGTCGAGCTCGAGCTCGGTCTCCTCGGCGATCTCCTCGTCGGTCGGATCGCGGCCGAGCTTCGCCGCCAGCGAGCGCTTGGCACGCTGGATCTTGCGCTCACGCTGAGCGATGTTCGTCGGGACGCGGATCGTGCGCGCCTTGTTCTCGATCCCGCGCTGGATCGCCTGGCGAATCCAGTACGTCGCGTACGTCGAGAACTTGAAGCCGCGGCGCCAGTCGAACTTCTCGGTCGCGCGGATGAGCCCGAAGATCCCCTCCTGGATGAGGTCGAGCAGCGGCAGCTCGCTCTGCGGGTACTTCTTGGCGATCGACACGACGAGCGCGAGGTTCGAGTTGATCATGCGCTCCTTCGCGGCGGCGTCGCCCTGCTCGATGCGCTTGGAGAGCTCGACCTCCTCGGCCGCCGTCAGCAGCGGATGACGGCGGATCTCGTTGAGGAACAACCCGAGCGCGTCGGACGTGTTGTGCGCCATGCCGCTGTTGCTGTAGTCCGTCGGCGGCACGCCGGTCCGGCCGCAGTCGTCGGTGACGTCGAGGCCGCGTGCCTCGATGGCCTCGTGCAGCGCGGGCAGATCCTCGTCGTCGACCTCGAGCCGGCGCGCGAGCGTGTCGAGCTCGGAGAGGTTGACGCAGCCCTGCTCCTCGCCGTGCTCGAGGAGGCGAGCCAGCGGCTCTGGCGGGTTGTCGAGATCGAGGTCCATGGTCACGCCGATCTACCCATTAGGCAAGTAAAGCTCACGACGCTCAGCGGCGATTGCGTTTGCGCTGCTGGCGCGCGGCCTTGGCCTTGCTGCGCTTCTGGCGCTGCGCGCGCTCGCGTTCGCGGGCGGAGAGCTTCGGCGCGTCGGCCGCGCGGCGGCGTTCCGGCGCGGGCGCCGAGCGGCGGGCGTCCCGGACGATCACCCAGGCGATGACCCCGATCAGCGCGGCAGCGGCCGCGACCACCATCAGCTGCTGTCGCGTCGACAGGCCGTCGTCCTTCTTCTGCGTCTCAGGCTCAGTCTCCGGTGCGGGCGGCTGCGCCGGCGGAAGGTTCGGCGAGATCTGCGCCAACGCGCCCGCGGCGGGCGCGAGGCTCAGGATGAGCACGGCGAGGACGATCGCGGCGCGGCGCACACGGCGAGAGTACGCGTCGTCGCACGATGCGGCATCTATGCTTGCGTCGCGATGGCCAAACAGCGACAGGTGCGGATGGAACAGAAGAGCGCGCTGGCGGCGATGTCGCAGATGGAGGAGCGCTCCGACGAGGAGCTGCTCGCCGAGACGAAGTACCGCGCTGCGGCACAGGCGATCCTCGGCGCGCGCGCATCCGAGCGCTACGACGCCGAGCGCGCCCGCGAGCATTTCCGCAAGGCGATCGCGGCCGCCCGCCCGCAGGAGCGCATGCAGCTGCGGCGCATGGCCGAGGCGTCGCTGGCGCTCGCCGAACGCCGCCCGGATGACCTCAAGGCAGCGGTCGAGAAGCTCGGCCAGCAGGCCCCGTCCAGCCGCCAGCTGTTCATCCTGCGCCTCATGGGGCTCATCTCCCCGGCGCCCGGCTCGAGCCTCCTGCTGCGCGCGCGCGGCGGGCTCATCCTGCTGAGCATCGTCCTCGTCCTGCTCGCGATCGGCTTCGGCCTGGCGATGCTCGTCACGCTGCCGTTCGGCGGCGCGTCGACCTGGGGCGCGGGCCTCCTCGGCCTGCTCATCGTGATCCTCGCGCTGGTCGTGATGGGCTTCCTCGGAAAACGCAAGCAACGGGCCGCTCAAGCCAAGGCGCGAGCCGCGCGCCAGAACTGATGTGCGGGCGATACTCGCTCGCCACGCCTGACCCTTCCCAGATTCGCGCCCGCTTCCCGGTCGGCGAGCGCCTCGAGATCCGGCGCCGCTACAACGTCGCGCCCGGCGACGACGTGCTCGCCGTCGTGCAGCGCCCCGCGACGGCGCCGGAGGGCGCCGTGCTGCGCTGGGGCCTGGTCCCGTACTGGGTCTCAGACCCGAAGGAGCTCGGCGTCAAGACGATCAACGCCCGCGCCGAGACGCTCGAGAAGCGCCCGGCCTACCGCGACGCGTTCGCCCGCCGCCGCTGCCTCGTCATCGCCGACGGCTTCTTCGAGTGGTCGGGCGGGGCGCCGCACTGGATCACGCGCGAGGACGGCGCTCCCTTCGCCTTCGCCGGCCTGTGGGCCACGTGGCGCCCGCCCGATGAGAACGTGCAACCGCTGCGCAGCTGCACGATCGTCACCACGGCGGCGAACGACGCGATCCGCGACCTGCACGACCGCATGCCGGTGATCCTGTCTGCCGGCGACGAGGCGACGTGGCTCGCGCCCGAGAGCTCGATCGGCGCGTTGCACGGCGTGCTGGAGGCGGCGCGCGAGCGCGAGCTCGTCGCCCGCCCGGTGAGCCGCGCGGTCAACGACGCCCGCCACGACGAGCCGGACTGCCTGGACCCGCCCGAACAGGCCAGCCTGTTCGGCCCTTTCGCTTCGTGATGGGCTGAATCGAGCACGCCATCATCTCGACCAGCGGACGACACCCCAGACCAGGAGGCCCCGATGATCACCAAGCTCGACTTCGTCGCCATCCCCTCGCAGGACGCCGAACGCGCCCGCGCGTTCTACGTCGACACGCTCGGGTTGCGCCCCGACGATCACTCGCGCTTCGAGGTCTGGGCGGGCGACACGTGCTTTGGCATCTGGGAGCCGGAGAAGCTGGGAATGCCGTTCGCGCCGCAGAAGAACGCCCACCCGGCGCTGCACGTCGACGACGTGGAGGCGGCCCGCGCCGAGTACGAGGCCAAGGGCGTCGTGTTCGGCGGCGACACATTCGATACCGGGGTCTGTCACATGGCGCTGTTCACCGACCCGGACGGCAACGACCTCATGCTGCACCACCGCTACGCGCCGCCGCGCGATTGACCGCTCGTCAGGGTCTTGTCGACCTCACGGTCACCTTCTCGATGATCACCGGGTCGATCGGCATCTCGGTCACCGGATCGGCCGGCACGGCGGCGATGCGGCGCACGACCGTGCCGCCGGAGATGACCCGGCCGATGACCGCGTAGACCG
Source organism: uncultured Actinomycetes bacterium (assembly GCA_963705315.1). Classification (GTDB taxonomy): domain Bacteria; phylum Actinomycetota; class Thermoleophilia; order Solirubrobacterales; family Solirubrobacteraceae; genus CADCVQ01. The sequence goes on from OY970068.1 coordinate 2,171,862, forward strand.
GGTCGAGCACGTCGGCCTGGCCGGTGACGACGAAGAACTGGCTGCCCGAGGCGCCCGGATCCTCGTCGCCCGCTTTCGCCATCGCCACCGTGCCCACGCGATAGACCTGGGTGCGCTTGGGGGACTCGACGACGCTGTAGCCGGGTCCGCCCTCGCCCGTACCGAGCGGATCGCCGCCCTGGATGACGAAGTTGTTGCCGCCCGGCTTGGCGATCCGGTGGAAACTCAGCCCGTCGTAGAACCCGCTGCGCGCGAGGCCGGCAAATGAGCGCGTCGTCCTGGGGAAGTTCACGACGTCGAGCTTGATCGAGATCGTGCCGCAGTTCGTGCGCATCGTCGCGACCCAGCGCAGCTTGCGGTTGAGCTTGCGCTTGGAGAGCTTGGCGTCCGCGGTGCGGGGCTCGGCAACGGCGACCGGCGCGCAGCCGTCCTTCGTGCGACGGGGAGCGACGACCGGCTTGGGCGTCGTGGTCGTCGTCTTGGTCGGGGCTTGCGTCGCGGTGTCGTCCCCATTGTCGGCGAGGGGCTCGGTGTCCTTGCCGCACGCGGCCAGCGCACAGGTCGCACCAAGGATCGCGATGTGGACGGAGGCGCGTCGCACGGCGACGGAGCGTAATTCAAACTCGGTCCGTGCACGTCAGCGCCCTCCTCGCAGCGTATGACCACGTCCTGCTCGATCTCGACGGCTGCGTCTGGGTCGGGGACGAGCCGACGCCCGGCGCCGTCGACGCCGTCGCCGCGCTGCGGGCGGCCGGGAAGGGCCTGGCGTTCGTGACCAACGACGCTCGTGTCGGCGGTGAGGACTTCGTCCGCAAGCTCTGGCGGCTCGGCTTCCAGGCGTCGCTCGAGGAGATCGTCACGGTCGGCGGCGCCCTGCAGTTCCTGCTCGCCGAGCGCTTCACCGGCGCGGGCGCGATGGTCATCGGATCGCCGGCGGTGCATCGCCACGTCGAGGCGGCGGGCCTGCGGATCCTCAACGGGACGGCGTTCGCCACGCGCGCCGAGGTCGTCGTCGTCGCCGGACACGAGGGCTTTGACTACGACGAGCTACGCGCCGCGACGCAGGCCGCGCTGCGCGGCGCGCTCATCGTCGGCGCGGGCCGCGACGCGACGTTCCCGATGCCCGACGGGCCGTGGCCGGGCTCCGGCGCGATCCTCGCCGCCGTGGAGACCGCCTGTGGGCGCAGGGGCGAGACGGTCGGCAAGCCGGAGGCCGGGTTGCTCGCGACCGCCCTCGATCGCCTCGGCCCCGGCCGCGCGCTGATGGTCGGCGATCGCATCGACGCCGACCTCGGCGGCGCCCACGCCGCGGGCATCGACGCCGCGATCGTGCTCACCGGCGTGGCGGATCGCGAGGCCGCCGAGGCCGCTCAGCAGCCAGCGCCGGTGGCGATTGCCGAGCGGCTGGAGACGCTCGTGCTGGCGGGGTGAGGGGTGGCGTCGCCTGGCGCCCGGGCTCCCTCCCCCATCCTTCATCGCTGCTGTTCGCTGCGCACCGCCACGCGCCTGACGGTTGCCGCGACCGGCCGTCGCGGCGCGCGTCAGACTGATCTCAGATGACCTACTCCACGAAGGAAGCCCGCCAGGACCTGCTCGACGCCGTCGCGGACGCGATCGACGATCTCGCGCGGGCGCTCGCGGCGCTCGGCGCCGCGTACGAACTGCTGGACGAGTTCAAGGCCGACAAGCTCGAGCAGGCGCTCTTCGCACCGGTGCAGCTCGCCTACGGACGCGCGCGGCGCACGCACAGCGAGTTCGCCGGCCGCCACGGGCTGCCGACCCGGACGTTCACGATGCCCGAGGCCGGCGCTCCCTCGACCGGCCTGAAGGGCTACATCGAGGAGTCGGTCGCGGCCGTCACGAGCGCGGACGCCACGCTCGTCACGCTCCAGGACTCGATGATGCCGATCGAGGTCGGCGACGCCGAGCTGCGCGCCGGGCTGGCGAACGTCCGCGAACTCGTCGACGAGGTCCCGCAGCGCGCGCGGGCGCTGACGCGGCAAATCGGGCGCTGAGTGGGCCGACCACAAACGCTGCACCCGAAACGGCCGAGCGTTCGTGGTTGACCACCCAGCCGACCGCCGCGCTCCTATTCTCATCGCGTGGAACGCGTCGTCGCCCTGCTGTGCAATCCCTCGGCCGGTGGCGGCCGCGCGGCGCACGTCCTGCCCGAGGTCGAGGCCGCGCTGCGCGAGTTCGACGTCTCGTTTCACACCGAGATCACGCGCGACTTCGACCATGCCCGGGCGCTTGCGCGCGCCGCGACGGTGGCCGGCGAGGTCACCGTGACGCTCAGCGGCGACGGGCTCGTGGGCTGCGTCGCCGGCGCCCTCATCGACATCCCGGGCGCCGTGCTCGGCGTGCTGCCCGGCGGTCGCGGCAACGATCTCGCCCGCGTGCTCGGGATCCCGCGCGACCTGCGGGAAGCCTGTCGCATCGTCGCCTTCGGCAGGGAGCGCCCGCTCGACGTCGGGGATGTCGACGGGCACACGTTCATCGGGATCGCCTCGCTGGGCTTTGACTCCGACGCCAACCGGATCGCCAACGAGGCGCCGCCGCGCCTGGGCAAGCTCGTCTACGTCTACGGCGGCCTGCGCGCGCTCGCGGCGTGGAAGCCCGCGCGCTTTGACCTGCGCCTCGACGGCCGGCAGCTGGCGTTCACCGGCTACACGGTCGCGGCGGCCAACTCGACCTCCTACGGCGGCGGGATGCTGCTCGCGCCCGACGCGTCGCTCGATGACGGCATGCTCGACGTCGTGCTCATCGCCCAACACTCCAAGCTGGGGTTTGTGCGGACGCTGCCGGCGGTCTTCAAGGGTGAGCACGTCAACCACCCGGCCGTCCGCATCGAGCGCGTTCGCGAGCTGCGCGTCGACGCCGACCGGCCGTTCGTCATCTACGCCGACGGCGACCCGATCGGCAAGACCCCGGCGACGATCCGGATCACGCCGGGCGCGCTGGGCGTGCTGGCGCCGCGGTGATCCTGACCGCGAAGATCGCCGCCGCGCGCGCGGCCGGCGCGCTGTCGCGGCGCAGCGGCCGCGGCGCCACGAGCCTGCCCGGCAAGCTGCTCATGCGCCTGGAGCCGCAGGCGATCGGCCGGCTGTCCGCGCGCCTGGAGCACGGGAGCTGCGTGATCTCGGCGACGAACGGCAAGACGACGACGGCGGCGATGGTCGCGTCGATCCTCGAGCGCACGGGCCACCGGCTCGTGCACAACCGCGCGGGGGCGAACATGGCGGGCGGCGTGGCCACGGCACTGCTGAACGCCGCGCGCGGTGATGGGATCGATGGCGACGCGGGCCTGTTCGAGGTCGACGAGTTCTGGCTGGATCGCGTCGTCCCGCAGCTGCATCCGCGCGCGCTGGCGCTGTGCAACCTGTTCCGCGACCAGCTCGACCGCTACGGCGAGCTCGAGACGATCGCCGACCGCTGGGCGGCCGCGGTCGCCGCCGCGCCGGACACCCACCTCGTGCTGAACGCCGACGACCCGCTCGTCGCAGATCTCGGGCGCGCGCGGGCCGCCGGCGTCGGCGTCACGTACTTCGGCGTGCAGGACGACGGCGTCGCGCTGGCGAACATGGCGCACGCGTCGGACTCCAAGCACTGTCGCCGCTGCGGCGCCCCGTACGCCTACGACGCCGTGTACATGGGCCATCTCGGCCGCTACCACTGCCCCAACGGCGACTCGCGCCGCCCCGACCCCGAGGTCTACGCGTCCGCTGTCGTGCTCGACGGGACGCGCGGAGCGACCTTCACGCTGAACCTCGGCGCGCAGCGCACGCGCATCGCCCTGCCCCTCCCAGGGCTCTACAACGTCTACAACGCGCTCGCGGCGGCCGCGCTCACGCGCAGCCTGGGCGCGAGCGCCGAGGACATCGCCGCCGGCCTCGCGTCGATGCAGGCGGCGTTCGGGCGCGCCGAGACGGTGCAGCTCGCCGGACGCGAGCTCGCGATCCTGCTCGTCAAGAACCCCGCCGGGGCGAACGAGGTCCTGCGCACGCTGGCGCTCGAGCACGACCAGCTCGACGTGCTCGCGGTGCTCAACGACCGCATCGCCGACGGGCGTGACATCTCGTGGGTCTGGGACGCGGACTTCGAGATGCTCGCCGGCCGGGTGCGGCGCGTGACGTGCAGCGGCACGCGCGCCGCCGAGCTCGCGCTGCGCCTGAAGTACGCGGGCGTGCCGGCCGACCGCCTGCACGTCGTGCCCGCGCTGGATCGCGGCCTCGACGCGGCACTGGCCTGCGGCGAGGGACGGCTGATCGCGCTGCCGACCTACACGGCGATGCTCGCGCTGCGCGAGCTGCTCGTCTCGCGCGGCGCGGCGGAGGGCTCCTTTCGATGACCAGCCACGACGTGGTCTGGCATGACCTCGAGTGCGGGGTCTACACGGAGGATCTGCCGCTCTGGCGCTCGCTTGCGCAGGACGAGATCGGGCCGGTGCTCGACGCCGGCGCCGGCACCGGGCGCGTCGCGCTGGAGCTCGCCCGCATGGGCACGAACGTCGTGGCGATCGACAGCGACCCCGAGCTGCTGGCCGAGCTGCGCAAGCGCGCGGGCTCGCTGCCGATCCAGACCATCGTCACGGACGCGCGCTCGTTCGAGCTTCCCGGCCGCAGCTTCGGGCTCATCCTCGCGCCGATGCAGCTGCTCCAGCTGCTGGGCGGTCACAAGGGCCGCATGGGGTTCCTGCGCGCGGCGCGCGCGCACCTGCAGCCGGGCGGGCTCGTCGCGTGTGCGATCACGGAGTCGATGGAGGCCTTCGACGGCGACAGTCCGCTTCCCGCCCCCGACGTCACCACGGCCGACGGTGTCCTGTACTCCAGCCAGCCCGTCGCGCTGCGCGACGAGGGCGGCCGGTTCGCGATCAGGCGCATCCGCGAGATCATCGCGGCCGACGGGCGGCGCGCCAGGACCAGCGACGTCATCCACCTCGACTCCGTCAGCGCCGACACGCTCGAGGTCGAGGCGCGCGGCGCCGGCCTGGCGCCCGATCGGCGGCGCACGATCCTGCCCACGGCGGACCACGTCGGCTCGGCGGTGGTGATGCTGCGTGGCTGAGCTGCGCATCTGCGCGCTGTATCCGGATGTCATGAACATCTACGCCGACCGCGGCAACCTCCTCATGCTCCAGCGGCGGTGCGCGTGGCGTTCGATCGGCTTCTCCGTGCACAGCGCCGGGTTCGGCGACGCGATCGACCCGGGCGCGCACGACCTCTTCTACCTCGGCGGCGGCCAGGACCGCGACCAGCGGCTGTGCGCGCTGGATCTCGTGCAGACCAAGCGCGCGGCGCTGCACGAAGCCGCCGAACGCGGCGCCGTCGTGCTCGGCGTCTGTGGTGGCTACCAGCTGCTCGGCCACCGCTACACCCTTGGCAGCGAGGACATCCCGGGACTCGGGCTCGTCGATCTCGAGACCGTGCGCTCCGACGGGCCGCGCCTCGTTGGCGACGTGGCGATCGAGGTCGACCTCGACGACGGCGCCGGACGCGTGCTCGCGGGCTTTGAGAACCACGGCGGCCGCACGCATCTCGGCCCGGGCGAGAGCCCGCTCGGACGCGTCCTGAAGGGCCATGGAAACACCGGCTCGTCCGGCGCGGAGGGCGTGCGGCGCGACGGCGTCATCGGGACCTACCTGCACGGGCCGCTGCTGCCGAAGAACGCCTGGTTCGCCGACTGGCTGATCCGGCGCGCGACCGGCAGTGCGGAGCTCGAGCCGCTTGACGACGCGCTCGAGGACGCCGCGCACGCGGAGGCGCGCCGCGCCGCCGGTGTGGCCATCTAGATAACTGAGCGTTCATCCGGGTAGGCTCCGCGCCGTGGGGGTCCCGACGGCGAAGTCCACGGCCGAACCATTGGAGTTCCGCGAGGCCACCAAGCGCTATCCGGGCACGAGTTCTCCTGCCGTGGACAAGCTGAGCCTCGAAGTGCCCGCGGGCGAGATCTGCGTGCTCGTCGGCCCGTCGGGCTGCGGCAAGACCACGGCGATGCGGATGGTCAACCGCATGATCGACATCACCGACGGCGACATCCTGCTGGGCGGGCGCAGCGTCCGCGACCGCAAGCCCGACGAGCTGCGGCGCAACATCGGCTACGTCATCCAGCAGATCGGCCTGTTCCCGCACCGCACGATCGGCGAGAACGTCGCCACCGTGCCGAACCTGCTCGGGTGGAGCAAGTCGCGTACCGCCGACCGCGTCGAAGAGCTGCTCGAGCTCATCGGGCTCGACCCGCGCGAGATGCGCGACCGCTTCCCCTCGCAGCTCTCCGGCGGGCAGCGCCAGCGTGTCGGGGTGGCTCGCGCCCTCGCCGTCGATCCGCCGGTGATGCTCATGGACGAGCCGTTCGGGGCGATCGACCCGATCAACCGCGAGCGGTTGCAGAACGAGTTCCTGCGCCTACAGGCCGAGCTGCGCAAGACGATCGTCTTCGTCACCCACGACATCGACGAGGCGATCAAGATGGGGGACCGCATCGCGATCTTGCAAGAGGGCGGCAAGCTCGCGCAGTACGCGCCGCCCGCGGAGCTCCTCATGCACCCGGCCAGCCGCTTCGTCGAGGACTTCGTCGGCTCCGACCGCGCGCTGAAGCGGCTCGCGCTCCAGCGCGTCCGGGACATCGACCTGTGGAAGGCGGCCGCGATCCGCGTCGGCACGCCGGTCGCCGACGCACGCGCGGCGATCGAGGACGCCGACGTGGCCTACGCGATGCTCGTCGACGAGGACGGGCGGCCGCTGGGCTGGCTCAGCGACCGCGCGCTCACGGGCGAGCGCGTGACCGACGAGCGGCGCTCGCCGGCCCATCCCATCCTCGAGCTCGACGACGTGCTCCGTGACGCGCTCGCGCACCTGCTGTCCTCCGAGACGCGCTACGGGGCGGTCGTGGATCGCGACGGGGCCCTGGCCGGCGTGCTGTCGCTCGAGGTCATCCAGCACTTCCTCCAGGCGGCCCCGACGGACTCGCCCACCGGCGCCGACCTGCTCTCGGAATGAACGTCCCGCTCGCGCAGACGCAGATCGGCGAGGCCGGAGGGACAGACCAGTGCGTCGCGAGCAACGGCTTCTGCCCGGACTGGATCGTCGAGAACTTCGACCGCTACTGGTCGCCGTTGCTCGAACACGTGTACCTGACGCTGCTGCCGCTGGCGATCGGCTTCGCGATCTCGATGGGCCTGGCCATCGTCGCGCACCGGCGTCGCTGGCTGACCGGTCCGATCACGACCGTCACCGGGATCTTCTTCGCCATTCCGAGCGTGGCCGCGTTCTTCTTGCTGCAGCCGATCACCGGCCTCGGCTACACGACGGCGATGGTCGCGCTCGTCTCCTACACGCTGCTGATCATCTTTCGCAACATCACCACCGGCCTGCGAAACGTTCCGGCCGAGACGCGTGACGCCGCGCTCGGGCAGGGGCTCACGGAGAAACAGGTGCTCTTTCGCGTCGAGCTGCCGCTCGCCATTCCGGAGATCATGGCCGGCCTGCGCGTCGCGTCCTCGACGACCGTCGGCCTGGCCGCACTCGCCTTCTACGCGGGCGCCGGCGGCCTGGGCGAAGAGATCCTGCGCGACAAGTTCTTCAAGTCCAACGTCGTCGCCGCGGGCGGCCTCTGCGTCCTGCTCGCTGCGGTGCTGGACCTCATCATCCTCGCCGCACAGCGGTGGATGACCCCCTGGCAACGGGTGCGGGCATGACATCGAGCGATTGCTCGCCCAGCCCGCGCGCATGCTCGAATCGGGGTCCCTCGCGATGAGCGCCGTGCCGGCCATCCTCGGCGACTTCGGCGAGGCCGTCGAGTTCATCTTCCAGGAGCGACCGTCGGTCTCGGGCGACGTGCAGATCGGCGGGATTCCCGAGCTCGCGGACTTCGGGGCGACACACATGTACGTCTCGATCGCCGCGGTGCTCGTCGCCGCCGTCGCCGCCATCCCGCTGTCGCTGTGGCTCGGGCACATCGGTCGTGGCGACTTCCTGGCCACGTCGGTCTCGAACGTCGGCCGTGCGGTGCCGTCACTCGCGCTGCTCGCGTTCTTCATCTCCTTCGTCGGGCTGGGCAACACGAACGTCATCCTCGTCCTCACGCTGCTCGCCATCCCGCCGCTGATCACGAACACCTATGTCGGGGTGCGCGGAGTGGACCGCGACCTCGTCGATGCCGCGCGCGGCCAGGGCATGAGCGAGCTGGACATCGTGCGCAAGGTCGAGCTCCCGCTGGCCCTGCCGTCGATCTTCGGCGGGCTGCGCACCTCCTCGGTGAACGTCGTCGCCACCGCGACGATCGCCCCGCTGGCCGACGTCCAGACGCTCGGCGAACCGATCATCACGCCGCAGACCTACGGCTTCGTCGGCGCGCTCGGCGCGGCCATCGTGGTCGCGTTCCTCACGGTCGCCGTCGACTTCGTCTTCGCCCGCCTCCAGCGGGCGGCCACTCCCGCGGGCCTGAAGCTCACCGACCCGGCCCCGCGACGCTTTTCACTCCCCACCAGAAGGAGACTCAAGTCCTCATGACCTCGACGTACCGCAGGTTCCTGACCATGCTCGCCGTCGCGTGCCTCAGTGTGGGCCTTGCGGCCTGCGGCGACGACGACAAGAGCAGCAGCGACGCGCCGGCCGCCGATCGCAAGGCGATCCAAAGCGACTCTGCCAACGCCTCCAAGGGCACGATCACGGTGGGCTCGAAGAACTTCACGGAGCAGTTCATCCTCGGCGAGGTCTATGCCCAGGCGCTCGAGGCGCAGGGGTTCAAGGTCCGGCGCCGGCTGAACCTCGGCTCCGAGCAGGTCGCCTTCAAGGCACTCAAGGGTGGCGACATCGACATGTACCCCGAGTACACGGGAACCGCGTTGATCAACTTCTTCGACGTCAAGCCGGCCGACGTGCCCAAGGACCCCGACGAGGCCTACACCCAGGCCAAGGCGGACTACAAGAACGACGGCATCACCGCACTGGCGCATACGCCGTTCTCCAACACGTACGTCATCACGTCGACGAAGAAGACCGCCGACAAGATCGGCAATCCCAAGACGATGACCGAGCTCTTCGCAGGCGAGGGAAAGAACCTGTCGATCTCGGGCTTCCCCGAGTGTCGCCAGCGCCAGGACTGCCTGCTCGGCCTACGCGACCAGTTCGGCTACAAGGGCAAGTTCATCTCATCCGATGGCAAGTTCAACGACCTCGACCAGGGCAACTCGGACCTGACGCTCGCGTTCGGAACCGACCCGCAGCTCGCGCTCACCGACGAGTACGTCGCCTACGAGGACGACAAGAACTTCTTCCCGCCCTACAACATCACGCTGGGGGTCAAGGACGCGACCGTCGAGAAGATCGGCCCGGAGGCCACCAAGATCCTCACGGCGATTCAGGAGCCGATGACCGAGGAGGTCATGCGTGAGCTCAACCGCCGCGTCGAGCTCGAGAAGCAGGAGCCCAAGGCGGTAGCGGCGGCGTACCTCAAGGAGGAGGGCTTCGTCGAGTAGATCGTCCGACTCACGGCCACCGCGAGCAAGATCCGCCCGCGGTGGCCGTCAGACGGCGGTCAGGCCTTGATCTCGCTTCTGGACGGCCCGTCGTAGCCCTCGGGATGCATGACGAACATCTCGGTCGCGAGGTCGGTCTCGGTGTCGACGCCGCTGACGAACGCCCGCACCTTGCGCCCGGTGAGCCGCTCGATCGGCTCGCAGAAGGCGGATTCCTCGGCGTACTGAAACAGGAGGCGCAGATCCCGCAGGCGCTGGTGCTCACCGAGCTGGCGCAGGCGCAGCTCCGCCGGCGTGAACGTCTGCTCGAGCGTCACGACGACGATGTTCGGGCCTGCCCATTGCGTGCGCGTCTTCGTCGGCCCGCGCCCGAACTGATCCTTGTAGATGCGCACCATCTCGTTGGAGATGGCGTTCAAGATGCCGTGCTCGTTCGAAACCGCAGCGGGCTCGGAGGCTTCCATAGAGGTGCTTCCCAACGTGCGAGGACAGAACCCTCAGGCCACACCTCACCCCGCTACGGAGCCCGGCAGTACCGGAGAAACGACAGGACCCGAGTGATCGGCGCTTTTGCAGCGGCGTCACCGAGGTCGAGTACACCCTACCTCAGCGGCCAACTCCTATCCCGTCGATCCGAAGCCGCCCTCGCCGCGCGCGCTCGCGGCCAGATCGTCGAGTTCGGCGATCTGCACCGGCGCGACAGCGACGACGACGAGCTGCGCGATCCGGTCGCCGGCGGCAAACTCAAACGGCGCGTCGCGGTCGGTGTTGAGCAGGAGCACCTTGACCTCGCCGCGGTAGCCGGCGTCGATGAGGCCCGGCGCGTTGACGAGCGCGATGCCATGCCGCGCGGCGAGGCCCGATCGCGCAAGCACGAGCCCGGCATGCCCGGCAGGAACTTCGACCGCGATGCCCGTGCGAACCATCGCCCGCTGGCCCGGCTCGAGCACACCGGGCTCGAGCGCGTGCAGGTCATAGCCCGCATCGTCGTCGTGGGCGCGCACCGGCAGCCGCGCCGCCGGGTCCAGGCGCCGGACGCCGAGATACCTCACCCGCTGCCGTCGCCGTTCGCTGACACGCCGTCGACCGCGAAACGCGCGTAGCGCTCGGCGAGCGTCGCCGGGACGCGGGCGCGGACGAGCACGCCGTCAGGCGTATCGGTGCGCTGCAGATCGCCGACGGCGTCGTGCAGCTCGGCGAGCTGCGCCATCTGGGCGTATGGCAGCAGCAGCTGCACCGGGCGCAGCGCGCGGCGAAACTCCTCCTCGATGCGATCGCCGAGCTGCTCGAGCCCGTCGCCTTCGGCGGCCGAGATGAGCACGCCGTCAGGATGCTCGAACGCCAACTCCCCACGCCGCTCGGCGTCCAGCGCGTCGGCCTTGTTGAGCAGCAGAAGTCGTGGCCGGTCGCCGGCGCCGACGGCTTCGAGAACCTCGTCGACCGCGCGCAGCATCTCGGTCATCTCCTCCTGCGCCACGGACGCGTCGACGACGTGCAGGATGAGGTCGGCGTCGCGCGTCTCGGTCAGCGTCGCGGCAAACGCCTCGACGAGCTGATGGGGCAGCTTGCGGATGAACCCGACGGTATCGGTCAGCAGGTACGGGCGGCCGTTGATGCGCAGCTCGCGCGTCGTCGGGTCGAGCGTGTGAAAGAGACGATCGCGCACGCCGACCTCGGCGCCGGTGAGCTGGTTGAGCAGCGTCGACTTGCCGGCGTTCGTGTAGCCGGCGAGCGCGATCTGCGGCAGGTGGGCGCGCTCGCGCTCGGCGCGCATGACCGCGCGCGAGGACAGGACGCCGTCCAGGCGCCGCCGCAGCGCCGTGATGCGGTCGCGCGCCAAGCGCCGGTCGGTCTCGATCTGCGACTCGCCGGGTCCGCGCGCGCCGATGCCCGGCGTCCCGGCGCTTGCCCCCAGGCGCTCGAGATGCGTCCACAGCCCGCGCATGCGGGCCATGTTGTACTCGAGCTGCGCGAGCTCGACCTGGAGCTTGCCCTCGGCGCTGTGGGCATGCCCGGCGAAGATGTCGAGGATGATCGAAGTGCGGTCGACGACCGCCATCCCGAGCTCCTCCTCGAGGTTGCGCTCCTGCCGCGGGCTGAGCTCGTCGTCGCAGGCGATGACGTTCGCGTCGGCGGCCTTGGCGGCGGCCTTGACCTCCAAGAGCTTGCCCGGGCCGAGGTACGTGTTGGGGTGCGGGCGCTCGCGGTGCTGGACGATCTGACCGACGACCGCCACGCCGGCCGTGCGCAGCAGCTCGCGCAGCTCGCCGAGGTCATCGCCCTCCTCGAGCGCGGCGATGCACAGCGCGCGCTGCTTGGCGCGGCCGGAGGCGTCTTCACTGGCGGTGCGGGCCTCGCCCGCGCGCCCGTGGCGGGAACGTTGCACGAAGGCCAGTCTAGTGTCGTGAGTCGGAAGTTCGGTCGCAGCGATCGAACTAACGACTCCGGTCACTAGATCCCGCGCACGTCGGTTCGAGGCAGGTCCGAACCGCTCACGCCAGCGCGGAGCGCGCCGGTGGCGGCAACGGGTCGTAGCGCGGCAGCAGCTCGTCGACGGGCAGCACGATGACGCCCTCGCGCGGATCGCCCACCCACGAGCCGCCGCCCCCGGCGAGCACGTACGCCGCATAGGCGGCCGCGCACGCGTCGAGCTCGTCGAGCGTGCGATGCCACAGACCGCCGTCGGCGTCGACGACGCCGCGCAGCTTCAGCGCGGCGATCCGCTGCTGCAGGCCCCACGGCGTGCGCTTCGGTGGCGGGCGGTGGCCGATCATCGAGCAGAAGACCGCGTCGGGGTAGGTCTCGCACAGGCGCCCGAAGCGCAGCGCGCCCTCGTCGATCTTCCCCATGACCTCGCCGTTGGTCGTGTGCGGTGCAAACAGCCCGAGCCGCGCGAGCGCGGCGAACAGCTCGAAGCCGACGCCGATCCAGCGCTCCCAGGCGGCGAGCGCCTGGTTGGCGGACGGCACGGGGTACAGCGGCAGGCGGCGGCGGAACAGCAGCGCGTCGCAGACGCGGTGACGCTCGTAACGCCCGTCGGGCAGCCCGAGCGTGGTGCGCAGCTCGCTGCCCGGCGCGAGCAGGTCGAGCCGGTGCCCGGACGGGGCGTCGATGGCCGCGACCGCCTCACCGCCGAAGCCGAGCACGGTGCGCGTGACGGCTGCGACGTCGCCGGGGTCGTAGAACGTCGCGATGAGCTCGATGCCGTCGGCGCCGCGGCGCTCGTGCAGCGTGCAGAGCTGCTGGTTGTCCGCCGTCGCGGAGACGTCGATGCCGCAGAAGCGCACGAGGCAGGCCGTTAGGACGCGAGCGCCCCGAGCCGCTCCACGGCCTCGAGCAGCCGGTCGTCGGGGGTGGTCAGCGAGATGCGGAAGAAGCCCTCGCCGTTGGGTCCGTACGCGCCGCCCGGCGACACGACGACGCCGGCCTCGTCGAGCACGTGCTCGCAGTACTCCGCCGATGATGCAAAGCCCTCCGGGATCGGCGCCCAGATGTAGATCGTCGCCTTCGGCGGGGCGACGTTCACGCCGATGTCGTGCAATGCCCTGACGACGAGGTCGCGCCGGCGCGTGTAGAGCGCGTTCATCTCGGCCTTGTCGCCGTCGGTGTCCGGGCTCAGCGCGGCGACGCCCGCAAGCTGCACGGCGTCGAACAGGCCCGAGTCGATGTTCGTCTTGAGCTTCCAGTAGGCGCTGATCGCGTCGGCGTTGCCGACGATCGCGGCGCACCGCCAGCCGGTCATGTTGTAGCCCTTGGACAGCGAGAACACCTCGACTCCGACGTCCTTGGCACCCGGCGTGGCGAGGAACGACGGCGCGCGGTAGCCGTCGTACGTCGTCTCGGAGTACGCGTTGTCGTGGACCGCGAGGATGTCCGTGCCCTCGACGTAGCCCACGACCTCGTCGAAGAAGCCGTCGCGCACGACGGCGCCGGTCGGGTTGTTGGGGTAGTTGAAGAACATCAGCTTCGCGCGCGCGCGATCCGCGTCGGAGATCGCGGTCAGATCGGGCGTGAAGCCGCGCTCGGGCAGCAGCGGCATCAGCACCGGCTCGCCGCCCGCGAGCAGCGGCCCGCCGGTGTAGACCGGGTAGCCGGGATCGGCCGACAGCGCCGCCTCGCCGGGATCGAGGAACGCGAGGTTGAGGTTGAAGATGCACTCCTTCGCGCCGATCGCGGGCATGATCTGCGTTGCCGGATCGAGCTCGACGTCGAAGCGGCGCATGTAGAAGTCCGCGACGGCCTCACGGAAGTCCGGGCGGCCGCGGTTGGCCGGGTAGCGGTGCGTCTCGGGCTCGGTCACCGCCTCCTGCATCGCGTCGACGATGATCGCCGGGGTCGGTCGGTCCGGATCGCCGATCCCCAGCGAGATGACGTCGACGCCGGCCGCGCGCTTGGCCGCGATCTTGCGTTCGAGCTCGGCGAACAGGTACGGCGGGATGAGGTCGAGGCGCCTCGATGGCTTCACAGGCTCTCCAGTTCGGTGCGGAAGTCGTTGGTGAGCTCGCCGCGGTACACGGGCACAGCCCAGCCGGTCAGGTTCAGATGCAGATCGTCCTGCACCTCGACGACGAGCTCGCCGCCGTCGAGGCGCACGGTGACGGGCGACGCCCCGCCGCGCAGCACGTAGGCGACGGCGGCGCCGCTGGCGCCGGTGCCCGAGGACATCGTCTCCCCCACGCCGCGCTCGAAGATGCGCGCCCGGATGACCCCGGGCTCGAGCTCGGCGAACCAGCTGACGTTCGTTCGGTTGGGAAAGATGTCGGCGTGCTCGATCGCCGGGCCGATGGCCGGCAGGTCGAGCGCTTCGAGCTCGGCGACGTCGGGATGGTGGATCGCGCATTGCGGGTTGCCGACCGACACGTGCTGAAAGCGCCACGTGCGGCCGTCGGCCGCCTCGAGCGTCCCGGCGCCGTCGGCGTCGCCGGAGGGAAAGTCTTTCGACGACGTCTTCGCGCGACCCATGTCCATCGTGCACGTCGTCGGGCCGGTGATCGTCGGTCGCATCTCGCCGGCGGCGGTCTGGATCGAGAACTGGTCTGCGTCGGTCCAGCCGGCGCAGCGCAGGTACATGACCGCCTCGCGCGCGCCGTTTCCCGACAGCTCGGCCTCCGAGCCGTCGGGGTTGAAGATGCGCAGCCGCGCGACGAAGCCGCGCTCGTCGGGCTCTGACAGCAGCAGGATCCCGTCGGAGCCGACGCCCGTGTGAACGTCGCAGATGCGCTGGATGCGCTCCGGCGTCAGCTCGAACGGCAGCGAGCGCTGCTCGACGATGAGGTAGTCGTTGCCCAGCGCCTGCCACTTCTGAAACGCGATCGGGGTCATGCGGGCGCCGAGTCTATGGCCGCCGCGACCTCGCCCGCCGAGCGCCCGCCGATGTCGATGACCTCGACCGCGGGGAGCTTGCGCATCCACGTCAGCTGGCGGCGCGCGTAGTTGCGGGTGCGGCGCTTCATCGCCTCGATGTCGCCCGTCAGCAGCTCCTCGAAGCCGAGCGCGACGCGCGCGGTCTCCGACGCCCCGGCGGCGTGCGCGGCGCGCACCTCGTCGACGGCGCCCGCGGCGATCATCCGGTCGACGCGCTCGTTGATGCGGGCGTACAGCTCGTCGCGGTCGCGGACGAGCCCGACGAGCCGCGTCGGGTGGCGCGTCTGGCGCGTCCACAGCTGGTTTGCTCCCTGGGCCGGCTCCAGCGCGTCCTGGTCGAGCAGCTCGAGCGCCCGCACGATGCGGTGGCGGTCGTTGGGGTGGATCTTCTGCGCCGCCCACGGCGCCTGGCGCGCGAGATGGGCGTGCAGCGCCTCCGGGCCGCGCTCGAGCAGCTCGGACTCCCAGCGCTCGCGCACGCCCTCCGGGGGCGGCGGGCGGAGCGCGAGCTCGGCCAGCGCGGCGCGCAGATACAGGCCCGTGCCGCCGACGACGATCGGCGTCGCGCCCGCGGCGAGCAGCCCGTCGATCTCCGCGTGGGCGAGCTCGGCGTACTCGGCGACGCTGAAGCGCGCGTCGATCGGCAGGAACGTGATGAGGCGATGCTCGAGCTCGGCGCGGTGCGCCCGATCGGGAACGCCGGTGAGGATCTGAAGGCCGTCGTAGACCTGCAGGGCGTCGGCCGAGACCGCCACCGGGTGCTCCCCTCGCGCGCGCGCCCGCTGCGCGAGCGCGATCGCGATGTCGGTCTTGCCGACCGCCGTGGGACCGAACAGCGCGAGCACGGTTGCGGGCACCCCAGGAGTATCGTGCGAGGCGATGAGCGTGCGGATCGCCTGCGGGCTGTCAACGGCGTCGGACCCCCGGGCGGGGGCTCTGGAGGCCGCCGAAACGGTCAGGCGCGAGCTCGACGGAGCGTCGATCGACCTGGTCGTCGTCTTCGCCTCCGGCGCCCATCTGGCCGCGCCGGACGCGACCATCGAGGCGGTCCACGAGACGCTCGAGCCCGACGTCCTCATCGGCTGCGGTGCGGGCGGCATCGTCGGCGGCGGGCGCGAGATCGAGGGTGGCACCGCGGTGACCGTCTGGGCGGGCGCGTTCGAGAACGGCATCGTCTCGACGTTCCATGCCGAGGTGCACGAGGTCGAGAACGGTGTCACAGTCGCCGGGATTCCCGATCTCGAGGGCGCGGGCGGCGCGATCCTGCTGCCCGACCCGTACTCCTTTCCGACGGACGCCGTGCTGACCGAACTGCACGAGCGCGCCCCCGGCGTGCCGGTGCTCGGCGGCGTCTCGAGCGCCCGCGCGCTCGACGGCCGCGCGGCCCTGTTCTGCGGCGACGAGGTGCTCTCGGGCGGCGCCGTCGGGGTGCGCTTCGACGGCATCGAGCTGCTGCCGTGCGTGTCGCAGGGAGCGACGCCGCTGGGCCCAGAGCTGAAGATCACCGAGGGCGAGGGCCGGATCATCAAGAAGCTCGGGGGACGACCTGCCCTTGGCGCGCTGCGTGCGATCATCGACCGCATGACCGATGAGGAGCAAGCGATGCTCGAGGGCGGAATGCTCCTCGGCATGGTCGTCGAGACCGGCGGCGGCGACGGCGGGGAGCACAAGGACTTCCTGGTGCGCAGCGTGCTCGGCGGCGACCCGGACACCGGCACGATCGCCGTCGGCGCGACGATCCAGAAGGGCCAGAGGGTGCGGGTGCACGCGCGCGACGCGGCGTCGGCCGACCGCGACCTGCACGCGGCGCTGAGCCTGCGGCGCGAGGCGCTCGGCTCCGACACGCCCGTCGGCGCGCTGATGTTCACGTGCAACGGACGCGGCCGCGGGATGTTCGGCGTGCCCGACCACGACGCGACTGCGCTGACCGCCGAGCTGGGCGAGATTCCCGCCGCCGGCTTCTTCGCGGCCGGCGAGATCGGGCCGGTCGGCGGCGAGAGCTTCCTGCACGGCTTCACGGCGACGGTCGCGGTGTTCGCACCGTGAAGGTCGAGGGACGGACGGTCCTGATCACCGGCGCGACCGGCGGTCTCGGCCACGCGATCGCACGCCGACTGTCCGGCGCGGGCGCGCAGGTGATCCTCTCCGGCCGCCGCGCGGAGGTGCTCGAGGACCTGGCGAAGGAGCTCGGCGCGCAGGTCGCCGTCGCGGATCTCGCCGACCCGGAGTCGGTCCGCGCGCTGATCGACGCGCACCTCGACGTCGACATCCTCGTCGCGAACGCCGGCCTGCCGGGCTCCGGCCGGCTGGACTCGTTCCGCGAGGAGCAGATCGATCGGGCGCTGGACGTCAACCTCCGCGCGCCGATCATGATGGCCCACGCCCTGTCGCCGCGGATGGTGCAGCGCGGCTCTGGTCACATCGTCTTCATGTCCTCGCTGGCGGGCAAGACCGCGACCGCCGGCAGCTCGATCTACAACGCGACGAAGTTCGGCCTGCGCGGCTTCGCGGGCGCCCTGCGCGCCGAGCTGCACGGCACGGGCGTCGGCGTGTCGGCGATCTTCCCCGGCTTCATCCGTGACGCGGGCATGTTCGCCGACGCGGGCGTGAAGCTTCCGGCCGGCGTGGGCACCAAGACGCCCGAGCACGTCGCCAACGCGACGCTGCGCGCCATCGAGCACAACAAGGGCGAGGTGGACGTCGCCCCGCTCGGCCTCAAGGTCGGCACGACGTTCGGCGCGCTGGCGCCGGAGGCGGCCGCGCTGGTCACACGCAAGATTGGCGGCGACGCGATCGCCCAGCGCTTCGAGACGGGGCAGAAGGCCAAGCGCTAGCCGGCGCGGGTCGTGCCGCCGGGGTTCGCAGCGCGACGTAGAAGCGCAGTCGCAGCCGCTCACGGCGGCTGTGCGGCGGCCTCGGATGGGAGAGGCCATCTCACGCGTTGTTGGCCGCAGAGACTTCCGTGGTCAACCACCTGCGACATAACGCCGTTGCCTACCTCGCGCTGTTCGTCGCGCTGGGCGGGACGTCCTACGCCGCCGTCAAGCTGCCGGCCAAGAGCGTCGGCTCCAAGCAGCTCAAGAACAGCGCGGTCACCTCGACGAAGGTCAAGAACGGCAGCCTGCGCGGCGAGGACTTCAAGTCCGGTGAGCTGCCGGCGGGCCCGAAGGGCGCGGCGGGCAGCCCGGGCAGCTCGGGCGCGCGGGGCGCGACTGGGCCGCAAGGTCCGCGCGGGTTACAGGGTCTGCCGGGCAGCGCGGGAGCCGGCGAGCTTGTCGGGCAGACGACGACCGCCTCCAGCAACCCGACGCTGCTGCCCTCGCCCGAGCTTCTCGCCTCGGCGACGCTCGACCTGCCCACGGCGGGAAGGCTCCACGTCTACGGGCACGCTCGCATGGCCAACTTCTGCACCGCATCAAGCGACGTGGAGGTCGGTCTCTGGCTCGACGGCAACGGATTGCCAGGAACCAGGCGCCTCGTCGCGGCGCCCGGAGCTTCGCTCGATCTCGCCGCCGTCACGGCGCAGCTCGTCGGGGACGGGAGCGTTATCGGCAGCGGTGGCGTCGTCGCCGCCGGCACACATACGCTGAGCCTGCGTGCGGATTGCGTCACCGGCAGCGACCAGATGAGCCCGAGCGGCGAATACATGGTCGGCGCCATCCTGCTCGCGCCGTAACCACCGAGCCGACTTCAGTACCCGTTGAAGTCCCCGCCGAGCTGCGACAGCGCCGTCTCGATCTCGCGCGCCGCCCGCCTGCGTGAGCGCAGCACGCTCGAGTTGATCCAGCCCGTCACACCGGCGGGGCAGTACTTCGCCTTCACGACCGTCACGCAGGAGTACGCACGGCAGCAACTGTTGGAGTTGCGGTCGGCCGTCTCCGCCGGGCAGTCCTTCGACGGGTTGTGCAGCGTGCACTTGTAACAGTGGCGACGCACGAGATCGCCGGGCACGCACCAGAAGATCGTCGTGCTGTCCGCCTGGAACTTCAGGTTGTAGCGCTCGTGTGACAGGTCATGGAGGAGCGGGTAGTCGTCGATGTTCTTCTGGATGCCGATCTCGTAGACCCGCGGGTCCGGGCATGACCCCAGCCGGGTGTCCCCGCCGTTGCACTTAAAGCCCGGGTCGTCGGGGTACGCGAGCTTGCGGCAGTCGGTCTTGAAGCGCGATTTCGGGTTGTCGCCGGCGCGGCAGTCGAAGTCCAGGTCGGCGGGGCCGCAGATCGGGCGGTGGTAGTCCAGATCGCGCTTGGTGTACTCGACCTCGTCGACCAGCCCGGCGATCCAGCCGCCCTTGTTCCACGTGCCCGAGTCGGCACGCGGTCCGGGATACCCCCAGTGAAAGCCGCCCCCTGGACCGCGTCCGGCGCGCAGCGGCGGCGCCGGGCAGTTGTTGCGCGTGCCGCCGTTCTTGTCGCTCTGGCGGCGGCTCTGGCGCCCGAAGATGCCGCCGATGCGGATCACGCAGGGATCGCCGTTCTTGTAGATGATCGGCGCGTCGAGTGAGGGCCCCTTGCGCACCGCGACGCCCTCGTAGCCGGCGGGGAGAAACTCCGCCGGCTCGGAGCGCACGACCCGCCACGGCTCATAGCAGACGTGGATGCGGCCGCGGCTCAGCCCGCAGATCTTCGGCACGCCCTCGGGCACCTTGACCTTCGCCTCCGCGTCGTCCTTGTCGCCCCCGCAGCCGATCAGCGCGATGCCGACGCCGCCCGCCGCGGCCTCGGCGATCAGCGTCCGGCGCGTCAGCGCGCCTGAGGCCAGACGGTCGCCCGCCTGGCGCACGAGCTCGTCGAGATTCACCGCGCGCCGCCTTCTGAGTGCGCGCCGTCGAGCGCCGGGACGCCCCACGCCGGCACGGCTCGGCCCCAGTCGGTCTCGCGCATCGAATCGGGCCCGGCGACGAGGACGGCCCCCGCGGCGACGTCCGCCGCCTCGCGCAGGTGCTCGATGGCGTCCGGCTGGCCGACGGCCGCCACGAGGCCCTCGCGGGCGATCGCCACGAGCGCCGGCAGGCCGTCGGGCACGAGCTCATCCGGGAGATCCTCCAGCGCCACGGCGTCCAGGCGCCGTGCGTGCTCGCCGGCGTGCTTCGCCGCCGCCCGTCGCTCCAGCGCCACGACGCTCACGCACGCGACGTCCGGGCGCTCGCGGGCGACGACCACGAGCGCCTCCTCGATGTCGGCGCAGCTCGCACATCCCGGGGCATGCACCACCAGGAGGGCCGGACGCGGCTGCTCACCGCCGACGGTGACCGTCGCGCCCCGCGTGCCGAGCACGGGGAGCTCGACGGGCTCGACCTCGTCGTAGAGGCGCGGACCCGTCATGGGCGCGACGGCGACGCCGCCTGCGACGCGCCCGCGCAACTCCGCGACCTGTCCCATCAGCGTCACCACGCACGCCGTCAGCAGGCAGATGACGACCCACGCGAACGCGAGCGAGACGATCCAGATGGTGCTCATCGGGCCGCTCCGCGGACGGGCGCGAGGGCGGTCGCCAGATGCCAGGCGCAGGCGGCGCCGAGCGCGACGGTCGCCGCCGCCGCGACATCCTCGAGCCGATAGGACCACGCGGGCCCGGAATGCGGAGCGAGGATGAGCGCGACGGCGAGTGCTCCCAGTGCGGCGTTGCGCGCAAGCCCGCCGGCGGGGTCGCTCGTGCTCGAGCCGAAGCAGTTGCACGACGGGATCCGCGGGTGAGCGCGCATCCGCACGAGCGCCCGCGACAGCGCGACGAGGACCGCGAGCGAGAGCAGCGCGATCGCGCGTGGCTGGACGCCTGCGAGCAGCGCGGCGGCGAGCGCGAGCTCGCCGACCGGCACCGCGATCGCGAGCGGTGCAGCCGCCGTGCGACCCGCCAGCGCGACCAGCACACGCTCGAACGCCGCCCGCTCGCGCAGCTTCGCGATGGCGGCAAGAGCGAACGTCGTCGCGAGCACGAGCAGCACCCCCAGGGACATGGGCGAACAAGCTACACGGGTCCGTTGGCCGCTGCGCCCAGTACGGTTTCGCGCGCGATGAAGGCTTTGCGCGCGCTGCGCGACCCATGGACCCTCGGGCTACTCGGCGTGCTGGCGCTCGCGGTCGGCCTGCGGCTGTGGGGCATCCACTACGGCCTGCCGGTGGCCTACAACCTCGACGAGCGCTCGCATTTCGTGCCGCGGGCGGTGGAGTTCTTCGCCAGCGGCTCGATCGACCCCGACTATCAGCTCAATCCTTCGGGAATCATCGAGTGGATCGCGGTGGCCCTGGGGGGCGTCTACGGGACGCGGGCCGACGTGGTGAGTGTTTGGATGTCGGACCCGGCCGAGGTCTGGACGGTGGCGCGCGTGGCGTGCGCGCTGCTCGCGTCGTGCGCCGTCGTGTTCATCTATGCCGCCGGCGTGCGGCTCTTCGACAAGCGCACGGGCCTGATCGCCGCGGCGCTGCTCGCGACGTGCTTCCTGGCCGTGCACTACGGCCACCTCGCGCTCAACGACGCGCCGTCGCTCGCCCCGAGCGCGCTCGCCCTGTTCGCCATCGCCGGGATCCTGCGCTTCGGCCGCGCGCGCGACTACGCGCTGGCGGGGCTCGCGCTCGGCCTGGCGATCGGCTTGAAGTACAACGCGGGGTACCTGCTCGCGGCGCTGGTCATCGCGGCGGGCCTCCACGGCAGCGGCCGCTTTGCGCAGCTCGGCGGCGACGGGTCGCCCAAGGTCGGCTCCGCGCTGACGGGCCTCGCGCTCGCGGGCGCAGCGATGCTCGCGGGCTTCTTCGTCGCCGATCCGTACGCGTTGCTGAACTTCGATCGCTTCCGCGAGGACCTCGAGCACCTGTCGGACTACACGAAGGGCGGGCTGCTGCTCGGCGAGACGCAAAGCAGCGGCTACGTCTACTACCTGTGGAGCATCGGGTGGGGGCTCGGCGTCGTGCCCGCGGCGCTGGCGGTCGCGGGCGGGCTCGTGCTGCTCGTCCGCGACCGGCTGATCGCGCTGGTCCTGCTCCCCGGGCCGCTCGTCTTCCTCGCCTACGTCGGGACGCAGGAACGCCACTTCGCCCGCTACGTCATGCCGCTGTTCCCGGTGCTGTGCCTGCTCGCCGCCGTGGGCGCCGTGTGGCTCGCGTCATGGATCGCCGGCCGCGCCGGCTGGTCGGGACGCCGCGCGGCGATCCTCATGGCGTGCGTTGCGGTGGTCGCGTGCGCGCAGGGCCTCGTCTACTCCGTGCACAACGACATCGTGCTCACGCGCGAGGACACGCGCACGACGACGCGCGAGTGGATGGTCGACCACATCGCGCCGAAGACGCGGATTCTCGTGGAGCCGCTGGTGCCCCAGGAGTGGTACAACGACGGCGGTCTACCGGTCTCAGATCGCTTTGACCAGGACGCGCGCTGGACGCGCTTCGTCCGCACGCGCGCGGACATCGAGCGGCTTGCCAAGCGCCATCCGGGCTCGCGTAAGAACGCCGACTTCGCGAACTACGCGTACACGCTGTTCCCCGGCCTGCTGGACTTCTACCGCCGCCGCGGCGTCTGCTGGATCGTCTCGGGCTCCGGCCAGTCGGGCCGCGCGTTCAACAACCCCAAGCGCGTGCCGGCGGCGATCCGCTACTACCGCGCCCTGGAGCGCGAGGCGACGCTGCGGTTCACCGTCTCGCCGTTCGGCGGGCCGGGCGCCGGACCGGAGCACCCGTTCCAGTACGACCACACGTTCAACTACTACCCGCTGGAGTATGAGCGCCCGGGGCCGGTGATGCGGGTGTACCGGCTGCGCGATTGCACGCCGGGGCGCGGGCCGGTCCCCCGGGCGTGAGCTGCGCAGCGAACAGCATCGATAAAGGACGAGGGAGCGGGCCGCCGTGGCGGGTCGCGTGGCGCGGGACGACCATTTGTGACCGATGTCGTCCGCGCGAACTGAGATCGGTCACAAGTGGTCGTATGCGGTGCACTTGTGACACCTCTCAGCTGCGCGAAGCGAGAAAGGTCACATGCGGTCGTGAAACCGGCGGGTTCGGACCCGCCGAGGGACTCGTCCTTCTCTCAATGCTGCTGTTTGGTCCTTCCGCGCGGCGAGCAGCCGCGCTACCCCACGTACACCGAGCACACGAACATCGCCAGCCACACCGCCCCGAGCACCTGCAGCTGGCGGTCGCCGAGCACGACCTCCTCGGGGCTTGACGCCTCGCCGCGTTCCACGAGCAGCGCGTAGCGCATAAGCGCGACGACGAACGGGGCGATCGACAGGCCCCACCACGGCACGCCCGAGTCCGACGCCGGGTGCTCGAACGCCCACAGGCAGTAGGCGCCGACCGCGACGGCCGCGGACATCGTCCACACGAAGCGCAGGTACTCCAGCGAGTACTCGGCGAGCGCGGGTCGTGTCGAGGCGTCGCCGATGTGCATGAGCTCGCCGTGGCGCTTGCCGGCGACCATGAACAGCGAGCCGAAGCAGGCGACGATGAGAAACCAGCGGCTCAGCGGGATGTCCGCCGCCAGGCCGCCGGCGACGGCGCGCACGATGAAGCCGGACGCCACGACGGCGATGTCGAACACCGGCAGGTCCTTCAGCCACCACGTATAGGCGGTCGTGACGACCTTGTACGCGGCGACCGTGACGCCGAGCTGCCAGTTGACGAGGAACGCCACCGCCAGGCCCGCCGCCAGCAGCGCCAGCGAGGACACGACGGCCAGCCGGATCGAGACCGTGCCGGCTGCGACCGGCCGGAAGCGCTTGGTGGGATGGACGCGGTCCTCGGCGATGTCGCCGACGTCGTTGAGCAGGTACGTCGCCGCCGACACGAGGCAGAACGCGACGAAGGCGAGCGCGACATCGGCGAACACGTCGTCGAGGACGCCGCCCGCGACCGGCGCGGCGAACACGAGCAGGTTCTTGACGAACTGCTTGGGCCGCATCGAGCGCACGAGCCCAACCACCACGGCGCCGGGCCGCTCGGGCGGCAGCGGATCGGGCGGAGAGTCCGCCACGTCGGTGGCGATCGCGCTCACGGGCTCACATTGTCGTGCACGGAGCGGCGCCTGGAGAACGCCACCGCCAGCCCGGCCACCCCGGCGGCTACGAACAGCGGCATGAGCGGCAGGTTGTAGCGCGCCTGCGACACCACGATGGCGTGCAGCAGGGTCGAGTAGGCGACGATCGCGAACAGGATCGCGAACGGCGCGGTCAGACGCCGCCGGACGAGCAGCGCGATCAGCCCGCCGAGCCCGATCGCGACGAGGAACCACTGGATGCCACGCGTTGGCTTGGAGATGTAGTGCACGCCGCCACCGCGGTAGTACTTGCCCCACATCCGCTGGACCTTCGACAGCATCATCGCGCTGAAGTCGATCGGGTCGCCGAAACCGTACTTGACGATGTTGCGGCGGGTCTCCTTCTGCAGCGCGTCGTCGCGCAGCAGGCCGGGATGCCGATCGGCGACGAGCTCGAGCGCCGCCTTCGCGGGGATCTTGTGGATCTTCGTCGTTCGGTATTCGGGGAACTTCTTGCGGATCTCGGGTTCGAGCGCCTTCTTCAGCCCGACCGTCGTGCCGTCGCCCGGCAGGTACGTGCCGATGAACGCCGCGGGCGCGCTGCCCTTCGTGACCGGCACGAGGCTGCCGTCGCGGATCGAGGCGTACGCCGCCCACGGCGCCAGCACGAGCACCGCCGCCGCCGCGAACGCGCCGGCCTGACGCAGCAGCGCCCCTCTCCCCTGGCCCCGCGCGGCGATCGCCACGCCGGTGGCGACGACGCCGATCGCGAGCAGGAAGTCCGCGCGCGTGAGCACGAGCAGGCCGAACGTCAGCCCGGCGAGCGCCATGAGCCTCCACGATCGCCCGCGCAGCGCGAGCACGAGAGCGAGCCCCGCCGCGGTCGCGAGCGCCGCCCCGAGCGTCTCGCTCATGAGCGACCCGTTGATCGCGATGAGCGGCGGGTAGAAGGCGACGCACACAGTCGCGACCAGGCCCGCGACCGGCCCCGCGAGCAGCGCGGCGAGCGCAAAGACGAGCAGCAGCGTGGCGGTCGAGATGAGCGCCTGCAGCCAGTAGGCGGCCGGCAGGTCGGTGGGCTCGCCGGGATTCGGCTCGGATGGATCGAGCTTCGCGGCGACCGCGAACAGCGCTGGCGCCCCCGGCGGCCAGCGCAGGTCGTTGGAGTTGCGGCGCTGGTGGTAGTGCCCGCGCGTCAGCGACGTCGCCAGCAGCGCGTATGAGCGCGCATCCTGCGAGACGTACTTCTTGTCCGGATGCGCCGCCGCGAGGCCGCGCAGCGCGCCGCCGCACACGACGATCAGCACGAGCACGGCGACGATCGCGCGCGGCGTGAGCGCCCGCGACCGCAGCAGCGGCGCGATCGCCTTGGCGATGCGGTCGCTCACGCGGCCTCGAGATCGCCGACCGGGCGACGCGGGCCGTCGAACGTCCACCAGCGGTTGCCGAGGTAGCTCACGGGAGTGGCGATGACGAGGGCGATCGCCTCGGCCCCGAACTCGGCGATGCCCGCGCTCTCGTGCAGGAGATGCACGCCGGCGACGTTGACGACCGTCGCCGCCGCGGACACGGCGGCGAAGCGGACCGCCTGCGGGGCCATCGAGCCGGTGTGCGCGGCGAACGTCCAGCGGCGGTTGACGAAGAAGTTCGCGGCGTAGGAGATGCTCACGCCGAGCGCGGCGCTGATGCGGTAATCGATACCGAGCGCATGCAAGGACGCGAACAGCGCGAGCGCGAAGGCGGTTCCCGCCAAGCCCACGCAGATGAACTTCGCCACGCGCGTGAGCTCCTCGCCCCGCGCGCCGGGCGCCACCGCCTCCGGCAGAGGCACTAGTACCCCTCGGCGACCGCGAGCAGCGAGCTCTCGCCGGCGAGCGTCTGGCTCGTGGCGGCGGTGATGTGCACCGGCACGATGTCGCCCGGTTGCGCGAGGCCCTCGAAGTTGACCGTCTTGCCGTGGCGCGAGCGGCCGCGCAGCCGGGTCGGGTCGGTGCGCGACGTGCCCTCGACGAGCACGTCGAGCGTGCGGCCGACGAAGCGCTGGGCGCGCTGCGCCGCGCGGCGCTGGACGACCTCCACGAGGCGCTGCATGCGCTGCACCTTCACCTCGTGCGCCACGAGTCCTTGCGTGAATTCCCCGGCCTCGGTACCGCGGCGCGGCGAGAAGATGAATGTGAACGCCGCGTCGTAGCCGACCTCCTCGCAGACCTCGAGCGTCTGCGCGAAGTCCTCCTCGGTCTCGCCGGGAAAGCCGACGATGATGTCCGTCGTGATCGCCACGTCCGGCACGTGCTCGCGGATGAGCGCGACGCGGTCGAGGTAGCGCTCGCGCGTGTACGTGCGGCGCATTGCCTTGAGGATCCGCGACGAGCCGGCCTGTAGCGGCAGGTGGATGTGCTCGCAGACCGAGGCAAGCTCGGCGTGCGCGCGGATGACGTCCTCCTTCATGTCCGACGGGTGCGGGCTCGTGTAGCGGATGCGGTCGATGCCCTCGATCGCGTCGAGCGCGTGCAGGAGCTCGGCAAACGAGCTGCGCTGCGGTCGCAGGCCGCGACCGTAGGAGTTGACGTTCTGGCCGAGCAGCGTGACCTCGCGAACACCGTCGGCGGCGAGTGCCTGCACCTCACCGACGAGCTCGTCAAACGGACGCGACACCTCGCGTCCCCGGGTCGACGGCACGATGCAGTACGAGCACGCCATGTTGCAGCCGGCCGAGATCTGCACCCAAGCCTGCACCGCGCGCTCGCGCTTGTGCGGCAGGTGCCCGGTGAAGCCCTCGAACTCGAAGAAGCCCTGCGCGGTGATCGAGTCCGACGTGAGGAATTCGGCGAGCTTGTGGACCTGCCCCGGCCCGAACGCGACGTCGACGAACGGGAAGCGCGCGAAGACCTCCTCCTTGACCGACTGCGCCCAGCAGCCGCCGACGCCGATGATCCGCGCGGGATCGGCCCGCTTGAGCCCTTTGGCCTGGTGCAGGTGGGCGATGAAGCGGCTGTCGGCCTTCTCGCGGATCGAGCACGTGTTGAAGAGGATCAGGTCGGCCTCGTCGGCCGCCGGCGCCTCGACGTAGCCGAGCGACTCGAGCATGCCCTTCATCCGCTCGGAGTCGTGCTCGTTCATCTGGCACCCGAAGGTGGTCACGTGGTAGCGCTTCATGTGCGCTGTGAAGCGTATCCGCCGCTCTGGCGCGCGGTTCAATCAGGTTCCCGTTCAGGGCAGCGCTGCCCGGATCGACCGGGTTTGATCAGCTGGCCCGCGTCAGCGCGCGGACAGCGTCGTAAGCGAGCTCGAGGTCGTAGCCCTTGCGCACGAGCAGCCCGAGCGCTCGCTCGCGCTCGCGGTCGCTTGACGGGATCTCCCGGCAGCGCCGGCGCAGCAGCGCGACCGCCGCTCCGAGCTCGTCCTCGCCGTCGCGGGCGCTCAGCGCCGCGTCGATGTGCTGCTGCTCGACGCCGGCCGCGCGCAGCTTGCGCTCGATCCGCTCAGGTCCCCAGTCGTCGAGCGCGCGGCGATCCTCGGCGTAGCGCCGGGCGTAGCGCGCATCGTCGAGGTAGCCCTGCCGCGTGAGCTCCTCGACGGCCTCGTCGATCGTCTGCGGCTCGACCGCCTTGCTGGCCAGGTGGCGGCGCAGCTCGGCGACCGTGCGATCACGTCGGCCGAGCTGGCGGTAGGAGAAGTCCAGCGCGCGCTGCAGCCGGGCCTGCGGATCGAGTGCGCGCTCGGCCGCGGTCACGCAGCCTCGACGTTCGCCACCGGCCCTCCGGGCGCGACCACGCCGGGCACCGCCGCGTCGTCGTCGTGCTCGATGGGCTCGACGAGGTCTTGGCCGATCCCGAGCGCCTTGTAGACCTTCGCCTCGATCTCCTTGGCGATCTCCGGGTGCTGATCGAGGAACGCCTTGGAGTTCGCACGTCCCTGTCCGAGACGCTCGTCGCCGTAGGAGAAGAACGAGCCCGACTTGCCGACGATGTTGTGCTCGATGCCGAGGTCGATCAGGCAGCCCGACGTCGAGATCCCCTTGCCGAACTCGATGTCGAACTCGGCCTGGCGAAACGGCGCCGCGACCTTGTTCTTGACGACCTTCACGCGCACGCGGTTGCCGACCGCCTCGGTCCCGTCCTTGAGCGTCTCGATGCGGCGGATGTCCAGGCGCTGGGACGCGTAGAACTTCAGCGCGCGCCCGCCGGGCTGCGTCTCCGGCGATCCGAACATGACGCCGACCTTCTCGCGGATCTGGTTCGTGAACAGGCACAGCGTCTGGGTGCGGTTGAGGTTGCCGGCGAGCTTGCGCATCGCCTGGCTCATCATGCGCGCCTGCAGGCCGACGGTCTGGTCGCCCATCTGGCCCTCGAGCTCGACTCGCGGCGTCAGCGCCGCGACGGAGTCCAGCGCGACGACGTCGACGGCGCCGGAGCGCACGAGCATGTCGCAGACCTCGAGCGCCTGCTCGCCGTAGTCGGGCTGGGATACGAGCAGCTCGTCGATGTCGACACCGATCTCCCGCGCGTACAGCGGATCCATCGCATGCTCGGCGTCGATGAAGGCGCAGATGCCGCCGAGCTTCTGCGCCTCGGCCAGCAGGTGGTAGACGAGCGTCGTCTTACCCGAGGACTCCGGGCCGAAGACCTCGACGATGCGACCGCGCGGCATGCCGCCGATCCCGAGCGCGAGATCGAGCGACAACGCGCCCGTCGGGATCACACCACATTTGACCTGGGCGCCCTCGTCGCCCATGCGCATGACGGTGCCCTTGCCGAACTCGCGCTCGATCTGCGTCAGCGCGCCGGCAAGCGCGTCGTTGCGGGCCTTTGCGGCCTTCTCGGAGTCGGTAAGAGCCATGGGATCGGGAAGCCTTTCTGCGAACGGAAGAACGGCCCATTCTGCGGGTCGGGCCGGACGGAACCGGGACGCTAGACGCCCTGCCTGTGACGGCGCGACACGCCTTCGCAACAACATCGCGCAGGAACGCGCGCGCACCCCACACGCACGTCGCGCGCGGTGCGGGCCGCGCGATCGAGATGGCTGAAAACCCCGCATACGGTGGTTCTCAGCCGTCTCGATTCGCGGGCGCCATGGGCGGACATCCATCGAGACGGCTGAACACCGCGCATGGCGCGGTCGTCGTGCAGTTCACCGACACGACCGGGCGAACCGCCGCGCGAGCCGCCCGGCAGATCCTTGTCACCCACGCTCGTCAGCAGCGCCGGCCGGTACGCAAGCTGTGGGCGGCCTGGGGCGACGTCTCGTACCGCGCCGCCGAGCGCGCCCTGATCACAGCGAGCCCAGGAACGCCAGCACCTCGCGCCGCTGGCGGGCCGGCAGCTCGCGGAAGCGCCGCTGGGCGGCGGCGGCCTCCCCGCCGTGCCACAGGATCGCCTCCTCGATGTTGCGCGCGCGTCCGTCGTGCAGCAGGCGCGTGTGGCGGTTGACCGTGCGGATGAGGCCGACGCCCCACAGTGGCGCGGTGCGCCACTCCGACCCCGTCGCCAGCCCATCCGGCCTGCCGTCGGCGAGCCCGGGGCCCATGTCGTGCAGCAGCAGGTCGGTGTAGGCGCGGATCGTCTGGTCCTCGAGCGCCGGGATGTCGCTCTTGCCCGTCTGCAGCTCGGGCAGGTGGCATGACGAGCAGCCGATGCTGTCGAAGAGGCGCGCGCCGGCGTCCGTGTCGGGTCTGCCGACGGCGCGCCGACCCGGCACCGCGAGCGTGCGGGTGTAGAACGTGATGCGGTCGAGCTTGTGGGCATCGACCTCCGGGCGGCCGCCGTTCGGCGCGGACTTGCACGCGTCCTGACGGTCGGCACAGCCCTCGTCGGGGAACAGCGGCGTCGTGATGCCGATGTCGCCGCTGAACGCACCCGCGTTCTGCTGCTCGACCGTCGGCACGTTGGCCTTCCAGCCGAAGCGGCCGAGCGCGAGCTTGCTCGTGCGCACGCTGGCGACGCGGTTGGGCCGGCCCGAGATGCCGTCGCCGTCGGCGTCGCGCGCGTCGGCGCGATCGGTGATCGTCTTCTCCGGGACGGCCTCCAGCAGCCCGACGCCGAAGACCGCGGGCGCGATGCGCGGGCTGATCTGCGTTCCCTTCGCCAGCGGCCCGAACGACCGGCCGACGATCGCGTACCGGGGCGCGAGCAGCGTGTACCGCGCGCCGTCGGCGTACCGGCCGGCGCGCCTGGTGTGCGTGATCCGGACACGCCCCTCGGCCGGCACGCCGAGGATCGCGCGATCCTGCAGCTGGCCGCCGTAGCGCGGCACGGGTTGCGGCTTTCCCGCGCCGTCGGGCACGCTCAGCCGCAACAGCAGCCCGAGCTCGGGCATCGGATCGCCCGACGGCGGCCGGGCGCGACCGTCCTTGAAATGACACGAGGAGCATGACTGCGCGTTGAACGTCGGGCCGAGCCCGTCACGCCCGGTCGTCGACGCGGGGGCGGTCACCCAGTTGCGGTTGAAGAAGCTGTTGCCGACCGCGAAGTGGCGGCGATCACGGTCCGTCAGCCCGGGCGCGGGCCGCGCGAACGCCTCCGCCGTGACGTCGAAGACCGTCGCTGCCTTCCCGCCGGCGAGGGCCGGATTCCCGGCCTCCTCGGCGCCGGCGCTCGCGAGGACGTACACCGCGAGCGCGCAGCCGATCACCGCGGCGATCGCCGCGAGCCTGCGGCGCACGGCTTCAGCCCTCGAAGCTGACCGGCACCCCGAGGGCCTTGGCGGCCTTCGCGAGCGACCCGCCCTGCTTCTCGATGCTCGTGATGTTGTCCGCGAGCGCCTTGTTCTCGGTCGAGCCGCTGGGCGCCGCGATCATCGTCTCGAAGGTTGCGGGGAAGGCCTCGGCCTGCTCCAGCGACGTCTTCAGCTCCGCGCGGATCTGCTCGGCGAGGCCGGAGTCGACCTTGGCGACGAGTTCGTCCAGGCTCATCCCGGACACCCCGGGAAAGTCGCCTTCATAGACCATCAGGACGCCCTTCAGGTCGTTGACGACGTCGGCGTTCGTGTTGTCGCTGAAGCACGAGTGCTCGTCCTCCTGATCTGAGCTCTCCAGCGCGACGGCCATGCGCTCGCCCGCCAGTTCGAAGCTCGACAGCGTGCCGATGCCGCGGAACATCCGCTTGATCGCGCGCTTGGGGTCGGACAGGTACGCCGTCCGGAACTCGCCCCCGCGCTTGGCCCACTGGTCGCGCACGCTCGTCAGATCCTCGATGAGGCGATCGGTCGCGAGGCTGAGGTAGCGGGCGCGCCGCTTGGCGTGAGGCGCGCGCGTGTAGTCGCTCGCCGGCCGGTTGCCGGGACCGTCCTTGGAATGGTCCTGGCCCCAGAGGAGAAACTCGATCGCGTGCCAGCCCGACGAGATGTTCGTCTCGCCGCCGTGCTCGTTGGACTCCACGATGACGTCGGCCGTGATCTGCGGGTACTGCTTGCGGTCGTTGACGATGCCGGCCTTGGCGTTGCCCTTGACGTAGTCGATGTACGCCTCGTCCATCGGCCATGCGTTGATGAGGCCCTCGGGGCCGTTCTCGGGATCGTCGATCGGCCCGCCGTAGAAGCGGAAGGGCTCGGTCACGATGTAGTCGTCGCGCGCCGTCAGCCACGCCTTACGCGCCGCAGCGAGCGTGCCCGCGCTGGGCTGCTTGACGAACGCGTCGGTGGACGACTGCATCGTCCCGGCGCTCGCGATCGACGCGTCGTAGGCGGCGAGGACCAGGTCGGCGTACGTCGTGGCGACGGCCAGCTGGTCCTGGGTGGACACCTTGGAGCTCTTCTGGTCGTCTTCACCGCATGCGCCCAGCGCGAGGGCAAGCGCGCTAACGACCACCGCCAACAGAAGCCTGACTGACATATGCGTACCTCGTCGTTGGTCCGGATGAGGGCGACCTTACTAGACATTAGGGTTCCCTTATTCGAGCCATGCGTCGCGGCTGCCGAGAGGCCTGCCCGCGACGACGAGATGGTGACATCCATCACATAGCGGTTGCTCTCACTGACGCCCGGGCGGTACGTTCGGATCGCAGGGAGGACACGCGACCGGTAGGGGCAGACGTGACCTTTGCGGGCAACTCTCGAGCAGCTTCTCGCGCGGGGTGCTCCCCGGAAGCCCGGGGACCCGGGACGACAGCGCACCCATGAGGCTGTGGGGCAAGCGGCGTGGCAGCGACGACGCGACGGCGCACTACGACATCGACCTGCATGACGTCAGGCAGAGCACGGTCGCGATCGGAGACCACATCGCGATCGCCACGCCGGCGGGCGCGCGCCTGATCCGCACCGTCGGCTCAGAAGTCGTGCCTGAGCCACGCCTGCGGTCGATGCCGATCCTCCAGCGGCCCGACCGCGCCGAGCCCTTCGTCGGTCGCGCGTCAGAGATCGCGTCGGCGGCTCAGGCCGGTCCCGGCATGCCGTTTCAGGTCCACGGACCCGACGGTGTCGGCAAATCCGCGCTGCTCAAGCACCTGGCCTTCGATCGTGAGCCCGCCGCGGAGGGTGTCGTTCACGCCAACGTCCGTCGGCGCGGCGTCTACGACATCCAGGCCCAGCTGTTCAAGTCCTTCTGGGAGTCCGAGGTCCGCTTCACGCCCGCGCCGGAGGAGATGGCGGACTACCTCGGCGACCGGCGCGCGCTGATCGTGCTGGACGACGTCGGGCTGGACCGCTCCGATCTCGAGGAGCTCATCGACGGCTCGCCCGCCTGTACGTTTCTCGTCGGCGCCGAGCAGCAGACGCTGTGGAGCGCAGGCGCCCTGCGGCTCGCCGGCTTGGAGACGCAGGCCGCGCTGGAGCTCATCGAGTTGCGGCTCGGGCGCAGCCTCGGCGCCGACGAGCGCGCTGCGGCGACCGCAGTCGCGCGCGCGCTGGAGGGTCATCCCCAGCGCCTCGTCGAGGCCGTCGCCGATGTCCGCGCGGAGACGACGAGCTTTGCGGATCTCGCGCGCGGCCCCACATGGGAGCGCGGGCACGAAGCCGCGGACGCCGGGACGCTGAGCGAGGACCAGCACCGGATCCTGGCCGTGCTGCGTGCCGCCGGCGCGCCGCTGGGGACAGACCGCATCGCACAGTTCGCCGACGTGCCCGATGCCGCGCACGCGCTGGCGGCGCTGGAGCGCGACGGCTGGGTGCGCAGCGCCAGCCCGCGCTACCGGCTGGCGCGCGACGTGGCGTTCGCCGAGTGGTCGGTCCCACCGCAAAAGCTCATCCACCGGATGGCAGACTGGGCGACGGGCGCGACCCCAGAGGAGGTCGCCGACGAGGCCGAGGCGATCGAGCGCGCCGTGGCCGGCGACGCCGACCCGGACACGAGACTGGCACTCGCCCGAGCCGCCGAGAGCAAGCTCGCGCTCGCCGGCATGCTCGACGGCTGGGGGCGCGTGCTCGACGCCGCGCTACGCGCCTCGGCGAACGTTCACGACGAGGCCTACGTGCTTCACCAGCTCGGCACGAGAGACGGCCTCATCGGTGCAGACGAGGCGGCGATCGAGTACCTCCAGCGTGCGCTCGCGCTGCGCGAGAAGATCGGCGACCGCGAGGGGGCCGAGGTGACGCGCCACAACCTCGAGCAGATCACGGGGGGAGGCGCGACCGACGTCGAGCACGACAACGGCAACGGAGGCCGACCCGGATGGCCGCGACCGCTCCTCACAGCGGTCGTCGTGCTGGCCACCGGCGCCGGCATCTACGCCGTCGCGCGGGACGGCGATCGCGCACCGCCAGCCGTCATCGTGCAGCAGCCCGAACGCGGCGCGCGCTACGCGCCCGGCGAGCGGGTCCGCGCCGCATATTCCTGTGCCGCCGGCGCCGGCGCCGCGCTGCGCTCGTGCCGCGGCAGCGTCCCGGACGGCACAGCGATCGACACCACCCGCGGACAGCACGTCTTCCGGGTCATCGCGCGCGACCGCGACCAACGACAAACCGTCGTGACCATTCCATACACGGTCAGCGGGCCTCCCCGCCCGCAGGCAGACACCACCGATCCGATCGTCGAGCTCAGCTCGCCGTCCGAGGGCGCGGTGTACAGGACCGGGGAGCGCCGCACGGCGACGTTCACATGTACGGACAACCGCGGCGGATCGGGGATCAAGCGCTGCACCGGCTCGGTCGACGACGACGAGCCGATCGACACCAACGAGCCGATCGCCACGAGCCCGGGAACGCACCGGTTCGTCGTCACCGCGGTGGACCACGCCGGCAACACGACCTCCGAAAGCGTGACCTACCGCGTCGAGCCCCGGCCCCGGCCCGACACCACGGCGCCCACGATCAGCATCATCGCGCCGGCCGACGGTGCCCGATTCTACGTCTCCGACACCGTGCCGGCCGAGTACGCCTGCGACGACCTCGGGGGCTCGGGACTCGCGACGTGCGACGGCCCCGTCGACAGCGGCCAACCGATCGACACCGCAGTTGTCGGCAAGCACACGTTCACCGTGACCGCGACGGACAACGCCGGTAGACGCGCGACAATGACCGTCATCTACTACATAAGAGACGCCGAGGGATGAGCGACGCCGGCAAGTTCAACATCAACATCAGCGGCCCGATCCAGGACAGCACGATCTCGATCGGCGACTACAGCACGATCATCCAGCACCACGGGTTCTCGCCCGCCGAGGCAGCCGAGCTCGCGCGGGTGTTCGGCGCGCTGCGCGCTGATCTGGCTACGAGCGTGGCGCCCGACGAGCGCGAGGAGGCGCTGACGCAGGCCGCCGAGCTCGAACGCGCTGTCGTCGCCGACGTGCCCGACCCGGGGCGCGTCAAGCGCGTGCTCGCCTGGTTTCGGGCCCGCGCCCCGGCGGCCGCCGGAGCGGTGCTCAGCGTCGTCGTGCACCCGCTCGTCGGCAAGATCGTCGAAGGCGCCGGCACGGCCATCGGCGAGCAGTTCGGTGAGGCGGTCAGGGACGCCGGCGGCTGACACGGGCCAATCCAGACGCGGCGTCAGCTCGCTGTGGCCTCGGTCCGCCGCAAGGCCGCACGAGCGGCGGCCGAGCGAGGTGTGCAAGCCACGTTCGCCCATCGCCTGAACGCGAGCACGAGCCTGCCGTTCTGGATGGTGGTCTGAAGCCGTAGCATCGCGTCTATCCCCGGGCACACCCGGGACCCGGCCACAAGGGGGTTGATTTGAATGACAGGACGACTCAGGTCGCTGACGGCGACCGCGACGGTTGCGCTGATCGGCGCGCTGGCCGCCGCTCCCGCGCAAGCGGCGCCGAACAACAACAGCGTCAAGAAGCTCACGAAGGCCGTCACCGCCGCGGGCGTGCTCGGCCATCTCGACGCGCTGCAGGACATCGCCGACGCCAACGGCGGCGACCGCGCCGCCGGGCGCCCCGGCTACGCGGCGTCGGTCGACTACGTCGTCGCGCAGCTGCGCGGCGCCGGCTACGACCCCGAGGTCCAGGAGTTCACGTTTGACTACTTCGAGGAGAACTCCGAGCTCAAGCGGCTGTCGCCGAACCCGAGGACGTTCGCCAACGGCACGGACTTCCTACGCAACCGCTTTGACTCGGGCACGCCCGAAGGCAGCGCCACCGGCGCGCTCGAGCCCGTCGACCTCGTGCTCAACCCCGCGGGCCCGCCGAACTCGAGCTCGAGCGGCTGCGAGGCGGGCGACTTCGCCGGCTTCCCCGCCGGCTCGGTGGCGCTCGTGCAGCGCGGCACGTGCGGGTTCGCCGTCAAGGCGCTCAACGCGCAGGCCGCGGGGGCGAGCGCGGTCGTCGTCATGAACGAGGGCCAGCCGGGACGCACCGGACTGGTGAACATGATCGGCGACGCGACCGAGCTGACGATCCCGGCGGTCTTCACGACCTACGACGCCGGCTTGGACCTCAGCCAGACGCCGGGCGCGACGGTGACCGTGACCGTCGACTTCGTCGCCGACCAGCGCCAGGCGTGGAACGTCACGGCCGAGACCGATCGCGGCAACGACGACAACGTCGTGATGGCGGGCGCGCACCTCGACAGCGTGCAGGACGGCGCCGGGATCAACGACAACGGTTCGGGCAGCGCGGCGCTGCTGGAGACCGCGATCCAGATGGCGAAGGTCAAGACGACCAACACCGTGCGCTTCGCCTGGTGGGGCGCGGAGGAGTCGGGGCTGCTCGGCTCCGAGCACTACGTCGCCAACCTGACCGAGGAGCAGGCGCAGGACATCGCCCTGTACCTGAACTTCGACATGGTGGCCTCGCCGAACTACATGTTCGGCATCTACGACGGTGACAACTCCGGCGCCACGGCGCCGCCGGGCTTCATCCCGCCGGGCTCGGCCGAGATCGAGGACGTCTTCGAGGCGTTCTACGCAAGCCGCGGCGAGCCGTCGCAGGACAGCGAGTTCTCGGGCCGCTCGGACTACGGCCCGTTCATCGACATCGGGATCCCCGCCGGCGGCCTGTTCACCGGCGCCGAGGAGACCAAGACCGCGGCGGAGGCCGCGCTCTACGGCGGCGTAGCCGGCGCGGCGTACGACCCGTGCTACCACGAGCCGTGCGACAACCTGCGCGGCGACGGGCAGGACCTCACGCTTTACAACGCGCTGCGCGAGGACTACCAGCTCGTCGGCAACGTCAACGTCCACGCGCTCGACGTCAACTCCGACGCGATCGCCACTGCCGTCCTGACGCTCGGCTACGACACGTCGGCGGTCAACGGCGTGGCGGGCAAGCCCGGCAAGAGCAAGGGCCTGCTCGGTGATCGCCACGGGCACCCGACGCTGGACGCCGCGGCTCGCTGAGCCACGTCGCTCCCCCGCGCCGCGGCGCGGGGGAGCGAGCCGCGACTGGGGAGCACGAGCGCGCTGTCGCGACGCTGCGCTGAGGCGCGCGCGAGCCGCGGGGACTTGCAAGCTCGCTCGTGGTATGCGAACGTCGCTCTGGACGGGCCACGAACGCGAGGGAGCAACATGCGCCAGGTGGCGGGAACGATCGCGACAGCCGTACTCGCGCTCGTACTCGTGCTCGGCACGACCGCGGCGATCGCCGCCGAGCGCGGTCGCGATCGGCTCGACGCCTACACGGCGGTCGTGACCTCCGACGAGCTCGCCGTGCTCGGCGAGCAGGGCCTCGACGTCGCCGGCCAGCGCGCCGTCGACGGCGGCATCGAGGTCGACCTCGTGCTCACCCGCGCGCAGCGCGCCAAGCTCGCGCGGCGGGGCATCCACGCCAAGCTCACGCGCGTCAAGGGCGGCAAGACCGTCAAGCAGTTCGCCGCCGAGCAGGCCGTGAGCGGCTTCGAAGTGTGGCGCTCGTGGGACGAGCCCGGCGGCCTGCGCGACGAGCTGCGCGACGTCGCCGCCCGTAACCCGCAGCTCGCCAAGCTCGTCACGCTCGGAACGACCCTGCAGGGCCGCGAGATCCTCGCGCTGAAGCTCACGCAGGGCGCGCGCGGCGTGGCCGACGGCCGTCGCCCGGCGGTGCTCTACAGCGCCGCGCAGCACGCCCGCGAATGGATCGCGCCGGAGGTCAACCGGCGGCTCATGCACTGGTTCATCGAGCGCTGGCGCGCCAACGACGCCGCGGTCAAGCGGCTGCTGAAGGACACCGAGCTGTGGTTCGTGCTCGTCGCCAACCCCGACGGCTACCAGTACACGTTCGACCACGAGCGGCTGTGGCGCAAGAACCTGCGCGACAACGACGGCGACGGGCAGATCACGAACTCCGACGGGGTCGATCCCAACCGCAACTTCCCCAACCACTTCGGCTACGACGAGGAGGGCTCGTCGTCGATCCCGTCGAGCGGGACCTATCGCGGAACCGGCCCGGCGTCCGAGCCCGAGACGCGCGCCCTGAAGGGGTTGCTCGACCGGATCGGCTTCGCCTTCCAGGTCAACTACCACTCAAACGGCGAGTGGCTGCTGTACGCGGAGGGCTGGCAGATCGCCACGCCGAGCCGCGACGACCCGATCTACCATGCGCTGTCGGGCAACCTCGACCGGCCGGCGATCGCCGGCTACCACCCCGGCCTGTCGTCCGACGTGCTGTACGTCACCAACGGCGAGACGACCGACTACGCGCACGCGTCGACCGGCGCGCTGGCGTGGACGCCCGAGCTGGCGGAGGGCTGCCCGGGTTGCGGCTTCGTGTTCCCCGACGACGAGCAGCTCGTGCAGGCGGAGTTCGAGCGCAATCTGCCGTTCGCGCGCTCGGTCGCCGAGTCGGCGCCCGACCCCGACGACCCCACGTCGGTGCTTGGCATCGAGACGAAGCCGTTCTACCTCGAAAGCGACGACCCGTACAAGGCGGGCATCCCCGGCGCGAGCTTCACGTTCGAGTACTCCTACGGCGACCCGCAGCCGGTGCAGGTGCTCGCCAAGCGCAGCCTCGGCGACGTCACGCTGCGCTACCGCATCAACGGCGGCGACGCGCGCAGCGCCCCGACCTCGGAGTTCACCGGCGGCGAGCGCTACGAGCCGTCCGCCAGGTACTACCGCGAGATGCGCGGCGTCGTCACCGGCACGTCGCCCGGCGACTCCGTCGAGGTGTGGTTCGAGGGCGGCGGCGAGCGCAGCCCCTCGTTCACGTACCGCGCGGTGTCCGACAGCGACCGGCGCGTGCTCGTCGTCGCGGCCGAGGACTACAGCGGCGCGTCGCCGGCCCAGGCCCCCGGACCGCACCACCTGCAGGCCTACCTCGACGCGCTCGCCGCCAACGGCGTCGCCGCCGACGTCTACGACGTCGACGCCCGCGACCGCACGGCCCCCGACCACGTCGGCGTGCTCGGCCACTACGACGCGATCGTCTGGTACAGCGGCGACGACGTCGTCACGCGCAAGGCAGGCTGGGGCGCCGGCAACGCCGACCGGCTCGCGCTCGACCTCATGCTCGAGGTGCGCGCGTACATGAACGAGGGCGGGCGCGTGCTCTACACGGGCGACTGGGCCGGCCAGCAGTACACCGCCAACGTCGGCAACCAGCTCTACGACCCCAAGGGCGAGGGCCCGTGCC
This sequence comes from uncultured Actinomycetes bacterium, assembly GCA_963705315.1. GTDB lineage: Bacteria > Actinomycetota > Thermoleophilia > Solirubrobacterales > Solirubrobacteraceae > CADCVQ01. Next base: position 2,210,580 of record OY970068.1, read on the forward strand.
AGCCCAACCCGGCCTACGACCCGCGCCGCTGCCTGCTGCTGCGCGGCTCGGGCAACGGCACCAACGACGTCCTGCAGTACTACCTGGGCGGCTTCTCGTCGGTGCTCAACGACGGGCTCGACGAGCACGGCGAGCCGTTCGACGTGGTCGGCAGCGACCGCCCGTTCGAGGGCCTGAGCTTCGGCCTGAACGGCCCGCAGAGCGCCGACAACCAGGACGCCACGTCGTCGTTCGTCGCGACGAGCGGCTTCCTGCCCGCGGAGCGCTTCCCGCAGTTCCGCAGCTGGCCGTCGAGCACGTGGGACAAGCCCGGCGGCCCGTTCGCCCCGCACAGCGGCGAGCACTACGTCTACTCGCAGATCGCCGACGTCTCCTACAAGCGCCTCACGCGCGAGGTTGCGGTGCCGGCGAGCGGCGATGCGACGCTGTCGTTCTGGATCTCCCACGACACCGAGTCGCACTGGGATCACGTCGCCGTCGAGGCGCGGACCGCCGGTGGCGAGGACTGGACGACGCTGCCCGACCGCAACGGTCACACCGAGACCGACCCCGGCGACAGCTGTCCGGAGGGATGGCGCGATCTGCACCCGCAGCTCGACCACTACCAGACGCTCCACGCCGACGGCACGTGCTCGCCGACCGGGACGACCGGCGAGTGGCACGCGGCGTCGGGCAGCTCCGGCGGCTGGCAGCGCTGGGAGGTCGACCTGTCGCGCTGGGCGGGGCAGACCGTCGAGCTGTCGATCGCCTACATCAGCGACTGGTCGGTGCAGAACCTCGGCGCGTTCGTCGACGACGTCACGCTGCCGGGCGGCGCGACGACGTCGTTCGAGGGCGGCCTCGACGGCTGGCAGGTCACCGGACCGCCGCCGGGCAGCGGCGCCAACGCGAACAACTGGAGTCGCATCGACGCAAGCGGCTTCCCGGTCGGCGCGACGATCTCGACCGACGACTCGCTGCTCGCGGGCTTCGGCTTGGAGGGGATCTCGACGCCGGCCGAGCGCAACGCGGTCATGGCCCGCGCGCTCGCCTACCTGCTGCGCTGAGCGCCCGGCGGCGCGCTCACCCGCGCGCCAGCACGACGACGAGCCGGCGCGGGCCGTGGACGCCCTGCCGCGGGGCGGCTAGAGCTGTCAGCGACGCCGCGGCACACTTCGTCGTGTGGAAGGTCGACGCGAGCCGCTGACCGCGCCCCGCGAGGCGCGGCCCACCATCGGCATCACCTGCACGATCGGCGACGTCCGCTCCGGCGCGTGGGACGAGCACGCGGCCTTCTCGCCGGTCGCCTACGTGCGCGCCGTGCAGCGTGCCGGCGCGCGCGCCGTGCTGCTCGTCTGCGACGCGCACGACGCCTCAGACCCCGAGGGACTCCTGGCCAAGCTCGACGGCGTCATCCTCAGCGGCGGGGCGAGCGACGTCGCCCCGCATCGCTACGGGCAGCAGCGACACGCGGCCACCGCTCCCGAGGAGCCCGGGCGCGACGACTTCGAGACCGCGCTCGCGCGCGGCGCCAGGCAGCGCGGCATCCCGGTGCTCGGGATCTGCCGCGGCATGCAGCTCATCAACGTCGCCTACGGCGGCACGCTTCACCAGCATTTGCCCGACGTGCTCGACGACGACATCCACCGCGAGCTGCCGGCGAGCTTCGCGCGCCATGAGGTCTCGCTCGAGCCCGGCTCGCTCGCGGCGGCCGCGACCGGCCGGACCACCGAGACGGTCATGTCTCACCACCATCAGGGACCGGACGGCATCGGCGCGGGGCTGAGGGTCACCGGGAGAGCGCCACGGGACGGCACGCCGGAGGCGATCGAGGACCCCGACGCGCGCTTCCTGCTCGGCGTCCTGTGGCATCCCGAGGAGGACGAGCGCTCACGCGTCGTCGAAGCGCTGGTGCGGGCCGCACGCACGGCGTTGACTTTGCGCGCCACCTCGGCGTAGTTTCCGGTGCAACAACCGCAAACCGGGAGGAGCGCCACGATGGCCCGCTACGAGACGGTAAGCGACGACTATCTGGACCAGCGGCGCCTGAAGGCGGGCGCGGCGGGCTGGGTGCTGCTCGCCGGGCTCGGCGTGGCGTACGTCATCTCGGGCGATTTCGCGGGCTGGAACTTCGGCCTCGCCGAGGGCGGCTGGGGCGGCCTGCTGATCGCCACGGTCCTGATGGGCGTCATGTACACGTGCATGGTCTTCGCGCTCGCGGAGATGTCCTCGGCGATGCCGACCTCGGGTGGCGGCTACACGTTCGCGCGCCGCGCGCTGGGGCCGTGGGGCGGTTTTCTGACGGGCACCGCGATCCTCATCGAGTACGCGATCGCCCCCGCCGCGATCGTCGTGTTCATCGGCGGCTACGTCGAGTCGCTGGACATCTTCGGCATCGAATCCGGCTGGCCGGTGTACCTCGCGTTCTACGCGGTCTTCATCGGCGTGCACCTCGTCGGCGTCGGCGAGGCGCTCAAGCTCATGTTCGCGATCACGGCGCTCGCGGTCGTCGCGCTCGTCGTCTTCGTCGTCGGCATGATCCCCGAGTTCAGCGCCTCGAACCTGACCGACATCGCTCCCGACGCGAGCGCATCGGGCTCGAGCGACTTTTTGCCCTTCGGCTATGCGGGCGTGCTGTCGGCGTTCGTCTACGGGATCTGGTTCTTCCTCGCGGTCGAGGGCGTGCCGCTCGCCGCCGAGGAGGCACGCGATCCCAAGCGCGACATGCCCAAGGGGATCATCGTCGCGATGCTGATCCTGCTGGCGTTCGCCGCGCTGATCCTGACGCTGGCGCCCGGCGGCGCCGGCGCGGAGACGATCAGCGGGTCCGACAACCCGCTGCCGCTCGCCGCCGACACGGCCCACGGCGATGGCTCGTTCATCGGCGAATTCGTCAACTACTGCGGCCTCGCGGGGCTGATCGCGAGCTTCTTCTCGATCATCTACGCCTACTCGCGCCAGCTGTTTGCGCTCTCGCGCGCGGGCTACTTTCCGCGCGCGCTGTCGGTCACCAGCGGGCGCCGCGTGCCGCACATTGCGCTGATCCTGCCGGGCATCGTCGGCTTTTTGCTGGCAGCGATCACCGAGGACGGCGCGCGCATGATCCAGATCGCCGTCTTCGGCGCGACCGTCTCCTACGTGCTCATGCTCGCCAGCCACATCATCCTGCGCCGCAAGGAGCCCGACCTCGAACGGCCGTACCGCACGCCGGGCGGCACCCTGACCTCCGGGGTCGCGCTCGTGCTCGCGATCGCGGCTGTGATCGCGGTCTTCTTCGTCGACGAGACCGCGGCGTTCATCACGCTCGGCGTGTACCTCGCCGCGACCGCCTACTTCGCGCTGTACTCGCGCCACCACCTCGTCGGGCGGGCGCCCGAGGAGGAGTTCGCCGCGCTCCAGCGGGCCGAGCAGGAGCTCGCCGGGTCATGACCCTCGAGGAGCTCGAGGCGCTCGCCGAGCGCGGGGAGGTCGACACCGTCGTGCTCGCGCTATGCGACATGCAGGGCCGGCTGCAGGGCAAGCGGCTGACCGCGCGCCACTTCATCGACGAGATCGCCGAGCACAGCGCCGAGGGCTGCAACTACCTGCTCGCGGTCGACGTCGACATGAACACCGTCGAGGGCTACGAGATGGCGTCGTGGTCGCGCGGTTACGGCGACTTCGTGCTGCGGCCCGACCTCGACACGCTGCGCCCGGTCGGATGGCTGCCGGGCACCGCGTTGCTGATGGCCGACGTCGTCTGGGCGGACGGCTCGGACGTCGTCGCCTCGCCGCGCCAGATCCTGCGCCGCCAGCTGGGCCGCCTGGCCGAGCACGGCTGGGACGCGATCGCGGCCACCGAGCTCGAGTTCATCGTCTTTCGCGACACCTACGAGCAGGCCTGGCATCAGGCCTACCGCGACCTCGAGCCGGCGAACCTCTACAACGTCGACTACTCGCTGCTGGGGACGGCGCGCGTGGAGCCGCTGCTGCGCGCGATCCGCAACCACATGCAGGCCGCGGGGATGCAGGTCGAGGACTCCAAGGGCGAGTGCAACCTCGGCCAGCACGAGATCAACTTCCGCTTCGGCCCCGCGCTGCACAAGGCCGACGAGCACGCGATCTACAAGAACGCCGCCAAGGAGATCGCCGCCCAGCAGGGCTGCTCGATCACGTACATGGCGAAGTTCGACGCGCGCGAGGGCTCGTCGTGTCACATCCACTTCTCGCTGCGCTCGGCCGACGACGGCACGCCCGTGTTCGCGCACGAGCAGGCCGTGTTCGAGCGCTTCGTCGCCGGGCAGCTCGCGTGCCTGCGCGAGCTGACGCTCCTGTATGCACCGAACATCAACTCCTACAAGCGCTTCGCGCCCGGCTCGTTCGCGCCGACCGCCGTCGCCTGGGGCAACGACAACCGCACGTGCTCGATTCGCGTCGTCGGCCACGGCGCGGGCCTGCGCTTCGAGAACCGGCTGCCCGGCGCCGACGTCAACCCGTACCTGGCGCTCGCGGCGATGATCGCCGCGGGCCTGCACGGGATCGACGCGGCGCTGGAGCTCGAGCCGGCGTTCGAGGGCAACGCCTACGAGGCCGGCAAGCCGCGCGTGCCCGAGACGCTGCGCGAGGCGCGCGACCTGTTCGCCTCCAGCGACGTGGCCCGTGCGGCGTTCGGCGCCGACGTGGTAGACCACTACCTCAACATGGCCGACGTCGAGCTGAAGGCCTTCCAGGCGGCGGTCACCGACTGGGAGCGCTACCGCGGGTTCGAGCGCCTGTGAGCGACACGCTGCAGGTCGTCGAGCCCGCCACCGAGGCGCTGCTCGACGAGGTCCCGCGCGCGGGCGCGGACGAGGCCGACGCGGCCGTCGCGCGCGCGAAGGCCGCCTACCCGGCATGGCGCGCGGTCGCGCCGGCCGACCGCGCGCGGCTGCTGCACCGGCTCGCCGACGCGATCGCGGCGCAGCTCGACGAGCTCGCCGTGCTTGAGGCGCGCAACGCCGGCAAGCCGATCACCGACGCGCGCGGCGAGATCGGCATGGTGCTCGACACGTTTCGCTACTACGCGGGCGCGCCCGAGCGGCTGCTGGGGGACACGATCCCGGTCGGCGGCGGTCAGGCGTTCACCGTCCGCGAGCCGCTCGGCGCCGTCGCGCTCATCACGCCGTGGAACTTCCCGCTGACGATCGCGAGCTGGAAGATGGCGCCCGCGCTCGCGGCCGGCAACACGGTCGTGCTCAAGCCCGCCGAGCTGACGCCGCTGACGGCGCTTGCCTTCGAGCGCCTCGCACGCGAGGTGCTGCCCGAGGGGGTCGTCAACGTCGTCGCGGGGCCGGGCCGGACGGCCGGCACGCGGCTCGTCGAGCACCCCGATGTCGCGAAGGTCGCGTTCACCGGCTCGACCGAGGTCGGGCGCGCGATCGCCGCGTCGGCGGCCGGCACGATCAAGCGCGTGACGCTCGAGCTCGGCGGCAAGTCGGCGAACGTCGTGTTCGCCGACGCCGACCTCGAGCGGGCCGCGGCGAGCGCGCCGATGGCGGTCTTCGGCAACGCCGGCCAGGACTGCTGCGCGCGCTCGCGGATCCTCGTGCAGCGCTCCGTCGTGGAGCGCTTCATGGAGCTGCTCGAGCCGCACGTCCACGCGGTCGCCGTCGGCGACCCGCTCGACGAGGCCACGCAGATGGGGCCGCTCATCTCGGCCGCGCACCGTGACAGCGTCGCGAGCTTCGTGCCCGACGGTGCGCCGGTCGCGATCCGCGGCACCGCTCCCGATGGCCCGGGCTACTGGTTCGCTCCGACCGTCCTGTTCGGCGTCGGGCGCGACGACCGCGCCGTGCGCGAGGAGATCTTCGGCCCGGTCGCGGTCGTCATCGCCTTCGAGGACGAGGCCGAGGCGATCGAGATCGCCAACGACACGATCTACGGGCTGTCGGGCTCGATCTGGACGCGCAACGGCGCCCGCGCGCTGCGCGTCGCGCGCGCGATCGAGACCGGTGTGCTGTCGATCAACGCGAACACCTCGGTGCGCGTGGCGACCCCGTTCGGCGGCTTCAAGCAGTCGGGGATCGGACGCGAGCTCGGGCCGCACGCGCTGGACGCGTACTCCGAGGTCAAGTCGATCTTCTACGCGACGGAGGAGTGATGGGACGGCTCGACGGCAAGGTCTGCGTGATCACCGGCGCGGCGGGTGGCATCGGCATCGCGGCGTGCGAGCTGTTCGCGCAGGAGGGCGCGACCGTCGTCGGCGTCGACCTGCTCGACGTGCCGGGCGTCGCCCTCGCGCTCGCCGTCGACGTCACCGACGAGCCCGCGGTGGCAGGCATGTACGCCGAGGCGCGCGCGGCGTTCGGGCGCATCGACGTGCTGTTCAACAACGCCGGCATCTCGCCGGTCGACGACGGCTCGGTGCTCGACACCGAGGCCGACGTCTGGGAGCGCGTCCAGGCCGTCAACCTGCGCTCGGTGTTTCTGTGCTGCAAGCACGGCATCCCGCACCTGCAGGCGGCCGGCGGCGGCTCGGTCATCAACACCGCGAGCTTCGTTGCGGTCATGGGCGCGGCGACGTCTCAGATCGCCTACACGGCGTCCAAGGGCGGCGTGCTCGCACTCAGCCGCGAGCTCGGCGTGCAGTTCGCCAGGCAGAACATCCGCGTCAACGCGCTGTGCCCCGGCCCGGTCGACACGCCGCTGCTGCGCGAGCTGTATGCCAGCGATCTCACGCAGTCGCAGCGGCGCCTCGTCCACGTGCCGATGGGGCGCTTCGCGCAGGCGCGCGAGATCGCCCACGGCGCGCTGTTTCTCGCCAGCGACGACGCCTCGTACGTCAACGCGACGACGTTCCTCGTCGACGGCGGGCTGAGCGCGGCGTACACGACGCCGCTGTAGGGCCGACAAGAGCGCGCGGTCCGTGCGCTACGCGCCAGGCGTCGGCGCTCGAGCAGAGCGCGCGGTCTCACGACAGCGCGGCCCGCGCCAGCGCCTCATATTTCGGCCCACCCGGCCCGATCTGCGACCGAAACAGCGTGAGCGCCTGCGCCTCGAACGCCAGCTGCGGCGGATCGGCCAATCCAGACGCCCGTACCCCGGGCCCGCGCCGCACCCGCCCGACCGTCACGTGCGGCCGAAACGACCGGCTCTCCGTCTCGAATCCCACCGCGTCGACGAGCCCCGCCACGACCGCCGCCTGCAACGCCGACAGCCCGGGCGCGCCGGCCAGAGCCACCGTCAGCACACCCGGCCGCCGCGGCGGCAGCCACAGCGCACCCGCGGTCCGCAGCTCCCCGACCGGTGCAGCCACCGCGTCCAGCAGCGCCGTCACGGCATCCGCCTCCTGCGCCGATCGCGACCCGAGGAACGCGAGCGTCAGATGCAGGTTGTCGACCGCCACGCGCCGCACCTCCGGCGGCGCCGCATCATCCGCCCACGCCGCCAGCGCGGCCCGGACCTCCCCCGGGAGCTCGAGCGCGACGAAGAGCCGCAGCGTCTGGCTCATCAGCCGGCGGCGAGCAGAAGCCGCCGCACGAGATGCAGCGCGACCGTCGTGGAGCGGTCGCGGATGTCCGCCCGCGCCCCGGGCAGCGTGATCTCGCGCGTCAGCCGCCGCCCATCGCGGTGTGAGACCGAGAAGCAGACGAGGCCGACGGGCTTGGCCTCCGTCCCGCCGCCCGGTCCGGCGACGCCGGTGATGCCCACCCCGACGTCCGCGTCGAGCCGCAAGCGCGCGCCGTCGGCCAGCGCCTCGGCGACCTGCACCGACACCGCGCCGTGTGAGGCGATCAGCGCCTCGTCCACCCCCGCCAGGCGAACCTTCGCCGCGTTGGAGTAGACGACCAGCCCGCCCCGCACGACCTCCGACGACCCCGGCCGCTCCGTGAGCCGCGCGCACAGCAGCCCGCCGGTGCACGACTCCGCCACCGCGATCGTCGCGGGTGGGTGGGATCGGTCTCCTATCAGCAACCGGAAGACCTGCTCGTCGACGGTCGTGCCGTCGTCGGAGAAGAGCGTCTTGGCATGACGCGCGGAAATGAACGCGGCGAGCCGCTCGTATTCCGCCGCATGCTGCGGCTCATAGCGCGTGACGACCTCGACCTCACCGCGGCGCAGGCACGTCGTGATCTCCAGGCCATCGAGCGCGATGCCCTGCTCGTCCTGCGCGGCCCGCAGCGTCGCCGCGATCTCCGACTCGGGCATCCCGAACAGCCGCAGCATGTCGCGCCGGTGCTCGACGCCCGCGCCCAGCACGCGGGCCAGCGCGGGGCTCTCGGCGACGGCCGTCTCCCACATCGGCTGCAGCTCGCGCGGCGGGCCGGGCAGCACGACCACGACCGGCGAAGCACCGTGCGCCGGCTCCACGACGAGCCCCGGCGCGGTCCCGACCGGCTCGAGGATCTCCGCCCCCTCCGGCACCACCGCCTGCTTGCGGTTGGAGATCGCGATCGCCTCGCGGTCGAGGTCCGGCCAGCGCGTCATGAGCCGCTCGAGGATCTCCCCGATGCGCTCCTCCAGCGCCGCGTCGAGCACCATCTCGCGATCCTGGAAGCGACCGACGACCTCCGCGGTGAGATCATCGGCCGTCGGCCCCAGCCCGCCGCTCGTGACGATCAGCTGTGCGCCCTCCTCGGAGAGGAACCGCAGCGCGCGCACGATGTCCTCGGGCCGGTCGCCCACGACGATGATCGACAGGACGTCGGCGCCGAGCTCCAGCAGCCGGTCGGCGAGCCACGGGCCGTTGCGGTCGGACACCCGGCCCGTGACCACCTCGGTCCCGGTGACGACGATGCCCGCGCGCAGGCTCACCGCGAGGGACCAGGCCTCATGGTCGAACCGGCCATCGGCGGGCAGTGACTCGATGTCACTCGCAGTACGCGCGCCGCTGCTTGTTCAGCGGCTGGCGGCCCCGGTCCTGGGTGATCTCCAGGCCGATGAAGTCGCTGGACGCCGGCACGTTGCGCGTGCGGCCGTTGATGCGCAGCTTGAGGTTCGCGTTGCCGACCGACAGGCGAAAGCGCGTCGAGCGGTACGTCGCGGTCCTGTCGCCCGCCTGCAGGGTCTTGCCGTCGATGAGCGTGCGGTTGCCGTCCTTCAGGCACACGTAGACCTGGCCGGTGGCGATGAGCTGCAGGCTCACGCGCTGCGGCGCCGGCTTCGCCGGCGTGTCGCCGCCGACCGGCGCGGTCGCCGCACCCGTCGTCGTGGCCGGCGTCGTCTGCGTGGCCGCGGCGGATGGCTTGTCGTCGCTGCTCTTGCCCAGCGCCCAGAGCGCAACGATCAGCAACGCGAAGATGAAACCGATCGTCACCCAGCGCGGGATGACCGGACCAGTGCGCCGCCGCTCACGCCCGGGAGCCGCGGCGTTGATCGGCTGCAGCTCGACCTCGCTCAGGCGCTCGTGGCGCAGCTTGTACTCGTCGACGAGCAGCTTCGCGTCGAGGTCGAGCGCCTCGGCGTACGTGCGCAGGAAGCTCTTGACGTACGTCGGTCCGGGCAGCAGGTCCCACTCCTCGTTCTCGAGCGCGCGGAGATACTTGGCACGGATCTTCGTCTCGGCCTCGACCTCGGAAACGTCGATCCGCGCGCGCATCCGCGCCTCGCGGAGCGTGGCCCCAATTTCCGGCATGCGGCAGAGGCTACTCGGGGACCGGTTCCTGCTCGACGACGGCAGGAACCCCTGCAACCGTCGGCTCTTCGGCGACTGCCGCCACGGCGGGACCGCTGCCGCGCTCGCGCAGGTTGGCGAGGAAGCGATCGACGTCGCCCGCGCCGACGAGCACCTGGCGCGGCTTGGAGCCCTCGTAGCCGGAGATCACGCCGCGGCGCTCGAGCATGTCGATGAGCCGGCCCGCACGCGTGTAGCCGAGCCGCAGGCGGCGCTGGAGCATCGACGTCGACGCCGTGCCCATCTCGACGACGAGCCGGATCGCGTCCTCGAGCAGCGCGTCCTCGTCGGGGCTGAAGCCGTCGTCCTCGAGGCCCCCACCGGCGTCCTCGGCCTCGACCTCCTCGAGCAGGTCCTCGCGCATCTCGGGCTCGCCCTGCTTGCGCCAGAACGTCGTGAGCGCCTCGATCTGCGGCTCGTCGATGTACGCGCCCTGGATGCGCTGCAGCCGCGACGAGCCGACCGGCGAAAAGAGCATGTCGCCCTGGCCGAGCAGCGACTCGGCGCCGTTGCAGTCCAGAATCACGCGCGAGTCGGTCTGCGAGGAGACGCTGAAGGCGATCCGCGACGGGACGTTGGCCTTGATCATGCCGGTGATGACGTCGACGCGCGGGGACTGCGTGGCGAGCACGAGGTGGATGCCCACGGCGCGCGCCTTCTGGGCGAGGCGGATGATCGAGTCCTCGACATCGGCCGGCGCGACCATCATGAGGTCGGCGAGCTCGTCGATGACGCACAGGATGTACGGCAGCGGCGCGTCGCCGCGCTTGGCGCGCGAACGGTTGAGCTCGATCAGCGAGCGCGTCTTGGCCAGCGACATGATCGAGTAGCGCTGCTCCATCTCCTTGACGAGGTTCTGCAGCGCGTTGGCGGCCATCCGCGGGCTCGTGATGACCGGCGTGAGCAGGTGCGGGATCGACTCGTAGTGGTTGAGCTCGACCTGCTTGGGATCGATCAGCACGAGCCGCAGCTCGTGCGGGGTCGCGCGCAGCAGGACGCTCGAGAGCATGGCGTTGACGCACGCCGACTTGCCCGCGCCGGTCGTTCCGGCGACGAGCACGTGCGGCATCTTGGCGAGGTCGGCGCCGATCGCCTTGCCCGCGACGTCCTTGCCGAGCCAGATCGTCAGCGGCGACCAGCCCGCCGGCGCGTCCTGAAAGACGTCGCCGAGCTGCACGATCCGGCGGCGCAGGTTCGGGACCTCGACGCCGACCGCGGTCTTGCCGGGGATCGGGGCGAGGATGCGGATGTCGGTGGCCGCCAGCGCGTAGGCGAGGTCGTCCTTGAGCTGGGCGACCTTGCTCATCTTGATGCCGGGCGCGAGGCGCAGCTCGAAGCGCGTGATGTGCGGGCCCGCGACGGTGCCGACGATCTTCGACTCGACGCCGAAGTGTCCGAGCGCCTCGACGAGGCGCGCCGCGAGCTTCTCCTGGCCGGCGGTGTCCGGGCGCGACTGCTCGGCGCTGGAGCGCTTGAGCAGATCGGCGCTCGGCAGGCGCCACTGAAACTCGGGGTCGTCGGTGACCGAGCCGCGCAGGCGCCCCTGCGGCGTGAGGTCCTGCGGCTTGGGCGGATCGAGCGCGCGGCGCACGAGCGTCATCGCGTCGGGCTCGTCCTCGTCTCGCTCGGGTTCCTCGGCCTCCGGCAGAGGCTCCTCGTCGATCTCGACGTCGTCGGCCTCCGGCGGCTCTTCCCCGAACAGGTCGGGGTAGCGCCTGGCGCCGTCCAGCGACGGCGCCTCGACGTGCGTCGCGCGGATCACGACCTCGCCCGCCTCGGGCTCGGGCGGGTGCAGCGCTGAGGGCTCGTCTTCGAACTCCTCGGCCTCCGGCGCCAGGTCGCGCGCGGGCCGGCGCGCCGGCACGGCGCGGCTGATCGCCCGCGTCGTGTCGGCCAGGCCGGAGCCCGTCGCGCGCAGCACACCGGCGACCGATGCACCGGTGAGCAGCAGCACGGCGGCGACGAAGAGGAACACGGCGAGGATGTGCGCGCCAATCGTGGAGAACGCGCTCGCCACGACGTAGAGCAGCGCGTCGCCGGCGATGCCGCCGCGCGCCTCGAAGAACGGCTCGCTGAAGTAGCCGTCGCGCACGCCCGACGGCCCGATGCCCAACGTCCCGGCGGCGAGCGCCAGCGTGACCGCCAGGAAAAGACACAGCGCGCCCGCGCGGAACGGGCGGATGGCCGGCAGCACCGGCCGCAGCACGAGCAGCGCACCGGCGGCGATGACCATGGCCGGCACGGCGTAGGAGAACTCGCCCACGAGGTAGGCGATGCCATCGGAGGCCGCCTGGCCCGCGGCGCCGCCTTCCCAGCCGAGGTGCAGCGGGAACACGAGGAAGACGCCGAGCGCGACGAGACCCAGGCCGATAAGTTCGAGGTGGCGCTGCTGGAGCAGCGGCATGTGTAGCCCGCGCGGGCGCGACCGGCGTGCGCGTGCACGAGGCTTGGCACCGCGCGATGCTGGCTTGCGGGTCGCGCGCTTGCGAGTTGCGGGCTTGCGGGCAGCTGCCATGGTTGGCCACCGGCGACTTTCGACGGCGACGGGCCGCCCTCCTCCCTGCCGGCCGATACAGGCGGGCTCCTTAACAAGCGTTGAACCCCTCTCCATACGCTGGCGTTCATGCTCGATCGCCCGCCACGCGTGCTCGTCGTCGAAGATGACGAGGAGATCGCACAGGTTCTGCTGCGCTCGCTGCGGATGGAGGGCTACGAGGCGCGAGCGAGCTACGACGGCGAGGCCGCGCTCACCGACGCGCGCGAGTTCTCCCCAGATCTCGTGATCCTCGACCTCGGCCTGCCCAAGCTCGACGGCATCGACGTGGCGCGCACGCTGCGCAGCGACGGCGACGTGCCGATCCTCATGCTGACCGCGCGCGACACCGTCGACGCCCGCGTCGAGGGTCTCGACGCCGGAGCCGACGACTACCTCGTCAAGCCCTTCGAGCGCCAGGAGCTGCTCGCCCGGTTGCGGGCCTTGCTGCGCCGCCGGCCACCGCGCGGGAGCGCGTCGCTCGTCGTCGGTGATCTGCAGCTCAACCCGGACACGCACGAGGTGCGCCGCAGCGAGCGCGCCGTCGAGCTCACACAACGGGAGTTCGAGCTGCTCGAGTACCTCATGCGCAACGAGCGCATCGTGGTGCCCAGGCAGCGACTCCTCGAGGAGGTATGGGGCTACGATCCGTTCGCCACGACGAACACCATCGAGGTCTTCGTATCGAATCTGAGAAGGAAGCTGGAAGCCGGCGATGAGCCGCGACTCCTCCATACGATCCGTGGCGCGGGTTACGTTCTCCGCGCATAGGCAGCTGCCGATCCGCTGGCGACTCGCCGGCGGATCAGCGCTCCTGACGCTCATCATCCTGTGTGGGTTCGCGGGCGCGGTCGGCGCGCTCACGACCGAGCGCATCCATGAGGACTTCGACGCCGAGGTCTCCCAGGAAGCCGATCAGTTCCGCGACCAGCTGACCTTCTCCGAGGGACAGCTCATGCCCGACGGTGCGCGCCAGCTTCATGGCCTGAACCCCGATCTCAACGCCTACGCGAGCGCGAACGGTGCGATCATCCGCATCCTCGACGACAGCGACCGCAAGTGGGCGACGACGAGGCTCAACGTCGACCTCGGCTCGCACGACGCCGGCACGCGCGAGATCGGCGGCTATCGCGTCGAGACGCGCGCGGTGAAGTACGAACCCGGTGAGGTCCCCGGGACCCGCGGCCAGCAACTGTGGATGCAGTACGCCCGGCCACTCTCAGACGTGAAGTCGACGATCAGCGTCGTCCGCCTGTTTCTCCTCGGCGGCGTGCTCGGCGGTGCCGGGCTCGCGCTGCTCGCCGGGCTCATGATCGCCAAGCGCGCGATGGCGCCGATCTCCGCGCTCACCGAGACAGCGCGCAAGATCGAGCGCACACGCGACCCGGAGCTCCAGATGCCCCAGCCGGAGGCCGACGACGAGGTCGCCGAGCTGGCGCGCACGCTGGAGGACATGCTCCAGTCGCTCAACCAGTCCCGCAAGGACACGGAAACCGCGCTCGCGCACCAGCGCGAGTTCGTCGCCGACGCCTCACACGAGCTGCGCACTCCGCTGACGAGCGTCCTCGCGAACCTCGAGCTGCTTTCCGAGGACCTCCGGGGAGATCAGCAGGAGGCGGCGAACTCGGCGCTGCGGTCGTCGCGCCGGATGCGGCGGCTCGTAGCCGACCTTTTGCTGCTCGCCCGCGCGGACGCCAAGCGCAAGGCGCCGCACGCCCCGACCGACCTCGGCAAGGTGCTCATCGAGGCCGCGAGCGAGCTCAGCCCGCTCGCCGCAGGGCACGAGCTCTCGATCGAAGCCGGCCGCGCGATCGTGGACGGCGCCCGCGACGAGCTGCACCAGCTCGTGCTGAACCTCATGGAGAACGCGATCCGCCACACGCCGGAGGGCACGCACATCCGGGCGTCGGTCGAGCGCGTCGAGGGCGTCGTGCGCCTGAGCGTCGAGGACGACGGCCCGGGCGTGCCCGCGGAGATCCGCGAGCGGATCTTCGAGCGCTTCGTCCGCGGCGCCGGGGACCGCGGCGGCTCCTCCGGTCTCGGGCTGTCGATCGTGCACGCCGTCGCCGATTCGCACGGCGGCACCGTCGTGCTGCACTCGCCCACCAAGAACGGCGCTCGCCGGCCGCGCGGCACGCGCTTTGAGGTGACCTTCCCGGCGTCGACGCGCCACAAGCCCGGGAAGACCGCCGCGGGCTCGGGCTACGCCCCGAGCGCGTCGTAGACCGCCGCCAGGCGCGGCGCGACAGCCTCTGGCGAGGCGACGTCGAGCGCGCGGCGCCGGCCGGCCTCCCCCGCCACGGCGTCTGTGAACCGGTCGCGCACGGCGAGCGCGAGTGCCGCGGCGTCGCCGGGGGCGACGAGCCCGTCCGGGCCGCAGAGCTCGGGCAGCGCGCCAACCGCGCTCCCGGCGACGGGCAGCCCGGCCGCCATCGCCTCGGCGGCGGCGAGCCCGAACGTCTCGGCCGACCGCGACGGCACGATCGCCAGGCCGGCCCGCGCACGCAGCGCGCGCAGCTCGTCGGGGCCGACCTGCCCGGCAAACCGCGTGGCGGTGCCCTGCGCGCGCGCCTGCAGCGTCGCGCGCTGCGGCCCGTCGCCCGCCACCACGAGCGGCACGCCCGCGGCCGCGCACGCGGCGATCGCCACCTCGATGCCCTTCTCCGGCGCCAGGCGCGACGCGACGAGCGCGTGCTCGCCGGTGGCGGCCGTCGAGCCCGCAGTGAACTCGCGCACGACGTGGCCGACGACGTGCACGTCGCGCAGCGGCGCCCCGAGCTCGCGCAGGCGCTGCGCGGCGTAGGCGCTCGGCACGACCACCACGTCGGCGTTGGCCACGAGCCGCTCCTGCCACAGCGCGAGCCCGGCCGCGTAGGCGGCCGCCTCGGCGCGCCCGCCGCGGCAGTTCAGGCGGACGCCCGGCAGCGTGTTGCGCCCGTGGCAGCGCGTGCAGTCGCCGCCCTGCGTGAAGCACGTTCCGATCGCGCACACGAGGCGGTAGTTGTGCAGGTGCAGGACGGTCCGCGCCCCCGCCGCGCGTGCGGCGGCGAGCGCGCGCCAGCCGAACGAGGGGTTGACGTTGTGCGCGTGGACGAGCCGCGCGCCGGTCCGCCGCACGGTAGCGGCCACCTGCTGCGGAGCGAGGCCGCCGTTCAGCAGCCCTGCCGCCGCCCCGCCGCGCCCGATCGACGCGCTGTCACGCGCGAGCAGCTGCGCGTCCTCGCCGAGGTGCTCGCGCACGAGCCACAGCAGATCGTCGACCACGCGTTCCTCCCCGCCCGTCGTGCGGTAGCGGTTGTGGAGGAAGAGGATCACGCCCTCATCCTCCCAGCGATCTGCTTCGGGCCGATGTTAGGACAGGTGGATCTGGCCGCCCCGCGCGCGACAGCCGGGCGGCGGCGGCGGGTCCGGGCTGTCGACGATCACGAGGTTCACCGCGTAGCTGTCTGCGGGGAAGCCGCTGTCGACGCGCACGGTGATGTACTCCGTGTCCTCCGGGTAGTCGTCGCCGACGATACGGATCTTGACCGGCACCCGGTGGTCGCCGCCGACGGTCGCCGGAAGCGTGAAGACGGTGTTCAGCGGCTCGACGTCGGGCAGCCCGCGCTCGTGCTGCTGGGTCGTGAGGTGGTAGGACCTGACGCCGACGACAGCTGCGCGGCGCTCACGCCGGGGGCGGCGATCGCGAGCAGCCCGCCGAGCGCGGCACCCCGCCGGAGCGCCGCTCGTCTCAGACTTCGACGACGACCGGCAGCACCATCGGGCGGCGCTTGAGCTTGTTGTAGACGAACGCCGCGAGATCGTCGTGGAGGATCTGCTGGAGCAGATCGATCTCGCGGATCTCCTCCTTGGCGGCGCGCTCGAGCGACGCATCGACGGTGTCGCGCAGCTTGTCGAGGAGCTTGTCGGCCTCGTCGGCGAACGGCACGCCGCGGAAGATGACCTCTGGCTCGGCGACCGACGAGCCGTCCTGCTCGGAGATCGTCGCGACGACGACGAAGATGCCGTCCGCCGACAGCATCCGGCGGTCGCGCAGCGCGACGTCGGTGACGTCACCGATGTCGACGCCGTCGACGAAGATCATGCCCGCCTGCTCCTTGGGGGCCCAGCGCGCGCCCTTGGCGTCGAGCTCGAGCGGCAGCCCGTTCTCCCCCTTGAAGATCCGGTCGGGATCGACGCCCACGGACTCCGCCAGCTTCGCGTGCAGGTGGATGCGCTTGAAGTCGCCGTGAAACGGCATGACATAGCGCGGCTTGGTCAGGTTGAGCATGAGCTTGATCTCCTCCTGATAGCCGTGGCCGGAGGCGTGGATCGGGGCGTCCTTGGTCGTGATGACGTCGCAGCCGATGTGGTACAGGCGGTCGATCGTCTCGTTGACGGCGCGCTCGTTGCCGGGGATCGGGGTGGCGCTGAAGACGACCGTGTCGCCGGCGTGCAGCTCGACCTGCGGATGGTCGCGATGGGCCATGCGCCGCAGCGCGCTGAGCGGCTCGCCCTGCGAGCCGGTCGAGATGATCACGATCCGCTCGTCGGGGAAGTCCGACATCTCGCGCGGGCCGATGACGATCCCGTCGGGCAGGTTGATGTGCCCGAGCGTGCGGCCGATGTTCGTGTTCTTGCGCATCGAGCGCCCGACGAGGACGACCTTGCGATCCAGCGCCGCCGCAGCGTCGACGACCTGCTGCACGCGATGGATGTTCGACGCGAACGACGTCACGACGATCCGTCCCGTGCAGCGGCTGAAGACATCCAGGAGGTTGGGGCCCGCGATCCGCTCGCTCGGCGCGAAGCCCGGCCGGTCGCCGTTGGTCGAGTCGCCGCACAGCAGCAGCAGCCCCTCGCGCCCGAGCTCGGCGAGCCGGGAGACGTCCGCCGGCCGGCCGTCGACCGGCGTCTGGTCGAACTTGTAGTCGCCGGTGATGAGCACCGTCCCGAGGTCGGTCGTCAGTGCGACCGCGCTGGCGTCAGGGATCGAGTGCGTCATGTGGATCTTCTCGACGTCGAACGGCCCGCACTCGATCACGTCGCCGTCCTTGAGGTCGATCACCTCGACGTCGCGCGCGAGCTTGTGCTCGTCGAGCTTTGAGCGCGCCATCGCCATCGTCAGCGGTCCGCCGTACACGGGCGGCGCGTCATGCACCCCGAGCTCACGCAGCAGGAACGGCAGGCAGCCGAGATGGTCCTCGTGGCCGTGCGTGACGACGATCGCCTCGATGTCCGACACCCGCCCGCGCAGGTAGGCGAAGTCGGGCAGGACGAGGTCGATGCCCATCATGTCGGCGGTCGGGAAGCGCAGGCCGACGTCGACGAGGACGATCCGGTCCTCGTACTCGACGACCGTCATGTTCTTGCCGATCTCCCCGAGGCCACCCAGGGGTAGGACGCGCAGCGAACCGCTCAAGTGCGTGCTCCGAGTAGGCCACAGCGCTCGAGTGCGGCGCGGATCACGTCGCACTCACCGTCCGTTGCCTCCACGAGCGGGAGTCGGAGTCCACCCACGTCGTGGCCGAGCATGTTCAGCGCGGCCTTGAGCGGGATCGGGTTGGTCGTCACCGAAAGGGCACGGTACAGCGGGCGCAGCGAGCGGTCGATGCGGGCGCGGTCGTCGGCGTCGGCGGTGACCATGCGCTGCATCTCGTCACCGACGAGATGGCTGGCGACGCAGATGCCGCCTTCGCCGCCCATGTCGAGCGTGCGCGCGAGCGTGTCGTCGTTGCCGGCGTACACGCCGAGGCCCTGGACGAGGTCGAGGTTGTCGTCGTTGGCCTGCTTGACGTACTCGATGTGCTCGATCTGCGCGAGGTCCTCGAGCAGGTCGTTGGGCATGTCGGTCGCCGTGCGGCTGGGGATGTTGTAGAGGATCACCGGCTTGTCGGTCGCCCGCGCGACCTCGCCGAAATGGGCGAGGATGCCGCGCTTGTTGGGCCGGTTGTAGTACGGCGTGACCGACAGCGTGGCGTCGACGCCCAGCGCCGTCGCCCGCTCGGTCAGCTTGACCGCGTGGCGCGTGTCGTTCGAGCCGGTGCCGGCGATGACGGTCTTGCCCGGCGGCGCGTTCTGGACGGCGAGCGCGATGACGCGCAGATGCTCCTCGTCGGTCAGCGTCGCGGCCTCACCGGTCGTGCCGCAGGCCACGACGCCGTCCGATCCGTGCGAGCACACGTGCTCGAGCAGACCGACGAACGCATCCTCGTCGACGTTCAGGTCGTCGTCGAACGGGGTCGCGATTGCGGTGAGGATGGAGCCGAGGGCCACGCGGCCAGTATCGCAGGCGTGCCTGACCGCACGAGGCGAGCGATGACGTAGACGTGCAGCAGCACGGACGCCGGGACGGCGAACACGGGGATGAGGACGAACGGGTAGCTCGTGATCTCGGAATTCGGCGCGTCGAGCGCGAGCTGCTGAAACACGCTCGGTGCGGTGAGAAAGCCGCACGTCACGGCGACGACGAGGTCGAAGATCCCCAGCCAGGCCCAGGCGAGCACCGCGCCGCGCGCCCGCTCCGGGCCCTGCTTGGCGAGCTTGTGGGCGACGAACGGCGCCGCGAGGCCGACGAGGATGTCGCCGATGCCCGCAGGCAGCGCGAACTCGGCGGGCAGGTCGCCCTGCGCGTAGGCGATGAGGAACAGCACCCCGGCGACGCGGTAGACCTGTACGGCGACGAGCCATTGCAGCGGTATGCGGCGCACGCGCTCCATGAAGCCCGGCAGCGCGAAGAGGACGATCGCGCCGATGACGATCGGCGCGATGATCGCGACGCCGATGAGCGGCGGGAACGTCGACTCGGCGGTCGTCTCGAACGCGCCGCCGAGCGCGGCGACGAAGACGATCGTGGCCCACGCGACGACGACCAGCCCCGTGACCGCGTAGGGCGCCATCCGGGGCCTGCTCGTCACGCGCCGTTCGGCGGCCGCGGCGTAGGCGACGGCGCCCAGCAGCAGGCACGTGAGGCCGATGTCCGCCGCGACAAGGGCAACGGTGATGGGTGTCGAGATCATGGTGCTTGCTCCTCCCTACCGGTGCTTTGCGCGTGTCTACACGTAATCGATGTGAGCAGTGGCCGGACGGCCACCCCTGCGCGGTTTCAGCCGGCGGCCACCTCGGTCAGCTCAGACAGCTCCCCGTACAGCGACTTCAGGCGCCGCTCGCCAAACTCCTCGCGGACCTCACCGTGCACGCCCTTCCACAGCGCGAGCGCCTGCGACAGCACGCGCGCGCCCTCGTCGGCGATCTCCGCGAGCCGCACGCGGGCATCGGACGGATCAGGGCCGACCGCCGCCAGGCCACGGTCCTCGAGCACCTTGAGGTTGCGCGTGAGCGTCGTGCGATCGAGCCCCAGAACCTCGGCAAGCGGCGTCAGCGGGACCGGCCCATGCGCCCCGAGGGCGACGAGGATCGGCAGCTGCGTCGCCTTGATGCCGCTCGGCGCGATCGCCTCTTCGTAGCGCTGCGTGATGAGCCGCGACGCGCGCCGCAGCGCACTGCACGCGCATGTCGCGCGAACCTGGGCGCACGCTTGGAGGTCCTCGGCGCTGAGCTTCACCTTGGTCATAGCGTGTATCTACACGCATTGGGTCGGGCTGTCAAGGGTGTCGTGCGAAATCGCGTCGAGGGCTCGGAAAAGCAGCAATGAAGCAAGGCCCGGACTGCCGTGGCGGGTCCGGGAGGTGTCACGACCACATTTGACCGATCTCGCTTCCGCCATCTGACACCTGTCACAAGTGCATCTCACAGGACCACTTGTGACCGATCTCGGACCCCGAGAACGGCAGGTGTCACAAGTGGTCGTGAATCCGAGCCGCTCCGCTCCCTCATTCCTTTATCGCTGCTGTTTCGTGAACCGCGCGCCGTCGTCCCAAGCTGGCACCCTTGAGCCTATGTCCGACACCGTCCCCCTCGACCCCGAAGCCGCCGAGCTCGCCGTGGAGATCATGAACGTGCGCTGGAGCGTGCCCGACGGCGACTTCGCGGTGCTCGACGCGGTGTCCGACGACGGCGAGGAGGTCGTGCTCGTCGGCTCGCTCGCGCACGTTCACGAGGGTGAGGCGCTGCAGGTCGGCGGGGCGTGGCGGCGTCATGCGCGCCACGGCTGGCAGTTCGGCGTGGAGCGCGTGCGGATCCTCGAGCCGGTGTCTGCGCAGGCGGTGATGGCGTACCTGGAGAGCGTCAAGCACGTCGGCCCGCGCGGCGCGGCCACGCTCGTGCAGCGCCACGGGCCGGGCGAGGTGCTCGCGGCGATCGACCGCGACCCCGAGGGCGCGCTCGGCGCCGTCCCGGGGATCGGGCCCCGGCGGCTGCCCGCCGCGGTCGAGTCGTGGCGCGGCCAGCGTGAGCTGCGCGAGCTGCGGCTGTTCCTGGACACGCACGGCGTCGATGCCGCCGCGGCCTCCCGCATCGCCCGCCACTTCGGCACCGGTTCGATCGCGCGGCTACAGCGCGATCCCTACGCCATCTGCGAGCTGGATGGCATCGGCTTCGCCACGGCCGACGCGCTGGCCCGCGCGCTCGACATCCCGCTGGACTCGCCCCAGCGTCTCGTCGCCGGCGTCCTGCACGCGCTGCACCAGGCCGAGACCGACGGCCACTGCCATCTCCCCCGCGCCGAGCTCGCGCAGCGCGCCGGGCAGCTGCTCGGCGGCGGCGACGTCGACGACGCGATCGACGAGCTCGGCGCGCGCGGGAAGGTCGTCATCGACGAGGAGGGCCGCGTCGCCGACGTGCGCCTGCATGCGATCGAGGAGCGGCTCGCCCGCCACGTTCGCCGGCTGCTCGACGACGAGGCGGCGCTCGACCTGCGCAGCGTGAAGCGCCCCTCGACGGGTCAGTTCGTTCCCAGCGACGACCAGTGGCGCGGCGTCACGCAGGTGCTCGAGCACCGCCTGTCGATCCTCACCGGCGGACCGGGGACCGGGAAGAGCGCGACGATGCGCGCGCTCGTGGACCTGCTGCAGGCACGCAAGCGCTCCGCGGCGCTGTGCGCGCCGACGGGCAAGGCGGCGCGACGGCTGACCGAGCTCACCGGCGCCGACGCGACGACGATCCACCGCCTGCTCGAATGGGCGCCGGACGAGGGTTTCACGCGCGGCGAGAACAACCCGATCCCGGGCTGCGATGTGCTCATCGTCGACGAGGCGTCGATGCTCTCGGTGCACCTCGCCGAGGCGCTTCTGGCCGCCGTCGGGCCGCGGACGCACGTGCTCCTCGTCGGCGACGTCGACCAGCTCGCGCCGGTCGGCCCGGGCCGCGTGCTCGAGGATCTGCTCGACTCGGGCGCGGTCGCCTCGACGCGGCTGACCGAGGTGTTTCGCCAGGCGGCACGCTCGATGATCGTCCGCGCCGCGCACGCGATGAACGCCGGTGAACTGCCCCCGTCACAACCGCGTGACGGTGACGTGCGCGACTTCTTCTTCATCGAACGCGACGGCGCGCAGGCGATCTTCGAAGAGGTGTGCGAGCTTGCGGCGGCGCGGCTCGCCGCGCACTACGACCTCGATCCGGCCGCCGACGTGCAGGTGCTCGCGCCGATGCACAAGGGCCCGCTCGGCATCGACGCGCTGAACGCCGAGCTGCGCTCGCGGCTGAACCCCGACGGCCACGCCATCTCCGGCAGCTCGCTGCGCGTCGGCGACAAGGTCATGCAGACGCGCAACTCCTACGAGCACGACCTCTTCAACGGCGAGCGCGGCGTCCTCGTCCACCACGATCCCGAGCGCGACAGCGTGATCTTCGCGGGCGACGACCGCCGGCGCCTGACGCTGCCCGTCGACGCGCTCGACACCCTGCGCCTCGCCTACGCCGCGAGCGTCCACAAGGCGCAAGGCTCACAGGCGCGCGCGATCGTCGTGCCGATCTTCCGCGGCCACCACATCATGCTCACGCGCAATCTCGTCTACACGGCGGTGACGCGCGCGCAGGACGTGTGCGTCGTCGTTGGCGAGCGATCGGCGCTTGCGATGGCCGTGCGGCGGGCCGATGCGCGGCGGCGGTACACGCGGCTGCGCGAGCTCGTCGTCTCGACGTGATCGCGGACCGCCCTCACCCCCTGACCCGCGATGGACTCGCGCGGCGCGTCTGGCCGTTCGCGCTGGCCGTGCTCGTCGCGTTCGTGTCGTTGCCGTTCTCCGACGTCCGCCATCCGGGTCTCGTGATCGCCGCCGCCGTCGTCGTCGTCGCGATCGCGCTCGGCGTCGCGATCGCGCCCGTGGAGCGCCTGCCGCGCCGCCTCGCGATCGCCCCGGCCGTCGCGCTCGTGGTGGTCGCGTTTTTGCTGCGCGAGGCCACCGGCGGCCTCTCCAACCCGGTCGACTACGAGGTCCTGCTGATGCTCGCGGTGTTCTGGGTCGCGCTCCACGGCAACCGCGCGGAGCTGGTGATCGTCGTGCTCGTCAGCGCCGGCACGTTCGTGGCCTCGGTGGCGATCGCGGGCGGCGGCGGCGGCGACTGGACCAAGGCGGTCCTGTGGCCGACCGTCGCGGCGATCGTCGGCCTGCACACGCAGGCGCTCGTCAGGCAGGTCACGATCCAGTCGCGCAGCGACCGTCTCACCGGCCTGGCCAACCGCGCGCGGTGGGAGGAGGAGCTGCCGCGCGAGCTCGCCCGCGCGCGCCGGTCCGCTCAGCCGCTGTCCGTCGCGCTGCTCGACATCGACCACTTCAAGCGCGTCAACGACGTCCACGGCCATGCGGCGGGCGACCGCGTCCTGCGCGACGCGGCCAGCGCCTGGAGCGCGCAGCTGCGCGCGACCGACCTGCTCGCGCGCTACGGCGGCGAGGAGTTCGCGCTGCTGCTGCACGACACCGACGTCGGCGAAGCGCGCCACGTGGTCGAGCGCATCCGGGCCAGCATGCCCGCCGGCGTGACGTGCTCGGCGGGCCTGACCGCGCTGCGCGAGGACGACTCGGCGGGCTCGCTCGTGGCGCGCGCCGACGAGGCGCTGTACGCGGCCAAGCGCGCGGGGCGCGATCGATCGGCGAGCGCCTGAGGCAGCGGCACGCGAACGGGTCACGGTCAGCGGTCGCGCCGCTCGCGCCAGCGCCGACCCGGATCGACGAGCGCCGGGTCGTCGGCCTTCAACGCGTCGGTAAACCGCTGGTCGACCCGGGCGGCCCCGTAGCGCTCGTCCTCCCACAACGTGATGACGAGCAGCTCGCGCGCGGCGCGGTCGTGGCGGCAGACGAAGATCACGCCGCGGTCGACGAGGTCGCGGATGTAGACCGAGCCGCGCGCAGCCTCCGCGCGAGCGCCGGGCGGCGGCACCTGGCTCACCCGCCCCGCGGCCCATGCCTCGCTGACGCGGCCGGCGATCTCCGGCTTGATGTCCAAGCCGCCGCGGCGCGAGCCGACCCGCTGGCGGAAGCGCTCGACCGCATGGTCGGTGACGGCGACGGTCACGCCTTCCGAAGCGCTCACGGCAGATCCCGCCGGTAGCGCACCTCATCCAGCCCCCACTGCATTGGATCGGGCGAAACTCGATCGTCAAACACCCAACCGGCGGCCTCATAGAACGCGCGCGCCGGCGCGTTGAGCTCGATCGTCCAGAGCACGGCGTCCGCGAAGCCGCGCGCCACCAACCGAGCCAGCGCGCGGTCGTGCAGCCTGCGGCCGAGCCCGGCGCCCTGGCGCGCCGCGCGCAGGTACAGCGCGTACAGCTCACCCGTCTGCTTGCCCACGTCCTCGTCGCGCGCCGGCCCGGTGGAGGCGAAGCCGTCGAGCGCCCCGTCGAGCTCGAGCACCATGATGTCCATTTCGCGCTCGAGCAAGCCGGTGCACACCTCGATGCGCCGCTCGAGCGTCTCGGCGTCGAGCGTCCCCGGCGGCGCATAGCCGCCGTACGCCTCGTGCCAGCAGCTCAGCTGCAACTCACCCAGAGCCTCGGCGTCACCGAGGACGGCGGAGCGGATCACGGCCTCAGAACAGCAGGTGCTC
Source organism: uncultured Actinomycetes bacterium (assembly GCA_963705315.1). Lineage (GTDB taxonomy): Bacteria > Actinomycetota > Thermoleophilia > Solirubrobacterales > Solirubrobacteraceae > CADCVQ01. Next base: position 2,234,648 of record OY970068.1, read on the forward strand.
GAGCCCGATCACGGGCGACTCCGTGAGCTCGGGCACACGCCGCACGGCGAGCAGCACGCCGGGCATGAACGACTCGCGCGTATAGGAGTCCTGGCGGATCGTCAGCGACTGGCCGACGTCGCCGAGGATGACCTCCTGGTGTGCGACGAACCCGGGCAGCCGAACGGAGTGGATCAGCACGTCACCCTGCATGAGCTGCGCCGTGCGCGCCGCGGTTCCTGACGGCGCGTCGAGCTTGGAGTCGTGGTGCAGCTCGATGATCTCCGCCCTGGCCATGTGCTGAGAGGCCTCGGCGGCGAAGCGCATCATCAACACCGCGCTGATCGCGAAGTTCGGGGCGATGAAGATGTTCGCGCCTTCGGCAGAGCGCAGCGGCTCGATATCGAAGCCGGTCGTCCCGATGACGACATGCACGCCTGCCGCGACGCACTCCAGCGCGTTGCCCAGCGCCGTGTCGGGCCGCGTGAAGTCCACGACGACGTCCGCGTCGCCGAGCACATCGGCCAGCGACGTGCCCAGCGCGGGGTCCGCGCGGCCGGTCAGGTCGAGGTCGTCAGCGCCCTCGACGGCGGCGACAACGGCCTCCCCCATCCGGCCGGCGGCGCCGGCCACCGCGACGCGCAGCCTGGCGGGCACAGGCAGGCTCACGGCGCCCCGACCTGCGCGGCCAGCTGCGGCACGACGGGCTCCAGCGCGCGCCGGAACGCGTCCTCGTCGGCGCCGATGCCGACGGCGCTCAGCCGTTCGGGCGCGAGCAGCTCGCCGGTGAGCGCGAGCACGTCCTCGAGCGTGACCGCCTCGATGCGCTGCACGACCTCGTCGACCGACAGCAGCGGCTGGTCGCCGAGTACCGCGGTGCCGAGCCGGTTCATCCGTGCCGGCGTCGACTCGAGCGCGAGCACGATGCGCCCCTTCACGTTCTCCTTGGAACGGTTGAGCTCCTCGGCCGTCACGCCGCCGTCACGCAGCAGCGCGAGCTCGTCGGCCACGACCTGCAGCGCGGGACCGACGTTGTCGGGCCGCGTGCCGAGGTACACGCCGATGACGCCGCTGGCGGCATACAGCGACTGGAAGGAGAAGACGCTGTAGGCCAGGCCGCGCTCCTCGCGCACCTTCTGAAACAGGCGTGAGGAGGAGGTCCCGCCGATGATGTTGTCGAGCACGCGCGCGACGAAACGCCGCTCGTCGTCGCGCGCCAGGCCGGGGGCGCCGAGGCAGACGTGGTACTGCTCGGTGTCCTTGCGCAGGAAGCGCACGCGCGGCGGAAGCTGGTCGGGCAGCGGCGGCGGCGCAGGCGCCGCCGGCCGGTCGGGCACCTGCACCGAGCGGGCGAGCGCGACGAGCGCGTCGTGGTCGACGGACCCCGCGGCCGCGATGACGACCTCCTGCGGCACGTAGTGCGTCGCGTGAAAGCCGGCGAGTTGCTCGGCGCTCGTGCTCGACACAACGTCCGCGCTGCCGATGACGGCGCGGCCGAGCGGGTGGTCGCCGAAGACCGCCTCGCCGAGCAGGTCGAAGACGCGGTCCTGCGGGTCGTCCTCGTACATCGCGATCTCCTCGAGCACGATCTCGCGCTCGTTGGCGAGGTCGTCGGCGCCGACGAGCGGATGCCAGACCATGTCGGCGACGATGTCGAACGCCTCGGGCAGGTGCTCGTCGATCACGCGGGCGTACACCGAGGTGGACTCCTTGCCCGTGCCCGCGTTGAGCTCGGCGCCCATCGTGTCGAAGATCTGATCGATCTCCAGCGACCCGAAGCGGGCGGTGCCGCGGAACAGCATGTGCTCGACGAGATGCGACAGCCCGGCCTCGGCGTCGCTCTCGCACGCCGAGCCGGTCGGGATCCAGAACCCGAGCGTCGCGGATCGGACGGTGGGCATCGCCTCCGTCACGACCCGGACACCGGAGTCCAGGACGGTCAGCCTGTGACCGTTCTCGGTCAGGGTCTAGCCGCGATCGGAATCGCCGTGGCGCGGGCGGCCGGAGCCGCGCCGGCCGCCACGGTCGCCGCCGCGTCCGCCGCCGCCGTTGCTGCCGCGGTCGCGCGGGGGCCGGCCACCGCCGCTGGCGGCGCCGGCGGCCACGAGCTCGTCCTTGGTCTTGCCCAGGACGTCGGGGTCCTCGGCCAGGCGCAGTCCGATGCGGCCGCGCTCGCGGTCGACCTCGAACACGCGGACGTGGATCTCGTCGCCCTTGTTGAGCACGTCCTCGACGGTGTCGACCCGCTGTCCGGGCGACACGTTGGAGATGTGCAGCAGGCCGTCGGTGCCCTTGGCGAGCTCCACGAAGGCGCCGAACGTCGTCGTCTTGACGACCTTCGCGACCGGGAACTCGTCGCCGACCTCGACCTCCTTGGTCATCGACGCGATGCGCGCGGCGAGCGACTCGCCGAGCTGCCCGTTGGCCGAGTAGATCAGCACCTGGCCCTCGTCGTTGACGTCGATCTGCGACTCGAACTCCTCGGCCAGGCCGCGAATCGTCTCGCCGCCCTTGCCGATGAGCAGGCCGATCTTGTCGGTGTCGATCTGGACGGTGAGGATCCGCGGCGCGTGCGGCGAGAGCTCCGAGCGCGGCTCCGGGATGACCTTCGCCATCTCGGCGAGGATGAACGTCCGCGCCTTCAGCGCCTGCGCGAGCGCATCGCTGAGGATCTCGAACGTCACGCCCGTGATCTTGATGTCCATCTGCAGGGCGGTGATGCCCTCGCTCGTGCCGGCGACCTTGAAGTCCATGTCGCCGAGGTGATCCTCGACGCCGGCGATGTCGGTGAGGACGACGTAGTCATCGCCCTCCTTGATGAGGCCCATGGCGATGCCCGCGACCGGCCGCTTCAGCGGCACGCCCGCATCCATGAGCGACAGCGACGATCCGCAGACCGACGCCATCGACGACGAGCCGTTGGACTCCAGGATGTCCGACACGACGCGAATCGTGTACGGGAAGTCCTCGATCGACGGCACCACGGCGGTCAGTGCACGCTCGGCGAGCGCGCCGTGCCCGATGTCGCGGCGCTTGGGGCCGCGCATGAAGCCCGCCTCCCCGACCGAGAACGGCGGGAAGTTGTAGTGATGGAAGTAGTACTTCTTCGTCTCCAGGCCCAGCGTGTCAAGGCGCATCTCCTCCTTGAGCGTCCCGAGCGCGGCCACCGACAGCGCCTGGGTCTGGCCGCGCGTGAACAGCGCGGAGCCGTGAGCGCGCGGCAGCAGCCCGACCTCGACGGAGATCGGCCGGATCTCGTCCTCGGCGCGGCCGTCCGGACGCTTCTTGTGGACGGCGATGCGCTGGCGGATGATCTGCTTCTCGAGCTTGTCGACCGCCATCTGCGCGGCGGCGCGGCGCTCGCTGTACTCGGCGTCGCTCTCGTCGCCCGCGTGGGCCGCAACGGCCTCGTTCATGACGCGCGTCGACTCGTTCTGGCGCTCGAGCTTGTCGAAGATCTGCGTCGCCTCGTCCAGCGCGGCGCCGTGCGACTCGGTGACGGCGGCGAACAGGCCCTCGTCGACGGTCGGCACCTCGATCTCCATCTTCGGCTTGCCGGCCTTCTCGCGCAGCTCGTGCTGCATGGCGCACAGCTTCCTGATCTCGCCGTGGGCGATGTCAAGCGCGTCGAGGATCTCCGCTTCCGGGATCTCGTTGGCGCCGGCCTCGACCATGAGGATGGCCTCTTCGGTGCCGCACACGATCAGGTCCAGGTCGGAGTTCTCAAACGTGTCCTGCTCGTTGGGGTTGACGACGAAGTTGCCCTCGACCTTGCCGATCCGCACCGCGCCGACGGGCATCGGGTACGGGATGTCGGAGATCATCAGCGCGGCGGACGCGCCGTTCATCGCAAGGATGTCGTAGGGGTGCTCGCCGTCGATGCTCAGCGTCATCGAGACGAGCTGCGTCTCACGTCGCCAGCCCTTGGGGAACAGCGGGCGCAACGGACGATCGATCATGCGCGCGACGAGCGTGCCCTTCTCGGTCGAGCGGCCCTCGCGCTTGAAGAATGAGCCGGGGATCTTGCCCGCGGCGTACATGCGCTCTTCGACGTCCACCGTCAGCGGGAGGAAGTCGACGTCGCGAAGGTTCCCTGCAGTAGCGGTGCTGAGAACTACGGTGTCGCCCTGGCGGACGACGACGGAGCCGGAGGCCTGTTTGGCCATCTTTCCGGTCTCGAAGGAGATCTCTGATCCTGCGATCTCGACGGAGACACGGGTCTCGGCAGTACTCATATGAAGTTGTCCTTTACTCGGGCGGGCCCTTCGGTCGGCGCGCCTGCTTCTAGCTTGTCTTCGGTAACCGAACGGCCTCATCGTAGCCGAGAAGTGCCAGCAGCTCGGCATCTGGGACGCCGGGATGGACGATTTCGTCCGCGAAGAGCGTGGGCGTCGCCGTCGCTCCGGCGGCGACCGCCGCACGCACGTCGCGCTGCACGCGCTCGGCGATCGCGTCGCTGCGCCGATCCTCGTCGAAGCGCGCGAGGTCGAGCCCCAGCGCGCGGCCGCGCTGCCACAGGTGGGGATCGTCCAGGCGCCCCGGGTCGGCGTACAGCGCGTCGCAGAACTCCCAGAACGCGCCCTGGGCCGCGGCCGCCTCGACCGCCAGGGCGACCGGGACAGCGCGCGCGTGCTTCGCGCGCAGCGCGAGGTGGCGAAACACCATATGTGCGTCGATCGCGACAAGCTGCGCATAAGCGAGGGCACATCGCGGGCAGGTGAAGTCTGCATAGAACAGGATCGGCGTCCCGGCAGGGTCACCGCGAACATGGTCGTCGTCGCGTAGCGGCGGCGGCGGGGCGCTGCGCAGATCCGTCATCGAGCCGTCAGCGTAAACCCGCCACGTGAACACCTACACCCTGCAACGCCAGCAGCGCCTGTCGGGCACACCGGCGCAGGTATTCGCGTTCTTCGCCGACGCGCGCAACCTCGAGGCGATCACCCCGCCGCTGCTGCGCCTCCGCATCGTGACGCCCGAGCCGATCACGATGGCGGCGGGCACGCTGCTGCGCTACCGGCTGAAGGTCCGTGGCGTGCCGCTGCGCTGGCTGACGGTCATCCAGGAATGGGAGCCGCCGCACCGCTTCGTCGACTCACAGCTCGAGGGCCCGTACGCGCTGTGGCACCACACGCACTCCTTCGCGCCCGACGGCGCCGGCGGCACGCTCATGCGCGACGTCGTGCGCTACGCGCTGCCGCTCGGCCCGCTGGGCGAGCTCGCGCACCGGCTGCTCGTCCGCTCAGATCTCGAGCGGATCTTCGACTTCCGCGCGGATGCCGTGGCCGGGCTGCTACGCGCCGGCTAGACCGTCGAAGATGAGGTTCGCGCCCGGCAACGTGCCCGGGTGCTCGCCCTCCCACGACCACTGGACGACGAGGTCCGGGCCGACGATCACGAGCGCGCGGTTGGAGACACCGGTGGGATCGAAGTACGCGCCGAAAGCCTTCGTCGCCGCGCCCTTGGGCTCGAAGTCCGACAGCATCTCGATCGTGACCCCGGCCGACTCGCGAAACGCCGTCTGGCTCTCGCGCTGGTCGCAGGAGACGCCGTAGAGCGTCGCGCCCTCGGCCGCAAAGTCCTCGAGGACCTCCTGATAGATCTGAAACTGGTCCGTGCAGACCGAGCTGAAGGCGGCGGGATAGAAGACGAGGACGGTCGTCCTGCCGGCAAGGGCGTCGCGAGTGAAGTCCTCGCCCGCCTGCGTCTTCAGCGTGAACTCCGGGACATCGGTCCCAGGAGCCAAGACGGTCATCGCCGGAGCCCGAGCTCCTTGATGAGCGCTCGGTAGCCCTCGAGGTCGTGCTTCTGGAAGTAGTTCAGCAGGCGGCGACGGCGACCGACGAGCATGAGCAGCCCGCGGCGGGAGTGGTGATCCTTCGAGTTGGACCGCAGATGCTCGGTGAGCTGGTTGATGCGCTCGGTCAGCAGCGCGATCTGGACACGCGTGTTGCCGGTGTCCTTGTCGTCGGAGCCGAACTGGGTGACGAGCTCCTGCTTGCGTTCCTGGGTCAGTGCCATGCGACGCGAAAAGGTAGCAGGGTCACCGTGGTTGCTCAGCGCGCCGGGCCGCAGATGGCGCGCGCCTGCACGACGTCGTCGTCCATCTGATCGACGAGCGCCTGCACGGACTCAAAGCGCTTCTCGCCGCGCAGGCGCTTGAGGAACGCCAGCGAGAGCGCCTGCCCGTACAGGTCGCCGTCGAAGTCGATGAGGAACGCCTCGATGAGCTCGCCGCGGCCCGTGACGAACGTCGGCCGCACACCGACGTTCACCGCCGCCGGCACCACCTCGCCCGCCGCGGTCGTCGCCATCGCCGCATAGACGCCGTGCCCGGGCGTCACGTACGCCGCATCCGGGACGAGGTTCGCCGTCGGGTAGCCGAGCTCGCGGCCGCGCTCGTCGCCGTGGACGACCTCGCCGGACAGCGTGAACGGAACGCCGAGCAGCTTGCTGGCGTACTCGACCGCCCCGCCCAGCACGAGCCCGCGGATGTGGCTGGAGGACACGACCTCACCGTCGACCTCGAGCAGCTCGACGACCTTTGTCTCGAAGCGATCGTCGCCGAGCAGGAGCGCCGTGTCGCCCTGAGCCTTGTGGCCGAAGCGGAAGTTCTCCCCGACGGCGACGTACGTCACGCCGAGCGTGCCGACGAGCACCTCGTCGACGAACTGCTGCGCCGAGCGGCCCGCGAAGTCCGCGTCGAACGGGATGACGACGAGCTCCTCGACGCCGAGCGAGCCGACGAGCTGCGCCTTGCGGTCGAGGTTCGTGAGCAGCCGCGGCTGGACGCCGGGTCGCACGACGGCCATCGGATGGGGCTCGAAGGTCACGACGGTGTCCGCCCCGGCGATGACCTCGCGGTGGCCGAGATGGACGCCGTCGAACGTCCCAACGGCGACGCGGCGCGGGCGCGGCTCGGCGTCGGGCAGCGACGTGATCCTCACGCGCGGAAGCCTACGACGGGCTTCAGCGCGTCGCCGCGCGGCTCGGCGACCGCGATCGGCCCGTCGGCGTCGACGAGCAGCACGCTGTCGGCGGCAAGGTCGGCGGGCGCCGCGGCGATCGCCTGCCCGTATCCGGCCCGCTTGGCGGCGTCGGCGTCGAGCTCGATGACCGGCAGGAAGCTCAGCGCCTCCTGGAGTCCCACCATCCGCGCCGGGTGGGCGTCCTCGATGCGAAAGGCGCCGATCGCCGTGCGCCGCAGCTCGAGGCAGTACGCGTCGCCGAGGTCTGAGATGAGCGTGCGCACGTAGGTCCCCGCCGAGCATTGGATCGCGAACGCCGCGCGATCCTCCGCGCGCCAGAGCTGCTCGAAGCGATGCACGGTGATCGGCCGCTGCGCGATCTCGACGTCCTCCCCCGCCCGCGCGCGTTTGTAGGCGCGCTCGCCGTCGACCTTCACCGCGCTGTAGGCGGGCGGGCGCTGCATGAGCTCGCCCGTCGGCAGCAGCGGCGGGTCGGCCGGGACGCGCCCCGTGTGCGTGATCTCGCCCTCGGGGTCGCCGGTGGTCGACGTCGCCCCGAGCTGCGCGACGGTCTCATAGCTCTTGGGCAGCGCCATGAGATAGCGCTGGATCCGGGTGGCCCGGCCGACGAGCACGAGCAGCAGCCCCGTCGCGAACGGGTCGAGCGTCCCGGCATGCCCGACGCGCCGGCCGCGGTGCTCGCGGCGGACGGCCGCGACGATGTCGTGGGACGTGTTGCCGGCGGGTTTGTCGATGAGCAGGATCCCGTCTTGCATGGTGTGAGGCTCGCAGACGTGGGCGGCGGGCAAGCGAACAGCATCGCTAAGGGATGAGGGAGCGAGGCGCCCCGGGGGTCCGGGTCAACGGCCTCGCCGGACGGCGCGGCCGACCATCGTGTCGCCGCAAGCGCGGTATCCGAGGCATTACTCGACACGACCGCCTCGCCGGACGGCGCGGCGCCCCTCCTGCTTCCTTTATCGATGCTGTTTCGTGGACCTAGCCGTCCAGCTGCGCCAAGATCCCCGCGCGCAAGAACGCCACGAGCTCCGGCGGGGCCAGCTCGGTCGTGAAGCCCGCCGCCTGGCGGTGACCGCCGCCGCCGCCCTCGCGGGCGATCGCCGAGACGTCAACCGTGCCGTCCGTCGCGCGCAGCGAGACCTTCGAGCGGCCGTCGGCGAGTTCGCGCACGAGCGCCGCGACCTTCGTCGCGGCAACCGAGCGCAGGTGGTCGATGATCCCCTCGGTGTAGGACTCCTCGGCGCCGGTCTCGCTGAAGTCCGCGCGGGTCAGCCGGGAGAACGTCAGCCGTCCGTCGTCGAAGCGGTGCACGGAGTTCAGCGCGCGCGTGAGCAGCGCGAGCTTGGACTCCGGCATCCCCTCGTAGAGGTGGCGGTAGATGCCGTGCACGTCGACGCCGGCCTCGATGAGCTCCGCGGCCATGAGGTGGGCGCGAATGCCCGTGTTCTCGTACATGAAGCCGCCGGTGTCGGTGACGAGCCCGACGTAGAGCGCCACGGCGATCTCGAGCGTCGTCGGCACCTCGAGCGCGCCCATGAGGTCCCACACGATCTCCGCGGTGCACGACGCACCGGGCACGACGTGGTTGACTGTGCCGAAGCGGGTGTTGTCGTGGTGATGGTCGATGTTGAGGACCGGCGCGTCGCCGGTGTCGACCGCGTTGCGATCGAAGTTGCCGCAGTCCAGGAACACGATCGTGCGCTCCGCGAGGTTGGCGGGCAGCTCGTTGACGAGCCCGTCGAACTCGAAGAACGCGTACTCGTACGGGAGCGGGAACTCCTCGCGGGCGATGTACATGATGCTGTCCTTGCCCAGCGAGGTCAGCACGCCCTGCATCGCGACGAGCGAGCCGAGCGCATCGCCGTCGGGGTTGTCGTGCGTGACGAGCACGAACCGCTCGCCGTCGCGCAGGGCGGCGAGCACCTCGTCGCGCGTCGATGCGCTGGTTCCCATAACCGTCACGCGTCGCCCACCTCGCGCTCGATGACCTCGTTGAGGCGCATCGCGCGGTCGGTCGTGTCGTCGTAGAGAAACTCGAGCGCCGGCGTGCGCTTCATGCGCAGCTCGCGCGCGAGGCGCCGCTGCAGCGCGCCGTGCGCCGAGGACAACCCAGCGAGCGTGTCGGCACGCTGCGCCTCGTCTCCGAGGACGCTCACGTACACGCGGGCATGGCGCAGATCTGGGCTGGTCTTGACGCTCGTCATCGTGACGAATCCGATTCGTGGGTCCTGCAGGTCCTGCGCGACCGCGTCCGACAGAACCTGCCTGACGGCCTCGTCGACGCGGCGCATCCGGTCGGAGGCCATCCTAACCCGATATGTCCTGAAAGGAGGCGAGGGTGCGCTCGATGCGACACGTCTCCGGAAAGCGGTCCAAGAGGAAGCGCTCGACGTTGTCGGCGGCGCTCTCCAGGACGCTCGCCGAACCGCCCGTCAGCGCGGCGGCGAGCGTCGCGCGCTGCCAGAGATCCTGGTGGCCGACCTCGGCCACGGCGACGCCCATGCGGCCATGCAGCTGCGCCTTGACGGACGCGAGGTCCTTGCGCTTGTCCTTCAGCGACTCGGCGTCCGGGAAGTGCAGATGAACAAGCATCAGGGCGACGTACGCGTCGGCCTCGCCCATGCCTACGCGAGAGCGCGGTCGACCTTGCGCGTCTCGTAGACCTCCAGGATGTCGCCTTCCTTGACGTCCTGGAAGTTCTTCAGCGTGATGCCGCACTCGAAGCCCGCAGCGACCTCGCGGACGTCTTCGTTGAAGCGTCGCAACGAGTCGATCTGACCGTCGTACACGATCGTGCCGTCGCGGACGAGCCGTGTCTTGGCGCCGCGTGTGATCTTGCCGTCGGTGACGTAGGAGCCGGCGATGACGCCGATCTTCGACGCGCGGAACAGCTGGCGGATCTCGACGGTGCCGACCGCGTCCTCGACCTCTTCGGGCTCGAGCATGCCCTCCATCGCGGCGCGCAGCTCGTCGAGCACCTTGTAGATGACGGTGTAGCCGCGGACCTCGACGCCCTCGCGCTCGGCGACGGCGCGCGCGTCCCCGACCGGGCGGACATTGAAGCCGATGATGATCGCATCCGACGCGGCGGCGAGCATGACGTCGGACTCGTTGATGCCGCCGACACCCGAGCGCACGACGTTGACGGTGACCTCGTCCTGCGGCAGCTTGGCGATCTCGTCCTGGAGCGCCTCGGCGGAGCCGGCGACATCGGACTTGACGACGAGGTTGAGCTCCTTGAGCTCGCCGGCCTGGATGTCCTTGAAGACGTCCTCCAGCGAGCGCTTGCGGCCCGAGCGGCGCGCCTGCTGCTCCTGCTTGAGGCGCTGCTCGCGCTCGTGCGCGAGCTGGCGCGCGCGGCGGTCGTTCTCGACGACGCGGACGTACTCGCCGGCCTCGGGAACGCCGTCGAAGCCGAGCACCTCGACCGGGTCGCCGGGGCGCGCCTGCTTCAGGCGCTCGCCGATGAAGTCGTGCATGGCCCGCACGCGGCCCCAGTTGGCGCCCGCGACGATCGCGTCGCCGACGCGCAGGGTGCCGCGCTGGATGAGGACGGTGACGACGGGGCCGCGGCCCGGGTCGAGCTTGGACTCGACGACGACGCCCGACGCCGGAGCGGACGGGTTGGCCTTGAGGTCTTCGAGCTCGGCCACGACCTGGAGGGTGTCGAGCAGCTCTTCGAGGCCGACCTTCGTCTTGGCGGACACGTCGACGAATTCGGTCTCGCCGCCCCACTCGGCCGGCTGGAGGCCGCGCGTGGTCATCTCCGTGCGCACGCGGGTGAGGTCGGCGCCTTCCTTGTCGATCTTGTTGACCGCGACGACGATCGGCACGTCGGCGGCCTTCGCGTGGTCGATGGCCTCGTCGGTCTGCGGCTTCACGCCGTCGTCGGCGGCAACGACGATGACCGCGATGTCGGTCACGCGGGCGCCGCGGGCACGCATCGCGGTGAACGCCTCGTGGCCGGGCGTGTCGAGGAAGGTGACGAGCTTGTCGTTGTGGTGCACCTGGTAGGCGCCGATGTGCTGGGTGATGCCACCGGCCTCGCCGGCGACGACCTCCGTCGAGCGGATCGCATCCAGCAGCGACGTCTTGCCGTGGTCGACGTGGCCCATGATCGTGATCACCGGCGGGCGGTCGGTGAGGTCTTCCTCGGCGTCCTCGAACTGCGGCTCGGCCTCGACCTCGTCGGCGGCGTGGATGATCTCGACCTCCTTGCCGAACTCCTCGGCGAGGACGCCGACGGCGTCATCCGACAGCGTCTGCGTGAGCGTCGCCATCTGCCCGAGCATCATGAGCTTCTTGATGATCTCGGGCACCGGCACGCCCATCGACTCGGCGATGTCCTTGACGGTCGAGCCGGAGTTGATGCGAACGAGGTCGGTGTGCGTCGCGGCGGCGGCATCCAGCGGCGCGACGGTGTCGTCGTAGGTGCCGCGGCGGCGACGGCCACGACGCTGGCGGCGTGGCGGCTGCTGCTGCTGGCCGGGCGTGCGGCGCGAGGCCTGCGAGTCGATGACGACGCGGCGCCGGCCTCCGGGGCCTGCGGCGCCGGGCACGCGCTCCCCGGCGAGGGACGAGCGTGTCGGGCGAGCCTTGGCCTGCTCGGCGGGCGTGCCCGCTGTGCCCGCGGCGGCGGGCGCCGGGTCGGTCTTGCCGTCCGCGGCCGCCGGAGCACGATCAGACATCGGCGGGCGATCTGACACGGCGGGCGGTGGCGGCGGTCCGCGCCGGATCGGCGCAGCAGCCTTGGGGGCGGCGGCCGGCGCCGGCTCCTCCTTGGCCTTCGCGCCGTTGCTTGGCAGCGGACGGCCTTCGATCGCGGCCTTCGCCTGGTCCTCGTCGACGGCCGATGCCGGCGCCTTGACCTTGATGCCGGCCTCGCGCAGCTTGGTGAGCACGTCCTGGGAGGACATGTCGTGTGCCTTGGCGAGCTCGTGAACGCGGACTTTGGCCATCAGAGTGAGTTTAGAAGGTCGGGCTGGGCTCGCAGCGTGGACTCCGGCGCGTGCGCGCCGCAGTCGGCGCGGCGACGCACCGGCGCAGCTATGAGCTCTCCTCGGCGGCGACCTCGGCCTCGCCGAGCGGCTCGGCGTCCTCGGGCGTCGGCTCGAGGGCATCCTCGTCGGGAACCTCGACGGGGGCGGTGACCGACTCGGGCGGCTCATCGGTGGCAGCGACCGCGCCAGCTTCGGGATCGGCGGCCTCGGCGGCTGCGCCGACCTCGTCGGTCGGCAGGCCGGCGAGCGCCTGGTGGGCATCCAGACCGCAGTAGCGCGAGCCGGGCAGCGAGGCGTTCGGGCAGCGCCGGCCGGTCGACATGATCGCGGCGCAGCGGCCCTGCGACTCCTCTTCCTCGTAGCCGGACTCCTGCTCCTCGGCGGCGTACTCCGTCTCGGACTTGATGTCGATGCGCCAGCCGGTGAGGCGCGCGGCGAGGCGCGCGTTCTGGCCCTCGCGGCCGATCGCCAGCGAGAGCTGGTCGTCGGGGACGATGACCGTCGCCTGCTTGCCGTCGTCGTCGACGAGCACCTCGCGCACGCGGGCGGGGCTGAGCGCCTTGGCGACGAAGCGGGCGGGCTCGTCGTTGTAGGGAATGATGTCGATCTTCTCGCCGCGCAGCTCGGAGACGACCATACGCACGCGCGATCCACGCGGCCCGACGCAGGCGCCGACGGGGTCGACGCCGTCGGCGTGGGACACGACGGCGATCTTCGACCGGTAGCCCGGCTCGCGGGCGACGTTGGCGATCTCGACGAGGCCGTCGGCGATCTCGGGGACCTCGAGCTCGAAGAGCTTCTTGATGAGCTCCGGATCGCGCCGCGAAACGATGATCGACGGGCCCTTCGTGGAGGGCGAGACCTCTTTGATGACGGCCTTGACGCGCTGGGAGTGGTCGTAGCGCTCGCCGTCGACCTGCTCGGACTTCGGCAGCAGCGCCTCGACGCGCTCGCGCAGCTGCACGAGCGTGTAGCGGCTGTCGGACTGCTGGACGATGCCGGTGATCAGCTCGCCGACGCGGTCGCGGTACTCCTCGAACATCATGTCCCGCTCGGCCTCGCGGATGCGTTGCAGGATGACCTGCTTGGCCGTCTGCGCGGCGATCCGCCCGAAGTCGCCGGGCGTGACGTCGCGCTCGTCGATCTGGTCCTTGTACTCCTCGAACTTCGCCGGGTCGATCTCGGGATCGGTCGGCTCGATCATGTCGCCCGTCTCGGGGTCGTAGACGGTTCCCTCGTCGATCGTCTCGACGATCAGGTGCGCCTCCAGACGCTCGGGAATCATCAGCTCGATGACGCGGAAGTCGGCGGTCTCGGGATCGAGCTCGACGCGCGCGTACTTCGCGCTGTCGGGCTGCTTCTTGTAGGCCGACAGCAGCGCGTCCTCGAGCGCGAGGCGCAGCTTCTCCGGCGCGATCCCCTTCTCGCGCCCCAGGACGTTCATCGCGTCAAGAATCTCGCGTGACATCGCTAATCCTCCACCAGGTTGGATCGCTGGATCTCGGCGTACGCAATGGCCACGACGCCGGTGTCTACGGCGATCGTCACCTCGTCGTCGGAGGCGCCTACGAGCTCCCCCGTGAATGACTTGTGGCGCCCGCCGCCTACGGCGGCGTCGCGGACGTCACCACGCGTACGAATGCGGGCGCGGCGGCCGAGGTAGCGCCGAAAGTGCTGCGGCTTTGACAGCGGTCGCTCGGTGCCGGGCGAGGAGACCTCGAGGGCGTAGCGCTCGCGGACCTCGACGAGTTCATGCGTGACGCGCGCGCACAGGTCGAGCGTGACGCCCTGCGGATGATCGATGTAGAGCCGGACCGTCGAACCGCCGACGATCTCCGCCAGCAGCACGTCGACGTCGGGCTCGCTGACGGCGAGCCTGGCTTCAATGTCGCGCTGGATGGTGCTCATCAGATCTCCTGTGGCCATAAAAAAAAGCGGGCGAGCGCCCACTTCCGGTCCTGCCACCGGCGGCTGTGCCGATGCGAAAGCTGTGCGCCGAGGATAGCACCGGCGCGGCGGTGCTCCGTCGGTTCGCGAGGCGGGGTGGCGGGCATATCGTGAGGCCACGTGAACGCCTTCGGGCCGCGTTCGCCGGCCGCCGCCGAGCTCCAGCGCCGCCTGTTCGCCGGGGCTCGCGGGAGCTCGACGACGGCCCGTCGCAGCACGGCTCGTTCGCCAGCCGCGCGCGCTGCCGGTCAGGCGGCGCGGGCGACCGAGCGGTCGCGGTACAGCCGGTAGTCGCGGCGCTCGGGCTGCAGGCAGCACGCGAGGGTCAGCGGCTTGCGCGCCTCGGAGTGCCGCCCGAGCTGCTGCAGCGAGCGGCCGAGGCAGAAGAGCGCGTAGTCGTTGGTCGGTGCGCGCTCGACGACGGCCTCGAACTCGGTCTTGGCCTCGTCGTAGCGCTGCGCGCCGAACAGCGCGCGGCCGAGCGCCTCGCGGATCGACGTCTTGTCGGGCTCGAGGTCGCGCACGCGCGTGAGCGGCACGGTCGCGGCGTGGTAGTCGCGCTGCGCGAGCAGGCGCATGCCGTTCTGGAAGAGGTCGTAGACGTCGTCCCGCTCCATGACTTCGAGGATAGACAGGGCGTCCAGGTCGTGACTCAGATATGTGGCGGCAGCGCCCACCACGCGCGCAGCCGGCCGCCGAAGCGCCGCCCGCGCGCCAGCTCGCGGCGCAGCCCAGCCCGCTGGGCGCGGGTCGTCCGCCCGGCGCCGTAGCCGTAGCGGGCTCCGACGAGCTCGCGCACGTAGCCCTCGGCCGGCGTGCCCGAGAAGCGCCGCGCGAGCGCGTCGAGCGTCAGGTCGGGCCGTGCCGGCACACCGCTGCGCCGCAGCGCCCGCGCAAGCTCGGCGACCTGCGGATCGTCCAGCGCGGCATCGCGCCGGCGCCGCGCGGCCCGCAGCCACAGCCCGCCGCTGCCGAGTACGCCGAGCAGCACCAGCAGGCCAACGGCGATCGACGCCAGCAGCGGCCACGACGAGCCGCCGCGCGCCTTCGCCGCCGTCGCGACGCCGCCGGCCGGCGTGTCGTCCGATCCCTGCGCGGGGGCCGGACCGGTGCCGTTGATCGAGGTGTCGGAGTCCGTCGCCGCTGCGAGCAGGTCGGCGATCTGCGAGCGCGCGGGGGAGCCGGCGGGCGTCGGGTCGCGCGTCACCCAGCCGATGTCGGGGAAGTAGACCTCGACCCACGAATGCGCGTCGATGTCGCGCACGACGAACTGGCCGCCGCGCTGGGAGTTGCGGCTGCCGGGCGCGAAGCCGGCGGCGACGCGCGCGGGCACGCCGCCGAGGCGCATGAGCAGCGCCATCGCGCCGGAGAACTGCTGGCAGTAGCCGGCCTTGACTGCGAACAGGAAGTCGTCGAGCGGGTTGCGGCTCGGCCGCGGCGTCTCGGTGTAGTCAAAGCCCTCCCGCAGGTACTCCTCGACGGCGAGCATGAAGTCATATGGCGTCGCCGACCGCGCGCGCAGTCGCTGGGCGAGCGCGTACGAGCGCGCGTACGGCGTGCCGGTGAAGTCCAGCGGCCGCGGGGCCGGGCGGCCGAGGCTCGCGAAGGAGGATGGCTTTGCGTCGTCGCCCCAGAACGGGACGACGCCGTAGCGCGCGGCGCGCGCGCGGCCCGCTGACGACGTCGCGCGCCGGGGTAGCCCGATGACGGAGTAGTTGCGCCGCAGCCCGGCGGGATAGGGCGTCGTGGCGGGGGTGTTCTGCGTCGCCGCCCGCATCTCCCCGGCGGTCGGCCGCGGCGTGTACACGACCGCCTGGTAGGTATTGCCGCGCTCCAGCGGCTTGTCGGCGGACTCGAAGATGCCCGGGGCGGTCTGGATCGGCCGCACCGGGCTCTCGCTGATCTCCAGCGCCGTCCCCGCTGCCACGAACCGCGAGGAGCGCAGCGCGCGGATCGTCACGTCGATCGTCTGGCGCCAGGCGCGCTTGTCCGCGCGCAGCGGGCTGTCGGGTTGCTGGCCACGCTGCGAGGTGTCCTGGCGCCAGCGCAGGCCGTCGAACGTCGTGAGGTTCGTGACCTTCCAGTACGCGCGCTCGCGCGCCTCGACGCGCAGCACCTCGCGGCCGTCACGCGGCCAGTCCAGCGGGCCGTAGCGGTGATCCCACGTGTAGGAGGTCTGCACCCCGCCGCTGAGCGACTGGGCGATCTGCTCGTAGTCGATGAGCGGCTGGTCGGCGTCCAGCCGCGGCGCGAGGACGACTGCCAGCAGGCAGGCGCAACCGACGACGATCAGCGCGCTGGATGCCGCGGTGCGCTCGACGCGCTCCAGCCAAAGAAACAGCGCGAGCAGGAGCATGAACGCGACGCCGGGGACGAACGGATGGTCGAGCTCGCGCTGGATCGCCGGAACGGCGTACAGCGCGCCGAGCGCGATCGCCGCGAGCGTCTGAAAGCCCACGACGCCGTTGCGGCGCGGGGCGAAGGCGAGCAGCGCCGCGGCGCCCGTGAGCAGGCCGCCACCGAGGATGAGCACGACGCGCGTCCATTCCTCTAGGCCGCCGTAGGGCACGCGCACGGTTGGCAGCGTGTTGAGGCCGTCCGCGACGCCGCGCACGAGCGCTCCCCAGTTGCGCGGATCGGCGATCAGCGCGAGCGGAATGCCGGCGGACAGCGCCGCGACGAGCAGCAGGCCGATGCCGGCGAGCACGGTCGTGACGGCACGCACCCGCGTCGTGTCGCCGCGCGCCCTCAGGAGGATCAGGCCGGCGGCGGTCGCGGCGGACATGCAGGCCACGAACCCGAGCGTCGGGGCCGGGTCGACGAGCCGGGCCCACTGCACGATGGCGAACGTCGCGAGCGCCACGAACGCGACCATCCGCGCGGCCATCGCGGGCACCAGTGGCTTGGCTCGCCGGGAGCGCCGGTCGCTCGGGGCGCGGCCGGGCACGGTCACGCTCGGCGCGGGCGTGGGCGTGGTCCACAGCGAGCTCACCGGCGGCTCCCGGTGATGGGTGACGCCGACGTGCCCATGCGTGGCCGCGCCGCGCTGAGCAGGTAGCCGTGACAACCGGCGACGGAAAAGGCCGCGCGGCGTCCGAGCAGCGTCCCCGGGACGACGAGCACGCGGGTCGCTGCGGCGCTGGCGGCGAACGCCTGCGGCAGCCGGGCGCGCGCCCGCGCGCTGACGAACACGACCGGCCCGCGCCGGTGCGCCACCGCGATCAGCGCCGGCCCTGCCGTCGCGCCGAGCAGCGCGAGGCGCGCATGCACGTGGTCCCAGCCGGCGAGCGTCTCCCCCAGCTCGGTGGCGCGGCGGTCGCCGGGAAGCAGCACCGAGCAGCCGCCCGCTCGCGCGAGCGCGTGCGCGAGTGATGCCGCGGCGCGCACCGCGGCGTCGAGCTGCGCTTCGCCGGCGGCGCCGCGCGGGTCGAGGACGACGAGCGGCCGGCTGTCGGCGCCGGCGGTCATCCGTCGCTCCATCGGCTCGGCACCGCGCGCGATCGACGGCCAGAAGATGCGGGCGGCCGACGTGCCTTCGCGCAGCGGCCGCAGGCCGTCGACGGAGACCTCGGCGCCGAGCGCGGCATGGCCGCGCCGCGTGATGCGGGTCGCGTCGCCGCCACCATCGGCCGGTGAGACGATCGGCTCGATCCGCGGCAGGACGACGATCTCGTCGTCGGCGGGCGACGCGACCGCGGTGATCTCCCGCGTGGTGAGGCCCAGCGGATCGCTGATGCACAGGCGTGGCAGCGCCAGAGCGCGCCGCCCGCGCCGGGCGAAGCTCGCCTCGATGCGCACGCGCCGCTGACCGCGCCCGGCCGCGAGCGGCACGGCGCCGCTGAGCAGCGGGTCGATGATCGTCGCCGTCGGCATCCAGGCGCGCCCGCCGTCGACCTCGAGCACGATGCTCACCGGGTCGTCCTCGATGACGCGGCGCGCGCCGAGGTCGCGGCGCAGCGTCACGCCACGCGCGGCGCGCCGCACCCACGCGAGGCTGCCCACCGCGAGCAGCGCGAGCACGACGGCGGGAACCCACAGCGGCTCGGCGTCGAACAGCGCGGCGCATGCGGCGAACAGCAGCGCCAGCAAGCCCGAGTTCAGCGCGGGGCGCACTCGTGCTCCCTACAAGGCGGGCGTGCCGGCCACCGCGGCGGCGACGACCTGCTTGCCGTCAGCCTCGAGGGCCTCGGGAGCGAGCACGATGCGGTGTGAGAGCACCGCCTCGGCCATCTGCTGCACGTCGTCGGGCAGCGCATGATCGCGCCCCGCCAGCAGGGCACGCGCCTTGGCGGCACGCAGGAGCAGCAGCCCGGCGCGCGGGCTGGCGCCGAGCTCGACGCGCGGATCCTCGCGCGTGCGGCCGAGCAGGGCGACGATGTAGTGGCGCAGCGCGTCGGATGCGCGCACGCGCATCGCGGCGTCCTGGGCGGCCAGCATCTGCGCGGCGTCGGCGACCGGCTCGAGCGCGGCGACGCGGTCGCCGGCCTCGTGCGTGGCGAGCATCCCCGCCTCGCCGGCCGCGTCGGGATAGCCGAGCGACAGGCGCACCATGAACCGGTCGACCTGCGCTTCGGGCAGCGGGTAGGTGCCCTCGTACTCGATCGGGTTCTGCGTCGCCAGGACGAGGAACGGCCGTGCGAGCTCGTGCGTGTGCACGTCGACCGTGACGCGCCTCTCCTGCATGCACTCGAGCAACCCGGACTGCGTCTTGGGCGAGGCGCGGTTGATCTCGTCGACGAGCACGACGTTGGCGAAGATCGGCCCCGGGCGGAACTCGAACGTGCCCTCGCGCTGGTTGAAGACGCTCGTGCCGACGACATCGGTGGGCAGCAGGTCGGCCGTGCACTGGACGCGGGCGAACTCCAGGTCCAGCGAGCGGGCGAGCGAGCGGGCGAGCGTCGTCTTGCCGACGCCGGGGAGGTCCTCGATGAGGATGTGGCCCTCGGCGAGCGCCGCGACGATGAGGTGCTCGATGACCTCGGCGCGAACCTCGGCGGCCTTCGCGACGTTCGTGGCGATCCGGCGCGCGAGCTCGCGCGCGGCGTCGACCTCGTCGGGGGAGAGCCGCTCGGTCGCGGCGCGCTTGGTCATAGCGCCGGACCGGCGTTCTGCGGCGCGGGCGCGGCGCGCAGCGCCATCACGGCGTCGATCACCGCGCGCGCAACATCGGCCTTGGAGGCGCGCGCGACGTGTCGCTCGCCGGCTGCGGTGAGAATCGTCACTTCGTTGTCCTGGGCGTCGAATCCGATGTCGGTACGCGAGATGTCGTTGACGATGACAGCGTCGACACCCTTGCGCGCCAGCTTGTCGCGGCCATGCGCCACGCCCGCCTCGCCGTGCTCGGCGGCGAAGCCGACAAGCGTCTGCCCGGGGCGCCGCGCGGCGGCCAGGCCGGCGAGGATGTCGGGGGTGCGCTCGAGCTCGAGCCGCAGCGTTTGTTCCCCAGCCCGCTTCTTGAGCTTGCCGAGCAGCGCCTCGGCCGGGCGGAAGTCGACGACGGCGGCCGCCATCAGCAGCACGTCGGCGCGTTCGAACTCCGCGTCGCAGGCGGCCTGCAGCTCCGCCGCGGTTTGGACGTCGACGTAACGCGCGCGCGGGTCGCGCGCCAGCGCGACGTTCGCGGCGATGACCGTCACGGTCGCGCCGAGCGACGCGGCGGCGTCGGCGAGCGCGAAGCCCATGCGCCCCGAGGAGCGGTTGCCGAGGAAGCGGACGGCGTCGATCGGCTCGCGGGTCCCGCCGGCCGTGACGAGCACGCGCACGCCGACCAGGTGGCGCTCCGCCGGCGCGTCGGGCGTGCCGGGTGCGGCGGGCGCGAGCGCCTCGACGGCCTCCAGCAGTGCGGCGGGCTCCGGCAGCCGCCCGGCGCCCCACTCGCCCTTGGACGCCAGCCGGCCGGCGTCGGGATCGAGCACGCTGACGCCCCGCTCGCGGAGCGTCGCGATGTTCGCCTGCGTCGCCGGGTTGGCCCACATGTGGCTGTTCATCGCGGGCGCCACGAGCAGCGGGCAGGTGGCCGCCAGCGCGGCGTTCGTCAGGAGGTTGTCCGCGAGGCCGTGTGCGAGCTTGGCGATCGTGTTCGCCGACGCCGGCGCGATCACGAAGACGTCGGCGTTGCCGACGAGCTCGAGGTGGCTCAGCGGGTCGTGGTCCGGCGGCGCCTGATCGGGGAAGGCGCCGCGGGCCGGGTCGCGCTCGAACTCATCCGACAGCACCGGCGCGCCGGTCAGCGCGGCGAAGGACGCGGTGCCGACGAAGCGGATGCTCGCCGGCGTCTGGATCGCGCGGACGGCGTGTCCGGCCGCGGTCGCAAGGCGCACGAGCTCGAGCGCCTTATATGCGGCGATCCCACCACTGACACCGAGCAGGATCCGCATGGCGTCTGTCAGAGGCCTACCGGTACTGGTACTTGATCTTGCCCGCCGCGACTTCCTCGAGGGCGATCGTCAGGTAGTTCTTCGAACCGGTGTCGACCATCGGCGGCGGGAACTCGTCGAACGTTCCCTCACCGAGGTTGTGGTAGTAGGAGTTGATCTGGCGCGCGCGCTTGGCCGCGACGAGAACGGAGGCGTAATTGGAGTCGACGTTCTCGAGGAGGCGGTCGATGCGGGGAGAGATCATGGCCTACAGGGTAGCGGGCGGGATCTCGTCGATCCGCGGCCCACAAGGCGGTCGTGTCGACTAACGCCTCGTATGCAGAGTCTGCGGCGACACGACCGTTTGTTGGCGCGTCCCGCTCAGGGCCCCGTGCGTATCTAGGACCCTCCGCCCGTCGCCTCGCGCACCACCGCCACCAGCTCCTGCACCGCGTCCTCCAGCCGGTCGTTGACCACGACGCGCGCGAACTCGTCCTGCGCCGCCAGCTCGGCCTCCGCGGTCCGCAGCCGCTTCTCGATCTGCTCGGGGTCGTCGGTGCCGCGGCCGACGAGCCGCGCGCGCAGCGCGTCGATCGACGGTGGGGCGATGAAGACCTGCATCGCCTCGGGCATCGCCTCGCGCACCTGGCGGGCGCCCTGGACCTCGATCTCCAGGACGACCGGCAGCCCGGCGGCCATCCGCGTCTCGAGCTCCGATCGCAGCGTCCCGTAGCGCGCGCCGGCGTAATCGGCGTGCTCGACGAAGTCGCCGGCGGCGACGTGCCGGGCGAACTGCGCCGGTGAGAGGAAGTGGTAGTCGACGCCCTGGGTCTCCCCCGGTCGCGGGCGCCGCGTCGTCGCGGAGACCGACAGCTGGAGGTCGGGAACGCGCTCGCGCAGCGAGCGGATCAGCGTGCCCTTGCCGACGCCCGACGGTCCCGTGATGACGACCGCGCGCCCCACGGCGAGCGCGCCGCTAGCGACGCAGGAGCTGGACGAGCTCGTTGCGCTGGCGCTCGGACAGCCCGCCGATCGTCTTGCTCGGCGAGATGCGGCACTGCTGGAGGACCTTGTGCGCCTTGACGCGTCCGTACTTCGGTACGGCGAGGAGCATGTCCATGACCTTGGCGGTCCTCACGTACTCCGGCGGATCGAGCAGCAGCGTGTGGATCGACGTGCGCCCGGCCTTGAGATCCTTCTTGAGCTGGGCCCGCTTCGTGCGGACCTCGTTGGCCCGCTGGAGTGCGTCAAGTCGTTGAGTCAACGAACGCTCAGGCGCCGCGGATTGCTCAGTGGCGGTGTTGGAAGCCGGCGGCATCGACCGCGCCGATACTACATATTCACAACCGACCTGCAAGACGAATCAGCAGGAATCCGACGAATTCATGTCTACCTCGACCTGAGGTTCATACGTCTTCACCCTGGTCGAAGGTGAACCCGCAATTTGCAGGGATTTCAACTCGGCCGCGATGCGGGAGCCAGCACATGGATCGCGGAAGCTCTCGGTTCCGACGGCGACCAACGTGGCGCCCGCGGACATCATGTCTGCCGCGTTCTGTCCGGACCCTACACCGCCCATCCCGACGATGGGGATTGATATCCGCGCAGCGACCGCGGCGACCTGGGCCAGCGCGACGGCGCGGATCGCCGGCCCGGACAGCCCGCCCGTTGCACCGCCCAGCCACGGGCGTCGCGTGCCCGGCGGCGCCCCCGGGTCAAGCGCCATCGCGCGCAGCGTGTTGATGAGCGACACGGCGTCCGCGCCCTCGGCCTCGGCGGCGACCGCGACGGCCGCGACGTCGGCCGTGTTCGGCGTGAGCTTGACGATCAGCGGCTTGGCGGTGAGCGGCCGGACCGCGCGGATGAGCGCGCCGAGCGACTCCGGGTCGGCGCCGATGTCCAGTCCGGTGCGCACGTTGGGGCACGAGACGTTCAGCTCGATCGCCGACACCTCGTCGCGCGCCGTCACGGCCTCGACGAGCTGGCCGACCTCGTCCTCCGTCGAGCCCATGACGTTGGTGATGAGCGCCACCGGCAGCTCGGCGAGCTGGGGCAGGTCGTGCGCGAGATAGCCGTCCAGGCCCTTGTTGGGCAGCCCGATCGAGTTGATCATCCCGGCCGGCGTCTCCCACAGGCGCGGCGGCGGGTTGCCGTCGCGCGGGTGCAGCGTGATCGTCTTGGAGACGAACGCGCTGAAGGGAAACGCGTCGAGCAGCGCGTCGCCGAATGCCCGCCGGGCGGCGATCGCGTCGAACGTCCCCGAGCCGTTGATGACCGGGTGGGCGAGCCGCAGGCCGCAGAAGTCGATCAGATGGCGGATTTCGCGACCCTCGCTGTCAGATGGCCGTGGATCGCGGATGGCGGGCGACGCGGGCAGAACGTGGACAGAGGCGAAGCCACGGACGCCTTCGGCCCGTGGCGATCCTGCGCCGCGAGGCGCGGGCAGCTGATTGTGTGGGTCGTGCAATCCGCCATCAATGCGCCGGCACCGCCTCGAGGCGCGCGGCGTCGAACACCGGACCGTCGACGCAGACGCGCGCGTAGCCGCCGTCGCGTACCGGGACGACGCAGCCGAAGCAAGCCCCGAACCCGCACGCCATGCCCGCCTCCAGAGCGAGCTGCGCGGGGACGTCGCGGGCCGCGCACAGCGCGCGGACGGCCTCCAGCATCGCCGGCGGCCCGCACGCGTAGACCGTGGCGGCGGCGTTGTCATCGAGCTCGGCCGCGAGCAGGTCTGTGACGAGGCCGTGGTGCCCGACCGAGCCGTCGTCGGTGGCGATCGCCATGTGCGCACGGGCGAGCAGGCGCGCTCCCTCCGCGTGGTGGGCGTCGCGGAAGCCCAGCAGCGCCGTGACCGGCAGGCCGGCCTCGTCGAGCGCCCGCGCCCAGGCGGCGAGCGGCGGGACGCCGACGCCACCGCCGGCGAGGATCGCGCGATCGTCGCCGGCGGGCGCGCTGAAGCCGCTGCCGAGCGGACCGGTGATCTGCAGCCCGTCGCCGGCGGCGAGCTCCGCGAGCCGTCGTGTGCCCGGTCCGACGTCCTCGAGCATGAAGCTCAGGCCGCCCTCGGTCGCGTCGAGAAACGAGAACGCGCGCGGCAGGTAGGGGCGCTCGTCCTCCCCCGCACCCCAGCGCTCCGCGGCCGCGAGCATGTAGAACTGCCCCGGCCACGGCACCGGTCCTTCGGGGTCGGCGACATGCAGGACGCGGTAGGCGCCGACGTCATCGGCGCCGGTCACCGCGACGCGGCGCCGGCCCAGCGGCGCGAGCGTTCTCATCCGACGCTCTGGCGGTCGCGGTGCAGCTCCTGGAGGGAGAGGACCGGCGGCTCGCCATGACGGCGCGCGGCGTCGATCGCGCGGGCGGCGGCGTGGGCGCCCGACAGCGTCGTGATGCACGGGATGCCGGCCGCGACGGCCGCGCGGCGGATCTCCCAGCCGTCAGCGCGCGCGCCCGAGCCGGTCGGCGTGTTGATGACGAGCTGGATCTCCCCGGTCTGGATCCAGTCGACGACGTTCGGCGAGCCGTCGCCGACCTTCTGCAGCACGGCATCCACGCGGCAGCCCATGCCGCGCACCGACTGCGCGGTGCCGGCGGTCGCGACGATCCGGAAGCCGAGGTCCTGCAAGCGCGAGGCGATCGCCGCGGCACCGGCCTTGTCGCCGTCGGTTACGGTGATGAAGACCGTGCCCGCCTGTGGCAGGTGCGCCCCCGCGGCGGACTGCGCCTTGGCGAAGGCCGTCGGGAAGTCGCGCGCGACGCCCATGACCTCGCCGGTCGAGCGCATCTCCGGGCCGAGCAGCGCATCCGAGCCGGCGAAGCGGTCAAACGGCAGCACGGCCTCCTTGACGGACACGTGATCGGTCGGCATCGCCTCCGACGGCAGCCCGAGGTCCTCCAGGCGCTCGCCGAGCATGAGCCGGCAGGCCATCTTCGCCAGCGGCACGCCGATCGCCTTGGAGACGAACGGGACGGTCCGCGATGCGCGCGGGTTGGCCTCGATGACGTACAGGCGCCCGTCGAGCGTCACCGCGAACTGGATGTTGATGAGCCCGACGGTGTTCAGGCCGAGGGCGATGCCGTGCGTGGCCGCGCGGATCTCGTCGAGCATGTCGTTGCCGAGCGAGTGCGGCGGCAGCACGCAGGCGCTGTCGCCGGAGTGGATGCCGGCCTCCTCGACGTGCTGCATGATCCCGCCGATCCAGACATGCTCGCCGTCGCACAGCGCATCGACGTCGACCTCGATGGCGTTCTCCAGGAAGCGGTCGAGGAAGATCTCGCGCTCGCGCCCGTTGCCGGTCCTGCGCAGGTAGTCAGCCAGGTCCTCGGTCGAGTAGACGATCTCCATCGCGCGCCCGCCGAGCACGTAGCTCGGGCGCACGAGCAGCGGGAAACCGACGGACTCCGATGCGGTCAGCGCCTGCTCGACGCCGAGCGCGGTCGCGTACGGCGGCGCCTGGAAGCCGAGCTCGTCCAGCAGCGCGCCGAAGCGCCCGCGCTCCTCGGCGAGGTCGATCGCGTCGACGCTCGTGCCGAGGATCGGCACGCCGGCGTCCTGCAGCCCGGCGGCGAGCTTCAGCGGCGTCTGACCGCCGAACTGGACGATGACGCCCTCGGGCTGCTCGAGCTCGACGACGCCGAGCACGTCCTCGAGCGTCAGCGGCTCGAAGTACAGGCGATCGGACGTGTCGTAGTCCGTCGAAACCGTCTCGGGGTTGCAGTTGATCATCACCGCGTCACGGCCGCTCGCGCGGACGGTCATCGCGGCGTGCACGCAGCAGTAGTCGAACTCGATGCCCTGGCCGATTCGGTTCGGCCCGGCGCCGAGGATGACGACGCTCGGCCTGTCGCCGCGGCGGACCTCGTGGCGCGGAGTGCCGTGCTCCCAGGCCGAGTAGTAGTACGGCGTCTCGGCGGCGAACTCGGCCGCGCAGGTGTCGACGGCCTTATACGTGCGAGTGCCGCGGAACGGCGCATCCGGATCGGCGGCGAGCACATGCAGCTCGCGCAGGAACCACAGGTCGATCTTCGTGCGCGCGTGGACGTCCTCGGGCGAGGCTCCGGCGCGGAACGCCGCGAGCAGGACGTCGTAGCGGTCCGGGCCGGGCATCTGGAGGCGCTCGAGCAGGTCCTCGAGCGGCCCGTCGATCGCCGGGATCGCGTCGAGTTCGCGGCTGCGCATCGCCTTGGCGAAGGCCTGGTTGAACGTGCGCCCGATCGCCATCGCCTCGCCGACGGACTTCATGTGCGTCGACAGGCGCTGGTCGACGCCCGAGAACTTCTCGAAGGCGAAGCGCGGCCACTTCACGACGACGTAGTCGATCGCCGGCTCGAACGAGGCCGGCGTCAGGCGCGTGATGTCGTTGTCGATCTCCTCCAGCGCGTAGCCGACCGCGAGCCGGGCGGCGATCTTCGCGATCGGAAAGCCCGTGGCCTTCGAGGCCAGCGCGCTGGAACGCGACACGCGCGGGTTCATCTCGATGACCATGATCTCCTCGGTCTGCGCGTTGACCGCGAACTGCACGTTCGAGCCGCCGGTCTCCACGCCGACCGCGCGGATCACCGTGAACGCCTGGTCGCGCAGGCGCTGGTAGAGGCGGTCGGGCAGCGTCTGCTGCGGCGCGACCGTGACGCTGTCGCCCGTGTGCACGCCCATCGGGTCGACGTTCTCGATCGAGCAGACGATCACGCAGTTGTCGTTGTGGTCGCGCATGACCTCAAGCTCGAACTCGCCCCAGCCGAGCACCGACTCGTCGAGCAGGATCTGACCGATCGGCGAGGCATCCAGGCCGCCGCGCACGATCTCGCGGAACTCCTCTGGCGAGCGGGCGATGCCGCCACCGCGGCCGCCGAGCGTGTACGCCGGGCGGATGATGATCGGCAGGCCGATGTCGATGAGCGCGTCCTCGGCCTCTGCCTCGGTCGTCGCGATCGCCGAGCGGGGCATCTTCAGGCCGGCGGTCTGGATCGTCTGGCGGAACAGGTCGCGGTCCTCGGCGCGGCAGATCGCGTCGTAGTTGGCGCCGATGAGCTCGACGCGGTGCTCGGCGAGCGTGCCGTTCTCGTGCAGCTCCTTGGCGAGGTTGAGCGCGGTCTGGCCGCCGAGCGTCGGCAGCAGCGCGTCGGGCTTCTCGCGCGCGATGACCTGCGCGACCGGCCCGGCGAGCAGCGGCTCGACGTACGTCGCGTCGGCGAACTCCGGGTCGGTCATGATCGTCGCCGGGTTTGAGTTCACCAGCACGACCTCGTAGCCCTCCTCCTTGAGGATCTTGCAGGCCTGCACGCCGGAGTAGTCGAACTCAGCGGCCTGGCCGATGACGATCGGGCCCGAGCCGAGGATGAGGATGCGCTGGATGTCGTCTCTACGCGGCATGATTACCTCCGCGGGGCATCCTGCCCCGCGTTCTGATGATGAGCGGCTTGGTCCGGTCGCCGTTGACCGGCCGGGCTTCGCCCGGCCTCCTGGATGGTTTCCAGGAAGCGATCGAAAAGGTAGAGCGAGTCGTTCGGCCCCGGTCCCGCCTCGGGGTGGTACTGGACCGTGCCGCCGGGCACGTCGAGCAGCGTGAGCCCCTCGACGGTGCGGTCGTAGAGGTTGATGTGCGACAGCTGCGCGTCGCCGAAGTCCGTCGACCAGCGCACCGGCTCGTCGCCGGGGATCGTCTGCTCCCCATCGGGCCCGAGCACCGCGAAGCCGTGGTTCTGGGAGGTGATCTCGATCTTGCCGGTCTGCAGGTCCTTGACCGGGTGGTTCGCGCCGCGGTGGCCGAACGGGAGCTTGAAGGTCTCCAGGCCGACCGCCCGGCACAGCAGCTGGTGGCCGAGGCAGATGCCGAACGTCGGCCGCTTGCCGACGAGCTCGCGCAGCGTGGCGACGATGTGGTCCAGCGCCGCCGGGTCGCCCGGTCCGTTGGCGAGGAAGATCGCGTCGGGATCGTTGGCCAGCAGGTCCGTGGCGCTCGTGGCACACGGATGCAGCTCGACGACCGCGCCGCGCTGCACGAGGTGGCGCACGATCGAGGACTTGATGCCGGTGTCGATCGCGGCGATGCGCGGGCCGTCGCCCGCTCCGTGGACCGTCATCTCCCGAGGCGAGACGACGCGGGCCAAGTCCGCGCCGACCATCGTCGGCTCGGCCGCGATCAGGTCGCGCGCCTCGGCCTCGCTCATCGCGCCTCCGAAGACGCCGCCGCGCATCGAGCCGGCGTCGCGGATGTGGCGCACGAGCGCGCGCGTGTCGACCTCGCTGATCGCCGGGATGCCGCAGTCCGTCAGCCAGTCCAGCCAGCCGCGCTCGGCGGTTGGCGCGTCCTCGCCGTTGGATGCGGCGCGCATGATCACCGCGCGCGCCCAGACGCGACCGGACTCCATCGCCTCCTCGCACACGCCGTAGTTGCCGATGTGCGGGTACGTGAACGTGATGATCTGGCCGGCGAAGCTCGGGTCGGAGACCGACTCCTGATAGCCGGACATGCCGGTGGTGAAGACGACCTCGCCGGTAGCGAATCCGTCCCGCCCACCCGCGCCGCAGGCGACGCCGTCGAAGCGCGTTCCGTCCTCGAGCAGCACGTACGCGGAGGGAATGTTTCGCCTTCCGGTCATCGCGAGCGACGACCTCCAGGCGACGTCACACTGGTCATCGCTAACGACGACCTCCGGGCGACGCTACAAGCATGATCGATCGCTCTCTGTACGCCACGGCACCCGCCGCCACGGTGAGCAGCACCTTGCCCTGCAGCCGCCGGTCCGCGAAGGCGCAGTTGTCCGAGCGGCTCTCATAACCGCTCTCCCCCACGACCCACTCGGTGGCCAGGTCCACGAGCACGAGGTTCGCCCGCTCGCCGACCGCGATCTGCGGGACGAGCAGGCCCATGAGCCCCATCCCCGCGGTCAGCTTCTCGACAACGAGCGCGAGCGGGAGCGTGCCCGGCACGACGAGCGCCGTGTAGAGCACCGCGAACGCCGTCTCCAGGCCGGTGGTCCCCATCGGCGCCTGCTCGAACGGCACCTCCTTCTCGTCACGGGCGTGGGGCGCGTGGTCGGTGGCGATGCAGTCGATGACGCCGCTGCGCAGCCCGTCGACGAGCGCCTCGCGGTCGGTGCCCGAGCGCAGCGGCGGGTTCATCTTGCGCCGCGTGTCAAGGCTGCGAACGTCCTCGTCGGTCATCGTCAGGTGGTGCGGGCTCGCCTCGCAGGTGACCTGCACGCCGCGCGCCTTGGCCGCCGCGACCGCCGCGACCGACTCGAGCGCGCTGAGGTGCTGAAGATGGATGCGCCCGCCCTCGTAGCCGGCCAGCGCGCAGTCGCGCGCGACCATCGTCGACTCGCTGATGCTCGGGATCCCGGCGACGCCGAGCAGCGCGCTCACCTCGCCCTCGTGCATCGCGCCGGTGCGCGACAGCGCGGGGTCCTCCTCGTGCAGCGCGAGCACGCCGCCGCAGAGGCGCTGGTATTGCAGCGCGCGGCGCATGACGCCGGCGTCGACGACGGGCCGCCCGTCGTCGGTGAAGCCGGCGGCACCCATCGCGCGCAGCTCGGCCATCTCGGTGAGCTCGCGTCCTTGCTGTCCCTTGGTGATGCAGGGCATGAAGCCGACCGGCACCCGCGCGTCGCGGGCCGCCGCGTCGAACAGCGCGCCGAGGATCGGCGCCGAGTCGACGACCGGCGCCGTGTTCGGCATCCCGATGAGCGCGCAGTAGCCGCCGGCGGCCGCGGCGCGCGTGCCGGTCTCGAGATCCTCCTTGTGCTCCTGGCCGGGCGTGCGCAGATGCACGTGGGGATCGACGAACGCCGGGAACAGGTGGCGTCCCGCGCCGTCGACGAGCTCCACGCCCGGCGGCGCCGAGAGCGTGTTCGGCGCGCCGATCTCGGCGATCTCGCCGTCGCGTACGAGGACGTCGTGCAGGCCATCCAGGCCCGTCCGGGGATCGAGCACGTGGACCCCGTGGACGAGCAGGCCCGCGGGGCGCGCGGGCGAGCTGACGAGGCGGACCTCGGAGCGCTCGATGCTCGGCGGCGTGGGCTCGGGCGGCGTCATGCGAGCTGCGGCTCGGTCGGCCGCGGTGCCGTGTGCTCGTCACGCGTGCCGGCGAGCACCTCGTAGAGCACGGCCATCCGCACGACGACCCCCGACTTGACCTGCATCGTGATGACCGCCTGCGGCGAGTCCACGACCTCCCCGGACAGCTCGACGCCGCGGTTCACCGGCCCGGGGTGCATCAGCACCTGGCGCGGACCGAGGCGGCGGCCGTTGATCTGGTACTGCGCGGCGTACTCGCGCAGGCTCGGGACGAACGCCTGGTCCATGCGCTCGTTCTGCATCCGCAGCGCGTAGACGACGTCGGCCTCGCGCAGGTCATCCAGGTCGTAGCGCACGGTGCAGCCGAGCGCCTCGATGCCGCGCGGGATGAGCGTCGGCGGACCGCAGACCGTCACGTGCGCGCCCATCTTCTGGAAGGCGAGGATGTTCGACCGCGCGACCCGCGAGTGCGCGACGTCGCCGACGATCCAGATCGAGCGACCGTCGAGCGAGCCGAGCTTCTGGCGCAGCGTGTGGACATCGAGCAGCGCCTGCGTCGGATGCTCGTGCTTGCCGTCGCCCGCGTTGATGACCGATGCCGGCGTCCAGCCCGCCACGAGCGCGGCGGCGCCCGCGTACGGGGTGCGGATGACGATCGCATCGGGGGAGTGGGCGGTGAGCGTCAGGACGGTGTCCTTCAGCGACTCGCCCTTCTCGACGCTCGACCCGCTGGCGGCGAAGTTCACGACGTCCGCGCTGAGGCGCTTGGCGGCGAGCTCGAAGGACGAGCGCGTGCGCGTCGAGGCCTCGTAGAAGAGGTTCAGCACCGTGCGTCCGCGCAGCGCGGGGACCTTCTTGATGTCGCGGTCGGAGACCTCGGCGAACGCGGCGGCGCGGTCGAGGATGCGCTCGATCGCCTCGCGGTCGAGATCCTCGATGGAAAGCAGGTGTTTCATCGGGGATACCTCCGCGGGGCATCCTGTCCCGCGTTGTGAGCAACCTGTTCGACCTGCGGTCTCACGGGAGCCTTGTACTCCTCGATCGTCACGCTGTCCTCGCCGTCGAGCTCGGCCACGCGGACGTAGACGCGCTCACTCCAGGCGGTCGGCAGGTTCTTGCCCACGTAGTCGGGGCGGAACGGCAGCTCGCGGTGGCCGCGGTCGGCGAGCACGGCGAGCTGCACGCGCTTGGGTCGCCCGTAGTCGAACAGCGCGTCGATCGCGGCGCGCACGGTGCGCCCGGTGAAGAGCACGTCGTCGACGATCACGATCGTGCGGCCGTCGACGTCGAAGTCGAGGTGCGTCGAATGCACGATCGGCGAGCCGCCGCGCCGCGTCAGGTCGTCGCGGTAGAAGGAGATGTCGAGGTCGCCCAGCGGCACCGCGATGCCATGCAGGTCGAGTAGCAGCTCCTGTAACCGCGCCGCCAGAACTGCTCCGCGGCGATGGATGCCCGTGAGCGCAAGACGCTCGGGATCACCACCGTTCTCGACGATCTCATGGGCGATGCGCGTGAGCGTTCGCCGCATATCCTCGG
This sequence comes from uncultured Actinomycetes bacterium, assembly GCA_963705315.1. Classification (GTDB taxonomy): domain Bacteria; phylum Actinomycetota; class Thermoleophilia; order Solirubrobacterales; family Solirubrobacteraceae; genus CADCVQ01. Next base: position 2,265,468 of record OY970068.1, read on the forward strand.
AGTCGAGGACGACCTTCGGGTCTGGCATGGTGTCGTGTCCTTCCTGGCCTCACGGGACCGGGTTAAGGAGCTGCTCGGACGAGCCTAGCAGCGGGCGCGGTCGCGACGGTCGTGCCTCATGCTCATCTCATCGGTGCCCCCTAGCGTGCGCAGCGTCCCCACGACAAGGAGCTTGATCGCATGTCATCCCGATTGAAGAAGGGCCTCATCGCCGGCGCGGCACTCGTCGTCCTCGGCGCCGGCGGCGCGACGATCGTTCAGGCCAGCGGCGACGACGAGGGCCACGTCACGGGTCCGCAGGCCGACAGGGCCACGGCCGCGGCGCTGAAGATCACCGGTGGCGGCAACGCCAACGCGGTCGAGCGCGACAGCGAGAACGGCGCGACCTGGGAGGTCGAGGTCACCAAGCCCGACGGCAAGACCGTCGACGTCCGGCTCGACGAGCGCTACGGGCTCGTCGTGGTGGAAGGCGACGACGACAGCTCGGAGTAAGGGCGCAGCGCCGCGACGGGTCCGGCGAACAGCATCGATAAGGACGTGGGAACGGGCGCTGCAGCGGGTCGCCGGGCGCCCTGAGTAATCGAGACGGTTCAAAGCCCCGATATACGTGGTCTTGAACCATCTCGATCTTCAGGCCGCCGAGCGTGTCGAATTGTGCTCGATATCCGAGCACTATTCGACATCCTCGCCGCCTCGCGGAGCGCCGCGGCACCCCTTCCTCGATCTTTTATCGATGCAGTTTCGCCGCGGCTCTCATCGCGCGCTCATGTTCGCCTGCGAGGCTCTGCACCATGCGCGTCCTGGTCGTCGAAGACGAGATCAAGATGGCGAGCCTCATCCGGCGGGGGCTGCGCGAGGAGGGGCTGGCGGCCGACGTCGCGGTCACGGGCGAGGACGCGCTGTGGATGGCGCAGGCGATCGAGTACGACGCGATCGTGCTCGACGTCATGCTTCCGGGGATCGACGGCTTCGAGACGTGCCGGCGTCTGCGCGGCGAGAGCGTGTGGTCGCCGGTGCTCATGCTGACCGCTCGCGACGCCGTCGAGGATCGCGTCGCCGGCCTCGATGGCGGCGCCGATGACTACCTGACCAAGCCGTTCTCGTTCGCGGAGCTGCTCGCCCGGCTGCGCGCGCTGTCCCGTCGCGGGACGGTCGACAAACCGAGCGTGCTCGAGACCGGCGACCTGCGCCTGGATCCCGCGACCCGCCAGGTGTGGCGCGGCGACGTCGAGATCGCCCTGTCGGCGAAGGAGTTCGCGCTGTTCGAGACGTTCATGCGCCGGCCCGGCGAGGTCCTGTCGCGCTACCAGTTGCTCGAGCACGCCTGGGACTACGCCTACGAGAACCGCTCCAACGTCGTCGACGTCTACGTCCGCTACCTGCGTGAGAAGGTCGACCGGCCGTTCGGCGCACGGTCGATCGAGACCGTGCGCGGCGCGGGCTACCGGCTGCGCAGCGACGCGCGCGCGGGGGCTCCCCCATCCTGAGCCGGCTGCCGATCCGCGCGCGGGTCACGATCGCCTTCACCGGCGTCATGGCCGTTGTCCTCGCCGCGGTCGCGGTCGCGCTCTATCTGCGGTTTGAGTCGCAACTCGACGCGACGTTCAACCAGGGCCTACGGTCGCGCGCCGACGACATCAGCACGCTCATGCAGCGCTCGGACGCCGCGCTGTCAGAGCCCGGCGGAAGCGTGCTCGTGGAGCGCGGCGAGAGCTTCGCGCAGGTGCTCGCGCCCAGCGGCGCCGTCGTCGACGCGAGCGCGACCCTGAGCGCCCGCCCGCTGCTGACGCCCGCGCAGACCCGGCGCGCGGCGCAGGCGACGATCGTCTTGGAGCGCCCGAGTCCCTCCGAGCCCGACGAGCCCGCGCGGCTGCTCGCCACGCCGGTGCGCGCGCAGGGCAACGCGCGCATCGTCGTGGTCGGCGCGGAGATCGAGGATCGCAACGCGTCGCTGCACACCCTGGGACTGCTGCTGTGGATCGGGATGCCGATCGCGCTGCTGCTCGCCGCGATCGCCGGCTACGGCGTCGTCACCGCCGCCCTGCGCCCCGTCGAGGCCATGCGTCGCAAAGCCGCACAGGTCAGCGAGCACGATCCGAGCGCGCGCCTGCCGGTCGGCGACACGGACGACGAGATCGGCCGTCTGGGCACGACGCTCAACGCCATGCTCGCGCGGCTGGAGGCTGCCTTCCGGCGCGAGCGCACGTTCGTCGCCGATGCCAGCCACGAGCTGCGCACCCCGCTGGCGATCCTCAAGACCGAGCTCGAGCTCGCGCTGCGTCGCGGCCGTTCACCGCAGGAGCTGCGAGCGGCGCTGCAGTCCGCAGTCGAGGAGACCGATCGCCTCACGCAGCTCGCCGAGGCGCTGCTCGTCATCGCGCGCGCGGATGAGGGCGGGCTGGCATTGCGACGCGCCAGCGTGCCGACGGACCGGCTGCTGGACGGGGTGCGCGAGCGCTTCGCCCTGCGTCTGCGCGACAGCGAGCGCAGCGTGATCGTCGAGGACGGCGACACGATCGATCTCAGCGCCGACCGGCAGCGCCTGGAGCAGGCGCTGAACAACCTCGTCGAGAACGCGCTGCGTCATGGCTCCGGCGACATCCGCCTGGCGGCCGAGCCCCGCAACGGCCAGGTCGAGTTGCACGTGCGCGACGCGGGCAGCGGGTTCCCCGACGGGTTCATCGGCCAGGCGTTCGAGCGCTTCACCCGCGCCGATCACGCGCGCGGGCGCGGCGGCAGCGGTCTGGGGCTGGCGATCGTGCGCGTCATCGCCCGCGCGCACGGCGGCGACGCGCACGTGTCCAACGCCGCCGCCGGGGGCGCGGATGCCTGGATCGCGCTGCCGGTCCAGTCGCCGCAGCGGCCTCAGGCCGGCGCCTGAAGCGGCGGCGCGGGCTCGCGCGGTCCGCCGTACTCCCAGCGCACGAGCTCCGGGGCGCCGCGCTCGGGGAACGGGACCTCGATGGTGTCGAAGTCGCGCGGGACGAGCGTGTCGGGAAAGACCTCGCGGGCCTCGTCGCGCAGCTCCTTGCCGTTGTAGCGCGATGACACGTGCGTGAGCGCGAGCAGCCCGACCTCGGCGTCGGCGGCGACCTGCGCGGCCTGGCGCGCGGTCGAGTGCAGCGTCTGCATCGCGCGCTCGACGTCCTCGTGCGCGAACGTCGCCTCGTGAACGAGCACGTCCGCGCGGTGGGCGGCGACGACGACGCCGTCGGACGCTGCGGTGTCGCCGGTCACCACGAGCTTGCGCCCGCGGCGCTCCTCGCCGACGACCTGCTCGGGCTGCACGCCGGCGACCGGCTCGCCGCGCTGCAGGCGTCCGAAGTCCGGGCCGGGGGTCACACCGAGGCGCGCGGCCAGCTCGGCGTCGAAGCGCCCGGGCCGCGCGTGCTCGGCGAGCGTGTACCCGAGCGCTGTCCCGCGGTGACGGGTCGCGAACGGCACGACGTCGTAGCCGTCGCGCGCGACGGCCTCGTCGGGCTCGAGCTCGACGAGCTCCAGGCCGTAGCGCGGGCGGCCGAAGACCGGCCGCAGGCGCTCGAGCAGCGCCCGCATCCCGGACGGGCCGTACACGGTCAGCGGGCGCTCGCGGTCGCGCAGCTCGAAGGACTTCAGCATCCCGGGGAGACCGAGCCAGTGATCGGCGTGCATGTGCGTGAGGAAGACATCGGTGAGGTCGAGCAGCCCGACGGAGCGCACGAGCTGGCGCTGCGTTCCCTCCCCGCAGTCGATGAGGATGCGATCGCCGCCGCGGCGGATGAGCAGCGCGGGCAGCCCGCGGCGCGCCGAGGGCACCGACCCGGCGGTTCCGGCGAAAAACAACGACAGCTCCATGGTTCCGAGAGTACTGTCGCGAATGTGACGTCGCCCGGAGGTCGCCGTGCCACCCGCTGCGCGGGCGGTGCCAGGTGACCGGAGGGCAAAACCTCTATCACGGGCGGGAGGCGGAGATGCTCAAGGAGTTCAAGGAGTTCGTCCTGCGGGGGAATCTGGTCGACCTGGCCGTTGCGGTCGTCCTCGGCACGGCGTTCGGCGTCGTCATCGCGGCGTTTGTCAAGGACCTGATCACCCCGCTGCTCGCCGCGATCGGAGGCAAGCCGGACTTCTCCGCGCTGACCTTCACGATCAACGGCAGCAAGTTCTTCTACGGCGACTTCATCAACGCGGTGCTCGCGTTCGTGATCATCGCCGCGGTGATCTTCTTCTTCGTGATCAAGCCGGTGAACGCGCTGATGGCGAAGCGCAAGGTCGAGCCGGCGACCGACGTCCCGACGCGCGAATGCCCGCAGTGCCTGAGCGAGATCCCCGCCCCGGCGCGCCGCTGCGCGTTCTGCACCGCTGAGGTCCCGCCCGCGGCCTGAGAGCTCAGCGCGCGCGCTGGAAGGCGAGCACGTCCTGGTGATTGTCCCAGCCGTGCGGCTCGTGGTTGACGAGCTGCACGGCGCCGTCTGAGACGGCAGCGAACACGCGCGCGATGTGGTCGGGCGTGTGCCATGCGTGGCCGTAGTCGAACAGCGCCTGGTCGTAGGCGACGTGGAAGTGGCCGTGCGCGGCGAGCGCGCCGGCGATCTCGTCGCGCAGCGGCGCGTACGGCCCGCTCGACGGCGGCTCGCCGTGGATCGTCACGATCGCGACGCCGCCCGGGACGAGCGCGGCGGCGAAGTCGGCCAGCAGCCCTTCGACGCGGCGGTCGTCGATGTGCGTGATGAGCGAGCCGCACCAGATGAGGTCGTGGCGCCCCAGGCGCATGCCGTCGAGGCTTGGCGACGAGCGCAGCGCCGTAGCGCCGAACTCCGAGGCGCAGAAGCGGATCGCCCGGCGATTGATGTCGCAGGCGGTGATCCGCTCGCTCGGGATCTCGAGCGCCAGCACGCGCAGCACGCGGCCGAACCCGGACGGCATGTCGAGGCACGACGCCACGTCGTCGAAGTCCCGGCCGGCGGCGGCGAGCCCTCGCCCGATCGCCGCGACCGCTGAGCGCCCGACGCTCGCGTAGTGCTCCCCGTCGGTGTCCTCGGGCGCCTTCATGTCGTCCTCGGGATGGATCCGGCCGCGGACGGCGGCGTACGTGACCGGCCGCGCGGGCGGCCGAACGTGGCGGCGCAGCGCCCCGCCGACCCGCCGCGCGACCGCAGCGATGCGCGCGCGAGATGAGGTGGGCGCGGGCACGACGCCGCACGGTAGTACGCGGTGTAACCGGAGCGCGTGGACGGTGTCCTCTTGACCAGTGGTCAACAACGGTCGGGAGCCAATCATGAACTCGCCCAAGCGCACGTGCAGGACGGTCGGCAGATGGCTGTGGCAGCGGTTTGCGCTCGTCGCCGGGGTCGCGCTGCTCGTCGGGCTCGCGCTGACGCTCGTCGCCAACCGCGACGCGCTCGCCGGCTTTGACTGGTCGCTGGATCCGCTCGTCCTCGCGGGCTCGGTCGCGCTGCTCGCCGCCGCGCCGCTCGCGCAGGCGCTGACCCTCCGCATCGCGCTGCGCCGCCTCGGCGCCAGCGCGCCGCCCGCGCCGACGCTGCGCATCTGGGCGCGGTCCTTCCTGCTGCGCTTCGAGCCGAGCGGCGCCGTCGGCTTCGTCTACCGGGTGCGCGAGCGCGAGCGACTCGGCGCCACGACTCCCCAGGTCCTGACGGCGAGCGGCTACGAGCAACTCGCCGCGGTGACCGCCGGCGCGATCGCGGCGATGGCCGGCTTCGTGGCGGCCGGCGTGGCGCCGCCGGTGCTGGCGATCGCCCTGTGCGTCGCCGTCGTCGGGCTGGCACTCGCGCTGCGCCCGGCGTGGATGGGCGACCGGCTCGCCCGCTGGCTGTCTCGGCGCGGCATGGCGATGGCGGGCCCGCTGCGCCAGCGCACGCTCGCGCTGCTCGTCGCGATCAACCTCGCCGGCTGGGCGGCGACCGCCGCCGGCGGCGGACTGCTCGCGACCGCGCTCCTCGGCTCCGCCGCCCCGCCCGCGCTTGAGCTGCTGGGCGCCTTCGCGCTGTCGTGGATGATCGGCGTGCTCCTGCCGCTGCTTCCGGCGGGCCTCGGCCCGCGCGACGCCGTCCTCGTGCTCGCGCTCGCGGGTCCGATCGGCGCCGGTGCCGCCGCCGGGCTGGCGATCGCGCTGCGCGTCGTGTCGCTGCTCGGCGAGCTGCTGGCCATCGCGATCGCGGAGGTCGCGGCCCTCGTCGTCGCCGGCCGCGAACGGCGCGCCACGCCGGCGCCGGTGCGCCTGTCGCGCGCTGCCCTCATGCCCGTGCCGGCGCCCGACGCTGCGGCGATCGTCGTCGTGCCGACCTATAACGAGCGTGAGGCCCTGCCGCTCTTCGTCACCCGCTTCGCGGCCGCGCAACCCGGGATGGAGCTGCTCATCGTCGACGACAGCTCGCCCGACGGGACCGGCGAGCTCGCCGACGAGCTCGCCGCCGAGCGCCCGTGGATGCACGTCCTGCATCGCGCCGAGAAGGACGGCCTCGGCATGGCCTACCGCGCGGGCTTCGGCTGGTGTTTGACCCGCAGCTACGGCGTCATCGGGCAGATGGACTGCGACCTCTCCCACCCCCCGGAGAAGCTCGGCGAGATGCAGCGCGCGCTCGTGGACGGCGACGCCGGCCTCGTCCTCGGCTCGCGCTACACCCCCGGCGGCGGCACCGACGGCTGGAGCCGGACGCGCCTGGCGATGAGCCGCATCGGCTGCGGCGCGTCGCGGCTCGCGCTCGGCCTGCCCTACAGCGACCTCAGCGGCGGCTTCAAGCTGTGGCGCGCCGACTGCCTCGGCGCGATCGACATGGACGAGCTGCTGAGCGCCGGCTACGCGTTCCAGGTCGAGATGACGCAGCTCGCGCACCTCGCCGGCGCCCGGATCGCCGAGGTCCCGTTCGTCTTCTCCGAGCGCGTCGCCGGCGCATCGAAGATGACGCTGCGCATCTCGCTGGAGGGCGTCCGCGTGACCCTCGCCCTGCGCCGCCACCACCGCCCGCGGCGAGGGCCGGGCGCGATGGCCGCGCTGTAGCCTGCCTGGTCACGCGCCCGTAGCTCAGTGGATAGAGCGCTCGCCTCCGGAGCGAGAGGTCGCAGGTTCAAATCCTGCCGGGCGCGCTGCGGAGACCTACACGCAGCGCAGCGTCAGGATCGCCAGGTCGTCGCGCGGCTCGCCGGCGGCAAGCGTCAGCGCCTCGGACTCGACGAGCTGCGCGAGATCGGCTGCCGTGCCGCCCGCCACGCGCGCGGCGATTGCGGCCAGGTCGTCCGGGTCCATGACGTTCAGCGGCGCACCCGAGTCGAGGACGCCGTCGGTGTAGAGCAGCACGAGATCTCCGCAGCGCAGCAGGATCGCGTCCTCCTCGTAGGCGCTGGAGATGTCGATCCCCAGCAGCGTTCCCTGCGGCTTGAACGACTCGACGGTCCCGTCGCCGCGAACGATGAGCACGGGCGGATGACCCGCGCCCGCGATGTGCAGCCAGCGGTGGTCGGGATCGAGCCACGCGTGCACGACCGAGACGAAGTTGCCGTCTGTGCTCTCGGTCGCGATCACCTCGTTGGCCATCTCCAGGACCGCCGCGGGGCCCACCTTGACGAGCGCCGCCGCACGGATCGTGTAGCGCGCGAGCGAGGTCAGCGCGGCCGCCTCCGGGCCCTTGCCGCAGACATCTCCCACGACCACTGCCCAGCGCCCGTCGCCGGTCTTGAAGGCGTCGTAGAAGTCGCCGCCCACCTCGTAGCCGCGGCCGGCGGCCTCGTAGCGGGCCGCGACCTCGAAGCCGGCGATGTCCGGCAGGCGCGGCGGCAGCAGGCTGCGCTGGAGCGTTCGCGCGATGTGGCTGCGCTCGCGGTACAGCCGTGCCTGCTCGATCGCGAGCGACGCGCGCCGGGCGATCTCCGTCGCCAGGGACACATCGCGCTCGTCGTAGCAGCGGTCGGACCCGGCGAGGACGAACGTCATCGCTCCGACGGACGTGCCGCGCACGACCAGCGGCACGATGATCCCCGAGGACACCCCGAGCGCGTGCACGATCTCCAGGTCCTCGGCGTCACGCGTGGCCGCCTCGAGAAACGCCTCGGGGATGTTCTCGTACAGCGCGGGCTCGCCGCGGCGCAGCACCCCGAAGATGCCGCGCTCGTCGGCTGGATCGGGCGGATAGCGGTCGGCTAGATCCCAGGCGAGCTGCTCCTTGTCGGGATCGCTGTGACAGACCGCAAGCCGCTTGAGCCCGCCGTCCGCGCCGAGCATGTCGATGACGCACCAGTCCGCCTTGCCGGGGACCATCGCGCGTGCGACGCGACGCAGCGTGTCCTCGTAGTGCAGCGAAGCGCTGAGGACCTCGCCCACCTCGGCGAGCAGCGACGCGCGCTGCTCGGCGCGCTCGGCGCGCTCGCGAGCGCTGCGCTCAGATTTGAGCAGCGCCACGAGCTCGGTCTCCTCGATGGCGACGAGCCCGACGCCGAGCATCTCCCCGGCCGCGTCGCGGACGGGGAAGTAGTTCATGCGCCAGTGGCGCTGCACGCCGGGCCGCGCCGCGGTCTGCCCGCTGCGCTGGACGTCGGCGAGCGCCTCGCCCGCCTCGAGGACGCGGCGCAGGTCCGCGACGATCGCACTGCCGAGCTGCGGCAGGACGTCGTGTGGCGTGCGCCCGATGTGCGCGTCGGCGGGCACGCCGTCGAGCTGCACGAACGCCTCGTTGACGCGGATGTAGCGCAGGTCGGTGTCGAAGAACGCCCGCGCGACCGGAGCGGTCGAGAACATCGTGTCCAGCAGCGCGAGCGACTGTTTGTCCACCTGCTCGGCGCCCTTCAGCGCGGTGACGTCCTCGAACGCGAGCAGGACGACCGTCTCGTCGTCGTCGAGCACGAGCGTTGCCGACCGGATGACCAGTGAGAGCACCCGATCGGGCTGGTGCCAGTTCATCTGAAATCCCTCGAGCTGCTCGCCGGCGGCGGCCCGCACGCTCGGCATCGCATCGCGCGGGATCTGCCGGCCCGATCGATCGGTGAAATGGAAGCGGTCGTAGCGTTCGGCGGGGGGACCGAGCGGGAACTCGCCACCGGCCATCCGGTGCGCGGCCGCGTTGGCGAAGGTCACCGTGGCCACCCTGCCCGGCGAAACGACGAGTAGCCCCGTCGGGATGCTGTCCAGCGCGCACTCAAACGTCTCGCGCGAAAGCCGCCGCGCGACGAGCGACGCCTCCGCCCCGCGCTGCCTGGGCTGGCTCACAGGACCACACTAACCGGCCGCGCGCACCGGACACGAGTCGTGGGACGTCAGGCGGTTCTCGGTGGACGGCCTGAATTTCGGGCTATAGGCTCGGGGGCGTGCGCGCACCGATCATCCGGACGCTGCTGGGAGCATGCCTCCTCGCGGGCGCGCTGTACCTGCTGACCGCGGGCGGTGCGTCGGGCCAGCAGTACCAGCTGCCGCCGCCTCCCCCGCCCGCGCCGGCCGTCAAGCCGCTGCCGAAGCTCAAGCCGTTTCCGGTCGTGCGCATCCGCGGCGTCGCGACGAGCCGCGGCGCACGCATCGACTCGCTGACGGTCAAGGCGAAGGTCGGCGTCGTCGTCGTCAGCCGTTGTACGGGCAAGCCCAAGCGCTGCCCGTACAAGGAGCGCGCGCAGCAGATCAAGGGCAGGAAGGGCGCGACGCGGCGCGTTCGCGTCAACGGCTTCGAGCGCGGTTTCCGTGCCGGTGTCAAGCTGCGCCTGTTCATCGTCGCCTCCGACAAGACCGGCAAGTTCACGAGCTTCGGCATCCGCCGCCGCAAGGTCCCGCGTCGCTATGACCGGTGCGTGCGCGGCCTGGATCTCAAGGCGATTCCCTGCCCGAAGTGACGGCGTGCGCGCGACCGTCGCCGTCGCGCTCGTCGCGCTCGCCCAGCCGCAGGTGGCCGGGGCGCAGTCCGCGCCGCCGCTGACGATCTCCGGCCCGTCGGTTCGAGCGACCGGCGTGGCCTTCCCGTTGCGGGCAACGGGCGCGCCCCCCGGGGCCGCCGTCGAGCTTCAGCGCCTGCGCCCGAGCGGCTGGATCACGCTCAAGGCGGCGAAGGCGGACGCGCACGGCCGCGTCACGGTCAGCTACCGCCCCCAGCGTCTCAGCCGCCGTTACCGGCTGCGCTTCGCCGCCGCGGGCGCGACGTCGAAGGCCGTGACCGTCCGCAGTCGCGACGTCACGCTCGCGGCATTCGGCGACGCGAACTTCGGCGACGGCGTGCGGACCGTCATGCAGCAGCGCGGGGCACGCTGGCCGTGGGGCGGCGTCGCGCCGACGCTGCGCCGCGCCGACATCGCATTCGGCAACCTCGAGTGTGCGATCTCAAACCGCGGGTCGGCGGTGCCCAAGCAGTTCAACTTCCGCGGCAGTCCGCGCGCCCTGCGCTCCGTCGTGCGCTTCGCCGGCCTCGACGTGCTCAACCTCGCCAACAATCACGCCGGCGACTACGGGTCCTTCGCGCTGCTCGACACCGTGCGCAATGTCCGCCGGGCGGGCGCGATCCCTGTCGGCGCGGGCACCGACCTCGCGGCCGCACATCGCCCGCAGGTCATCCGCCGCCTCGGTCTGCGTATCGCCTTCGTCGGGTTCTCGGACATCGGCCCGACGTCGTTCGCCGCGGGCGCCGGCCGGCCCGGAACGGCGTTCGCCTCGACGGCGTCGATTCGCAGCGACGTACGCGCCGCGCGCCGCCGCGGCGACGTCGTCATCGCGACGTTCCATTGGGGGATCGAGCGCGATCCTCACGAGAACGCGCGCCAGCGCGCGTTCGCGCGGACAGCGCTGAACGCGGGCGCGAGCGCCGTGATCGGCGCGCACCCGCACGTCCTGCAGCCGATTCGCCGGCCGTCGCGCCGGACGCTCATCGCCTACAGCCTGGGCAACTTCGTGTGGGCCGCCGGCTCGGCGGCGTCGAGCGCCACGGGAATCCTGCGGGTGAAGCTCAGTTCCCGCGGAGTTGAAGGCTCGCGGCTGTTACGCGCACGCATCGTTGGGACGCGTCCCCGGCTGACTGGCTGAGGCAGTTCAGGCCCAGGCCCGGAAGATCGATCCGCTGCATGATCGCGTCGTAGACGGCGTTGGGCTGAGGACCGGCGACCAGACCTGCGGCGGCGGCTGCACTCGCCGGGGCGTCCGCGCCCGTGCTACCCAACAGCATGCCGAGGCCGATACCGAGCGCTGCGCTGCCGGCAACCGCCAGCGCCTGCAGGCTCAGGCGGGCATGTGAACCGCGTGGCCCGCGCCACACCGACCGGGCGATGAAACGCAATTCCCCTGGATACAGCGTCATGCGGTGATGGTGGCGCAGGGGTGGACAGCGCGCAATTGGACGTCCGTCGACGCGCGACGCGATGTGGTCCGCATTTCAGCCTTCGTCGTCGAAGGTGACGCCCGGCGGGGGCGGCGGCGGGGGCGGGGGCGGGGGGTTGTAGTAGACCGGCGGAGGAGGCCGCGGCGGGGGTGGCGGTGCCACCGCGACCGGCGCCGGCGCGGCGGGTTGCTTGGCCGCAGCCGCCGCCTTCTTCGCGGCCGCCTTCTTGGCGGCCTTGCGCGCCGCGATGCGCCGTGCGATCCGGCGTGTGCGCAGGCTCGCCCTGCGAGCGCGAAGCGCCTTGGCGCGCGCCTTGCGCTGTGCCGCCAGGCGCTCGCTGCGCGACGGGCCGGCCGGCGTCGTCGATCGCACCTCAACGCCGGCGACCGCCTGCGTGCTCGTCGACCCGACGTTCGCCTGCGTGTCGCTCGGGGTGTTGCCGAACTCGCCGAGCACCATGCCGATGCCGAACCCGACCGCCGCACTCGCGGCGATCGCCAACATCGCCAGGGCTACCCTGGCGAACGGATCAAGCTGCTTGCCTCTGATACGCCAGATCTTCTCGCAACGCGAAGCCGGGCTCCACCACGAGCTACTTTTTTCGTTCCTCGAGCGTCGCGCGGATCTCTTCGAGCGCCCCGCCGACACGCTTGAGATCCCAGTGCGAAAGCGTCACGAGCCGGACCGGCGTCTTGGCCACGACCGAGGCGGTGCGCAACGTCTTCTCCAACACGCCGATCTCGCCGAAGAAGTCACCCGGCCCGAGATCGGCCACGTGCTCGCCGTTTCGCAGGACCTCGGCCTCCCCTTCCTCGATCGCCATGAACTCGTAGGCGTAGTCGCCCTCCTTGACGAGGTGCTTGCCTGCGGGCACCGACGTTTCGGTCGCAAAGGTCGCGATGCCCTTGAGCGTCTCGTCGTCGAGCGACGCGAAGACGGGGATTGCCCTGAGACGGTCGGGGTCCATACGCGGGAATCTAGCCCAGCACGGGGATCTCCTGCACGAGCGACAGCACCGGTGCAAACAGATCGCCGTGCTCGGCGACCCGCTCGAGCACCTGCCCGCCGTCGAAGACGAGCTCGTTGCGATCGCCGCTGTCGTGGCAGGAGCGCACCTCGTCCCACGTGACGGGCGTGGAAACTGTCGGCCGCTCGCGGGCGCGCAGCGAGTACACGCAGACGGTCGTCTTGTGCTCGTCGTTCTGGCTGTAGTCGACGAACACCTTCCCCGTGCGCAGCGCCTTCGCCATCCGCGAGACGACGAGCTCGGGCTCGGCTGACTCGAGCAGCTCGGCGACCGCGCGCGAGAAGCCCTTCGTCGCGTCGTACGTCGCGTCGGGCGTGTTCAGCGGGACGTAGACCTGCAGGCCCTTGTTGCCCGACGTCTTTCCGAAGCAGCGCAGGCCGAGGTTGGCGAACATCCCCTCGAGCAGCAGCGCGACGCGGCAGCACTCGACGATCGTCGCCGGCGCCCCGGGGTCGAGATCGAACACCATCATCGTCGGCCGGTCGATCGGGTCGGCGCGCGACAGCGAGGTGTGGAACTCGAGCGCCGCGAGATTGCCCAGCCAGACGAGCGTCGGCAGGTCGTCGCAGACGCAGAACTCGACGATCTTCTTCGACAGCGCGATCGGCGCGACGTGCACCCAGTCGGGCCGATGGCTCGGGCAGTTCTTCTCGAAGAAGCTCTTGCCCTCGACGCCGTCGGGGAAGCGCTTGCGCGTGAGCGGCCGGCCCGCGAGGTGCGGCAGGATCGCGGGCGCGACGTGGATGAGGTACTCGATGAAGTCGCGCTTGCACAGGCCGGCGTCGGGATAGAGGACCTTGTCGAGGTTCGTGAGCTTCAGCGAGCGCCCCCCGACCGTCACCTCGACGCCGTCGCGGACCTTGCGTCCGGCATCGAGAAACGCCGACGCGGGCGACTCCTCGCGCAGGCCCTTGTAGGAGGGGTGGCGCATCATGCCGTCGGTCGTCCACTCCGTGAAGTCGACCTCGGCGACGCGGTCGGGCTCGACGTAGACGGCGTCCTTGGGCGGCTGCGGCCCGTCCGGATCGAACGGCGACGTGTCGCGCTGGCGCAATGTCTTGGACAGCCGCGTCAGTTCGGCGTCGCTGAAGCCCGTGCCGACGCGGCCGCAGTAGCGCAGCTTGCCGCCGTCCTCGACGCCGACGAGCAGCGCGCCGATGCGCTCGCGGCGCCGCCCCTCGCCGGGCAGCCAGCCGCCGACGACGACGTCCTCGCGGCGCACGTTCTTGATCTTCAGCCAGCTCGGCGCGCGCCGGCCGGGCTCGTACGGGCTGCCCAGGCGCTTGGCGACGACGCCCTCCAGGCCGCTCTGCAGGCTCGCCGCGAGCACCGCCGCCCCGTTGCCGGCGACGTGGTCGGGCGTCTGCCACGCCGGGCCGTCGAGCGCGAGCGCCTTGAGGCGCTCACGGCGCTCCTCGTAGGGCAGCCCCATGAGCGAATGGCCGTCGAGCCACAGCAGGTCAAAGACGATGTAGGCGACCGGCGTGTCCTTCATGCGCCGGCGCGCGGCGCTCTCGGAGGCGACGTGCATGCGGCCCTGCAGGCGCCCGAAGCTCGGGCGGCCGTCCTCGTCGAAGGCGACGATCTCGCCGTCGAGGATCGCGCGGTGCGAGCTCAGCGCACGGTTCAGCGCCTTCAGCTCCGGATAGGAGCTCGTGATGTCGTTGAGGTTGCGGCTCTCCAAGCGGATCCGGCCCGGCTCGGAGTAGGCGAGCGCGCGTACGCCGTCCCACTTGATCTCGAAGGCCCAGCTCTCGTCGTCGTGCGGCAGCTTGCCGGGGCGGGCGAGCATCGGCTTCAGGCGCTGCGGCATCGGCTCGCGGTCGGGATCCTCGGGTGGGTCCATGCGGTGGATCATCCAGTCCTTGCCCGGCGGCTCGCCCTTCTCGCGCTTCAGCGGAAACAGGCCGTAGCGGCCGTGCAGCCGCTCGCCGTGGAACGTGATCTCGACCTTGTCGTCGTCGAACTTGTGCTCCTCGTAGGTGCCGCGGTCCCAGATGCGCATCTTGCCGGCGCCGTAAGAGCCCTTCGGGATATCCCCCTCGAACTGGAGGTACTCGAGCGGGTGATCCTCCGTGCGCACGGCCAGGCGGTTGTCCTTCGGATCCTCCGGGATGCCGTTGGGGATCGCCCACGACGCGGCGACGCCGTCCTTCTCCAGGCGCAGGTCCCAATGCAGTCGGGTGGCGTGGTGCTCCTGGACGACGAAGCGGTTGCCCTCGCCGTTGGTCGCGGACGCGGCGTCGCCCGTCGGCTCGGGTGTGGCCGCGTCGCGCTTGCGCCGGTATTCCTTCAATTGATCTTGCGCCACAGCGCCATATGCTCGCAGTCGGCTCGCGCGGAGGGTCGCGCTGCGCGTGCCGGACGACGCGTTCGCAGTTTCTCCTCGTATGGCCATGAAACCGCGAACTCGTGGCTCGCAACGGCCGAAACCGCCCGCCGAGGCTTCGCTCGAGACCTCTCCATAGATTGCTGTTCGACCAGGCGGAAAGCTAGGCAGCCGTCAGTACAGGGCGGCTCCGAACCGATCGCCGGCCTCCGACGCATCGAGCACGCCCGGGCTGTCCTGCGTCCAGCGTTGACTGCCGGGACCTCTCAAGCCGGAAGAGGATCCGTACAGCACATTGACGGACCCGGCATCGTCCGCGTCGCCCACGTCCTCGCCGGGCACGCCGACAGCGAGATCGCCTTCAGGGCTGGCACCAAAGTTCCAGGCCGTGAGCGCCGACCCGAACCCATCGTTGCCGTGGATACCTCCAGGGACGCCATCGCTGTCCTCGTTGAAGCTCTGGCTGCCGGCGCCGGAAATACCTGCCCCGGTTCCGTAGAGAACCGTCACCGATCCGACATTGCTGGCCTCGATGGCGCTGAGCGACGTGCGACTGTCCTCACCGGGCGAGCCGACGGCAAGGTCCGCCGCTGCGCCGTTGCCGAGATTGGTGGCGGCCAGCGCCTCCCCGAAGCGGTCGTCCCCCTCGGTGTCCCCGGGCACGCTTGTCGTGTCCTGGGTCAGGACCTGGCTGCCCGAGCTGATGCCGGTACTCGAGCCGAAGAGAATGTTCACCTGCCCGGCGTTGTCGTCGTCGCCCACGTCCTCCCTCGGGACGCCCACCGCCAGATCGGCGCTGCCGTTCGCATCGAAGTCGCCGCCCGCGAGCGCGCTGCCGAAGCGGTCGTTCTGGTCGAACTCGGTGACGGTCCCGGGCTGAAAGAGGAACTGGTCGCCGGGCGTGACCAGTCCGTTGGGCGAGCCGTAGACGATGCGGACGGCGCCGACGTCGACGAACGAGCCGCGATCCTCCAGCGGAGCGCCAACCGCGATGTCTGCCTCAGCGCTCCTGCCGAAGTTGGCGGCCGCGACCGTCGCGCCATATGTGTCGCCCGTCTCGCCAGCGGCGTCCCCGGTCCCGCCCTGTGAGAAGAACTGGTTCCCGGTGGTGATCAGCCCGGTGCTCGAGCCATAGAGCACAGCGATGAACCCCGCATTCGAAGCGCTCGAGACCGACTCTTCCAGGGGGATGCCGATCACGAGGTCGCCCTGCAGCCCGCGCCCAAAGTTGCCCCACGCGAGCGACTCGCCGAAGGAGTCGCCCGTCTCGGCCGGGTCGAGGATTCCGAGGGTGTCCTGATGCAAGAACTGGTTGCGGGCCGAGGACAGGCCGGCGGCCGTTCCGTACAGCACGCTCACCGCGCCCGCATCGGTGATCGCGCCGATGTCCTCCCCGGGAACGCCAATCGCCAGGTCGGAGCGCCCGTCGCCATCGAAGTCCCCCGCCGCCAGCGCGTCCCCGAACCGGTCGTTCGGCTCTGCCGCATCGGCGATGCCCGGGCTGTTCTGGTTGAAGATCTGATTTCCGGTGTCGAGTAGGCCGGTGCTCGTGCCGTACAGGATCGAGACCTGGCCGACGTTGGGAGCGATGAACGGGGCAACGACCACGTCCTCCGAGGGGGTCCCGATGGCCAGGTCCCCGAAGCCGTCGCCGTTGAAATCCCCACGGGCAACGCCGCTACTGCTGCCGCCGGTCCGGCAGCCGGCGTTCCGCTCGACGCGGCGGCCGCTGCACGCGGCCGGGCGGACTCGAACGCGCGCCGTCTTACTGCGGAAGCCTGGGCGGCTCGTCCGCACGCGGTAACTGCCGGCCCGGCGCAGGCTCCGCACGAACGTCACGCGACCCCGGCTGTTGGTCCGCGCCACGCGCCCGGCGAAGCTGACCCTGGCCCACCTCACCGCACGCGCCGCCCCCGCAACCCCGGTCGTGACGCGAATCCGAAAGCGCGTTCGCACGCCGACCTGCGTCGTGCCGGGGCGAACCGACAGCCGCAATGTCCCCGCCGTAGGGACGGCCGCTGCGGCGGATGCCTCGCCGGTGCCGCCGGTCATGCCCGTGCCGTTCCCGGCGAGGCCGAGCAGGCTCACGAGGCCGGTCAGCGACAGGACCACCGCGTACCGGGGCCTGTCCAATGCCCGACGCTGTCGAAGGCGCTCCAATGCCGCCCCTCCTGTCGTCAGCTTCAACCATAGGTCTCGGGGTTCATTGCCGCAAGGTTCCGCACCCCAATACGACGAATTTCAGTAGAGCTACCCGCCGGCCACAGCCGGCAGGATCGTCAGCTCGCCGCCGTCGGGCACTTCGGTCGCGAGGCCGTCGAGGAAGCGGATGTCCTCGCCGCCGAGGTAGACGTTGACGAAGCGGCGCAGGTCGCCGTCCTGGTAGAGGCGGTCGCGCAGCTCGCCGTGCTCGCTGAACAGCGACTCGAGTGCCTCGCCGACGGTCGTGCCGTCGGCCTTTAGCGACGCGGCGCCGCCGGCGGCGTCGCGCAGCTGGGTGGGGAGCTTGATCGTGATCGCCACTGTGCCGAACCCTACGCCGTCACCGGCGTGCCGAACATTTCCTCGAACGAGTCGATGTTCGGGTCGACCTCGACATCGGGGAACGAGTGGCGCACGGCGTCGAGCGTCTTCAGGCCCTCGCCCGTGATGACGAGCACGACGCGCTCGCCAGGATCGATCTCGCCGCGCTCGGCGAGCTGCTGGAGCACGGCGGTCGTCACGCCGCCCGCCGTCTCGGTGAACACGCCGGTCGTCTCGGCCAGCAGGCGGATGCCGGCGCGGATCTGCTGATCGGTGACCGAGTCGATCGAGCCGCCGGTGGCGCGCGCGAGATCCAGCGCGTACGGGCCGTCGGCGGGATTGCCGATCGCCAGCGACTTGGCGATCGTGTTCGGCTTGACCGGCCGGCACACGTCGGCACCGGCGGCGAACGCCGTCGCCACGGGCGAGCAGCCAAGCGCCTGCGCACCGTTCATCGTCGGGATGTCGCCGTCGAGCAGGCCGATCTCGATGAACTCCGCAAAGCCCTTGGCGATCTTCGTGTACAGCGAGCCCGAGGCGATCGGGACGATGCAGCGGTCCGGCAGCTCCCAGCCGAGCTGCTCGGCGATCTCGTAGGCGACGGTCTTGGACCCCTCGCTGTAGTACGGGCGCATGTTGATGTTCACGAAAGCCCAGTTCTCGCGGTCGCCCGACAGCTCGGTGCACAGACGGTTGACGTCGTCGTAGTTGCCGCGCACCTTTACCACGTTCGTGCCGTACACGCCGGTGGCGAGGATCTTCTGCTCCTCGAGGTCATACGGGATGAGGACATAGGACTCCATCCCGAGCGCCGCGCCGTGAGCGGCGACCGAGTTGGCCAGGTTGCCGGTCGATGCGCACGCCAGCGTGTCGAAGCCGAGCTCGCGGGCGCGGGTGGCCGCGACCGACACGACGCGGTCCTTGAAGGAATGCGTCGGGTTGGCGGCGTCGTTCTTGACCCACACCTCCTTGAGCCCGAGCCGCTCGGCGAGCCGGTCGGCGCGGATCAGCGGCGTGCAGCCGGCCGGAAGGCCTGTGCGGGCACGAGGCTGCGCGCCCTCGAGCGGCAGGAAGTCGTGGTAGCGCCAGATGTTCTGCGGGCCGCCCTGAATGCGCCGGCGCAGCTCACCCACGTCGGACTCGCGCTCATGCTCGTAGGCGACCTCCAAGGGGCCGAAGCACCGCGAGCACACGTAACGCGCTTCGAGCGGATATTCGGCTGCACATTCTCTGCACTGAAGCTGCTTTGCGGCCATCTCGTTGAAACCTCCGCCTAGAACTTGTGGCGAAGGCGGGAATGCCCGTGCCACATCTGACAGGAATTGGCACCGTTTTCGCCGAAGCGGAATGGTTGCCGGGGCTTCAAAGGGCCTGTCCCTCCACCCCTCTGGATGTGTCCAGCTCTGGCAGGGCACAATATCAAGCGCCATGCCCAACCTTCCCAAGCCACGATTCGGACGTCCCGCACGGGGACGCGGCCCCGTCACGGGCCCCCCGGAGATTGATGCACCGACCCCGAATGTCGAGGTCGTCGAGGGTTCCGGGCTGCGCTGGCTGCACATCGAGCGCCCCACGCCGGCGGACCGCGCATGGCTCGAGGAGCACTTCGAATTTCACCCGCTGGACTACGAGGACGTCGCCTCGCGCAACCAGCGGCCCAAGGTCGACGAGTACGACGACTACCTCTTCGTCGTCCTGCACTTCCCGCGCTTCGACAAGGCCGTCGGGCGACTGAACGCCGCCGAGCTCGACATGTTCGTCGGCCCGGATTTCGTCATCACCCTGCCCAACGAGCCGATCCAGCCGCTGGAGTACCTCTTCGAGCGCTGCCGCGCGAGCGACGAGTTCCGCGACAGCCTCTTCGCCAAGGGCCCGGGCTACCTGCTCTACAAGATCGTCGACGACTGCGTCGACGCGTCGTTCCCGATGCTCGCCAAGATGGGCAACAAGCTCGAGGTGCTCGAGGACGAGATCTTCGAGGGCCGCTCGGGCGAGATCGTGCGCGACATCTCAAACGTCAAGCAGGAGATCATCAACTTCCGCAAGATCGTCCGCCCGCAGCGCACGGCGCTGCAGGACCTCGAGCGCACGAAGCGCTACATCCCCGAGGGCCTGGACATCTACTTCGACGACATCAACGACGCGTCCGAGCGCATCTGGGACATGCTCGAGAACTTCAAGGAGGTCGTCGAGGGCCTCGAGTCCACCAACGAGTCGGTCCTGTCACACCGCGTCAACGACGTGCTGCGCGCGCTGACGGCGATCAGCGTCGTCGTCCTGCCGCTGACGCTCATCGCGAGCCTGTGGGGCATGAACGTCGTGATCCCCGGCGAGGGCTCGAGCGCGGCGTTCTGGATCATCGTCGGCTCGATGGTCGCGCTGCTCGCCGGCATGCTCGGCTTCTTCCGCAGTCGCGGCTGGCTGTGACGGTCGACGAGCCGCTCGAGCGGCTGGCGGACACCCTGGCGCTCGCCGATCCGGCGCAGCGCCGCCGGATGCTCATCATCGTCAACCCGTTCGCCTCGACGGTGTCGGCCGAGCTGCGCAACCTCGTCGTCTCGGCGCTCGCCGGGCGCTACGAGGTCGAGGCGGTCGACACGCAGAGCCCCAACCACGCCACCGACATCGTGCGCGAGGCGGCGCACGAGGGCTACGACGTCGTCGTGTCCTTCGGCGGCGACGGGACCGTCAACGAGGTCGCCAACGGCCTCGCCGGGTCGAACACGCCGATGAGCTGCCTGCCGGGCGGCGCCACGAACGTCCTGTGCAAGATGCTCGGGATCCCCGGCGACATCGTCGACGCCACCGAGCACCTGCTGCGCCTGGCCGACGACTGGCGGCCGCGCAAGATCGATCTCGGCGTCGCCAACGGGCGCGCCTTCACGTACTCCAGCGGCTTCGGCCTGGACGCGAGCGTCGCCAAGCGCATCGACCGCAACCTCAAGCTCAAGGCGTCGCGGATGAGCGACGTGTACTTCGTCTACTGCGCGGTCGAGACGGTGATGCGCGAGTACATCGTCAACCCGCCGCGGATGGACGTGCACGTCGGCGGCGCGACCGTCCGCGCGATCACGACGCTCGTGCAGAACGGCGACCCGTTCACGTACCTCGACGAGAAGCCGATCCGCGTCGCGGAGGGCGCAGCGCTCGACAGCGGATCGCTTGCCGGGGTCGCGCTGCGCGGCGCGCGTCCCTGGGACGTACCGACGATCATGGCGCGGCTGCTCTCCGCGCGGCGCAGCGTCATCGGCCACCGCCAGATCCACCACTTCGCCGGCGTCACCGAGCTGCGCTGCGAGTCCGCCGACGGCCGGCCCATCCCGCTGCACGTCGACGGCGATCACATCGGTGACGTCACCGCGGCCGTCTTCGGCCTGCGCCCGGCGGCTCTGTCGGTCGTCGCGTAAGCCGTTACAGCTGCCTTTAGGCAGCCTAATACGCTCGCGCTGCGCTTGGGGAAGCGCACCCTGCGAGGAGAGGGAACGGGTTATGAGCAGTGTTGAGGAGAGGGCCTTCAGGTCGTCGCCGCTGGACGCAGCCGGCCTGCCCGGTGCGCCGAAGTACCGCGCGCTGGGCGTCGACCAGCTCGACGACATCGCCGACCGATACGGCCTCGATGCCGACCGCCTGGATGAGATCCGCGCGGTGGCGGCGGTGCTGCCGTTCCGGGTCAACCGCTACGTGCTCGACGAGCTCATCGCCTGGGCGGATGTTCCCGACGATCCGATCTACCGCCTCACGTTCCCGCAGGCCGACGCCCTGCGTGCGCCCGACCGCGAGCGCATGCTCGCGCTCGTGCGCGCGGATGCCCCGCGCGAGGAGATGGCCGCGGCCGCGCGAGCCATCCGCATGGACCTCAACCCGCATCCAAGCGGGCAGCGCGAGCTCAACCAGCCGACCGACGAGTCGCGCGGGCTGCAGCACAAGTACGCCGCCACGGTGCTCTTCTTCCCCGCTGCGGGGCAGACATGCCACGCGTACTGCTCGTACTGCTTTCGCTGGCCGCAGTTCGTGGGCGATCCGGATCTGAAGTTCGCCGAGCGCGACGCGTCGACGCTGACGCGCTACCTGCGCGCGCATCCGCAGGTCAGCGACGTGCTCATCACCGGCGGCGACCCGCTGATCATGCGCACGTCGATGCTGGCGCGCTATGTCGAGGCGCTGCTCGCGCCCGAGCTCGAGAGCGTGCGGACGATTCGCATCGGCACCAAGGCGCCCGCGTACTGGCCGCACCGGCTGGTCTCCGACACGGACTCCGACGCGCTGCTCGCGCTCTTTGCGCGCGTCGTGGCGGCGGGCAAGCAGCTCGCGCTGATGGTCCACTACTCCCACCCGCGCGAGCTGTCGACGCCGACCGCGCAGGCGGCGGTGCGGCGGGTGCTGTCGACGGGCGCGCGGATCTACTGCCAGGCGCCGCTCATCCGCGGGGTCAACGACGCGCCGGAGACCTGGAACGCGCTGTGGACAGCCGAGCTCAATCACGGCTGCACGCCGTACTACATGTTCGTCGAGCGCGACACCGGGCCGCAGTGGCTCTTCAACGTCCCGCTCGTGCGCGCGCACGAGATCTTCCGCGAGGCCTACCGGTCGCTGCCGGGGCTGGCCCGGACGGTGCGCGGACCGGTCATGTCCGCGACCGCCGGCAAGGTCGTCGTCGACGGCATCGCCGAGCTCGCCGGCGAGCGGGTCTTCTGCCTGCGCTTCCTGCAGGCGCGCGAGCCCGCATGGGTCGACCGGCCGTTCTTCGCGCGCTTTGATCCTGATGCCACATGGCTCACCGACCTCGTGCCCGCCAGCGGCGAGCGCTCGTTCTTCTTTCAGTGACGCGGCTTGATCACTGCGTGCTGCGCGTCTGCGACTGGGAGCGCTCCGACGCGTTCTACGGCGACGTAGTCGGGGCGACCGTTCGCGATCTGCCGTTCGGCCGCCGGGCGTATGTGCTCGCCAACGCCCAGCTCAACGTGCACGGGCCGGGGTCCACGCCACAGCCGCTGCCCGCCAACGTGCCGCTGCCGGGCAGTGGCGACCTGTGCTTTGAGTGGGACGGCCCGATCTCCGCCGCCGCCGCGCACCTGGAGCGCTGCGGGGTCGAGGTGATCGAGGGACCGGTCGAGCGCGTCGGCGCGCGGGGCCAGGGCCTGAGCGTCTACTTCCGTGACCCGGACGGCACGCTGCTCGAGTTCATCTCCTACGTCTAAGGTCAGCACCAAGGCCTGCCGGTGTACGGTCACGCGCAGCGTGACCGCCATCATGCCCGCGAACCGCGTGCCGGCGAGCGAGACCGTCCCGGAGACACTGATCCAGGCGCTCACTCGCGGTGAGTGTGCGCGGCAGGGCCAGACGCACCACTGGCTCGAGCCGGGTGGGCTGCAGGACAGTGAGGTGACCGGCTACGCCGCGCACCGCCCGCCGTGGCAGGACCTCGCCGTCGTCCCGCGGCTGGCGCCGTCGTCGGCCCGTCGCCTTGAGCTGCTGGACCGCGGCTTTCCCTGGGTCACGATCGGCGAGGTGACCGTCGGGGACACGAAGAACTACGACAAGCCGATCTACACCGCGACCGGCGTGCTCGTCGGCGAGAACATCCTGCTCACCGCGAGTCACGTCGCGCCGTGGGGCCAGTTCCCGGGGACGTGGTGGATGCGCTTCGTGCCGGGCTCGCGCGGAGGCGTCGGCCCGTACGGCGACTCGTACGTCGAGTGCTTCGTCGGCTCGGCGCACGACGGCAGCCGCGTCACGGGCGCAGACATCGTCGCCTGCAAGCTCTACCGCTCGCTCGGGCGGCTCACGGGCTGGATGGGCGTGCACTGCTTCGCCGACGACTTCGACTACTCCCACCAGCCGCTGAGCAGC
This sequence comes from uncultured Actinomycetes bacterium, assembly GCA_963705315.1. GTDB lineage: Bacteria > Actinomycetota > Thermoleophilia > Solirubrobacterales > Solirubrobacteraceae > CADCVQ01. The sequence continues at coordinate 2,288,473 of OY970068.1, forward strand.
GTCGGGTATCCCGCGCCCGCCGATCGGCCGATCGTTGACGCATTCGCCTCGGTCGAGGACGTCATCGCCGTCGGGGACGGCCTCGAGCTGCACACCGCGCCGTTCACGGAAATCGGCTGGTCGGGCGCGCCGCTGTTTGGCTGGATCGAGGGCAGCCACCGCATCGTCGGCATCGACTCCGGCCTGGCCGACCAGATCGGCCTGTGGTCGGCGCTGCGCTCCCAATGCGTGTTCGCCGGCGGGCGCCGGCTCGTGAGCCTCGTCGAGCTCGGGCGCCGCGCGTTCTGACGCGCGCTCAGCGGTTGTCTTGCACGGCCGCCAGCCCGGTCACCGCCGCACCGCGCTTGCCGATCCTGCCCAGGTAGCGCGTCTTGGCCGTGGCGAGGTTCAAGCGCCACAGCTCGGCGCCCGTTCCGCCCGGCGCGGTCGTGGCGAAGAAGCCGACGTTCTTCGTGTCGGCGCCCGCGATGTCGACCCGGTGGTGGACGTGACGTCGATCGCGCTGCTCCTGCAGCCGGCGAGCGTCCCGTCGTTCGGCGGAGCCTGGACGCAGAGCCGGTCGGCACCATCGAGCGCGTAGAGCGTCGTCATCGCCGGCCTGGCCGCCCGGAACGAGAGTGCGTGTAGGCCGAGCCCACGATCTGCGGCATGCCGGGGTTGAGGTTCCCGTCCTCCCCCACGACGTTGCCGTCGTCCGGATGCAGGCGCAGGTTCTGGCCGGTGTCGCTCGTCAGGCGGATGCGGTCGGAGACCGGGTGCAAGTCGACGCCGAACGACGCGCCGCTGAGCCCGGGCGCGAACCCCAGCAGCGACTCGGGCACCGCGATGGCGGTCATGGGGTTGACGCGGTAGACGACGCTGTCGCTGCCGACGCCGTAGAGGTCGCCGGTGGCGGGCCCGGCGGCGGCCGGCGACGGTCTTGTTGGCAAGTCGTCAAGGAGTTCGCGGCTGCGACGGGTGGGGTTCGCTGCGGGCGCCAACCTGGCGCGGGTCGACGCTCAGATCAGCCGGCGCCGGGCGTGACCCGGTAGGCGTCGAACACCGAATCGATGTTGCGCAGGCGGTTGATCGTCGCCTTGAGCACGTGGGTGTCCCCCACCTCGACGACGAACCAGTTCTGGACCATCGGATGCTGGACGACGCAGCGCGCCTCGACGATGTTGATGCCGGCCTCGGCGAACGTCCGCGAGAGGTCCTCGAGCAGGCGGTGGCGATCCCACGCGTCGACCTGGAGCTCGACCTTGAACGACGTCTCGTGTTCGCCCTCCCAGCTCACCGGCGTAAAGCGGTCGGGGGCCTTGCCGAGGGCGACGGCGTTCGGGCAGTCCTCGCGGTGGATCGTGATGCCGCGCCCGAGCGAGATGTAGCCGACGATCGGATCGCCGGGCACCGGACGACAGCACTTGGCGAGGCGCAGCATGACGTCGTCGACGCCCTCGACGCTGATGCCGTACTGCGACGACGTGCTCGTCGGCTGGCGGCGCTGGCGCCGGGTGGACAGCATGTCCTGGGCGACGGTCCGCGCCTCACCCTCGGCCGCCTCGCCCTGCTTGAGGCGCTGCATGACCTTGTTGACGACGACCTTCGCCGACACCTTCGCGCCGCCGAGCGCGATGTAGAAGTCGTCGGCCTTCTTGAAGCCCATCTCGCGAATCACGTCCGCCAGCAGCGGCGAGGAGACGACCTTCTGCGCGGGCAGCCCCTGCTTCTTGAGCTGCTCGTGGAGGATCTCGCGACCCGCGTGCTCGGTGTCGACGCGCGACTCGGCCTTGAACCACTGCTTGATCTTGTTGCGCGCCCGCGTCGTGCGCACGACGGCGAGCCAGTCGCGTGACGGGCCGCGCTCGCGGTTGGCCGTCATGACCTCGACGATGTCACCGGACTTCAGGACGTAGTGCAGCGGCACCATCTTGCCGTTGACCTTCGCGCCGACGCAGCGGTGCCCGACGTCCGTGTGGACCTCGTAGGCGAAGTCCAGCGGCGTCGCGCCCGCGGCGAGGTTCTTCACCTCGCCCTTCGGCGTGAAGACGTAGACCTCGTCCTCGATGAGGTCGACCTTCAGGGCGTCCATGAACTCCTTGGGGTCCGACGTCTCCTGCTGCCAGTCGAGCATCGAGCGCAGCCACTTGAGCTTCGCGTCGCCGTCGGAGGCCGGCCCCGCCTTGCCGTCGCCCTTGTAGATCCAGTGTGCGGCGACGCCGAACTCCGCCATGTCCTGCATGTCCTTGGTACGGATCTGGATCTCCAGCGGCAGTCCCTCGGGCCCGATCACCGTCGTGTGCAGGGACTGGTACATGTTGAACTTCGGCATCGCGATGAAGTCCTTGAAGCGCCCGGGCAGCGGCTTCCACAGCGAGTGCACGACGCCGACGGCGCCGTAGCAGTCCTTCACCGAGTCGACGATCACGCGCATGGCGGTGAGGTCGTAGATCTCGTTGAACTCGCGACCCTTCTTCGTCATCTTCGAATAGATCGAGTAGAAGTGCTTGGCGCGCCCGGAGATGTCGGCCTCGATGCCGAGCGCCTGCAGTTCGCGCAGCAGGTAGGCGCCGGCCTTCTCGACGTACGTCTCGCGCTCCGTGCGCTGCTGGTTGACGAGGCCCTTGATCTCCTGGTACTTGCGCGGGTGAAGCGACGCGAACGCGAGGTCCTCGAGCTCCCACTTGATCGCGTGGATGCCGAGGCGGTGCGCGATCGGCGCGTAGATCTCCAGGGTCTCCTTCGCCTTGTCGATCTGCTTCTGCTTGGGCATGTGGTCGATCGTGCGCATGTTGTGCAGGCGATCGGCGAGCTTGATGAGGATGACCCGAACGTCGTTGGCCATCGCGACCATCATCTTGCGGTAGTTCTCGGCCTGCGCCTCGTCGCGCGACTGAAAGACGATCCCGGTCAGCTTCGTGACGCCGTCGACGAGGTTGGCGATCTCGTCGCCGAACCCGTGGCGCACCTCCGCCAGCGACGCGGACGTGTCCTCGACGGTGTCGTGCAGCAGCGCCGCGCACAGCGTCTCGGTGTCCAGGCGCATGCCCGCGCAGATCTTCGCCACGCCGACGGGATGGATGATGAACTCCTCGCCCGACATGCGGCGCTGGTCGACGTGGTGCTCGCACGCGAAGACGAACGCCTGCTCGACCTCCTTGCGGTCGATCTCGATGACCGACGCGTCGGCGTGTTCCTCGACGATCGCGAAGACGTCCGACAGCAGACTGCGCTCGAGCTCGGTGAGATCGGCGCGCGTGACCTCCGGATGGTGGTCAGCGCTGACCTCGTCGACCGGCGCGCGGCGCGCCGGCCCGACACGCTGACGCGCGGGAGCCCTTACGCCGCCCTTGCTGTCGCCTTGGTCAGGAATCTGCGTCCGTCCTCGTGTCGCCGCTCATATGCCTGGTACGCCTCAGAACGCTCGAGCGCGGTGCGCTCGGCCTCCGGGACCGCCAGGGTCCTGCGGTCCGGGTCGAGGCTGACGAGGCGAAGCTCTGCGAGAACCCTCAGCAGACGGCCGGCCAGCGCTGCCGGCCGTGGCATCTGTGGGTCGCCGCGAAGCAGCGCCTCGAGCTCCTCGCCCGCCGCGCCGCCCGCTCCTCGAAGGGCCCGGTAGGTCGCGGTGAGCGGAGCACGAAGGGCGTACTCACGCTCATGAATTTGCTCGGCGAAGCGTAGCTCAGGCTGACCCCATGCCAGATGCGTCTTGCATCCGTGCGGACGGATTGGCCCGGCGGGCGGATCGAGCATGACGACATGGGTGTCCGCGCCGGCCAGCGACGGGTCGTGCGCGAGCGCCGCGTGCGAGCACAGGGCGAAGCCGCCGAGGATCGGCGCGAGGTGTTTGGCACGCAGGCGCGCGTCGGCGGCGACGACGAGCACGGGCTCGCCGGATGCGACGAGCGCGCCGATCGTGCCGGCGATTCCGCGGTCGCGGCGGTCGCGGATCTGCGCGCTCGGCGCGGCGGCGACGCGCGCGGCGGCGGACCCCCGCGCCGCGGCGGCGTCCGGGATGTGAAGCGGCGCGTCAAGCTCCGCGAACGCGACCGCGAGATAGTCCTCCGGCTCGCCCACGACCGTGATCGGGAGCGGCTCGCTGCGCCGCGCAAAGCGCAGCCGGACGCGCGGCTCGACGCTGCCGTTCCACTCGTTGAGCTCGAGTTCGACGATGGCGTCGATCGGCCCGTCCTCGTCGACCTTCGAGACGCCGAAGGCGACGGCGCGCGAGCCCGCGCCGCCCGAGCTCAGCGTGAAGCGCACATGCTTGCCCTCGCCCATCGGGCGCTGGTCGCTGAGGCGCGCGGCGGGCACGAGCAGCGACACGGACGGGTTGGCGATCCCGAATGGCTCCAGCCGCGCGAGCTCCTCGGCGAGCGACGTGCCGAGCTCGTCGCCGGAGACGACGGCGTCGACGCGCTCGGTCGGCACGAGGTCGCCGGGCGTCAGGACGGCCGCGGCGTGGGCCTCGAAGGCGGCGCGGAACGCCTCCAGCTCCGACGCGAGCACTTCGCACCCGGCGGCCGCGCGGTGGCCGCCGTGGCGCGCGAGGTGGTCGGCGGCGGCGTCGAAGCCGCCGAGGAGGTCGAACGCCGCGATCGAGCGGCCCGACCCCGTCCCACGGCCAGTTTCAGGATCGAGCGCGACGAGCACCGTCGGGCGGTGATGGCGCTCGGCGATCCGTGACGCGACGATCCCGATGACCCCCTTGTGCCAGCCCTCGCCCGCGAGCACGTACGCCGCGCGCTCGCCCGCCGCGGCGACCTGCGCCTCGGCCTCGAAGAGGATCCGCGTCTCGGTGTGGCGGCGCTCGCCGTTGAGCCGGTCGAGCTCCTCGGCGATCTGCGCGGCGCGCTCGTCATCGCCGGTGAGGAGCAGTTCGAGCCCGGCGTCGGCGCGCTCCAGGCGCCCGGCGGCGTTGATGCGCGGAGCCAGCCGGAAGCCGATCGCGCGCGCGTCGATCCGGGCCGGGTCGACCTGCCCGACCTTCATCAGCGCCCGCAGCCCCGGCCGTGTGGTCGCCGCGAGCGCACGCAGGCCGGCGCGCACGAGACGCCGGTTCTCCCCGCGCAGCGCCACGCAGTCGGCGACCGTGGCGAGCGCGACGAGGTCGAGGTCGGCGTCGGCGCCGGCCGGGTCCCGGCCCGCGGCATGCAGCAGCGCGCCCGCGAGCTTGTACGCGACGCCGGCGGCGCACAGATCGGCGCACGGGTAGCCCGACAGCGCCGGGTGCACGATCGGCGCGTCAGGCAGCACGCCGTCCGAGCGCGGCGTGTGATGGTCGGTGACGACGACATCCAGGCCGGCGGCGGTCGCCGCGGCGACCTCGTCGACCGCGGTGATCGCGCAGTCGGCGGTGATCAGCAGGCGCGTGCCGCGCTGCGCCAGCCGCTGCACGGTCGCGTGTGAGAGCCCGTAGCCATCCTCGCCGCGGCCGGGCAGAAACCAGTCGACGTCCGCGCCCAGCGACCGCAGCGTGCCGACGAGGATCGCCGTCGAGGCGACGCCGTCGACGTCGTAGTCGCCGTGGATCGTGATCTGAGTCCCGGCGCGCGCGTGGCCGAGGATGACCCGGCACGCCTCGTCGATGCCGGCGAACTGCGACGGATCGTGCTGCTCGTCTGCGGCGAGCCATGCGCGCGCCGCGTCCGGGTCGCTCAGGCCGCGGCGGACGAGGACCTGCGCCAGCACATGGCTGATCTGCAGATCCCGCTCGAGCGCGAGCGTGGCCGCGACGTCGCACGGCGCGATCTCGGGGCGTGCTGGTGGCGCGGTCACGGACCCAACGTACGGCCCGCGCGGGACGGAACCACCGGGGAGCGCAGTGCGCCTATCCGGCCGCGCGGCGCCTCACGCGAACAGCATCCGCAAGGGAATGACGTGCGCGGCCGTGTCCGGCTTGCTCCATGGGTCGCGCGGCGAGTCCGGCGAACAGCATCGATAAGGACGTCAGGTTCGGGTGGCTCGGCAGGGACGCGAGAGCGCCGACAGGTCACGAGTTCGCACTTTCACTCGTATGGGCGGAGAAACTGCGAACGCATGATCCGAACGCGACGAGTTCGCAGTTCGACGTCTAGTGCGTCCCCGCTTTACTCCAGGTGACGAGGCAAAGTCGTCCTCATTCGGCCGCGACCCGAACTGGGCGGTCCCAGGCCGTGCGTGTCGCCTATGCAGCGCCATGGGCAGCAACGTCGACATCCACGCCCGTCAGCAGGTCACCCGGCCAATGGTCGCCGAGTTCGCAGTTCGACGTCTACATGACGCTCAACTGCGAACTCATGATCACTTGGAACTCTCCGTGTTCCTTCCGAGCCCATCCGAACCCTCGTCCTTTAGCGATGCTGTTGACATCTGCACGTGCCGCGCCGACGGTCCTACGAGGACACACGCGCTGGCAGCCCGGAGTGATGCGGTTCGCCCTCTTCACGGTGCCTGGCGTCGAGGTGGACATCCGGGTGCGTGCGTCCACGCGCGTGCGTGCGCGGCGCGTGGCGGGAATGCCGTATTTCGGTGCCGGCGAACGCCTGCTCGTCGGTGGCTGCCGCTCGAAGAACGGCAAGGTCATCGGCGCCAACCGGATCCGGCGCCTGCCGCCGATCAATCGCGCCCGGTCATCCGCCTGCCCGACGCTCGCCGCGGCCCTGAGGACCATGCGACGAGCTGCACGCTCGTCGCGGTAACCCACCGCCGCCCTGCGCGACCGGAGGCCGGCGCTATTCGGGTGCCAGGTCTCCGAGCTCGATCTCGTGCTTCTTCTCCTGGCGAACTCCGAGCCAGTAGAAGAACGCCCACCCGAGGATCGCTCCGGGTACCGCTTCGAGCACCGTGATGAGATCGGTGTCGTCGCGGCCGGGGACGTTGAAGCCGTGGATGACGAGGCCGAACAGGATCGCCCCGAAGACCGACCCGAGGAACGCGCCGATGATGCCGCCCCAGCAGCGGTCGGGCAGGAAGATCGTGAAATGCCACAGGGCGAGGCCCATCATGGTCCAGCCGAGGGCGCCCATCAGTGTCTGCTCCAGTGAGCCGGTCCGACGGTGCATGGGGTTGCCGGACGGAGCACTAGCGCTTCCTCCCGTGCTTGCCCTTGCGCCGAGAGGCCGAGCCGCCGCCGGCCTTGCGTGGACTGCGGCTCGGCTCGACGCGCCTGGGCATGACGGCCTCCTCCGGCGTGGCGTCGGCCGCCGCGTCAGGCTCCGGCGGCGCGGCAGGCTTCGGCTGCTGTGCCTTCTGCGGCGCCGCCGTCTTCGTCTTCGAGCGCCGCGGCGCGACCGCGTGCTCGGGCTCGTCGATCACCGCGGCACGGCCCTTGCGCTTCGGCGTGGGATCGACGTGCAGGTCGGCGACGAGCTCCTCGAACTCCTCGCGCGAGACCTCGCGCTCCGGGTCGTCGGGGGCGGTGATCCGCTCCTTGTGGCGCATGCGCCGCTTCTTGTCGGGGTCGATGTCCACGGGCTCGCCGCCGGACGCGGTCGCATACGCCGGCACGACGCCGCCGTTCTCCTGCGCGATATGCGCGGCGCGGCGGCGATAGACCGGCTCGCGCTCCTTCCACGCCGTCAGCACCGGGCCGGCGATGAACACCGAGGAGTACGTACCCGAGATCGTGCCGACGAGCAGTGCGAACGCGAAGTCGCGCAGCGTGTCGCCGCCGAAGAGCATGAGCGACATCACCGGCAGCACGGAGCAGAAGCTCGTCGCCAGCGATCGCACGATGACCTCGGACATCGAGCGGTTGACGATCTGCGTGAAGGCCGCCCGCGGCATGCGCGGGACGTTCTCTCTGATTCGGTCGAACACGATGATCGTGTCGTAGAGGGAGAAACCTAAGACCGTGAGCAACGCCGCGACCGTCGCCGTCGTCACCTCCTGGCCGACGAGCGCGTAGACGCCCGCTGTGATGAGGATGTCGTGCATCACGGCGATGAGCACCGGGACCGCGTACTTGGCCTCGAACCGCAGCGCGATGTACGCCGAGATGACGATCAGCGACGCGATGATCGCGACGATCGCCGAGTTGGCGACCGTCTCACCGAACGTCGGCCCGATGTTCTGGGAGTTCGGCGGGCGCGCGAAGCCGAACTTTTCGGACAGGTCGCCGGTGATCTTGTCGACCTCGGGCGTCTTGAGCGTCTCGGTCGAGATCTGGAACTTCGAGACGCCCGGTCCCTCGTCCTCGACGCGCTGGATCTCGGCCTGCGGCTTGCCGGCATCCGCGAGCACCGCGCGGATGTCGCCCTCGTCGGCCTGCTGCTTGAGCGCGACGCTGATCCGGCTGCCGGACTCGAAGTCGATTCCGAAGTTGATCCCGTTGGCGCCGAGCGCGAGCGCGCACACGACGAGGATCAGCCCGGAGGCACTGAAGAAGTACTTCGAGTAGCCCATGTAATCCAGGCGGAGGCGGTCGCCCTTGGGCTTGCCGGCGCCGAGCGCCGACGGCTTCTGCAGCAGGCGCGACTTGCCCATCGTGCCGACGATCGCCTGCGTCGCGACGACCGCCGTGAACAGCGAGACGATGACGCCGAGGCCGAGGGTCAGCGCAAATCCCTGGACCCCCGCGGTGGCGAGGACGAACAGGATGAACGCGACCATGATCGTCACGACGTTCGCGTCGATGATCGCCGTGAGGCCCTTCTTGTAGCCCGCCGAGATGGCGGCCTGGATCGATCTGCCGGCGCGCACCTCTTCCTTCACGCGCTCGAAGATCACGATGTTCGCGTCAGCGGCCACCCCCAGCGTGAGGATCAGCCCCGCGATGCCCGGCAGGGTCAGGACGACCGGGATGAGCTTGATCAGGGCGAAGAAGTAGACGCTGTAGATGCCGAGCGCGAGGACCGCGATGACGCCGAGGACGCGGTAGAAGGTGAGCAGGAAGAGCGCGACGATGATGAAGCCGGCGATGCCCGCCGCCAGGCCCTGATCGAGCGCCTGCTGGCCGAGCGTCGCCGACACCTGCGAGCTGGAGATGAGCTCGAGCTTCAGCGGCAGCGCGCCGGTCTTCAGGAGGTTGGCGAGCTCCTGCGCGGTGTCGATCGTGAAGCCGCCGCTGATCTGTGAGCCGTTGCGCGGGTCAAAGCCCTCCGGGTATTCGACGAAGGAGATGCTCGGGGTCGAGATCAGCTCGTTGTCGAGGGCGATCGCGAAGTGCTGGAAGGCGGCTTCCTCGTCGGCGCCGCCGAGCACGCCGACCGACAGCTGACCTCGCTCGGCGATCGTCTTCGTCGTGTCCCGCCAGATCTTGCGGCCCTTGTCGGTGAAGTTGAACGAGACGATCGGCACGCCGCCGGCCTGGTCGTCGAAGCGCTGCTCGGGGTCCTTGATCTCCTTGCCCTCGAGCGTGATGTCGTCGCGCAGGACGTACCACTGGTCGGACTTGCCCTTGGCGTCGTCGGGCTGCTCGGCGCGCAGGAGGACCGTGCCCTCCTTGACCTCGTAGACCTTCGCCTCGATCTCCGATCGAAGCTTCAGCGGGATCCGCTTCAGCGCGTCGGCGCGCGTGTCGTCACCCGTGCCGTAGACCTTCTTGGCCTCCGGATCGACGGCGTAGAACAGGCTGCCGTCGCGCGAGTTGTCCCCGTCGAGGTCGGCCGGGCGCTCCGCGCCCCGCAACACCGCGTCATACAGCGTCAGCGACCCGATTCGCCCGGCGGACGCACCGCCGGTGACCGACTCCTCGCCGGGTTCGGGGTTGCCACTGGGCCCGATGACGTTCGGCTCCCAGTCATAGAAGTTCATCTGGGCGACCGTGCCGACCTGCTGGATCGCCTCGCTCTGGTTGGTGACGTCGGGCAGCCCGACGCTGATCTGATCGGTGCCGAACGTCTGGATCTTCGGCTCGGCGACGCCGAGCTGGTCCACGCGCTCGCGCATGACGTCGATGACGCGGTCCAGCGCGTCGGGCGTCAGCGGCGTCCCCTTGCGCGGCTCGGCCTGGTAGACGAGCTCGACGCCGCCCTGGAGATCGAGGCCGAGCTTCGTCGGCTTCGATGCGATGACGGCGGACGACCCACACAAGAGCCCAAGGACGAGCAGCAGGATGAGGAGGTTGCGGCGGCGGTCTGTCACGTGAGGCCTATCGTCACCTTACTTCGATGGGGTGAGCACCAGCAGCAGGCCACCGTCATCGTCGTAGGCGGGAAACAGGTCCGCCGTGGCATCCGCGGGCAGATCGCCCTCCGCGTTCACCGACACCGGCTTGCCGAGCGCCCGCACGCCCCACTCCAGGACGGTGCTGACGTGGTCGGTGGAGTCCTCGAACCTCAGCCCGAGCACGTCGTTGACCTTGCGGCCGATGACGCGCTCGTCGTCCAGGCCCGTGAGCTCGAACGAGCCGCGGCCGCAGCCGATCACGCGCCCCTCGTGATCGCACACGAAGAAGGCGGCGTGCGGCGCCGGGTAGTAGTCGTCGAGCAGCTCGAACAGAAATCCGAAGCCGCATTTCGCACAGCCCTTTGCTTGACGCGTGAAACCGGCCGTACGGTCGGTCTGCGAGGTGCGCGTCCCGCAGTTCGGGCAGATGAAGAGGTGAGCCATGGCGGCCCTAAGCCTAGAGAAGCCCTGGTTAAGAACGGTTCAATGCGGTACGGCCGTTCAGAACAGGCTCTCGACAGCCGCGGCGGGCGGCTGCAGACCGAGGTGCGCGAAGGCGCGGCGCGTGGCGGCGCGGCCGCGCGGCGTGCGCTTGAGCAGCCCGCACTGCAACAGGAAGGGCTCGTAGACGTCCTCGATCGTGTCCTGCTCCTCGCCCACGGTGACCGCGAGGGTCGACAGCCCGACCGGGCCGCCGTCGAACTTCTCACACAGTGCGCGCAGCAGTTCGCGGTCCAGGCGGTCGAGGCCGAGCTCGTCGATCTCCAGCAGCGCCAGCGCCGCATCGGCGGCCGCGGACGTGACGACGCCGCCGAAGCGCACCTCGGCGTAGTCGCGCACGCGCTTGAGCAGGCGGTTGGCGACGCGCGGTGTGCCGCGGCTGCGGGCCGCGATCGCACCGGCGCCGTCGGGGTCCAGCGCGACGTCGAGGATTCGCGCCGAGCGCGTGACGATCTCGGTGAGGTCCTCCAGGCCGTAGTGCTCGAGGCGGTGCTGCAGGCCGAAGCGGTCGCGCAGCGGCGCGGTCAGCAGGCCCGTGCGGGTCGTGGCGCCGATGAGGGTGAACGGCGGCAGCTCGAGCGTGACGACGCGGGCGCCCGCGCCCTGGCCGACGGTGATCGGCAGCTGGCGGTCCTCCATCGCGGGATAGAACGTCTCCTCCAGCGCGCGTTGGAGGCGGTGGATCTCGTCGACGAAGAAGACGCTGCGCGGCTCGAGCGCGGTGAGGAACGCGGCGACGTCGGCCTTGCGCTCCAGCGCCGGGCCCGCGGTCTGCACGAACGGCGCATCGAGCTCGTTGGCGATGATCTGCGCGAGCGTCGTCTTGCCGAGGCCGGGAGGCCCGGCGAGCAGGACGTGGTCGAGCGCCTCGTCGCGGCCGCGCGCGGCCTGCACCGAGATCGCCAGCTGTTCCTTGAGCGACGGCTGGCCGACGAAGTCCTCCAGGCGGCGCGGGCGCAGCGAGCGGTCCAGATCGTCCTCGTCGTCGAGGCGCTGCGGCGTCTGGATGCGGATCTCGGCCACGCTTACCGCCGGGCCGCGCGCAGTGCGTAGGCGATGAACGCCTCGGGCGTGGGGTCGTCGTCGGGCGCGTCGCGCAGCAGCTCGTCGGCCTCGACGATCGTGTAGCCGAGCTCGACGAGCCCGTCGCGCGCGAGGCGGCGCGGGTCGTCTGAGCGCGTGATGACGATCTCGGGCTCGCTCTCGGCGGCGGCGGCGAACTTCTCGCGCAGCTCGACGATGATCCGCTCGGCGGTGCGCTTGCCGATCCCCGGGACGGCCTGCAGCCGCGCGCTGTCGCCGGATGCCAAGACGCTGACGAGCTCGCGCGGCGTGCCGCCGCTGAGCACCGCGAGCGCGACCTTCGGCCCGACCGACTGCACCCCGATGAGCGCGAGGAAGAGGTCGCGCTCCTCCTCGGAGGCGAAGCCATACAGCGCGAGCGCGTCGTCGCGCACGACGAGATGGCTGTGCAGCGTGACCGTCCTGCCGACGGCGGGCGTCTTGCGCAGGGTCTCGGCCGAGACGGCGAGCCGGTAGCCGACGCCGCCGGTCTGCACGACGACGTGATCGGCACGCCTGACGGCGACCTCGCCGCGCACGAGTGCGATCACACGAGTACCCGCGCCTCTGCCACCGCGGCCGCGTGCGGGGCGCCGTTGGCATGGCAGATGGCGATCGCCAGCGCGTCGGCCGCGTGATCGGGATGCGGCGGCGCTTCGAGCGACAGCAGCATCTGGACCATCCGGGCCACCTGGTCCTTCTCCGCGCGGCCGCTGCCGGTGACGGCGTGCTTGATCTGCTGGGGCGTGTAGGAGTGGACCTCCAGGCGCCGCTCGCCCGCGGCCGTCATCACCGCGCCGCGGGCCTGGCCGACGGCGAACGCGCTGCCCGCGTTCTGGCCGAAGAAGATGTCTTCGAGCGCCACGACGGCGACGTTGTACTGGTCGAGGAGCTCACCGACGCGGCGGTGGATCGCCGCGAGGCGGATCTGAGGCGGGGCCTCGGGACGTGTCGTGATCACGCCCCCGTCGAGCGCGCTGAGGCGCCCGGACCGGCGCTGGACGACGCCGTAGCCGGTGTTTGCTGTGCCGGGGTCGATGCCGAGGACGATCATCGGTTGTGATTCTGCGCGCACCGTCGGATGTCCTCTACGATGCGGCCCGCTGTGGACACGTCCCCGATCAAGCGCCAGCTGAACATCGTGCTCGTCGTGGCGGTGCTCGACGCGCTGCTGCTCGTCCCGCTCGTGTACGGCGCGATCAGCGACAGCGAGGTCCACAAGGAGATCCTCGGGCCGATCCACGGCATCGGCTTCCTCGTGCTCATCTTCCTCACCGGCCGCGGCGCGATCGAGAAGCTGTGGGGCTGGTGGTTTCCCGCGATCGTCGTCGTCACGGGCGGGCCGCCCGGCTCGATCATCGGTGACCTGCTGATCCGCGCCAAGCTGCCGAGGTAGCGCTCGCGGGGCGCGGCGTGCGATGACCGCAGCGGTCGACTTCGCCGCCGAGGGCCTGCTGGACGGGCTCGAGGGCGCCGCGCGCGAGGGGCGCCTGAAGCTCCTGAGCGAGCTGCACGCCGACGGCGTCGGGCTCGACGAGCTGCGCAGCGCCGTCGCCGAGGACCGGCTCGTGCTGCTGCCCGTGGAGCGGCTGCTCGGCGGCGAGCACCGCTACAGCGCCCGCGAGCTCGCCGCGGCCGCAGGCCTCGATCCCGAGACGCTCACGGCGGCGCTCGGCGCGCTGGGCCGGCCGGCGGCCGATCCGGACGACCGGCGCTGGGGCGCGAGCGACCTCGCCATGGCGCACCGCGTGCGGGCGAGCCTCGATCAGGGATTGAGCGAGCAGCACGTCGTCGACCTCAACCGGGTCATCGGTCGCGCGATGGCCCAGGTCTCCGCCGCGATGCGCCAGCTCGTGGGCGGCGCGTTCCTGCAGGCCGGCGACACGGAGGACGAGCTCGCCGCCCGCTACGTCCGGGCCACGCGCGGCCTGCTGCCCCAGCTCGGGCCCGCGCTCGAGCACGCCTTCGCGCTGCATCTGCGCGACCTGCTGCGGGGGGCCGCGATCGACGCGGCCGAGCGGCGCGCTGGCGCGCTCGCGCAGACGCGGGATCTCGCCGTCGCGTTCGTCGACATCGTCGGCTTCACGTGGCTCGGCGGACAGGTCCCGGCCGACCAGCTCGGGCGGATCGCGCGGCGACTGGAGGAGCTCACCGCGGCGGCGATCCAGTCGCCGGTGCGACTCGTCAAGACGATCGGCGATGCGGTGCTGCTCATCGCCCCCGAGCCGGGGCCACTCGTCGAGGCCGGGCTCGCGCTCGTCGCCGCCGCCGAGGCAGAGGGCGAGGGCTTCCCCGACCTGCGCGCCGGCGTCGCGTTCGGCGAGGCGCAGGAGCGCGACGGCGACGTGTACGGCCACGCCGTGAACCTCGCCAGCCGGCTGACCGCCATCGCCCGCCCCGGCAGCGTGCTGACCGACCGGCGTGTCCGCGACGCCCTGCGCGACGCGTTTCAGTGGTCCTTCGCGGGCGAGCGGCGCATCAAGGGGCTCGACGACGAGCTGGCGCTGTACCGCGCACGGCGCCAGACAGCGGCCGAATGACCGATACCAGCCGATCGCCGTTGGCGGTAGGTTCACGGCGTGGCTGCAAATAGATCGCGGTTCGTCGTCGCCTGCGTCCTGAGCTGTCTCGGGTGGCTGGCTCCGACGGTGGCGTCCGCCCAGGTCGGGCTGTCGACGAACCCCGGGCTGTATCCCGTGTTCGATCCGGCGGTGCACGACTACGTCACGCGCTGTGCCGACAGCCCGGTGCAGGTTGCGGTGACGGGCGACCCGACGAGGCGCGTCGGCGTCGATGGCGACGCTCCGCGCGCGGGTTCCTTTACGCGAGCGGTGAGCGTGTTTGACTCCGAGAGCTTCTCGATCAGGGTCGCCGATGGCGCCGGTTCGCTCCTGGACACGTATCGCGTCCGCTGCCTTCCAGCGGCGTTTCCTGGTTTCACCTCGGCACGCCTCGGCGAGACGCAGGCAAGCTGGTACGTCGTGACGCCCAACCAGGCGTTCTCGCAGCCGCCTCCCGGGAAGTCGCAGCAGTACGCGGCGATCTTCGACAACGAGGGCGTACCGACGTGGTGGTTTAAGAGCCCGTCGGCTCCGCCGGTCGACGCGAAGGTCCTTCCCAACGGCAACGTTGCCTGGAACCTCGCGAACAACGGCTTCCCGGGAGGGATGGAGGAGCGGACGCTCAGCGGACAGCTCGCGCGCTCGCTGAACACCGTCGGTGTCGGAAGCGACCTCCACGACGTGCTCCTGCTCCCCAACGGCAACTACCTGCTGATGGCCTATCACCAGTTGCCGGGCTTCGACCTGTCGCCCATCGGAGGCGCGAACCCGGCCACCGCCATCGACGCGGAGATTCAGGAGATCGAGCCGGGCAACCCGTCGCCGGTGTGGACATGGAACGCCGCCAACCACATCAGCGCCGCCCAGGTCCCCGAGCGCTGGCAAGCCATCGTCCAGCAGCCGAGCATGTTCGGCACGAACGACATCTACCACATCAACTCATTCGAGCTCGACGGCCCCGACCACCTCATCCTCTCCTTCCGCGCGCTCGACGCCGTCATCCGCATCAGCAGGATCGACGGCACGATCGACTGGAAGCTCGGCGGGACCGACCTCCCCGGCAAGAGCCTGACGGTCATCGGCGATCCCAGAGACGGTCCCGACGGCCCGCTGGCCGGCCAGCACGATGCCCGGGTGCTTCCCAATGGCGATGTCACGATCTTCGACAACGGCAGCTATCCCGACGCCAACAGCCAGTTCGTCGGCCCGGCCCCACGGTCGGTGCGCTACCAGATCGATCGCGTGGCCAAGACTGCGACGTTCGTCGAGGAGATGACCGACGGGCTCGCACCGAGGTCGCTGTGCTGCGGGAGCACTCGCAAGCTGCCGGGCGGCAACTGGGTCACGGCCTGGGGCGGCGATCCCCTCGTCACGGAGCTCACCCCGGCCGGTAACCGCGTCTTCAAGCTGCGCTTCGCGCCGCCGTTCTTCAGCTACCGCGTGGCGCCGGTGCTCACCGGCGAACTCACCGCACCTGCGTTGCAGGCGGGGATGAATGCGCAGCACCCGCGCTCGGGGCTGACGCTGTCGGGCGCGACCGGCGCGTTCGGCAACGTGACCGTCGGCACGCAGAGCGCGCCGCAGAGCTTCACGGTCACGAACAGCGGCCAGGCACCCGTGCAGATCGCGGCAACCGCGCTGACCGGCTCGGACGCCGGCCAGTACACCCTGAGCGGGTGCGGAGCCCAGACGCTCACCGCCGGCGGCTCGTGCGTCGCGACAGTCCACTTCGCGCCGAGCGGTACGGGCCCGCGTGACTCCGCGACGCTGCGCGTGACCAGCGACGCGGATTCCGGCCCGAACGTGGCAGCGCTCACCGGGACCGGTGCGGCACTCCCCGCACCGCCGCCCGCTCCGCCTGCACCGCCGCCACCGCCCGCCGTCATCCAGCCGCCGCTGAACGTGTTCGCGTTCCCCAAGCTCAAGGTCAGCAAGACCGGCACCGTCAGGGCTCGCGTGACGCTTCCCGGGCCCGGAAAGCTCGCCGGCCTGCTGACGATGAAGCGGCGCGCGGCGGCGCGCGCGGCCATTTCGGCAGGCACCGGTGAGCTCGTGCTCGGGCGCGGAGCCAGGACCGCGACGAAGGCCGGGAAGGTCACGATCACGGTCCGCCTCAACAGCCGCGGACGCCGCCAGCTGCGCGCCCACGACGGGCGGTTGCGGGTGAAGCTGCGGCTGCGTTTCACGCCGACGGGCGGCGCGTCGCGGACAAGGTCGAAGTCCTTCACGCTGAAGGTGACGGGGCTGTAAGAAGCGACTACAGTCGACACATGGAGGTGGGGACCTTCGACGATCACGACGGAGCGCCGGAGCTGCCGCTGGACCAGGGCGCCAGGCAGGTGCCGGATCGCGCGACGTTCGAGACGCTCGCCCGCCGCGACGACGTGCCCGGGCAGCTCGCCGCGGAGGAGATGAAGCTCCTCATCCTCGGGATCGACGGGCCCGAACCGCAGCTGTACTTCCTCAACACCCAGCGCTACGCGTTTCATTACGCGTTCGCGTCGGAGGCACTGAACCTCGGTATCTCGCTGGCGGAGTTCAACGCGCGCACGTACTTCCGCGACGACCGCTCGAACCTCGCGGGCACGATCGTCGCCCACGACCGCTTCGTCCCGGCGGCCGGCGCCGAGGAGGGGTTGTACGCGCTCGAGTTCTGGCCGACCGATCCGGTCCGCGCGCCGCACGTCGGGCTCGCCTTCGAGCTCGTCAGCGCGGCGCTGCCGTTCGCCGCCGGCAAGCTCGCCTACCACCCCGCCGGCGACACGCAGGAGGCGCTGTACCGCACCGAGCAGGACGCGCTGCGCGACCTCGGCGTGCGCTCGGTGCTGACCGCCGAGCTGTTCGCGAACGTCTCCTACGTCGCGCTGAACCCGGGCGTGGGCTACGGCGTGCTGATTGCCGTCGACCCCACGACCGGCCGGCCACCGACGATCCGCGACGTTCCCCTCTTCACGACACTGCCCAACGACCTCAGCCACGTCGCCGGGGTCATCAGCGCTGCGCCGCAGACGCCGCTGTCGCACATCAACCTCAAGGCCAAGCAGAACGACACCCCCAACGCCTACGTGCGCGACGCCGCCAGCGACGGGCGAATCGCGCCGCTCGTCGGTCAGGTCGTGCGCTACGAGGTCGGTCCGGAAGACTTCTCGATCGCGCCGGGAACGCCCGAGGAGGTCGCTGCGTGGCTCGAGCAGGTCCGGCCCGCGCAGCCGCAGACGCCGCCGCGCGATCTGAGCGTCACCGCGATCGCGAACCTCGACACACTCGACCACGACGCGATCAACAGCGTCGGCGCCAAGGCGGCGAACGTCGCCGAGCTGCGACGGATGCTCGCGCCGGGCATCGCCCCCGACGGCTACGCGATCCCGTTTCACTTCTACGACCGCTTCATGACCGAGAACGGCTTCTACGAAACGGCGGCGGGGCTCATCGGCGACCCGGCGATCCAGGCCGATCCCGTCGCGCGCGAGGCGGCGCTGGCGCAGCTGCGCGAGGACATCGAGGACGGCGACGTGCCCGACGACCTCAAGGCGGCGATCGCCGAGCTGCACGGGCGCTTCGCGCCCGACGTGCCGATCCGCTGCCGCTCGTCGACGAACAACGAGGACCTCGCCGGTTTCAACGGCGCCGGCCTCTATGACTCCTTCACGCACCGGCCCGACGAGGGCAAGCTGTCGAAGACCGTGCGCCAGGTGTGGGCGTCGCTGTGGAACTTCCGCGCGTTCGACGAGCGCGACTTTCACCGCATCGACCACCTCGCCGCGGCGATGGGCGTCCTCGTCCACGTGAACTTCGACGACGAGCTCGCCAACGGCGTCGCCGTCACCAAGAACCCGTACGACCCGAACTGGCCGGGCTTCTACGTCAACGTCCAGGTCGGCGAATCGCTGGTGACGAACCCCGATCCCAGCGCGACGCCCGACGAGCTGCTCATCTCGGCGATCGGGCCGCAGGGCGAGTACGAGACGCAGTACATCCGCCGCTCGTCGCTGACAACCGGCGACGCGCACGTCATGACCGCCGACCAGCTCGCCGGGCTGACCGACGTCATGGAGACGATCCAGTCGCGCTTCAAAGTCATTTACGACGCCCAGGACGACCTTGGCTTCGCGATGGACATCGAGTTCAAGATCGACGCCGCCGGGAAGCTCGCCGTCAAGCAGGCCCGGCCCTGGGTCGAGTGACGCGCTGCGCGCAGCCGTCGTCGCGCACTTAGCCTGTCACGCATGCATCGCGTCAAAGCGGCACTCCTTACGACGTCGCTCGCGCTCGCGCTGACCGCGTGCGGCCAGCAGGCCGACGATCTGCCCGACGACACGGCGATCGTGCCGGCCCAGACGCGCGCGCTGTCGGTCCCCGGGCTCGGACGCGCCACGTTCTTCGAAGGCTTCGGTCACTCCTACCTCGCCGCCTACGGCACCACGCCGTCCAAGGGCTTCTTCACGCTGGCCGCCCGGCACTACCGCATCCCGCGAACCGGCCAGACCGGTGGCGGCGGGACCGCCGTGATCGACGACCTCGACACGGTTTACGCGCGCAACCTGCAGCGGCGTTCCGGACGGCGAGCCCAGCTCGGGATCGTCATGTGGGGCATCAACGACGTCGCGCTCTACGGCCCGGCGGTATTCCCCGCGCTGCAAAACGGGCTGACGTCGCTGCTGTCGCGGATGCGCGTGGCCCCGGGCGACGCCCACCCGTCGAGCGACGCGACGGTGAAGCTCGGGCCCGAGTGGGCCAGCTCCGGGGGCGTGGCGTCCACGACAACCGACGCGGCGCTCGACATCCGCCTCGGACGTCGCGACGGCGGCCGCACGCTGGGGTTCGTCGCGCCCGCGGGACAGAGAACGGGCGGCCTGTATCGCTTCACGATCGACGGCAAGGCGGCTGGGAGCCTCGACACGCGGGGGCTGTACCCGGACAAGCCGGCGCCGCCCGCGGGGGGGCCGACGCCGTTCATCAAGCGGCTCGAGCTGCCGTCGGGCGCGCGCACGCTGCACGTCGACGTCACCGGCGTGCAGGGCAGCGCCGGGTTCTACGGGTGGCATCGCGAAGCCGCTGCCGCCCCACTGATCGTGGTTTTGCACCAGCCGCGCCCGGCCGGCTACATGGGCTACGACGGCGCCTTCCACGAGCCCGACGACGGCGACATCAAGGCGCTCAACGCCACGACCGACAAGGCGATCGGCGCGTTCACGGATGGCCGCGTGGTCGCTGCCGACGCAGAGGCCGAGCTGCATCACGACACGGTCTTCTTCCTCGACGACAGGCTTCACCCCAACGACATCGGCCACAAGTGGCTGGCCAAGGTGGCCATCGACGCGTTCGACGCGGCGGCTCGCACGACGCGAGCAGCGGGCGGATGAGCCACGCGGCGCTCGTGGCGAGGCTGGGAGCGCCTCAGTCGCTCGGCCTGCGGGCGTCCTCGCGTGACAACAACTTCGACGTGCTGCGGCTCGTTGCGGCCGCGCTCGTCCTCGTCTCGCACTCATTCCCGCTGAGCGGGCACGGAGATGACCCGTTCATCCCGTATGTCGGCAACACGCTCGGCGCGCTGGGCGTGGAGATCTTCTTCGCGATCAGCGGATTCCTCGTCGCCAAGAGCTGGTTCACCGATCCGCGGCTGCGCGCCTTCGCCTTCAAGCGCGCGCTGCGGATCATGCCCGGGCTGATGGTGGCGGCCCTTGTAACCGCCTTCGTCATCGGCGGCCTCTTCACGACGCTATCTGCCGGCACGTACTTCACGAGCGGCGGCACGTACGGCTACATCGCGAAGAACTGGAGCCTGCTCGCGATCAACCTCTACCTGCCAGGCGTCTTCGAGTCCAACGTCTACCCGGGCGCGGTGAACGGCTCGATGTGGACGCTGCCACTCGAGGCGTGCGCGTACGCGGCTCTCGCCGCCTTGGCGATCATCGGGCTGCTGCGGCGGCCGCGCGCGATGCTCGTGGTGCTCGCTGGGCTGCTGGTCATCACGTCGCCCGTCGTCGGCCTGGATCTCAACACGTCGGCGGCGCCGGGCGGCGTCGACGGCGGCAAGATCGAGCTCGGACTGCAGCTCATCGCGACGTTCATGGCCGGCACCGCGCTGTATCTCTTCCGCGATCGCGTCAAGCTCCATCCGCTGCTGTTCATCGGCGCGGTCGCGGCGTTCTTCGCCAGCCGCGACACCGACCTCTACGCGACCGCGGCGATCCTGACGATCCCCTACGCGGTGCTGTTCCTCGCCTACTGGCGGCCAAGCCGCGTCGCGCGGGCGATCACGCGGCCCGGAGACCTGTCCTACGGGATCTACATCTACGCGTTCCCGATCCAGCAGTCGGTCGCGCACCTGTGGGGCGGCACGTTCCCGGCGCTGGCCATGATCGCGATCGCTTTCCCCGTCACGTACGTCGTCGCGCTGGCCTCCTGGCGGTTCGTCGAGCGCCCGGCGCTCGGGTTCAAGCAGCGCTTCGCGCGCAGCGCCCGCGCGGCTCCGGCGGCAGCGTGAGCCGCGCTCAGGCGGCCGGCCGGCGCGCGTGAACGAGCACGTTGCCGTAGTACAGCCCGGTCCGGTCGATGCGGTCGAGCAGCGCGCCCGCGCCGTTGACGAGGAGGCACAGCAGCGCCCACAGCGGCAGGAGCGCGGCCACGACGAGCATCGCGCGGCGGCCGCGCGGCAGCGCGTCGAACGTCCAGTTCAGGGCGATCGAACCGAGCGTGCTGCCAATCGCGCCGTGCGGATGCAGCGCGACGACCTCGAGGCCGTGGTCCTCGAGCAGCCGGCGGGCGCCGTGCCGTGAGAGCCGGCGATAGTCGTGTGGTGAGTTGTGCTCGCCGAAGATGAACGGGACGCTGAAGACGGCGTCACCCCCCGGCCGCAGCGCGCGCACGACCTCGTGCACGGTGTGATCGAGCTCGCCGACGTGCTCGAGCACCTGGGTGCACAGCACGACGTCATAAGCCGCGTCGGCGGTGGGCCACCGCTCGCCCGGCTCGATGATCGCGTCAACCTCCGGCCCATCACACACATCGATGCCGTAGTAGCTGCGAGCGCCCGGCAGCCACGGGCGGTAGGGCTTGTAGCCGCAGCCGACGTCGAGCACGTCGCCCTCCAGCGATGCGAGCAGCGGGCGCAGGACCGCGTACAGCGGCATGGTGGCCAGCCACTGGTAGTGCCACGGACGCATCTCCGGGTGGCGCCCGGCGAACGCGACGTAGAGCCTGTGAAACGAGCTCCCCGCGAGATCGTCGTGCTGGTCTGAGGTGCTCATCGACGCGCCACAGTGACATATCGTGGCCGCTGCCGATGACCACCTTCGAGCACCAAGCCGTCAAGCGCGCGTTCAACGCCGCGACCGCCCTGATCGTCGCCCCGCTCGGGATCTCCTTCGAGTTGCGCCGGCGCCTCATCGGCTCAGAGCGGGCCTATCTCGAGCTCAGCGAGCGCGCCTCGCGCTGGCCGGGCGTGCGCGGCGAGCGGATGCGCAACGCGCTGCACCGCCGGCTCGGGACGGCGATCGGCGAGGCGGTGCTCCTGCGCTTCGGCTGCGTGCTCAAGCGCCCTCCCGTGAGCATCGGTCGCATGACCGCCATCGGCCACTACGTCGTCGTCCAGCACGCGAGCATCGGCGAAGACTGCATCATCGGCGACCACGTCGTCATCTACGACGGCCGCCGTCAGCACGACATCGACCGGCTCGACATCCCGATCAACGCCCAGGGCATCCACATGCAGCGCGTGCACATCGGCAACGACTGCCTCATCGGAGGGCGCGCCACGATCCTCGCCGACGTCGGAAACCACTGCGTGGTCGGTGCCGGCAGCGTCGTCGTCGACCCCGTCGCGGACTACAAGATCGTCGCCGGCAATCCAGCGCGGGTGATCGGCGACCGGCGCGAGCGGACTTCCTGGTGAAAGAGGACGAGCCGCAGCTCGACATCGTGATCGTCTCGGCGACCGGGGTGCGCGACCTGTTGCATACCTGCCTGCGCTCGCTGGAGCGTCATCCCCCGGCGACCGCGACCTACCGCGTGTGGGTCGTCGACAACGCGAGCAGCGACGGGACCGTCGAGATGCTCGAACGCGAGTTTCCGTGGGTTCGGCTCATCGCGCAGACGACGAATCCCGGGTTCGGCGCGGGCAACAACGTCGTCCTGCGGCGTTCGAGCGCCCCAAACGTCCTGCTGCTCAACCCTGATACCGAACTGACGGCGGGCGCGATCGACCGTGCACTCGCCACGCTGGACGACCGTACCGACGCGGCGATGGTCGGCGTGCGCCTCGTGCGCCCGGACGGGAGCTTCGACCACGCGGCCAAGCGCTCGTTTCCCACGCTCGTCGGCGCGCTCGGCGAGTTCACCGGCATCGGCCGCTCCGGGTCGGCGTTGCGCGCCCTCGGGCAGTACCGCGCGCCGGCGGTTGCCGAGGACGGCCGCGGGGAGGTGGATGCCGTCAACGGAGCGTTCATGCTCATCCGGCGCGCCGCGATCGACGAGGTCGGCGTGTTCGATGAGTGCTACGGCATGTACGGCGAGGATCTCGACTGGTGCTACCGGTTCAAGCGCGCCGGCTGGACGGTCTTCTACGAGGGCAGCGTGAGCATCGTGCACGTCAAGGGCGCGGCGTCCGTCGTCGACACGCGCCGCGGGCGCCATCGCGGCCTCGCCCAGAACATCGCTTTTCATCGCGCCATGGGCCGTTTCTACCGCAAGTTCCATGCGGGCTCCAACCCATTGCTCGACGCCCTCGTCTACCTCGCGCTCGGCGCCAAGTTCGCGGTCTCGGTGACCCGCAGCGCGATCGCGCGCCACGGCGCGGGCTGATGCGCCTCTCGGCCATCGTGGTCAGCTACGAGGCACGCGAGTTGCTGCTCGAGTGCCTCGCGTCGATCCTCCCGGCGCTCGCGCCGATCGGCGGCGGCAGCGAAGTCCTCGTCGTCGACAACGGCTCGCGCGACGGTGCGCCCGATGCCGTGCGCGAGCGCTTCGGTGACCTGCGGCTGCTCGAGCTCGCAAGCAACCGCGGGTTCGCTGCTGCGGTCAACGCCGGCGTGGCGGCGTCCTCAGGCGAGTGGCTGCTACTGCTCAACAACGACGCGACGATCGAAGCCGGCGCCGTCGAGGCGTTGCTCGCTGCGGCTGAGGGGCACGACGATGTCGGATCACTCGCCGCGCAGATGCGCTTCGCCCGCGGCGGCGCGATCAACTCCGCGGGGATCGGGGTCGACCGGCTCGGCGTCGCGTTCGACCGTCACATCGGCGCGGCGCCGGACGCCGGCGACCAGTCCGTGACCGAGGTGTTCGGCGCGAGCGCCGGAGCAGCGCTCATGCGCCGCTCGATGCTCGAGCAGATCGGCGGCTTCGACGAGTCGTTCTTCATGTACCTCGACGATGTCGATGTCGCCTGGCGCGCGCGCATGCACGGCTGGCGCTGCCTCTACGTCCCGCAGGCCGTCGTGCATCACCACCATTCGGCGTCGAGCGTCCACGGCTCGTCCTTCAAGCATTTCCATGTAGGGCGCAACCGGGTACGGCTGCTGGCCAAGCACGCGCCGGCGTCGCACCTGGTGCGCTACGGACTGCCGATGCTCGCCCACGACGTCGCATACGTCGGCGTGGCAGCGATCACGGATCGAACACTGGCGCCGCTCCGCGGCCGCGTGCGCGGGCTGCGCGAGTGGGGTGCCTACCGCGCGGCCGGCCGCGACCGTCGCCCGGTGCAACTCGCTCCCGTGCAGGGCCCGCGCCGGGCACTCGCGCGACGCCAAGCAGCCGCGCGCGGGACGGCGGCGCGCTAGCAGGCCGGGCGCCGCACGATGCAGACGTCCTGCGGCGCGAACGCCTCGTCCGGCACGGCGATCTCGAGGCGCTCGAAGTCGCTCGTCAAGCGCTCGACGTACGACGCGGGGTGATACGCGCAGCAGATGTTGGCGCCCGCGGCCTCGGCGAACTGGACGACGAGGTCGCCGCGCTCGTACGCGGCGCGCTCGCGCCGGGTGAGCTGAGGCGCGTAGGTGTCGCCGTGGATCGTGAACAGCAGCAGGCCGCCCGGGCGCAGGATGCGCCGCAGCTCGGCCATCCACGAGACGCCGAGGTCCTCGGTGAGGTGCGTGAAGACCGAGATCGCGTAGATCAGGTCGAACGTCTCGTCGGCATGCCCCAGCGGCGGTGCGAGCTCGTTCACGCCCACGTGGGCGAACGGGAGGTTGGCCTCGATCCACGCGCTGGCGTCCGCGTTGAGGTCCGATCCCCACGCATCCACGCCCGGGTAGGCACCCCAGTGGCGTAGGACGCGGCCGCAGCCGCAGCCGAAGTCGAGCAGCTTGCTCACGCCGGACATCGGCAGTCCGTGCCGCTGCGCGGCGGCGGCGATGGCCGTCGCGGCCTGCTCGCCGCGCTCGAAGAAGTACCCGAGATCGGTCGTGTTGACGTTCACCACACGCAGCAGCGGCGGCGGAATCGGCAGCCCGTCCGGACCTGTACCGGGCTCGGGCTCGGTGATCACGGCGCGCCGGCGTTCGAGCTCCCGGCCGACCCGGGCACTCAGGCCCGAGCTGCGCAGCGCCGGCTGGGCAGCGATCATCGCTCGCCTGGCTAGTCGACGCAGCGGCCGGGGTGGCAGAACGGCTGAGCGATCCATCTGGGGCGGTGACGATACAGCCCGCTGCGCGTGGGTCTTGCGACCCGACCGCCGGCGCCCACGCGCGCCAAGCGCCTCCTCGTAGGCGGACAGCAGCTCGGCGACCTGACGCTCCGGCGCGAACGTCGTCGCGATGCGCTGCGAACCTGCCCGCCCCATCCTCCCGCGCAGCGGCGCGTCGTCGAGCAGCCGCTCGATCGCGGTGGCAAACGCGCCCACATCGTCGGGCGCGACCAGGATTCCGCTGCCGTCGTCGACCTGCTCGCGCACTCCGTCGACTGCGCTCGCAACAACCGGCACGCCCGCGGCCATCGCCTGCAGGACGATCAGCGGGAACGGATCGCGACGCGTGGGCAGCACGAAGACGTCCCAGTCGCGCAGCTCGCAGTACGGCTCAGACGTGAGCCCCCACGTCACGCCGTGCTGCTCGCCGCGAGCGACGACCGCGCGCGCCCACGGCTCGTCGGCGCCGGTCGCGAGCCTCCCCACCATGCGGAACTCGACGTCTTGGCGGCGCGCGAGAACGGCGCGCGCGGCCTCGACGAAGATGTCACTGCCCTTGCGCTCCGAGACGGTCGCGAGCGTGCCGACGACCAAGCGGTCGCGTGGCCCCGGCCGCGGGCGTGCGGACAGCGTGGGGATGCACGGCGTGACGACGGCGGCGCCGACGCCGTGAGCGATCAGCGGCGCGGCGCAGGCATGCGAGTCCGTGATCACCCCGTCGACCAGGCGTGCCAGCCGCGCCGCCGCAGCGCCCTGCGCGCCGCTGAGCATCTCGTGCACGTTGAGCAGCGTCGGTACGCCGGTGCTGCGCGCCGCCAGCGCCTCGGGCAGCGCCACGATCGTGTTGACGTGAACAAGGTCCGGCGCCGTGTCCGCGAGGAAGCGCCGGAAGCGGCGCAGGTAGCCGGGCACGCTGCGCGTGCGGGCCCAGGTGCCCGGCGGCTCGCGCAGCGCTGCCCGGCTGTAACGCAGCTCGCGGGGTTCGCCGGCGACGGCGTAGCCGCGCTCCTGCAGCAGGTCGGCGATCGGGCTCGGTCGCGGGACCCAGAAGGAGAAGGTCCAGCCCTGCTCCTCCAGGGCCGGCAGCGGGTTGAGGACCGCAATCGACGCGCCGCCCACGGCGGGCTCATGCAGGACGATCGCGACGCGAGCGCTCACGCCGGGCGCGCGAAGATCCGCAGGGCCAGCACGAGCGGGATGGCGACGGCCATCCCGCTGCCGAGGACGAGTGAGTAGCTGCCTACGGTGAACTGGAATAGCAGCAGCACGCCGATGACGTACAGCGCGATCCGCAGCTCACGTCCCGCGTCCACCCCCGCGCGAGCGCGCAACCCGGTCAGCGCGCGCGCGAGCACGCCGAAGATGAGCGACCCCACGATGATTCCGGGGAACCCGAAGTCACGGTAGAACTCGCCCGCCGCTCCCACGGGCCGCCCGGCCTGGAAGCGCTCGCCCCATACGAGCTTACGGAACGTGAGGTCGACAGCCTCGGGCTTGCCGGGATAGATCACGCTGGGCACCTGACCGAGCAGGCCCTGCATCAACTCCCCGCCGTAGCGATAATTCGAGGCGCGCGGGACGAGGTTCATCTCCGCGAAGACCTGGTCGTAAACCGGGCTCGCGCCGAGGATCGCCTTCGCGTCGATGGCGTTGCGCGGGACGTCCACGATCGCCTCGCTGAACGGCCGCGTCCCCGTGTCCTGACGCAGCGTGAGGTACGCCGACGAAAAGAGGACCGCTCCGAGGCCGACGATCGCCACGGTCCGCAGCGTGTACGGACGCACCCGTTCGTGCCAGGCCAGCACGACGAGCAGCACGGGGACGAGCACGAGCGTGCGCGACCCCAGCAGCGAGTAGAACAGCGCGAGCTCGCTCACCGCGCCGACCAGCAGCAACTTGCCGCCGCGGTTATGCGGCGGGTGCCAGCAGATCCAGAGGATGAGCCCGGCCGTGTAGAAGTTGAGGATCACGAGCGTGACGAAGTCGCCCGAGAAGTTGCCCTGCGTCGCCAGCCGCCCGACCGCGCCGGCCGGGCCGCCGATCTGCGACAGGATGAGGAACTCGCCGAAGGCGCCGATCGCCAGCCAGACGACGATCACCCAGCGCACGTCCAGGCCTCGCATGCTGGTGCCCAAGCGCGACCACGAGTCCGCCAGCCGCTGGCCGATGGGCAGTCGATAGCCGACGAGGACGAGCGCGAAGAACAGCGTCAGTGCGAGCATCGAGCGCGTCATCGTGTCCTCGAACGTCCCGCCCATCTTGGTGTGGACGAACAGCGAGATCTCCTGCGAGCGCAGCTCCAGGACGGCCTCCAGCGGCGAGGCGGTGTAGTTGTAGGACGTCTTGATGAGCGAGTTGGCCGACAGCGCAAGCTCCAGCGGCCGGATGACGAAATAGACGAACACCGTCAGTGAGACGATCCCGAGCGGCGCGAGCAGGTCGTTGGCGCGGACCGCGCGCACGAGAACCGTCAGCGCCAGCACGGCGAGGATCGCGATCAGGACCCAGTGCCGTGCGGCATGCAGGACGTCCGGCGGAAGCTGCGTGATCGCGTAGCCGCAGAACGCCGCGCTCGCCAGGAGCGGTACGAGGAGCACAATCGGCCCGGCCTTGGACGGCCCGCCGATGTTGACCACTGGGTAGCGCCGGGCCGGGTGGCTCACCGTACAGACGATACGAGGATCCTCGCGTGCGGGCCGCCGCTGCGCATAGGCTCCACGCGCTTGACACAGCCACCTGGTGATCGGAGCCCGAGCGACGGCGAGGCACAGGTCCCCGCGCCGCCGGTTCCGGCGGTCGACGCGGCGACGGTGCCGTGGCGTCTGAGCGAGGTGATCCGCTCTGACCGTCGCGTGCTCGGCCGTTCGTCGCTGCTCGTGGTCGGGCGACTCGTGTCGAAGTTCGCGATCGTCGTGTTTCTCATCGTCGCGGCGCGCCTGCTGACCAAGGCGGAGTACGGCCTCTATTCATACGTGCTCGTGCTGGCGTACACGTTCGCGATCCTCGCCGACGCGCAGGTGTCCGTGATCGCGGGCCGCGACGTCGCGGCGGGGCTGCGCAGCCCGGCGGTCGCGTACTGGTCGGCGCTGCCGCTCGTGCTCGCCGGCGGCGTCGTCGCGGCCGTCGCGATGGCGCTCTTCGGTCTGATCGACGCCGGGCCGGGCGCGGACGCCGAGATGCTCGTGGTTGCGGGCGCGTTCGTCATCTTCAACCGGCTGTTCGGCCTCGGCCTCGACATGCTGCGGGCGGTCGGGCGCTTCGGCGCCGAGGTCACCGTCGAGACGGCCGGGACGGTGCTCCTCGTCGCCGGCGCGACGGCTGCAGCGGCCAGCGGGCTCGGGGTGACCGCCGTGCTCGGAGTGTTCGCGCTGCATTCGTTGCTGGCGGCGGCCGCGTGCCATCTGCTGCTCGCACGCGAGATCGCATCTCCTGCCCCGGCTCCGGGCTATCGGCGGTTGCTGCTGCGCAGCAGCGTCAAGCTCGCGACGGCAGCGGGCGCCACGGCGCTGGCCACGCGGACACCGCTCATCGTCCTCGGCGTCACCGCATCCGCGGTCGCCGTCGCCGGGTACTCCGCCGCGATGCGCTTTGCCGACGCCGTGTACCTGCTCGCGCTGACCGCCGGGCAGGCGCTTCTGCCGAGCATCGCGTCGATCCTCTCGCGCGACGTTCCCCGCGCGGTGCGGCTCGTGCGCCGTGCGGTCGCGCTCACGACGGCCGTGGGGGCGGTGTTCGCGGCGATCCTGGCGCCCTTCGGCTCGGACGTCACGGGTGCCGTGTTCGGCGCTGCGTACGAGTCGGCCGGCCCGCTGATGTCAGCCATGATGGCTGGCGTGCCGTTCATGGGCATGTTCTGGATCTCGTGGTTCGCGCTGTGCGCGTATGAGCGCGAACGCGACATCCTCGTGGTGTCCATCGGGTGCGCGGCCGCCACCGTGATCGCCGCGGCGCTCGTCGTCCCGGATGAAGGCGCCCTCGGAGCCGCCTGGATCTACACGGGCTCGCTCGCCGTGCTCGGGCTGGGCACGTACGCGATGTTCGAGCGCCACGTGCGTCGCCTCGGAGATCGTGCCGCGTGAGCCGACCGCTGCCCGCGCGCTATGGGCGCCATCCGGCGGAGCTCTTCGCCGAGGCCATTCGCGCTGGGTTACGCCCCGAGATGGCGATTCTCGACATCGGTTCCGGCCGGCGCCCAGCGCTCGCGATCGACGATCGGCCGACGGGCTCGCACTACGTGGGACTGGACCTGTCGGCGGACGAACTCGAGCGGGCTGGTCCCGGTGCCTACGACGAGTTCGTCGTGGCGGATATCGCCGCGCCCGTCGATGACCTGCGCGGCCAGTTCGATCTGCTCGTCAGCTGGCAGGTGCTCGAGCACGTAGACGACACCGAGAGCGCGCTTGAGCATGCGCGCAGCTACCTGCGCCCCGCTGGTCGGCTCGTCGCGGTGCTGTCCGGGCGCTACTCGGTGAACGGGGTGCTGAACTCGGCGCTCCCCCCGCGCGTCGGGGTGTGGCTCATGCGGCGGCTGCTCCAACGCGAGCCCGACACGGTGTTCCCCGCGTTCTACGACCGCTGCACCTCCGGCGAGCTGGTCGCGCTCATGTCGCGATGGGCGGTCGCCGAGATCACGCCGCTGTACCTCGGCGCGTCGTACTTCAACTTCGCCATCCCGCTGCGCGACGTGTATCTGGCATACGAGAGCTGGGCCCTCCGGACACGCCGGGCGGACCTCGCGACCCACTATTTGATCGTCGCTCAAGCCTGACCGTGAACGCGTCGCTGCACTGCGCGTGTGCGATACACCAGTCCAACTTTGTCAGCTGGACGCGTGCAAAGCCGTACCGCCTCATACATGACCGGACAGGTCTGTCTTCATGTCTTAGACTGCCCCGCGTCGCCGCGTCGCCGTGACGCCGGTAAGGACTGTCGACGATGGCCATAGAACGGCACGACCCCCCCACAGGGAAAAGGATTCCCAGACCTCCCAATCGCTCGGCGAAGGGGGACATGAGCGCGCGCGGGTCCGTGCTTGACGCGCCGCGCTCGCAGGTCGGTTCCGCCCTCCCGCCGCGCGCCGACCGCCGCCGGCTTGGACGGCTGCTCGTCGGCACGCCATGGCTCGCCGTGCGGCTCGTCGCGGACGTCCTCGTCCTGTCCCTGGGCTGCGTTGCCGGCTTGCTCCTCGCGTCCTCTCCCCCGGGCGCTTGGCTGATCGTGTTCTTCCCGCCGCTCGCGCTGCTGTTCCTCTACTCGCGCGGGCGCTACCTGCAATCGATGCGCGACGCAGTTCTGGCGAGCCTCGCTCCCGGGTTCGGTGCGATCTCGATCAGCGCGATGGCGATTTTCATGCTCCAGCTGCTGGTCGCGGACGATCGCGACAGCATCAGCTCGCTCATGGCGTGGACGTGGCTCGCGTCGCTCCTCGGCGTGACCGTGGTCGGAATGCTGCTGACCGGCGTCCAGCAGGCCGCGCGGCGGCGCGGCATAGTCTCGAGCCCGACGCTGATCATCGGTGCAGACGCCAACGGGCTGGACGTCGCCGACCGGCTCGAACGCCATCCGGAGTACGGGCTTGAGGCCGTCGGCTTCCTCGACCCGGGTGTCGGCGTGCCAGTGCCGGCGAACATGCCGCCGCTGCTGGGCGGACTCGGCGACCTGCCGGACGTCGTGACGACGTATGGCGTGCGCAACGTCATCATCGGCTTCCCGGACGCGTCGTACGGGGAGATGCTCGAGCTCGTGGCGCGCTGCGACGCGCTCGGCCTCGAGACGAACATCATTCCGCGGCTGTCCGCCACGCTGAACCGGCAGACGCGCTTTGAGTACCTCGGGACCGTGCCGCTGCTGAACCTGCGGGCGATCAACCCTGAAAGCTGGCGCTTCGGGCTCAAGCATGCGCTGGATCGCGTCACGGCCTCGGTCTTGCTGCTCATCCTGTCGCCGCTGCTGGCGATCATCGCGCTCGCCGTGCGCCTCTCGTCGCCCGGGCCGATCCTCTTTCACCAGCTCCGCGCCGGCCGCGACGGCCGCGTCTTCAACCTCCTGAAGTTCCGCACGATGGTCGAGACGGAAGGGACCAACGACTACACCTGCGGCCCGGGGCTTGCCCCCGGGGGCGTCGAGGGCATCGACCGGCGCACCGTCGTCGGTCGCCTCCTGCGGCGCACGTCGCTCGACGAGCTTCCGCAGCTCATCAACGTCCTGCGCGGCGAGATGAGCATCGTCGGGCCTCGTCCCGAGCGACCCGAGTTCGCCGAGATGTTTCGCCGTGAGGTCGAGCGTTACCAGGATCGCCATCGCGTGCGATCGGGCATCACCGGATGGGCCCAGGTCCACGGATCGCGCGGGCAGACGCCGCTCGCCGACCGCGTCGAGCTCGACAACTTCTACATCGAGCACTGGTCGCTGGGTCTTGACGTGAAGATCCTGCTGCTGACGATCCCGGCGCTGCTGCGCGGCTCCTGAGCGTCAGCCCGCAGGCACCGTTCGCCGGAGCCCCTCCTCGAGCGATGTCGGCTCGAAGCCGAGTTCGTTTCGCGCCCGCGTGACGTCAAGCACGACGCGCGGCACGTCGAAGCCGCGATCAGGCAGCGGCTCGATGCGGGCCCGCAGGCCGCTGATCTGCTCGATGAGCGCGATCAGCTCGGCGAGGGAGGCACCCGCGCCGGAGCCGACGTTGAGCGTGGCGGAGCCGTCCCCGGCCGAGAGCGAGCGCAGGATGACGTCGACGACGTCCGCGACAAACACGAAGTCCCGCACGATCGAGCCGTCGCCGTACAGCGGTACCGGTTCGCCCCGCACGATCCGGTCGACGAAGACCGCGACGGCGCCCTGACTGCGCGTCGCCGGCTGATCTGGGCCGTAGACGTTCGAGCAGCGCAGCACCCGCGCGGGCACGCCGTGCATGGCGCGGTGCAGGAGCACGTACTTCTCCGCCGCGAGCTTCATCACGCCGTAGGACGTCACGGGCTCGGTCGGGTGCTCCTCGTCGATGAACGCGCTGTCGGAGGGGCCATAGACCGTTCCGCCGGACGAGAGGAATGTCAGTCCGATGCCAGGACGCTCCGCGAGCAGCGACAGGACGTTGAGCAGCGGCGGCAGCGACAGCCCCGCGTCGGTCACCGGGTCGATGTTCGATTCGGCTGGCATCAGGCCGGCCGCGCAGTAGACGACGTGGTCGGCATCCGCGAGCTGCGGAGCCAGCAGCTTGCGTGCACTCGCGTCGAGTATCGCCACGCGCGCACCGTCCAGCAGCCGCGCCTTGCGGCCGTCCAGCGGGGAGCGATTGATGACCGTCGTCTCGAAACCCGCTCCCAAGAGCCCCTCGGCGACGTGCGTGCCGATGAAGCCGGCGCCGATGACGGCGACGCGGCGCGGGACGTTCGCAGCGGCGAGAGGCATCGCGCGGCGCTAGCCGCGCTAGCCGCGTGAGCGGCGCGTCATGACCGCGAGGCTTTCTCGCTCTTGCCCGACGAGGTCTCGCCGTACCCGTAGTAGTAGCCGTAGCCGTAGCCGTAGCCACGGCCGGGCTCGAGGCTCGCGTCGGTGATGACGACACCGATCGCCTCGGCCGGCGACGCATCGAGCAGCCGCTTGACCTCGTCGACCATCTGGCGCCGGACGAGCCCGAGCCGAGCGACGAGCAGGACCGCCTCGACATGCGAGCTCAGGGCCATCGTGTCGCCGACCTGCAGCAGCGGAGGCGCATCGATCAGGAGCACGTCGCAGCGCGTGCCCAGCGTCGCGAGCAGCCGGCGCAGGGCGTCGCTCGTGACGAACTCGCCGACGTTCGGGGGGAGGTCGCCCGTCGGCAGCACGTGCAGGCTGCCGGGCTGCACGACCTCCGTGGCCGCCGCGGTCGACCCGCCGTTGGTGATCGGCGGCGCGCCGGGCGATCCCGCTACGCCCTCGAGGACCGCAGTGCGAACATCGATCTCGACCAAGGCCTCCTGAATCGTGGCGCGACCGAGGACCACGCCGGTGGCCCCGGGAACACGCTGGAGATTGAAGAAACGCTCGAGATAGGGCCGGCGGAAGTCGAAGTCGGCGAGGATGACCTTCTGTCCGGAGCGGGCCATGGCGACCGCGAGATTCGCGATCGTCGTCGACTTGCCCTCCGATTGCACGGCGCTCGTGATGATGATCGAGCGCGCCTGTTTGTCGATCTCGGCGAACGACAGGTTCGTGCGCAGCACACGGAAGCTCTCGGCGTCTGGACCCGCGGGATCGGCGAGCGTCGCGAGCTCGTCGTCGCTTCGCAACGCCTTCGGCGGCGCCGTCAGCCGGCCGAGCATCGGAATGCCGAGCCGCTCCTCGACGTCGCGCGCGCGGCGCATGCGCGTGTCGAGCGCGTCGACGAGGAACGCCATGCCGACGCCCAGGATGAGCCCTAGCACTAAACCGAGGATTGCGTTGCGCACCGGCTTTGGCTGTGTCTGCTCGGCCCGCCGCGCGGTCTGCACAACGGCGATCGACGAATCACCCAGCGAGATGAGGCTGTTGATCCGGGTGAGCTGCGCCTGATCGAGCTTCGCCTGGTCCGAGCCGGAGTCGAGGCCCTTGAGCTCCTCCTCGAGGTCCTCCTTGAGCGCGAGCAGGCGGTTGACCGTCTGGTTCTGCTTGTAGCGGACGAACTCCCGCGCGTAGGCGCTCGCGAGCGTCTGCGCGAGCGTGCGGTTGCCGTCGACCACCGTCAGGGTGAGGATGTCGGTGTTCGGATCGGTCGTGACGGTGGACTGGTCGAGGAACTCGTCCTCGGTCCGGCGCGTGGCCAGGCCGACGTTCTCGAGCGTCCGGCGCGCGACGCGCGGAATGCGCGCGAGGTTCGCCTGCGTCTGGATGATGCGGTTGAAGTCGAACTCCTGCGCGGAGGGATCCTGCGTGCCCGTCAGCACGTTGCCCAGGTTGGTCCGGCTCACCACGACCTGCGATTCGGCCTGGTACTTCACGTCCTGGATCATCGAGTAGCCGACCGCCGTGCCGGTCACGACGACGAAGACGAACAGGATGACCCACTTGCGAACGCGCAGGACGTTCAGCAGCGGGCGAAGAAACGTTGAGCTGTCTTGGATGGCGTTTATGGCACGAGTCTCCAACGGGGCGGCCCAGCACGGGCCCGGCGTAATGTAGCCGTTGAGCGCGCGCCTGCCGGGGATGAACCCTGCTGCATCCTTCGGCCGCCGGGCGACAGAACTTGACGCCTGTCGTGTGTCAGCGGGCCGCCTGCTGCGAGGGCCCGACCTGCTCGCCCAGCCAGCGCACGAGCGCCTGGCAGGCCTCGAGCTCTGAGCGGACGCGCTCGGTGCAGGACTTCTGGTGCAGCCAGCGCCTGAGTTCGTGGCGGCGATACAGCGTGATGCGCTTCAGGCGCAGGCGATCGATGCGTGCGTGGTCGAGCGGGTAGCCGCGCGGCGCGCGCTTGAGCTCCGGTTCGACGAGCGCGAGCCTCGCGTCGGTCGCCGTCTTCACGGCCCGTTCGAAGCCCTTCGCGCGGCGACCGTCGTCGATCGCCTGGCGGAAGCGCTCGAGCTGGTCGGTCGCCGGGTGGTGCAGGCCGGCGCCGACGAGCAGGCCGTCGAGCGACAGCTCGAAGTAGTAGCCGCCCGCGCCGCCGTACCCGATCGCCACGCCGAGCTGCTCCTTGATCGGCGGGCGCTGATGGAAGCGAGCGTCGTTGTAGGGCCGGAAGAAGCGCGGCTCGCCGAGGTGCGCGAGGCTCGCCGCGAGCTCGCGCGCGGGCTCGACGAGGTACGTGTCGTACCGGGCGCGGTTGGCCTTGAACCAGTCCCGGTCGTTGTTGTCCTCGAGGTTACGGAGGAACTCCAGTGCCTCAGGCGGCCACACGTTCGGGAACACTGACAGCATGCGTACCGCGCTCGCAATCGCCGCCGGGCTGATCCTCGCGGCGTCGGGCTGCGGAGATGACGACAGCGAGCCGGCGACCACGACCACCGCGCCGCCGACGCAGACCGCCCAACGCGGGACATCGCAGCAGCTCAGCCGGGCGCCCGGCGAGGCGCGCGTCGAGGTTCTCGCGACCGGCCTGGAGGTGCCATGGGACATCGCGTTTCTCCCCGACGGCCGTGCCCTCGTCACCGAGCGCGGCGGGCGGATCCGGGTGGTGTCGCGCGACGGGCGCCTGCAGGCGAGCCCGGCGGCGCAGGTGCGGGTCGCCGCGCAGGGCGAGGGCGGGCTGCTCGGGATCGCCGTCGACCCGGACTTCGGCGACGCCACCGAGTTCGTCTACGTCTACCTCACCCGCGCGAGCGGGATGCAGGTGCGGCGGATGCGGATGAGCGGCGATCGCCTGACCGACGACGGGCTCGTGCTCGACGGGATCGTCGCCGGAACGATCCACGACTCCGGGCGGCTGCGCTTCGGGCCCGATGGGCGGCTGTACGTCGCGACGGGCGACGCCGGCGAGGGTCAGCGCGCGCAGCAGCGCGATTCGCTGAACGGCAAGATCCTCCGACTCAGCGCCGGTCAGGCGCGTGGCAGCGCGAGCCGGCCGGAGATCTTCGCGCTCGGCCTGCGCAACCCGCAGGGTCTCGCGTGGCAGCCGGGCTCGGGTCGCCTCTACGCGACCGACCACGGCGCGAGCGGCTTCGACGGACCGAGCGGCGACGACGAGGTCAACGAGATCCGCCGCGGCGCCAACTACGGCTGGCCGGAGGTCCGCGGGCGCGACCACGGGCGCTTCACCGCCCCGGTCCAGGTCTATGAGTCGACGATCGCCCCGTCGGGCGCGACGTTCGTCTCGCTGCCGGACTCGGCGTGGACTGGCAGCCTGCTCGTCGCCGCGCTGAAGGGCGAGCAGCTGCGCCAGCTGCGTGTGAACGGCAGCGAGCTCGAGAGCGACCGCGGGCTGCTTGCGGGCGAGTACGGCCGCCTGCGGGCGGTCGTCGAGGCGCCCGACGGATCAATCTGGGTCACGACGTCCAATCGCGACGGGCGCGGCTCGCCGACGAGCGACGACGACCGGATCCTGCGGATCATCCCGCCGCGCGGCTAGTGACCTGAGTCGGAAGTTCGGTCGCAGCGATCGGGATGCCGGGGCGTGTCCTGGTGGTCGTCGGCGACCGCAGTCGTACTGGTGGTACGGCGAGGAGCCGACGGCCGCCAGGCGCGCGCCGGCGCCCGAGCGCTGCCAGCGAACTAACGACTCAGGTCACTAGGCCTGCGCCGCGGCGACGCGTTCGAGGACGTCGGCGTCGACGTCGAAGTTCGCGTGCACCGAGTCGACGTCGTCGTAGTCCTCGAGCGCGTCGATGAGCCGCAGGAGCTTGCCGGCGTCGTCCTCGGCGACCGGCACGCGCGCCTTGGGCAGCCAGGCGACCTCGGAGGACTGCACGTCCACCCCGGCCGCCTCGAGCGCGGTGCGCACCGCCGTGAGGGTCGCCGGCTCGGTGAGGATCTCGAAGAGGCCCTCGTCCTCGGCGATGTCCTCGGCGCCGGCCTCGATCGCCGGCATGAGGTCGTCCTCGGTGTAGCGCTCGCCGTCGACGATGATCAGCCCGCGCTTGTCGAAGAGGTAGGCGACGGAGCCGGGCTCGCCAAGGCTGCCGCCGTGCTTGCTCAGCGCGTGGCGCACGTCGGCTCCGGTGCGGTTGCGGTTCTCGGTCATCGCCTCGATGAGCAGCGCGACGCCGCCGGGCCCGTAGCCCTCGTACATGACGTCCTCGATCGCCGCGGCGTCGGCACCGGCGCCCGTGCCCTTGGCGATCGCGCGCTCGATGTTGTCCTTGGGCATCGATGCGTCCTTGGCCTTCTGCACGGCGAGCTGGAGCGACGGGTTGCCCTCGAGATCGCCGCCGCCGTCACGCGCCGCGGTGCTGATCGCGCGGGCGAGCTTCGTGAAGAGCTTGCCGCGCCGCGAGTCGACGATCGCCTTCTTGTGCTTGATCGACGCCCACTTGGAATGGCCGGACATGGTTGTCAGTCTAGAAAGCCGGCGCGCGCTCGGCGAGCGCAAGCGACAGGCGCCGCCGCCTGCGTCGCTGCAGGACGACAAGCCGGGCCGCGATGAGCAACGCCAGCAACAGGCCGACGCCCACGATTGCGGGGACCAGCAGGGACCTCGACGCTCCCGCGGCGTCCGGGAACGTGATCGTGTTCCGCGCGCTGCGCTCGAGCAGCCCGCTGCGCAACGTGACCCGCGCGTCCCATGGGCCGGCGGGCACCTGCTTGTCCAGGACGATGGTGATCGGAGCGGCGTCGCCGACCGCCAGGGTGGTGTCGACGTCGGCGGGAAACGGGCCGGCCGCGAGCCCACCGGGGCCGGCGAGGAGCCGCAGGTCGCCGCTGATGTCGATGCACGACCGCCGGTGTTGCGCACGGTCGCGCGGACCGTCGGCTGACCGCCGTCCGATCGCCCGGCGATCACCCTGCCGATCTTGAAGTCCGCTGCCGGCGCCCCGCCGGGCCCGACGGACAGGTAGATGCGGATCCCAACGCGGCTGACCTCGGTGATGCCGCGCCCGCCCTTCGGCCTCGAGCGCACGTCGGCCCACACGACGCCGTACCGCTCCTCAAGGGCCGCATCGCGCGCGCGACGGCGATCGTCACCGTGGCCGTCATGCGGCCGCCCGACGCGACGTTCCTTCTTCCGGGAAGGACGGACGTCCAGGTCGAAAGCCCGTTACGGGTGTGGCCCGCGGCGCCGAGCAACGAGCCGCGTCTGATGCTCGCCGCGGCGGCGTACATTGCGATGCGCGCGGACGAGTCCGTGGCGTTGGTCACCTTGATCCGGCGGCGGATGACCGTTCCCGGTGCGAGGTGATCGATGATGTACAGCCGCGCTCGGGGGTCGGAGTGCGTGGCGAGCGGGGCGTCGAGGAGCTGGAGCCCGAGGCCGCCGTCGGTGACGGGTTGCGCAGCCGCGGCGGCTGCCGTGGCCGTTGTTGCCATCACAGCGCTGACGGCGAGGCCGGCCAGGCCGCACCGCCCGAACCGGCTCACGCGGCGCGGGGCCGGCATGCGGCTAGTGGGCCTTCTCGGAACGTTCGGCCGCAAACCCCGGGATGCCGGCGCCGGCTGGCAAGGACGCAGGGAGGGCGCAATGGCAGGGCCATTGTCCCGACCGAGGAGGCCGCCAGGCGGCGATCGGCGCCCGGGGTTTGCGGTCAGACGTTTGGAGAAGGCCCACTAGCTAGAGGACCGAGTGGGTGATCGTCCCGGAGTTGACGCCTGCGGCCTTGCCCCCGGCGACTGCCACGTTGATCGTCGGGTTCCAGGTCGCGGAGTTGTCCCCCGTGATCCCGGTGGCCGTGACCGCCGGGACGGCCCCGGTGAGGTCTGGCGGATCGTTCGCCTCGAAGGCCGCGGTGCC
Organism: uncultured Actinomycetes bacterium; assembly: GCA_963705315.1. Lineage (GTDB taxonomy): Bacteria > Actinomycetota > Thermoleophilia > Solirubrobacterales > Solirubrobacteraceae > CADCVQ01. Next base: position 2,326,616 of record OY970068.1, read on the forward strand.
GACCGGCGTGATCGTGCCGGCGACGTAGCCGACCGATGCGGCGCCGATCGTCGGCCCTGCCGGCGGCGTGAAGGCGGTGGAGATGACGCTCGCGATCCAGCCCGAGCCTGCGGCCGCGCTTCGCGCGTCGTTGACCTGGACCTGGCCGAGCTGGCCGCTGATGGTTCCACCGGAGACGATGTTCGCGCGGGTCCCGAGGTTGCCCGCGGTCGCGGAAGGCGCGGTGATGGAGAGCGATCCGCCCGTGATGGTGACCGTCGCGGTGGTGGGCGCGGCTGTGGCCGGCAGCGCGAATGCAAGTGTGAATAGTCCAGCACTGGGAGCAGTGTGAGGCGCAGCTTCATGAGTGTCTTTCCCTGCAACTAGACCGGCGGTGCGCCGCGGTTGGGCGCTGACTCATCACGTCGACACTCATGACCGACGCGCTGAGCCGAAGTGAGCGCAGCGGACTACGGCGGCCGGTGTCAGGCGGCCTGGGCGAGAAGGCCGCGGAGGATGGCCGCCACGCGGTGTGGTTCTTCGAGGATTTGGCTCCAGGTGAAGCGAACGACGCGGTACCCCTCGAGCATGAGGCGCTGATCGCGCCGGCGGTCGCGTTCGAAGGCCTGGGGCGTGCGGTGGGTGGTGCGTCCGTCGGTTTCGACGATGAGGCGCTCGCGACGCCAGAGAAAGTCGACCTCCCATTCCTCGCCGGGGATGGCGAGCCAGACGTTGACCTCGGGCTGCGGGAGACCGGCGCCGCGACAGATCTGGAAGAAGAGCTCCTCGATGTCGGTCGTGGTGATGGTGGAGCCGGGAGCGTGGGCGGCGATCGCGCGGCGCAGTCGCCTGGCTCCCTTGTGGGTCAGGTTGCGGGCAAGGACGTCCTCGATCGCGCGCAGGTCGAATAGCCGCAGTTGCTCGGCGCGATCGAGCAGCCGCTCCAGGCCCCGGCGGTCGAGGATCCCGGCGAGGTCCAGCAGGGTGCGGGCGAGGCTCGTGCAACGGATCCCGTCGATCGTCTCGATATCGCGTGGCAGCAGGCCGCTGGCCTGGTGGGCGACGATGCCTTGTAGCCGACGGCCGGCCCGGCCGCTGGCGGTCGTGATGTCAGTGACGGCCCGGTTGTCTGGCCGCAGGCCGCGCACCGCACCGGAAGATCGATGAGAGAGAGCCGCATCGGCACCGCAAGCCAGTTCGGCGGCCTTCCAACGCCCAGATTGGGTGAGGTTCGGATGCCCCACGGCGTAGACACCGGGGTGCACGCGATGCAGCCGCCCGGCCGTCACTCGGGAGCGAATTGCGCTGTCGCTCAACCCCAGCCCGCGTAGCTGCCGCAACGCCACGAGGTTGTGCTGGCCCGTGGCGAACTCCGCGATCTGCTGTTCCAGCGGGGGGTGTGGTTCAAAACGTCCACTCTGTCGTCGTTTTGAACCAAGCCCCTCCATCACCGCCCAGGATCCTCCTCATCCTGTTACCGATCCAGACCGCTCTGTGAACAAACACGCGCGGAACTGCAACATGACACGCCCGAGTGACGCCGGATGACAGAGTCCACGCCGATGTCCCCGTACGTCCAGCAACTCTGGCGCTATCCCGTGAAGTCGATGGCCGGCGAGGCGCTCGAGCGGGCGGAGATCGGTGAGCACGGCTTCGTCGGGGATCGGCTCGTGGTCGTACGCCGCGGCGACCGCCTCACCACCTCAAGAACGAAGCCGCTCCTGTTGAGCCTCCACGCCACGATCGGCCCCGACGGCGAGCCGCTCGTCGAGACGCTGCCGTGGACCGACGAGGGTGTCGCCACGATGGTGCGCTTCGCTGCGGGCGAGGACGCCGGGCTCGCGCGGGCCGACAAGGCCGGGCACCGCTTCGACGTCCTCCCCCTCCTCGTGGCCACCGACGGTGCGATCAAGGAGTTCGGCCGCGACGGACGCCGGCTGCGGCCGAACATCATCCTCGGGGGCGTCGAAGGCCTCCAAGAACGCCGCTGGGAGGACAAGCGGCTGCGCATCGGCGACGTCATCATCGCACTGGACTCGCTGCGCGAGCGCTGCGTGATGACGACGTTCCACCCCGACACGCTGGTCCAGGACGTCGACGTCCTGCGTGACATCCGCCGGCGCTTCGGCGGCAAGCTTGCGCTGAACGCGGCGGTCGAGCACGGCGGGACGATCGCGTTGGGCGACAGCGCCGAGATCATCGAAGGCGACGACTGACGCCGCATCACTACGATCCGCACCCGAATGCCAGCGTCCGCACCAGCAGACATCTTCAAGGCCTACGACGTCCGCGGCGTGTATGGCGAGCAGATCGACGGCGACGTCGCCGAGTCCGTCGGCCGCGCCTTCGCACACGTGCTCGCCGACCTCGCCGGCAGGCCGGTGAACGAGCTGCGGATCGGCCTGGGCCGCGACATGCGCCTGTCAGCACCTGAGCTCGCCGCGCGCTACCGCGCCGGGATGACGGCCGACGGCGCGACCGTCGTCGACGCCGGCCAGGTCGGCAGCGAGATGCTCTACTGGCTCGTCGGCTCGCGCGAGCTCGACGGCGGGCTGATGTGCACCGCGTCGCACAACCCGGCCGCCTACACGGGCGCGAAGATGGTCAAGCAGGGCGCGATCGCGCTCTCCGGCGAGGCCGGCATCCAGGACGTGCGCCGGCGCATCGAGCAGGGCTTCGAGGAGCCCGACGCCGACGCCGCAGGCGCCGTCGAGGAGGTCTCGATCTACGAGGAGTTCCAGGCCGCCGCGCTGCGCTTCATCGATCCCGCCAGCGTCAAGCCACTCCGCGTCGTCGTCGACGGCGGCAACGGGATGGCCGGGCCGATGGTCGGGCCGCTGCTCGAAGCACTCGGCCTCGACCTCGTCACCGCCTACTGGGAGCCCGACGGCGAGTTCCCCGACCACGAACCCAACCCGCTACTGCCCGAGAACCGCGAATTCATCATGCGCAAGGTCGTCGAAGAACAGGCCGACCTCGGGATCGCCTGGGACGGCGACGCCGACCGCTGCTTCTTCATCGACGACCGCGGGGAGTTCGTCGACGGCGACTTCCTCACCGCCCTGCTCGCCGAGTCGCTGCTGCGCAAGAGCCCGGGCGAGGCGATCCTCTACGACGTCCGCGCCAGCCGCGCCGTCGCCGACACCGTCGCGGCGATCGGCGGCACGGCGCACCCCAACCGCGTCGGCCACGCGTACTTCAAGACGCGCATGCGCGACGAGGGCGCGATGTTCGGCGGCGAGGTCTCCGGCCACTACTACTTCCGCGACTTCTACTGCGCCGACAGCGGCACGATCCCCGCGCTGCTGATCCTCGAGCTCGTGAGCGTCGAGGGCCGCAAGCTCTCCGAGCTGCTGGACCGCTTCCGCTCGAAGTACTTCATCTCCGGCGAGATCAACTCCGAGGTCGCCGATGGGCCGGCGAAGCTCGCCGAGCTGGAGGAGCGTTACGGCGACGCCAGCATCGGCCACCTCGACGGCGTGTCGGTCGACTACGACGACTGGCACTTCAACGTACGCACCTCGAACACCGAGCCGCTCATGCGTCTGTGCCTGGAGTCGCTCGTGTCCGTGGAGGACATGGAGCGTCGCCGCGACGAGGTGCTGGAGATCATCCGATCGCGGTCATGACCGACGAGGGGGCGGGCGCGCTGCAGCGGGCCGCCGACGCGGGCATCCACTGCCTGCCGATCCCGACGCCGTTTCAGGTCGGCGACGTCAACACGTACCTGATCGAGGACGACCCGCTCACGCTGGTCGACTCCGGGCCGAACTCCGGCACCGCGCTGGACACGCTCGAGCGCTCGCTGGCCGACCACGGCCGGCGGATCGAGGATCTCGGGCTGATCGTCGTCACCCATCAGCACATGGATCACCTCGGGCTCGTGGAGATCCTGCGCCGCCGCTCGGGCGCCGAGGTCGCGTCGCTCGACCTGCTCGTGCCCTACGCGGCGCGCTACGACGAGGGCATGGAGGCCGACGACGCGTTCGCGGTGAGCGTCATGACCGAGCACGGCATCCCGGAGGACATGCGGATCGCGCTGCTGACGATCTCCCACGGCTACCGCAGCTGGGGCGCGGCGGCGACGGTCACGCAACCGCTCGCCAACCGCTCTGAGCTCACGCTGCGCGACCGCACGCTGCGCGTGCTGCACCGGCCGGGCCACTCGCCCTCGGACACGATCTTCCACGACGCCGAGCGCCGCATCGTGCTCGGCGGCGACCACCTCATCAAGCACATCTCGTCCAACCCGCTGATCGCCCGGCCGCTGGAAATCCCGATCGACGCGCCCGACACGCCGCAGCGCCCGCACGCGCTGGAGATCTACCTCGAGTCACAGCGCGCGACGCGGGCGATGGACGACGTCGAGCTGATCCTCGCCGGCCACGGCGAGCCCGTCACCGATCACGTCGCGGTGATCGACGAGCGCTTCCGCCAGCACCGCCGCCGCGCGAAGAAGATCAAGGACATCGTCGCCATCCAGCCCAGCACGGCGTATGAGATCGCGCAGGCGCTGTGGGGCGCGGTCGCCGTCGCGCAGGCGTATCTGACGCTGTCGGAGGTGCTCGGGCACATCGACCTGCTGCTGGCCGACGGGGACGTCGTCGAGGAGCGCGACGGCGACATGACCCGCTTCGCCGCCGCCTGAGCGACCGCCGTGCGGCGCTGTATCCTCTGCGACCGCGGCGAGCCGTTCGAGCCGGTGTTCGCGCAGGGCGCCTACCGGCTCGTGCGCTGTCCGGGCTGCCGCCTGCACTTCCAGGACCCCCAGCCGCCGGCCGCGGTGCTTGCGGCCGCCTACTACCACGACCCCGACTTCACGCAGGCGCTGCTCGGGCCGCTGCGCGAGATCACGCTGCAGCGCGCGCGCGAGAAGCTCGCGCCGCTGCGCCGCGCCGGCGCGCTGCGGGCGGGCGGGCGCACGCTCGACGTCGGCGCCTCGTCGGGCGCGTGGCTCGAGGTCGCCGCCGAGCACGGCCTCGAGGCGACCGGCGTCGAGCTCGGCGAGGCGACCGCCGCGGCCGCGCGGGAGCGCGGCCTGGATGTGCGCACCGGCACGCTCGAGCAGACGCTGCCGGACCTCACGGGCGAGCGCTTCGACCTCATCACGTTCTGGGATGTGCTCGAGCACCTCCCCGACCCGCGCCACGAGCTCAAGCTCGCCGCGGATCTGCTGGCGCCCGGCGGCGTCGTGGCGGCGACGTTCCCCAACGTCGAGGGCTGGTATCCGCGCCTGACCTACCGGCTGCTCGCGCGCACGACGGGGGTCTGGGAGTACCCGGAGCTGCCCGTGCACCTGTACGACTTTTCCCCCGCCACCGCGCGGCGGCTGCTCGAGCGCGGCGGCTACGGCGTCGCCGCCGTCGAGACGTCCGCGACGCCGTTTGCGTTCTACCGCGAGACCTCGCTGTCGCCGGCGCGGCTGGGATCGGGGAAGCGCGCCCGCGCGCTGCGGGTCGCGTTCGAGGCGCTGCGCGTGCCCGTGTACCCGCTCGCCCGGCTGGCGGGGCGCGGCAACGCGCTGTTCGTCGCGGGGCGGCGCTAGTGGGCCTTCTCGGACCGTTCGGCCGGTTTCCGGTCAGACGTTTGGAGAAGGCCCACTAGTGGCACAGGGCGAGCTGCGCGAGCTCACGCGGGCAGACCTCCCCGCCGTCCAGGCCCTGTTCGAGCGCGCCGCGGACTACTTCGTCCTGCACGAGCAGCGCCAGCCGGCCCCGGACGAGGCCGAAACCGAATGGGCCTCGGTGCCGCCCGACACGCCGCGCGACCACAAGCACGTCCTCGGCTGGTTCGCGCCCGAGCTCGCGGGCGTCGCCGAGGTCGTGCGCGACTGGCCGCGGCCGGGGACCTGGGTCGTCGGGCTGCTGCTGCTCGACCCCGCGGCGCGCGGATCCGGAGCGGGCACCGCGATCGTCGGCGAGATCGACGCCCGGGCGGCCAGATCGGGCGCCGACCGTCTGCGCATCGCCGTGATCCTCGCCAACACCCGCGGGATGCGGTTCTGGCAGCGGCTCGGGTTCGCGGAGGTCCCCGTCCACGCAAGCTCCGAGCAGACGCTCTCTGCGTCGATCGCGCTGGAACGGCCGGTGGGTCAGGCGACGGCACCCGGGTAGCCGGGGAAGTGCCCGGCCACCGGCAGCCCTGAGTACCCGTCGCCGGGCTTCTGAAAGAACGACGCCGTCGGGTCGATCGCGACCGGCTCGATGTCCAGGCCGTTGGCTTGGAGGAACTCGTCGGTCGCTGTCCGCGCGCCCTTGTAGATGCCGTAGTCGTTGAGCACGACGAAGCCGCCGGGCGACAGGCGCGGGTAGAACTTCTCGAGCGTCAGCTTGACGGGGTCATAGAAGTCGCAGTCGACGTGCAGCAGCGCGGTCTGCGGCGTGTTGACCGTCGGGAAGCTGTCGGCGTAGAAGCCGGTGACGATCTGAAAACGGCTCGCCGGCACGTCCGCGAGCGCGAGCAGGCGCCGCGTCTCCGCCTCGCTGCCGACGTAGGTCCCCTCGAGCGTGTGCGAGAACTCGCCGTCCTGCTCGCCGGCGGGCGGCATGCCCGCGAAGGAATCGAAGAGCCAGAGCTTGCGCTGCGGCTCGTCGCCGAGCGCAAGCATCTCCGCGCCGAGCACGGCGGCACTGCCACCGCGGTAGACGCCGCACTCGACGATGTCGCCGGCGACGCCCAGCCGGCCGAGGCGCTGCACGAGTTCGCGCAGGAGGTGCAGGTTCAGGGGTGTTACGAGCGAGGCCTGCTGCGCGGCGGCCATGAGGTCAGCAACCGGCGCCTGGGCACCCTGGCGCAGGCGCTGCCGGACGCCCTCGGGGACGACCGTCCGGGCGGTGCTGCGGATCAGGTCCAGTGGCCGGCTCATCGCGTGCCAGAGCGTATCCCGTGCCTGCGCGGCACCCAGACGCCCGCCGCGGGGCCGGCAATACGATGGCGCCGATGATCGCCCTGCACCACGTGGCCTTCGCGCTCGCGGCGGCCGCACTCGGTGGTGCGGGGCTGCGCGTCGCCGGCGCCCTCGGCGCCCGCGGCCTGGAGCTCGTGCTCGCCGCGGCGCCGATCGCAGCCGCCGCCGCGGTGCTGTGGGCACTCCTGCTGGGTCTCGTCGAGCTCGGCGGCTCACCGGTCGCGCTGGTCGCGGGCGCGGTGCTGACGTGGGTCGCCGCCCGCACGCTGCTGCCCGATCCCGCCCCGCGCCGGCGGTTGGCCGCCTGGTGGACACACACGACGCCCGCCGCGCGCGCCACCGTCGCGGGCGCCGTCGCGGCGGGGGTGGCGCTGACGTTCTGGCAGCTGCGCCATCCGTACATCAGCCTCGACGGGCTGACGTACCACCTCGCGCTGCCCGCCGCCTGGCTGCACGAGGGCAGCCCCGGCGCGGTCGTCGCGCTGTTTCAGGGCGTGCCGGTCGGCAGCTACCCGCTGACCCACGAGGTGCTCGTCGGCTGGGGACTGGGGATCACGCGGTCGTGGGTCGTCGCGTCGGTCATCACCCCGCTGCTCGTCGCGCTCATGGCCGTCGCGACGTGGAGCGGGCTGCGCAGCCTCGCGGTCCCGCGCCGCGTCGCGGGCCTGTCCGCGGGCGCGCTGCTGACGCTGCCGCTCGTCACGTCGCAGTACGGCGCGCCGCTGACGGACATCGCGGCGCTGGCGTGGCTCGCCGTCACCGCCGCGCTCGTCGCGCAGTCGCTGCGCGGCCCGCGGCCGCTGCTGCTCGCGCCCGCGCTCGTGTCGGCGGGCCTGGCGATCGGGACGAAGACGACGCCCGCCCTGCTCACGCTGCTCGTGCTCGGCTACGGGCTGTGGTGCCATCGCGGCGCGCTGCGACCCCACGCCCGCCCGCTCGGCGCGGCGGCCGTCCTCGCGCTGTTCGTGTGCGCGATCTGGCCGATCCGCAACCTCGTCGACCACGGCTCGCCGCTGTGGCCGTTTCTCTCGACGCCGTGGGGAGATCCGCGCCCGCCGCTGTTCAGCGAGTTCGGCGACTCGTTCATCCATCACCCGGCGACGATGCTCAGCGGGCGCTGGGGGGCGTACGCCTACGCGCTCGCCGGCGCGCTGGTGCTGGTGCCCGCCGCGCTCCTGCTCCCGCTCGCGCGCCGCTCGCGCGCGGCGATCGTCGTCGGCGCGGCCAGCGCGCTCGCGGTCGTCATGTGGATGTTCGCCCCGTACACCGGCGCCGACCGCTACCCGGAGCTCGCGGTGACCGCTACCCGCTACCTCCTGCCGGCGCTGATGGCGGCGATCGCGGCGATCGCGCTGAGCTCGCGTGGTTGCGGGCCCGGGCTGCGCCGGGTCATCGAGGCGAGCCTCGTCGCCGCGATCGTCATCTCTCTCGCCTACGACCTCAAGCTCGGCTACCCGTACCTCCCGGCGGCGGCGACGCTGCTGTTCGCCGCCGCGCTCGGCGGCGGCGTGGCGTGGCTCGCGGGCACCCGGGTCCGCAGCGTGCCGGCGTGGACGGCGCCCGCGCTCGCGGTGCTCACAGGGCTCGTGCTCGCCGGGTCCGCCCCCGGCTACATCGATCGCCACACGGCGACGTTCACGTCGCTGGACGGTTACGCCGCGCTCATGAACACGCTCGCCTCGCGGCCCGGCTACGACGACGACGAGCGCCCCGTTTCGATGGCGCCCGCGACGACGGCCCTGGCCGGCGGCCCACGCCTGCGCCACCCGGTGACGTTCGTGCCCGGCGACGAGCCGTGCCCGGCGGTGCGCGCCCGGGCGCGGCGCGGCTGGCTCGTGCTCGGCGGCGACAACGTGCTGTTCGATTCCGCGCGGTTGCGGGGCTGCATGCGTGGGCGCACGCCGATCCTGCGCGAGGGCAGCTACCGGTTGTACGGACCGGGGTGAGGGCTCAGAAACAGCATCAGTGAGGAAGCGGGTTCGTTTGCTGCGGCGGCCCGCGAGGCGGGGAATCGGGGTGTCCCGGAGGGGTGTGGTTCAAAACGACGACAGAGTGGACGTTTTGAACCACAACCCCTCGAACAGCCGGCGCCGCCTCGCGACGGCCCCGCCGCACCGCTCCCTCACTCCTTTATCGATGCTGTTTCGTCAACCTGGGCACGAGAACCCGCAGCCTCAGGCGCGCCCGCCGTCGCGCCCCACCGCTTGCGCCGCAACAAAAACGGCCGCTCGATGACGAAGTAGCTCAGCGCGCCGGCGGCGATCGACGCCGGCACGCCGATCGCCAACAGCTTCAGGAAGTGCGTCGGCTCGCCGGTGATGATGCCCTCCGATGCCTCCGAGCCGACGTCGCTCAGCGCGACGACGATCGGGCCGTGCCAGACGTAGACGCTGTAGGACGCGACGCCGAGCATCGCCAGCGGGCGCCACTGGAGCGCCTGCACGACGCGCCCGTTGCGCAACGGCAGCACGCACGCGGCGACGATGAGAAACGCGGCGAGCGCGATCGCCGGCTCCTGCCAGTCGAGGTCGTAGGTGAGCATGAGGTGCAGCAGCACCCCGGCCGCGATCCAGATGCTCGCCGTCCCGAAGAACGGCCGCGACGCCCACTGCGGCGGGCGCCGCTCCCACGCGATCCGCGTCACCGCGATGAGCATCCCGCCGATGAACGCGTACAGCAGCGTCGGGAGCGCGTACTTCCCCAGCGGGCCGTAGACGTTCGGGCTGGCCGCGTGCAGCACCTCGTACGAGCGCAGGGCGTAGCTCGCGAGGCCGATGCCGAGCATCACCGCGACGGTGCGGCGGATCGAGCGCCCGCCGAGCCTGGCGATGAAGAACGCCAGCAACGGCAGCACGATGTAGTACTGGACCTCGACGGTGATCGTCCACAGCGGCGCGTTGAGGTGGTTCAGCGTCTCCGGCGAGTAGTTCTGGATGAACAGCGCGAAGCGCCACCACTCAGAGCGATCGACGTCGAACGGGTGGACGATGAGCAGGAGCGTGATCGCGCTGAAGTACAGCGGCAGGATCCGCAGCGCGCGATTGCGCGCGTAGCGGCGCACGTCGATCGGCGACCCCTCCCCCAGCTGGTGACGGGCGAACGGCAGGAACAGCAGGTAGCCCGACAGGGCGAAGAACACGTACAGGCCGAGGCTCGCGGTGTTCAGCACGAGCCGGTTGCCGTAGCTGTCGGCGATGCCCTTGTAGGCAAGCGACAGGACGAAGATGTGGCTCAGCAGGACGCTCAGCGCGGCCAGCGCGCGCAGCGACTCAAGGCGCGAGGAGCGCCGCTCGCCCGCCTGCCCGACCGCGCCGGCGCCCGCGGGCGCCGGCGCGGGCGCGGCCGCCGAGCTCGCCACGCCCGTGGCGCTCACTTCGGGGACCCGGAGGAGGGCGCCGCGCCGCCCGTCGTTCCCCAGCCCTTGCGCCGGCGCAGGAACGGGCGCTCGATGACCCAGTAGCTCAGCAGCCCCACGGCGACGCACAGCGGCAGCCCGACGGCGAGCAGTCCCTTGAAGTCGGTCGGCTCGCCCACGATCCCGACCGCCTCCCCGGGGGCCGAGCCGAAATGCACGCCGCTGAGCGCCTGCAGGATCGGCCAGTGCCAGAGATACAGGCTGAACGACGCGACGCCGAGCACGGCGAGCGGGCGCCACTCGAGGAGGTTCACGACGAACCCCGGGCGCAGCGGCAGGACGCAGCCGCCGACGATCAGCGCCGCGACGAGCGCGACCCACGGCTCCTGGTAGTCGAAGTCGTAGGCGATCAGCAGATGCACGGCGACGCCGGCGGCGATCCACCCGCTCGAGGCGCCGACGACCGGCCAGCCCGCCCAGCGCGGCGGGCTGCGCTGCCACCACAGCCGCAGCACGGCGAGCAGCATCCCGCCCATGAACGCGTAGAGGAAGGACGGCAGCGCGTACTTGCCCAGCGGCCCGATGAGGTTCGGCTGCGCCGCGTGGACGACCTCGCGCGAGCGGATGATCCAGCTGACGATCGCGATGCCCGCGAGGATCGCGGCCGTCCGCCGGAACGACCGCCCGCCGAGCTTGGCGATCACCCACGCCATGATCGGCAGCGCGATGTAGAACTGGACCTCGACGACGACCGACCACAGCGGCGCGTTGAGCCGGTGGATCGTGTCGGAGGAGAAGTTCTGCGTGAACGTCGCCCAGCGCCACCAGTCGCCGCGGTCGGCGTCCAGCGGCTGGAAGATGAGCAACGCGGTGATGACGGTGAAATAGAGCGGCAGGATGCGCAGCATCCGGTTGCGCGCGTACTTGCCGACGTCGATCTTGCGTCCGTTGCCGAGCTGGCGCCGGGCGAAGGGCAGGTACAGCAAAAAGCCCGACATCGCGAAGAAGAAGTACAGCCCGAGCACGCCGCCGCCGAGGATCAGCCGGTTCTTGTATGACGAGTCGAGCCCCTGGTAGGCGAGGGCGAGCGTCAGCGCGTGCGCGACCAGGACGAACAGCCAGCCGACCGCGCGCAGGGACTCCAGGCGCCGTGAACGCTGCTCGCCCGCCTGCTCGATCGCCCCGCTCGCGGCGGGCTGTGCCTCGTCGCCCGCCTGCCCGGTCGCGGCCGGCTCGCTCACCGTCGTCGACATGCGCTGCGAACCCTAGATGGTTGATTGCGGGCGGATGGCGTACGGTTGGCGGCGGGAAGGGAGCCGACGTGGCCGTGCAGCTCATACGCATAGCCGGACCGACGGACGCGATGCGGCGTCTCAGCGACGTGCCGGGGCTGGACTTCGAGCGCACGAGCGCCACCCGCCTGGACGACGAGCGCTGGCAGATCTCCGGCTACGCGACCGAGGAAGCGCTGGCCGAGCTGCAGGCGCGCGGGCTGAGCGTCGAGTCCGTCGTCGATCCCGCCGCGCTGGAGGCGCAGCGCGACGAGCTCTACGGCCAGATCCAGCGGGCGCCGGACGAGGACGCGTAGTGGTTTTTCCGGTAAGTCGTTGTAAGCGTGCGAGGACTTACCGGAGGGAGCACTAGTGGCCTATCCCTCGTCGGCAGCCGCGATCGAGGCGCAGCTCGCCACGCTGGCGGCCGACCACCCCGACCTGTGCACGCGGACCGTGCTGCCCAACGCGACGCACGAAGGCCGGCGCGTCTCCTCCGTGCGCATCGGCGACGGGGGCGGCCGGCCGGTGCTGCTGACCGGCGGCGTGCACGCGCGCGAATGGGCCCCGCCCGACGCGCTCCTGACGATGGTGCAGCGGCTGCTGGAGGCCTTCGAGGACGGCACGGAGTTCGAGGTCGGGGCGTTCATCGACACCGCCGCCAGCCCGGACATCCCCTATGCCGCGGCCTCGTTCTCCGCCGCCGAGGTGCGGCAGATCGTCGAGAACCTCGACCTGCACGTGCTCGCGCTCATCAACCCCGACGGCCGCGCGTTCAGCCAGTCGTCGGCCGCCAACGCGATGTGGCGCAAGAACCGCCGCCCGCCGCCCGCGGGCTCATTCTGCCGCGGGGTCGACGGCAACCGCAACTACGACGTCGCGTGGGACTTCGATCGCTACTACAGCGCCGCGGGCCGGGCGGTCGTGTCCGCGTCGAAGGACCCGTGCGACGCGCAGGTCTACATCGGCCCCAGCGCCCTCTCCGAGCCCGAGACGCGCAACGTCGCCGGGCTGCTGCGCGACCGGCGCATCGAGGTCTACGTCGACGTGCACTCCTTCAGCCGCAAGGTCCTCATGCCGTGGGGCATCGACGACAACCAGACCCGCGACGCCGACCAGAACTTCCTCAACCCCGCATGGGACGGCCGGCGCGACGGCGGCTTCGGCGGGCCCTACGGCGAGTTCATCCCCAGCGGCCTGCTCGACGAGCACGAGGCGCTCGGCGCCGCGATGCGCAGCGCCATGATCGACGGCGCCGGCGCAGACCCTCGCGCGCGGGCCCGCTCGGCCTACGACGTCGAGTCCTCACTGGCGCTCTACCCCGCGTCGGGCACCGCGTCGGACTACGCCTTCAGCCTGAACTTCACCAGCGACCTCGACCGCCCGATCGTCGCCTTCACGTTGGAGTGCGGCAGCGACGCCGACGGCGAGGGTGGCTTTCAGCCACGGGTCGCGATCTATCCGAAGATCGAGCGCGAGGTGCACCTGGCGATGATGGCGCTGCTCGTGCGCGCCGCTCAGGGGTGAAGGCGCGCGATGACGGCGCTCATCCGCGCGGTCTCCTCGTCGACGCTCGCGTGATCGTTCACCCACTCGCGCCCCAGCGCTCCGGCGCGGGCGCGGTCGTCGGCTGACCGCGCGAGCGCCGCCGCGAGCGCAGCCGCCAGAGCGGCGGTGTCGCCGGGGGCGGCGAGGTGCCCCCACGGTTCGAGCACGCATTCAGGTAGCCCGACCTCGTCGGTGGCCACGACGAGCAGCTCCATCGCCATCGCCTCCTTGACGACGACCGGCATCGAGTCGCGATCGCCGTCGCGGCCGATGATGCACGGCATTGCAAGCACGTCCGCGCTTTCGAGCTCGAGGCACACCTGCGCGGGCGAGAGGGGACCGACGAGTTGCACCGCAGCACCGGTCGCGGCCGCGCGGCGCAACAGCTCGCGCCGCATCGGTCCGTCGCCGATGATCCGCACGCGGACATCCGGGACCTGCGCGGCCGCGTCGACGAGGAGATGAAAGCCCTTCTTCTCGACGAGCCGGCCGATGGCGAGCACCGTGCGGCCACCGGAAAGCGGCTTCTGGCGCCGAAACGCGTCGACGTCGACGCCCATGATCACCTTGTGCACGTGCGCGGCCGGCGCGACAGCGCGCAGGTGCGCGACGTTGTAGTCACACCCCGTGAAGACGGCGCCGGCGGATTCGAGCTTCGTGCGCAGGTTTCGAGGGGTCATGTAGATGTCGTACGCGTGGGCCGTCAACGTGAACGGCACGCCGGTGAGCGCCGAGAGCCGCAGCGCATCGAGCGCGGCCCCGCTCGCGAAATGGGCGTGCAGGTGCTCGTCACGGCGCGCCGAGATGCGCCGCGCCTCCGGCGCGAGCGAGCGCAGCGGGCGCACCCACTCCTCGCGCCGCCAGCGGCGGCGGCGCAGCAGGTCGAGTGCGCAGGCCACCGGCCGCCGCGTGACGAGCCACGCGAACGCGCGCACCCGCTCGACGCGCCCCTCGGCGTCGCGCAAGGTGACGTCGACGTCGCTCGGGGCCTCGGGGTTGGGCTGCGATGCGGGTCGCCTGGCGTGCACGCGCACGTTGTGGCCCATGCTGCGCAGCGATCGGAGCTCGTTGACGACGAACGTCTCAGACAGCTCAGGCCATTGGTCCAGGACGAAGAGCAATCGCACGGCGCCGGCCCCGATCAACCCGGCGCCGGTGGCCGGACCGAACGCGAGCGCCGCCTGCGTCCGCGCTGAAACAGCGTGGCGGCCAGCACGAGCGCCGTGCCCGTGACCACGGGCATCTCCCAGTCCCAATCGACAGAGGCGTGAGCCAGCCAGGTCATGCATGCCGCCGTCACCGCCGCCGCCTCGGCGCGGCGGATCGCGCCGCGGCCGCGCAAGCCGCGCTGCGCCGCGACGGCCACGGCACCGAACAGCCCGAGGAGCAACGCCATGCCCACCGCGCCGAGCTCACCCAGCGTCTCGAGCGGGAGCGAGTGCGCATCGCGGAACTTCAGGTCGAGGTCCCCGGTGCGTGCCCAGCGCACCTCGAACGAGCCAGCTCCCTCACCCTGCAGGGGCTTGGCAGCGAACGCATCCAGCGCAACGCCATAGGTCGCGCTCCGCTGGCCCTTGGCGGTCAACAGGCGCTGGGTGCCGACGAGTCCCGCGGTGCTCGTCGTCGGGTTCATGAAGTCGTCCCATTGACGATCGATCCACTCGCCCGCCTTCGTCACCGGCGCGTCTGCGACGACCAGCCCGCCGAGCACGACGACGACGGCCAGCGCCGTCGCGCCCATCAGGGCTGGCTTGCGCAGCTGTACGGCCCGTCGCTTGAATCCCGGCAGGAACCGCTTCGACGCCAGCACGCCCTGCGTGACGGCCGCCGCGAGCACGAGCAGGACGAGCTCCCCCGTGAACGCGTTGCCCTGCGCCGCCTGACCACCACCCGCGGCCGGATCGGACACCAGCGCCGGATACGCGCGGAGGCGCAGCAGGGCGATCGCGAGCGCGACACCGACGACGCCCATGGAGACCAGCAGTGACCCTTTGGCCGGTGCGAACACGATCAGCGCCAGGACCCCGAGGATCAGGGCGAGCCACGCGCCGCGCGACAGCGACAGGTACAGGCCAACGAGGAGCAGTACCGCGGCGCCACTCGCGGCCGCCCGCAGCAGCGCGTGCCCGCGCCGGTCGGCCGTGAGCCCGATGGCAAGCACGGCACCGATCGCTGCCAGCGCGCCGAAGGCGTTCCAGTAGTCGAGCGGATATCCGAGGCGGTAGCCGCCGACCGTCTTGGTGAACTCGTCGGTGGTGCCGGCCAGCACGTCGGGCTGCAGGCGGCTCAGCACGCCCGTGCCGACGACGAACACGACGGCCCCCAGGACGCTCCAGAGAAGCCAGCGCGCGTGGAGCCCCGTGTCGGCAGCCAGCAGTGCGAGCGCGAGGAGCGCGAGGTAGAGCATGGTGCGCTGCATGTCCAGCAGCGGCACATCGGGCACCGTCGACCACGCGCTCGAAAGCCCGGCCCAGCAGGCGAAGGCCGTCAGCGCGCCCAGCGCGACAAGCGCGGGCGTCGAGAAGCGCGCCGGAGAGGTCTGCGTGAGCACGAGCGCGGCGAGCGCGAGGAACGCGACGGCGCCGGCGGCCATGAAGGTCGACGGGAAGTACCCGCCGTTGTCGAGGCCCAGGACCACGAGGATCGCGACGGTGATCACGATCGCGGGCAGCGCGGGCATGACGCCGGCGATCGCGGCACTGGCCGCGGTGGACCCGGGCGCGGGCACGGCGGCAGCGTGAGCCGTTTCCCGGTTCATCGCGGCACGACTGTAGCGGCGCGGGCCCTGTGGCTCGTCTGTCGGTAGCCTGGTCCGCGTGAGCCGCGCACGTCTTCCGTTCGTGGCCGTCGCGCTGTTTTGCGCGGCGATGGGCGCGTTCCTGGCGCTCGGCCGCGGCGACGAGGCGGCGCTCCAGCGGGCGGGTGCGGACGTGCGCGCCGGACACGAGAGCGCCGCGCTGGCCGAGCTCGACGGCATCGGTGGGCAGGTGTCCGGCCGCGCGGCGGCGGTGCGCGGCTATGCGTACAGCCGCGGCCGCCGCTACGACCGTGCCGCCGCCGCATTCGCCGCCGCCGTCAGGCACGCGCCGAATGACTGGGTGCTTCAACGCGACTACGCGATCGTCCTGCGCAGGCTCGGACAGGGCCCGCGAGCGAGTGCCCGGATGCAGCGGGCGCTTGCGCTCAACCCTCGCATGCAGGTTCCGCGTGGCTTTCGGGTCGTGAAGCGACGTACCGCCGCTGGCCGGCGCCAATAGACGGATAGTCGACGCATCTCCCTAGCCTCGCGCCGGTCGATGCGCTACAAATACAGACGTTCGTGTCCCCATCGGAGGGTTTCAGCGCATGACGCGTTATCTACGGCTGCTTGGCTTGATCGGAATCGCCTCGCTTGCCTTCTTCATCGCTCCGACTGTGGTTTCAGCGCAGACGCCCGTTCAGGATCAGTACCAGCCCGCGCCTGACGCCGACACGGACCCTGACGCCGACAGCGGCACGGACCCGGCGGACGACGCTGGCGACGAGGCTGACGAGGCCGTCGACGTGCAGGCCGCGGACAGCAGCGGGAAGCTGCCGTTCACCGGCGGTTCGGTTCCGCTCATCGCCTTGCTCGGCCTGGCGCTCCTGACGGCCGGACTCATTGGCACCGCTGCGACGCGCAAGCGCCGCACGTCAGGCTCGCAGTAGCACCGCGACCGTCGCCACCTGGCGGTAGCCTGACGTTAGTGGCAGCGGTATCAGCAGTTACACCATCAGGAGTGCGCGATGGAGATCCAGCTGCGCTCGCGGGCCTGTGCGCGCGACGCGGTCCTGCCGTGCTCGCCTACTGCGAGCGGATCGTCGGCCCGGAGCACGCGATGGCGGCGGCCGCTGAGGCGTTTCGCCGCTTCCGCGCCGCGGTCGTGGTGGCGACCGATCTGACCGGCCTGAACCCCGAGGCGCTGCTGCTCAGCGCGACGCGCCACGCGGCCGCCGAGCGGGTGCCGCGCCCGCCCGACTCGCCGGACGTCGTGCGGTTCGTCGCCCGGCGCCCGGCCACCGGCTGGTGCGGGGACACTCCGGCCCTGCTGGCGGCACGCGCGGATCGCACGATCTCGACGATCGACCTGGCTCGCCTCGAGCAGCACCTCCACGGATGCGCGGCGTGTCGCGCTCCCGAGGCGCGCTTCAACGCGGCCGAGCGCGCGTACCGCGACCCGCCCGACGCGCCGCTGCCGCTGCCCGTCACCGCGGCGATCATGTCCGCGCTGGCGGCGGCCGCGCCGGTGAGCCCGGCCCAGGCGGCGTCCAACGGTGCGGGAACGGCGCACACGGCCATGAACGGTGTCGCCCCCGAGGTGGTCGACGTACCGCGCGAGCCCGAGCCCGAGCCGGCGCCTGAGCCGCCGGTCGTACAGGCGCGACCGCCGCTGCCCGACCCACCGCCGGTCGTACAGACGCCACCGCCGCTGCCCGACCCACCCGCGCCGCCGCGTCTGCTTGAGCCGCCGGCCGCGGTCACGCCGCCCCCCGAGTCGCCTCCCACCGAGGTGCACGCGCATTCGACCTCCGAGTACAGCATGCCCGAGTTCATCGATCTCGGCGGGACGCGCGAGCCCGAGGCGAAGCCGGCCAAGCGCAAGCTCGCCCTGCCGTCGCCGCGCGTCCGCCGGCGCGAGCGTCCGCCGCGCGAGCCCGCCAACGCCGCGGTGGGAAGCGAGCGCCCGGATCGCGCCGCGGCCGCGAGGGCAACGAGCGCCGGTTCCCCGCTCAGCCTCGCCACGATCCTGCCCGTCGTGCTCGTCGTCGGCGCGATCGTCGTCGGCCTCGCGGTCGCCGGCGTCTTCGGCGGCGGCAACCCACCCGACACGCCCGCGACGCAGGCGCCCGCCACGCAGGCGCCGTCCGACGCGGCCGAACCGCCCGACGTCGTCGTCGTCCCCGGTGGCACCGCGAGCGCCGCCGCCGTCGAGGCCGCCAAGGCGCGAGCGCGAGCGAAGGCCCGCCGCGAGGCCGCCCGGCAGAAGCAGGGAGCGGGCGACGCACCCTCGTCCTCGTCGGACTCGCAACAGTCCGCCGCGCCGCCCCCTCCCCCGCCACCACCGCCGGCGTCATCCCAGACCCCGTCTCAATCGCAGAGCTCACCTGGATCGACGGGCACGCCCAGCATCAACGGCGGCAGCAGCACGGCAGGCTCAGGACAGGCGACCGGCGACGACACGTCAAACGTGCCGGACCTCGCGCCGGCTCCGTAGCGGAGCCCAGGCCGTGCCCGACGAGGCGCTCGAGGCGGACATCCAGCGCATCGGGCGCGCCCTCGCGGATGCCTTCCCGCCCGCGCGCCGCCATCCGCTCAAGGCGCTGGACGAGCGGGCGATGGACCTCGCCGCGCAGGACGCCGAGCTGCGCGCCGCCCTGTTTCGCTTCGTCGACGTCGTGCCCGCGTGCCGGTCGGTCGACGACCTCGCATCGCATCTGAGCGCCTTCCTCGAGGAGATTCCCGAGCAGCCACCGACGATCCGCGCGGCGATGAAGATGGCCCATTCCAAGGGCGGGCGCGCGGCGCTCGGCGCCGCGAGCGCCGCGGGGGTCCGTCACATGGCCCACCGCTTCATCGTCGGCGAGGACCCCGCCGCCGCGCTGACGACGCTGCGCAAGCTCTGGCGCGACGGCATCGCGACGTCCGTCGACCTGCTCGGCGAGGCGACCGTCACCGCCGCCGAGGCCGACCGCTACGCCGCGCGCTGCGCCGGGGCGCTTCAGACGCTCGCCGCCGCCTACGACCGGCTCGACGCGCAGCCGGGGCTCGAGCGCGACTCGCTCGGCGCGATACCGCGCGCGAACCTGTCGGTGAAGATCTCCGCGCTCACCCCGCTGCTGCGCCCTGACGCCCCGCAGCGCGGCCAGCGCGACGCCGCGCCGCGGCTGCGCGACCTGCTGCGCAAGGCCAAGGCGTGCGGCGCGCATCTGCACATCGACATGGAGTCGCTTGACTCGCGCGAGGCCGTCGTCGAGCTCGTGCTCGACGTGCTCGCCGAGCCCGAATTCGCGGACGGACCGAGCGCCGGGATCGTCCTGCAGGCCTACCTGCGCGACTCGCCCGGCACGCTCGACAGCGTGCTGGCGTGGGCGCAGCGCACGCCACGCGAGCACCCGCTCGTCGTCCGGCTCGTGAAGGGCGCCTATTGGGACCACGAGGTCGTCGAGGCGCGCCAGCACGGCTGGAGCGTGCCGGTCTTCGAACGCAAGGCCGACAGCGACCGCAACTTCGAGCAGCTCACCGCGCGACTGCTCGAGGCGCGACCGGCGATCCGGGTGGCGATCGCGTCGCACAATCTGCGTTCGGTCGCCCACGCCATCGCGCTGAACCGCCGGCTCGGCGGAGACGACCGCGATGTCGAGTTTCAGGTCCTGCGCGGGCTCGGCGACGACCTCGGCCATGCGCTGTCGTCAAGCGGCCTGCGCGTCCGCTCCTACTGCCCGGTGGGCGACCTCGTGGCGGGCATGGCGTACCTCGTGCGCCGGCTGCTGGAGAACACGGCAAACGAGAGCTTCCTGCACGACCAAGCGACCGGCGCGTCTTTGGCGGAGCTACTCGCGCCGCCGGGCGCGGCAGGCGAACAGCATCGATAAAGGTTTTGCTGCGCGAAGCTCGGTGCGGGCCGCGACGGTGGGCGGTCAGGATCGAGATGGTTGAAAACCACGCATATCGTGGTCCTGAACCATCTCGATGCTCGCGGCCGCTCGCCCGATCGCCGCGCGGTCCCAACTGCCTTCCTTTATCGATGCTGTTCGTCGGCCCCACACCGCATCTACGCTGAAACCCACCATGAGGCTCGCGCCCTTCGAGAACGAGCCGGTGCTCGAGCTGCGCCGCGGGGCCGCGCGCGAGCGGTTGACCGTCGCGCTCGCCGAGCTCGAGCTCCCGGTCCGCGTGCCCGTGTGGATCGGCAAGCGCCGCCGTGACGGCGAGGAGCTCGTGTCGACCGATCCCGGCGAGCCGGAGCGCGTCGTCGCCCTCGCCGCTCGCGCGACGCCCGGCGACGCCGACGCGGCCGTCGCCGCCGCGCGTCGCGCGTTCGCAGACTGGTCGTCGGTCCCGGCCGCGGATCGCGCGGCGGCGCTCGTCCGCGCCGCGGCCTGGATGCGCGAGCGCCGGCCGATGCTCGCCGCGCTCGCCGTGCGCGAGTGCGCCAAGCCATGGGCCGACGCCGACGCCGACGTGTGCGAGGCCATCGACTTCCTCGAGTTCTATGCCCGCGCGGCGCTCGAGCTCGAAAGCGGCCACGAGCTCCTGCAGATGCCCGGCGAGCGCAACGAGCTGCGCTACGCCCCGCGCGGGGTCTGTGCCGTCATCGCGCCGTGGAACTTCCCGCTCGCGATCCCGCTGGGCATGGCGGCCGCCGCGCTGGCGACGGGCAACACCGTCGTCCTCAAGCCGGCCGAGCAGGCGCCGGGCTGCGGCCTGTATGTCGTGCAGGCGCTGCGCGCCGGTGGCGTGCCCGCCGACGCGATCGCCCTGCTGCCCGGGGCGGGCGATGTGGGCGCAGCGCTGGCGCGCCACCCGGATGTCGCGACGATCGCGTTCACCGGGTCGGGCGCCGTCGGCCTGGAGCTGCTGCGCACGGCCGCCGACGTCCCGCGGGGCGCGCGGCAGCTCAAGCGCGTCGTCGCCGAGATGGGCGGCAAGAACTGCGTCATCGTCGACGCCGACGCCGATCTCGACGAGGCTGTGCCGGCGATCGTGCAGTCCGCCTTCGGCTACGCCGGGCAGAAGTGCTCGGCGGCCTCCCGCGTGCTCGTCCACGAGGCGCTGCACGACGTGTTCGTCGAGCGCCTCGCGGGGGCGGTAGAGGGACTGCAGGTCGGCCCTGCCGACGACTTCGCCACCGATGTGCCGCCCGTCGTCGAGCGCGACGCCCGCGAGCGGGTGCGGCGCTACGCCGGGCTGGCGGCGTCGCAGGGCGCGATCGTGACGGGCGAGCGCGACCTCCCGTCACGCGGCTGGTACTGCGCGCCGACCGTCGTCATCGGCCTGCCCCTCAGCTCCGAAGTGCTGAGCGACGAGATCTTCGGCCCGGTGCTCGCCGTCGAGCCGGTGCGCGACGTCGATGAGGCCTGCGACCGCGTCGACGCGCTGCCGGTCGCCCTCACCGGCGGCCTGTTCTCACGCAACCCGCGCACGGTTCAACGCGTGGTCGCGCGCTCGCCGGTCGGCAACCTCTACGTCAACCGGTCGATCACCGGCGCGATGGTCGGCCGCCAGCCGTTCGGCGGCAACCGCCTGTCGGGAACCGGCACGAAGGCCGGCGGCCACGACTACCTCTTGCACTTCGTCGAGCCGCGCGTGGTCACCGAGAACACGGTGCGCCACGGGCTCGTCGTCTAGGAGGCTCCTGAAGAAGTGCCGTTCGGTCGCGTGGCGCTCAGGGTGTCCGCGCGGTCGAGCGCGCTGGTCGGAGATGTCGTGGAGATCGGGACTTGAGGTTCGCGGGGACGTTTAGGTGGTCTGGGTGGCGAGCTGACGGCCGATCGGGTTGAGATTGACCAATGCGGCGGCCCATGCGGCTTGTAGTCGGGCTTTCGCGCTGCCGATGTAGCGGCTCTTGCGGGCGCCGTAGCGGTGGGCGAGCAGGCCGAGCAGGCGCTCGATCCGCGGCCGAGTTCGCCGCAGGTGCTCAGCCGTGTCGGGATCTTGGAGGGCGTCGCGGCCGGCGATCAGCAGCTCCTCGTCGGGCGCGATCAGGACCTGCCGGTCGCCACGCGCGGTGGTGCAGCGATCACGCAACGAGCAGCTCTGGCACACGCGCTTGGAGAAGCGCGCGCGGCGCTGCCCGGACGGCTCGGTGCGGATCGCGGCGACCTCGCCGGCCGGGCACGTGACCGTGCCCGCGTCCAGATCGATGAGAAAGTCGCGCTTGGCCAGGCGGCCCTCGATCGTCGCGCCCGGCGGCACCGGCGCGAGAACCTCGATATCACGCTCTGCCAACTGCGCGCGGACCGGCCCAGTGCCGTAGGCGGTGTCGCCGAGCACGCGCTGCGGGCGCCGCTGCTCGGGCAGGCTGTCGATCAGCGGCGCCGCTTACGGCCCGTCTTGCTCAGACGCCGGCGCGACCGCGACGGCGGTGATCAGCGGCTCGGCGCTGTTCGTCACGGCCGCTGACAGCTTGTAGCCGTCAAAACGCTGATGCTGGCTTTTGCGGCCGTGACGCATCTCGCGGTCGACGGTCGAGATGATCCGGTCTGACGCCGTGCCGCGATGCAACCTGGGGATGCCGTCATCGTCGACGTCGAAGTCCTGGCCGATCAGCTCGCGCAACAGCCCGTGCGCGCTGGCGACCCTGTCGTCGTCAAGCAGCCCGTCAGCGCGCTCGATGGCTTGCAGCGCGCGCTCGGCGTCCTGCGCCACCCGCGTCAGCATCCGCTCGCGCTCGGCCTTCTCGCGCCAGCGACAATCAGGCTTGTCATTGGGACGCGTGTAGTCGAAATCCAAGCCGTCATCCAGGCGCGCGGCCGCGTCCTCATCGACTGCGCCAACAGCATCCAGCACCTTCCTGACGCCGTGACGGACCAGCCTGACGGTGTCCTGCGTGGCCGCCGCACCGAGCATCGGCGTCGAGTCGATGATCTGCTCGGCCGTGCCATCAAGCAGCCCGATCTCCTCGGCCAGGCGCAGCGTCGCCTCAAGCGCCAAGGCCTCCTTGCCATGCAACAACAACCTCGCGCGGTACTTCGTCAACGACGTCGGATGCCAGCCCTCGTGATCGACCGCGAGCCCCAGCGCGATCTTCCAGCGCAAATCCCACGCGACCGCCTGCATCGCCGCCTCATCCGACAAGCCCGTGCGGTGCTGCAACAGCATGACCTTCGCCAGCAGCGACGGCGCGATCGACGGGCGTCCCATCCCCGCCGAGTAGCACTCCGCGAAGTCCTCATCACGCACGATCCGATCACCGTGCTCCGCCAACAACGCGTAAAACGAGCCCTCCGGCAACGGCCGCGCCAGCACCGCCGCATCGAACATCCCGACCTGAGCAGACCGTGTCGCGAGCATGCCCCAATGGTCTTAAACCCACCGGACGGCAACCCGACTATTTCAGGAGCCTCCTAGAGGGCCTAACCGCCCGGCGCGAGCCGGTACACGCTGAAGTCCTTGCCGCGATAGAGCTTGGGCTGGCCGGCGAGGCACTTGTCGGTCTGGTAGGGCGCGAGGTAGCTCCGCGACAGAGCCGGCAGGTCGCGGATCACGACGTAGCCCTCGCGCGCCCGGGCGATGACCTCGCGACACGGCGTCTTGCCGGGGATGAGCTTGATGTCGTGCTGCAGCTCGTTGCCCGCCAGCGGGCCGATCGCCTGGGGCGACAGGTACATCGTGGCGTCGCCCTCCTTGAAGTCCTTCTGGCCCATGAACCACTTGATGATCGGCGTGGCGAACGTCGCGTGGGTGTTCTCGTGGCGCTCGATGTAGCCCGGCGCCGCCACCGCGAGCCCGACCGCGACGATCGCCGTTGCCAGGCCGCCGGCGATCCGCAGCAGCGGGACGCCGCGCGCGGCCGTCCACTGGACCGCCAGCGCGGCCACGGCCCCGCCGATCGCGCCCGCCGCGAGCATCGCGGGGCTCGCGACGAGCGGATAGCCGATGTCGATGGTGTTGTAGCCCGACCACAGCGCGGCAGCGCCCAGCAGCGCGACCGCGACGACGGACCGCGCGCCGCCGACGCGGCTGGAGAGCGCGAGGGCGGCCGCGCCGACGGTGACGGCCGGCATGAGGTAGCGGATGACGAACAGCGACAGGTCGACGTAGCGGTCGTTCGCGATGCCCGTGTAGGGCGCGCGTGCCCACGCGAGCACGGCGATGAACGTCGCCGCGCTGGCGACGAGCACCGCGCGGCTGCGCGTCATCGACCACGCGAGCATCCCGCCGAACATGAGGATCAGGCCGCCTGAGAGCCCGTCGGTGTATGCCCCGGTGCGTCCCTCGAGGCTCTGCAGCGGCCGGTCGAAGAAGCTCGGCGTGAGCCGGCCCAGCGCGGCGGGCGGATCGTCGCCCCACGGCGTCGAGAGCAGCGGCCACAGCGGTGAGCCGTGGACGACGAGGTTGCGCACGTACCACACGCCGCCGACCGCGGCAGCCCCGAGCAGCGCGACGGCCAGCACATTGCGCGACGGCAGCGGCGGGGTGCCGCGCCGCCAGGAGAACCACAGCGCCACGCCGAGGACGACGACGACGAGCGGCGCCGTCGTCGTCTTCGTGCCGATCGACAGGCCGCCCGCGAGCACGGCGACGGCCAGCAGCGGGGGGCGCTTGAGTGCCGCGACGCACAGCGTCGCCGCCATCACGAGCCACGTCAGAGCCGCGAGGTCGTTCTTCGGCGCGTTCAGCGCGCCGACGAGCGGCGGGCTGACCAGCACGGCGACGATCGTCAGTGCCGCGACAGCGGCGGCGACACCGAGGCGGCGCAGCCCCGCCCAGCCCGCGGTGGCGAGCAGCGCGAGCATCGCCGGCGGCAGCAGCGCGACCGCGACGAAGCTGTGCGTCAGGCCCATCGACCACGCGAGCAGCATCTCGTTCGTCAGCGGATAGGCGCCGGTCGGAAAGTCCTCACTCGGATGGATCTCCGCGCCGAACCGGCCGCTGTGGATCCAGTTGACGATCTCGGGCAGGTGGTAGGCCGTGCCGTCGATCCCCACGGCCGGATGGCGCAGGAAGAACACGACGAGCGCCGCGAGGACGCCGGCGAACGCGCCGACCGCCAGACGGAACGCCGGCGGGGCGGTCGCGATGGCGTCCACGAGCTCGTCCAGTGGCTTGACCGCCGGCGCGGGCAGGAGCGCGCGAACCGCGAGCCATGTCGCCCCGGCGACGAGCGCGATCACGACCGGGCTTGACCCGAGGGCGAAGATCCCCAGCGCGAGGGTTTCCACGACGATCGCCGCAGCGCCCAGCACGGCGGCGACGAGCACGCGCTCCAGGCCCTGGGGCGCAAGGGCGCTGGCGGCACGCAGCGCCGCCGCCCCGATCGCCAGCAGCGAGGCGACCAGCAGGACGTGAAGTACCAGCGTCATCGCTCAGCGGGTACCGGCGACCGGCGTTGCGGCAGCGTCGATCGTGGCCACGGATGGGCAGGGTACTGAGGCGCGGCCGAGGCGCAGGCCGCTCGCTGTCAATCACTACGATGCGCGCGTGCTCGCCGCAGAAGCTCAAGGCGCGACCCACGCACCGCCTGCCGAGCCGCCGAAACGCTGCCCGTGGTGTGCGCAACGCCTGCCATCCTCCGCGCGCCGCGCCCCCGGCGGCACGGTGTGCGACGCCTGCGGCGTGACGGCCACGACGCCGTGGCCGACCGACGCCGAGCTCGACGGCGCGTACTCGGGCTTCTACCGGCCCGCCGCCGGGCGCTTCTCCGGGCCCGGCGACGCGCTGCTGCGCCGCTCGCGGGCGCGCCTGGCTGGGCACCTCGACGCGCTGGCGCCGCCGGGCCCCGTCCTCGACGTCGGCTCGGGCGACGGGACGCTGCTCGACGCGCTGCACGCCGTCGGCCGCGAGGCGCTGGGCCTCGAACGCGACTCGGACCGGTCCGACACGCGCGCCGTCGAGATCGACGCGGCGGGCGGCCCGTGGGCGGCGATCGTCATGTGGCACGCGCTGGAGCACCTGCGCGCGCCCGGCGCCGCCGTCGACGCCGCGGCCGGCAAGCTGCTGCCCGGCGGCGTCGTCGCGATCGCGATCCCCAACGCGTCGAGCCTGCAGGCCCGCGCCTTCGGCGAGCGCTGGCTCGCGCTCGACCTGCCGCGCCACCTCACGCACATCCCCGCCGGCGCGCTGCGCGAGCGCCTCCAGAGCGCCGGCCTGCGTGTCGAGCGCGAGAGCCACTGGCGCGGCGGCCAGGTCCTGTTCGGCTGGCTGCACGGCCTCGTGGCGTCGCTGCCGCGCCACCCCGACCTCTACGACGCGATCCGCCGTCCCGAGGCGCGCAACCGGCCGCTGACGCCGCGCGAGCGCCTCGCGACGCTCGCCGCCGGCACCCTGCTCCTGCCCGTCGCCGCCGTCGCCGCCGCCCTGGAGATCGCGCTCAAGCGCGGCGGCAGCGTCTACTTCGAGGCCCGCCGTGCCTGACGACGCCCCGAAGGTCATCGTCGTCATGCCGGCGCGCAACGCCGCGCGCACGCTCGAGCGGACGTTCGCGGGCATCCCGCGCGACGTGGTCGACGAGATCATCCTCGTCGACGACGCCTCGACCGACACGACGCTCGAGCTCGCCCGCACGCTGCCCGAGCTGCACCTCATCTGGCATCCGCACAACGTCGGCTACGGCGGCAACCAGAAGACGTGCTACCTCGAGGCGCTCCAGCGCGGGGCCGACATCGTCGTGATGCTCCACCCCGACGGCCAGTACGAGCCCGACCTGATCCCGGACATGATCGCGCCGATCGTCCGCGGCGAGGCCGACCTCGTGCTTGGCTCGCGCCTCGCCGATCCCGGCGCCGCGCTGCGCGGCGGCATGCCGCGCTACAAGTACATCGCCAACCGCGCGCTCAGCACGATCGAGAACAAGATCCTCGGCACGCACCTCTCCGAGCTGCACACCGGCTACCGCGCGTACTCTCGCAAGCTGCTCATGACCATCCCCTTCCTGCGCAACGAGATCGGCTTCGTCTTCGACTCCGAGCTCATCTTCCAGGCATCGCACTTCGGCTTCACGATCGCCGAGGTCCCGGTGCGCACGATCTACGACGAGGACGCGTCGTCGATCGGCTTGGGCAACTCGATCGTCTACGGCCTGCGCACGCTCGGGGCCGCCGGGAAGCTCGTGCTGCACCGCAACAAGGTCTGGCGCAACCGGAAGTTCATGCCGTGAGCGTCACCGGCGAGCGCGTCAGCACGTCCGAGGGCGGCTTCAGCCCGACCTGGCAGCGCCATGTCGCGGCGTACAAGCTCTGTGCCGACCTCCTGCCCGAGGAGGGCAAGGTGCTCGACCTCGGCTGCGGCGTCGGGCACTCCTTCCACCTGCTCGCGCCGCGCGAGACCGTCGGCTTCGACGCCGACGCGCAGGCGCTCGAGGGTCAGGAGCGCGAGACCGTCGTCGGCGACATGCGCCACCTGCCCTTCGAGGACTCCTCCTTTGCGCACGTGCTCTCGATCCAGTCGATCGAGCACGTGCCCGATCCCGAGCGGGTCCTCGGCCAGGTGCGGCGGGTCATGGAGCTCAACGGCACCGCGATCTTCGTCACGCCCAACCGCCTGACGTTCGGGCGGCCCGACGAGATCATCGATCCCTACCACTACATCGAGTACGACCCCGAGCAGCTGCGCAGCCTCATGGCGGCCTGGTTTCGCGACGTGCAGATCCTCGGGATCTTCGGCTCGCCGCGCCAGCTTCAGTTCGTCGACCGCGAGCACCGCCGGCTCAATGCGCTGCTGCGCCTCGACCCGCTGCGCGTGCGGCGCTTCATCCCTCGCTTCGCCCGCCAGCGCCTCTACGACACGAGCCTCAGACTCGCGCGCAAGAAGGTCGACCCCGGCGCCGCGCAGATCGGCGTCGAGGACTTCTCGCTCGCCGACGGACCGCTGGACGAGGCGCTCGACCTCGTCGCCGTCGTCCGCCGGTAGCGTTGCCGCCATGGAGCGGCGCGCCCTGGAGGCCTTCACGGTGGTGAACCTCGGTTCCGGCGGCGACGCGCCGTTCCCCCTCCCCGCCTGGGCGCGCCCCGAGTCGACGCTTGTCGAGATCGACGCCGCCGACCGGCCGGCGGCCGGCACCGGCAACTTCGAGCGCCGGCTGACGCTGACGGACATCGTGGCCGGCGGGTCGGGGATCCGCGAGTTCACGACGCGCTCGTTCGTCTCGGTGTCGGGGCTGCTCGAGCCCAAGGCCGAGCTCGTGGAGAAGTACGCGCTGCAGCAGTACTTCGAGGTCGTCGACCGCAAGCTCGTGCGCACGCGGACGCTGCCGAGCATGCTCTCCGAGCACGGTGTCGGGCACGTCGACCTGCTCAAGACCGATCTGGAGGGCCTCGACCTCGAGGTCCTGCTCGCCTGCGGGCGCTACCTCGACCGGGCGTACTGCGTGCAGTGCGAGCTGCGCTTCGAGCCGTTCTTCGAGGGCGAGCCGGCGTTTCATGAGGCGCTCGCGGCGCTGCACGCCCGCGGCTTTGAGCTGCTGTCGCTGTCGACGGAGACCTGGCAGCCGGCGACGCCGTACCGCGCGACGCTCGTGCACGCCCGCGACGGGCAGGCCGCATGGGCGGACTGCATCCTCATCCGCCACCTCGCGCCCGACGACCTCATCGGCCGCGCCCGGCAGGTCGTGCTGCTCAGCGGGCTGGGCCAGCGGGCGGTCGCGGCGTACCTGCTCGGCAGCATCGCCGACCGGATCACGCCGCTGCAGCGCGAACGGCTGGAGCCGCTCGTGACGCCGGTGGCGGCGGCGCCGAACGACGACTCGCAGCTGCGCCGGCTCGCGCGCGCGGCGCGCGGGCGGCTTCGCACGCTGGCGGCCCGCGATGCCTGACGTATCGGTCGTCGTGCCGGCGCGCGACG
Organism: uncultured Actinomycetes bacterium; assembly: GCA_963705315.1. Lineage (GTDB taxonomy): Bacteria > Actinomycetota > Thermoleophilia > Solirubrobacterales > Solirubrobacteraceae > CADCVQ01. Next base: position 2,355,196 of record OY970068.1, read on the forward strand.
CCGAGGGCCTGCTCGGCCTGACGCTCGACGCGCTCGCCGCGCAGGAGTTCGCCGGCGAAGTCGAGGTCATCGTCGTCGACAACGGCTCGCGCGACGGCACGGCGGCGCTCGCCGAGTCGCGCGGCGTGCGCGTGCTGCGCCGCGAGCGCGGCGCCGGGCCCGGGGCGGCGCGCAACGACGGCGCCACGGCGGCCAGCGCGGACGTCATCGCCTTCACCGACGCCGACTGCGAGCCGTCGCCCGGCTGGCTCGCGGCCGCGGTCGGCGCGCTGAAGGATGCGGACATCGTGCTGGGTCCGGTCGCGCCCGTGCGCACCCCCGCACCACTTGACCGGACGCTGCAGATCACCGCCAGCACCGGCCTGTTCGAGACCGCGAACATGGTCGTGTCACGGTCGACGTTCGAGCGCGCGGGCGGCTTTCCCGCCGGCCTGGAGCCCGCGGGCGGCGCGCCGTTCGGCGAGGACGTGTTGTTCGGCTGGTCGGCGGTGCGCAACGGCGCCCGGGTCGCGTTCTGCCCCGATGCGCTCGTCCGTCACGCGGTCACCGCGCGCGGGGCGCGCGAGTTTCTCGCCGAGCGCAAGCGCCTGGGCCTGTTCGCGCCGCTCACCCGCGAGGTCCCGGAGCTGCGCCGCAGCTTCCTGCACCTGCGCTGGTTTCTGAACCGCCGTACGGCACGCTTCGATCTCGCCGTTGTGGGGCTCCTGGCTGCGCTCGCGCTGCGCCGCCGCTGGCCGCTGCTCGCGCTGCTGCCCTACCTCGGGGCGGTGCGCGAGGACGTCCGCACGACCGGGCGCCGCGCGGCCGCCGTGCGGATCGCGGCCGACGGCGCCGCGGCGGCGGCGCTCGCGCGCGGCAGCGCGAAATCGCGGAGCCTCGTGATCTGATGGATCTGGTCAGCCTCTTCGAGACGGCGCGTGCGCGCATCCGCGGGCGGTTCGGGCCTGCGCACACCGACTGGCACGTCACCGACGACCGCGCGCTGCGCGTGCCCGATCCGGCGCATGTGCACGTCTTCGCGCCCGAGCTGGACGTGACATACCGCCCGTGCAAGCCCGACCGCCCGACGCTCGTGCAGATCTCGGGCGGCGTCATCGCGGGCCCGGGGCAGAACGGCCATCTCGAGCTGCGCGTCGGGCCGGGCGATCCGCCCGAGCACATCGTCGGCGCGCTCGCGACGCGCCACGAGACGGGCGCGGGTGACGCCGCGCGCGTGGCGTGCGGCGGCCAGCTCACGGCGATCGTGCCCGCCGGCCACGCCTACCGGCTCGTGACGTACACCGTGAAGGGCTATGAGCGGCCGGAGTTCGTGCTCACGACGCAGCTCACCGAGACGCCGCTGTGAGCGCGTCCGGATGGCGCCGGTACCAGTCGATCGTGCGGGCGATGCCGTCCGGCAGCTGCACGGCCGGCGCCCAGCCCGTCGCGGCCTGCAGCGCGCTGTAGTCGATCGGCGCCTGGTCGATCCCGCTCGCTGCGCCGCTTGTGACCGGACGCGCGCCGGTTCCGGCCGCCGCGCAGACGAGCTCGGCGACCTCGAGCACGCTGTGCGTCGTCGCGCTGCCGACGTTGAAGGCCTTCCCCGCGTGCCCGCCGTCGATCGCGCCGGCAATCGCCAGGTAGGCCGCGGCGACGTCGTCGACGAAGACGAAGTCGCGCCGGGCCGACCCGTCGGAGTCAATGGCGAAGTCCTCGCCGTGTAGGGCCGCCGCGATCGCCGCGGGTATGAGGCGCGAGCCATTGCGGTCGGGGCCGTAGACGTTCGAGCAGCGCGCCGTCGCGACCGGCAGCTCGTGGGCGTGCCACCAGCTGCGCGCGATGAGGTCCGCGCAGGCCTTCGTGAGCGCGTAGGGCTGGCGCAGCACGAGCGACGGCTCGACGCCGCTCTCGGGTTCCTCCTGGCCCTGGGCCGTCGACGCCACGACCGTGCGGGCGACGCCGTGGCGGGCGCAGGCATCGAGCAGCAGCCACGTCGCGCGGACGTTGACGTCGAAGGCGGCCGCCGGGTCGCGCTGCGCCTCGGCCACGACCGGCTGCGCCGCGAGATGGAACACCGTGTCGACGCCGTGCTCGGCGATGACGCGCTCCAGCAGGCCGTCCGCGAGCAGGTCGCCGTCGATGACCGTGCACGCCGCCTCGGTTCCCTCCAGCACGAGCGCGGACGCCGGCTGCAAGCGGCGGCGCAGGACGACGACGCGGTCGCCGCGGGCGATGCAGGCACGGGCGAGCGCGGAACCGACGAGCCCGTGCGCGCCGGTGATGAAGACCACGGCGGCGATTGTGCCAGGCGGCGGTCGATAGGCTGCGCCGCCGGATGAGCCTTGCGCAAGACGTCGAGCAGGTCGACTGGTACCACACGCTCGCCCTCGGCGACGGCGTGCAGACCAAGGGCATGTTCGACATCCGCCCGTTCGTGCACCACTACGGCCTCCCGGATGACCTGACCGGCAAGCGCGCGCTGGATGTCGGCACGTGGGACGGCTTCTGGGCGTTTGAGATGGAGCGCCGCGGCGCCGAGGTCGTGTGCCTGGACCTCGACGACGAACACGAGCTCGACATCCCGCCGCGCCGCCCGCCGCAGCCGTTCTCCTCCAAGCCGCGCGGGGCGGGCTTCAAGCTCGCCCGCAAGGCGCTGGGATCGTCGGTGCAGCGCGTGGTCTGCAACGTCTACGACGCCGATCCCGACGAGCTCGGCCAGTTCGACCTCGTCTTCTGCGGATCGGTGCTCATCCACCTGCGCGACCAGTTCCTCGCGATGGAGCGGATCGCCGCGCTCGTCAAGCCGGGTGGCATGTTCATCAGCGCCGAGGAGTACGAGCCGCGCCTGGATCTCCTGCCGTTCCCGGCGTCGCGCTACCTCGCCGACCGCGAGAAGGCCGTCGTCTTCTGGCTGCCGTCGCGGCGGACGTGGCGGCGGATGCTGTGGACGGTCGGCTTCGACGACGTCTGCGAGCACTCGCGCTTCAAGCTCGTGGCAGAAGGCGGCTGGAAGGTCCCGCACGTCGTGCACCACGCCAAGAAGTAGGTTCACGGCATGGCCAACGGGCTGGACATCTCGGTCGTGGTGCCATCGCACGACCGGCCGCTGCGCCTGCTGTGGCTGCTCAACGCGCTGGAGGAGCAGACGCTCGACCCCGCCCGCTGGGAGGTCGTCGTCGCCACGGACTCCCAGCCGCCCGACACGCAGCGGCTGCTCGCCGAGCATCCGCTGACGCGGCGCGGGACGCTGCGCCAGGTCGATCGCGCGCCGGGCACGGGCTTCGCGCCGGTGCTGCGCAACGACGGCTGGCGCGCGGCGCGCGGAACGCTCGTCGCGTTCACCGACGACGACTGCCGCCCGGATCCGGGCTGGCTGGCGGCGCTCGCCGTCGCCGCCGTCGACGCGCCAGACGACGTGCTCCAGGGCTCGGTGCGCAGCGACCCGCGCGAGGCCGAGGTGCTGGCGCGCGTGCCATGGGCGCGCACGCTGCACGTCGACCCGCCGAACTGGCACGCCCCGACGGCGAACATCGCGTTCCCGCGTGCGCTTCTGGAGCGCCTGGACGGCTTCGTCGAGGCGATCCGCGGGCCGGGCGGCGAGGACACCGACCTGTGGGCGCGAGCCGAGGACGCGGGCGCGCGGCTCGTCGCCGTGCCCGAGGCCCGCGTCTATCACGCCGTACACCCGATGACGCTCGCCCAGTACCTGCGCTCGCTGCACCGCTGGGCGGACATCCCGGCGGTCGTCAAGCGCCACCCGCGGATGCGCAAGCGGCTGCCCTACGGCGGGCTGTTCTGGAAGCGGCGCCACGCGCACCTGCTGCTCGGGGTCGCGGGCGCAGCCGGCGCGCGGCGCTGGCCCGTGCTGTGGGTGCTGGCGCTGCCGTGGGCGCGCTCGGCGTGGCCCGGCTCCGGGCGCACCCCGCGCGGCGTGGCACGCGCCGTCTGCAAGCTGCCCGCGCGCGCGGCCGAGGACGTCGGCGAGATCGCGGCGATGGTGCGCGGCAGCGCGCGTCACCGAACGTTCTTCCTGTGAGCGCGCGGCTGCGGGTCGCGCTGCTGCACCCGACGTACTGGCCGGAGGTGCGCCGCGGAGCCGAGCGGCTCGTGCACGACGTCGCGATCGGCCTGGCGGCACGGGGCCACGAGCCGTGGGTGCTGACGAGCCATGACGGCCCGACGGAGCTCCGCAACGAGCGTCCGCTGACCGTCGTGCGCCACCGGCGCCCGCCCGACGCGCTGTTGCGCCGCCGCGCGCTGCAGGACCACCTCACACACCTGCCGTTCGTCGCCCGCACGCTCGCCAACGAGCGCTTCGACGTCGTGCACGCGTTTCACCCCAGCGACGCGCTTGTGGCGCTGAAGTCCGGCGCGCCGGCGGTGCTGACGCTCGTCGGGCTGCCCCGCGCGGAGGCGCTGGCGAACCGCTGGCTGCGCCCGCAGGCGCTCCAGCGCGCGGTCTGGGGCGCGGACGAGGTCGTGACGATCAGCGCGGCCGCGCAGGCCGCGGCGCAGCGCTGGCTCGGGCGCGGCGGGCGCGTGATCCACCCCGGGACCGATGTGACGGTGTTTGACCGCTGCGCGGAGCGTGCGCCCGGGCCGGTGCTGTTCTGCGCGTCGGCACTGGACGACCCCCGCAAGCGGGCGGCGCTGTTGCTCGACGCGTTCGATGTCGTTCGCGCGACGTACCCGGACGCGCGGCTGCAGCTGTCACGCCCGCGGCAGGAGGCAGCGGCGGCTGCACTGCTGCGCCGGCCGGGCGTCGAGCTCGTCGACGTCGACGACGAGGCCGAGCTGGCGCGCCGCTACAGCGCGGCCTCGGTGACGGTGCTCGCCTCCGAGGACGAGGCGTTCGGCCTGGTGCTCGTCGAGTCGCTGGCATGCGGGACGCCGGTCGTGGCGAGCGCCGACGCGGCCGGGCCGGAGATCATCGACCGGGCGGGGATCGGGGCGCTGTTTTCGGACACGACGCCGGTGGGGGTCGCCGAGGCGGTGCTGACGGCGCTGGCGCTGGTTGATCCAGAGAAGGCGTGCCGCGCGCGGGCGCAGGAGCTGTCGATGGAGCGCTGCGCCGCGGAGCACGAGGCGCTGTATGAGGAGCTGCTGGAGCGCCGCGGCAGGACCAAACAGGAGCATTGAGAGAAAGACGGAGCGGGTCCGCGCGTCGCGTCCGCGAGCGGGGCGAATCTGCCGAGCGTGTCGACTTGTGGTCGGCATGCGACCACAACCCGACATCCTCGCCTCCCGGGCCCGGGCATGTCGATCTTTGGGCGATATCCGCCCAATAACCGACATCCTCGCCTTGACGGCCCGCGGATGGCGTCTTTCATGCGCGGACAACGCGCCACGACCGTCTCGCGGGCCGCCGCGCCGATCCAACCCGCTTCCGTTATCGATGCCGTTCGGGGAGCACGCGGCTAAGACCGTCGCCGCACCCGCCGCGCGTACGGATCGCGCCGCCCCAGCGCCGCCCGCACCCCCGGCACCGCCAGCAACCGCTCCAGCGCCCGCTCCCGCGCCCCGAGCGGCGCCAGCTGCGCCGCCTCGCGCAGCTCCGCCCGCGCCTCCCCGTACGACCGCTCGCGCACCAGCCCGCGCGACAGCGCCACCCGATCGGCGGCCTCCACGCGCGCCCGCACCGCCCCGTCCACGAGCGAAGCGTGCGTCGCGTGCACGTGCATCCCGGCGCTCGCAAGCCCCGCGATGTCGGCCGACAGCGCCCCCGGCTTGCGCCGGTAGCGGACGACCGCCCGGGGCTCCATGACGAACGCGTGGCCAGCCGTGAGCAGCCGCAGCCACAGATCCCAGTCCTCCGCCCGCGGAAGCGGGAAGTCAAAGCCGCCCGCCGCCACGATCGTCTCGCGGCGCATGAGCGCGCTCGACACGCACAGCGGGTTGCGCTCGTACATCAGGGGGAGCAGGTCCTCGGCGGCGTGAAAGCCTGAGGAAAGCTCGTCCCACAGCTCGCCGGTCGGCCGGCCGTCGAGGCCGACGACGAGCGCGTGCCCGAAGCACGCGACCGCCTCGGGGTGCGCCGCGAGCGCCTCGAGCTGCGCGGCGTGCTTACCGGGCTGCCATGCGTCGTCGTCGTCGCACAGCGCGACGAGCTCGGTGTCGAGCTGCGCGAGGCCGGTCGCGCGCGCGGCGGCGAGGCCGCGGCACTCGCGGTGACGCACGACGCGGCAGTGCGGCGCGTGCTCGTCGAGCAGCACGAGCGGGTCGGGCGAGCCGTCGTCGACGACGACGATCTCGTCGGGCCGCGGGTCCTGCCCGAGGATGGCGTCGAGCGTCTCGGCCAGGAGCGGCGCCCAGCCGTGGACCGCGACGATGACACCGGTGCGCATGGCGGCGATTGTGCCAGCGCGACCCGAGGGGAAGCGAGAGGGGCCTCATCGAGTCGGTGAGCGCGTCTCGTGGCGGCGGCCATGCTGAGCGGTATCAAATCGGGCCTGCTCCGCTCTTGCTCTCTGTAGGGGAACGAGGGCGAAGGAGCCAGACATGCAGGGGATCGCTGACAAGGTGCGCATCGACAGCGACGGCGAGCACGTCGCCCTGCGATTCATCCTGCGCTCGGAGCAGGCCCATCCGGTGGCAGTCGAGCTGCGCGGCGAATCGCTCTCCGGCGTGCTCGACGACGGCGACGAGGTCCGACTCGAGGGCCTGGCGGAGACGCACGCCGACGGCCTGCACCGCCCACAGCAGATCGCGAACCGGACGACGGGATCGACGATCACGGCGCGGACCACCAGCCCCGTCCGACGCGGGGCGCGCCAGATGCGCACCGCCGCCGTATCGGCGGCTGTCGGGTCGGTGGTCACATCCTTCCTGAAGCCGATGCTCGACCGAGCGCATGCATCATCCCCCCGCAGCCACGGACCCTCCGGCCACGGCGCCCTGGCCGCCAAGGCGCTCGTCGTGGTGACGCTCGTGGGCGCGACCGGCGCCGGCGTCTACAGCGTCGCGCACGGCGTGATCGATACCCAGACGCAGGTCAGGGTCGTCTTGCCGCCATCGCGCGACGCGACCGGCTACTCCGTCTCCTGGACGCGCAACCCGGCCGAGCAGCCCGATGCCACGCCGGAACTGCCTGGCACCGCCGGCGAGGCCAGGAGCCCCCGGCTGGCGCCAGGGACCTGGTACCTCCGCGTGCGCACGATCGGCGGCCGCGACGCCGGCGCCATCCATCGCGCCGGACCGTTTCACATCGCCGCTGACTGACTCCAGGCGTGCCGCGGCGACGCGGCGTCGGTGTGCGCCGAAGGGCGATCGAGCTTCGCTCGCCGAATCGTGCCCTCGTGGGCCTCGACTTCCCGCCCGGTGAGCTTCCGGCGGGCCCGACGGGCGCGACTGGTCCGCGCGGCCCGGCCGGGCCCGCGGGCGCCCAGGGCCCACCCGGCGACACCGGCGACACCGGCGACACTGGCCCACCCGCCCAGCTCATACGAACCGCACCGCCTGCGTCTACGCCGCGAACACCGGGTCCGATGGCGGCGTGAACGTGGCTGATTCGATCTCGTTGCACCCACAGGCGCCCAACATCGTGCAGGTGCGAATACAGAACAGCCAGGGCCTCGCGCAGGACAACGACTTCTACCGGACGGTGCTCTGCTGAGCGCCCGGGCGAGCGCGCCGACACAGCCATCCCGGCTGCTAGCTTCAGCGGCGAGGAGGCCATGACCGAGACGCTCCCCACAGCGCCGCCCGAGCGCAGCGGCCGCTTTGACCTCGGCGGGCGCAGCCTCCGGGGGCACGCGGCGCGCGGGGTGATCATCAACGGCGCGTTCACGACGGGGCTGACGTTCCTCGGCTTCATGCGCGGCTTCATCGTCGCCGCACTGCTGTCGCCGGCGCAGTTCGGCGTCTGGGGCATCCTCGCGACCGCGCTCATCACGCTGCAGTGGCTCAAGCAGGCGGGCGTCGCCGACAAGTACATCCAGCAGGACGAGGACGATCAGGAGCTGGCCTTCCAGAAGGCCTTCACGCTCGAGCTCATCGTCAACGCGGCGCTCATGGTGCTGCTCGCCCTCGTCATCTGGATCCTCTCGATCGCCTACGGCCTGGACGAGTTGCTCCTGCCGGGCTTCGCGCTGATCGCGGTGCTGCCGGCGATGACGCTCCAGGCGCCGCTGTGGATCCTCTACCGGCGCTTGCACTTCACCCGCCAGCGCGCGCTGCAGGCGATCGATCCCGTCGTCGCGTTCGTCGTGACGATCGTGCTCGCCGCGACCGGCGCCGGCTACTGGTCGCTGATCATCGGCGCGATCGCGGGCGCGTGGGCCGCGGCGCTCACGATCCTCGCGCTGTCGCCCTACAAGCTGCGCGTGCGCTTCGACCGCGACACGGCGCGCGGCTACGTGAGCTTCTCGACGCCGCTGCTGATCGCGACGACGGCGGGGATCGTCATCGGCCACAGCTCGTTGCTCGTCGCCGAGTCCGCGGTCGGCCTCGCGGCGGCCGGAGCGGCGGCGCTCGCCGCGAGCGTCTCGGTGCTCACCAACCGCGTCGACGACATGATCACCGCGACGCTCTATCCCGCCGTGTGCGCCGTCCGCGACCGCACCGAGCTGCTCTACGAGACCTTTGTGAAGTCCAACCGGCTCGCGCTCATGTGGGCGATGCCCTTCGGCCTCAGCCTCACGCTCTTCGCGCCCGACCTCGTGCACTTCGCGCTCGGCGACAAGTGGGAGCCGGCCATCGAGTTGCTGCAGGTCTTCGGCGCCATCGCGGCGCTCGGCCACCTCGGCTTCAATTGGGCCGCGTACTTCCGCGCCCGCGGTGACACGGTGCCGGTCGCGGTCGCGGCCGTCGTGACCGCCGTCGTCTTCGTCGCGCTCGTCATCCCGCTGACCTACGCCGAGGGGCTCACGGGCCTGGCGATCAGCATCGTCGTGGCCAACGCGGCCGGCTTCCTCGTCCGGATCGTGTACCTCCGGCGCCTGTTCCCCGGCAAGCCGCTGGCCCGTCTCGCGCTGCGGACGCTCCTGTCGGCCGTCCCGGCCGTCGGGATCGTGGTAATCGCCCGCGCCCTGGAGTCCGGTGAGCGCACCGCGGGCATCGCGATCGCCGAGGTCTTCGCCTACCTCCTCATCACAGCCGTCGCCACGTGGGCGCTCGAGCGCGACCTCATCCGCGAGGCGATGGGGTACCTGCGCGGCGGTGGCGGCGCGGCGGTGCCCGCAGGCGCCTGAGCGGGCTACGCACCACTGACGGCGTGGCCGGCCTGGGTCAACGCCGCGCACGCCCGTGCGAGGTCCTCGCCACCGACCAGCACATAGTCGGTGTCGTAGGTCGACAGCGCGAAGATCGACACGCTCGCGTCCGCGAGCGGACCCGCCAGGGCGGCGAGGACGCCGGTCAGCGAGAACTCGAGCCTCCCGTCGACCATCAAGGCGCGCCAGCCGCGCTGCGCCAACGCGTCCGGCGGCACGCAGGCCTCGCCGCAGACCACCGACAGCTCGCTGGCCGTGCGTGTCACCGCGCACACCTCGCCAGACCACGCCCACGCGGGCACGGGCGCCGTCGGCTCCAGGCGGACGATCGCGAGCGGCGTTTGCAGGACCGAGAGGGCGAGGCCTGGCATGTCGTTCAGCGGCGGCGAGGAGGACGAAGAGGGCGCTGAGCGCTCGCGCACGCCAGACACATCACGCTATCGGGCATCGCGTCCAACCGGGCGGGAGCGATCGGCTCGCCACAGGTATCGCACGTGCCGTAGGTCCCCTCGTCGAGCTTGGCCAGCGCTCGCTCGTACGGTCGCGGCGCTCCTCAAGGCGTCGACGGACGGCGGCGCGTCTTTCCGGCATCTGCACATCATCGCGATCTGAGCTGCATGTCGAGCGCCTACGTTCGACTGGCGTAGGGGAGGAACAACTCCACGCGCGCTGGCTGGAGATCCTGCGCGAGCGTTTCGGTGGCCGGCGGCTGAAGTCGCACTGGTCAGACACCGCCGTCGTCGTGCTTCGAGACCGGTGCGGTCCGCGCGGCGAGATCTGCGTGCTGCTGACCGCCGAGCTCATCGCTCTGGGCTAGCACCCCGTTCTGCCGCTCGCCTACGACGACGACCACCAAGGTCTTCGCCTTCGATCACCGCGATGTACTCGAAGTGGCGGGGCTCAGTTGCGGCGACTTTCCAACGCGATGTCCGCGGCCGGGCGCGGCGACTCGGTCGCGCCGTGCGCTACCCGCGCCCGGACCTCTCGCGGGCCGCCTGCACGTCCGCCAGGAACGCCTCGTGAACGCGGTCGTCGTGCCCGAGTTCGGGATGAAACGCGACCGCCAGCATCGCGCCCTGACGGGCGGCGATGGGATGACCCTCCAGCTCGGCGAGGATCTCGACGTCGGCGCCGTGGGAGTCGATCCACGGGGCGCGGATGAAGACGGCGCGCAGCGGAGGTCCCTCGAAGCCCGCGATCTCGAGGTCGGCCTCGAAGGAGCGCACCTGGCGCCCGAAGGCGTTGCGGCGAGCCTGGATGTCCATCAGCCCGAGGTGCGCGCGGTCGAGCATGATCAGGCCGGCGCAGGTGCCGAGGATCGGCGTCCCGGCGCGGCCGAGCTCGCGCAGCGGGCCGGCGAGACCCTCGCGCTCGATCCCGAGCGTCATCGTCGTCGACTCGCCGCCGGGGATGACGAGGCCGTCGAGCCCGGCGACGTCCGCCGGGACGCGGACATCGCGCACGTCGGCGCCGAGCGCGCGCAGCGTGCGCTTGTGCGCCGCGAAGCCGCCCTGCAGGGCCAGCACGCCGATCAGGGCCAAGGAACTACCAGCCGCGCTGGGCGAGCAGCTGCTCGGGCTCCAGCGAGCGGGACTCCGTGGAGTCCATCGCCAGCCCGAGCCCTTCGGACGCGCGCGCCACGCGGGCGGGGTCGGCGAAGTGCGTCGTCGCCTCGACGATCGCGCGCGCTCGCATCTCCGGGTCCTGGGACTTGAAGATCCCCGAGCCGACGAACACGCCCTCGGCGCCGAGCTGCATCATGAGCGACGCGTCGGCCGGGGTCGCGATGCCGCCGGCGGAGAACAGGACGACCGGGAGCGTGCCGGCGATCGCCACCTCGCGGACGATGTCCAGCGGCGCGCCGTGTTCCTTGGCCGCGCTGGCGAGCTCGCCGTCGTCGAGCGTGGCCAGTCGGCGGATCTCGCCGCGGATCGCGCGCATGTGGCGCACGGCTTCGACGATGTCGCCGGTGCCGGCCTCGCCCTTGGAGCGGATCATCGCGGCGCCCTCGCCGATACGCCGCAGCGCCTCGCCGAGGTTCGTCGCGCCGCACACGAACGGGACCTGGAACTCCCACTTGTCGATGTGGTTGTGCTCGTCGGCCGGCGTCAAGACCTCGGACTCGTCGATGTAGTCGACCTCGAGCGCCTCGAGCACCTGCGCCTCGGCGATGTGGCCGATGCGCGCCTTGGCCATCACCGGGATCGTGACGGCCGCCTGGATGCCCTTGATCATGACCGGGTCGGACATCCGCGCCACGCCGCCGTCACGGCGGATATCGGCCGGCACGCGCTCGAGCGCCATGACGGCCGCGGCACCGGCGGCCTCGGCGATCCGGGCCTGCTCGGCGTCGACGACGTCCATGATGACGCCGCCCTTGAGCATCTCCGCCAGGCCGGCCTTGACGCGGAATGTTGCCTCGTCACGCACAGCTTCAGAGTACAAGGAGCGCCAGCGGCCCTACGACATGAGCTGCTTGCGATAGCGCAGCGAGCGGATCTCGTGGCCGCCGAAGCCGCCGGTCCGTTCGCTGCCGTCCGGGTGCCAGCCACGCCGCTCGTAGAACCCGATCGCCTGCGCGTTTGCGTCGACCACCCAGAGCGTGCCGACCGCTAAGGCGCTGTCGCGCATTCCGCGCTCGCCCGCAGCGATGAGCGCGCTGCCCGCGCCCCCGCCCCGGGTGGCGGCCTCGACCATCAGCGCGCGCAGCTCGCCCGTCGTGTGCCCGTCCACATCGCTGTCTCGCGTCGGCCCGACGGCGGCGAAGCCGACGATCCGCTCGCCGTGCTCGGCGACGAGCAGCGCGTGACGGGGATGCGGCGAGCCGATCGGTCCTGTCCATGACCGCTCGCGGTCCGTTCGCTCGCCCTCCGGCGGGAGGTGGTCGCCGAGCAAGCCGGCGAAGGCATCCCGGACGCAGGATGCATGCAGCGCGTGGATCGCGCCTGCGTCCTGCGCGCGCGCAGGGCGGACCGTCACCGGCCGATCAGCGCCCGGCGGGCTCGCGCTCCCAGTCGCGGCGCAGGTCGTCGAACGACGACCAGTCCGCATCGGGCAGGCCGTCGGGCGGCGCCGGGGAATCGGGCGGGGTCGGCGACGGGTCGCTGGCACCGCCGCCCGGGTCGTCCTCGCCCCCGTCGTTGAAGCTCGGCGGGCGGGCGATCATGTAGACGGGAAGCAGCACGATCGGGACGGCGCCGGCCACGAGCGCGACGTCGACGATGCCCGACGCCTGGCCCAGCAGGTCGATCGTGACGAGGATGACCAGGCCGGCGACGCACAGCAGGACCGCGAGCACGATCGAGTAGACACGCCGACCCATGAACACAATTGTGCCCTATCCGGGCAAGGGCGGCGCGACTTGGGAAGCGTCGAGAAATAAGTCCGCGGTTTGGGCGCCCGATCCGTGGATGCCAGGCGCCGCGCTCGAGGCAGAGCGATGCTGGTTGTATTGCGAGCCGCGAGCGTGGTGGCTGGCGCCGCGGGCGGGTGTTCAGACCGCGAGCTCATGGATGGACGCTGACTTACTTGAGCTTGAACGCCTTGATGCGATCGGCGTAGCCGTCGGCATCGCGGGCGTAGACGCCATACGCAAGCGCCTGGACCATGCTCAGAAGGGCGGTGTGCGAGCGCACGTACGCCGGGCTGTTGGACGAGTAGTACAGGCGGATCTTCGCGAGCTTGGCGACCTCGGACAGCGTCGCGTCGGTGATCGCGATCGTCTGGGCCTTGCGGTGGCGCGCCAGCTTCATCGCGCGGACGACGAGCGGGTGCGGCCGGCCGGCCGAGAGCCCGATGACGAGGGTCTGCTCGTCGATGCGGCTCAGGCGGCCGAGCGCCTCCTGAGACGGGCTGGCGACGATCTCGGCGCGCAGGTCGAGCAACATGAGCAGGTGGCGCAGGTAGGAGGCGAAGAACGCCATCTGGTCGGTGCCGGCGACGAGCAGCCGCGGCGTCGTCGCGATCGCCTCGATCGCGGCCTCGACCTCGGTGCGCGAGACCTTGCGCGCGGTGTCCTCGACGTTGACGTGATCGGCCGCGAGCAGCGTCTCGAACTCGTTCTGATCGAGCGAGAAGAGCGGGGCGATGGGGGCGGCGCCGCCGGAGGGCGGCGTCGTCGCATGCCGGCGGCGGTATTCCTCGCGCGCGGACTGCTGCAGTTCGGGATAGCCCTCGAAGCCGAGCGCCTGTGAGAAGCGCACGACCGTGCTCGAGGAGGTGTTCGCGCGGCGCGCCAATTCCTCGGCGGTCTGGAAGGCGACCTCGTCGAGGTGGTCGACGATGTACTGGGCGACGTCCTTCTGCGAGCGCGAGAACTCGTCGAAGCGTGCCTGAATGTATGTGGAGAGCGACTCGGGGGTCGTCGTGGCAGCGGAGCGCTTCATAGGCGACACCCTGTTTCGACGGGTCCGCCCCCGTTCCTTTTTGCGATGCCTTCGCGACCGCTGAAAGCCGGTGTTTAAGCGGGCACGCCCGGTGGGAGACACCGGGCGCGCAACCGAGAGAGGAGGCGGGGGATATGTGGCCTGTTCGACTCTCGGCGGTTCGTCTAGCTAGAGCCTCCCCGCCTGAGCGAGCCTCAAACACCGTGCTTGCGCCACGTCATGTCGAGCTACTTCGCGGGCGCGTAGCGCCGGATTGCGGGGTGACGGCCTTCGGGGACGGTGAAGAAGGCGCGGCCGTCCCCCGTCACCGCGAGGGCCTCCCCCTGGCCCTCGGCGCCGAGATCGGCATCGGCGACGCACGGCCGGCGACGCAGCGTTCGCGTCAGCGGCTCCCCGCCGTTGCGGCTGAACACGTACGCGCGGTCGTACGTGCGCAGGACCACGGTGCTCCCGTCGGCGGAGATGGCGCCGTCGGTGATCGCCGAGCCCAGCCCGAGTGACAACGTCCCGGCGCGGCGTAGGGTCACCGTGCCGCGGGTCGCGCGCCGGCGGGTGAGGTAGACGCCCGCGTCGCCGCCGAAGTCCTTGGTGACGATGAGCAGCGCGCCGGTCGCCCCGTCGACGATGAGCGCCTCGGCGTCGTGCGACCCGTCGGGGTAGCGCAGTGCGAGTCGCTGCGCCGGCGCGGTCGCCCCTCGCCCGGCGACGCCTGGGAGCAGGCGGACCTCGGGCACGCTGTAGACGACGATCTCCTCGCGCTGCTCGGCGTTGTCTCCGATGTCGCCGAGATAGAGCACGCCGCCGCCGCTTGCCCCCGGCGCGATCGAGATGGCCTCCCAGTCGACGGCCTCGGCGCCGGTGACCTGCAGGTCGGCCCGCAGCCTGCCGTCCGGCGCGAAGGCAAGGACGCGGGGCGCATCTGCGGAGTCGTTGTGCGTCCACAGCACGTTGGCCTGCGAGCGCGACGCCACGAGCCCGGAGAGCTCGGTCGCGTCGTCGTTGCGGACGCGCCCGACGATCCGCGCGGCGAGGCGACCGCACAGCGCGGGGCCGCTCACGGCCGGCGGGCGCGGTGTCGTCGGAGTGCTCGTCGTCTTCGCCGCGCCATCGGACCCGCCGCCGCAGCCGGCGGCCAGCACGATCGCGGCGAGCCCGGCGGCAAGCGCCGCCGGCCGGCGCGCTCCTATTCCGCCAGCCTCAGCGTGTCCCGGGCGCGGACGATCCGCTGGTCCCACAGCTTGTGCTCGGGCGGCGCGGGAAACAGCTCGGCGATCTCCATGACGTCCCTTGCCAGCGAGAGCTGGAGCTCGAGCGCCTCCTCGGCGATCTTGATGAGCTCCTCCTTGGACATGCCGTCGTAGTTCTTGCCCATGAACCGGCGGAAGTAGTAGCCCATGCCTACCTCAGCCTCTCGAAGATCTCGCGGGCGCGCTTCAGCCGCGGGTCGTTCTTGCGCACCGCCGACTCCTCCGCGAGCGAGATCAGATCGCGCGCCAGCTGCTCCTGCATCATCAGCGCGCCTTCGGCGAGCAGCTCGATCTTGTCCTCGGGCATCTCGGCCGGATCGCGCCGGGCCATCTTTTTGAGCAGCTCACCCATTTACATTTCCTCGCATCACAGTCGGTCGCCCCAAAGCTAGCGAGACTCGGCGCGTCACGGCAGGTCGACGTGCGCGAGGCTGATCTCGGACTGCATCTGGCGCCCCGCCTCGATCTCCTGGGCGGTGACCTCGACGGCCCCGAATTCGATCCCGCGCGTGAACACGGCGCTGATGAGGTCGGCGATGTACTGCAGATGCTCCTCGGTCTCCTCGAGCCCGAGGGCCTCGAGGATCCGCTCCATGCGGTCGTGGGGAAACAGGCGCTGCAGCTCGCGGGTGATCTCGTCGGCCATGTCCCCGCGTTCGGGAGGTTCAACCATGCGGTGATTATGGAGGGCGCGACGAGCCGACGCGGTCAACGCACCTGTATCGCCTCGGCCGCCTTGATCGCGGCATCGGCGACGCGGATCATCGCGTCGTACTCGCTTGTCACCATGCCCGCCTCCGCATCGGCCGCCGCGATCACGGCGCGGAGCGTCCCGAAATAGTCGGCCCCGATCGCCGACCAGGCGCTCTGGACGCGCGCCCGAGCGCCGGGATCCTCCGGGAAGCACGAGAACTCAAACGCACTGCGCGCGGCGTACGCGTATAGCTCGGCGGCGTTCACGCTCAGCGCTCGTACATCGAGTCCGTCGCGTTGGCCGCGCTGTCGGCGACGCGGACCATCGCGTCGTACACGCTCGTGCTGGTCCCTGCCTCAGCGTCGGCCTTGGCGATCACGGCCTGCAGCGTGGCGAAGTAGTCGGCCCCGACGGCCTGCCAGGCGCGTTCGACGCGGTCGCGCGCGTCGATGTCCTCCGGGTAGCAGGAGAACTCCCACGCACACCGGGCCGCGTATGCATACAGCTCGGCGGGATTCACACCCGCGGCGCTCCTCGCGCGCGTCCGCACGCAGATCTCTCCGATGCCGGAGCCGTACTTCCCTCCAGTCTTCCGATCGAACCCGTCCCGAGTGGATCGCCCGACGGTAGGTCGGCCACGTTGGGTCTCCGCGGCTAAGCGATGAGTCTCGGCGAGCCCACCGCAAATCCATTTTGATGGGCGCCACCGTACGTGGTTTCTCTAGCCCGTGGGAGGGGATCGGTCTCGCGCGCGGGACGGAGTGGGCCGGGTAGGACTCGAACCTACGTCTGACGGATTATGAGTCCGCTGCTCTGACCAACTGAGCTACCGGCCCTCAGGCGAGGACCGTATAGCTACTTGACCTTGTCGACGGCGCGCGCGAGCTCGCCGACGGAGAAGACGCCCTCGAAGCGCTCGGACACCTTGCCGCGCCTGTCGACGACGAACGCCCATGGCTCGGACGGCAGCCGCCAGGACGAGACCTGCGGGCGCGGACCCTTCTGCGGGTCGTTGTCGACGTAGATCTCCTGCTGGATGAAGGTCACGCCCTGGCCGTACTTCGCGCGGACCTCCTCGGCGATGTCCACGACCGGGCCGCACGTGCGCGACTGGCACAGTGCGGGCGTCGCGAAGAGCAGCACCGTCGGCTTCTTGCCCAGCACGTCGGCGAAGTCGGTCTTGAGCAGCTCGGTGGCGGGCGGGATCCGCGTCGTGAGCTTCTTGAGGTTGTTGCCGACGTCGGGCGGCGTCTGGGTGTGGATTTTGATCGCGCGCTCGCCCGGAGCCGGCGGCCCGCCCTTCGCGCCGACCGGCACGGGCGCCGGACTGTCGGCGATGACGAGCCGCCCGTCGAGGCGCGCGAGCGCGAGGACCATGTGGTTGCCGCGTGACTTCCACGTCGGGTTCGCCACGTAGAACGTGTCGCCGCTCGCGAGGTCCGACGATGTCAGCTCGCTGCGGTACGGCGCCGCGACGTCCAGCGACTCCTTGTGGGCGACGAACGGCCCGCGCGCCCCGGTGCCGTCGGGCTTCGCGGTGTACATCGCGACCTCCGAGACTTCGAGCTGCTTGTCGGCGCGATCCACGAGCGCGAACGTGAAGCGGCTCTTGCGATCAGCCTCCTGGGAATGCAGGCTGGAGACCTTGAGGATGGCGCCCTGGCTGAGGCCCTGCGTGATCTGGCGCAGGGTCTTGCCTTTGGCCGCGGGGAAGTCGGCCGGCTTGGCAGCGGCAGGCTGAGGTGGCGCAGGCGCGGTGCCGTCTCCATCGGAATCCCCACATGCAGAGAGCACCACGGCGGCTGCCAGGAGCGCCAGAAGCAGTCGTGGCATGGCGGCAACTCTAGGCGCAGCGTGATTGGATTGCGTCACTTGTGGGGCTCACATAGGTCATCAGGAGGCCGATATCGCTGATCGTGGGGCAATCGTGACGGGGGCCTCGAGTGGTATCGGGCTGGCCGTCGCGCGGATGCTCGCCGAGTCGGGTCACGCGGTGACGCTCGTCGCGCGCCGGCACCAGAAGCTCCAGGACGCGTTCGACGCGCTCCGCGCCGACGGGTTCGAGGTCCAGCACGTGGCCGCGAACCTCATGGAGGAGGACAGCGTCAAGCGCGTCGTCGCGGCGCACGCGGACGCGTACGGCCGGCTGGACGTGCTGATGAACAACGCCGGGGTCGGGATCGGCATGCCGATCGGCGACCTGAGCACGAAGCGCATGGACATCATGCTCGGCACGAACCTCCGCGCGGCCGCGCTGCTGTACCGCGAGGCCCTGCCGATGCTCACCGCCGCCGGCGCCGAGCACGGCAACGCGCTCGTCGTCAACACCGCATCGATCGCGGGCAAGCGCGGCGTGGCGTGGCTGAGCATCTACTCGGCGACGAAGTTCGCGCTCGTGGGGCTCACACAGTCGATGAACCTCGAACTCGGCCCGCTCGGCATCAAGTCGACCGCGCTGTGCCCGGCGTTCGTCGACACCCCGATGGCGGACTTCGTCAGGGACGCGCTGCCCGCCGAGTCGATGATCCGCACCGCCGACATCACGGCGGCCGTGCGCATGCTGCTCGAGCTCAGCCCGGGCTGCGTCGTGCCGGAGATCATGTTCGAGCTGCCCGGAGGCGAGCAGCTCGAAGCGATGGCCCGCTCTACTTGAAGACGAGGCGGCGCTTGCGCGGCGGCTCGGGCGGCAGTTCCATGCCGCGCTCGTCGTGCTCCGGCTCCGTCGCCGGCTCGGCACCGAAGTCGTCGGGCAGCACGAGCGTCTCCTCAAACAGCCAATCCAGGCCGGTCTCGGTGGCCTCGCGGGCGCGACGCTCGCGGGCGGTCTCCTTGTGCTCCTTGATCGCGCCGGTGAGATCGAGCGGCGCGTCGCTGGCCAGGCGGGCCTGGCGGCGGCGACGATCGACGCTGGCAAGATGATCGGTGATCGCGTCGGCGAGCATCGTGTCGCCCTGGTAGTCGAGGCTCTCCTCGATCTGGGCGCGCAGGACGGCGACCTCCTGCTGGGTCGCCTGCCGCGTGATCTGGCGGCCGTGGACGCCGCAGAACGTGTCCCAGGCCTCCGGGAAGCTGACGCACGCCGTACGACCGCCGTTGCGGTGCGCGGCGAGCATCGGGCAGACCCCGCTTCCGTCGCTGAAGGCCCCGGTGATCACCGTGTTGGACATAACTCCTGACAGCATCGCCTGGCGCGTGCGTTCCGGCAGCAGATCAATGGAGCGCCGCAGATCTACGACGGCTTGTTCGCGAGGCGTTGGCATAGGGTCTGTCTCTCCGTTCGTTCGGGGCGCAGCCACCGTATGGCAGGCCGTCGCATGTCACAACCGAAGTCCTACTCCTGAAAGGTAAATTGCAGATGAGGCTCGGAGTGCACATCGGCTACTGGGGACTCGGGCTCTCATCCGACGATCAGCGCGACATCGTCTCCGAGGCGGAGCGGCTGGGTTATGAATCGGTGTGGGCCGCCGAGGCCTACGGCTCGGACGCCGCGACCATCCTTGGCTGGCTGGCGCCGCAGACCTCGACGATCCGACTCGGCTCGGCGATCTTCCAGATGCCGGCGCGCAGCCCGGCGATGACCGCGATGACGGCGGCCACGATCGACCAGCTGTCCGGCGGGCGGATGCTGCTCGGGATCGGGTCCTCCGGCCCGCAGGTCGCCGAGGGCTGGCACGGCCAGCGCTTCGCGCACCAGATCCAGCGCACGCGCGAATACGTCGCCGTCGTGCGCAAGGCGCTGGCCCGCGAGCGCCTGGAATACGCCGGGGAGACGTTGCAGCTGCCGCTGCCCGACGGCCCGGGCAAGGCGCTGAAGCTCACGATCGCCCCGGTGCAGGAGCAGATCCCGATCTACCTCGCGGCGATCGGGCCGAACAACACGCGCCTGGCGGGCGAGATCGCCGACGGCTGGATCCCGACGCTGTTCTCCCCCGAGCACGTCGCGGAGTTCCGTCCCCTGCTCCAGGAGGGCGCCGCGCGCACCGGGCGCTCGCTCGACGGCTTCGACATCGCTCCGCAGGTCAACGTCTTCGTCACCGACGACGTCGAGCGCGCGCGCAACGCGATGCGCCCGTTCCTCGCCCTGTACGTCGGCGGCATGGGCTCGCGGGAGAAGAACTTCTACAACGCGCTCGTGCAGCGCTACGGCTTCGCGGACGAGGCGCGCGACGTGCAGAACCTCTACCTCGAGGGCAAGCGCGACGAGGCGATGGCGCGGCTCTCGGATGAGCTCATCGACACGGTGTCGATCTGCGGCCCGCGCGACCACGTCCGCGAGCGCCTGGCCGTCTACCGCGACGCGGGCGTCGGGACGCTCGGCGTCGCCCCGCTGGCGTTCACGAAGGACGAGCGGCTCGAGCAGTTGCGGCTGATCGCGCAGCTCGCAGCGCAGTAGAGCGCGATGGCCCGCCTGCTGCTCGGCGCGTTCGGGGACCCGGGGCACGCGTTCCCCGTCATCGCCCTCGGTCGCGAACTGGCGGCGCGCGGCCACGACGTGACGCTGCAGACGTGGGCGCGCTGGCGTGAGGACGTCGAGGCGCACGGCATGCGCTTCGCCGCGGCACCGGAGTACCGGGTCTTCCCCACGGCGCAGCGGCCGATGACGCCCTACGAGGCCGTCGAGCGCGCGACGCGCGAGACCGTCGGCCTCGTGCGCGACGTCGCTCCCGACGCAGTCCTGTCGGACATCCTGACGCTCGCACCCGCGCTCGCCGGCGAGCTCGAGGGGGTGCCGGTGGCGACGCTCATCCCGCACGTCGACCCGCGCCTGCCGCCGGGCAGCGCGCCGTACTCCTGCGGCGCGCGGACCCCGCGCACCGGGCTGGGACGGACGCTGTGGCGCGCCGCGGACCCGCTCATGCGCGCCGGGCTGGAGCGCGGGCGCCGCGAGCTCAACGACACGCGCGGCCGGCTGGGGCTGCCGGCGCTCGATCGCGTGCACGGCGGCATCAGCGAGGCTCTGTGTCTCGTCGGCACGTTTCCGCAGCTGGAGTATCCGCGCGGCTGGCCGGCGAACACGCACGTCGTCGGGCCGCTGCTGTGGGAGCCGCCATCGGACGAGGTCCGGCTGCCGCCGGGCGACGAGCCGCTCGTGCTCGTCGCGCCGTCGACGTCGCAGGACGCCGAGCACCGGCTGCTGCGGGCGGCCCTCGCCGGACTTGCCGACATGCCGGTGCGCGTCCTCGCGACGTGGAACCGGCGGCTGCCCGACCCGCCGCTCGAGGCGCCCGCCAACGCGCGGGTCGTCGACTGGGTGTCCTATGCGCGGACGATGCCGTCATGCGACGTCGTCGTCTGCCACGGTGGGCACGGCACCGTCGTGCGTGCGCTGGCCAGCGGCTGCGCCGTCGTCGCGGTCCCTGCGGCCGGGGACATGAACGAGAACGCGGCGCGGGTGGACTGGGCCGGCGTCGGGGTGCGCCTGCCGCGGCGGCTGTGCGGGACGCGCGGCGTGGCGCTCGCGGTCGGCCGCGCGCTCGCGCGGCCGCAGCTGCGCGAGCGCGCGCTCGAGCTGCGCGCGTGGGCGCAGGACAACGACGGCGCGCAGCGGGCGGCATCGCTCGTCGAGGCCTTCGCGGCGCGCGAGGACGTCCGCGCGGTGGACTCGGCGGCGCGCGCCTAGCCCACTAGCGCCGCCGCAGCGTGCCGAGCAGCGTCCCCGTGCCGGCGCGACCGCTCGTGTCCTGCGCCGTGGCGAAGGCGCGGACCCGCAGTCGCCCGGCGCGCCGCAGGAGGCTGCGGTCAGTGCGCCGCAGCGTCATGCGGATCGTGCGCGAGTGGCCGCCCGCCACGCTGAACGACCTGCGCCCAAGCCGGCGCTCCTCGCGCAGCGCCTTGAGCTTCGACGTGGCGTTTGGCCGCGTGAACAGCGAGACCCGCCCCTGGCAGCGCCCGGCCGGTGCCGGGCACGCGACCTTGAACGACGCGACCTTGTCGTGTCGCAGCCGCAAGCGCGAGAGGCCCAGCCGGGACCCGCCCGCGAGCGTGCCGCCCAGGCCGATCGCGGCAGCACCGTCGTCGTCGAGGATCGTCGCCCGCGCGAAGGCGTTGCCGAGCGTCGCCTGCGCCGGGCCACTCAGGCGCAGCTCGAACGCCTCTGACTGCTCCACCTGCTTGTCGTTCCTCAGCGCCACGTCGATCGTGCTCGCCGTGCGGCCGGCCGGGATCGTGGCGACGCCCGAGCGGGCGAGGTAGTCGGCGCCCGCCTTCGCGGCGGCGTCGGATGTCGCGTAGGCGACCGTGACCGGTAGGCCGCTCGGCGCGCTCAGCCGCACGCTGAAGGACACCTGCGCCGCGCTCTCCTTCGTGGCGGCGGGAGTCTCGACGGACACCGCCGGCCGCGGGTCGTCATCGGCGATCGTGGCCGTGCCCTCCCCGTCGACCACCTCGGCCCCCGTGACGACGAGGCGGAAGCTCTCCGTGAACTCGCGCAGCGCGTCGCCCCTGACGACGACCGTCACGTTCTGGACCTGCGTGCCCCCGAGCCCCCCGGGGCCGAAGCTGCGCGTCCCGCTCGTCGCGCTGTAGTCGGCGGGCGCGACCGCCGAGCCGTCGCCGGTCGTGAACGCGACGCTGATCGGCGGCGCGAGCAACGCGGCCTGGCGGGTGATCGTGAACGTCGCGTTGACGCTGCTGTTCGCCTCGGTCACCTGCACGTCCCCGACGCTGACGCTGGCGCCGGCCGTTGCGGGAAGCGCGAGGGCGAGCAGGAGCGCACCGAGCGACAGCCTCGGGACCGCCGATCGCGTCCCCCGCCCTCCCTGGCAATCCATGGCGCGGACGCTAGTACCCCGCGGCACCGGCGACAAGCGATGAAACCTTCAGCTCGGGGGGAGGGACTCGAACCCTCAACCTTGACGTTAACAGCGTCCTGCTCTGCCGATTGAGCTACCCCCGATCGTGCCGTGCAAGCGTAGCGGGGCGCCCTACGCCGGGGCCACGCCCTCGTTCATCGCCTCCTCGACCGCACGCGACAGTCGCGCCTGGATCTCGA
The DNA here is from genome assembly GCA_963705315.1 of uncultured Actinomycetes bacterium. Taxonomy (GTDB): domain Bacteria; phylum Actinomycetota; class Thermoleophilia; order Solirubrobacterales; family Solirubrobacteraceae; genus CADCVQ01. Next base: position 2,377,701 of record OY970068.1, read on the forward strand.
AGCGGCGCGATGCGAGGTCCGAGATGTCTCCCGCGCCCGCCGCCCGGGCGGCGGTGATCTCGCGATCGACGCGAAACAGTTCGAGCTGCAGGCGCTCGGCGTCGAACGCGGCCGGCGGGGCGTCGGCGAGCATCCCGGCGCGCACGGAGAGCTCGGCGACGAGCGCGCTGAGCTCCGGGTCGTCGTCGGGCAGGCCGTCCGTCGGCGCCGCGAGATGGGCGCGCAGGTGCTGGGCGGCGCGGCGGATGACCGGCGTGCTGATATCGGCCTCGAGGTCGAGCGCCTCCAGCGCGGGCGCGCCGAGCTTCGGCTGCGCGATGCAGTAGCCGAGAAACGCGCGCTCCGTGCGCTCGCGGCGATGCAGCGGCGTGGACGCGCGCGGCGCCGCGGCACGTACGGCGGGCGCGGCCGCAGCCGCCGACTTCCGCGCGCCGGAGTTGAGGACCTCCCATACGAGGTCGGGCGGCAGCCCGAGCCGGTCGGCGACGATCATGCCGAGCTCGTTGCGCTCCACGCCGGTGGCGAGCTTGAAGAGATCGCCCAGCTCGGCGAGCACGAGATCCTTGCCGTCGGCGCTGTCGAGGTCGCCGGTGTCGAGCGTGTGCTGGACCTTGAAGTGCGCGAAGGAGACGGACTCCGCGACGCGCCGCTCGATCTCCTCGCTGCCGGCGCGCTGGATCATCTCGGCCGGGTCCTCGCCCGGCGCCAGCGCGACGACGCGGAACTTCAGGCCGCGCCCCTCCGCCAGACGCGCGGCACGCAGCATCGCCTCCTGGCCGGCGTTGTCGGCGTCCAGCGTGAGCTGGGCGAGCGGCGCGAGCCGGACGAGCTCGGCGATCTGCTCCTCGGTGACGGCCGTGCCCATGATCGCCACGCTGTTGCGCATCCCGACCTGGTGCATCGCGATGACGTCCGTGTAGCCCTCCGCGACGACGACCCGGCCGGCCTTCGCCGCCGCCGACCGCGCGAGATCGGCGCCGAAGAGCTGGCGGCGCTTGTGAAACAGGTCAACGCCCTCGGGGCTCTCGGGGCTGTTGACATACTTCGGACGCCGGTCGCCCTCGCCGCCCAGCGTCCGCCCGGCGAACCCGCGCACACGCCCGCGCGAGTCGGCGAGCGGGAAGATGATCTGCGAGCGGAAGCGGTCGTAGATCTGGCCGCTCTTCTGCGAGCGCTGCGCGAGGCCGGCGTCGTAGAGCTCGCGGTTGGAGAAGCCGGACCGCCGCGACGCGTTCAGCACCGTGTCCCACGCGCTCGGCGCGTAGCCGACGCGAAATTCGCGCAGCGTCCCCTCCTCCAGGCCGCGCTCGCTGAGGTACGTGCGCGCGCGCTCAGCCTCCTTGGATTCCCACAGCTGGCGCGCGTAGTACGTGGCGGTGCGTTCCAGCAGCTCGAGCAGCCGGTCGCGGCGCTGGCGCTGCTCGGCCGCCCGCGGATCCTCGTCCTCGATCTCCAGCGCGACCTTGTAACGGTCGGCGAGCAGCTCCAGCGCGCCCTTGAAGTCCGTGCCCTCGGTCTCCATCACGAACGTGAACGCGTCGCCCTTGGCCTGGCAGCCGAAGCAGTAGTAGACCTTCTCGACGGGGTTGATCCCGAACGACGGCGTGCGCTCGTCGTGAAACGGGCACAGCCCGGTCAGCCGGTTTGCGCCCGCGCGCTTGAGCTCGGTGCGCGAGGAGACGAGGTCGACCATGTCGACGGCCTCGCGCACCCGCTCCTTGGAGTCGTTGGTGTAGAGCGCCACTAGACCGCGAAGGACTCGGGCACGGTGAGGGCGGTGAACGCGCGCACGGCGTAGCGATCGGTCATCCCGGCGAGGTAGTCGGTGACGCGGCGGGCGTCGCCGGCGCCGGGCGCGCCGCCACCGTCGGGCAGCAGCGACGGGTCGGCGGCATAGTGCTCGAACAGCGTGCGGATGACGCGCTGCACGCGCGCGTGCTCACGGCGCGCGGCGGCGCCGAGGTAGACCTCGTCGAACATGAACGCGCGCAGCGCCGCCATCGCCTCGCCGGCCCGCTCGCCCTGGACGATGTCGCCCGCCGCGTCGGACGCCTCGACGAGGTCGTGGACGAGCGCGTCGATGCGCGTGGAACCCGTCTGCCCGAGCACCGCGATGGCGTCGGCGGGCAGCTTGGACTCGTCCAGCACGCCGGCGCGCAGCGCGTCGTCGATGTCGTGGTTGAGGTAGGCGACGCGATCGACGATCCGCACGATCCGGCCCTCGAGCGTTGCCGGCATCGGCGCGCGGCCGGAGTGGCAGAGGATCCCGTCGCGGACGGTCTCGCAGAGGTTCAGCCCCGCGCCCTCGCGCTCGAGCACTTCGACGATGCGCAGCGAGTGCTCGTAGTGGCGGAAGCCCGCGCCGTAGCGCTCGGCGAGGCACGCGTCGAGGACGGCCTCGCCGATGTGACCGAACGGCGGATGGCCGAGGTCGTGGCCGAGGCCGATCGCCTCCGTGAGGTCCTCGTTGAGCGACAGCGCGCGGGCGACCGTGCGGGCGATCTGCGTGACCTCGAGCGTGTGCGTCATGCGCGTGCGGAAGTGGTCGCCCTCGGGGGCGACGAACACCTGGGTCTTGTGCTTCAGGCGCCGGAACGCCTTGCAATGCACGATCCGGTCGCGGTCACGCTGCAGCGGCGTGCGCAGCGCGCAGTCCGACTCGTTTACGGCGCGCACGGGCGGGTACGAGCGCGCGGCGAGCGGCGAGAGCGCCTCAGCCTCCCACGCACGGCGGCGGGCGTGGAATCGCTCGGCGACGGCTCCGGGTGCGGTGACGGCATCCATGAGGCCGATTCTCGCAGCCGTGTCGTACGCTCAAAGAGCCGCCGGCCCGCCGTCACCGCACGTTGCGTGGTCTGCCGCCCTCAGGCGGGTTGCAATCCCGGGCTACCGGCCTCCACGACGAACGACGCGCGCGTCGCGACCGGGGCGCCGGGGCGCCGCACGAAGGGCACGATGCGGTAGTCGCTCTTCCAGGCCTCACGGTCCAGGTGGCAGCGCACGTAGCCGCGCTGGCCGTTGAAGAACTTGATGTGCGGGTTCTGCGCGAGCGTCGTGTCGCCCGACGCGGTCGTGTCCGAGCCGTCGCCCCCCGACGTGATCGACGTGCCGACGAACTCCGCGCCCAGTGCTCGCGAGTCGGGATTGTCGAAGTTCGCCTTCAGGTCGGCGGCCCAGTTGTTGTGGACGTCGCCGGTGAGGACGATCGGGTTGGCGACCCGCCGCGTGGCGATGAACGACAGCAGGCGGTCGCGCGAGGCGGCGTAGCCGTCCCACGCGTCCATGCTGAAGCGCTGCGCGGGACCCGGCTCGAAGTCGCGCTGGGCCATGAAGACCTGCTGGGCGAGCACGTTCCAGGTCGCTCGCGACGAGCCGAGACCCTTGAGCAGCCAGCGCTCCTGCTCGCTGCCGGTGATCGTGCGAGCCGGATCGAGCCGCTCGTCGCAGCCGATGTCGGTGCCGTCCCCGCAGGCCTGGTCGGAGCGGTACTGGCGCGTGTCGAGCAGGTTGAACGTCGCGAGGTCGCCGAACGCGGCGCGGCGGTACATCCGGATGTCGACGCCGTGCGGCCGCGCCGACCGCCGCAGCGGCATGTGCTCGTAGTAGGCCTGGAACGCGGCCGCCCGGCGGAACAGGAACGGCTCGCGCGGCTGGTCGTTCTCGGGGACCTCGTCGGCCCAGTTGTTCTCGACCTCGTGGTCGTCGAACGTCACGAGCCAGGGGAACGCGCTGTGGGCGGCCTGGAGATCGGTGTCGGTGCGGTACTGGGCGTGACGGTTGCGGTAGTCCTCGAGGGTCACGATCTCCGGGCCGCTGTGGTGGCGGACGTTGCCGCCCGGTGCGACGTACTCGTGCGGGCCGTACTCGTAGATGTAGTCGCCGAGGTGCACGACGAGGTCGAGCTCCTCCCGCGCGAGATGGCCGTATGCCGTGTAGTAGCCGTGCTCGTACTGCTGACAGGAGGCGAAGGCGAAGCGCAGCGCGCGGACGTTGCGGCGCGGCGCGGTCTTCGTGCGCCCGACCGCGCTCGTCTCGCCCCCGGCCCGGAAGCGGTAGAAGTACTCGCGGCCGGGCTCGAGCCCCTCGAGCTCGACGTGGACGCTGTGCGCCAGCCGCGTCCGCGCGTCCGCTTCGCCGCGGCGCACGATCCGCCGGAAGCGCTCGTCGTGGGCGACCTCCCAGCGAACCGGGAACGTCCGATCCGGCATGCCGCCGCCGGTCAGCGGTTCCGGGGCAAGCCGCGTCCACAGGACGACGCCGTCGGGTCGCGGCTCGCCGGAGGCCACGCCGAGGGTGAACGGGTAATCGGGGATGCGGGCCAGCGGGCGGTGGGCTCTGGCGAGCGGGACCTGCGTCGAGGCGGCGCCGAGGGCCGCGGCTCCGGCGGTGGCGATCAGGCGTCGGCGGGACAGCAGGTGCTCGGCCTGCGCGTGGGTCGTCGCGTCGTTCACGGTTACCTCCGGCTCGGACGGGTGTGCGCCGGGGAGGCTGGTGCCCGGCCGCCGAACGCGTGTTGCCCGGCCGTGACGCAGACGTAAAGGAGCTGTGACGTACCCTGCGGCGATGCTCGCGCTCGTCGCCACGTCCGAGCCCCCGCACGTCGCGCTGGAGCAGGTCGCCGATCCCGCGCCGCTGCCCTTCGAGGCGCTCGTGGAGGTCAAGGCGTTCTCGCTGAACCGCGGCGAGACGAGCCAGCTTCCCGACCGCCCGGCCGGCTCGATCCCGGGCTGGGATCTGGCGGGCGTCGTGGCGCGCGCCGCCGCCGACGGCAGCGGCCCGGCCGCGGGGACGCGCGTCGTCGGGATGAGGCCGAAGGCCGGGGGCGCGTGGGCGCAACTGGCGGCGGTGCCGACGGAGCACCTCGCCGAGCTGCCCGAGGGCGTCTCGTTCGCGCAGGCCGCGACGCTGCCCGTCGCGGGCGTCACCGCGCTGCGGGCGCTTCAGATCGCCGGCTTCGTGCTCGGCAAGCGCGTGCTCGTCACCGGCGCCAGCGGCGGGGTCGGCCGGTTCGCCGTGCAGCTCGCCGCGCACGCGGGCGCCCACGTGACCGGCGTGTCGCGCAACGAGGACCGCGCGCGCGGCCTGCGCGAGCTGGGAGCTGCACGCGTCGTCTTCGACCTCGAGGATGACGACGAGCGCTACGACGCGATCGTCGAGGGCGTCGGCGGGGCGACGCTCGGCCGGGCGCTGCAGGTCGTCGCTCCGGGCGGCGTCGTCGTCTCGTTCGCGTCGACCGAGACCGAGACGACGTTCCCCACGCGCGCGCTGTTCGGCGGCGCGCCGGGTGCGGTGCTGCGCGGCCTGTTCATCTTCGACGAGCTCGAACACACGCGCAGCGGCAGCGCGGACCTTGCTCGGCTCGCCGCGCTGGTGGCCGCGGGGAACCTGGACTGCCAGATCGACCTCGAGGCGTCATGGCGCGAGCCCGGGCCAGCGCTGGCGGCGCTCATGGAGCGGCGGGTGGCGGGGAAAGCGGTGCTGGTCGTCGACTGAGGGTGCGTGGCGCCGCGATTCGCACACCGCAGCGATGAAGGAGCGAAGGGGGCGGGGCGGCGCGGCGCGGCGCCCCGCGAGACGAGCATGTCGGATATTGGGCGCATAGCGCCCAATATCCGACACCCTCGTGAATTTCGGCCTGCATCCCCCCGCGCGAGCCGCTCCCTCGTCCGTGATCGACGCTGTTTCGTGAACCGCCCCCGGCCCCGTCCCTCACGAGCACAACCTCGAGGAGAACTCCTGCGGCCCCCGCCCCGGCCGGCAGCGCTGCGTCCCGACGTCGCCCTCCACGGCCCAGAAGCCGCGGTCGAACGCCAGCGTCAGTTCGTGGCGGACGTCGCGCACGGCGTCGTCGTGAAATCCGAAGATCGTGACGGTCGCGCGCGCTTCCGTGTCGCCCGTCCGGCAGACGCTGACCTCCAGCCGGTCGGCGTCGAAGCGCGACTCCTCGCCGATGCTCACGTCGCGTACGTGAGCGCGGGCTGCGGCCTCGAGTCCAGGGTCCGCGCGCAGGCACGATGCACCAGCCGACGTCGCTGTCGTGCCGGCGCTGTCGCCGTCTGCACACCCGACCGCGAGCCACGCGATCGCCAGCCACGCAACCGCCCGCCTCACTGGCAGCGGCTGCCGGAAAACTCCTGCTGCCCGCGGCCGGCCTGGCAGCGCTGCGAGTCCTGGTCGTCGGTCACCTGCCAGATGCCGCCACTCTTGATGAGCCTCAGCTCGTGCTTGACGTCGCGGATCGAGTCGTCGCGCAGGCCGAACACCGTGACGGTCGCGATCGCCTCGTCGTCGGCGGTGCGGCAGATGTCCACGCTGATCTTGTCGGCGGTGGCGCCCTCCGCGTCGCCGTCCTCGGCGACCTTGACGCTCGCGACGTGATCGCGGGCGGCCTTTTGCAGACCGGCGTCGGAGTCCTTGCAGTCGCCGCCCTTGCCGAAGACGTTGCCCCCGTTGTCGTTGCTCGTCTGGCCTCCGGACGAGCCGCCCGACGACTCGTCGTCATCGCCACAGCCCCCGGCGAGCGCGGCGGCGACGAGGCACACGACCAACAGCGAGCCGGCGCGCCGCAGCCGGCCCGGGGTGTCAACCATCGGTCTCCGCGGCCTTGATGGCCGCCTGCGCCGCGGCCACGCGCGCCACCGGCACGCGGAACGGCGAGCAGGAGACGTAATTCAGGCCCGAGTGGTGGAAGAAGTCGATCGAGTCCGGGTCTCCCCCGTGCTCGCCGCAGACGCCGAGCTTGATCTCCGGCTTGGTCTTGCGCCCGAGCCACGCGCCCATGCGCAGGAGCTGCCCGACGCCCGGCGTGTCGAGCGTCTCAAACGGCGAGCGGTCGAACACCTTCGCCTCGATGTACGGCGCGAGGATCTTGCCCTCGATGTCGTCGCGGCTGAAGCCGAGCGCGGTCTGCGTCAGGTCGTTGGTGCCGAAGGAGAAGAAGTCAGCGTGGTGGGCGATGTGATCGGCGAGAAAGCACGCCCGTGGCAGCTCGATCATCGTCCCGAGGAGGAAGTGCTCGCGGGCGACGCCCTCCTCGTCGGCGACGCGCAGGATCAGGTCCTTCATGATCTCTAGCTCGCGCTCGTAGTCGATGAGCGGCACCATGACCTCGAGCGCCGGCGGATGGCCGAGCTTCTCCGTCACGGCGCACTGGGCGCGCATGATCGCCCGCACCTGCATCTCGTAGATCTCGGGGTACAGGATCGCCAGGCGGCAGCCGCGCGTGCCGAGCATCGGGTTGACCTCGCGCAGCGCGTGGACGCGCGGGTCGTCCTCGTCGGGCGGCAGGAACTCGTGCAGCGGCGGGTCGAGCAGCCGGATCGTCACCGGCAGGCCGTCCATCGCCTCGAGGATCTCCTCGAAGTCCTGTTGCTGGAGCGGCAGCAGCTCGTCGAGCGCGGCGCGCCGCCCTGCCTCGTTGTCGGAGAGGATCATCTCGCGCATCTTCGGCTGGCGGTCGACGGCCATGAACATGTGCTCGGTGCGGCACAGGCCGATGCCCATGGCGCCGAAGTCACGCGCCTTCGTCGCGTCCTCCGGGGTGTCGGCATTCGCTCGCACGCCGAGCGTCTTGAGCTCGTCCGACCACTCCAGGACGCGCTCGAAGTGCTCGTCCATCTGCGGCTCCACGAGCGGTACGTCGTCGATCGTGATGCAACCCGTCGTGCCGTCGATCGAGATGATGTCGCCCTCGTTGAGGACGGTGTCGGCTACTCGCAGGACCCTGTCCTGTAGCGAGATGTCAAGCGCGCTGGCGCCGGTGACCGCCGGGCGGCCCATACCGCGCGCGACGAGCGCCGCGTGGCTGGCCTTGCCGCCCTCAGCCGTGAGGATCCCCTTCGCGGCGTGGAAGCCCGCGACGTCCTCGGCTTCGGTGAACGGGCGCACGAGGATGACGTCGCGCCCGGCGGCCGCGGCGTCGACGGCCTCCTGCGCGCTGAAGACGATCTCGCCCGTCGCGGCGCCCGGTGAAGCGGCGACGCCCTTGGCCAGCACGGCGTAGTCGACGTTCGGGTCGAACGTCGGGTGCAGGAGGGCGTCGAGCTTCTCGCAGTCGATCGTCGCGATCGCCTCGGACTTCGTCAGCAGCCCCTCGTCGACGCCGTCGCAGGCGAAGCGCACCATCGCCTGCGCCGGCCGCTTGGCGTCGCGCGTCTGCAGCATGTACAGACGCCCCTCCTCGATCGTGAACTCCGTGTCCTGCATATCCTTGTAGTGCGCCTCGAGCGTGCGCAGGATGTCCATGAGCTGCTCGTGGGAGTCGGGCATCACCTCGCGCAGGTCGGCGATGTCCTGCGTGTTGCGCACGCCCGACACGACGTCCTCGCCCTGGGCGTTGACGAGGAAGTCGCCGGAGGGCTCGGGCTCGCCGGTGACCTCGTCGCGGCTGAACGCGACGCCGGAGCCCGACGTGTCGCCCTTGTTGCCGAAGACCATCTGCTGCACGTTGACCGCGGTCCCCCAGTCGTCGGGGATGCGGTTGATCCGCCGGTAGGCGATCGCGCGATCGCCGCCCCATGAGTCGAACACCGCGCGGATCGCCTGCTCGAGCTGCTCGCGCGGCGCCTGCGGGAACGCCTCGCCGGTCGCCTCGGCGAAGATCTCGCGGAAGCTCGCGGTGAGCTCCTTGAGCGCGTCGACGTCGAGCTCGGTATCAAGCGTGACGCCGTGCTCGGTCTTCGCCGCCGCGATCGCGTGCTCGAAGCGCTCGCCGGGGATGCCGCGCACGACGTTGCCGAACATCTGCACGAAGCGCCGGTAGGAGTCCCACGCGAAGCGCTCGTTGCCGGTCCTGTCAGAGAGGCCCTGCACGGACTCGTCGTTGAGCCCGAGGTTGAGCACGGTGTCGAGCATGCCGGGCATCGACTCGCGCGCGCCCGACCGCACGGACACGAGCAGCGGGTCCGACGGATCGCCGAGCGTCTTGCCCGCGCTGGCCTCGAGGCGCGCGAGCGCCTCGTCGACCTCGCCGTCCATCCCGTCCGGGGCGGTCTGTCCGTTCTCCATGTAGGAGACACACGCCTCGGTCGTGATCGTGAACCCGGCAGGGACGCGGTCGGCGCCCAGGATGCGCGTCATCTCGGCGACATTCGCGCCCTTTCCGCCGAGGAGGTTGCGCATCTCCCGTGATCCCTCGGCGAAGTCGTAGACCCACTTCGTGCCAGTAGCGACTCCCATGGCGCGCGATCCTACAGCGGAGCGGCCGCTCGGAGACGAACGTGCGCATGATGCTCGAGCGTCTCGGAGATGGCGCGCTCCGCCTGGCGCAGGGCAAGCGCGCCGGCAGCGGGCGTATCGGCGAGGGCGGAGCCCAGCGCGCCGGTCATGAACGCATGCGCCTCCTCGCCGAGCGTGAAGCCCGCCGCCTCGCATGCGCTGCACACGACGCCGCCCGCGGCGCCGGAGAACCCGACGAGGTGATCGGCCTCGCCGCACGTGGCGCACGCCGCGAGCTGTGGCGCGAGCCCCGCCGCGAGCAGCAGCTTCAGGCGGAACGCAAGCTGGTTGGCGTGCGTGGCGTGCGCGGCGCCGTCGTCGAGCAGCGCGAGCTCGCTGCAGAGCAGCGCGAAGACGCCAGGATGCGGCTCGGGCGTGTCAAACAGACGCGTCACGGCGTCGCATGCGCGGGCCGCACTGTCGAGCGCCGCGCCGTTCTCGCGCAGCCGGCGATGACCGTCGAGCGTGTCGGCGCTCGTGACGGTGAGCAGCTCGCTCCTACCCTCATAAAGCACCATTTGCAGGCGAAAGTACGGTTCGAGCCGGCCGCCGAAGCGGCTCTTGGTCTTGCGCACGCCCTTCGCGATCGCCCCGATCCGGCCGCGGTGCGGGGTGTACAGATGCAGGATGCGGTCGGCCTCGCCGAAGCGCATCGAGCGCAGGACCACCGCTTCGGTCTTCAGCGAACCGGGCATCACTGATCCCTAAACTTTTGTCGTCATGAGAACGGTCAAGGTCTACACCAAAGAAGGCTGCCAATTCAGCGCCGCGGTCATCCAGATCCTGGACGCCCGCGAGATCCCCTACGAGGAGATCCAGCTCACGCTCGACTCCGACGAGCACAAGGAGCTTGGCGCGCGCACCGGATCGATGAAGCTCCCGCAGGCGTTCATCGGGGCGATCCCGCTCGGCTCCAACCAGGAGATCGCCGCCGCCGACCAGAACGGCATGCTGATGGAGCTCGTACAGGACTGACATGCGCACGATCACGATCTACAGCAGCGACATCTGCACGCTGTGCAACTCCGTCGAGAACCTGCTCAACGCACGCGAGATCCCCTACGAGAAGATCATGATCGACGAGGAGTCCGAGGCGCACAGCCAGCTCGAGGCGCGCAGCGGGATGAAGACGCTGCCGCAGGTGTTCATCGGCCCGCTGCTCGTCGGCGGCTACCAGGAGACGATGGCCGCCGACCAGTCCGGCATGCTCGCCGACCTGCTCGTCGACTGACCGGCGATGAGCGACGTCGTCGTGTACACCACCGAGCCCTGCTCGTGGTGCTCGCGCGTGAAGATGTTCCTGCGCTCCGAGGGCATCGAGTTTCGCGAGGTGAACCTCGTCACCGACCCGCGCGGCTTCCAGGAGCTCGCAGAGCGCACGGGCCTGATGTCCCTCCCGCAGGTCGTCGTCGACGGAACGCTCGTGGGCGGCTACAGGGACACGGTCGCGGCCGGCGAGTCGGGCCGACTGGCCGAGCTCGTCGCGGCCTGACGACGCCGCCGCGGCCTCGTCGCGAGTCAGGCGAACAGCATCGGTGAACCCGACCGCGGAGGATCGAGATGGCTCAAGACCACGTATATCGGGGTTCTCAACCATCTCGAACAATCAGGCCCCGCGCTCGCCAGGGCGGTCGTCCCTACGTCCTTGACCGATGCTGCTGACGTCACGTCGCCGTCGCGGCCTGACCTGACAGCTCTCGCACGCGTACGTCCCGCGCCCCGCGGCGACGAACTTCCTGATCGTCGTGCCGCAGACCAGGCACGGCTCGCCCTCACGCCCGTGCACGAGAAACTCGTTCTGAAAGGCGCCCTTGACGCCGTCGGGATGGCGGAAGTCGTCGATCGACGCGCCGCCCGCCTTGAGCCCCGCCCCGAGCGCGCCGACGACCGCGTCGTGCAGCGCGACGATCTGCGCGCGCTTGAGCTTGCCGGCCTCGCGCAGCGGATGGATCCGCGCGCGAAACAGCGCCTCGTTGGCGTAGATGTTCCCGACGCCCGCGATGCGGCGCTGGTCGAGCAGGAACGCCTTGATCGGCGCGCGCCGGCCGCGGGTCGCGCGCAAGAGCGCGTCGCTGGTGAACTCCGGGCCGAACGGCTCCAAGCCGAGGCGGGCGTCGAGAAACGCGTCGCGGGCGCGGTGCCCGAGCGCGAGCTCTCCGGTGCCGAAGCGGCGCGGGTCACAGAAGCTCAGCACGTGGCCGTCGTCGAGCGCGAAGCGCACGCGGACGTAGCGCTGCTCGGGCGGGGCGTCGTAGAGCAGCGTCCCGGTCATCCGCAGATGCATGAGCAGGCAGACCTCGTCTGAGGCCTCCCAGATGAGGTACTTGCCGCGCCGGTCCAGACGCTCGACCCGCCGGCCTTCGAGCGCGTCGGTCAGCGCGACCGGGTCGAGCGGCTGACACCAGCGCGGGTCGGCGATCTGTAGAGCGCGCAGCGTTCGTCCCTCGACGAGCGGCGCGAGTTGCCGGCGAATCGTCTCGACCTCGGGCAGCTCGGGCATCGGCTAGTGGGCCGTCATGCGCAGCTCGCCGTGCCAGTCCGCGTACGCGATCAGCTCGTCGCGTTGCAGCAGCGGGATGCCGTAGGCGTCCGCCGCGACGGCGGCGCGACGGCCCTTCTCGCGCAGGTCGTCGGGATTGGGGAGATCGAGCAGCGCGAGCGGGCGCGCGAACTGGGCGCGAAAGCCGGTCTCGCACTCGACGATCGTGCCCCACGCGACGACCGCGCCCCAGACGCACTCGAACGCTGGGATCTCGGGCTCGCCGGCGAGCGAATAGTACGCCGCCCAGCCGCAGTTGCAATCGCGATACGGGGCGTCGTGGCCGCGCAGCGCGAAGCACTTCGCGACGCGGTCGGCGTCCGTCGGCCAGGGCCTCTGCCCGGTCCGCGGGGCCACCATCCCCAGCGCGGGGTTCGGGATGAAGCGGCCGGCGACGAAGATGCCTGAGTACAGGCCGCCGCGCCTGCACCCCCAGCGCCGGAAACCGACCAGCGGCTCCGCGACGGGCTCGGCGCTCACGCGCGCCGTGCCTTGACCGGCTCAGGCTCGCGTTGCGGTGGCGCCGGCTCGCGCTTGGGTTCGGGCACCGGCGTGCGGACCGGCGCCGGACGTTCGGTTTCGCGGATGGGCTTGCCGATGTCCCCCATGAGTGTCCTGAACCCTAAAGGCTGACCGCCGGAAGTTTCGTGGTCGCTCCCGGCGCGCGATCCGCGCCTGATCGCGGCCGCGCATCCCGGAGATCCCGACGGAACTTACGGCGGGCAGCACCAAGCCGGCCGGAGGGCGATCACACGAACGACCGCCCCGGCAGCCCCGCCGCTCCGCGCCCGGTGAGCCAGTGCAGCACGCTCGCGCCCACGTCGGCCATCGCGCCGTCGTGGCGACGGCCGCCGTGGCCCGCGAAGGACGCGAGCAGCGGCACGTGCTCGCGGGTGTGGTCGGTGTGCGGCGCCGCGGGGTCGCAGCCGTGGTCGGCCGTGATGACGAGCAGATCCTCCGGGCCCAGGCGCTCGAGCCAGGAGCCGACCGCCACGTCGATCCCGCGCAGCGCGGCGTGAAAGCCCGCGGTGTCCTTGCGGTGGCCATAGACGGCGTCGGTCTCGATGAGGTTCGTGAAGACCAGGCCGCCGTCGAGCTCGTCGATGAGGCGGCCCGTCTCTTCCAGCGCGCGCGCGTTCGTGGCGCCGGGATGCGTGGCGTCGATGCCGCGGCCGCCGAACAGGTCCTGCACCTTGCCGACCGCGTGCACGGCAAGGCCGGCGTCGCGGACCTCCTCGAGGTAGGTCCGCCCGGGCGGCGCCAGCGCGTAGTCGTGGCGGCCCTCCGTGCGCCTGAATGCTCCCGGCTCGCCACTGAACGGGCGCGCGATGACCCGTCCGACGGCATGCTCGCCGGCCATCAGCTCGCGTGCTGCCGCGCAGATCTCGTGCAGCCGCTTCTCCGGCACACGCTCGACGTGCGCGGCGAGTTGGAGCACGGAGTCCTGCGACGTGTAGAGGATGAGCGCGCCGCCGGCCAGGTGCTCCGCGCCGTAGTGCTCGATCGCCTCGATGCCGTTGTACGGGCGGTTGCAGACAAAGCGCTCGCCGGTGGCGCCTTCGAGCGCGCGCACGACGTCGCCGGGGAAGCCCGCAGGATACGTCGGCAGCGCCGCGGGCGTGATGGCGCCCATGAGCTCCCAGTGACCCGTCGTCGAGTCCTTGCCGGGGCCCTGCGCGGCGAGCCGGCCGTGCACGACGGGCGCGGCGGCCGGCGCGACGCCCTGCAGCGGCGCGACGGACCCGAGCCCGAGCGCCCCGAGCGCCGGCAGGTCCAGACCGCCGACGGCCTGAGCGAGATGCCCGAGCGTGTCCGAGCCGGCGTCGCCGTAGTCCGCGGCGTCCGGCAGCGCCCCGACGCCGCAGGCGTCGGCGACGACGACGAACGCCCGGCGGCTCACGACTTCCTGGTCTGCAACCGCAGCGAGCGCAGCACCGGGCGGAACGTCTGCTTGTCGACGCGCGCGAAGTCGTCGGGCGGGGCGTAGGCGTCGACGACGACCTCCGCGCCGTTGCCGTAGGCGTGCAGCGAGCGCGTCGTGCGCTTCTTGCCCTGGTTCGTGCCGACGCCGACGATCTCGACCGCGCGCAGTCCCTCGCGCCGGATGATCCGCGACGACGTCACGTCGAACGTCGGGTCGCGCTGCTCTACCTGCGCCACGAGGGCCTTGCGCGCGTTCTCGAGGTGCGTGCGCGTCACCGGCAGCGGCTCGTCGCGGGCGAAGCGCCAGACGGTGATCTGCCCGAGGCCGGCGGCGACCGTCGTGACGCGGTCGCCCTCGCCAGCCTCGACGCGCCAGCTGCGCGGGATGCGCAGCGAGAGGTCGGCCTTGGGGTAGTCGACCGTACGAAAGCCGCCCGGCGCCCGGATGAGGCCGATGTCGGGTGCAGACGTCCGGTCGTTGCCGCAGCCCACGAGCCCGACGGCGACGACGAGGCTCAGGAGCGCGCGGCGCACCCGCGCATTGTCCTCAATCGGTTTGTCCGGCGTCCCCGCCCGATCGCGGATGCGCCTTGAAGTAGACGTCCTTGAGCCGATCGGCGGAGAGGTGGGTGTAGATCTGCGTCGTCGCGACGTCGGCGTGGCCGAGCATCTCCTGCAGCGACCGCAGGTCGCAGCCGCCCGCCAGCAGGTGCGTCGCGAACGTGTGGCGCAGCGTGTGGGGGCTCATGCGGCCCTCCAGGCCCGCGCTGCGGGCATGGCGCTGGACGATCTTGTAGAGCCCCTGGCGCGTGAGGCCGCCGCCACGGTGGTTGACGAAGAGGTGGCGCTCGTCGCGCGCGCCGACGAGCTTCGGGCGCCCGTGCTCGAGATAGGAGCGTGCGGCGCTGACGGCCTGGCGGCCGATCGGGATCAGGCGCTCCTTGGAGCCCTTGCCGCGCGCGCGGACGACGCCGGTGCGCAGATCGACGGCGCCGAGCGTCAGATCGACGGCTTCGCTGGCGCGCAGCCCACACGCGTACATGACCTCGAGCAGCGCGCGGTCACGCAGGGCGGCCGGCGCGTTGCCGCGCGGTGCGGCCAGCAGCTTGGCGACCTCGTCGCGACTGAGCACCTGCGGCAGCTTCTGGCTCTTGCGCGGGGCGCGCAGCTCCGCGGTCGGGTCGTGAGAGATGATCTCCTCGCGGCGCAGGTGGCGGTAGAAGGAGCGCAGGCAGGCCGCCTTGCGCTGGATCGTCGCCGGTGCGACGGGCGGGCGCTGCGGCCCGCCGGCGGAGAGCTCGGAGAGAAATTGCGCGAGCTCGGTGTGGCCGAGAACCGTCGCCTCGAAATCGCTGCGCGTGAGGAAGTGGCCGAACTGCAGCAGGTCGGATCGGTAGGCCTCGAGCGTGTTGCGCGAGAGACCTCGTTCGAACTCCAGATACGCGAGGAAGTCCAGTACGTGATGCTCGAACGGGCGTGTCTGAAGCTGAGTGGGGGCCGTGGCCATGGCCCGTGCTTCGCCACCCGCCGCGCTGTTCTTGCCAATGCAAGATGGCGTGCGACGCGCTGGCGCCCGACTCCGACCAGCGGGCCGGAGTCGAACCCAGCGACCGCGCGTCAGGACTCCGCGTCGGCGTCCCCGCTGCCTTCGGCGTCGCCGCCCCCGGCCTGGCTGTCGGCGCCCGGCGACGGATGCACGGGAGTACCGCCGCTCTTGGGGTCCTGGTTCTCGTCGGTGTCCGTCGAGTCGGTCGGGTTGTTACCGACGCCCTGCTGATCGACTGCAGCGCCGTCCTCGGCGGTGGGCGTATCGGCGTCCAGCGCGCCCTTGGGCTCGTCAGTCATGTGTCTCTCCTCCTTGTCGGATTGTTCAGGCGTACCCGCTCGCGTGACGCAGCTCACGCAGCGCACGGTGACGCCGGGCTACGCTCGCCGCGCATGTACGACGTCATCGTGATCGGGGCGCGCTGCGCCGGCGCCTCAACGGCCATGCTGCTCGCCCGGGCGGGCATGCGCGTCCTGCTCGTCGACCGCGCCGAGCTGCCCAGCGACATCCCGCACGGCCACTTCGTGCACCGTCACGGCCCGCGCCGGCTCGCGAGCTGGGGGCTGCTCGACACCGTCCTCGCGACGAACTCCCCACCCGTCACCACGATGACGTCGGATTTCGGCGACCTCGCGCTCATCGGCCACGATCTCGTCGTCGACGACATCCCGCTCGGCGTCGCGCCGCGCCATGGCAGGCTCGACGAGGTGCTCGTCGACGCCGCGGTGCAGGCCGGCGCCGAGCTGCGCGACCGCTTCGCCGTGCAGGACTTCACGTTCGACGGCGACCGGCTGACCGGCATCATCGGGCGCGACGCACGCACCGGCGCGCAGGTCACCGAGCACGCGCATGTCGTCGTCGGAGCCGACGGGCGCCACTCGAGGCTCGCGCGGCGTGTCGAGGCGCCCGCCTACGAGTCGGCGCCGATCGCGACGTGCTGGTACTTCTCCTACTACAGCGACCTGCCCTGCCCGGGCCTCGAGCTGTACGGCCGCCAGGGCCGCGTGATCTTCGTCTTCCCGACGAACGACGACCTCGTCGGCCTGTTCGTCGGGTTCCCGCGCGACGAGCTCGCCGCGGTGCGGGCCGACGTCGAGTCGCACATGCTCGCAACGGTCGACGGCATCCCGCCGCTCGGCGAGCGCGTCCGCGGTGGCCGCCGCGAGGAGCGCCACTACGGAGCGACGCAGCTGCCCAACTTCCTGCGCAAGCCGTATGGCGACGGCTGGGCGCTGGTGGGCGACGCCGGCTGCCACAAGGACCCCTACATGGCACTCGGGATCTGCGATGCGCTGCGCGACGCGGAGCTGCTCGCCGATGCGCTCACCGGGCGAAGCACGCTCGCCGAGTACGAGCAGCTGCGCAATCAGGCGACGCTGCCCGACTTCCACGCGAACCTCGCGATGGCGCAGCTCGGGCGGCTGCCCGAACGGCACCTCAGGCTGCGCAAGGCGCTGTACGGCGACCAGCACGCCACAAACCAGTTCTTCCTGGCGACGCAGGGAATGATCGCGCCCGACGCGTTCTTCAACGACGAGAACATCGGCCGGATCATCGCCCGCGCGGCCTGAGAACCGCGATTAGCAGGCCCGAATAGACTGAGGGGTTCGAGGGTCTAGTGAAAGGTCGGTCTCGGATATGGCGAGTGACAAGACACGCACGCCGGGCAAGAAGGCTTCAGGGGACGCAGCCTTCGAGGAAGTCACCAAGCGCGTAGCCGAGCGCAACGAAGCCGCATTCAAGGCCGCGCGCAAGGTGCGCGAGGTCGCCGACGCGAAGATGTTCGCCGAGCGCCGCAAGCGCGACCTCGCCTAGGGGGATTCGCTGGGGGGCGACGTCAGCGTCGCCAGCCACTGCAGGCCGATGATCGTCTTGCCGTCCCGGCAGTCGCGGATGGCGCGATCCAGGTCATCCAGCGGCCAGCGCACGATTTCGATGCGCTCGCCGGGATCGGCCTCGACGTCGACCTCGCGCAGCCCGGTCGCGGCGAAGATGTAGACGCGCTCATCGGTGTAGCCCGAGGACGGGTAGTACGAGATGACCTCGTGCCACTCGTTCGCGCCGCGGCCGATCTCCTCGGCAAGCTCGCGCTGCGCGGTCTGCAGCGCCGACTCGCCGTCGACGTCGAGCTTGCCGGCCGGCAACTCGAGCGTGAAGTCGCAGATCGCCTCGCGCGGCTGGCGCACGAGCCAGACGTGATCGTCGTCGTACGCGACGATCGCCGCCGCGTCCTGACGGCGCACGATCTCGCGCTCGACGACCTCCCCATCGGCGTGACCGAAGCGCTCGACGCGGACGGCGAACGTCGTGCCCTCGAAGACCGTCTCGCCGCCGAGCGGCTCGATGTCGCTCATGACGCCACCATCCCGGCCAGCGCGGTGCCCGATGCCAGCGCGGCGGCGAAGAACAGCGGGTCCTCGCGACCCATCGAGGTCGTCGGCAGGCCGCTCGCCGCGTAGCCGTCGAGGTCGACGGCATGCTGCACCCAGGCGTGGCGACCGGCGTGCTCGGGGACCTCACCCGCGGGAACGGCGACGGCGACCGGCGCCAGCAGGAGGTCGAGCACGGTCCGCGTGTGGTGGCTGAGGCCGCGGTGGCGCGGGCGCCCGTCGGTGCTGGACATCCGGGCGACGAGCAGCGCCCTGCAGCCGAGCGCGAGCGCGGTGTGGGCGGAGTCCAGCGCCTGCATGCCGCCGTGGCCGAGCGCCGAGCCCGAGCCGAGGATGCCCGGACCGGGCCCGGCGATCGCGGCGTTCCAGTGAAGCGCGGTGAGGCCGTGATGCAGCGCCGCGGCCGTCGTGATCGACTCCCCGTCGGCGCCGCCGAACGCCGGCCCGGCGGTGAGATGTCCGGCGAGCAGCCCCTGCTCGCGCAGGTCGCGCACGACGCACGAGTGCCCGCCGGGCAGCGCGCCGCCGGCGGTCTGGACGTAGCCGAGGCGACCACCCTGCGCCTGCGCGAACGCCCAGGCGACCGGCGCGAGCTGGCCATGCAGCGCGAAGACCGCGGCCGGCCGGCCGAGCGGCAGCTCGAGCGCGGGCGGCGTCGCGTCGGCCTCGCCCTCCTCCAGCGGCGCGACGGCGTGCTGAAGGCTCGTGTAGTTGAGCTTCATGACGTGCGCGCCCGGGGTGCCGTCGCCGCCGAGGCCGCGCGTGAGGTTGACGTGGACCACGTCGAAGCCGCCCGAGCCGAGCCGCAACTCGACCGCCTCGACGTTGACGACGACCTCGTCGCCGACCTCGCTGGCACCGACCAGCCCCACGTCGGCGATGGCGGCGCGCCGCTCGCCGTCGATCTCGACCGACAGGCGCTGCTCCATCTCGGCGGGCCCGGCCGCAAGGACCGTCGCGCGCTTCAGGCGCAGCATGCAGAGCCGGGTCGCATCGCAGCAGTGTGATCGATCGGGGGGCGAGAATCGCCTCCCCGGCGACTCAAACAGGCGTGCCGTCCCGCGAGCCGAGGACTACGATGACCATCATGCCCGCCGCGCAGACCATGACCGCCGACGAGTTCATCGCGCTGCCCGTGCCGGATCACGGGCGACCATGGAACCTCGTCGAGGGTGAGGTCGTAGTGAACGAGCCGACGCACCTGCACATGGCGACCCTCTTCGATCTCGCCTTCGCACTCCGGCGATGGACCGAGGCGGAGCGCGGACGTGGCGACGTGTGCCTTCCGATCGACGTCAAGCTCGACGATCGCAACGTCTACGCACCGGATGTCCTGTGGTATGCCGAAGCACGTGTGCTGGCCAGGGATGCTCAGACTCCTGCGCCGATGCCCGACATCGCCGCCGAGGTGCGCTCGCCGTCAACGTGGCGATACGACATCGGCGCCAAGAAGGCCGGCTACGAGCGCGAGGGGCTGCGCGAGCTGTGGCTCGTCGATACCGCCGCCGACGAGGTGCTCGTCTTCCGGCGCTCGGCACCTGAAGCTCGGTTCTTCGATGTCGCGCTCCAGCTCGCCCGCGGCGATGTCCTCACTTCGCCGCTGCTGCCGGGGTTCTCGCTCCCGCTGGCGGAGCTCTTCGCCGACTGACCCGCCTGGTCAATCCGCACAGGCGTCCAGCAGCGCGAACGTCACGTCGAGCATGCCCTCGAGCGCCGCGGCGCTGACGCGCTCGTCGGGGCGGTGGTTGTTCTCCGTCCCGTTGGCGAGGTTCGTGCACGCAAAGCCTGCCGCCTCGAACGCGTTGGCGTCGGATGCGCCGCCGGTGCTGCGGCGCGTCGGCGTGTAGCCGCACGCGCTCAGCGCCTGCTCGGCGGCCAGCACCGGCGGCGCGCTGGACGGGTGGCGGTAGCCCTCGAACAGCCGCGCCGTCGACACGTCCACGTCGCACGCACAGTGCGGGGTGTTCGCGGCGTCGTGGATGTGGCCGATGAGCTCGGTGACCATCTCCTCCGCGCGGGCGGAGTCCAGCGAGCGGGTCTCCCCCACGACGCGGCAGCGCTCGGCGACGATGTTCGTCCCGCCGCTCTGCCCGCCGGAGATCGCGCCGACGTTCGCCGTCGTTTCGTCGTCGATCCGGCCTAGCCGCATCGCGCCGATCGCCCGTGCCGCGGCCTCGATGGCACTGCGCCCGTCCTCGGGCCGGATCCCGGCGTGGGCGGCGACGCCGCGGAAGTCCGCCTCGAAGCGGTAGTACGTCGGCGTCGCGACGATGATCTCCCCGATCGGCGAGGCGTGATCGAAGACGTAGCCCCACTCGCTGCGTAGCTGGGCGACGTCAAACGCCTTGGCGCCGCGCAGCGCGTTCTCCTCGCAGACCGTGAACAGCAGCTCGATGCCGACGGGTGAGCCTTCGATGGCGCAGCGGCGCGCCGTCTCGAGCAGGACGGCGACCGCCGCCTTGTTGTCCGCGCCGAGGATCGTGTCGCCGGCGCTCTCCCACGACCCGTCGACGAGCACCGGCTCGATGACGCCGTCCTCGGGCACCGTGTCGAGGTGCGCACACAGCAGGATCGAGCGCTCCGCGCGCCCGGGGATCCGCGCGAGCAGGTTGCCGCACTGCGCCCCGGCCTCCTGCGCGGCGCCGTCCTCCTCGACGTCGACGTTGATCGCCGCGAGCTCACGCGCGACGAACTCAGCGCAGGCGCGCTCAGAGCCGAACGGGCTCGGGATCGAACACAGTCGCGCGAACGTGTCGTTCAGGCGGCGGCGCTCGACGTCTGCGGCGGGACGCATGGCGTCAGTGTGACGGCCACGGCTTGAGTTCTGTCACTCGGGGGGGCGGCGCCGTGAAGCCAGGCGCTTCAGCACGCGCCCGGGCGCTCCGAGCGTGTACAGCGTCGAGCGGATCGCCGAGCTCTGCCAGATGTTGCGCCAGCGCGACCACTGGCGTCGCGAGTCGACGCAGACGACCACATGCTGCGCGCGCTGGTCTACGAGCAGACGGGCCTCGCGCGGCGCCGACTGCTGCACGGCCGGATCGCAGCGGCCCTCGGCGGGCGGCGTTCAGGCGACGAGAGCGCCGCGCTCGTCGCGGCGCACCTGCGGCTGGCGGGCGAGCAGGCAGCGGCGGCCGAGCACTACGTGCGGGCCGCCGACCATGCCGAGTCGGTGCACGCCCCTGCCGACGCTTTGGAGCACCTCGAGGCGGCGCTCGCGGCGGGCCATCCCCATGCGGCAGGCGGGCACGAGCGCAAGGGCGACCTGCGGACGCTGCTCGGCGACTACGGCGGCGCCCTGGCGAGCTACGCGACCGCCGCCGCGTACTGCGATCCCGCCGAGCTGGCGGCGATCGAGCACAAGGCCGGCAACGTGCACCACCGGCGCGGCGAATGGGAGCGCGCCGAGGCGCGGTTCGCGAGCGCCCTGGAGGTCGCGCCGGCCGAAGATCCGGGCCTTCGCGCGCGCGTGCTGACCGACCTCAGCCTCACCCTGCATCTCGCCGGAACGGCGGATCGCCCGGAAGCGCTCGCGCGCGAGGCGCTGGCGCTCGCGCAGGACGCCGAGGACCGCCGCGCGCAGGCGCAGGCGCACAACATGCTCGGCGTGCTCGCGCGCAGCGACGGCGACTGCGATGTCGCACGCAAGCAGCTCGAGCGCAGCCTCGCGCTCGCCCGCGAGCTCGACGACGCGCCCGCCCAGGCGGCGGCGCTGAACAACCTGGCGCTCGTCCGGCCCGATGCTGACGCGCTGCCAGAGGCGCTCGAGCTCACCGAGGGCGCGCTGGCGCTCTGCGCGCGGTACGGCGACCGCCACCGCGAGGCGGCGCTCGAGAACAACCTCGCTGATCTGCACCACGCCGCCGGCGACGGGGACGAGGCGATGGCGCACCTCAAGCGCGCCGTCGCGATCTTCAGCGAGGTGGGCGCAGACGAGGCGACACGCCTGCCGGAGATCTGGAAGCTCGTCAGCTGGTGACGCGGCCGACGCGTTGGAGGCGGCGCGCTCGCCCGGAGTCTGCCGCCACTACGGCACGATGCGGCGCGTCGTCGGGTCGCCGGGCTGCAGCGGCGCGCCGGGCGGCGGCTCGCCCGCCACCGGCGGCGTCGCCTCGGGGACGACCGGATCGGGTGACCGGCGGCCCACGCGGTCACGCGGCGCGGCCGGGGCGGCGGTCGGGCGCGCGACCTGAAGCGCGACCGAGATCCGCGCGACCGCCAGCGCCACACCGGCGAGCATCAGCAGCGAGCCGGCGAGCGCCAGCCAGATGCCGACCATCGGGTCCTGACCGGATGCCTGGGCACCGGGCGGGTGGTTCACGAGGGCGACGATCACCACGATCGGCGCGGCGACGGCCGCGCCGAGCACGAGCCGCTCGGGGATCGGGCGCGCCATACCGAGAGCACCGGCGGCGGCGGCCACCGCCACAAGCGCCAGCGCCGCGAGAACCATGTCGAGCACCTCGAACACCGTCCAGGCGCTGAATCCGGGCTCGAACCAGTCAAGAAACAGGCTGACGAGTAGCAGGATCGCGCCCGCCGCCAGCAGCAGGAAGCCGCCAAGCCGTTCGCGGCCCTGCGGCGCAAGATCACTCGTCAACCGAGCAGTTCCGTCAACCCCTGAAACCATCGCCAGCACCTCGCAAACCTCGCCTCTGAGCAGCGCGGACGCGCCGTGCATCGCGTCTACCCGGCGCGGTGCGACGGGAAGCGCAGACGGCGTGCGAGCTACGGCCCGGGCGGTCGCCGGGCAACGCGCCGTGAGCATCGCGCAGCCGCTGGAGATCCAGCTCGTTCAGCGCTGAAGCCAGAGGTCGATCGCGACCTTGCTCAGCGCGACGCCCTCGTCAAGGAGGTCCTGCGGATCGCGCATCGCGTCCTCGATCAGGACGTACCGGCCCCAGGCGTCGCTCGCCGCCCAATGGTCGCCGCGCTTGAGGGCCGCATGCGCGGCTGCCGCCGCGGCGTGCAGCCGTTGGCGCTGATCGATAGCCACGAGGCGATGGTAAGCGCCTGGCGTCAGCTCTGCGAGCGCGCGATCCGGATCTCGCCGGCGGTGTCCTGCCGATGCTCCAGGGCCGCGCCCACGAAGTCGCGGAATAGCGGCGCCGGGCGCTCGGGCCGCGACTTGAACTCCGGGTGGAACTGCGAGGCGACGAAGAACGGGTGATCGTCGAGCTCGATCATCTCGACGAGGCGCTCGTCGGGTGACGTGCCGCTGACGATGAGCCCGGCGGCCTCCAGGCGCTTGCGCAAAAAGAGGTTGACCTCGTAACGGTGGCGGTGGCGCTCGTAGATGACGGCCTCGCCGTAGAGGTCGCGCGCCCGGGTGTCCGGGTGGATCTTCACCGGGTCGGCGCCGAGGCGCATCGTCCCGCCGAGGTCGGTGACCTCCTTCTGCTCGGGCAGCAGGTCGATGACCGGGTGCGGCGTCTCGGGGTCGAACTCGGTCGAGTTCGCGCCGTCCATGCCCGCGACGTGGCGGGCGAACTCCATGACCGCGACCTGCATGCCGAGGCAGACGCCGAGGTACGGGATGCGCTGCTCGCGGGCCACCTGCGCGGCACGAATCTTGCCCTCGATGCCGCGCCCGCCGAAGCCCCCGGGGATGAGGATCCCGTCGGCGCCGCCGAGTCGCTCGCGAGCGGCATCGGCGCTGTCGAGCGACTCGGAGTCCACCCAGTCGATCTCGACCTTGCAGCCGTGGCGGAAGCCCGCGTGGCGCAGCGCCTCGGACACCGACAGGTAGGCGTCCTGGAGCGCGACGTACTTGCCGACGAGCGCGATGCGCACGGTGTCGCTCGCGCGTGCCGCCCGGCTGATGACCTCTTCCCACTCAAGCAGATCAGGTGGCGGCGCCTCGATGTTGAAGTGCTCGCAGATCTGGTCGTCGACGCCCTGGTCGCGGAACCACAGCGGCACCTTGTAGATGTCGTCGACGTCCTTGGCCCCAACGACCGCCTCGACCGGCAGCGAGGCGAACAGCGCGATCTTCTTGCGGATGTCGAGATCCAGCTCGCTCTCCGAGCGGGCCAGCAGCATGTCGGGCTGGATGCCGATCCGCCGCAGTTCGTTGACGGAATGCTGCGTCGGCTTGGTCTTCAGCTCGCCCGCATGGCCGATGTACGGCACGAGCGTGAGGTGGATGAACATGCAGTCACGGCGGCCCACGTCGACGGGGAACTGGCGGATCGCTTCGAGGAACGGCAGCGACTCGATGTCGCCGACCGTGCCGCCGATCTCCGTGATGACGACGTCGACGTCCTGCGTCTCGGCGAGCAGCTTGACGCGCTGCTTGATCTCGTCGGTGATGTGCGGGACGACCTGCACCGTGCCGCCGAGGTAGTCGCCGCGGCGCTCGCGCCGGATGACCGAGTTGTAGATCCCGCCGGCGGTGACGTTGGAGGCGCGCGACGTGTTCGCGTCGGTGTAGCGCTCGTAGTGGCCGAGGTCGAGGTCGGTCTCCGCGCCGTCCTCGGTGACGAAGACCTCGCCGTGCTGGTAGGGCGACATCGTGCCGGGGTCGACGTTGATGTACGGATCGAACTTCTGCAGGCCGACCGACAGGCCGCGCGCCACGAGCAGGCGCCCGATCGATGCGGCGGCGATGCCCTTTCCCAGCGACGAGACGACGCCACCGGTGATGAAGATAAAGCGGGTGTTGCGGCCGGAAGACGTCACGAAGCTCTGCCCAGCGAGTCTAGGTGACGCAGCCCCGGGACTTTTTCGATGAACGCGGAAATTGACGTGAATTCTCCGATCACGTTGATGGCCAGGAGCACGACGAGCGCGATCACCTGGCCGTCGGTGTCGAGCGTGAGGACCATCCACAGCCCCGCGAGGGCGCCGACGACGTTGGAGCCCGTGTCGCCGAGCATGCCCCTCGCCCGCAGGTCGAAGAAGCCGGCCACGAGCACCGGCGCCGCGAAGATCCCGATCGTCGCGGCCGGCTCGGTGAGGGTCGTCGTCGCGGTCAGGCCGATCCCGAGCAGGATGAACGCCTTGACCGAGCGGCCGGGGCGCAGGTCGAGCAGGTTGAAGACGTTCGTCGCGAGCACGATGACGCCGGCGGCGAGCAGGAACTCGCCCTCGCTGCCCGGCAGGCCCGACGCGGCGAGCAGCGCGACCGCGAGGGTGCCGACCGCCTTGAGCACGCCGGTCGACAGCGTGCCGCTGATCAGCGCCGCGCCGTGGCCACGCCACCCGCGCGAGGCGCCCGACAGGATGTCGTCGACGAGCCCCAGGAAGGCCACGGCCGGCACGAGGATCATCACGAGCCCGAAGTTGTCCGGATAGATGTCCGTGTCGGCCAGCCGCGCGAGCAGGGCGACGGGCACGAGCGCGACGAGCCCGGCGGGAACGATGAGCAATCCGATCGGGACCGGCAGCGATACACCGCGGTAGTTCGGGGCGACGAGCCCGGCACCAGACAGCGCCTTGATGATCACCGGGGCCAGCGCGAGAGCGGCTACGAACGCGAAGGCGGCAGGCAGGAAATGCACCGGGGCAACCTAGCGCTGTGGCCGGACGAAGGCGTCGCCCATCACGGCCCGCCCGAGCTGTCCTGGCCGACGACCGGCGGCAGGAGCGCAACGCCGTCCTTGCGCCCGAACGCGCCGTCGGAGCCGGCGAGCACGAAGACGAGCGCCGCGTGCCCCGCGGCCTCGTCGATGTTGTCGACGCTCGACATCTCGTGGTCGCGATACCAGCTCACCTGCGAGGGCTCACGGTCGCGCGTCTCGATGCCGACGACCGTCACGCCGGTGCTCACGAGGCCGTCGACGATCCCCTCCTGGAGCTGGTCGAGCCGGTCGGCCTGCGCCTTGTTCTCCGGCTTGTCGGAGGAGCGCATGACGACGACGCCGTCGAGCCCGCCGAAGGTGCCGCTGAGCGAGCGCAGGAGCTTTGTCCGCACGGCGCGGATGAGCTTGCCGCTCTCGACCATCTGCACGCCGATGCGGCGGCCGAAGTCATCGACGAGGTCGGCGTCGCGCCCGAGCGTCTCGTAGCGCGTCCCGCGCGCCGACTCGGCGATCTCGCTGAAGTCGAGGTTCGAGCGCACGACCGACACGACCTTGAGGTTGCCGTCGGTCGGCTCGAGCGCGTCCTCCACCTGCTTCGGCGCGCCGTCCTCGTCGCCGAGCATGATCAGCCCGATCTGGCGCCCGCGCAGCTCGCCGCCGGTGAGGATCGGGTACGCGCGATCGACGAACTCGTTCTGCTCGTTGAGCTTCGTACGCGCGTCGTCACGCTCGCGGTTGGCCTTCGCCACGTCGGAGCGCAGCGAGTCGCGCACCTCGTTGCGGGCGGAGGACACGAGCTCTTTGTCGCCGATCGCGACGCCGAGCAGCAGCCCGACGACCAGCGCGATGAAGACCGCTGCCAGCGACAGCGCGTGATAGCGAAAGTCAAACATCGGTCACTTACTCGAGTCCGAGGATGACCTCGACCTTGAGCCACAGCAGATCGGCGACGTCGCGCAGCGCCGGCGTGAGGGCCACGACCACGATCAGGCACAGCAGTCCGGCGAGCACGACGAAGATGAGCGGCGCCGATCCGGGTTGCGGCCGGTAGAGCCGGCTCACGCCCTTGGCGTCGACGAGGATCTCTCCGAGCCGCAGGCGCGTGAGGAACGTCGACGCCATCCCGCGGCGGTTCTTGTCGAGGAACTCGACGAGGTTGAACTGCGACCCGACCGACACGATGAGCTGGGCGCCCTTCTCGGCGGCGATGATCATCGCGACGTCCTGGCTCGTGCCGGGCGCGGGCACGAGCTTGTAGGGCAGTCCGAGGGACTCGAGGTGGTCGCGACCCGGGGCGCGTCCGTCGGGATAGGCGTGGACGACGAGCTCGGCGCCGCAGCGCAGCGTCTGCTCCGTCGCGGAGTCCATGTCACCGACGATCATGTCGGGCTTGAAGCCCTCCTCGAGGATGGCGTTCGCGCCGCCGTCGACCGCGAGGATCGCCGGCTTGACGTCGCGGATGTAGGGCCGCAGCGCACGCAGATCCTTCTTGTGGTCGACCCCCCTGACGACGATCAGCGCCGGGCGATCGCGGAAATCGGTGTCGAAGCGCGGCAGCTCGATGCGCCCGGAGAGCAGCTCGCGCTCCTCGAGCATGTGCTCGATCGTGTTCTGGGCGAATGCCTCGAGCGCGTCGCCGATCTCCCGGCGGCGCTCGTCGGTCGCGGCGCGCACGGCGTCGGGCTCCTGGACCTTGCCCGTCGCCAGGATCTTGCCGTTGCGCCGCACCTCGCCGCCGTGCACGACGATCTGCTCGCCGTCCTTCAGCGTGTCGAAGAGTTCGCGGTCGGGCAGATCGACGAGGTGCACTCCGGCCTGGACGAGCAGCAGCGGCCCCATGTTCGGGTATGCGCCCGTCGAGGACGGGCTGCAGTTCAGGACCGCCACGACGCCCACCGCGATGAGATCCTCTGCGGAGACCCGATCCAGGTCGCGGTGGTCGAGGACGGCAACCGCGCCGGAGCCGAGGGTCTTCACGAGGAGCTTCGTACGGCGGCCGAGTCGCGCGGGCCCAGAGACCTCTCTGCCGACGGCTACAGCCATCGGCGCAGTCTAGATCGTGTTGTGAATGACTTGCGAAGGGTCGCGGCTGGCGCGCTGGCGCTGCCGCGACTGCGCGGGAACGGCTGCTAGCGTGATGGGCGTCGTGCTCGCACCAGTCGCAGCGGTCACCGACGAGCAGGTCGCCAAGGTGTGTGGAGAGGACGCGGGCTTCTTCTGCCGCGAGATCTACGAACGCACGGACGACCGCTCGCTGGCCGAAGCCGCCGACTTCATCATCGGCAAGCCGCTGACGATCCTCGCGATCCTCTGCGGCGCGTGGCTCATCAACCGGATCGTCGGCCGCGGGGTCAAGCGCACCCTGCGCAGCCTGCACGCCGGCGCCGTGCGCGAGCGCCTCGGGGCGGTCCGGCGCCGGACGCCGAACGCGCTCCTGGACACCGAGGTGACGAGCCTGCGCGCCGAGCAGCGCATCACGGCGCTGACGAGCGTGCTGCGCAGCGTTGGGAGCTTCGTGATCTTCCTCATCGCCGGCTTTCTCATCCTCGGCGAGCTCGGCCTGAACATCGCGCCGCTGCTCGCGGGCGCCGGCATCATCGGCATTGCCCTGGGGTTCGGGGCGCAGTCGCTCGTCAAGGACTTCCTGTCGGGCCTGTTCATCCTCGTAGAGGACCAGTTCGGCGTCGGCGACATCGTCGATCTCGACCAGCAGACGTCGGGAACCGTCGAGGCGGTCTCGCTGCGCCTCACGCGGCTGCGGTCCGTCGACGGGACGGTGTGGCACGTGCCCAACGGCGAGATCCGGCGCGTCGGCAACAAGAGCCAGCTGTGGTCGCGCGCGCTGCTGGATATCGACGTCTCCTACGACACGGACATCGAGCACGCCAAGCAGGTCATCAAGGCCGTCGCCGACAAGCTGTGGGAGGAGCGCGAGGACATCCTCGAGGAGCCCGAGGTGTGGGGCGTCGAGAGCCTCGGCCCCAATTCGGTCGTCATCCGCCTCGTCATCAAGACGCGCCCATCAGACCAGTACGACGTCAGCCGCGAGCTCCGCCAGCGGCTGAAGGCCGCCTTTGACGAGGAGGGCATCGAGATCCCGTTCCCGCAGCAGATGATCTGGCACCGGGCCACGCCGGACACGACGCAGGTCGAGCCCGAGCGCGGCGCGCCCGACAAGGCCTGACTGCACGCCCTCGAGCAGGAGGGTCGTGGCCGCGCGGTGGCCGAACAGCAGCGATGAAGGGGTGCGGGGCGGTGTGGGGCGGCCAACCCCACGACCACATGTGCCCGATGTCGTCAGCTCGAGCTGTGATCGGTCATAAGTGGTCGCGTGCGGTGCAGTTGTGACACCTCTCGGCGGCGCGCTGCGAGAACGGTCACATGTGGTCGTGATAGGGCCGCTTCGGGTCCGCCGCGAGACGCGACCTTCTTCGATGCTGCTGTTCGCAGCTTCGGGTGGCCGCGCAGCGCGCCCACTCATCGTCCGCGAACTCCTCGCTGCGGCGACTACGCGCGCTCGAGGTCGCGCGTGTAGCGGACGCGCTGCTCGTCGAGCGTCTCGACGAGCTCGCAGAGCAGGTTCTGCACCTCGCGCAGGCGCACCTGCGCCCCCTCTGTCTCCAGCTCTGCGCGCAGGCGTTCGAGCCACGGCGCGAACGTCTCCTCGCACGTGTCCGCGAACCGCGCGTAGCCCATGCACAGCACCTTGTCGTGCTCCTCGACGATCATGCGCTCGCCGATCGCACGCTGCTCATCCGACCAGATCATCAGCTGCATCGAACGGTCGCTGGCCAGGAAGCGCTGCGTGATCGCCCGCTGGAGGTCCACCACCTTGCGCGTCTCATCGGCCTCGGGGAAGTTCAAAAACTGGATGTCGCGCCGCAGGATCTCCGTCCAGCCGAAGTACTGCGCGAGCCGGAAGAGCGTCGTGCGCAGCGCATCGTCGGCGCGCGGGTGGTCGCCACCGAAGTTCTTCAGGAAGCCGAGCTCGAGGATGTTGTACAGCCGGCTCTGGAGGTCGAACGCCGCCGCGGCGAGCGGCTCGCGGTAGCGCGCCAGCACCGTCTCGGCATCGAGCTCACGGTCGATGAGCGCCGTGCGCCGGTGGACCTCGGCCTCGAGGTCGCTGTTCAGGCGCGCGAGCTTCTCGGCCATCCGTGACTGGCGCAACGCGACGAACACGCTCACCGCTGTCGCGATGAGGCCGCCGGCGAATCCGATCCAGGCCTCGGTCATGGCGCGCTCCATGTATCACGCCGGTGTCCGCGGGGTCTAGCCATTGACAACACCATGTAGCTTGGAATCAGAGGCGCTATCACCATGCCGGCCAATCCAGACACACCACCCTGCGCAACCGTCAGCGCCCGCGTGCTGCGAACGCTGGTCCTGGCGCTGGCGAGCCTTGCGCTGGCGGGCGGCTTCGTCACCGCCGGCTGCGGCGGCGGCTCGGACGACGCCAGTGACTCCGAGCGGACGACGCAGGACACGAGCAGCCGCGACCAGGAGTCCGAGGACGGCCCGTCCGAAGACGACAGCGGTGGCGGCGACGACAACGGAGGCGTAAGCCCCGAGCCCGAGCCCGAGCCGGAACC
Source organism: uncultured Actinomycetes bacterium (assembly GCA_963705315.1). Classification (GTDB taxonomy): domain Bacteria; phylum Actinomycetota; class Thermoleophilia; order Solirubrobacterales; family Solirubrobacteraceae; genus CADCVQ01. The sequence goes on from OY970068.1 coordinate 2,407,427, forward strand.
GCAGCCCGAACCGGAGCCCGAGCCCGAGCCCGAACCGGAGCCCGAGCCCGAGCCCGAGCCCGAACCGGAGCCCGAGCCCGAACCCGAACCGGAACCAGCGCCCGAATCGTCGGAGTAGCTCATCAGCAGCTCGCGTGGTAGGGCGTGCCCGCCCCGAAGCGCGCCCACTCGTCCTCGCTGAGGCCGGTGCCCAGGAGCTCGCAGACCACCGTGCGCAGCGCTGACACGTCGTCGTAGACCAAGCGCTCCCGCAGACGGATCAGGCCGTCGCTGCCGGCGGACGCGAGCGTGCCGTCGCGACCGAAGGCCAGCTTCCTGACGCTGCCGCGGTGGCCGCTGACCGTGCCGATCTGCTCGCGGCTGCGCACGTCCCACAGCCGGACGGTGCCGTCGTGGCTGCTGGACGCCAGCGTGCGCCCGTCCGGCGTGAACGCGACGCTGTAGACGCGCTCGGAGTGACCGACGAACGGCTCGCCGAGTTGCCGGCGCGTGCGGATGTCCCACAGCCGGATCGTGCTGTCGTAGCTGCCGCTCGCCAGCGTGCGGCCGTCGGAGCTGAAGGCGAGCGCGAACACGAAGTCGTCGTGGCCGGTCAGCGTGCCGGCGCGCCGCCCGCTCACGTCCGACAGCCGGATCGTGTCGTCCGCGCCGCCGGAGGCGCGGGTCCCGTCGGCGCCGAACGCGACGGCGAACACCGGCCTGGCATGGCTTGCGTCGAGGCCGATCTGCCGGTGCGTGGCGACGTTCCACAGCCGGACCGTGCCGTCCTCACCCGCCGACGCGAGCGTGCGCCCGTCGGGGCTGAACGCCACGCCGTTGACGCGGCCGCTGTGACCGGCGAGCGGCCTTCCGAGTTGGCGCCGGCTGCGGACGCTCCACAGCCGGATGGAGTCATCGAAGCCCGCCGACGCGAGCGTGCGGCCATCCGGGCTGAAGTCGACGCTGTTGACGGGATCCATGTGCCCGGTGAGCGGCGCTCCGAGCGGTCGCTGAGCGCGCCCGTCCCAGAGCCGGACCGTGTCGTCCTGGCCAGCGGAGGCGAGCAGCCGCCCGTCGCGGCTGAAGGCCACGCTGAGGACCCCGCCCGCATGCCCGGTGAGCGGACCGCGCTGCACGCCCGCATCGACGACGCGGACCGTCGTGTCGTTGGCGCCCGAGGCCAGCGATCGCCCGTCCGGGCTCAGGGCGACGGCGAAGATCGTCGCGGTGTGTCCGGTGATCGCGGCCCGCCGCGCGTGCGTGCGGACGTCCCACATCCGGACCATCCGGTCCGCGCCCGCGGACGTCAGGGTCCGCCCGTCGCGGTCAAACGCCACGGAATAGACCGCGTCGTCGTGTTGCAGCGGCGCGCCGGACTGACGCCCGCTGCCCACCCGCCACAGGCGCGCGGTGTCGTCGAAGCTCGCCGAGGCCAGCGTGCGGCCGTCGGGGCTGAAGACGACATCGACGACGCGTTCGTCGTGTCCGGTCAGCGCGGTGCCGCGCTGCCGGCGCGTGCGGACATCCCACAACCGGATCTCCCCATCGTCGGCCCCCGTGGCGATCGTGCGCCCGTCCGGGCTGAACGCGGCGGTGTAGACCCGCGCGACCTGGTGCAGCGGGGTGCCGATCGGGCGGCGGGTGCGGACGTCCCACAGGCGCGTCGACCTGTCATCGCTCGCCGACGCGAGCATGCGCCCGTCGGGACTGAACGTCGCGACGAACACCGTCTCGCGATGGCCGGTCAGCGACGCACCGACCTGACGGCGCGCGCGCACGTCCCAGAGCCGGACCGTCCGGTCGGCGCTGGCCGTGGCGAGCATGCGGCCGTCGGGGCTGAACGTGACGTCGTAGACCGTCGCCGTGTGCCCGGCCAGCGGCCGGCCGACCTGGCGGTGCGTACGGGCGTCCCACAACCGGATCGTGTGGTCGGCGCTCGCCGACGCGATCGTGCGGCCGTCGGGGCTGAAGGCGACGCCGAACACCGCTCCGGAGTGGCCGTGGAGGATTCCGAGCGCGCCCGAGCCGCGCGCGACGGCAAGCGCCGTGAGGACGCTGCTGCGAGTCTGCGCGCGCGGGTTGCGGCGGTACGCCTCGAAGGCGAGCGGCAGCGCGACGTCGGGCCTGCTGCCGAGCTGCGCGCCCGCCGTCGCCGCGAGCGCAAGCGACTGCGCGTTCTGCGCTTCTCGCCGGGCGTCGCTGCGCTGACCGAGCGCCCAGATCGCGATCCCGGCGAGGACGGCGCCGGCGATCAGGAACACCGCGGCGCGGCGGCGCTCGCGCCGGCGGTCCTGCGCGCGCTCGGCCTCGCGCCTGCGCTCGCTGATCCAGGGGACGAGGAATTCGCTCGTGATCTCGTAGATGTAGATGCTGCGCCGCCGCTCGCGCCGCACGAGCTTGGACTCGCGCTCGAGGCGCTCGAGCGCCCGCTCGAGCTGCGCGGTCGGAGTGCCGTCCTCCTCGTGCACGCGCTGGCGCAGGTCGTCGGCGGAGATGACGTTGCGGGTCCCGTGCGCCGTGACCATCTGGGCCAGCAGCGCGACCGCGGCGCGGCGCTGATCGGGCGGGAACGCATCGAGCGCCTCGCCGAGGTAGTCCTCGAGCAGCCCCTGGACGCCGCGCGCAGCGAGCAGTGCCTGCGGGTCGTCCGCCTGCCAGAGGCGCAGACAGACGGTCTGCACTTCGGACAGGCTGAGATCGCCGCTGCCGAAGCGCTCGGCCAGCACGTCGCGCAGCCGATCGGCGAGCGCGGGCTCGAGCTCGCGCTTGAAACGGCCCGGGTAGCGCTCGAACGGCCCGCGGATGATCGTCGGCAGCGCGCCGGGCGCGGGCGGGCCGAGCCGCAGCGCCTGGTCGACGAGCTCCGGGCACGCTGACAGCAGCTGCTTGACGCGGCCGAGGTAGTCCTCGCGAAACGCGAGCAGGATCTTCACCGCCAGCGGCTCGTGCAGGAGCCGGACGAGCATCTGCACGATGCGCTGCTGGCCCTCCTGCGCGCCGGGCTCCTCGAACAGCGTCAGGATCTCCTCGAACTGGTCGAAGACGATCAGCGGGCGATGCGCTGCGCACGCCGCCCGGACACGCTGCTCGAAGTCCTCGGTGCCAACCACCACACGCGCCGACTCCTCGTCGCCGGTCGCGAGCAGCGACGGCAGGTACGCGCCGTCCTCGTCGTCGGCGGTCGCGATCCGCTCGATGACGAGCTCTTCACCATCGCGCGGCTGCACGCGCACGCGCTCGGCGTGGAAGCCCAGCGCGGTGACGTCCGGCAGCAGCCCCGCGTTGATGAGCGACGACTTGCCGTTGCCCGAGTCCCCGTAGAGCAGGACGCCGCGATACACCGCGACGAGGCTCGCGAGCCGGCGCGTCTCGTCCTCGCGCGCGAAGAAGATCGCGTGATCGACGAAGCGAAACGGCTGGATTCCGCGGAACGGGACCGCCGGCACGGCGGCGACGCGATCGTCGACGGCGGCTATGGCTTGAGCTCCTCCCCGCGCACGAGCTCATACAGGCTCGGCACGAACGACCACACGTCCTGGGCGATGAACTTCACGTAGCGCCGCTGGCTCTGCCAGACATCGAGGATCAGCGGATCGGGGCGAAAGTCGACCGAGTACATGTCCGGGATGTTCGCGCTGTCGACCTTCCAGCGCAGCGTCTTGAACAGCAGCCGGAGGTTGTAGTCCAGCAGGCTGTATCCGACGAACAGCGTGGTCCAGCCGGTGAGGTAGTACTTCAGCGTCAGCGGGATCGGGTCGTAGGGTTCCTTGTTGTTCATCCGCAGGACGAACTGGATGTAGTCCTCGTCGGTGACGACGATCGTCTCGGGCCGCCCGATGTCGCCGTGGAGCTTGAACACGACCGGGCTCTGGGGTGTCGGGTCGCGGTAGTCGGTCGTCGGCTCGAGCTGCGGCGTGTAGACGGCGACGCGCGGCTGCTTGCCGACCGCCGCGAGCGCGTTCTCGAAGTGCGAGTCGTAGTTCGTCGTGATGATCAGTGAGAAGTCGAGCTCCGCGAGCGCCCGCAGCATCGGCGACGGGCGCTTGCCGACCTGGACGGCATCGCGCACGGCATCGACGAGCTGATGGCGCGAGCGCTCCATCTCGTAGAAGAGGGCGATGCGCTGAAGGTTGCCGAGGTTCTCGTCGGGGTAGCGCTCCGCGAGGCCGCAGTCGCGCGCGAGCTTACGACTCAGCGCGGAGCCGATCGGAGGTCGCTGCGCTTCCGGGTAGGTGAACGGCGACCCCTCGGGCGGCGGCGCGTGTACGCCCGCGCCCAGGAAGAGGATCGACTGCCCCTTGCGGACGCCGTCGGCGACGAGGTCGACAACGCGATTGAGATCCGTGCTGTCCCCCACAGACCAAGCGAGCCTATACCGCGCTGCAGCGCCCTGGCGTGATCTGCATCACATGTTGCTACGCCGCGCGCAGCAGCTCCTCGGCGTGGCGCCGCGCCGCGTCGTCGGCGTCCTCGTCGGCGCCGAGCATCCGCACGAGCTCTGACACGAGCTCTTCCGCGCCGAGCTGCGTGACCGTCGCCCGCGCGACGCCGGAGCTCGCGTCCTTGGCGATCGAGAAGTGGCGCGCGGCAAGCGAGGCGACCCGCGGAAGATGGGTGATGCACAGCACCTGGCCGCCGTCGGCCAGCGTGCGCAGCTGGTCGCCGACGGCGCGCGCGGTCTGCCCGCCGATGCCGGCGTCGACCTCGTCGAAGACGAGCGTCGCGTTGCCCGCCGCCGGCGCGGCGCCCATCAGCGCGAGCATCACACGCGACAGCTCGCCGCCCGAGGCGACGTCGCGCAGCGGCGCCGCGGGCACGCCCGGGTTGGCGGCGATGAGGAACTCGACGGCGTCGGCGCCCGCCGGCCCGGGCTCGCGGTCGGTCAGCTCGATCTCGAACGACGCGCCCTTCATCGCGAGGTCGTCCAAGCGCGCGCGCACGGCCTTGGCGAGCTTCGGCGCGGCGGCGCTGCGCGCCTTGTGGAGCGCCGCGGCGCCGGCGGCGAGCTGGGCTTGCGCTTCGGCGAGCCGGGCTGTCGCGGCTTCCATGGCGAGCTCGGCGCCCGCGAGCTCGTCGCGCCGCGTACGGCAGCTCTCGGCGTGCGCGAGCACCCCGGCGATCGAGCCGCCGTGCTTGCGCTCGAGGCGATCGAGCACGGCGAGCCGCGTGTCGACGGCCTCCAGCCGGCCGGGCTGGGCGTCGAGCCCTTCGGCGTAGCGGCGCAGCTCGGCGCCGAGATCGTCGGCCTCGATCGCGAGCGCCTGCCAGCGCTCGTTGAGGCGGTCGAGCTCGGCGTCGATGCCGTCGACGGCGGCGAGCTCGCGGCCGGCGAAGCCGAGCATCGTGGCGATCGCGGCATCCTCCCCGGCGGCGGTCTCCGCCGCGCCGAGCGACGCCGCGCGCAGCGCCTCGAGGTGTCGCAGCCGCTCGCGCTCGGCGCGCAGCCCGTCGGCCTCGCCCGCGCGCGGGTCGGCGGACTCGATCTCGGCGATCTCGAACTCGAGCAGGTCCAGCTCGCGCTCGCGGGCGCCGGCGAGCTCGTGCAGTTCGTGCAGTGCCCGCTCGGCCGCGCGCGCGGTCGCGTGCGCCTCGGCGACCTTGGTGCGGCGTGCGACTTGGGCGTCGCCGCAGAAGCCGTCGAGGATCTCCAGCTGCGCGCCGGCCAGCGTCAGGCGCCGGTGCTCGTGCTGGCCGTAGAACGTGATGAGCGGCTCGGCGAGCTCACGCAGGTCGGCGACGGTCGCCGAGCGGCCGTTGACGAGCGCGCGGGTGCGGCCGTCCGCGCCGATCCGCCGCGCCAGCACGACCTCCTCGGCGTCGGCGGGCAGCCGCTCGCCGACCTCGCCGCGCAGCTTGTCTGGCAGCTCGAACACGCCCTCGACATAGGCCTCGGCGGCGCCTGGCCGGACGATCCCCTGCTTCGCTCGCCCTCCGAGCAGCAGGTCCAGCGCGTGGGCGAGCACGGTCTTCCCCGCCCCGGTCTCCCCCGTGAGCACGTTGAGCCCGGGCGCAAGCCGCAGCTGCGCCCGCTCGATGAGCAGCAGGTTCTCGACGCGCAGTTCGGTGAGCACTCGGTTGGTGTAGCAGCGGGGGCCGACGGATTCGCCCCTTTGGGCGCTCTCGGTGCGCTCCGTGCGAAACGTTGCTGCGGGCGGGGCGTGCGCTGAACTGCATCGATGAAGGCAGCGGGTTGAGGCGTCGGGGCGGGTCGCGAGACGGCGTTTCACCGGGGGGTGGCCGGAGTTGTTGTCCTTGACGGGCAGAAACTCCGGCCACCCCTCGCTCCTGCGGGCCACCACCGCCCTCCCGACCCACCGTCCTTGATCGCCGCTGTCCTCCGGGAACCGCGCGCCTACGACGACAGGCGCCCGAACTTCACCCGCAGCCGGCGATAGAACGACCAGCCGGGCACCTGGGCGAGCAGCGCCACGTCGTCCTCGAAGCGGGCGTAGATCTCCGCGCCCGGTGCGAGCTCGCCGGCCGGACGGCCGTCGATCGAGACGTCGACGGCGTCCGAGCCGCCGTTGGCGAGGCTCAGGCAGTCGGTCGGGGCGACGACCAGCGCGCGCGCGGTGAGCGAGTGCGGAGCGATGAACGACACGCAGTAGCCCTCCACGCCCCAGGCCATGACCGGGCCGCCGTTGGCGAGGTTGTAGCCCGTCGAGCCCGCCGGCGTGCAGACGACGAGCCCGTCGCAGCGGACCGAGCCGACCTCCTCGCCCTCGACCCCGTAGGCGAGCTGGGCGACGCGCGCGCCGATCTTGCGGTGGATCGAGACGTCGTTGAGCGCCAGCAGCGAGCTGTCGCCGACCTCGATCGTGATCGCCGGCAGGCGCAGCACCTCGAAGTCGTGGGCGAGCGCGCGCTCGAAGCCGTTGTCCTCGAGGTCCTCGGGCTCGAGCGCGGCGAGGAAGCCGACCTCGCCGAAATTCACCGCGAAGACCGGCACGTCGGTGCGGGCGTAGCGGCGCAGGCCGCGCAGGATCGTCCCGTCGCCGCCGAGCACGATGCACAGCTCGACGTCGTCGATGATCTCGGCGCTCGTGAGGATCGCGTCGTCGTCGCCGCCCTCGAGCCCGTGCTTCTTGGTCTCCTCGCGGTCGAAGCGCAGCGTGACGCCCGCCTCGCGGGCCGCCGCGATGAGCTGCCCGAGCGCCGCCGCCACCTGCTCGGGACGGGAATGCGTGAGGACCGTGACCTGCCGCTGCTCGCTCACGGCTCGACCTCGCGCGCGGCGGCCTCGAGATCGTCGTGCGCGCCGGCGCGGCCGGCTTGCGCGAGCCAGACAAAGCTTTCGAGGTTGCCCTTCGGGCCGGGGAGCCCGGAGGAGGCGAAGCCGAGCACCGAGGCGCCGCGGCCGCGTGCCGCAGACGCCACGCTGACAAGCGCCGCCCGGCGTTCGTCGGGATCGCGCACGACGCCGCCCTTGCCGACGCGCCCGCGACCGACCTCGAACTGCGGCTTGACCATCGCCAGCACGTCGTGCTCAGGCGCCACGACGCCCAGCACCGCCGGGAGGACCTTCGTGAGCGAGATGAAGGACAGGTCGATGACGACGAGGTCGGGCGCGAACGGTAGGTCCTGCGGCTTCACGCCACGGATATTCGTGCGCTCCATCACCGTCACGCGCGCGTCGTTGCGCAGCCCCCAGTCCAGCTCGCCGTAGGCGACGTCGAGCGCGATCACGCGGCGCGCTCCGGCCTGCAGCAGGCAGTCGGTGAAGCCACCGGTCGACGCGCCGGCGTCGAGCGCGCCACGCCCGGCCGGATCGATCCCGAAGTGCTCCAGGGCGTTGGCGAGCTTGATGCCGCCACGCGAGACGAACCGCGGGCGCTCGTCGACGGCAACGTCGACATCGGGCTCGACGAGCTGGCCGGGCTTGGATGCCCGCGCCCCATCACCGCCCAATCGCACCTCACCGGCCATCACGGAGGCCGCCGCGCGGGAGCGCGACGAGAACAGGCCGCGCTCGGTCAGCAGGGTGTCCAGGCGCACGCGGGCCATCAGATGGTCGTGGCATCGCCCATCAGTCCGCAGACGGTAACCGGTTGCGTTGTGTGACCTCTCTCACTCCCGACTGGCCAGTCAACCAGCACAATGGACATCAGCGCACGGATAAGGCCTCCCCCGGGGCTTCTGAATGGGACACCCGGCGCTCACATAGCCAGACGACATAGCAGGGTCTCTCCTCCCGAAACGGTCCGTCCTCACCCGGCGGGCCGTTTCATTTGCCCCGCTACTGTTCTGCGCATGCCAGGCAGGCACAGGGCCACCCTGCTCGTCCTCGCGGTCATCGCCGCGATCGCGGCGATCATCATCGTTCCGTCGCTCGGCAGCGACGAGGGTGACGACACCGAACCGCCAACGCCGCCGCCCGCAGCGACGACGACGACCGGGGGCGCGACGACCGCGACTCCGGGCCAGCCCGGTCCGAAGCGCTCGGCGGCGAAGACGATCACCGTGCGCGACGCCAAGCCCGTCGGCGGCGTCCAGCGGCTGAACTTCGACAAGGGCACGACGGTCCTCTTCACCGTCAAGTCAGATGTCGCGGACGAGATCCACGTCCACGGCTATGACCTCTCCAAGGACGTCGCGGCCGGCGGCTCGGCGACGTTCCGCTTCAAGGCCGAGGCCGACGGGATCTACGAGATCGAGCTCGAGCAGCGCGCGGTGCAGATCGCCGAGCTGCGCATCAAGTAGCCGCTCGATGCTGCCGACGGCATCGAGCTCGGCTACTTCGCCACGTTCGCGATCCGCACGTGGAAGTGATCGTCGTGGTTGGCGATCGCCTGCACGATGCCCGGCGGGCCTCCGAGGCCCACGTGCAGGCCGACGAACGCGAACTGCGCGCCGGCGGCGGCGAAGCGGCTGACGAGGTCCTGCGCGAGGCTGCGATCGACGTCGCGCACCCGCGTCGGCGCCTGCAGGGTGCGGTCAAGGCGCGGGTAGTAGATGTCGGCGTCCAGCCCGTTCTGGTGTGAGACGTGCCCGCCCATCCGCCCGCCGTAGGGCAGGCTGAGGTCGCCGATCATCACTGCCGGTGCCGTCGGGTTGGCCAGGCGGTAGGCCCGCAGGACGCTGAGCACGAAGCTCAGCATGCGGTCCGTCGTCCACCGGTTGGCTGGCGCGCTCAGCGCCATCCAGTCGGGCCCGCTGGCGGGTAGCTGGATGCCGTTGACGAGCCGGCCCTGGTTCGGCGCACCGACGGCGATCGAGCCGACCTGCGGCACGTTGATCGCCGGCGCCGCCGAGGCCGGTGTCGCGGGCGCCGGAAGGGACGCGCGCACGCGCGAGCTCGCCTGGCCCTTCTTGTCCTGGGCCGCCCGCTGCACGACCGTCGGCTGCGTCATCTGCAGCAGCGCGACGGATCTGACCCGGTCCTGGCCGCAGCCGGAGCTCGCGACCGCGACGCTCGCGAGCACGGCGACAGCAATCTTCCCCAGCCGAACCATCCGCCAATGATGACGCGATCGCGCCGACCACCGCGCCCGTCAGGCGCGGCGGTGCCCGTAGACGGAACCGGCGAGCTGCGGCGACGTCACCTACGCCTCGGCAGGAGTGCGCTGCCCGATCGCCGCGACGATCCGCTCGGCGATCCGCTTGCCCGTGAAGCCGACCTCGGAATGGAGGATCGCGGGCGTGCCATGCGTGACGTAGCGGTCGGGCATGCCGATGCGCAGGATGCGCGTGTCGCTGGCGACACCCTCGTTCAGCGTCTCCCAGACCGCGCTGCCGAAGCCGCCGGCGAGCACGCCCTCCTCGACCGTCACGAGCAGCTCGTGCTCGGAGGCGAGCTGACCCATGAGCGCCGCGTCGATCGGCTTGGCGAAGCGCGCGTCGGCGACGGTGACGTCGACGCCCTGTTCACCCAGCAGCACGGCGGCCTCCAGCGCCTTGCCGACGCCGCTGCCGTAGCCGACGATCGCGACCTTGCCCGAGCCCTCGCGCAGGATCTCGCCCGTGCCGATCTCGATCGCCTCCGGCCTGGACGGCAGCGCGACGCCGACGCCCTCCCCGCGCGGGTAGCGCAGCGCGATCGGGCCGTCGAAGAGCAGCGCCGTGTGGAGCATGTGCACGAGCATCGCCTCGTCGCGTGGCGCCATCAGCGTCATATGCGGCAGGCAGCGCATGTAGGCGATGTCGAAGACGCCGTGGTGCGTCGGGCCGTCATCGCCGACGAGTCCGGCGCGATCCAGCGCGAAGACGACGTTGAGGTTCTGCAGGCAGACGTCGTGGACGATCTGGTCAAACGCCCGCTGCAGGAACGTCGAGTAGATCGCCGCGACCGGCTTGACGCCCTCCAGCGCGAGCCCGGCGGCGAAGAGGATCGCCTGCTGCTCGGCGATGCCGACGTCGAAGTAGCGGTCGGGCAGCTCCTTTTGAAGGATGTTCAGGCCGGTGCCGGAGTTCATCGCTGCGGTGATGCCGACGACGCGCTCGTCGCGCCGACACTCGCGCACGAGCGCCTCGCCGAAGACCTGCGTGTACTGCGGGGGGCGCCGCGCCGCACCTGGCAACGGCGGCAGGATCTTCGCCGGTGCGCCGTTGGCGATCGACTTCGGCTTGGCGGCGTGCCAGCGCTCCATGCCCTCCAGGCCGCCCTCCTCGGCGGGTGCGAAGCCCTTGCCCTTCACGGTCGCGACGTGCACCACGACCGGCCGCTCAGCGGCGAACGCGCTGCGCAGCGCGGCCCGCAGGGCGCGGACGTCGTGGCCGTCGATGACGCCGGTGTAGGCCCAGCCGAGCTCCTCCCAGAGCAGTCCGGGCGCCCAGAACGCCTTGATCGACTCCTTCATCATCGGGCCGAAGCGCTCGAACTTCGGACCGAGGCCGGGCAGGTCCGACAGCCGTTCCTCGACGTTCTCGCGCGTGTGCCAGAGCTTCGGATTCAGGCGTACGCGGGTGAAGTAGCGCGAGAGGGCACCGACGTTCGGCGCGATCGACATCCCGTTGTCGTTGAGCACGACGACGAGCGGCAGGCCCATCCCGCCGGCCTGGTGGATCGCCTCGAACGCGACGCCACCGGTCATGGCGCCGTCGCCGATCACCGCGACGACCTTGCCGTCGTCGACGGGGCTCGCGCGCCGCATGCCCTCCTTGAGCCCGACGGCGTAGCCGATCGAGGTCGAGGCGTGGCCGGCGCCCATGATGTCGTGCTCGGACTCGGCGATCGAGCAGAACGGGGCGAGGCCCTCGTACTTGCGGATCGTCGGAAGCTGGTCGCGGCGGCCCGTGAGGACCTTGTGCGGGTAGGCCTGGTGACCGACGTCCCACAGGATCTTGTCGCGCGGGGAGTCCAGGAGCGAATGCAGCGCGACGGCGAGCTCACACGTGCCGAGGTTCGCCCCGAAGTGACCGCCGATCTCGCCGACCGTGTCGATGATGTGCGAGCGGACCTCCTCGGCGACGCGGACGAGGTCGTCGTCGGACAGGGCGTGGAGGTCCTGGGGGCGGTTGATGCGCTGGAGGAGGCTCATGAGGTCCGGGTGGCGATGAAATCGGTGATCTGTTCGAGTTCTGGTGCGCCGGTCGGGGCGGCGGCTTGCAATGAGGCCCAGGCCTGGCGGTGCGATCTCGCGGCCAGCTCGCGCGCCCCGTCGAGCCCGAACTCGCTGACGTAGGTGCGCTTGCCGTGACGCTCGTCGCTACCGCTCGGCTTGCCGAGCGCGTCGTCGGTGCCGGTCACGTCGATGATGTCGTCGACGATCTGAAACAACACCCCGAGCTCGGCGGCGTAGTCGCAGTAGTCGGTCATATCGGCGCGAGTCATCCCGGCTATAAGCAGTACGCACTCTACCGACGCCCCGATCAGGCGCCCGGTCTTCAGCTCGTGTAGGCGCCGCAGCGCTCGCCCGGGATCTGCGTTCTCGGCGTCGCTGCCGGCGATGTCGAGGTACTGGCCGCCGACCATGCCGTCGACGCCCGTCGCGGCGGCGAGCTCGGCGACGGCGGCGAGGATGTGCTCGGGCTCGCCGCGCTGGTGGGTCAAGACGTGGCGGAAGGCCTCGGCGTACAGGCCGTCCCCCGAAAGGATGGCGACGCCCTCGCCGAACGCGACGTGGTTGGTCGGGCGACCGCGGCGCAACTCGTCGTCGTCCATCGCCGGCAGGTCGTCGTGGATGAGCGAATACGTGTGAATGAGCTCGATCGCCGCGGCCAGCGGCAGGAGCTCCTGCTCGTCGCGCCCGATCGCGCGGGCGGTGGCGAGGGCGAGCACCGGCCGGATCCGCTTGCCGCCGGCGAGCAGGCTGTAGCGCATGGACTGCACGAGGCCGGCCGTCAGCGCGTTGTCGGAGAACCGCAACGTGTTGAGGTAATCCTCGATCTGTTGACGGAGCTCGTCTGGGTAGGCCACTACAGGAGCGAGTCTTGGCCCGGCAGGTCCTCGCGCTCGGCCTCGCGGCCACGGCGCTCGAGCTCGGCCGACGCCTGCGACGCGAGCCCTGCGCAGTCCTCGACGAGGCCGGCGGCGGCATCGGCGCTGAGATCGCCGGAGCGCAGCTGCTCGGCCGCGCGTTCCAGGCGGGTGATGAGCTGATCGAGGGTCGCGTCGGCAGCGTCGGTCATGGCGTTGCGGGATTGTGGCCCATCTCGCGGTGCACGGCGGCGAGGATGCCGTTGACGAACCCCGGCGCGTCGCTGCCCGAGTACGTCTTAGCGATCTGCACCGCCTCGTCGATCGCGCCCTCCGGCGAGATCGGCGTGTCGGCCGGCGCCGCGTCCGGATGCAGCATCTCGAGCAGGGCGACGCGCATGATCGCCCGTTCCAGCGGCGCGATGCGGTCGAGCGTCCAGCCCTTGGCGTGCCGCGCGACGTGCGCGTCGAGCTCCTCCCCGCGATCCTCGGCGGCATGCGCGAGCGCGCGCGTGAAGATGCTCGCGTCGCGCTTGAACAGGTCGTCCAGCTCACGGTCGGTCAGATCGGCCTGGTAGAGCGCGAAGACCGCGTCGCGGCGCTGATCGGATCGGCGGGACATTGGATGTGAGCGTAGTGGGCGGTGCGCTCAGTTCTTTGCGTCGCTGGCCGACCAGCGCGGATTGAACTGCATCGATAAAGGATTGGTTCCGGGCGTCACGCGGGTCGCGCGGGCGGCCTGAACAATCGAGATGGTTGAGAACCACGTATATCGTGGCTCTCATCCATGTCGATTCCGGACGGCTCGCGATCACGCGCTGAGCGCCGCGCGTGTCCGAACCCTCATCTTCTTTATCGCTGCTGTTCGCCGCACACCACCGCGCGGCGACTCGGGAGCTCAGGCCCGCGACATGTACTCGCCGCTCGCCGTCTGGACCTTCACGCGGTCGCCGACGTTGACGAACAGCGGTACGCGGACCTTCGCGCCGGTCTCGAGCGTCGCCGGCTTGTCGCCGCCGCCGGAGACCGTGTCGCCCTTCACGCCCGGATCGGTGTCGGTGACCTCGAGCTCGACCGACGACGGCAGCTGGATGTCCGACGGCTGGTCGTCGATGTAGAGCAGGTCGACGACGTCGTTGGGTTTGGTGAAGCGCAGCGCGTGCTCCACCGACGTCTGCGGGACCGCGAGCTGTTCGTAGCTCTCGGCGTCCATGAAGTGCGCGTCGGTGCCGTCGGCGTAGAGGAACTGCATCTTGCGCGCCTCGGTGCGAATCGAACGGAACTTCTCGCCGGCGCGGAAGGTCTTGTCGATAACGTTGCCGTCGCTCGCGCGGCGCAGCTTCGTGCGGACGAATGCGCCGCCCTTGCCGGGCTTCACATGCTGGAAGTCGAGGACCTTGAAGATCGTCCCGTCGACCTCGATGTGGTTGCCGTTCTTCAGCTGGTTCGTCGAGATCACGCCGGAAAGGCTAGCTGGGCGCCACGATCCGGCGGCCGAAAGGCAAGAATGTCTCCGTGGCCACCCACAGGGGCACCCCAGCCTGGCCGCTCGGGATCAGCTACGAGCTCATCGTCGGCGCGCTCGAGCAGCTCGCCGAGGCGGTGACGGTCAACGACACGCAGGGCCGGCTGCTCTACGCCAACGCGGCCGCGGTCGCGCTACTCGGGTTCGACAGCCGCGACGAGCTGGTCGACGTCGAGCCGGGCGAGCTCGTGCGCCGCTACAACATCTTTCATCCCGACGGCCGCCCGCTGGACCTCGACGAGCTGCCCGGGCGCCGCGTGCTGCTCGGCGAGGAGCCCGAGCCGGTGCTCGTGCGCTGGTTCACGCTCGGCGACGACGAGCTGCGCTGGAGCCTCATCAAGGCCCGGCCGCTCCACGGCGCCGACGGCACGCTGCTCGGCGCCGTGAACGTCATGGAGGACGTCACCGCTGTGCACGAGGGCGAGTTCGCCCAGCGGCTGCTGGCGGACGCCGGCGACACGTTCGCGGCGTCCATGGAGTACAAGCAGACGCTGCAGCACGTCGCCGACATGTCGGTCCCGCGGCTCGCGGACTGGTGCGGCGTCGACCTCCTCGACGAGCGCGGTGATATCGAGCAGGTCGTCGTCGCCCACATCGATCCTGAGAAGGTCGAGTTCGGCCGCGACTTCCGGGCGCGATATCCGATCTCTTCAGACGACGCGTCCGGCGTTCCCGTCGTCATCCGCACCGGCAGGACGGAGCTCATCCAGCACATCAGCGACGAGATGCTCGTGGCCGCCGCGCGGGACGACGAGCATCTCGACGCGCTGCGCCGCCTCGAGCTGCACGCGGTGCTCATCGTGCCGCTCCTCGCGCCCGACGGCCGCGTCACCGGCGCGCTGAGCCTCGCGATGAGCGGCGGCGCCCGCCGCTTCACGCCCGGCGATGTCGCGCTCGCCCGCGAGCTCGGGCGCCGCGCGGGCGCCGCGGTCGAGAACGCGCGCATCTTCACCGAGCGCGGGCGGATCGCCGAACTGCTCCAGGCGAGCCTCGTGCCGACGGAACTTCCGACCGTGCCCGGCTGGGCGACGGCGACGCTGTTTCGCGCGGCGGGCGACGTCAACCTCGTCGGCGGCGACTTCTACGACGCCCGCATGATCGAGGGCGGGCTCATCGTCTGCGTCGGCGATGTCACCGGCAAGGGCGCCGCCGCGGCGGGGACGACGGGCCGGGTGCGCTACGCGCTCATGACCGCATTCGCGTTCACCGGCGATCTCGCCCGCGCGTTCGAGCACGTCAACTCGCTGCTCATGATGCCCGGCAAGCGCGGCATGTGCACGGTCGCCGCGGCGCAGCTCACGGTCGGCGAGGACGGGAGCGCGCAGGCCGTGATCGGGCTTGCCGGACATCCCCGACCGGTGCTCCTGCGCGACGGCGAGGCGCGGTTCGTCGAGGCGCGCGGCACGGTGTTCGGAGCCACGCCCGACGCGTCGTGGGAACTCACGACGCTCGATCTCGAGCCCGGCGACGTGCTGACCCTCTACACCGACGGCATCACGGATGCGGTCGGCGAGCGCGGGCGCTTCGGCGACACGCGGCTCATGGAGAGCATCCACGCCGCGTCGCCGACCGCCGATGGCGTCGTCGGCGCGCTCGATCATGACGTGCGCGCATTCGAGCGCGGCGCCCAGCGCGACGACGTCGCGCTGCTCGCGGTGGAGTACCTGCGCTGATGGACCGCGACGCGCTGCGCGCGCTGCATCCACCGCTCGAGGCGCGCTACCGCGAGGAGCCTGACGCTGCCGTCGTAACGCTCAGCGCCCCGATCGCCGGCGAGCAGCTCGCCACCCTGCTGATGCTCACCGAGCGCGGCTGCGTCGGTTGCCGACGCTCACGCGCGGCGTGCCTGGCGCGACGATCCTCGCGCGCGCCTTGGACCGAGGGCGAGTCTCCCTGGACGAATGGCTCTACGCTCGCGCCATCCCGTAGCCGATACTCAGCAATGAGATGACCGATCCGCAGCAGAGCGCGCGCCCCGCGCTCGACGAAGCGGTCGACATGCAGCTGGCGGTCAAGGAGCTCGAAGAGCTGCGGCGCACGAAAGCGCAGCTCTCAGAGGCGCAGCAGCTCGCCCGCCTGGGCAGCTGGGAGTGGGACATCACCGCCAACGTCGTCACCTGGTCGGACGAGCTCTTTCGCATCTACGGATTACAGCCGCAGGCGCTGAACCCGAGCTATCAGGACTTCCTCGAGCGCGTGCACCCCGACGACCGCGCCGCGGTAAACGCGCGCAACCACCAGTGCTTCGCCGACCATCGGCCCTTCGAGGACGTCAAGCGGGTCGTGCGGCCAGACGGCAGCGTCTTCCTCATGCGCACTCAGGGCGAGATGGTCTGCGACGCCGACGGCAACCCGCTGCGCATGGTCGGCGTCTGCGAGGACGTGACCGCCCAGGTGCGCGCGCAGGAAGCCGAGTCGATGCTCGCGATGATCGTCTCGTCCTCCAACGATGCCATCTACGCGATCACGCGCGACGGCATCATCGCTAGCTGGAACCCGGCCGCGTCGCGGATGTTCGGCTACACCGAGGGCCAGGCGATCGGTTCCTCGGCCTCGACGCTCATGCCCGAGGAGGGCACGGCGACGTACGCGCGACGGATGCAGGAGGTGCTCGACGGCGCGCTCGCCGAGCCGTTCGAGGCGATGCTCGTGCGCGACGACGGGGCGGTGCTCGAGGTCTCGCTGTCGCTGTCGGCGATGCGCTCCGCACGCGACACGATCGACAGCGTGTCGGTTATCGCGCGCGACAACACCGAGCGCAGGCGGCTCGAGCGCCAGCTGCGCCAGCTCGCCGAACACGACGGCCTGACCGGCCTGTACAACCGCCACCGCTTCGACGAGGAGCTCGCGCGCGCCGTCGCCAACGCGGCCCGCTTCGGCGAGAGCGCCGCGCTGCTGCTGCTCGACATCGACGACTTCAAGTACGTCAACGACACCCTCGGTCACGGCGCCGGCGACGAGCTGCTGCGCAGCGTCACGGCGATGGTGTGCGATCGGCTGCGCGAGACCGACGTGCTCGCCCGCGTCGGTGGCGACGAGTTCGCGCTGCTGCTGCCGCGCGCCGGGACCGCCGAGGCCCGGCAGGTCGCGGCCGACCTCGTCCAGCTGACGCGCGACCACGAGCTGATGATCGGCGGCAACGCCATCCACGCGACGGTCAGCATCGGCGCCGTCGCCTTCGACGGCACGAGCGCGACGGCCGAGGAGGTCCTGATCGCCGCCGATCGCGCGATGTACGAGAGCAAGGAACAGGGCCGCGACCGGTATGTGCTCTGCGAGGACATCGCGGCCACCATCCAGCAGGCCGAGGTCCCGTGGGAGCAGCGCATCCGCCAGGCGCTCGCGTACGACGGCTTCGAGCTGCACGCCCAGCCGATCCTCGAGCTCGCCGACCGCTCCGTCACGCGCTACGAGCTGCTGCTGCGCCTGCGCGAGCCCGACGGCCTGCTCTCCTACCCGACGGCATTTCTCGGCGTCGCCGAGCGCCTCGGCCTCATCCACGCGATCGATCGCTGGGTCGTGGGTCAGGCGATCGACCTCGTCATCGCCCACCCGGGTCTGAGCTTCTCGGTGAACATCTCGGGCGCGTCGATGGACGACGACGACCTGCTCGCCCTCGTGCGCCGCGAGCTCCGACGCCCGGGCGCCGATCCGTCGCGGCTCATCTTCGAGATCACCGAGACCGCGACGATCGCCCGCATGGACGACGCGCGCCGCTTCGCGGAGACGCTGACCGGTCTCGGCTGCGAGCTCGCCATCGACGATTTCGGCACGGGCTTCGGCTCGTTCTTCTACCTCAAGCACCTGCCGGTGACGTACCTGAAGATCGACGGCGACTTCATCGCCGACCCGCGCAGCCGCACCGACGAGCTCGTCATCGAGGCGATCGTCGGGATGGCCCGCGGCCTCGGGAAGCGCACGATCGCCGAGTTCGTCGGCGACGACAAGACGATCGCGCGACTGACGGAGCTCGGCGTCGACCTCGCGCAGGGCTTCCACATCGGGCACCCGGCGCCGGTGACGGAGCTGGCGGAGCTGGCGGGGTCGGGCTAGTTTTTGGAGCCGCGCGGCTCCCGCAACTGCATCGATAAAGGACGCGGGAGCGAGGCGGGTGCGTGAATCGCACGAGTTCGCAGTTAAGCCCCATATACACGCTCAACTGCGAACTCGTGGTTCCGTGGCCTGCCAGACCCGCTTCAAACTGCTCCTCTATCGATGCTGTTTGGTCCTTCAGTCCGGCTTGTCCAACTCCCCCACGATCAGCGGGAACCAGTCCCTATGGGCGTTCTTGCCGACGAAGACGTCGAGGTGCCCGTAGCCCGGCACGATGTGCAGCGAATGCCTCCCCGGGGCGTGCTTGTCGAAGAACGCGAACGTGCGCTCCTGGCTGACCGGCAGGAAGCAGTTGTTCAGGCCGCCGGTGATGAACGAGAAGCGCGCGTCGGTCTCTGGCGCCTGGTCGATGAAGTTCTCCGGCAGCTCGGGCCGGCCGTCGACGGTGTGCAGGTACCCGCGGTCGACGCAGCTGGCGATCTGCTTGAAGAACGTCAGCGGCGCCGCACCGAACTCCCCCTTGGTCCACTCGTGCACCTCGGGGCTGAGCTGCTCGTGAGTCCACAGCGTCGGGTCGCCCGCGCCGAACATGAAGCTCGCGACCTTGCAGACGCCGTTGTCACACTTGCGCCGCGAGAGCTTGGCGTAGGCCGTCACGGCCTTCGGCAGGATCCACGGCGCGCCGCGCCTGCCCCACTGTGGGTCCATGTAGCCGAGCAGCCGTGAGACCGGCGGCACGACGTACTTCAGCTTCAGCTTCGCGATCTTCGGAACGACCGGGTGCAGCGTCACGGCGCTCGCGACGACCGTGCGGACCTCCGGTATGAGGCCCGCGCACGCGGACATCATGAAGCTCGTCGAGCCCTGGCAGTGGGTGATCGCCTGGATCTCGGTCGCGCCGCTGTGCTCGATGACGGTCTTCACCGCCAGCGGGTGGTCGAGCACTGCCGCCTGGTCGAGCGTCCACGTGTTGTTCGGCACGTCCATGCTCGCGCGCCACGTCTCCATCCAGACGTCGTAGCCGGCGTCGACGAGTGCGTCGACGAGCGTGTAGGGCGTCGGCGGTCGCCAGATCTCGACCCGCACGCCGACCCCATGCACGAGCAGCACCGGCCCCTTCGTCGGCGCCTTCGGGCCGCGCACGTGCGTGACGTCGCACTCGACCCCGTCGGCGGACTGAAACGGGATGCGCTCCTCTGTCAGCTCCGGGCGAGCCAAGGCGGGTCAGTCGTCTCTCGGCGCGTGCTTGCCGCCGGGCCCGAAGACCTCCCACAGGTCACCGGCGAAGAGCGCGCCGAAGCGAGCGAGCGCGTCGACGCGGTGCGCCGGATGCACGCGGAACGTCGTGCACTGCACGGCGAAGTCCGTCGGCAGGATGTGCAGGACCCCGCGCGCCACGATCTCCGCGTCGTCGTCGCCGTCGGGTTCGACATGCCCGGCGTAGATCGTCGTGAACAGCGTCGACGTGTCGCTCCAGATGTCGATGCCGGGATCGTTCTCGACCTCCTTGAACCCGTTGAGCGTGATCGGGTGGCCCTCCCCGTCGGCGAGGAACAGGCGGTACTTCATGAGCTTGCGCTCGCCGTGCTCGCCGTCCTCGACGAAGAGGTTGAAGTAGCCCTTCTGCACGGGCAGCTTGCCGCCCAGCGCATCGGACTCGACGTACCCCGCGGCGGTCCCAGGATGCTGCTCATCGGAGATGAAGCGCTCGATGTCGTCCATCGTGATCGTGAGGTGGAACATGCACTTCGTCTTGGCCCGCTTGCCCTGGCGAAAGCCCTTGTCGTAGTCGTCCTCGCCGAACGTGATGAAGCCCTTCATCTTCTCGGTGAACTCCAGCGAGGCGGGATGCTCGCTGGGCGGCGGTGCGTCGTCGGTCGCGGCGTCAGGCGGCGGTGGCGGGGCAGTCACGGCAGCTCCTTCTATCTCGGCGAGGATCGCGTCCGCGAAGCGGTCCGCGAGCCCGGCGATCGTGAGGCTCGGGTTGGGGCCGACCGGACCGGGCATGACCGATCCGTCGGCGATGTGCAGTCCGGGGTAGTGAAAGACCCGGCCGTAGGCGTCGACGACGCCCTCGCTGGCGTCGCGGCCCATCGGGGCGCCGCCGAGCGCGTGGACCGTCACGACGCGGCTCAGCAGCCAGATCGGGTTGTCGAGGAACGTGCCGCCGATCTCCTCGGCGACGGACTTCGAGACGTCGCGCACGCGCTCGAAGTACGCCTTGGACGCGCCGTTCTTGCGCCAGTCGATCGCCAGGCTGCCGTCCTGTAGCGACATGATCCCCTCGGGGATGTCGCGGCCCATGCCCAGCAGCGGCAGGAAGCCCGCCGACTCGGCACAGTCGCCGATGAGCTCGGCGACCTCGTCGCCGATGTCGGTGTCCTTGTGCGTGATGAAGTTGCCGGCCGCCTTGACGAGCTTCGGCAGGTCATGAAAGACCGATCGTGGCGCGTCGAGCAGCTGCAGCATCCAGCTGACGAACTCCGGCTGGCCGGCGTCCTCGAGGTAGAAGCCGCGGCCGTCCCCGCCGTCGCGCTCGTCGGGAACCCGGATCGCGCTCGTGATCACGGGCGCGTGCGCGGAGTCCATGACGTTGACCTGCTTCTTTCCGTCCGGCCCGTCCTTCATCGCCTGGCGCGCGAACGTCAGCAGGTCGCCGTTGCCGCCGAAGCGCGTGCCGAGCGCCGGGCTGATGTTCGGGAAGGCGGCGCGGTTCTTCAGGAGCAGGTAGGTCGTGCCGAGCGTCCCGGCGGCGAGGATCAGCCGGTCGCATGTGACGGTGTGGCGATCGAGCGCCTTCGTGTCGGTCTTCACACCCTCCGACGCCTCGTCGTGGACGACGTACCGCAGTTCGTAGCCGCCGCCCTCGCGCGGGGCGAACGAGCGCACCTCGTGGCGCGCGCGGATGTCGGCGCCGGCGTGCCAGGCGGCGGTGATGTACGTGTAGTCCAGCGAGTTCTTCGAGCCGTGGTTGCAGCCCAGGTCGCACTCGCCGGTGAGCTTGCACGTCAGACGGGTCGCGCCGTGGATGTTCGGCCGGTCCTCCTTGATCGGCTCGCCGACGAGCGGCGGGTCGCCGTCGTTGGCGAACGTCACGGCGAGGTTCACAAGGCGCCAGTCGAGGCCGAGCTTCGCCGCGGCGTCGCGGAATGCCAGCGTCTTGAGCGTCTTGTCGTAGGGCGCCTGCTCGAGCGGGTATTTCTGGACGTTCATCATCCGCTCGACGCGGTCGTAGTGCGGATCGAGGTCGGCGCGCGTCACCGGCCAGTACTCATAGCCGTCGCGCCAGCTGCCGTGGCCGGGCTCCTCGCGCACGAACCATTCCTCGTCCTTGCGCAGCAGGACGTTGGCGTAGATCAGCGAGCCGCCGCCGAGGCCGCTCGCGCAGATCGCGTCGATGTTGTCGAAGCTCCAGAGGTTGAACATCCCGTGCAGGCCCGCGCTGGGATCCCAGAACTGGTGCTTCATCCCCAGCGGCGAGCGCGGGAACGAGTTCGGCGGAAATGACTTGCCGCGCTCGAGCAGGCACACGCTCTGGCCGGCCTCGGCCAGGCGATAGGCGGTCACGGACCCGCCGAAACCGGACCCGACAACGACGGCGTCGAAATGCTCTGGGGCTGAGGACAACAGCTACCTCCGGCTCGTAGCTATAGCCGATGCGCAGCGTGCGATGCAATCGATCGTCGGGCCAGCGCCGGCGGGTCGCTGAGCCGTGAGGCCCAGCGACCCGTCCCGTTCCTAGGGCGCCGGGACCATGACGATCGGTGAGGCCGGCAGCGGGTAGCTGTCGAACGGCGGGTACGACTCCAGGGGCGGCGGCGGGTGCTCCGAGCACGTCGGCGAGTTGTAGTCCGGCAGGCACGGGTTGAACGGGTGCACCCGGTGGAGGGCTCCGCGGACCATCACGTTGCGACTGACCTCCTCGGCGTTGGTCCACAGGTCATGATCGATGTCGTCGGCGCCGTCGAGCAGGCCGTCACCGTCGCTGTCGGCATCGACGGCGCTGAGGCCGCCATACGGCTCGGTGTACGGCTTCTCCAGATCGAAGATCTTGAGCCACCAGGCGGGCTGCATGGCGCCGTTGAACTCGTCCCAGTTGCCCAGGGCGTCGCCATCGGCGTCGCGGTAGTCGTCGTTCGGCCCGGCGAGCGAGGTGCGCTTCTTCCCAGCGCTGTAGTTCAGCACCAGCGTGTTGTTCCCGAACGTCTTCCACAGGAGGTGCTCCTGGCGGGCCGACATCCCGTCACCGTCGTAGTCGGTGTTACCGTCGCTGCCGTCGAGCGGGTTGGGGTAGGGCCGCTGGCCCGGGTACGGCAGCGCCCCGCCGGTGCTGTTCAGATCGAGCGCCGACTGGTACTCGTAGCCGTCCGGGACCCCGTCGGAGTCGCTGTCGGCATCGCAGCGGCCGAGCTTCAGGCCGGCCTCGGCCGCGTCGCTCAGCAGATCGTTGTCGTCGTCGCCGTCGAGGGTGTCGATAACGCCGTCATGGTCGCAGTCGGATGGCACGGCTGGTTTACCCGGTACCGGGGCCACCTTCCCGGGGCCCAGGATCGTGCTCGCGGGACCGATCGTCGGCGACTTGCCGACTGCGGTGAAGCTCTTCGCGAAGCGCCGGGCGAGAATGCGCAACCGGAAGCGTGCGGGCTGCGCGACGCCACCGGTGAGGATCATGTCCGCCTCGATGCCCTTCGGGATGACGACGTAGAGCACCCTGCGCGTCGACTTCGAGGACTTCACGGACACCACATGGCCGTTCGGCGCCTTGAAGAGCACGGTGTTGCGCCGCTTGCCGAGCACGAAGTTCTTGCCCCGGATCGTCAGCTGATCGCCGATGCCCGCGGTCATGGGCGCGACTGAGGTGACCACGGGCCGGGGCTTGGGCTTGGTCTTGGCGGAGGCGCTCGCGGCCGGCACGGCGGCGAGCAGCAGGAGGCTGAGGGCCACGAGGCCGGGAGAGCGCGAAAGAATCATGCGTGCGTCATCGGCGCTCCGCGAGGGCGGCTTGTGGACCATCCGTGATTGGTGGACGATCGGCGGACGGCCGAGCGACGCGTCGCTACCGCACGTCGCGCAACTCCTTCGGCAGGCCGCTGAGCACCTCGTGGCCGTCCTCGGTGATCGCGACGAGATCTTCGATCCGAACGCCGACCGCCCCGGGAACGTAGACACCCGGCTCGACCGTGACGATGTTGCCGGCGGCGAGTACGTCGGTGCCCTGCCGGGACAGGCGCGGACCCTCGTGCACCTCAAGGCCCACCCCGTGACCGAGGCCGTGACCGAAATGCTCGGCGTGCCCGGCGTCGTCGATGATCGCGCGCGCGATCGCGTCGACCTCCTTGCCGGTCGGGCCGGGGCGCACGGCGGCCAGCGCCTCCTCCTGGGCGTGCAGGACGAGCTCGTAGACCGCGCGATCGCGCGGGTGAAGCTCGCCGGTGGCGAAGGTGCGCGTGCAGTCAGACACGTAGCCGTCGAGCTTCGCGCCCCAGTCGATGACGACGAGGGTGCCCGCCGGGATCGGGACGTCACGCGGGGCGGCGTGCGGCAGGGCGCCGTGTTCACCGGCGGCGACGATCGGCGCGAACGAGCCGCCCTCGGCACCGCGACGGCGGATCGCAAACTCGATCTGCATCGCGATCTCGCGCTCCGTGCGCCCGACGAGGCCGCCGGCGAGGACGTCCTCGAGCGCCGCGTCGGCGAGCTGCGCGGCGGCCCGGATCTTGTCGATCTCGGCCGGGTCCTTGACGGCGCGCAGCGCCTCGACCATTCCGCCCGCCGCGACGAGCTCGACGCTGTCGGGCAGCGCCTCGGCGAGCTTGGCGTGCAGCCGGACCGACAGGTCGTCGTCCTCGAAGCCGAGCCGCAGCGGCGCCTCGGCGTCGATGCCGTCGGCCACGCGCGCGAGGAGGTCGGTGGCGATCTCGCGCTCCCAGGCATCGCCGACCTGCTCAGCCGCCTGGGTGAGATAGCGAAAGTCGGTCACGAACCGGGCCACGTCCGGGCCGGCCAGCGCGATGGCGTTCGTTCCCGTGAAGCCCGTGAGCCAGCGCACGTTGAAGAGGTTCGTGACGAGCAGCGCGTCGCTCTCGCGCTCGGCGATCTTGGCGATCAGCGCCTCGCGGCGTTCCTCGCTCATCCGACGAGCTTCGCCTTCAGCGTCGCGAGCGCGTCGCGGTAGCCATCCGGTCCCCTTCCCGAGAACGTCGCGATGACGCCGTCCTCGAGCACCGACACGTGCCGCCAGGGCTCGCGCTGCATGACGTCGGAGAGATGCACCTCGACGGCGGGGATTCCCGCGATCTCGAGCGCGTCACCGATGGCGCGCGAGTAGTGCGTCCAGGCGCCGGCGTTGATGATCACGCCGTCGGCGACGTCGGCGAGGTTGTGAAGGTTCTCGACGAACTCCGCCTCGGAGTTCGTCTGAAAGAAGCGCGCGTCGAGGCCGAGCTCGCGCGCGAAGCCGTCGATCGTCTGCTCGAGCTGGCGAAACGTGATCGCGCCGTAGTGCTCGGGGTTGCGCCGGCCGAGCTGGTCGAGGTTGACGCCGTGCATGATCTGGATGCGGTTGTGGCTCAAGCGGTTCATGCGGCGGCCAACTCTTGCACGTAGCCGCGCTGAAGCGGTGGGCTGCGGGCGCGGCGGTACCCCGAACAGCATCGACAAGGCATGCAGGAAGGTCTCGCTCGCCGGCCCGCGAGGCTTGGATGTCGAATCTTGCACGGATACCGCGCATCAGGCGACATCGACGTGGGAATCCGACCCCTCCGCCTCGCTCCCTCATCCGTTATCGATGCTGTTCGAGAACCGGGCGGCTGCTCAGGCGCTGTTCGTCAACCGCCGGGGGACAACGAGTTCCGTTATCGCGTCGAGCAGCGCATCCGCCTGGGCCGTCCACGACGCGAGCGCCTGATCGTCAGCCCGCGGCCAGCTCCGCAACGGCAGCGACCGTGTGCCCGGCGCGCCGCGCGGACGGGCGCGCGCCGAGCGAAGCCCGCCGTAGCCGCGACTACGATGCGGGCAATGGACGACGACGCCGCCGCGCGCCTCCGCGTCGCGCTTGAGCTGCACGCGCTCGGGGAGCAGATGCAGCGCTCGCGCCTGCGGCGAGAGCGCCCGCAGATCACCGATGCCGAGCTCGACGACGCGATCCGGGCGTGGCTGCACGAGCGCCCGGGCGCGAAGCACGGCGATACGATCGGCCCGCCGTCCGACCGGTTTGCATGAGCCGGATCGAGCAGGCGTTGCGACGGATCGTCGGGCACCTTCATGCTGGCCCGCACCGCTTCGCGCTCGTTGGGGGCTTCGCGGTCTCCGCGCGGACCGAGCCGCGCTTTACGCGCGACGTCGATCTCGTCGTCGCCGTCCCGGGAGACGCGGCGGCGCAATCGCTGGTGCTCGACCTTGGGGCGCGCGGTTACACCGTCATCGGCGCGGCCGAGCAGCTCGCCGCGAAGCGATTGGCGACAGCCCGACTCGCTGTGCCGGACGGCCACCCGGGAGAGCTGATCGTCGATCTGCTGTTCGCCTCCTCGGGTGTCGAGCCGGAGATCGCGGCTCGCGCCGAGATGCTCGAGCTGCTGGAGGACTTCGTCGTTCCGGTCGCCCGAACCGGCGATCTGCTCGCGTTGAAGCTGCTCTCCCGCGACGACCTCGCACGCCCGCAGGACGCGGCCGACCTGCGAGCGCTGCGTGCCGTCGCCACCGCGGACGATCTCGCGCTCGCCCGCGAGACCGCGGCGCTCATCGCCGAGCGCGGATTTGCCCGCGGGCGCGATCTCACCGCAGCGCTCGACGCGCTGTCGCAAAGCGCCGAGTGGTGAGTCGTTAGTTCGCCCGCAGCACTTGGGTGCCGGCGCGCGCTTCACTTCCGACTTACGACACGTGGCGCGCGGTCCACAAACAGCCGCGATGAAGGAGCGAGGAAGTGCCTCCGCTCGGCGCCCGCGAGTCGTCGATGTCGAAGTTGCTGCCTATGGCGCGGCATAGGCGCCATCCATTCCGCCCCCGCGAGATGAATGTCGACATTGCTGCCCATGGCACCGCATAGGCGCCATCGATGCGCCTGCGCCGCCCCGCGACCGCCTCCAGCGCCCCTCCCCATTCCTTCATCGCTGCCTTTTGCGTATCGCAGATCGTTGGTTCCGAATCAGCGTCTCGCGGGGACAGGCGGGGCGGATGCCGGGCGCCGCACGCCTTCGACGCCGGTAGCGCCCTCAGCCCGCGGCCAGCTCCGCGACGGCAGCGAGCAGATCGTCCGCGGAAACCGGCTCGCCGTAACGCACGTCGCCCGGCGCGCGCACGAGCACGAACGGGACCTCGTCGCCGCGGCGCTTCTTGTCGAGCTTCGTCGCCGCGACGACGTCGTCCGGCGCGGCGCCCTTCAACGATGTCGGTAGGCCCCGGTCGGCGAGCAACCCGCTCACCTGTTCACGCAGCTCGTCCTGGCCGCTCAGCCGCAGCGCCGCCAGCAGTCCGAGCGCGACCGCCTCGCCATGGCGGTAGCGCGCGTAGCCCGTGACCGTCTCGATCGCGTGCCCGACGGTGTGGCCGAGGTTCAGCAGCTGCCGCGCCCCGCCGTCGCGCTCGTCGGCGCCGACGACCGCGAGCTTCGTCCGCGCGCAGTCCAGGACGACGCGCTCGTCGACATCGGCTCCGCCCGCGATCCGCTCCCACAGCGAGCCGCCCGCGATCAGCGCCGTCTTGAGCACCTCGGCGTAGCCGGCGGCGTGTTCGGCGGCCGGCAGCGTCGCCAGCGTGTCGACGTCGGTGATCACCGCCGCGGGCTGGTGGTAGGCGCCGACGTAGTTCTTCGCCTCGGGCAGGTCGACGCCGGTCTTTCCGCCGTACGCCGAGTCGACCTGCGCGACGACGGTCGTCGGAACCTGCACGACCGGCACGCCGCGCTGGTAGGTCGCCGCGCAGAAGCCGGCGAGATCGCCGACCACGCCGCCGCCGAGCGCCACGACGTGGTCGCCGCGCCCCATCCCCTGCGTCGCGAGCTCGCGCCATACGCGCTCGGCGGCCGCGAGCGTCTTGTGCTGCTCGCCCGCCGCGATCGTGATCGTGTGGTGCACGCCGCCCAGGCCCGTTCCCCAGTGCTCGGCGACGTGCTCGTCGGTGACGAGGAACGCGCGCCGCCCGGGGCGCGGCAGCGCGGCGAGGAGGCCGCGGCCGACGTAGACGGGATAGTCGCCGCCGGCCGTCGCGGCGTAGACGAGCTTCGTGCCGGCCGGTGCGTCGCGCAGCGCCTCGAGCGCCGGCTGCGCCCGGCGCACGAGCCGGTCGCCCTCGGGGATGAACGCGTCGGCGATCGACTCATATAGCGGCCTGCGCTCCTCGTAGAGCGCGGCGAACGCCGCTCGGTCGGCGGCCAGCGGCCGGTCCCCGCCAGCCGCGCGCTGCCACGCGGTCTGCAGCGAGACGTCCATCCAGACGACGGTGTGCCCGGCGAGCGCGCCGCGCACGGTCTGCGACAGCACCGCCCCGCCCCCGAGCGCGACCACCGGCGCGCCGGAGCGCAGCGCCCGCAGCACGACCGGCTCCTCGCGCTGGCGGAACTTGCGCTCGCCGTAGGCCGCGAAGAACCGCGCGATGCTCATCTCGAGCTGGTCCTCGACGAGCCGGTCGGTATCCAGCACGTCGTCGAGCGCGGACGACTTCCCCGCCCCCATGAACCCGACTAGGACTAGTGATCCGCCCGGCAAGTCCGCACGCGCCTGGAACAGTTGTTGATCAACGCCTGGCGGCGTCCTCGGTCGTCGGTGTGCCGAAGGCACACCCTCCTCCCTGCGTCCTTGCCAGTCGTCGCCACCAACCGTCCAGGCGCGCGGGGACTAACCGGACGAACCACTAGTGACCCGCCGGCCATCCGATGCGCTCGCGGTAGGCGTTCACCGCTGCGATGACGTCGTCCATGTGGTCGCCGCCGAACTTCGTGCGGTAGGCGTCGGCGAGCACGAAGGCGACCATCGCCTCGCCCACGACGCCCGCCGCCGGCACCGTGCACGAGTCGGTCCGCTCGCGCAGCGCGGCGGCCGGCTGCTTCGTGGCGATGTCGACGGAGCGCAGCGGCTTGGTCAGCGTCGGCAGCGGCTTCATCGCCGCGCGCGCGACGAGCGGATCGCCGGTCGACATGCCGCCCTCGAGGCCGCCCGCGTGGTTGGTCTCGCGGTGGTAGCCGCGCTCGTCGGTGTAGAAGATCTCGTCGTGGGCTTCCGAGCCCGGCTTGCCCGCCAGGTCGAAGCCGTCGCCCAGCCCGACGCCCTTGATCGCCTGGATGGAGCAGAGCGCACCGGCGAGGCGCCCGTCGAGGCGCTCCTCCCACGAGACGTAGGACCCGAGGCCGGGCACGAGCCCGTAGGCGACGACCTCGAACACGCCGCCGAGCGACTCGTTGGCCTTGCGCTGCACGTTGATGTGGGCGACCATCGCGCGGCTGGTCTCGCGATCCAGGCAGCGGACCGGGTCGTCGTCGACGCCCTCGAAGTCCGCCAGCGCGACCGGGTCGGAGCGCTGCGCCACCGCGACGCTGCCGATCTGCACGACGTGCGAGCGGACCTCGACGCCCAGCGCGCGCAGGAACGTGCGCGCGACCGCGCCGCCCGCCACGCGCGCGGCCGTCTCGCGCGCGCTCGCGCGCTCGAGAACATTGCGCACGTCGGCCAGGTTGTACTTCTGCGTCCCGACGAGGTCGGAGTGCCCCGGGCGCGGCAGATGCACCTCGGCCACGTCGCCCTCGACCGGCCACGGGTTCATCCGCTCCTCCCAGTTGGCGTAGTCGCGGTTGGCGATCTGCAGGGCGATCGGGGAGCCGAGCGTGCTGCCGTGCCGGACGCCCGCGGTGACCTCCGCGCGATCGCGCTCGATCTTCATCCGCCCGCCGCGGCCGTGGCCGAGCTGGCGCCGCGCCATGTCGCGGTTGAGCGTGTCGGGATCGAGCTCGAGCCCAGCCGGCATGCCCTCGATGAGGCACGTCAGGCCGGGCCCGTGCGATTCGCCTGCGGTGATGAGACGGAGCGGCATGGCGCCGCTCAGTCTATGGATGGGCTAGCCGCCGCTCGGTACCGACAGCGCGCCGTGGACCATGACACCGAGATTGCGGTCGTAGCGGTATCCGGCGACAGCAGTCCTCGTCGCCTCGTCACCGAGCATCAGGCGCAACACGTCGCGTCCGTCCGGGTGCACGTAAGCGCGCACCAGGGATGCCTTGTACAGGCTCGGCTGCTGCTCGCGTTTGATCGAGACGAGCGTGACCTCGCGCTGGGTGGCCGGTGCGTCCTCAGGCTTCACATCGACGACCTGTGACTCGCCGGGGCGCATCGAGATCATGCGGCAGCTCGAGTCGCGGCAGCCGGCTTCGCCGACGGATGTCGCGTCCAAACCGAGGAGGAACAGGGCGTGCTTGCCGCCACGCTCGACGCCGAGGAACAGCAGCGCGGGGTCGAGCAGGTCGCCGAACGGCGTCAGGCGTGAGACCCGTTTTGCCTTGGCCTCACTGTCGACGGAGCCCCAGCGCACGGTCGTGCGGTACACGGACCGCGATTTGTCGGGCGTCGTCGGCGACGTGGTCCCGCCGGTCGGCGGGGTGGTCCCGCCGGTCGGCGGGGTCGGCGGCGTGGACGTCGCGGCGCTGGGGACAGTGGTGGTCGTGTCGGTCGCCGGGTCAGCGGGCTTGGCCTTGCGGCGGAACGGGTCGACGACCTTGCCGGGGCGCTTGCGCACCGACGGCGGTCCGAGCAGCTCGACCGCCGAGCTGGTCGCGCTGTTCGGCGTGACGGGCAGAACCGCCTCTTCGCCGGCGCTGTCGCTGCCGCCCAGACCGCCACCGAGGACGGGGATCGCCACGATCGCGACCAGCATCAGCAGTGCCACAGGCCAGAGCCGCTTGTCGACGAGATCTCGGATGAGGTTGCGGACAAAGCTCATTTCGTCACCTGAGTGGCAGTGGTCGGGGTCGGGGTCGAGGCGCTGGCGGCCGACGTGCCGCTGGGAAGCTGGTCCGGGATCGGCGCCACGTA
The DNA here is from genome assembly GCA_963705315.1 of uncultured Actinomycetes bacterium. Taxonomy (GTDB): domain Bacteria; phylum Actinomycetota; class Thermoleophilia; order Solirubrobacterales; family Solirubrobacteraceae; genus CADCVQ01. The sequence goes on from OY970068.1 coordinate 2,437,353, forward strand.
GGCGCGAGCGGCGATCTCCACCTTGACCTGCGGGAAGCCGGCACGTCCGGGGCTCAGCGTCACGGTGTCAATCGTCAGCAGGCGACCCTTGATCTTCACCGTCTCGCCCTTGAGCAGGGAGAACCGATCGACCGAGCGCAGGAGATTGTGCATCTTGAAGAAGCTGCCCTCGAACATGAACGTGAACGGCACGGGTGTGATGCCGGCTGCAGCGTTCACAGCAGCGGCATCCGGCTCTGCGGGGGCGGCTGCGGTATCTGCCGCAGGCTTGGCAGCGGCCTTCTCCTTCGCTGTCTTGCCGTCCGGGCTCGGCGCCGCGGCTGGCGCGGGGGCCGCCTGTTGCGGCACGGTCACGGCGCGGAAGTCGACCTTCGCGTCGCGCGCCGCGCTCTCGAGCTGGTACACGAGCGACGGCACGTCGGCCTGCGGCGGCGTGGCCTTACCGAGCCGAGCGACGGTGGCGTAATCGCGGTTGTAGGTGACGCGGGCCCGCTCGGCGCCGGCCGCGCTCGCCTTCGCGGCATCGCGGCGCTTTTCGGCCTTGCTGACCTTGGCGTTGAGGCCGGAGGCCTCCTCACGCTTGGGCGCGAGGACGCCCATCCACAGCGCGGCCATGAGACCGACGAGGGCGAGGATTCCGAGGACGAGTCGATCGCGCGTTTTCATCGTGCCTCAACCTTTGGGGGACGTAGTGGGGGTGACCGGTGCCGCGGCCGCGGGGGCCGACGTGGCGACCTGTCCGGTCGAGTCGACCGTGGCATCGGGTGCGCCGGGCACAGCGAAGCTGATGACGACCGTGAAGAACGGATCGCTCGGCCGGTTGGCCGGGCACTCCTCGTTGCCGACGGTGTCGGGCTTCGCCGATGTCGTGAGCTCGACCGAGCGCACGCCGTCGACGGCACGCATCCGAGCCATGAGCCGTGCGACCTTCGCCTGGCTCTTCGTGCAGCCCGTCATCTCAAAGCGCGGCGCGGGGGCTGCGCTGGTGGTCGGTCCGGGCGCGCCTTCGGCGGCGCCGGACGTCCCCTTGATGGCAGTCAGCCATACGTCGTCAGGCACGACGCGGGCAACTTCACGCAGGCCATGAGCCCAGTCAAAGCGCGTTGCGGACAGCGACCGGACCGTCGCCTCGCGGTTCCGCGCGAGTTCGGCGAACTCCATGTACGGCGCCGCTGCCTGCGCGCGCTTCTCCGCAGCGTCAGCCTCGGCGTTGACGGTCGCAAGCTTGTCGGAGCGACTGTCGATCTGCTTGTTCGTGACGGTCCACAGCGCCGCGAAGACGACGAGGACGCCCAGGACACCGAGCAGCAGATAGGCGGCGTTTGACGAACCATCCGAGGAGGAGTGCCGGCGACCGCCGCCGCCGCCCTCGCCGGGCATCAGGTTGACGGCTCTCATGCCGACACCTCCGCAACCGCTAGTCCGGCGGCGACCGTCATGCCGGGAAGTTCTGACTCCTTGGCCACCGAGTTGTCGGCGCCGACGCTGCGCGTCTCGACCGGCATGCCCAGTTCGGCGCCGAGCGCCTCCGCGAAGCCGGGCACGGCCACGGCTGCTCCGGTAAGCACGGCGCGCTCGACATCAGCGCCCGAGACAGCCTGAGTCTGGTGAAACTCAAGCGACGCCCGGACCTCGGAGGCGAGCCGGCGGGTTCCGTCGTTCAGAACGGTGCGGGCGTCCGCGATGATTTCCGGGTCACCGTCGATGTCGATGAGATCGCGCTCGAAGCCGACGTGGCGCAGCCACATGCGGGCGTGCTCCAAGGTGAGCGTGCGGCGCTCGGCGAGTTCGATCGCCATGCCCTCCAGCCCAGCGCCGGTGACGCGGGTGAAGAGGCACATGCCGTCGACGACGACGGCGAGGTTGGCCAGTCCACCGACCGAGAGATACAGGGCTGAGTCCCGGCGGCCACCGCCCAGCACGCGGATCATGGCGAAGGCGGAGAGATCGACGCCGCGAGGCTTGAGCCCGGCGCCGGTGACGGCGGCCACGACGGCTTCCACCATCTCCTTGCGCGCAGCGACGAGGACGACGCGCTGGCGCGGTCCGTTGGGTGTGTCGACGATCCCGATCGGCTCGTAATCGAGCACAGCGGACTCGAGCGGCATCGGGAGCTCGTCGGCGGCGATCTGACGCACGACGGCGTCGATCTGCGCCGGGTCTGTGACGGGCGGCACGTCGACCGTGCGCACGACGATCTTCGCGTTCGCGATGCCGATGCGCACCTCCTTGTGCAGACCCTTGTTTTCAGCCCAGAGCTGCTTGAGCGCCGCGGCGACGGCGTCGACGTCCGCGACCTCTCCGTCGCGTACGACGCCGACCGCAAGGTCGGCCGTCGCGACACGCTGCAGCCGGACGTTGCCATTGACGGTGACCTCGGCGGCGACCAGACGACCGGGCTCGATGTCGAGTCCGACGACGGTTTTCGCGGCGGAAGTCTTACGGAGTGAGAGAGCCATGATCGAGGCCGTCATCGGCTCGGGGTCAAGCTCCCTGGAGGAACGCGGAACCGAACCCGCCAAACGTCCACCGCGTGCGGACGGGGCCGACGCGCGCTAGAACGTGTTGAGGTACGCCTCGACGAGCGGGTCGCCGACCAGCACCGCGAGCACCCCGCCGAAGGCGAGGAACGGCCCGAAGGGCACCCTCGTCTTGCGGCCGGCGCCGAAGCCCACGCGGCGCATGATGAAAACCCCGACGATCACGCCCGAGATGAGCGCGGCGAAGAGCGCGACCGAGACGCTGGCCCCGAGGAACACGCCGAGCACCGCGACGAGCTTGACGTCGCCGAAGCCCATGCCGCCCGGCCGCACGTACCAGGCCACGAAGAACAACCCGCCGGCCGCGGCAGCAGCGATGACGCGTTCGATCTCGCCGCCGGGATCGAGCGCGGTGCCGAGCACCAGGGCGAGCGCGGCCGCCGGCGCCGTCAGGCGGTCCGGCAGCGTCTGGGTGTCGAGGTCGATGAGCGTCAGGGGCACGAGGAACGCGACCAGCAGCACGCCCAGCACCATCTTCGGGACATCGTCGAAGTGCACCGCGACGACGGCCGCGAACAGCACCGCGGTGATCGCCTCAACGGCGGGATAGCGCGCGGAGATCGGCGCGCCGCAGTCGCGGCAGCGTCCGCGCAACAGCAGCCACGAGATGACCGGCACGTTGTCGTACGGACGCACGGGGTGATCGCAGTTCGGGCAATGCGACCCCGGGGACGCAAGCGACTCCCGGTGCGGCAGCCGATACGCGACCACGTTGAGAAACGACCCGACGATCAAGCCGAGCAGCGCGGCAAGGAACAGGGCGAGGGACATCGACACGATTGTCAGTCTCCCGAATGGCCACGCGCGACGGCGCGACTAGAAGGTCGTCAGGTACAGCTGCACGAGCTCGTCGCCGGCGAGAATGCCGACGATGCCGCCGAGCGCGAGGAAGGGCCCAAACGGGACGGCCGTCTTGCGCCCCTGAGCCATGCCCAAGCGGGCGATGATCGCGATGCCGACCGCAGTCCCGACGATCATCGCCACAAAGAAGGCGGGTGCCACAGCGGCACCGAGGTAGAGCCCGAGCACACCCATCAGCTTTGCGTCCCCCAGGCCCACGCCGTTGGGGTTCAACAGCCACGGCAGCCCGAGGACGGCCGCGGCGGCCGCGGCGGCGATGAGTCGCTCCACCTCTCCGCCCGGATCGAGCGCGGTGCCCAGCACGACCGCGAGCACGGCGGCGGGCAGCGTGAGCCGATTCGGGATGATCTTGCGGTCGAGGTCGATGAGCGCAATCGGCACCAGGAAGGCGACGAGCACGAGACCGAGGACGAGGGCGGCCACATCCGTGTGATGCACGGCGACGACAGCGGCGAACAGCGCCGCGGTGCACGCTTCCACAAGCGGGTAGCGAGCGGCGATCGGCTCAGCGCAGCTGCGGCAATGGCCGCGCAGCATCAGCCACGAGAGCACCGGGACGTTGTCGTAGGGCTTGATCGGCACCAGGCACGATGGGCAGTGCGATGCTGGCATCGCAAGCGACATGCGGTTGGGCAGTCGATGCGCCACGACGTTCAAAAACGAACCGATGACGAGCCCGAAGGCCGCGGCCGGAAGCAGTGCTGGGGGCATGGTTCGTTTCCTCGAGTCTGTTGCGGAAGCTGAAAGCGGGCGTCTACGTCGGCGGCAGCTCGCGCCAGGTGTTCTGGACGAGCCCGGTCGTGCCGAAGCTGCTGAGCGAGTTGAACACGTTGTCGCGGAAGCTGATCGTCGGCCGCGGTCCGCTTGCCTGGCCGACGTCCAGCCTGCCCTGGCCGTCCACCGCGATACCGCCGAAGATCTCCGAGTTCGCGCCGAGGCACAGCACCTTGCCCGACGAGGCCTGCTGGTTGGCCATGTAGATGATCGCGTGGTACGTGCCCTTGATCCCGACCGGGTTGTTCGGGTGGTCGCAGCCGAGCGTCCCGCGCGGCATGATCACGATCCCGGGATCAGTTGCGCTGTTGTAGGTCGCGTTGTTCGAATCCATGCAGTTCGTCCCGCTCGGCACGTCGATGAAGACCACGGCTCCGGTGTACGTGGCCGGGCACGACGTGTAGTACGTGGGCGGGCTGGAGGTCTGGGCCGCCGACTTGAAGCGCTCGAGCTGGGCCTGCGTCATCGAACCCGGGTAGTTCACGTCGTGGAGGATCGTCGTCGGCACCACCTGGTTCTTGTTCGCCTGATAGTCGGTGCAGTTCGAGCCGCTCCCCGTGCAGCGCACGACAACCTGCGATCCGGTGGCGTCGATGATCGTCTTGTTGCCGCTGTTGCTGGTCTCGAAGCTCCCCGCGACGACACCGTTGCGTGGGAATCCCTCCGCGAACAGCTCGCGCTTGAGCAAAGCGACGACGTTGCGTGGCTTGCCGCGCACGACGGTGCGCGCCTGGACCCAGAGCTGGCGGTCGCCGTTGGCGTCCCACTTGCAGGGACCGGGGCACGTGTACGCGGCTCCGGTTTTCACGTTCGTGCCGCTCTGTGCCGCCTCGGCGGGCGCGCCGGACACGTAGGCGCCCGTCAAGCCGCCGCCGTTGTCGCGGATCCGCGTCGCATACGTCACGTCGCCCGATGCGTCGACGTTGGTGAAGTTCGCGGTCGCCGGCGAGCCGTTCGCGGCGGCGAGCGTCGTCGGATCGGGACACTTGCGCACCATGCCGGGTGCCGGCGCGACAAAGGTCTCGGTGCAGGTGTCCGGCATCGCCGCCCCGGCCGCGGCGTTGCCCGGCCACTGCTGTCCCAGGGCGAAGCCCTGGTTGAACAGGACGCCCTCGGCGACGTTCAGCGACGTCTCGCGCTCGCGCTGGTCTCCGGTGCGGCCCTGATTGCCGTCAATGAACGAATAGGACGCCAGCGAGACCGCGAGCATGATCCCGAGCAGGACGATCGCGCTCATGAGGACCCAGCCGTCTTCGTTATGCAGGTCGGGATGTGTCATGTCGTCCTCAGTTCGGAATTACGACGGCGATCGGCGCTTGCGGAGAGATGCCGGCCGTGCCGTAGCGATCCCCTGGATCGCAGGCGACAAGGCCGATGTTGCGAGTGCTGCCGGAGGCGGGATCGGCAGGCACCGCGTCGAACGTGTGGGTGAGCGTGATGCCCGTTCCGATGTAGTTGGCACCCCACATCGTCCGGTTGGAGCCCGAGCCCGTGACCACCGGCGTGTCGCAGCGAATGTTCGCCACCGCCGGCAGCGTGTGCTTGAACCAGTAGTAGGTGAGCGTCCGGCCCTCGAAGTCCGTCGAGCCCGACGCGTTGAGGACGACGGTGCGCGGTTTGACCGAGGGGGTCGAGACGAACCGCGCCTCGGGTACCTGATTCTGATTGCGCAGGTAGACGCCCGTGGCCAGGCGCAGCTCGGGCGCAGCTTTGCCGGGGGTGTTGTCGACGAACGTCTGCGCCGAGATGTTGATGATCTGATCGTAGGTCGAGGGGCTCGATGTGCAGGTGGCCGTGCCGGAGGTGCATCGATACGTGAACAGCGGCCTGTTCAGGCCGGCGCGCGAGTTCGTGACGTAGTCGGCGACGATGTTCGTCTTTGTCCAGCCGCTACCCGGGCAGTCCGACGGGTTTCTCATCGGGCCCGTCACCGGCGCGGTCGGTGCTCCCACCGGGACCGTGAGCTCCGCCATCCACAGCTGGGCACGATCGGGCGAGGCGGGAGCGCTCGTGTTCAGGCAATAGCGCACCCATGTCCGGCTGGGGTCCGACGTCTGGAAGATGAGATTATTCCCGCTCGCCGTGTCGATCACGTCTGAGTTGTTCAGGCGTTTGGCGAGGTTGCGCAGTTGCCGCGACTGGACGTCGAGCGCCTCGCGGGCGCGCTCGGCGGTGACGTTGCGGTCGTCGTTGTCGTGCTGGGCCTGGTAGGTCTGGTTGAACGTCGTCAGCGTCGCGCCGAGAATGAAGAGCGACATGATCATGACCAGCAGCAGCTCGACGAGCGTCATGCCGGATTCATCGCGGAGGTTCATGGCGCCGTCCACGTGACTGGTCCAACCGGTGCGGACTCGTTGTAGGAGCTGTCGACGGCCGTGACCCAGTATTTGTGCGAGGCCGTTCCCGACTCCGAATCGCTGTAGCTCGTCACAGCACCATTCGTGCGGTCCAACCGGTCGACGTACTCGACCGTTGCCGGATCTCCATCGGAGTCGTCTCGATAGATCCGGTAGAACGCCACGCCGGCAGAGGCCGGTGCCGTCCAGTTCAGCAGGGCGGCGTTGTTCGGTGCGGTGCTGGCGGTCAGGCCGGTGGGTGGACCGGGCGCCGTGCTCGGCGCCGCGACAGTGAGTTGCCGCGTGGTATCACCCTGGCGCAGGCTGCCATTGGGCGCGCGGTCGAGCGCGACGACGTAGTACTTCGCCGCACCGTTGGGCGGCGAGAAGTCCGCGCAGCTCTCCGTGGTCGGCGAGAGGTACGGGTCGCCGCTGGCCGGCGCGGGGCATACCGTCTGGTCATTCCCGTTTCCGACGACGCCGTCGCTGCCCGCCCAGATGACGCGGTAGCCGACGATGTCGCGCTCGTGGTTGAGATCCCAGCTGAAGTCGACCCAGTCGCCGAGGCGCGTGTCGTGGCCGCCCTGCAATGACAGAGGCGCATACGGGTGGCGACGGTTGAGCACGACATCCGCGCGCATGACCTCGCCGCCGATCCCGCGGTCGTCGAAGGCCTGCGCGGTGATGACGTAGGCGCCGTCGAAGATCTCGGTTCCGCTGCCCGACGTGCGGATGTTCCATGCCGTCTGGAAGGTCGTACCGCCGCTGGCGTTCGTCGTCCCGGTGACGTCTTCGCGGCTGACGCCGTCGTCGGCCTCCCAGTGCAGGCTCTGCGCGGCCGTCGTGGTCCACACGATGTTGGCCACGGTCGCCGTGGATAGGACGCCCGCGGCGGCTGGGCAGGCCGCCACCGTCGCCGGTGGGCTGGGGGCGAAGGTCTGCGTGACGGGGGTGAAGCACTTGGCGCGCGGGCCCAGGCCGCCGGATGGATTGACGATCAGCGTCGACTGCGACGCGGTCTTGGTGGCGCCGCGGGCGTCTCTCCACGAGAGCGCGAAGGTCGTGCGGCGAAAGTCGTCACCGTTGGCATCGCTGCCCGCGGCGTTCGCGTTGCACGCGTTCGCGGGCGCGGTCGCGGCGTAGCCGTCGGCCGGGTCGTCGAACGCGCACGTCGTCGCCGTGACGGTGTACTCGACATTGCGCCGGGTGATCGTCCACGGGGAGCCCGAGCCGAGACCGCGCGCCTGTAGCCGTGTGCTCACGAGGCTGCTCGTGAGGTCATCGAAGTCCATGCTGCGCGTGCTCTCGACCAGCTCGCGGGCGAGGTTTGTCGCACCTACGCGCTCGTTGTTGGAGGCTGTCGTGTTCAGGGCCCCGGTCAGCAGGCCGAGGACCCCGAGGATGCCGATCAGCAGCACCATCATCGCGACCATGACCTCGACGAGGGTGAAGCCTGCCTCAAGCGAGGTACCGCGGTCGCGCCTCATACGTGGCCTCGTCGGCTGCGCTGCACGTGATCCGTGAAGATCAGGCGGGTACTGGACCAACGTCCTAGCCGGGCGTCGGGCGTCGGGTGCGTCAGCAGGGAGCACTACCAGCTGCCGCCGAGGCCACAGCCGCCGGCCGCGGGCACCGTGCACGAACGCACGAACGAGAACCCGTCGTGCTCGATCGAGAACGACGTGCCCGTCTCGGATTCCCGGGAGACGGTGTAGGTGCGCCCGTCAGGCGCGACGTCGACGACGACGTCCGAGGCAACGGGGTGCTGACCATCCGGGCAGCCGGTGTACGCCTCACCGCTGCGATAGCAGGACTCCATCTGCGAGACCGCGTTGCGCACGTCCGCCTTGGCGGTGACGTCGTTGGCCTTGTCGCTCTGGTTCAGGAACATCGGCAGTGCAATCGCCGCCAGGATCCCGATCACCAAAATGACGACCAACAGCTCGACAAGAGTGAATCCGCGCTCGTCCATGTGCTCCCATCGGCACGGCGGTGCACATTCGTGCTGCACATCGGTGGCGCGCGGACGTGTGTCCTACAACGACGGAGGGCGGGCCGCTAGGCCCGCCCTCCGTGATCAACCGCTGTGGCCGGCAGGTAGCTAGATCAGCTACTGGCGTCGAGCCACGACTGGTTGCAGCCGTCGGTGTTCGCGTCGGTGCACGTGTAGGTGTAGCTGCCGCCTGCGCGCGTGATGACGAACTCGTTGCCGGACTCCGACGCCGCGGTGACCACGTAGCCGGTGGCGGTGTCGTTGCTGATGACCGCATCGTTGCCGCTGGTGCAGCCGGCGTACGTCTCCGCGTCCGTGAAGCAGGACTCCATCTGGGAGACCGCGTTGCGGGCGTCGGCCTTGGCCGATGAGTCCTGCGCCTTGGCGCGCTGGCCGAGGAACGTCGGCAGAGCAATCGCGGCCAGAATGCCGATGATCAGAACAACGACGAGGAGCTCGATGAGCGTGAAGCCCTTCTCGTCCTGTGCGCGGGTGCGCAGGTGATGCAGCATGATGATCCCTCCAGGATCAGTGTTTACCGATGTGTGCGATGGCATCCAGCCGTGGCACGCGGGACTCATCGGATGCGCGAAGGCGCTGCTGCACCGAACGCGATTGCGACTGGACGGATCTCGGATACGGGAGGCTGTAGGGGATGAAACGCCGCGTCACGATCGTCGTCGGCCTCGTGCTGGGGCTCAGCCTGCTCGTCGCGATCGTCGCTCCGCGCAAGGAGCCGACCGACGATCCCACCGCCCGGACGGCTCCTGTGAGGACCGGCGACGCCGGCGGCGATCCCGCGGCCGGAGTGCGCGGGACGCTGCCGCGCGACAAGGTCGTGCGCGCGCGTGTCGGCGATCTCGTCGAGCTGACGGTCACGTCGCGCGAGCCCGACAGCGCGTCGCTGGAGGCGTTCGGCCTCACCGACAGCGCCGAACGCGGCTCGCCGGCCCGCTTCTCGTTCCTCGCCGACCGCGAGGGCTCGTTCGACGTGAGGCTCGGGATCAGCGAGCCGAGGGTCGTCGGTCAGGTCGTCGTCAGGGCTGCGAAGCGCTGACGGGCTGCGCCCGGCGCGCGGCCTGCGCGTCGTGGCCGGGAGTCTGGACGCCGCCGCCCTCGCACCACGGGCACGTGACCTGCGCGCGCTCGCCTCCGAGGTTGGAGATCAGCTGTCCCGTTCCGTGACAGGGAGCGCACTGAAGCGCCTCCCCCGCCTGCTGTGGTTCGTCATCGCCGGTGCGCGCCATGCAGCCAGACGCTAGACGATCGCGAACCGGCGCCCGACTGGCCCCTGGACGTTCGTACGACGCGCGGAGGGTAAAAGACGGGGTTGCAGGTTCCTGCAACGCATGACTGCACGGGTTTGCCTATCACACCTGCACGAAGCACCCTCCGGACGCTGGACTTGCCCGTTGCGCCAGGGCACAATGCCTCTATGCCGGAGGGTATGGATGCCAACGGGGGAGAATCGACGCGCGGGCGGGCCGACGGCCAGATGACCCGAGGCTCACGGCGGCGGTCCCTCCTAGAGATGTCGGTGTGCGTCCTGCTCGTCGCGGCGCTTGCGGGCCAGCCCGCCTGGGGCGACGGCGAGAAGGAGGCCAAGCAGTCGGGTTCCTCCGCCCAGAACGCTGCGGGTTCTGGCAAGAGCAAGGCGAACTCCGCCAAGGCCAAGAAGGCAACGGCGAAGAAGTCGTCCTCGGCCAAGGCCGGAAAGAAGAAGGCGTGGAAGAAGGCCGCCGGCGCCAAGGCCAAGAAGGCGAAGTCCAAGGCCAAGAAGAAGGCCGCGCGCCAGCAGATCGCGACCGAGCTCGTTGCGACGGAGCCGCCACCCGCGCCGGACGAGAACGCCCCGGATCCGACGCCGGCGCCCGCAAGCGAGCCGCCGCCGGTTGACACCGGCGAGGCCACTCCCGCCCCGCCAGAGGCCGAGACGCCAAACGCCGAAACGCCCGCGCCCGAGCCCGCGCCGAGTGAGGTCGCGCCGCCGGAGGCGATCCCCGCTCCTACCGGCAACGAGGACCCCGCCGGGGCGGTCGCCGCGCCCCCGGCGCCGTCCGAGGAGGCCACCGCGGGTGGCCTGGGCAAGAAGACGATCACGCCGGACGCCACACCCCCGCCAGTTGTCGCAGACGGCTCCGCGACGCCGGGCGGCCGCGCCCCCGGCGACGAGACACCCCCCGGCGCGGACCCCACGGGCGAGGACTCGCCCGCGACTGCGAACGGACCCAGCGGCGGCACCGCCGCGGGTGAGCTTCCGGCGCTCGGCAACGCTGCGATCGGTGGCGCCCCAAGCCCGATCATCGCCGGCGCGATCACCCCGCAGGCGGCACAGGACCTGCTTGTCGGAGCGCGCCCGGGGACTCGGTCGTCGGACCCGCAGAACCGCTCGGCAATCGGCGTCGGGCGCCTCAGCCAGCCCAGCAGCCTCGGGCTCAGCCAGGTGTCCGACTTCGTCAAGGACATCCCGGCTCAGATCAAGCTCGCGCTCGCGGGCCTCGTGCTGGCGGTTCTCCTGCTCGGCGCCTACACGATCCTCGCCGCCGCACGGACACGCCGCCTCGAGCGCCAGCGCTCGAAGCTCATGGAGGACATCGGACTGCTCCAGGCCGCGCTCCTGCCGGCCGTCCCCGGCCGCCTCGGGGCACTGCTGACCACCGTCGCCTACCGCCCCGCTGACGGGCCCGCCGCCGGCGGCGACTTCTACGACGCCTTCGCGCTGTCCGACGGCCGTGTCGGCCTGCTGCTCGGCGACATCTCCGGCCACGGGCGCCAGGCGCTCGCCAAGACGACGCTCGTGCGCTTCACGGTCCGCGCCCACCTCGAGGCGGGCATGTCCCCGCGCGAGGCGCTGGCGATCTCCGGCCGCTCGCTCGACGGGCGCCTGGCCGACGACTTCTCGACGGTCATCGCCGCGATCCACGATCCGGTCAAGGGCACGCTCACCTACGCGAGCGCCGGCCATCCGCCGCCGCTCGTCATCGGGCCGCCGGCGCATGAGCCGGTCACCGCGTCGTCGGCACCGCCGATCGGCGCCGGGTTCCCCACCGGCCAGCGCCAGACGGTGCTGCCGATGCCCGAGGGAACGACGGTCTGCGTCTATTCCGACGGCCTGCTCGAGGCGCGCGTCGCGGGCGACGCGCTCGGCCGTGACCGCCTCGGTTCGTGGCTGCGCGAGCTGGGGCCGGAGGCGACGGCGAAGGCGCTGCTCGACCTCGTCGTCCAGCGCGCCGACCGCGTGCCCGACGACCTCGCCGCCTGTGTCCTGCACGCCGCGCCGGGCGCCACCGCGCCGGCCGCCCGCGTCGAGCAGCTCAAGCTCGATGTGCTCGACGTCGAGGGACCGGAGCTCGAAGGCTTCCTCAAGGCCTGCGGCGTGTCGCGTGCCGACCGCTCGATCGCCGGGCGCCGCGTCTCCGAGCAGCTCGCGGTGAGCGGCGGCGTCGTCGTCGACGTGCGCATCGGCGAGCACCCGATGGTCAGCGTCGCCTCGATCGGCGAGCACGCGTCCGGCGGATCGCGCCCCGCCTCGCGCGTACGCTGAGCGCCTGAACGCCACCGGCCGCTACGCCCCCTCCCCCACGGGATCGCTGCACCTCGGCAACCTGCGCACCGCACTGCTGGCGTGGCTTTTCGCGCGCTCGCAGGGCGCCCCGTTTCACATGCGCGTCGAGGATCTCGACGAGGGACGGGTGCGGCCGGGCCTGGAGGATGCGCAACTCGCCGACCTCGCGGCGATCGGCCTGGACTGGGACGGACCGGTCGTCCGGCAGTCCGAGCGCACGGCGCTCTACCGCGCCGCGCTCGCCGACCTCGTGCGCGACGACCTCGTGTACCCGTGCTTCTGCACGCGGGCCGAGATCCGCGCGGCGTCGTCGGCGCCGCACGGGCCGCTGTCCGAGGGCGCCTATCCGGGAACGTGCCGCGAGCTGACCGCCGCGCAGCGGCGCGAGCGCGCCGAGCGCGGCCGCCCGCCGGCGCTGCGCCTGCACGCCGGCGAGGCACGCGTGGCGTTTGAGGATCGCCTGCTCGGACAGCAGGACGGTGTCGTCGACGACCTCGTCGTGCGCCGCAACGACGGCGCGTTCGCCTACAACCTCGCGGTGATCGTCGACGACGCGGCGCAGGGCATCGGCGAGGTCGTGCGCGGCGCCGACCTGCTCGACAGCACGCCGCGCCAGCTGCATCTCGCCGCGCTGCTGGGGATCGACGTGCCGCGCTACGCGCACGTCGCGCTCGTCCTCGGCCCCGACGGCGCACGGCTGGCCAAGCGCCACGGCTCGGTGACGCTCGCCGACCGCGCCGCGGCGGGCGAGCCGGCGGATGCGGTCCGCGGCCGGCTCGCGGCGTCGGTCGGGCTGGCCGAGCCGGGCGAGACGCCGTCGCTCGCCGATCTACTCGAGCGGTTCGATCCCGGTGCGCTACCGCGCGAGCCGACGGTGCTCGATCCGGCAAGCGAATAGCCTGGGCGTTCTCGTGAGCGTGATCGCAAGCAACACGGACGTTGAGGAGCTGGCGCAGCTCGCACGCACCGGTGGACGCCTGGGCATCGACACGGAGTTCATGGGCGAGGGGCGCTACCGGACGCTGCTGTGCCTCATCCAGGTCGCGGTGCCCGACGGCGACGGCGGCGTCCGCATCGAGGTGCTCGACCCGCTTGACGCGTCGCTGGATCCGCGGCCGCTCGCGGCCGTGCTCGCCGATCCGGACGTCGAGATCGTCATGCACGCCGGGCGCCAGGACGTCGCGCTGCTGCGCCGCGTCTGGGAGACCGAGATCACGAACCTCTTCGACACGCAGCTCGCCGCCGGGTTCGCCGGACTGCGCGCGCAGCTCGGCTACGAGGCGCTCCTGCACGAACTGCTCGACGTGCGCCTGGCCAAGAGCGCGAGCTTCACCCGCTGGGACGCGCGGCCGCTCTCCGACGAGCAGGTCGAGTACGCGCGCGACGACGTACGCCACATCCTCCAGGCGGCCGAGACGCTGCAGGCGCGGCTCGAGGCGCGCGGGCGACTGGAGTGGGCGCGCGAGGAGTGCGTCGCGCTGGCCGGCACGACCGACGTGCGCGACCCCGACACGGTGTTCGCGCGCCTGCCGCGGGTGAACTCGCTCGACCCCAAGCTGCGGGCGGTCGCCCGCGAGCTCGTGCAATGGCGCGAGGACACCGCCCGCGAGCAGGACCGCCCGATCCCCTCCGTGCTCTCCGACGCGGCGCTGATCGAGATCGCCAAGCGCCGCCCGTCCAGCACCAACGCGCTCGAGCAGATCCGCGGCCTCAACGAGTCAACGCTGCGCCGCCGCGGCCGCGCCATCCTCGCCGCCGTCGAGCGCGGCCGCGAGCGCCCGCCGATCCCCGTCGACGGCGGCCGCCCCGCGCAGCCCGACGTGCTCGACGCACCGATCATCGCGCTGGCCGAGTCGCTCGTGCGCACGCGCGCGCTGCAGGAGGAGCTCGCCTACGAGCTCATCGCCGCGCGCGCCGACCTTCAGCGCATCGTGCTGGCGATCCGCGACGGCAAGCCCCCGCCCGAGGTGCGCACGCTGGAGGGCTGGCGCCGCGAGGTCGTGGGCGACGAGCTGCTCGAGCTGCTGGAGGGGCGGCGCTCCCTGACGGTGGGCGAGGACCGGCGCGTGAAGGTCGTGGAGCTGTAGGTGGGTCGACTCGGGTCGGTGTCCGTCTGGAGGACCGAACAGCAGCAACGAAGGAAGGCGCGAGCGGCGGCGCGGTCCGCAAGGACGACCACATTTGACCGATGGCGGATCGCATCAACGAGAGCGGTCACTTCGGCATCGCATAGAGCCACTCGTGACCGATCTCGGCGGGCTCATCCGAGACTGGTCGAACGTGGTCGTGCGGACGACCCACCCGCCCCGCGCAGCAGCGTCAGCCCCGCCAGCGGGAAGATCAGCAGCGAGAGCAGGCCGGCCGCGACGAGCGCCGCGGCCTCGGCGCCGTCGACGAGCCCGAGCTCCAGGCCGATCGCAGTCGCGGCGACGATGAACGGCAGCGACGTGGCCTGGAACAGTCCGGCCACCGCCACCCGCCGGTCGTCGAGCGCGCTGCGGTACATCAGCGCCGGCAGCCCGCGGATGACGAGCAGCGCGGCGAGGAAGATCGGGACCATGACGAGGGCGTCCGCGCTGTCCAGCAGGGCGTCGAGATCGAACCGCACCCCGCTCGTCACGAAGAAGACGGGGATGAACAGCCCGAAGCCGATCGCCTCGAGCTTCGCGCGCAACAGCGGGTGCGTCATCGCCCGGTCGCGGTCGACGAGCGTGAGCACCGCGCCGGCGGCGAAGGCGCCGAGGATGACCTCGAGGCCGAACTCCTCCGCGAGCGCCGCGAACGCGATCAGCAGGACGATCGCGCCGCGCACGCGGATCTGCGCCGTCGTGTCCTGCAAGCGCAGCAGGTCCTCGCTGATCAGGCGCGAGCGCTCCGCGCCGGTGACGACGACGTAGACCGCGGCGGCAAGTCCCAGGAGCGCCGCGATGAGCAGCAGCGTCGACGTCGTCCCGCCCTCGCCGGTGAACAGGATCGACAGCAGGATGATCGCGCCGAAGTCCGCGATCGTCCCGGCCGCCACGACGAGCTGGCCGAACGGCGTCGCGATCTCGCCGGCGTCCTTGAGCACCGGGATGATGACGCCAAGCGACGTCGCCGACAGGATCACCGCCACGAGCAGCGGCGTCTGCACGAGTCCGCCCGCGCTCAAGGCCAGCGCGACGACGACCGCAATCGCGAACGAGACGATCCACGCGCCCCCCGCCAGCTTGAGCACGCTGCCGCGCAGGTGCTCGAACTCGATCTCCAGGCCGGCGAGGAACAGCAGGAACACGAGCCCGATCAGCGCGACGACGGCGATCGTGCCGTCGACCTCCACCCAGCCGAGCACGGCCGGCCCGATGATGATCCCGAGCACGAGCTCGACGACCACAGACGGCAGCTTCACGCGCGGGAAGAGCCCGAGCACGAACGGCGCAGCGAAGGCGACCGCGACGACGATGAGCAGGCCGCTGAAGGCTGGTGCATCCATTGCCAAGCAGTCCGTGCTCAACTGCCGGCGTTACGCGCCCGTGGCCGGCGCGGACGTGCCCGCCGGCCGGTTGCGGTGAGGTTCAGGCCCCCGGCGGGCGGACGCCGCGTACCGCGTCGCGCAGCTCCTCGGGCTTGTGCGCCTTCGTCGTCCAGCCGTCCGCGCCGAGCCGCTGCGCCTCGACCTGGAGCCGGAACGCGGGCAGGTTGGAGATCAGCACGATCGCTGTCTCGGGCGATATCTCGCGCAGCTGTGAGACGAGCTCCGCGGGCTCGGGCACGTCCGGGAGCACGAGGTCGAGCAGGAGCACGTCGGGCCGGCACTCCGCCAGTTCGCTGAGCGCGTCCTGCCCGGTGCTCGTCGAGGAGACGACCTCGATGTCGCCGTCCTCCTCGAGCACGTGGCGCAGGAACAGCTTCACGGCGCGCGCGTCGTCGCAGACCGCGACGCGGATGACGCCGGTCACGTGTCCAGCCCCGCGTCGCGCAGGAACTCGGCCGCGACCACTCGCGGTGTGCGCTTGTCGATGTCCACGGCGGCGTTCATCTTCCGCATCGCGCCGGTCGTCAACTTCGCGCTCACGGCATCAATCGTCACCCGCAGCCGCGTGCCGTGCGTCGCGAGCGCCCGGCGGCTGATCACGGGCGCGACGTGGTTGGTGGCGAACACGCGCTTGGGATCGGTCAGCAGCCGGTAGTCGCGGTCGGCGAGCTGCCCGTCGGTCGTGTTGACGCGCGCGGCGTCGATGCGGTCGGCGTCAAGCTCGGCGAACTGGAGCGGGATCTTCATCGGCGTGAGGGTGAGGTGCTTCGCCGTCAGCCCGTAGAGCGCCTTCAGCCCGAGCCGTCCTTCGAAGCGCGTGCGGAACTCGAACGGCACGCCGAGCTTTACCCCGCGCAACCGCCGCAGATCGGCGATCGAGCGCAGCTTGTTGGCATCGGCGTACGCCGGCTTGACGGCGAGCGCGTTGGAATCGTTGAACGGCGTCTGGGCGAGCAGCGTGAACCCGCGGCCCTCCTCGAACTTCTTCGCGGCGCGGTACGCGGCGGCGGCGTTGTCCGGGCGCTCGCTCACGTCGGCGACCTCCGACAGGAGCACGTCGACGTACTCGGGGTACATGTCCAGCGCGCCACCGACGAGCGCCTGGTGGATGATCTCCGAGCTCCCGACATCCTGCTTGAGCGTGACGCTGAAGTTCTTGGCCTCGAGCGCCTGCTTGTACAGCTCGCCGAGGATGTAGGACTCGGTGAAGTCCTTCGTCCCCAGCCGTACCGGCGGTCCGCTGCCCTGCGCGTCCGTCGTCGTCTGCTTGTCGTCGCCCCCGCACGCGCCAAGCGCCAGGACGAGCATGACCGCCAGCGCCGCCGCGCTGGCCCGGCGCCGGCTCATGCGCGTGCGCTCCCGGCACCGACGCGCGGAGCGGCGCGCTCGGGCCTGTCGCTTGCTCCGGAATCGCCGACCGGCAGGGTGAAGTAGAACGTGCTCCCTTCACCGAGCTGCGTCGTCACCCAGATCTTGCCGCCGTGCTGGTCGATGATGCGCTCGCACACGGCCAGGCCGATGCCCGTTCCGGCGTAGTCCTCCTCGCCGTGCAGCCGCTGGAACGGCTCGAAGATGCGCTCGGATTGCGCGGGATCCATGCCGATCCCGTTGTCGGCGATCGAGAAGCGCCACTGCCCGCCGTCGCGTTTGGCGTCGATGCTCACTTCAGGAGTGTCCCCGCCCGTGAACTTCAACGCGTTGCCGATGAGGTTCTGCAGGACGCGAGCGAGGTTCGCGCGGTCGGCGAGCACGACCGGCAGCGCGCCCACGCGCACGCGCGCCGCGGTCTCGTCGATCGACCCTGCGAGCGCCTCCAGCGCCTGATCGACGACGAGCTGCGCGGGTACGCGCTCGAGCGCCAGGCGCCCGCGGCCGGCTCGCGAGTACTCGAGCAGGTCGCGGATGAGCCCGCGCGCCTGGGTCGTCGCGTGGCGAATGCCGTCGACGAGGGCCGGCCCCTCCTCAGGATCCTCCGCGCCATGGCGGCGCTCCAAAAGCTCGGCGTACATCGAGATCGTCGTCAGCGGTGCCTGGAGGTCGTGCGAGGTGACCGACGCGAACTGCTCGAGCTCGGCGTTTGAGCGCTTGAGCTCGGCGTTTGAGTGCTCGAGCTCGGTGCGGCTGCGCTGCAGCGAGTCGGCCATCGAGTTGAAGCTGCGCGCGAGGTCGCCGAGCTCATCCAG
Organism: uncultured Actinomycetes bacterium; assembly: GCA_963705315.1. GTDB lineage: Bacteria > Actinomycetota > Thermoleophilia > Solirubrobacterales > Solirubrobacteraceae > CADCVQ01. The sequence goes on from OY970068.1 coordinate 2,455,119, forward strand.
GCGCTGGGCGGGCACGCGCGTGGTCAGCTCGCCGTCGGCGAGCCGGCCGGTCGCCTCGGCGACCCGCAGGACCGGGCGCACGACCGACCGGCGCAGGTAGAAGGTGAAGCCCAAGGCGATCGCGAAGACGATCGCGAGGCCGCCGATCCCGATCGCGATCGCGGAGGATGAGCGCGCGTCCGCCCGATCCTCGCGGGATGCGATGACGGCGCGCTCGCGGGCGAACAGCTGCGCGAACTGGCGGCGAATCGCATCGATGCGCGCCCGTCCCCCGTCGGTCTTGACCTGGCTCTGGGCATCGGCGAGGTCGTTGCGCGCGACGCCGATCAGCGGATGGGCCCAGAAGTTCGCGTAGTCGTCGATGGCGATGCCGATCTCGCGGACGCGGCGCTGCTGGCCGGGGTCGTCGGAGACGAGCCTCGCCAGCGCGCCGCGCTGCTTCGCGTAGCTGCCGAGCGGCTTGCGGGCCTCGGTCAGGAACCGCTCCTGGCCGGTGGTGACGTAGCGGCCGAGCTTGTTCTCGATATCGACCAGCGATGTCTCCAGCTGGTTGCCCAGCGACAGCGCCTGCTGGGAGCGAAACGCGGTCTGCGCCGCGTCGCGCTGGCCGACGATCGCGACGATGAGCACGATCAGGGCGGTGGCGAGGAGCGCCGCGGCGGCGGCGCTGAGCGCCACCACCTTCGTCGTGATGCGAGTCCTGAGTTTGTGTCGAAGCACGTGCCGTTCGCCCACTCTGGGCCTGGGAAACTGTACCCAGGCCCAGAGTGGCAAACGAGTGGGTTACTGCGTCTCGAGCGATGGCTCGTGGACGATCCGCGGCATCCGGTGCAGCTTGCGCGGCAGATACCAGTTCCAATCGCCCAGGAGCTTCATCGTCGCGGGCAGCAGAATCGCCCGCACGATGGTCGCGTCAATCAGGACGGCGACCGCGAGGCCGACGCCCATCTGCTTGAACTCGACGGCTGTCAGCGTCGCGAAGATCGCGAACACGGCGACCATGACGATCGCTGCGCTCGTGACGACGCCGGCCGTGCTCTTGATGCCGTGTGCGACCGCGTCCTCGGTGTTCATCCCGCCGTCGAACGCCTCGCGGATCCGGCTGAGGATGAACACGTGGTAGTCCATCGACAGCCCGAACAGGACCACGAAGAGAAACAGCGGCAGCCATGACGTGATCGCTCCGGTCGACTCGAAGTCGAGCAGCTTCTCGCCGTGGCCGTCCTGGAAGAGATAGACGAGCACGCCGTAGGCGGCGCCCACCGACAGGAGGTTCAGCACGATCGCCTTGATCGGGATCACGATCGAGCGGAACGTGAACAGCAGCAGCAGGAACGCCATCGACAGCACGAAGGCGAACACGATCGGCGCGTTGCCCTTCATGAGGTCGTTGAAGTCCCGGCTCTGCGCCGTCGAACCGCTGACGTTCGCCGCGACGCCATCGACCTTGCCGACGGTCGCCGGGATGATCTCGTCGCGCAGCGTCGTGAGCGCCTGCTCGGACTTCGCGTCGCTCCCGTCGCCGATCATCGGCATGAGAATGCGTGCGACCTCGTGGTCCGGGCTCACGTCGATCGAGACCGGCTCGCGCATCTGGCCGGTGGCCAGCGCGTCGGTGCGCAGCTGCGCGATCGCGTCGCGGACGGCCGGAGCCGTCACGTCGTCGGCCTCGACGGCGATGACCGCGGGCAGCGGGGCGCCGGGGAAGGCCGCTTCGATGCGGTCGAACGTCTGCATCACCGGCAGGCTGCGCGGCAGCGTGTCGGTTCCGGGGACGCCGGTCTTCAGCGACAGTGCGGGGAACGCGAGCACGAGCAGCAGCGCGGTCGCCAGCGCCGCGGAGATCCACGGGCGCCGCAGCACGCGGTCGAGGATCGCGCCCCAGATCCGCGATTCACGGTTGCTGCGCGAGCGCAGGCGCTGCAGGAACGGGATGCGGCCCCTGTCGACGCGGTCGCCGAGCTTGGACAGCACCGCCGGCAGCACCGTCACCGAGCCGAGCATCGCCACGGCGACGACGACGATCGTGCCCATCGCGAACGACGAGAACGTCTGGCTGCCGGTGAAGAACATCCCGGCCATCGCCACCATCACGGTGAAGCCGGAGATGAGCACCGCGCGGCCGGACGTCGCCGCGGCGGCCTCGAGCGCCTCCTCGGGGGTGGCGCCCTTCCTGCGCTCCTCGCGTTCGCGGCGCAGGTAGAACAGCGCGTAGTCCACGCCGACGGCGAGGCCGATGAGCAGGATCACCGACGAGATCGATTCGTCGACCGGCAGCGCCTGGCTGAGCAGCGAGACAAGCCCGATCGTGCTGGCGACGGCGGACAGCGCGAGCAGCAGCGGGATGCCCGCGGCGACGAGCGAGCCGAAGGCGACGATCAGGATGATCAGCGTGATCGGCAGCGACAGCGTCTCCGCCTTGGCGAAGTCGTCCTCGAACTGCTTGCTGAGCGCCTTGCCCGCGCTCGCGTCGCCGAACTGCTCGATGCGCAGGTCCGGATGGGCCTTCTGGGCGGCGGCGACGGCCTGAAGCGGCGCGTCGACGCGGTCCTCGACGACGCCGAAGTCGCCCGCGAGCTGGAAGTCGACGAGCGCGGAGCGACCGTCCTTGGAGATCTGGTTGGCGTTGCCGGCGGCGTACGGACCCTCGATCTTCGTGACGTGCTCGAGGTTGCCCAGCCGCGTCTGGACATCGCGGACGGCGGCCTTGAAGCTCGCATCCCCGGAGCGTGCGGACGTCGCCTGTACGAGCACGCTCTCTTCAGCGTGCTTGGGGTAATGATCGAAGATCGCCTTGTCGGCGCGGCCCGCCTCGCCGGGCCCGTTCTCCTCCCACTGGAAGGTGTTCATGCCGGCGGCGCCGCCGCCGACGGCGGCGAGGACGACGAAGACCAGCCAGCCGAGGATGGCCTTCTTGCGGTGCTGGGCGCTCCAGCGGCCGGCACGTGCTGCGAAATTGCGGGGGGGCATCGAAGTCGCTTCTACGGGTGAAGAACTCTTCAGTAGATGAACGCAAGCGTTCCAGCGCCCAAGCGGCGACACGATGGGGACAACCTGGCGTCTGAGGGTTCGGTTGTCCGCCCCCGGGGTACCTGCCAGCCGTATTGAGATCGTGGCGTCGTGTGTCGAGCATCACACTGTGTCCCCGACCGTCCTCATCGTCGACGACCACGCAGCCTTCCGGACGTCGGCGCGGGCACTGCTCGAGGCGGACGGCTGGGACGTCATCGGTGAAGCCGCCGACGGAACCGCGGGCCTCGAGGCCGCGCGCGCATTGCACCCTGACGTCGTCCTGATCGACGTGCGCCTGCCCGACATCGACGGCTTCGACGTCGCGCAGCGGCTCCTGTCCAACGGCTACCGCCCCGCCGTCATCGTCACCTCGAGCTCCGACGATCCGCTGTACCCCGACCGCGCGACGAGCAGCGGCGCCCGCGGTTTCCTCGCCAAGCACGACGTGTGCGGCGCGGCGCTGGACCGCCTGCTCGGCTGATTTGGGCACGCGACCGCCGGGAATGCGACATTACGCGCATGCGCGTCGTGATCGCCGATGATTCCGTCCTGCTGCGTGCCGGCCTTGCGCGGCTGCTCGAGGACGCCGGGCTGGAGGTCGTCGGCCAGGCCAGCGACGCCGAGGACCTGATGCGCAAGGTCCGCGCGCACCGTCCCGACATCGCCGTCACGGACATCCGCATGCCGCCGACCCAGACCGACGAGGGCCTGCGCGCCGCCCAGCAGATCCGCGCGGAGATGCCGGAGATCGGGCTCATGGTCCTGTCGCAGTACATCGACGAGGGCTACGCGCTCGAGCTGCTGCAGAACAGCGCCGAAGGCGTCGGCTACCTGCTGAAGGACCGTGTCGCCGACGTCGACGCGTTCATCGACGCGCTGCGCCGCGTCGGCGCCGGCGGCTCGGTGCTCGACCCCGAGGTCGTCGCCCAGCTGCTCGGCCGCCGCCGCGCCGACGACCCGCTCGACCGCCTGACCCCGCGCGAGCGCGAGGTGCTGGCCCTGATGGCCGAGGGCCGCTCCAACCACGCCGTCGCCCGGGAGCTCGTCGTCACCGAGCGCGCGATCGAGAAGCACGTGACGAGCATCTTCTCGAAGTTGGGGCTCAGCGCGGCGGAGGACGGGCATCGCAGGGTGCTGGCGGTGCTGCAGTACCTGAACGCCTGAGGCTCACGGCCGCGCGGTTCTTCGAGCAGCGTCGATCAGGGATGCGAGTTCGGATGGCGTTGAAAGACATGCGAGCGCCTTCGAATCCACGAGTTCGCAGTTGAGCCTCATATACGCGTCGAACTGCGAACTCGTCGCCTTCGGCCCGGTGGTTCACAGTGCGGTTAGCCACACCCCCAGACGCCGCGAGAGCCGCTAGGCTGCCAGCCAGCTGTCGCTCGAACGCTTGCGTTCATACCAATCGTCCCCTCAGGAGGAACGCCATGCCACCGGTCGCCACCGGTGATTCGCGCTCGCTCGACGCGCGTATCACCGGATCTGTCTTCACGCCCGCCGACGACGGCTGGGATGCGGCCCGCATGGCCTGGAACGTCGCCGTCGACCAGCGGCCCGCCGCGGTCGCCTGCCCCGTCGACGAGGACGACGTCGCCGCCGTCATCGCCTACGCCGGTGAGACCGGTCTACGCGTCGCCCCGCAGGGCACCGGCCATAACCCCGCTCCGCTCGGCTCGCTCGAGCGGACGATCCTGCTTCGCACATCCGCCATGCGCGGCGTCGAGATCGACGCCGAACGCCGCATCGCCCGCGTCCGTGCCGGCGATATCTGGCAGGACGTCATGGGCCAGGCGGCCGCCCATGGCCTGACCGCGCTCGCCGGCTCCTCCCCGGATGTCGGCATCGTCGGCTACTCGCTCGGCGGCGGCATCGGCTGGCTCGGCCGCAAGTACGGCATGGCGACCAACAGCGTCACGGCCGTCGAGCTCGTGACCGCCGACGGTACCCGCGTCCGCTCCGACCGCGACCACGAGCCCGAGCTGTTCTGGGCGCTGCGTGGCGGCGGTGGCAACTTCGGCGTCGTCACCGCGATCGAGTTCGCGCTGTATCCCGTCACCGCGGTCTACGGCGGCGCGCTCGTGTGGGACTGGAGCGAGTCCGAGCGCGTGCTCAAGCGCTGGGCCGAATGGACAACCACGGCACCGGACGAGATCACGACATCCGCGCGGATCATGCAGCTGCCGCCCTTCCCCGAGATCCCCGAGCCGCTCCGCGGCCGCCAGATCGTGATGATCGACGGCGCCTACACCGGCGACGACGCCGACGCCAAGGCCGTGCTGGCGCCGCTGCGCGAGCTCGGCCCCGAGATCGACATGTTCGCGCCGATGCCGACGCCCGCCCTCGTGCACCTGCACGGCGATCCCGAAGAGCCGGTCCCGGTCGCCGAAAGCGGTCACGCGATGATCGGCGAGCTGGACGACGCGGCCGTCGAGGCGCTCGTCGCCGTCGCCGGCCCGGAGTCGGGCTCCGCGCTGCTGTTCGCCGAGCTGCGCCACCTCGGCGGAGCACTCTCCCGCGTGCCCGACGAGCACGGCGCGCTGCCCAAGCTCGACGCCCAGCACGCGCTCCTCGGCCTCGGCATCGCCGCGACACCGGAGATCGGCGCCGCCGCCGCGAGGCACGCCCGCGCGCTCGTCGAGGCGATGGAGCCGTGGTGCAACGACAGGCGCTACCTGAACTTCTCCGAGACGCCGATCGACCCGCGCAGCGCCTACGAGGGCGAGAGCTTCACCCGGCTGCAGGCCCTGCGGGCGCAGGTCGACCCGCACGGCGTCCTACATGCCAACCACGAGATCGACCCGGCCGGTTAGCCCCAACCGCAACTCCGCCAGCCGTGACAGGCGAGCCGGGCGGCGGTTGACCTCCTGCCTCGGCAGCCTGTTCGAGCCGGTGCCGGCGCGCCTCGCCGTCGCCGCCTGACGACACCGCGCCCACGCCGCACATAGCGTTGCGGCGCCCATGGCCGACCTCGCCAGCACCGACCCGCGCGCCGCAGCCTGGGAGCGACGGCTGTTCGTCGCGGTGATCGTGGCGGCCGTCGCCGTGCTGCCGCTGCTCGCGCTCCACCTCACGCATCCGCATGGAGCGCTGGCGGTCGTCGAGACGGCCGGCCACTGGCTCATCTGGCTGACGTTCATGGTCGAGGTCGTCGTGATGCTCAGCATCGTCCGCGACCGGCGCGCGTGGATCGACGGGCATCGCTTCGAGCTGCTCGTCGTCGCGGTGTCGTCGCCGCTCGTGCCGCTCGCGCTCGCGCTCGCGCCGGCCCTGCGGCTGCTCATCCTCGCCAAGGTGTTCAAGGCGCTGAAGCTCGCCAAGCTGATCAAGCTCGCGAAGCTCGGCAAGGCGGTGCGCGTCCTGCGTAGCAGGCTCGCGCTGCGCGGCGTGGCGTCGGTCGCGCTGGCTGTGCTGGCCCTCGCGCTCGCGGCGGCGACCGTCGTCTACATGCTCACCGGCTCATCGCCGTTGCAGCGCGCCGAGCGGACCGCCGTGCTCGTCGTCGCGGGGATGCTCGCGACGTTTGGCGTCAGCCACCTGCGGCGCAAGACGGCTTAGTGCTGCCCGCCGTAAGTTCCGTCGGGATCTCCGGGATGCGCGGCCGCGGAACACGCAACTTGTTGATGGACACTTCCTTAGGCGCGGCTTGGCGGGTTCGCCCACCCCGCCACGCGCCTGGCGTCAGCCGCCGAGGATCCGCGCCTTCTGCTCCCGAAACTCGACGTCGGTCAGCACGCCCGAGTCGCGAAGCTTGGCGAGCCGTTCGAGCTGAGCGATCGTGTCGTCGGCGTCCGGGTCCGCCGCCGCGGGCGCGGCGCCGGCGGCCGCCGGGCGCACCTCGCCGCGCACGGCCGCGCGCTGCGCGGAATCCCAGTCGATGGCGACCTTCGCCGGGTCCTCGGGGTCGACCTTGATCGGCAGCCGCACGCCCGGGCCGAACGCCGCGCCGTTGGGAACCATGTACTGGTTGTTGACCCGGTAGGGCTCACGGCCGGAGACGTGGATCTCCAGGTCGATGTCCATGTTGAACCACTGCGCGCCGCGCGCCGGGACGCCGTGCCCGATGATCACGCCCTCCCCCGCGATGCCCTCGGCGAGGATCCGGTCCTTGTCGCCGTACTCGCTGGTGATCTGCGTGAGCTGCTCGGTGGCGTGACCGACGAGGTCGCCCAGCTGCGACATCGTGCCGCGCATGCCGGGCTTGTAGCCCTGCTCGACCAGCTGCTGCTCCTGGAGCTTCTTCGCCTCCTTCGTCAGGTTGGCGATGTCCCGCATGCCCTTGAACAGTCCCATCCGCGTGTCCCTCCTAATCGGTGGGCGGCGGCTCGTATGCCGCCCGCTCCTCGACGTCTGCGTACAACCGCAACCCGATCGGCTGCTCGCGCTCCTCGGCCAGGTGCCCGACGAGCCCGGCGGACCGGGCGATCAGCGCGAAGCCGCGCACGATCGCGGGGTCGAAGCCGAGGTCGGCGAGCGCCGCGCCCGCCACGCCCGCGCCGTTGATCGGCAGCGCCCGGCCGGTCTGCGCACGCTGGGCCGCGGCGACCATCCGCAGCAGCCGCAGGTGCGGGCCGAGCTGACCGGCCTCCTCCGCGATCTCGTACATGCGCGGCGTGCGCGGGTCCTGCACCTTGTGGACCGGATGGCCGAGCCCGGGAACGCGGCGGCCCTCCCCCAGCTGCGCCGTCACCGCGGCGGCTGCGGCTGGCGCCAGCGCCGCGTCGTCGGCGCCATCGGGGACGTCGGTGAGGATCGCGGCGAGGAAGCGGGCGGTGTTCTCCGTCACGCCGAGAAAGACGTCGCCCGCGCCCAGCAGGCCGGCGGCGACCGCGCCCTGCAGCGACTCCGGCGCGCCGGTGAGCGTCATCCGCGCCGCGATCACCGTCGGCGTCAGCCCGTGGTCGGCGAGCGCCACGAGCACCGCGTCGAGCAGCCGCGTCTCGCCAGGCTCGGGCAGCCGGCCGCGGATAAGCAGGAATGCGAGCTCGGTGAACGACACCTTGCCCATGAGCTCGTCCGCGAGGTCGCGGCCCTGCAGGGTGATCGAGTCCGCGTCGGACGTGCCGATGCTCGTGCGCAGCCAGGGTTCGTCGGGCGTCATGGCTGTGATGATGTCCGGTCTGGTGCCTCGAAGTCGACCTCGCGCTCGTTGCGCTCCCGCGAGAGCTCGTGCTTGGCCACGCGCCCGGTCGGCGTGTGCGGCAGCTCGGCGACGGCCTCGATGAAGCGCGGCAGCTTGAACGCGGCGAGACGGTCGGCCGCCCAGTTCCGGATCTCGCCGAGGCCGGTGCCGGGCTCGTCAAGCACGACGAACGCCTTGACGTCCTGCTCGGAGAGCTCTGAGGCGACGCCCACGACCGCGGCCTCCGCCACGGCGCGATGCGCCATCAAGGCGTCCTCGACCTCGAGCGGCGCGAGGTTCTCCCCGCGGCGGCGGATGACCTCCTTCTGGCGGCCGATGAACGTGTACGTCCCGTCAGCGTTGTGCCGTACGAGGTCGCCGGTGCGCAGCCAGCCGCCATCGAGCAGAACGTGTGCGGTCTCCTCGGGCATCCCCCAGTAGCCCTTCATGACCGCCGGGTTTCGCAGCTGCAGCTCGCCGTCGACGACGCGGGCCTCGTTGATCGTCCCGAGCTCGGGGTGCTGGCGCACGGAGCCCAGCGTCCCGTACGGGCGGGTCCCGCGTTCCCAGATCATCCCGTAGGGCGACTCCGACAGCGCGTAGCCGCACACGATCCGTAGCCCGAAGCGCCGCTCAATCTCCAGGTGGCGCCCGCGAGCGGGCGACGGCCCGGTGTAACAGAGTGCCAGCGGGCTGTCGGCGTCGTCGGGGCGCTCGGGCTGGCGCATGAGGATCTCGAGCATCGCGCCGATCGCGTTGAATTCGGTCGCCCCGTGGCGCCGGGCCGCGTCGAGAAACCCGCTCGCGGAGAAGGACTCGAGCAGCACGAGGCCGGCACGCGCGGCGACCGAGCCGAGGACCGAGTACACGGGCGCGTTGATGTGAAAGAGCGGCAGCGAGGTCATGAGCCGGTCGTCGCGATCAAGCTGCATCCAGAACGGGAAGCCCTCCCCCGCGATCGCGTAGGCGCGCTGGGTCTGCGTGACGAGCTTCGAGCGGCCGGTGGTGCCCGAGGTCGGGATGAGGATGGCCGGGTCGTCGGGATTCGCTGGGCCACGGGGGGTCGGGCCGGCCGGCGACGCCTCGGCGAGCCCGGCGACCTCCGCGTCGCCGAGCACGAGCCGCGGCGAGACCTGCTCGGTGAGGCCAGCCAGCTCGGCTGCGCTGGACTTCGGGTTGGCCGGCACGAAGATCGCGCCGAGGTACATGAGCCCAAGCCACGCGAACAAATGCTCGGGCGTGTTGCGCATCGTCGCGAGCACGAGCTCCCCGCGGGCGGCTCCCTGATCGGCGAGCGCCGCCGCCGCGCCCAGGATCCGCTCGCGCGCCTGCGCGTAGGTCCACTCGCCCGCGTCGGTGCGCAGCCACACGGCGTCGGGCGCATCGGCGACCGCCGCCTCGAACAGCTCCGGGATCGTCGCGGCGGCCATTGGCCCACCGTAGCTTGCGATGGACCGGCGGGTGGGCTCTGGCCCTTGCGGAGCAGACGACAGGTAGAACTCCGTGGCATGCCTGCGTCCGAGGCGGCGGTCGTCCAAGCCGGTGATCGGGATGTGCGCGTGTCGAGTCCCGACCGCGTGATCTTCCCGAGCACGGAGCGCACGCCCGCGATCACCAAGCTCGACGTCGTGAGGTACTACCTCTCGGTCGGCGACGGGATCATGCGCGCGCTCGCGCGGCGGCCGACGACGTTGGAGCGCTGGCCCAAGGGCGTGCATCCCGGGATTGTCTTGTCGACGCGCGAGAAGGGGGGCGGCGACGCCTTCTTTCAGAAGCGGATCCCGCGCGGCGCGCCGGAATACGTGCAGACCGCGCGGATCGAGTTCCCCTCAGGCCGCCACGCGGATGAGATCTGCCCGACGGAGCTCGGCGTCGTCGCGTGGGCCGCGCAGATGGGCACGATCACCTTCCACCCGTGGCCTGTCCGCAGCGATGATGTCGACCATCCCGACGAGCTCCGGCTCGACCTCGACCCGCAGCCCGGCACGGACTTCACCGACGCTGTGCGCGTCGCCGCCGAGGCGCGCGTGCTCCTCGAAGACCTGGGATACGTCGGCTTCCCCAAGACCTCCGGTGGGCGGGGGATCCACATCTACGTCCGGATCGAGCCGCGCTGGTCGTTCACCGACGTCCGCCACGCCGCCATCGCCTTCGGCCGTGAGCTCGAGCGGCGCCTGCCCGGCGAGGTGACGACGAAGTGGTGGAAGGAGGAGCGCGGCGAGCGGATCTTCGTCGACTACAACCAGAACGCGCGCGACCGTACGATCGCCTCCGCCTACAGCGTGCGGCCCAAGCCCGGCGCACCCGTCTCCGCGCCCGTGACCTGGGACGAGCTCGCAGACGTCGCTCCTGAGGACTTCACCGTCGCGACGATGCCGGCGCGCTTCGCGGAGATCGGCGATCGCCACGCCGCGATCGATGACGTCGCACACTCCCTGCAGCCGCTGCTGGATCTCTACGAGCGCGACGCGGCGGATGGCCGGGGCGACATGCCCTATCCACCCGACTATCCGAAGATGCCCGGAGAGCCCAAGCGCGTGCAGCCATCGCGCGATCGCGATCGCAAGCGCTAGCGGCGGCGCTGCGCACCGTCACCGCACGCGGCGACGTCCGCGCGACGTCACCCGCGCTACTTGATCGCGTCGTACACGCTGAACAGCGGCAGGTACATCGAGATGACGATGAACCCGACGATGCCGCCGACGAGGACGATCATCACCGGCTCGAGGATCGAGGTCAGCGCCTTGACGGCGGCCGCGACCTGATCCTCGTAGAAGTCGCCGATCTTCGTGAGCATCGTGGTCAGAGCGCCGGTTTCCTCGCCGACCTTGACCATGTGACCCACCATCGAGGGGAACACCGGGGAGTCCATCAGCGGCTGCGCGATCGTGCCGCCCGCCTTGACGCTGTCGGTGACCTTCGACATGGCCTCCTCGACGACGATGTTGCCCGCCGTCTGGCTCGTGATGTCGATCGCCTGAAGCAGCGGCACACCGGCGCCCATCAGGGCGGAGAACGTGCGCGACCAGCGAGCCAGTGCGACCTTCTGGAAGATGTCGCCGATCTTGAACGGGATCCGCAGCAGGAAGCGCTGCCACATCCCGCGACCCTTGGCCGTCTTCTTCCATTTCATGAAGCCGAACACCGTCAGGAAGGTGCCGCCGATGAGCAGGTACCACTGGCCGGTGACGACGTTGGAGATGCCCATGACGAACTGCGTCATCTTCGGCAGCTCGGCGTCGCTGCCGAGCTCCTCAAACACGCCGGCGAAGACGGGCACGATGAACGCGACCATGCCGAGCATGACGATCATCGCGAAGGTCAGGATCACGATCGGGTAGGCCATCGCCGACTTGACCTGGCGGCGCAGCGATTCCTCCTTCTCGAGCTGGTCGGCGATCCGCAGCAGCGACTCCTCGAGCACGCCGCCCGTCTCGCCGGCACGCGTCATGGCGACGTAGAGCGGGTTGAAGGTCTTGGGATGGCGCTCGAGCGCATCCGACAGCGGCAGGCCGGCCTCGACGTCCTTGCGCACGAGGACGAGCTCCTCGGAGAGCTTCTTGTTCTCGGTCTGCGCCTCGAGGACGTACAGCGCCCGGAGGATCGTCATGCCGCTGGAGACCATCGTCGCGAGCTGGCGGCTCATGATCGACAGGTCGCCGAGCTTCACGCGACCCATCCACGGCAGCTCGATCTCCTTGGACGTGCGCTTGTCGGCGATGTCCAGGACGATCAGGCCCTTGCCCTTCAGCTGATCGGCGACGGACTGCTTGGATTCGGCCTCGACCTCACCCTTGGCCTGCTGGCCCATGAGGTCGATCGCCTTGAAGACGTAGGTGTTCATGCTGAGGCGAACGAGCCCGCGCCGAGCAGGCGGCGCAGCTCCTCCGGTGTCGTGGAGCGCGACTCGGCGAGCTTCGCCGTGATCTTGCCGGCGCGCACGAGCGTCGCCAGCGCAGCGTCCATCGTCTGCATGCCGAGGTTGCCTCCGGTCTGAAGCGAGGAGTAGATCTGGTGCGTCTTGCCTTCGCGAATGAGGTTGCGGATCGCCGGCGTGGCAAGCAGCACCTCGCACGCGGCGACGCGGCCGGCGCCATCGGCGGTCGGCAGGAGCGTCTGGGTCACGATGCCCTGCAGCGCGACCGACAGCTGCACGCGGACCTGCTGCTGCTGCTCGGCCGGGAACACGTCGATGATGCGGTCGATCGTCTGCGGCGTGTCCTGGGTGTGCAGCGTGGCGAAGACGAGGTGGCCGGTCTCAGCGGCGGTCAGCGCGGTGTGGATCGTCTCGAGGTCGCGCATCTCGCCGACCAGGATCACGTCGGGGTCCTGGCGCAGCGCGGCCTTGAGGCCCAGGCCGAAGGACTGCGCATCCGAGCCGATCTCGCGCTGGTTGACGATGCACTTCTTGTGGCCGTGGAGGAACTCGATCGGGTCCTCGATGGTCATGATGTGCTCTTCGCGCGTCTCGTTGATCTCGTCGACGACCGCGGCCAGCGACGTCGACTTCCCCGAGCCCGTCGGGCCCGTGACGAGGACGAAGCCGCGCGGCTTGCGCGCCAGCTCGTGCATGACCGGGGGCAGCCCGAGCTCGTCGACCGTGCGGATGGAGAAGGGGATCAGCCGGAACGCCGCGCCGATCGCGGCCCGCTGGTAGTAGGCGTTGACGCGAAAACGTGCGCGCTCGGGGATCGCGTAGGCGAAGTCGATCTGCCAGTCGTTCTCGAGGCGCTGACGCTGATCGTTGGTGAGAATCGAGTAGACGATCTCCCGCGTCATCTCGGTGGTCAGCACCGGGTAGTCCTCGAGCGCCATGAGGCGTCCCCGCACGCGCACGGTGGGGTGCGCGCCGGCAGTGAGGTGCAGGTCGGACGCGTTGCGCTCGATGACCTCCATCAGCAACTCGGCGAAATCAAGGCTCATACGTGCCGCCTATCGGTCTGGCACCGGCAAGCCGACGGCTTATGAGGGCGAAATGGACGACCGTATGATCCCTGCTCGCATGGCCGACCCTCTCCCGCGCTCGCGTCCCAAGAAGCCTGAACAGCGCACGCCGTGGCGCGTCGAGGGCGAACGTGAGCCGTCAGCGCCTGAGGAGGGCGGGCGCGGGCGGATGGCGCGCATGCCGCGCGCGCCGTGGGGACGGCGCGTCTGGTACTGGATCCTCGCCCTGCTCGTGCTGAACATCGTGCTCGGGCAGGTCCTGCCGACCAGCGAGGACGAGCGCATCGACATCCCGTACACGTTCTTCCGCGCGCAGGTGAGCGCCGGCAACGTCACCGAGGTCAACGCGCGCAATGACGTCATCCAGGGCAAGTTCCGCCGGGAGACGAAGTTCGAGGACAAGGGGCCGAAGAAGCAGTTCGAGACCGTTCGCCCGGCGTTCGCCGAACAGGACGGGCTGGCCGAGCTGCTGTACGAGAAGAAGGTGCAGGTCAACGCGCGGTCGATCGACGAGGGGCGCGGTTTCCTCGGGACGCTGCTCATCTCCTTCGGCCCGACGCTGCTGATCGTCGCGCTGTTCATCTGGCTGTTTCGCCGCAGCGCGGCCGCGGCGGGCGGCGGGGCGCTGGCGCTCGGGCGCTCCAAGGCCAAGCGCTACGACCAGTCCGACACCCGCGTGAGCTTCGAGGACGTCGCCGGCATCGACGAGGTCGAGGACGAGCTCAAGGAGATCGTCGACTTCCTCAAGAACCCCGATCGCTACCGAAAACTCGGGGCCTACTTCCCCAAGGGCGTGCTGCTCTCCGGCCCGCCCGGCACCGGCAAGACGCTGCTCGCCCGCGCCGTCGCGGGCGAGGCCGACGTGCCGTTCTTCTCGCTCAGCGCGTCGGAGTTCGTCGAGATGGTCGTCGGCGTCGGCGCCAGCCGCGTCCGCGATCTCTTCGAGCAGGCCAAGAAGGACGCGCCGGCGATCATCTTCATCGACGAGCTCGACGCGATCGGCCGCGCCCGCGGGGGTGGCGGCGGCCTCGGCGGCCACGACGAGCGCGAGCAGACGCTCAACCAAATCCTCACCGAGATGGACGGCTTCTCGGGCTCGGAGGGCGTCATCGTGCTTGCCGCGACGAACCGGCCGGAGATCCTCGACGCCGCGCTGCTGCGCCCGGGCCGCTTCGACCGCCGGCTGACGGTCAACCCGCCCGACAAGGACGGCCGCCTGGAGATCCTGAAGATCCACACGCGCTCGGTTCCGCTCGGCGCGGGCGTCGAGCTCGATCGCATCGCCGCGACCACGCCGGGGATGGTCGGCGCCGACCTACGCAACCTCGTCAACGAGGCGGCGCTGATCGCCGCGCGGCGCGACCACGTCGACGTCGAGCAGGGCGACCTCGCCGACGCACTGGAGCGGATCGTGCTCGGCGCCGAGCGCAACATCCGCCTGTCGATGCAGGAGCGCGAGCGCACTGCCTACCACGAGTCCGGCCACGCCGTGCTCGGCATGCTCGAGCCCGGCGCCGACCCCGTGCGCAAGGTGTCGATCGTCCCGCGTGGGCGCGCGCTCGGCGTGACGTTCCAGTCGCCCTCGGCCGACCGCTACGGCTACGACAAGCGCTACCTCGAGGGCCGGATCGTCGGCGCCCTGGGTGGCCGCGCCGCCGAGGAGCTCGTCTACGGCAACGTCACGACCGGCGCCGAGTCCGACCTCGAGCAGGTCACGAGCATCGCCCGCCAGATGGTCGGGCGCTGGGGCATGTCGGACGTCATCGGGCTCGTATCGGTCATCCCCGCCCCCGGCGAGGAGCAGTACTTCGGGCCCGGCGGCCCGGTGCAGGTCTCCGACGAGACGCGCGAGCTCGTCGACCGCGAGGTGCGCCGCATCGTCGAGGCCTGCTACGAGCGCGCCAAGCGGATGCTCGGCTCCAACCTCGAGCGGCTGGAATCGCTCACCAAGGCGCTGCTCGAGCGCGAGACGCTCGACGAGGACGACGCCTACCGCGCGGCCGGCTTCGAGCCCGGAAAGGCGCCGGCGCAGCTCGAGGCCGGCGACTCGACAGACCGTGCGGGCGCTCTCGAAAGCGCCGCCGAGTCGGTCGAACGCGCCGCCGAGTCCGAGACCGCGTAGGCGCGTGGCGTACTTCCGGGGCTCCCTCGTAGGGGCCAGTCCTGGCGCTGGCGCTCATCGCCGTCGGGGTCGCCATCCAGCGCGACAACGACGCCGACAGCGAGCAGCACCGCGAGGTGGCGCTGACGGTCCTACGCGCGATTGACGACGCGCAATCGTGCTGGTGGGAGCGCCAGGAGCGCTACGGCGCGACGCTCGAAGACCTCCAGCAGATCGTCGGCGGGCCGATCATCCAGCCGGCCCAGGAGGAGGACCTCGACCTCGCGGCGGCACGTGGCGAGCAACCGTCACGCCTATGCGCTGACGATCACGGGATCGGGGGACGAAGCTCTACATCGAGCGCCGCAACGGCCCGCGCGGGCTCTTTGACTACGGCGCACTTCCGGACGACGCCGTCGGCGAGCGCTGCCCGCGCGACCAGCGCAACCGCCGGCCTCCGAGGTGCCGAGGCGGCGAGGGTGAGCGTCGTGGCCGAGGGGTTCACGAAACAGCAGCGATGAGGGATACGGTTCGAGAGCCGCGCCAAGAGCCCTAGGGCCGGTGCGGCGGTCATGTCGCCTATGCAGCGCCATGAGCAGCAAATTCGACATCCGTGACGAATCCGCGGGCGGGCGTGACGATCATGTCGCCTATGCGACGCCATGAGCAGCAAATTCGACACGCGCGGCCCGACGCGCCGCGCGTCGATGCCGTCGGCCCGACGCCGCGCGCGCCGCTTCGCTCCCTCGCTCCTCAGACCTCGATCGGAGCCGCGCCGGTGCCAGTCACGCGGGTGACCTCGGCGATCGAGGTCAGGCCGAGGCGGACCTTCTCCAGCCCGTCGTCGCGCAGCAGGCGCATGCCCTGGCGGACCGCGATCTCGGCGATGTCTGACGCGGGGGCGCGGGCGAGCGCGAGCTTGCGGATCTCGTCGGAGACGGACATGACCTCGTAGAGGCCGATGCGGCCCTTGTAGCCCGAGCCACCGCAGCGCGCGCAGCCCTTGGCGACGTAGGCCTCCATGTCGAGCTGGCTGCGGATGCCGTTGGCGCGCAGGACGTCCGAGCCGATGATCTGGCGGTCCTTGCAGTGCTGGCACAGGCGCCGCGCGAGGCGCTGGGCGACGACGCAGTCGATCGCCGACGCGACGAGGAAGGGCTCGATGCCCATCTCGATGAGGCGCGTGATCGCGCTCGCCGCGTCGTTGGTGTGCAGCGTCGACAGCACGAGGTGGCCGGTCAGCGCGGACTCGATCGCGATCTGGGCCGTCTCGCGGTCACGGATCTCGCCGACCATGATGATGTCGGGGTCGGCGCGCATCATCGAGCGCAGCCCGGTGGCGAACTGCAGGCCGGCCTTCGGGTTGATCTGGACCTGGGTGATCCCGTCGATCTGGTACTCGACCGGGTCCTCGATCGTGATGATGTTCTTCTCCAGCGTGTTGAGGTCGCCGAGCGCCGCGTAGAGCGACGTCGACTTGCCCGAGCCGGTCGGCCCGGTCACCAGCACCGCGCCGTAGGACTGGCGGAAGGCGCGATCGAAGCGCGCGTGCTCGGCGGGTGCCATGCCGAGCTTGTCCAGCGACATGATCACCGAGCTCTTGTCGAGAATGCGGATGACGATCGACTCGCCGTGCACGCTGGGCAGCGACACGACGCGCATGTCGATGTGGCGGCCGTCGATCGACAGGCCGACACGGCCGTCCTGCGGTATGCGCCGCTCGGCGATGTCGAGGTCGCTCATGATCTTTACGCGGCTGATGACGCCGAGCACCATCCGCCGCTGGACCGTCGTCATCTCGACGAGGACGCCGTCGATGCGCAGGCGCACGCGCATCTCCGAACCGCTGGGCTCGAGGTGGATGTCCGAGGCGCCCTGCTCGACGGCCTGGGCGATGATCTGGTTGACGAGCCGGATGACCGGCGCGTCGTCGGCGGACTCGCGCAGCTCGACGACCTCGGCGGGGCCCTCGTCCTCGTCGAAGACGTCGGCATCGGCGACGACGTCCTCCAGGCGCGACAGGCGAGAGATGAGCGACGTGATGTCCTCACGGCTTGTCACCGCCGGACGGATCTCCTTGCCGGTCAGCAGCGCGATGTCGTCGACCGCGAGGACGTTGGCCGGGTCGGCCATCGCGACGAGCAGCGTCCGGTCGTCGAGGAACGAGACGGGCACGGCCTCGTAGCGCTTGGCCGCGGGGATCGAGATGAGGTTGGCGGCGACCATGTCGGGCTGGAAGATCCCGAGGTCGAGGTGATCCAGACCGTGGCGTTCGGCGACGGCGCGGGCGAGCCCGTCGGCGGTAAGCAGTCCCTGGTCGAGCAGGATCTCCTCGGGCATCTGCCCAAGGCGCCGTGCCTCCTCGGTGGCGGCAATGACGCGGTCGCGCTCCACGAGCCCGAGGTCGACGATGACGTCGGTGAGAAACCGTGCGGGGCCACCCGCGTGTCGCGGCTTGGTGATCCCGTCTGGGATCTCTCGTGGCGGGGTGATGGGGATCGGCTCGGGGAACACTGGTGTCATCCGGCATCACGCACCGCGGCCCGCATGCTGCCAAGCGGGGCCGGCAGGCCTGTCCACAACGAAAAGGCGAGCGCGCCCTGGCGAACCAGGATCTCGAGTCCGTCGACGGTATGCAGCCCCCGCCGGGAAGCCTCGTTGATTAGCGACGTTCCGCCCGTCCGGTAGACCAGGTCCACCACGGTGGCGTATTCGCGAAGTCCATCGGCGGCCAGACGGATGTCCTTGAAATCCGTGGACGAGTGATCTAGACCGACGCTCGTGCAGTTCACAAGCAGGTCCGCCGGGCCGGGCGCATCGACGACGGGCACCCCGAGCCCCTGGGCGCGCTCGGGCGTGCGGTTCCAGACCTTGACGTCGACCCCCGCTCCGACGAGCGCCCACACCGCCGCGCGGGCGCTGCCGCCGGCGCCGAGCACGAGCGCCGTCCGCGGAATCCGGCCCTCGAGCGCCGCGATCAGCCCGGGCGCGTCGGTGTTGTCAGCCGCGATCTGACCGTCTTCGTGGAATGTCAAGGTATTCGCCGCGCCGATCTCGCGCGCGGCGTCGCTCGCCGTGTCGGCGAGCGCCAGCGCGGCCTCCTTGTGCGGGATCGTGACGTTCGCGCCGGCGAAGCCCGCGGGCCCGAGCGCCCGGATCGTGTCGGCCAGCACCTCCGGCGCGACCGGCAGGCGCTGGTAGCGCTCCAGCCCGGCGGCACGCATCATGGCCGGCGAGCGGCTGTGGCCGACGGGCCAGCCGATGACGCCGTAACGAGCCGAGGTCAGCACGTGGTCGGCGACTTGCCGGCCTGCTGGCGCGCCGCGTTGTAGCGGTCGTAGTCGCGCTGGAACTGCTCGGGCGTCGTCGAGAACGCGTGGCTGCACGTGCCGGGCTTGACGACGAAGTAGCGGTAGCTCACGCGCGCCGGATTCGCGGCGGCGCGGATCGACGCGAGGCCGGGGTTGCCGATCGGCGTCGGCGGCAGCCCCGCGCGCTTGCGCGAGTTGTACGCGGAGTTGATCGCCAGATCGGACTTCGTCAACGCGCCGCTCGGCTTGCGCAGCACGTAGCGGATCGTCGCGTCGATGCCGAGCGGGACACCGTCGCGCAGGCGGTTGTAGATCACCGCGGCGATGAGCCGCCGCTCGCGCTCGACGCCCGCCTCGCGCTCGATCATCGAGGCGATGATGAGCACGTCGTACGCGGTCAGCTTGCGCCGGTGGGCGGTGCGCAGGTTGACCTTGTTGAAGCTCTCCGCAAACGCCGCGAACTGGCGCTCGACGAGGTCGCGTGCGGTGGCGCCGCGGCGCAGCTCGTACGTCGCGGGATAGAGGAAGCCCTCCGTGGAGCGTGTGCCCTTGGGCGCGTCGTAGCGGAAGGGGTTCAGCGCGCCGGAGAAGCGCGCCGACGCGGCGAGGTAGTCGCCCTTGAGGTTCGCGCTGCGCGCGATCGGCACGATCTCGCGCCGCGAGCGGCCTTCGGGGATCGTCACGTTGGTCGTCGCGTCGCCCGCGCCGGTCGGGGTCTTGCTGAGCGCCGCGATCGCCGCCCCGTAGGTCATGTTCTTGCGCATGTCGTAGTTGCCCGACTGCAGGTCGCCGCGGTTGCCCGACAGCGTCGCCCGCAGCTCGAAGATCGTGCCCGAGGGGACGACGTCCGCCGCGGCGAGCTTGTCGCCGATCTCACCGACGCCCGATCCGGGCGCGATCTCGACGCGCACCGCCGCGCCGGGATCGCCGTGCAGCGGCTGAAAGACCTTCACGATCCCGACCACGAACAGGGCGAGCAGCAGCAGCGCGACGAACGCGAACACCCGCTTGCCCACCGAACGGCGGGCTCGGGCAGGGCCGCGCGGGACGTCGGCGGGGGGCGTCACGACCGCGCGCCGCGGCGCGACGCGACGCGCCAGGCGCACGCCGAGCGCGGGCTCGGGCTCCTCGCTCAGCGCGCCCGCAGGCGCGGCCGGCGGGGCGGGCGGCTCGGGTTGGATGCGGCGCACGCCCTTCGTGAAGCGCCCGTGCGTCTCGGTCGGCGGATCCGGATCGGCGTACGGCGGACGCGCTGCGGGCGCCGCTGGCGCTGGCGCTGGCGCGGGCGGCGCGGCCTGCACCGGATCAGAAGCCGGCTCGGGCGGCGGCGGCTCGGCTGGGATCACCGGCGGCTGCGCGCTGGGCTCGGGAGGCTGCTCGGGCGCGCCCAGGCCTCTCCTGCGAGCCTCGCGCTCCAGGCGGTCTTGCTCGCGCTGCTGCGCCGTCCGTTCTTGGCGCGGGCCTGGGTCGTCTCGGCGAAGCGGGGTCATCAGGCGGAGCGCGTCAGGCTACCCGGCGGCGCGGGCGGAGCGTGCCGCCAGCCAGCCTTCGAGCAGGTGCGCGGCCGCACGGGAGTCCTCCGAACTGCCGGGCTCGCCCGGGTCGCGCTGCGCCATCAGCGTCGTGAAGCGCTCGTCGTACAGCTCGACCGGTACCGTCAGCCGCTCCCCCAGCCGCTGCGCGAACGCGCGCGCCTCGACGGTCTGCGCCGAGTCCCCACCGGAGAGCGACAGCGGCAGCCCGACCACCACGAGCTCGGCCTCGCGCTCGGCGACGAGATCAGCGAGCCGCGCGATCCCCTTGCGCGTGGCCGGCCGCAGGACCGGCTCGATCGGCGTCGCGAGGATGCCGGTCGGGTCGCTGACCGCGCAGCCGCAGCGCGCGCTGCCGTAGTCGAGCGCCAGGACGCGCATCCGCGTCAGCCCGCGAGCGCGGCCTCGATCGCCGCGCGGGCGGCGGCGATCGCGTCGGGGAGCTTGTCGGGGTCCTTGCCGCCCGCCTGGGCCATCGTGTCGCGCCCGCCTCCCCCGCCGCCGGCGACCTCGGCGGCCGCCTTGACGACCGCACCGGCCTTCACGCCGCGCTGCACGAGCGCCGGCGTCACCGCCGCGACGAGATGCACGCGCCCGTCGACGACCGTGCCGAGCACCGTCGCGGACTGGTCGCCGAGCTTGCCCTTGACGCGGTCGGCCGCGTCCATGAGCTCCTTGGCGCCCGCCGCCGTGACGACCTCGGCGACGACGTCCGCCCCGTCCACCTGCGAGGCGCGCGCAGCGAGCGCATCGGCGTCGAGGCCACCACCGTTCGACGACGCCTTCGCCGCCTGCTTGCTGCGGTCGCGCAGCTCGGCGACCGCGACGGGAAGCCGCTCGACGTTCGTGCGCAGTAGCGACGCGGTCGCCCGAGCGAGCGCGTCGGTGCTGCGCAGCTCGGCGACGGCCGCGGCGCCCGTGATCGCCTCGATGCGCCGGACGTTGGCCGCGCTGGAGCCCTCGCTCGTGAGCTTGAAGACGCCGATCTCGGCGGTGCAGCGGACGTGCGTGCCCCCGCACAGCTCGCGCGAGTACCGGCCGTCGCCGATCTGGACCATCCGGACGATGTCGCCGTACTTCTCGCCGAACAGCGCCATCGCGCCGAGCGCGCGCGCCTCGTCGAGCGTCGTCGTGATCGGCCGCACGGGGTCGTTGGCGAGCACCCACTCGTTCACGCGGTCCTCGATCGCGCGCAGGTCCGCCCCGCCGATCTTCTCGCCGTGGGTGAAGTCGAAACGCAGCTTGTCCGGGCCGACGTAGGAGCCGGCCTGGCGCACATGGGTCCCAAGCGTCTCGCGGAGCGCCGCGTGCAGGAGATGCGTCGCGGTGTGGTTGGCGGCGGTCGCGGTGCGGGCGGCGCGGTCGACGCGCGCGACGACCCGGTCGCCGGCGTGCAGCTCGCCCTCGTCGATCTCGACGACGATCGCCTGGTCGTCGCCGACGCGGACGACGTCGGTGACGCGCGCGCGCACGTCACCACGCTCGGACTCGATCACGCCGGCATCGGCGACCTGGCCGCCGCCGGTCGCGTAGAACGGCGACTCGGCGAGCTTGACGAGGACGCGGTCGCCGGCTCCGCCCGCCGCGACCGGGCCGAGCGTCGTGTGCTGCTCGAGCGTCTCGTAGCCGGTGAAGTCGGTCTGAAAGCCTGCCTCCCTCGCCAGCCCGCGCGCCCGCTCGCGCAGGTCGCCGGCGGCGCTCGCGCCGGCTTCGGACCGGCCGCCCTCGCGAGCGCGCACGCGCTGGCGCTCCATCAGCACCTCAAAGCCCGCGGTGTCGACCTCGAGCCCCTGTTCGGCGGCCAGCTCGCGCGTGACGTCGAACGGAAAGCCGTACGTGTCATGCAGCTTGAACGCGTCCTGCGCCGGGATGCCCGGGGCAGAGTTGCGACGCGAGGTTTCGATGATCTCCTCGAGGAGCTTCGTGCCCTGTTCGAGCGTCCGGCCGAAGCTCTCCTCCTCGGCACGCACCCACTGCATGATCGCGTCGCGCTCGCGGTGCAGCTCGGGATACGCGACGCCCATGATCTCGATGACCTTCTCGGCAAACGCCGGCAGGAAGTGCGGTTCGATGCCGATCCGGTGGCCCTGCTGGATCGCCCGACGCATGATCCGCCGCAGGATGTAGCCGCGATCCTCGTTGGAGGGCACGACGCCGTCGGCGATGAGGAACGTCATCGCGCGCGCGTGGTCGGAGAGGATGCGCAGCGCGCGCTCGTCGGGGTCCTTGACGGCAAGCTCGCGGCCGAGCGCCATGAGCGGCGCGAACGTGTCGGTCTCGAAGATCGTCTCGACGCCCTGCTTGATCACCGCCATCCGCTCGAGGCCGAGACCCGTGTCGATGTTGTTCGCCGGCAGCGGCGTCAGCGTCTCCGTGCCGTCGTGCGCGGTGTGCAGGTCGTACTGCGTGAAGACGAGGTTCCAGTACTCCAGGAAGCGCTCGTTGTCGCCGCCGGGCAGGTCGTCCTCGCTGCCGTAGTCCAGGCCGCGATCGATGTACAGCTCGCTGCACGGGCCGCACGGGCCGCTCGTTCCGGCCTGCCAGAAGTTCTCCGAGCGCGGGCACAGGACGATCCGCTCGCGCGGCACCCCAACCGACATCCACGCCTCGATCGCCTCGTCGTCCGGGCCGATGCCGAGCGCCTCGTCGCCCTCGAAGACCGTGATCCACAGGTCGTCCGGGTCAAAGCCAAAGCCCTCCTGCGAGAGCTCCCAGGCCATCTCCACGGCCGCCTGCTTGAAGTAGTCGCCGACGGAGAAGTTGCCCAGCATCTCGAAGAACGTGAGGTGGCGCGCGGTGTTACCGACGTTCTCGATGTCCGTCGTGCGAAAGCACTTCTGGCTCGACGCCAGGCGCGGATGCGGCGGCTTCTCCTCCCCCTTGAAGTACGGCACGAGCGGATGCATGCCCGCCGTCGTCAGCAGCACGGACTCGTCGTAGGACGAGGGAACGAGCGACGCCGACGGCAGCCGCAGGTGATCGTGCTCCTCGAAGTAGGAAAGGAACGTCTCCCTGATCTCGTCCGTCGTCACGCCGCGATTGTGGCGCATCCGACGATCGCGTCCCCGGAGAGGAAGACGGCGGTCTGGCCGGGCGCCGCGCCGTCGAAGGGCTCGTCGAGGTGGATTTCATTGCCCTCCAGGCGGCAGCGCAGGGCGGGTGAGCGGTAGCGCAGGCGCACCGCGTCGGGCTCGCCGCGCAGGCGCAGGCCGCGGACGGTCACGGTGTGCGTCGCGAGGTCGGCCCGGCTGCCGACGGTGACGGTGTTCGTGCGGGCGTCCGTGGCGAGCACGTACAGCGGCTCGGAGGACTGCAGGCGCAGGCCCTTGCGCTGGCCGACGGTGAAGCCGTGGTGACCGTCGTGGCGGCCGAGCACCCGCCCGTCGCGGTCGACGACGTCGCCGGGACGGTCGGTGAGGCCGCCGTGCCGGGCGAGGAACGCCGCGCGGCCGGTGCCGGCGAGGAAGCACAGGTCCTGCGAGTCGGGCTTGGCGGCGACGCCGAGCCCGGCGTCGAGCGCCATCGCCCGCACCTGTGGCTTGCGGTGCTCGCCGAGCGGGAAGCGCAGGCGCTGCAGCGACTTGGAACCGAGCGCGGCGAGCATGTACGTCTGGTCCTTGGCGTCGTCGGCGGCGAGGCGCAGCACGCCGTCGCCGGTCGTGCGCGCGTAGTGGCCGGTCGTCAGCGTCGCCGCGCCGATCCGGTCGGCGAAGTCGAGCATCGCATCCAGGCGGACGTGGCCGTTGCAGCGCACGCACGGGTTCGGGGTGAGGCCGCCGGCGTGCTCGGAGAGCCACGGATTCACGACGCCGGCGCGAAACTCCTCGCGCAGGTCGAGCGTGAAGTGCGCCAGGCCGAGGCCATGCGCGACGGAGCGTGCCCCGCGCACCGCGGCAGCCGAGCAGCACGACCGCGCGCCCACCACCCCCTCCGGGGGCGGTGCCGTGTGCTCGTCGGCCCACAGCTCGAGCGTCACGGCGGCGACGTCGTCGCCCGAGCGGGCGCTGAGCAGCGCCGCGACGGCGCTGTCGACGCCGCCGGACATCGCGACGAGCGTGCGCCGCGGGTTGAGCCGTGCGCTCGCGTCTGACCGCACCGCGGCGCCGAGCGCGCGATGCATCGCATCGGATGCGAGGTCGGCGGCGTGCAGCTTGCCGGCGCTCAGCCCGCCGAGCTCCGCGGCGACCTGTGCGGAGCCGACGCGCGCGGCATCGAGCACCCGCGCGCCGTCGACGAGCTCGACGACCGCGCTGCCGGCCGCGATCGTCGCGCCACAGCCCGAGGCCTCGAAGACGGCCGCGCTGACACGCTCGCCGGCGACCGCCAGCGAGATCCGGATGAGGTCCCCGCAGGCGTTCCCGCCGGCCGCGCCGTCATGCCCGCCGGCCAGTTCGCGCCCGCGTCCGCGCGGGTGCAGGAGATGGTCCTCGAAGCGCTCGTCAGGCATGACCGACGAGTCTAGGCCCGCTCGACGCGAACCGGGGGCGTGGAAATCCACGCCCCCCGGTTGCCTGCCAGGCGCGTTCGGGCCTGAAGCTTGTGCGTCAGCGCTCGGCGAGCGCGTCGCCGACGGCCTGGCTGAGCTCTTTGGGCTCTGAGAGGCCGACGATGGTGCGCGTCTGGCCGCCCTTGCCGATGATGAGCGTCGTCGGCGACTGCGCGACCTTCACGCCGCGGGTGATCGAGCCGTAGTCCCCAACCCGACTGATCGGGATGACGTGGACCTTGACCTTGCCGTTATGGGTGTTCAGGTCGCGCACGGCGCCCCGGGTGGCGATGTCGTCGGAGCTCGCGGCGCTCCAGAACAGCATGACGACGACCTTGCCGGCCGAGATCTCCCTGAGGACGGCGGTTTCCCGCTTGGACTCACCGCGGGTGGGTGCGGCCGGTGCGGCTGAAGACTTGGCGGCGGGCGCCGTGGACTGCGACGCCGATGGCGTCGAGGCGGCGGAGGTTCCCTCAGAGGCAGCCTGCGTGGCAGCCTGCGTCTTGGCGTTCGCGGCGTTGGAGGCGACCGCGGCCTGCTTGGCGGCGGGGATGGCCTGCGTCGGAGCGAGCGGGGTGTCCTCGGTGGCGACGGGCTTGGGTCGCAGGGCGACGAGCCAGATCGCGGCCAGGGCGACTGTGGCAGCGAGTGCGATGAGCATCGGACGAGAGACCTGATCCATGGCCCCCTAGTCGGCATGCCTGCTGCCCTGCGCGAGATTTCGTCGGCGCGATTAGTACACGTGTCCGTCGCAGCTCAACAGTGCTTCATGTGCTGCTCTTGCCCTGTGACGGCGCCGCGGCGAGCCTCAAGCCGAGCTCGCGCAGCTGGCGCTCCTGCACGGGCGCCGGAGCGCCCGTGAGCGGGTCCGAGCCACTGGCGGTCTTGGGGAACGCGATCACGTCGCGGATCGAGTCGCGCCCGGCGATGAGCGCGACGATCCGATCGATCCCGAACGCGATGCCGCCGTGCGGCGGCGCGCCGTAGCGCAGCGCCTCCAGCAGGAAGCCGAAGCGCCGCTCGGCCTCGTCGTCGTCCATCCCGATCGCCTCGAAGACCTTGCGCTGCACCTCGGGGTCGTGGTTACGGATCGAGCCGCCACCGAGCTCCCAGCCGTCGACGACCATGTCGTACGCGCGCGAGCGCAGGGCACCGACCCCACCCGCCCCATCGAACGAGCCCACCGGAGCCGTGAACGGATGATGCAGCGCATCCCAGCGCTCCTCCTCGGCGTTGTAGCCGAACATCGGGAAGTCGACGACCCACAGCACGTCGTGGCGACCCTCCGGGATGACGTCGAAGCGCTCGGCCAGATCCTGGCGCAGCGCGCCGAGCGCGGCCGCCGCCGTATCGGCCTTGTCGGCGACGGCGAGCAGCAGGTCGCCCGGCTGCGCCGCGAGCGCCGTGGTGGCCGCGCCGATCTCCGCCTCCGAGAGGAACTTCGCGATCGGCGAGCGCCACGTGCCGTCGTCCTGCACGAACGCCCATACGAGGCCGCCCGCGCCGTAGCGCTTGACGAACTCCGTGAGCGCGTCGAGCTCGGAGCGCGGCACCTCACGCTGCCCGGCGTTGATCGCGCGAACGACCCCGCCCGACCCGATCACCGACGCAAAGACCTTGAACTCCGATCCGGCCAGGTGCGCCGACACGTCGGTGATCTCCAGGCCGTAGCGCGTGTCAGGCCGGTCTGAGCCGAAGCGCAGCATCGCCTCGTCGTAGGCCATGCGCGGGTACGGCGGCGCCTGCACCTGCAGGCCGCCGACCTCGAAGACCCGCGCCATGACGCGCTCGAGCAGGTCGATGACGTCGTCCTCGTCGACGAAGGACATCTCGAGGTCGAGCTGCGTGAACTCGGGCTGGCGGTCGGCGCGCAGGTCCTCGTCGCGAAAGCAGCGCGCGATCTGGAAGTAGCGCTCGTAGCCGGCGATCATGAGCAGCTGCTTGAAGATCTGCGGCGACTGCGGCAGCGCGTAGAACGACCCGTGCTGCATGCGCGATGGCACGAGGAAGTCGCGCGCGCCCTCGGGCGTCGAGCGCGTGAGGATCGGCGTCTCGATCTCGAGGAAGTCCTCCGCGTGCAGCGCTTCGCGGATCGTGAGCACGACCTCGTGGCGCAGCACCATCGCCTCGACCATCGGCCTGCGCCGCAGGTCCAGCGGCCGGTGGCGCAGGCGCAGCGTCTCGTCGACGTCGACGTCCTCGTCGAGCGGGAACGGCGGGGTGAGCGACTCGGCGAGGTGCGCCATCTCGGTGACCTGGATCTCGATCTCGCCGGTCGGGAGGTTCGGGTTCTGCTTGCCCGCTTCACGGCGCACGACCTCGCCCGCGACGCTGATGACGTGCTCGGGGCGCAGCGCCTCCGCGGCGGCGAAGAGATCGGCTCCGGCCTCGGGATGAAACACGAGCTGCACGATCCCCGACCGGTCCCGGAGATCCACGAAGATCAGCCCGCCGTGGTCGCGGCGGACATGGACCCAGCCGGCGACCCGCGCCTGCGTACCGGCGCGCGAGGCGTCGAGGCCGCCACACCACGCATCGCGGTAGGCGTTGCCGCGCGGCGCGCGCTTCATCGCAGGCCTCGCGTCTTGAGGATCCGCGCGACGACCTCGGTCGCGGCCAGGTCCTGCTGCTCGCCGGAGGCCATGTCCTTCAGCACGGTGCGTTCGTCGCCCACGATCGCAACGTAGCGGGCATCCAGCCGGTCGGCCTGCTTGAGCTGGCCCTTGAGCGAGCGGCCGCCGAGCTCGAGCTGCGCGTGCAGCCGGGCGCGGCGCGCCTCGGCGGCCAGCGCGAACGCCGCGGCGCCGGCCCGCGGGCCGTCGAGCGCGACGTACAGATCCACGGGCGGTGCGGCGATCGGCTGGTCGGCGGCCGCCATCAGCATCCGCTCGACCCCGGCGGCCCAGCCGCAGCCGGGGGTCGCAGGACCGCCGAGTTGCGCCACGAGTCCGTCGTAGCGGCCGCCGCCGCCCACGGCGCTCTGCGCGCCAAGTGCACCGGAGGTGAACTCGAACACCGTGCGCGTGTAGTAGTCCAGCCCGCGCACGAGCGTCGTGTCGACCTCGTACTCCAGGCCGGCCTGACCGAGGAGCTCCAGGACGGTGGCGAAGTGCTCGGCGTCGTCGTCGTCCAGCTGCGCAAGCAGGCGGGGCGCGCCGCTCATGACCTCGCGCGTAGCGGGGTGATCGGAGTCAAACGCCCGCAGCGGATTGAGCTCGATCCGCGCGCGGACCTCAGCTGAGAGCTGCGCGCTGTGCTCGCGCAGGTAGGTCTGCAGATCGTCGCGGTAGGCGGCGCGCGCCGCCGCCGTGCCGAGGCTGCCCAGGCGCAGGCGCACGTCGCGCACGTCGAGCTCCTCGAGCAGCGTCGCCAGCAGGAGGATCGATTCCGCGTCGACCGCCGGGTCGTCAGATCCCAGCGCCTCCGCCCCGACCTGCCAGAACTGGCGGTAGCGCCCGGCCTGCGGCTTCTCGGAGCGAAAGAAGCTCGACAGGTACCACAGCTTCACCGGCTGGGGCAGCTTGTGCATCCCGTGCTCGGCGTACGCGCGGCAGATCGGCGCGGTGCCCTCCGGGCGCAGCGTGACCGAGCGCCCGCCGCCGTCATCGAAGGTGTACATCTCCTTCTGGACGATGTCCGTCGACTCGCCCACGCCGCGGGCGAAGACGTCGGTCAGCTCGAAGGTCGGCGTCTCGATGCGCCGGTAGCCCGCGCCCTCGAGCACGCGCTTGGCGGTCGCCTCGAGCGCGGCGCGGGCGTCCGCGGCCTGCGGCAGCACGTCGAACGTGCCCCGCGGCGCCTGGAGCTTCTCGCTCACCGGTTCGCGAGCTGCCTGAGGAACGGGTTCGTCGCGCGCTCGGCGCCGAGCGTCGTGAGGCCCATGTGCCCGGGGTAGATCTGCGCGTCGTCGTCGAACGTGTCCAGCAGCATCGCGATCGAGCGCATGAGCGTCGGGCCGTCGCCGCCCGGCAGGTCGTCGCGGCCGATGGAACCCTGAAAGAGCACGTCGCCGGACAACAGCTGCATCGGCTCGTCTTCACCCGAGCGCGTCGCGAATATGACGTGGCCGGGGCTGTGGCCGGGCGTGAACAGCACGTCGAAGGACATGCCGGCGAGCTCGAGCGTCTCCCCGCCCTGGATCGTGTGCTCGGGATCCCAGGACTCAAACGGGCCGAACCCGGGCCACGGCACGTAGGCCATGACGTCCTGGAGCACGGGGACCTCGATCTCCGGGCAGTACACCGGGGCACCCGTCGCCCGGGCGATCGGCGCGACCGCGCCGACGTGGTCGAAGTGCGTGTGCGTGAGGAGGATCGCGTCGAGCGTCACCCCGAGCTGCTCGATCTCCGCGAGCAGCCGCGGCGCCTCCTCGCCGGGATCGACGATGACGGCGTGATCGCCCCCGTCCGGCCGGACGAGGAAGCAGTTCTCCTGCACCGGCCCGACGGTGAACATCCGGACGTCGGTCAAGAGGCGCGCTTCTCCTCGGAGCGCAGGCGGCGCTTGTACAGGAACGCGTCGGTGTAGTAGCCGAGCGGGATGTAGAACAGGAAGACGAAGGCGGTGAGCGCGACCGCGGGGCCGATCTCCTGGCCGAAGGCGAGCACGAGCAGCACGCCGAAGACGACGGCCGCGATCGCGGCACGGTTCGACGCGGCCCGCCACGTCGGCTCGCGGAACAGGCGGTCGCGGCGCGCGGTCTCCTTCTCGGCGGCCTTGCGCTCCGCTTCGGTGGGCTTGCGCCCCGTGCGGCCGCGGGCCTCGATGACGCCGGCGGCGTTGCCGCGGTGCTTGCTGCGTCGCTTCTTCTTGGTCTGCGCCATGGGCAATGCAACTTTAGTGACGTCGGCCGCAGGTCGCCGGTTCCGGCGACCGCAGGGCGAAGTATCAGCTCAGCGCCTCTTCCACCGTCTGGTGGTTGCGCACCGCAACGTCCTGCGGAAAACCGTCGAACGCGGCAGCGGGCGCGAGGCCGACGAGCTCGCATCCGGCGACCGGCGCGTGCCGCGCGACGGCGGCGACGAGCACGGCGAGCGGGACCGCGAGGTGGTCCTCGACGTTCGTGGAAACCTGCGCGATCCCGCCGCGCGCGGAGAGCGCGAGACCGAGCGCGCGCACGCCCGGAAGCTCGTCCTCGCCGCCCTCGCGGATGGCCGCGGCGATGCGGCGCGCGTCATCGACGGTGGCGGGCGGCGCGAGCTCGACGTTGAACGCGATGAGCGGCGCTCGCGCCGCGACGAGCACGGCGCCGCTCGCCGCGTCGATCTCGCCCGGGCCGAAGTCGGGCGCGAGCTCCCCGGCGGCGACGCGCTGCGCCAGCGTCGCGGCGCCGCCGCGCCGTAGCTGCGCGCGCGTGCGCCCGCCCGCGAGGACGCCGTACAGAAACACCGGCAGCCCGGCGCGGCCGATCTCCTCCCCCGCGACGAGCGCCTCGGCGCAGGCCGCGCCGCGGCGCGGCGCGTCGAGGAAGACGACGGGCGCCACATCCAGCGCGCCGACGTGCGGATGGCTGCCGCGCTCGGCGCGCAGGTCGATCCGCTCGCGCGCGGCCGCCGCGCCCGCGGCCAGCGCGGGGGCGAGCTGACCCGCGGTTCCCGCGAGCGTGTAGACGGTGCGGTGGTGGTCGGGATCGGAGTGCACGTCGAGCAGGCGCGCGCCGGTCGAGCTGAACGCCGCGCCGATCGCGTCGATCGCGTCCCGGTCGCGGCCTTCGGAGACGTTCGGGATCGCGAGCAGCACCAGTGGTGCCTACAGGAGGTAGCGACCGCGGTCGAGCACCTGCGTCGCGCCGATCCACAGGCTCGGCTCGATGACGACGAGGAGGGCGCTCACGCCGACGAGAGTAGTCGGCCATGTGTCCAGCCGATAGAGCTGACCAGCCAACCTCGTGGTGTGCGCGCGGTTGAGAGGGCATGTTCCGACACGGAGGAGTTCCGATGAAGAAGCTCGCGATCCTGGCATCCGTCGCCGCCGTAGCCGTCGCCGTTCCCGCCCAGGCGCACAAGGGCGAAGGCCGCCCGGGCGCAAACGGCAAGGGTCAGGGCCAGGGCGCGAACGCCAACGGTCCGGGCCAGAAGGGCGGCCATCACGGCGCCAAGAAGGCCAAGCGCCGCTGCAACGTGCGCTACAACGCCGGCGGCCTGCTCGTCGACGCCAGCCTGACGCAGACGCGGGGCGCCGACACCGAGCGCCGCAAGGACGACCGCTACAGCGGCACCGTGACCGTCGACGTCAAGCGCGGCAACCGGGCCGCCAAGGCGGACGTCGGCACCACGCAGACCTACACGCTGACCGACGTCCGGGCGCGCTTCGCCGACACCAACGACGACGGCACGAAGGACGCGCCGGTCGCCGGCGACCGCGTGCACGTCATGGGCAAGATCACACGCGACAACGAGCGCTGCAACCCCGACGACGCGGCCACAGCGCCGACGATCAAGGCCGTCGGGTTCGGCCCTCCGCCAGCGCCGGAGGAAGCGCCCACAAGCTGACGGGATCGGTGGCAACATCCCGCAGTGGGCAACGGCGCCCCGCATCGCGCGGGGCGCTGTCTGCGTTCAAGGGCCGGGCGCGCTACCCCTCGGCGCGCCGGGTGCCGAGCAGGAAGACCTTGATCCGGCCCCGGCCCGCCCGCGTGAGCTGCGCGTTCGCGGACGCCGTGCAGGTCACCGCGTTGGTGACCGGCAGCTTGAGCTCACGCTCGTGCGGCGGCGTGACCGTGAACGTGTCGTCGGAGGACTTCGCACCCTCGGTCGGCAGCAGGCAGACGATGTTCCAGTTGACGGTCACCGGCTGCTTGGGCGCGGCGCCGATGCGCAGCCTGATGCTCTGGGGCGTCTTGATCGAGCCCGTCGCCTGCGCGAGGGCATAGTCCTTCTCGTCGCGGTCGGAGTCGATCGTGAACTCCTTGCCGACGGCCGGGTCGGGCTTGATCTTCGGTGGCGGCGGCTGCGTCAGCGTTCCGGTGTTGTCGTCCCCCGGCGTGGTCGCGGCCGGGGTGCCGGTCGTGCTCGCGGTCTTGTCGCCGTCGTCGTCGTCGTCGCCGGAGGACAACAGGAGGTACCCGCCCCCCAGGACGAGCACGAGCAGCACGACCGCAATCAGCATCAGAGGGCTGAATTTCTTCTTGATCTTCCTGAAGAACTTCTTCACGCAGTTCCTTCCATCAGCCAGGGATCTTGGTGCCGCGCCGCCGAGGCGCTTGACCGGCAGGGGCACCATACGACTCTGCGCCAGTGCGTGTGCCGTCCCGACGAACGTCGCGAGACTATCTGCCAGGCCTGAACGACGTTACGCGGGCTAGACTTGCCGACCCCGCCGGAGTAGCTCAGTCGGTTAGAGCAGCGGAATCATAATCCGCGTGTCGGGGGTTCGAGTCCCTCCTCCGGCATCGCGGTTGCTTCTCCGGCATCGCGGTTTGGGGTCGTCGTGCACGCGCGTCGCCAGGTCGATCACGGCCGTCCGGCGGCACCGCCGCGCGGCCGGATCCGTCGCCGCGGTCTGGGCCTTGAGAGGCGCGGCTGCCGGCGGCTGCTCGCGCCGGCCGCGGCGGTCCATTGCGGACGTGCAAGTCCCGGCTAGCGCTCGTGCTAGCACCGACTTGCACGATCAACATGATGGGGGTCGGTCGGCCCTGGCGCGAGGCGAAGCCAGCGCGCCGCTTCGCTCCCGCGTTCCACATCGATGCTGTTTTCGAGCACCAGGACCGGCGACTATCCGCACCAGCGCTGGACGGATTGCCCCCTGGCTGCGGCGCGCGGCCTCAGGCAGTATCTCGCCATGACCGCCACGGAAGCCCGCACCCGCTACATGCGCCTGCAGGTCGAACGGATCGACGCACTCGAGCTCGGCGTGGATGAGATGTCCGCGTACATCGTGAACCTGAGCGCTGCGATCGCCGACGCCAAGACGGACTACGTCGCCAGCGCCGTCGCCGAGATCGCCGACATCCGCGTCGACCTCGACGAGATGGCCGACAGCGCCCTGTCCTTCGCCGGCAACTAGTGCCCAGCACGCTCGGGCGGCTCTCACGCGCGCGGGTATCAGCAAGCGCTCCGCTGAGCTCTCATAGGCACACGGCGCGTCGACACTCGACGTTTGTTTGTTTCAAATCATGCAAAGTCGAGCCCACCCGCGCGGGATGCCGAAATAGATCCCAGAATGAGCCACCACCACACACTCAGCCCCGTCGAGCGTGACTGCATCTGCCTGCAGCGTGGAATCGAAGGCCCGCACATCGCGCAATGCGACAACAACTTCCGGGCGAAGTTCTTCGGCGCCTGGGGCGCGGAGCGCTTGCTGTTCTACGGCCAGCCCGGCGGGCGCGTGCGATCGCGGTCCGCGAGCGACCGTCAGGCCGCCTGAGCTCAGCTCTTCTCGGCGCCGTTCAGTTGGCGCCGCGGGCGCGTCCGCGCCCGGAGCTTCGCCGCCTTGGCGGTCGCCAGCTCGTCGAGGAACTCCTTCAGCGGCACCGGCTTGCCGAGGTGGAAGCCCTGGCCGTAGTCCACGCCGAGGCGCCGCAGCAGGTCAACGGTCTCCGCGTCGCCGACATGCTCGGCCACGGTCTGCTTGTCCAGGCCGCGTGCGATCGAGACGACCGCCTGGATGACGAGCCGGTCGCTCGGCGTCTCGCGGCACTCGCGCACGAACTCGCCGTCGATCTTCAGCAGGTCGAAGCCGACGTGCTTGAGGTAGTAGAACGAGCCGAAGCCGGCGCCGAAGTCGTCCAGCGCGAAGCGACACCCCAATCGCGCCAGCTGCTCGGAGAACTCGCGCGCCTTGGCCATGTTCGCGATCGCCGCCGTCTCGGTGATCTCGAAGATCACGCGCGACGGGTCGAGCTCGGTCTCGCGCAGCTCGCGCTCGATGAGCTCGAGGATCGCCGGGTCGCCGATCGACGCGCCAGAGAGGTTGATCTCGATGCGCGGGTCGCCGATCGTCGGGCCGTACTGCGCGAGCGCCCGCAGCGCCTTGGGCACGGTGATCGCATCGATCTGGCCGATCATCCCGAGGCGCTCCGCGGTCGACAAAAACGCGCTGGGCGGGATGAGATCGCCGTGGTCGTCGCGCATCCGCAAGAGCACCTCGAACTGCGTCGCCGCTGACGTGCCGAGGTGGAAGATCGGCTGGGCGACGAGCGTGAAACGCTCCTCGTCGATCGCGACGCGGATGCGCTCGGCCCAGGTGATGCGCCCGTGCATGCGCGCCTGCGCCGCCTCACCGGCATGGTGTATTGCGACCTGGTTGCGCCCGGCCTCCTTGGCGTCGTACATCGCCAGGTCTGCGCTGACGAGCACGTCCTCGCCGCTGATGCCCTCGCTGTTGTCGAACATCGCGATACCGATGCTCGCCGTGATCGACCGGTCGCCGGCGCCCGGCACGGCGATCCGCTCGGCGCGCAGCGCGTCAAGCAGCCCCTCGGCCACGATCGTGGCCGTCTCGCTGTCGGCGCGCGGCAGGAGCGCGGCGAACTCGTCGCCGCCCAGGCGCGCGAGCACATCGCTCTCGCGCAGGCGGCCCCCAAGCACCTTCGCGACGCGCGCGATGAGCTGGTCGCCGGCCTGGTGGCCGAGCGTGTCGTTGACGTACTTGAAGTGATCGAGGTCGAGCAGCAGCAGCGCGCCGTCGCTGCCGTAGCGGCGGACGATCTCGGCGTGCGCGTCGAGCTGCCCGGCGAAGCTCGAGCGGTTGTGCAAGCCCGTCAGCGGATCGTGCGTGGCGAGGAAGTGCAGGTTCTCCTCGTAGCGGCGGCGGTGCGTGACGTCCTGCACCTGGACGAGGAAGCGCAGCGGGTCGCCAGCGCGGTCGCGCACCACGGTCGTCTGAACGGCGGCCCAGATGTGCTCACCGGAACCGTGGATGAAGCGCGTCTCGATCTTGTACTGCGAGCGGTCGCCCGCCAGCGCCGCCGCCACGGCGCGACCGTCGTAGCCGCCGTCCTCGGGATGGGTCAGCTCGTTGAGTTGCGTGCCGGTCAGCTGCTTGGGCGAGCGGCCCGTGAGCACGCACAGCGCATCGTTGACCCGGACGACGCGCCCGGCCTCGTCGGTGAGCGCCATGCCGATCGGCGAGCCGTCGAAGACCCCGCGGAACAGCTCCTCGGCCGCGGTCAGCTCAGCGACGGCGCGCTTGCGCTCGGTGATATCCCGGATCGCGCTGGACACGAGCAGTCCCTCATCGCTCTCCAGCGGGCTGAGGCTGATCTCCACGGGGAACTCGGTGCCGTCCTTGCGCAGCCCGTAGAGCTCGCCGCCAACGCTCATCGCCCGCGCGTCGGGATCGCGCATGTACCCGCGCATGTACAGCCGGTGCTCCGCGCGCATCCGCTTCGGGAACAGCTCGGTCACGTGCTGGCCGATGATCTCCCGCCGCCTGCAGCCGAACAGCTCCTCGGCGCGTCCGTTGACGAGCACGATGTGGCTGTGCGCATCGACGATGACCATCGCCTCGGGCGCGGACTCCAGCAGCGCGCGGAACTGGCGCTCGGAGCGCCACAACAGCGTCTCGCCGCGCAGCAGCCGGCGTGCGAGGCGGTAGTAGCCGGCCTTCATCCGATAGATGAGCCAGCGGAGGATTTCCCCGATCGTGACCATGCGCTCAGGTCTTCGCGTAGCCGCTTTGCAGCTTCGGCCCCGGCTTGCGCCAGGCAGGCTCCTCGTCAAAGCGCAGCGTGAGGTTGCGCTTGCGGAAGTGACGGAAAAGCGGTCCGTACGTAAAGCGCTGGAAGTTCGCGCCAAAGTTGCCCCACGGATCGGGATCCATGAACGGCATGAACTTGTCCGGGAACCCGGGCATCGTGCAGCCGATGCAGATGCCGCCGACGTTCGGGCAGCCGCCGACGCCGTTGATCCAGCCGCGATGCGGCACGTTGCACTTCGTGATCGGGCCCTTGCAGCCGAGCTTGACCAGGCAGCGCGAATCGTTGCCGTACGTCTTGGCGAACAGGCCCTGCTCGGTGAAGCCGGCGCGGGTGCAGCCCTCGCGTACGGTGCGTTCGAAGAGGCTGACCGGCCGCAGCTTGCTGTCGAGCTCGGGCGCCGGCCCGTTGCCGGCGATGAACTGCACAAGCTCGTAGAGGATGCTCGTCATGTTGTCGGGCTGCGCCGGGCAGCCGGGAAGGCAGACGATCGGCACGCCGGACTTCGCGCGCCAGTCCCAGCCGAGGTAGTCGGGCAGGCCCATCGCACCGGTCGGGTTGTTCATCATCGCTGGAACGCCCCCGTAGGTGGCGCACGTACCCACCGCCAGGACCGCGGCCGCCTTCGGGGCGAGCCGGTCGATCCACTCGTTGACGGTGATCGGCTGACCGTCGATCGGATCGATGCCAAAACCGCTCCAGTGGCCCTCGCCGCTGAGGCGCTCGTTGCCGATCGCCCCTTCGAGCACGAGCACGAACGGGTCCAGTGCGCCGTCTTCGGCGTCGTACCACGCCCGCATGAAGTCGTCGCCGACCTCGAAGGCCAGCAGCGGGTTGTGCAGCACGATCTTCGGACATCCGGGGATCACGCCGCTGAGCAGATCCTCGAGGCTGGGGCTCGTGGCGGACGTGATTCCGACCGATTCACCGTCGCAGCCGAGCCCTCCGCTCATCCAGAGAACATGTATGGCGGGGGCGTCTCCCGCGTGCGCATCGCGATCCATAAGGTCTCATCGCAGTTTCGACACCAAACGGCGATAGGACACTCGTCTACTCACCGTTGCGCGCGCAGTGGACGTTCGGGCCGGGCGGCGGGCCCAACACTTCTGGCGTAGCCTCAATCGGGCATGCACGCCACGAGCCCGAGGTCCCCATGGCGGTGAAGCACGTCGCGCGCGGCGCGAGCACCGCACTCGGTCTCGTCGGCGCGGCGGTCGTCGCGCGGCGCGCCTCGCGCTCACCGGCCGCCTGGCTCATGCGCATGAGCGGCACGACCGTCAGCGCGCCGGATGCCGCGGGCTGGGTGACGGACTTCCTCAACGCCGCCTACTACGCCCGCAGCCCCGAGCTGCGCGAGGTCGAGGACCTGCGCGTCGCGCTGGCCATCCTCACCACGCGCTGGCACCGCAAGGGCCACCATCGCCTGCATGCCCCCGACGTCGCGGCGTTTCACCGCGCGTTCTTCCGCGACCGGATCCTCGACAAGAGCCATTCGCCGCGCGGCACGCTCGATCGTGAGCAGCTCATGACCGGCGCGGAGCGGCTGCTCGGGCCGTGGTTCGGAGCGGCCTACCTCGACGACGAGCGCCGCGCGCACGGCATCGCGTTCGAAGACGAGGCCGACCGCGCGTCCTACCGTCCCGAGTTCCGGCTGCGCCACGCCAAGCTCGGCGCGCCGACCCCGCCACACAACCAGCTCAGCGAGCAGGTCTGGCACACCTACGACCCCGTGCCCACGCCGCCGGCCGAGCGCGTCATCGCCGCCATCATGCGTCCGGAGACGTGGCCAGACTACGCCAGCGATCTCGGTCGTTTCACCTCCGTACGGTCGGGCGGCCTGGCCGGACAGGCGTTCGAGATCGAGATCATCACCCCGCTGACGCCCCGCACACCGACGGTCTTGCGCGGGTACGTCACCGCGACGCGAGTGGTCGGGGCCGACGACAGCGACCCGATCGCGCGGTATGCCGAGGAGCTCAACGACCTCATGGTGCGCGCCGGGCGCGATCAGCCGCCGCCGTTTCCGCCGGGCTGCGCCCCGCGCCTCGCGGTCGAGCTGACGACGCACGAGGGTCACTTCATGGGCCGCGGGCGAAACCGCCTGCTGCTCTTCGACCAGGACGGTCAGACCTACCTGCGCGCCGCGGGAAACTGGGACGACATGCCGATCACGCTCGAGACCGCCTACCGCACGCAGGGCCGGTACGCACAACAGTCCTTCTGGGGCGACGAGCACCCCAACTCGAGCATGCTGCACCAGATCGCCCTGCGCGCCGGGACGGGATGAGCGCGCGCCCTGACGCCGTCGTCATCGGCTCGGGACCGAACGGGCTCGTCGCCGCGATCACGCTCGCCCGGGCCGGACGCTCGGTGCTCGTGCTCGAGGCCAACCCGACGCTCGGCGGCTCCGTCGCCACGGCCGAGCTGACGCTGCCGGGCTTTCACCACGACGTCTTCTCGGCGGTCCACCCCGCGGCGGCCGCCTCCCCGGTGCTCGCCGAACTGCCGCTCGCACGCCACGGGCTGCACTGGATCCAGCCTGAGCTGGCGATGGCGCACCCGCTCCCCGGCGGCCGGGCCGCCGTCCTGTCGCAGGATCTCGGGCGAACCGTCGCGAGCCTCGACGGCCTGGCAGCGGGCGATGGCGCGCGCTGGCAGGAGCTCGTCGATCCGTACCTGCACAACTTCGAGGCCGTGCGCGCGACGATGCTGGCCGGCTTCCCGCCGGTCGCCGGTCCGGCGAAGCTCGCCGCGAAGCTGAAGTACGGCGGCACGCTCGACTTCGTCCGCCTGCTGCTCATGTCCGCCAGGACGCTCGCGCGCGAGCGCTTCCACGGCGAAGCCGAGGCGTGGCTGTACGGCTCGGCGCTGCACGGCGACGCGCCGATCGACAGCGCCGGGAGCGCGATCTCCGGCATGTACCTGAACCTGCTCGGGCACGCCGTCGGCTGGCCGAGCCCGGAGGGCGGCGCAGGCCGCATCACCGGCGCGCTCGCCCGGCACCTGCACGAGCTCGGGGGCGAGACGCGCGCGAGCGCCCGCGCCGAGCAGGTGCTCGTCCACCGCGGCCGCGTCGCGGGCGTCGAGATCGCGGGCGGCGAGCGGATCGCGACGAAGATCGTCGTCGCGGCGACGACCCCGCACGGGCTGCTGCGGCTCGCGGGCGACGCGCTCGGCGAGCGCTACAAGGGCATGGTCATGCGCTTCCGCTACGGGCCGCAGACGCTCAAGCTCGACTGGGCCCTCGATGGGCCGATTCCGTGGGACAGCCCCGACGCCCGGGTCGCCGGGACCGTGCACGTCGGCGCAACCGCCGCCGAGATGCGCGGCGCGCTGGCGCAGATCGCGCAGGGCCACCTGCCTGAGCACCCGTTCCTGCTCTCCGGCCAGCAGACGATCCACGACCCAACGCGTGCGCCGGCGGGCAAGCACACGGCCTGGGCGTACACGCACACGCCACCGGGCGTCGACTGGAACGCCGAGCGCGAATCGTTCGCCGACCGCGTCGAGGCGCAGATCGAACGCTTCGCCCCGGGCTTTCGCGAGCTCGTCCTCGCCCGCCACGTCATGGCGCCGCCGGACCTCGAGCGGCGCAACGAGAACCTCGTCGGCGGCGACGTCGGCGGCGGCAGCTACGACCTCGACCAGCTCATCTTCCGCCCGTCGCCATCGCTGAACCCGTACAGCACGCCCGTCCGCGGGCTGTACATCGGCAGCGCGTCGACATTCCCGGGCGGCGCCGTCCACGGCGTGCCGGGATATGCGGCGGCGAAGGCTGCCATGCGAGGGACTCGCGTGCCGCCGCTGCCGCGGGCGCTCGCGCGGCGCGCGCGGTGAGACGGCGGCGTGGGTTCAGAACAGCCTCGATAAGAGGAACGCGGGGGTTGCCCGGCGGGGCGGGCAACCTTCGCGATCGTGTCGCCGCAGGCCTCGCTATCCGAGCTTCGCGCGACACGACCGCCGCGCGCGGCCGTGCGGAGCGTTGCGCGATTGGTCCCTCACCTCCTTATCGATGCTGTTCGCCTGACCCGCGGCGCGGCCGCGCGCTTGCCGCAACCGCCCCCGCGCCACTAGGCTCCGCTTCGCGCTGTGGATCGTCGCGCCGTCATACCCCGCGTTCGCGGCGGGCTTCGTGCTGTGGGGCATCAACGGCGCACTGATCTCCGGCGCCTTCGAGGCGCTCGCCTACGAGGAGCTCGACCGGCTGGGCGCCGCACCCCGCTACGCGCAGGTCATCGGCCGGGCGACGGCGATCGGCACGCTGGCGAGCGCCGCCGCGATCGGGCTCGCGGCGCCTGCGTTGGGCGCCGGCGGCTACGAAGCCGTGGGCGTGGCCAGCGTGCTCGCCTGCGTGGCGGCCGCGGCCGTCGCGGCGACGCTGCCCGAGCACCGCGAGCCGCGCGGCCCCGACGGCGCGTCGGGCTTGCGCGCGTACGCCGCCGTGCTCAGGACGGGCAGCGGCGAGATCCGCGCGAGCGCCGCACTGCGCGCCGCGCTCGTGCTCGTGCCCGCGGTGGCGGCGATCTGGGGCGCGCTTGACGAGTACGTCGCACTGCTGGCGACCGGGACGGGCGTGTCGGACGAGACCGTGCCGCTGCTCGTCCTGCTCGTCTACGTCGGGGTCGGCGCCGGCGGGCTGCTCGCCGGGCGGGCGAGCCGCCTGTCGCCTCGCGCGATCGCGGGGGTGCTGGCGGCGGCCGCCGTGGCGCTTGCGCTCGGCGCGCTGAGCGAAGTGCCGGCCGGGTTCGTTCTGATCGCCGTCGCGTTCTGCGCGTTTCAGGCGATCCAGGTCGTCGTCGAGGCCCGGCTGCAGGACGCGATCAACGGCACGGCCCGCTCGACGGTGACCTCCTTGGCCGGCCTGGCCACGGAGGTGCTCGTCCTCGCCGTCTACGCCGGCTACGGCGCCGGCTCCGCGCTCGCGGGGCACGCGCCGCTGTTCGCCGGCTTCGCGGCCGTCTACGTCGTCATCGCGGCGTGGATCGCGGCGCGCTCGCTAGGCTCGAACCGATGACCGAAGAAGAGACGCAGTGGTTCGTGAAGATCCTCGACCTTCAGCTGGAGAAGAACGTCCAGACGCTCCAAGCGCTGCACGCCGAGGGCGTCGGCGAGCACACGCCGGCGCGCCTGGACTTCGTCTACCTCGCCCCCGGCGAGGCCGAGGCACGCAGCCTCGTCGCCTTCCTGCGTGAGGAGACCGATTACCAGGTCGAGGCGTTCGAGCGCCGCGAGGACATGGACGAGAACACGCCGTGGCTCGTCGTCGGCATGACCCAGCCGACGGCGCTGACGCTCGATCTCATCAACGCGTGGACGGAGTGGATGGTGGCCGCGGGCGCGGAGCAGGGACCGGCGGCGTTCGACGGCTGGGACGCGCAGCCGGCGGCGCTCTAGGGGTCCGCCGCCGCGGCGACGAGCGGTGCGATGCGCGGCGGGACCTGCCGGCTGAGCACGATGTAGCTCGTGCAGTGCCGGATCGCCGGCTCGGCGAGCAGGCGGTTGAGGATCTCCTGAAGATGCTCGGTGTCCCGTGCGACGACGCGGCAGACGAGGTCGTGCGGGCCGCTGATCGCATCGGCCTCGAGCAGCTCGGCGATCGCGTCCATCGCCTTGACTGCGGTGGCCAGCTCGCCCTGGGCCAGCTCGATGAGGACGAAAGCGGTGATCTTGTAGCCCATCGCCTCGGCGTCGACCTCGGGCCCATGGCCGGTGATCACGCCGCGCGCCTCGAGCTTGGCCAGCCGCGCCTGCACGGTGCCGCGCGCGACGCCGAGCTTGCGCGCCACCTCGAGCAGTCCGACGCGGGGGAACTCGCGCAGCGTGGCGATGAGCCGCGCGTCGAGCCGGTCGATGGACATGTTGACCAGTATCGCTGTCGAAGACCGGATGTGGTGCCGGTCCAGCGGTTTACGACGTGACGCGATTGACGACGGCGAGGTAGTCCTGGCCATCCTTCGCTCGCCGCCCGCGCTCATGACGTCCAGACGGCAATTCTCGTGGCATGGCCGGACAGAGCGCGACTCTCGTGGTTTGGTGTGTTCGTCTCCATGATGGCCGCGACCCACCGCCGACGACTGCGTCTCGCAGCGATCGCCGCGGGCGCGTGCGTTGCGACGCTTGCCGCACCGGCCGCCGCGCCGGCGGCCCCCTGCCCGGGGACGGCGGACTGCCCGTACTACGCCTCGTCGCAGACCGGCCAGCGCGGCGGCGGGGTCCTGCGCTTCCCGCAGAGCGTGTCGGTGGGCCCTGACGGACTGGTCTACGTCGGCGACCAGGGCTCGCACATCGTCCAGGTCTTCAGCCCGGCGGGGGGATTCGTGCGCGAGATCGGCATCGCGGGCTCCAAGCCCGGCGAGCTGAGCGCGGTCGGCGCGCTCGTCATGGCTCCCGACAACACGCTCGTCGTCGCCGACGGCAAGTCCAACCGGATCAACCGCTTCGACGCCGGCGGCACGTTCCTCAACGCCTTCGGCCGTTCGGGTCACGGTGCGGTCGGCCTGTTTCACTTCGGTGCCGGAAACGGCAACACGTCGGGCGCCGGTGGCGGCCTCGCCGTCGCCGGCAGCACGCTGTTCATCGCCGACAGCGTCAACGACCGCGTCCAGCGCTTCGGCCTGGATGGCTCGGGCGGCGCGGAGATCATCGCGGGCAAGTTCCTGAACTACCCGCGCGGGCTGACGGTCCACGGCACACGGCTGTTCGTGGCCGAC
This sequence comes from uncultured Actinomycetes bacterium, assembly GCA_963705315.1. Classification (GTDB taxonomy): domain Bacteria; phylum Actinomycetota; class Thermoleophilia; order Solirubrobacterales; family Solirubrobacteraceae; genus CADCVQ01. The sequence continues at coordinate 2,496,970 of OY970068.1, forward strand.
GACCAGAACCACCGCCTGGCGATCTTCGACTTCAACGGGAAGCTCATCCGCACGGTCGGCAGGGGTCCGGGACCGAAGCCCGGCCAGCTGCAATTCCCCTACGGCGTGGCCGTTGACACGGCGGGGCGCGTGTTCGTCGCCGATGACCTCAACCAGCGCATCGTGCGCTACGGGCCCAAGCCGAGGTACAAGTACAAGGCGCGCTGGGGCTCCTACGGGACGGCGCCGGGCAAGCTCGCGTTCCCGCGCGCGATCGCGGTCGACCGCGCGGGGCTCGTCTACGTGACGAACACCGGCAACGACCGCGTCGATGTCTTCGATCGCATCGGCAGGCTCCAGCGCTCGTTCGGCAGCTCGGGTCGCGCGACGGGCAACTTCAACACGCCCGTCGGCGTCGCCTCCGACGCGAGCGGGATGCGCGCGGTCGCCGACTCGGTCAACGGCCGCATCCAGTTCCTGCGTCCCGACGGGAACATCGCGACCGTCTGGGGATCGCCGAACCCCGGCCCGACGATCATCCTGCGGCCGGTCGCGGTCGCGTTCGACGCCGGCGGCGACGCCTACGTGCTCGACCAGCGCCGCGCGAAGATCTTCGTCTTCGATCGCGCGACGGGGCTGCCGAAGCGCACCATCGGCAAGATCGGCAAGGGCCCGGGCCGGCTGCTCGACCCGTACGCCCTGGCCATCGACGCCAAGGGGACGATTCACGTCGCCGACACCAACAACAAGCGCATCGCGCGCTTCACGACCGGCGGGACGTACCTCGGCGCGAGGACTCGCACCGGCCTCATCCGCGGCATCGCGGTGTCGCCCGACGGCGCGCGCACGTACGTCGCGGAGGCCCAGAACCGGATCACCGTGTACGACCCGGCCGGCAACGTCGTCCGGCAGTTCGGCGGCTCGGGCGCGAGCCCCGGCAAGTTCAAGCAGCCGACGCACATCGCGCTCGATGCGGCGGAGAACGTCTGGGTCGCCGACCGCGGCAACAACCGCATCCAGAAGTTCGCGCCGGACGGCACGCTGCTGCAGGTGTTCGGCGAGAAGGGAACCGGCGCCGGTCAGTTCGTGCGACCGACCGGCGTGAGCGTCGACTGCAACGGCCTGCTCACCGTCACCGACCGCGACAACAACCGCGTCCAGCAGTTCCGGCTGACCGCGCCGGCGACCGTGCCGTGCCGGGCGCTCGGGCCGCTCGGCAACCCGCCGCGGCCGAAAACGCCCACGCTGCCAAGCCCGCCCGGTCCGGTCATCAGCGTCAAGAAGGTGCGCACGACCAAGCTCTTCAGCCGGCGCGCCGTGGTGCTGCGCGTCGGCTGCGACACGTCATGCCGCGTGACGATCACCGGCACGGTCAGCCCGCGCTCCAAGCCGCGCGGCAAGCGCAAGAAGGTCGTGGTGAACCTCAGCCGCTCGCGCATCGCACTCCAGCCCGCGAAGTCGCGGATTGTCCGCGTGAAGCTCTCGCGCGCGGCGGTGCGCCGGCTGCGGCGAGCGCTGGGGGGCAGCCGGCGCCTCATCGTCGCGCTGGAGATCACCGCGCGCTCGCCGGACCTCGAGCCGTCGGAGCTCAGCCGGCGGCTACGCGCGACCGGCTAGTCAATCTGACCAGCATTACGGCGCTGTTGCCCGTTGTCCTGGGCGGTTTGACCTGTCCGGGTGAGCAGACTTGCAAGTCGAGCGGCCGTGGCGCACTCTGCAGGGAGCGATGTTCGAAGAGGCCCAGCTCTACTCCCCCGTGACGACCGCCAAGAACGGTGCGGTCACCGTCCATCTCGGCGCCGGCCATCCGGGGGCCGAAGACCCGGACTACCGGCGCCGCCGCAACGAGATCGCGGCCGCGGCGCTGCGCTGGCGGCCCGGTGACCGCGCGCCCGTCATCGCCTACGAGCCGGCCGAGCAGGAGGTCTGGCGGACGGTCTGCCGCGAGCTCGCCCCGCTGCACGAGCGCTATGGCGTCGCCGAGTACCGCGCGGCGGTCGACCGCCTCGCGCTGCCGACGGATCGCGTGCCCGGACTCGACGATGTCTCCGAGCGGCTCGTGGCGTGCAGCGGCTGGCAGTACCTACCCGCCGCGGGGCTCGTCGACCTGCGCACGTTCTACGCCGCGCTGGCCGACCGCGCCTTCCACTCCACGCAGTACGTCCGCCACGCCGCGATGCCGCTCTACACGCCCGAGCCGGACATCATCCACGAGGTCATCGGCCACGGGCACCTGCTGGCGACGCCGACCTTCGGCGCGCTGCATCGCCGCGCCGGCGGCGCCTCGCTGCGGTTGCGCTCGGAGGAGAGCCTGCGCTTCCTCTCACGCGTGTTCTGGTTCTCGCTGGAGTTCGGCGTCGTCGTCGAGGACGGCGAGCTGCGTGCCTACGGCGCGGGGATCCTCTCCAGCTACGGCGAAATCGAGCAGTTCCGCGCCATGCAGCTGCGACCCCTGGACCTCGTCGAGATGGGGACCGTCGACTACGACATCACGCAGTACCAGCCGGTCCTGTACCGCGCGGAGTCGGTCGCCGAGATCGAGTCCGTGATCGGCACCTTCTTCGACACCTGCACCGACGAATCGATCGAGGAGTTGCGCCGTGAGCACGCTGTCGCCTGACCGCTTGAACACGCTGGAGCGGCGCGACTTCATGCCGCTGCACGGCTTTGATCACCTCGAGCTCTGGGTCGGCAACGCCGCGCAGGCCGCGTCCTACTTCCGCCACGCGTTCAGCTTCACCGAGGTCGCCTACGCGGGCCTGGAGACGGGCCGGCGCGACTGCGTTTCGCACGTGCTCGAGCAGGGTCGCATCCGGCTCGTGCTGACCGGCGCGCTGCGCGACGGGACCGACGTTGCGACGCACCATCGCGCGCACGGCGACGGTGTGAAGGTCGTCGCGCTCTCGGTGCCCAGCGTTGACGGCGCCTACCGCGAGGCGACCGCTCGCGGCGCGGTGGGGCTGGTCGAGCCGCACGAGCTCCGCGATGAGCGCGGGACGGTCCGGCTGGCGGAGATCGCCGCCTACGGTGAGACGGTTCACCGGTTCGTGGAGCGCGGGGACTATGCGGGTACCTTCCTGCCCGGGTATGTCGCCGTCGCCCACGCTGGCGATCCGAGTCAGCCGGACCTCTTCGCGGGCATCGACCACGTCGTCGCGAACGTCGAGCTCGGCGCGATGGATCGCTGGGTGAAGTTCTACGAGGACGTGTTCGGGATGACCGAGCTCGTCCACTTCTCCGACGAGGCGATCTCGACCGAGTACTCGGCGTTGATGTCGAAGGTCGTCACGAGCGGGGACGGCCGCGTGAAGCTGCCGATCAACGAGCCGGCGGCCGGCGAGCGGCGCTCGCAGATCGACGAGTTCCTCGAGTTCTACGGCGGCCCCGGCGTGCAGCATCTCGCGCTGTCGACGACCGACATCGTGCGCACGGTGACCGAGCTGCAGTCGCGCGGCGTGCAGTTCCTGCGCACGCCCGACGCGTACTACGACCTGCTGCCCGAACGCATCGGCGAGATCGCCGAGCCGCTCGCACAACTGCGCCGCCTGGGCATCCTCGCCGACCGCGACGACGAGGGCTACCTGCTGCAGATCTTCACCAAGCCGCTAGGCGACCGGCCGACGATCTTCTTGGAGATCATCGAACGCCATGGCGCGCGCGGCTTCGGGGCGGGGAACTTCAAGGCGTTGTTTGAGGCGATCGAGCGCGAGCAGGCTCTGAGGGGGAATCTCTGATGCGGTACGTGGCACTGGGCGAGGTCCCGGCCAAGCGTCATGTGCAGGTGCGCGACGGCGAGGCGCTGCTCGTCGAGGAGGTCATGGGCTACGAGGGCTTCTCGGGCAACGAGTCGATCCTCTACCACCTGCGGTCGCCCTGCGACGTCGCGCAGGTCGGGTCGTTCACCCCGATCGCGCTCGACGAGTGGGTCCCGGACGCGCACGCGCACCGGCTGACGGACAGCGCTCCGCTGCCGCCCGGCGGCGACCCGGTGTTCGGGCGCCGCGTGCTGATGTTCAACGGCGACGTGGAGCTCGGCGTGTGCAAGCCGACGCAGGACCTCGACGCCTTCTATCGCAACGGCGAGGGCGACGAGGTGCTGTTCATCCACGAGGGCTCGGGCGTGCTCGAGACGGTGTTCGGGACGCTGGCGTTCCGCCGCCACGACTACGTCGTCATCCCGCGCGGCACGACGTACCGCGTGCGGTGCGACGACGGCCCGCAAACGTGGCTGACGTTCCACACGCCCGGCGAGATCGAGACGCCCAACCGCTACCGCAACCGCTACGGCCAGCTGCTCGAGCACGCGCCGTTCTCCCAGCGCGACTTCCATCCGCCTGTGTCGTTGGAGGCCTGTCGCGAGTCCGGCGAGTTCGAGCTCATCGTCCGCGCGCGCCGTGGCCACCAGCGTTTCGTCCTGGACTACCACCCGCTCGACGTCGTCGGCTGGGACGGCTACGTCTACCCCTACACGTTCAACATCCACGACTTCGAGCCGAAGTCGGGCCGGCTGCATCAGCCGCCGACGGTGCACCAGACCTTCCAGGGCCCGAACTTCGTGATCTGCTCGTTCTGCCCGCGCAACCTCGACTGGGATCCGGACGCGGTCCCGCTGCCCTACCACCACTCGAACCTCCAGTCCGAGGAGGTCATCTACTACGTCGACGGCCAGTTCAGCTCGCGCGCCGGGGCGCACGTGGGCGCGCTGACGCTGCACCCCAGCGGCCTGCCGCACGGCCCGCAGCCCGGTCGCGTCGAAGCCGCGTTGGGCGCTTCGCGAACCGAGGAGCTGGCCGTCATGTGCGACACGTTCCGCCCGCTGCGACTGACGACGCTCGCCCGCGACCTGGACGATCCGAGCTACGCGTTGAGCTGGCACGCGAGCTCGGCCGCCGTCTGAGCGCCGCGTTCGAAGACATCGCCCCAGGTGTAGGCGGTGTGGTTGGAGCGGCGGCGACGGGCGACGTCAGACTCGAAGGCTTGGCGCGTGGCGTGGAAGGTGAAGCTGAGCAGCTCGATCGTGAGGCCGATGTCGGGCCAGTGGCAGTCGACCTTGTCGCCGGCGTGGTCGATGTTCGTGCGCGGGAGGGCCAGTTCGTGGCGGCGCAGGAGCTTCAGGAACCCGTCCTCTAGTTCGCTCAGCGTGGCGTCCGCGCCGATGGCGCGCAGGAGCTTGCGCGCGCCGTTCTTCGTCGGGTTGCGGGCGATGCAGGCCTTGACCTGCACCACCGACACCCGCTGCCATATCCATGCCTCGTGGCATCCACGCGTCAACGCGGGCAGGGAGAGCGACGGCGCGAGATCCAGCAGCACCCGTTCGGCCTTCGTCATCGGGACACCGAAGACGTTCTCCGTGTCGTCCTCGGGCAGCGATCGGACCCGGTGAATTCTGATCCCCGGGCGGGCACGACCAGCGGTGGTCGGCACGGTGACCTCCGGTCGAGAGGGTCGCGCCCGCAGGATGCGCAGTGCGTGCGCGGCCGAGCGATGGCTCGCCACGGCTCCCTCACCACACGCGAGCACGGCGGCCATGAGATCGGCATTCAGCGACGGCGCCTCATGACCGACGGCGTATACCTCGCGATGAACCCGCCGCAGGCGTCCATCGGCGCACCAGCGGGTGATCCGGTTGCGATCCGCACCGGCCGCGCGGAGCTGCGCGTACGTCACGCGACCATGCTGGCCCGCAGCAATCTGACCGATCGTGTCGAACAAAGCGCCCATGCAGATACCTAAGGCGACACGACTGCGCTTTTCGCCCCCGCCCCGGCCGGTCGTGTCGGCTAACGCATCGCATAGCGCGCTTGCGGCGACACGACCGCGTACGGTGAGGCGATGAGCGGCGAGCTTCCGTGGGGCGTCGTGCGCTTCCGGGGCGGCGTGCCGCGGCCGGCATTGCGTGCCGGCGAGGACGTCGTGCACGTGTCGGCGCTCGAGCTCGAGCCCGTTGTCGCGCACGCCGCGCGCGCTCCCACCCTCAACGACCTCATCGAACTCGGTCCCGCAGCGTGGCGCGCCGTTCAGGCTGCCGCCGCCGACGCGCCCGCCCGCGCCCGCGTGCCCCTGAAGGAATGTGAGCCCGTCCTCGCCGTCCGCGTCACGGACATCGTCGACTTCTACGCCTCGCTCGAGCACGCGATGAACTTCGGGCGGATCTTCCGGCCCGGCACGCCGCCCGTGCGCGAGAACTGGCGCCACATCCCCGTCGGCTACCACGGGCGCTCGTCGTCGATCGTCGTCAGCGGGTCGCCGATCGCCCGCCCGCGCGGCGTGATCTCCCCCGGTGAGCTCGCGCCCACGCGCGAGCTCGACCTCGAGTGCGAGCTCGGCTACGTGTGCGGTCCCTCAACCGGCGGGCCGATCGCGATCGACCGCGCCGAGGAGCACATCTTCGGCGTCGTGCTCGTCAACGACTGGAGCGCACGCGACATCCAGCGCTTCGAGTACGAGCCGCTCGGGCCGCTGAACGGCAAGTCCTTTGCGACCACGATGTCGGCGTGGATCACGCCGCTCACAGCGCTGAACACCGCGCGCGTGACGCCGCCGACGCAGGCTCCCCAGCCCGCCGAGCACCTGCGCGCGGCCGAGCCGTGGCTGCTCGACGCGACGCTCGAGATAGAGCTCAACGGCGAGGTCATCTCCCGCCCCGAGGCCGCCGGCCTCTATTGGACCCCGGCGCAGATGCTCGCCCATATGACTTCCGGCGGCGCCGCGCTGACCGCCGGCGACCTCATCGCCACCGGCACGATCAGCGGTCCACAGGCCGGCACGGAGGGGTCGCTGGCAGAGCTCTTCGCCGGCGCGCGGTGGCTCGCGGACGGTGATCAGGTCGTGCTACGCGGGCGCGCCGGCGGCGTAGCACTGGAAGAAGCCCGCGGCCGCATCGTTGGTTGATGGACATGCGCCCGCGCGGCGCGGGGAAGGGCGGCGCAGCGCCGCAACGACCGGAGGAGATCGCCGTGAAGCTTCATGGAGCAGGCAGCAGGTACGCCAACGTCACGTCCACGCTCGCGCTTGTCGTGGCGCTCGGCGGCACGTCGTACGCAGCCGCGACGATCACGAGCAGGGACATCAAGGACGGGCAGGTCAAGTCGAAGGATCTGGGCAGGAACGCGGTCAGCAGCACGAAGGTGAAGGACCGCTCGCTGCTCGCGAAGGACTTCAAACCCGGTCAGCTGCCCGCCGGGGGGAAGGGCGACAGGGGTTCGGCGGGCGCGACCGGCGCAACGGGAGCCCAGGGCGCGCAGGGCGCGCAGGGGATCCAGGGAGCGCCCGGCGCCGCCAGCCTGCCGGTCACCGTCACCGACCGAGGCCTCGAGAGCACCTTCAGCACCGTGAACTTCCAGGACATCCCGAGCATTCAGCAAATCGTCACGGTGCCGGCCGGATCACAACGACGCGTCATCGCGACGTTCTCCGCTGAGTCACGCTGCCGCGGCGACGGGGAGACATTCTGCACTGTCCGGATCCTCGTCGACGGCGTCGAGTTGCTGCCGGCGACGAGCGCGGACTTCGCCTTTGACTCCTCAAACGGTGGCGCCGAGGACGACTTCTCGTGGGAATCGCACAGCTTCCAGCGCCACAGCCCCAACCTGCCGGCGGGCCCGCATACGGTCACCGTCGAGGCGCGAGCCTCGTCGGGCGCTGACCTGCGACTCGACGAGATGGTGCTGACGACGCTGATCGTCGACCCCGTCCCGTGAGCGCAGCCTCGGCGCCGGTCAGGATCGCCGTCATCGGCGGCGGCTACGGCGCCAAGGTCCCGCTGCCGGTCTACGGCGAGCTGAGCGAGTTCGAGCCGGTCGCGGCGTGGTCGCGCCGGCCCGAGCGCGCGCAGGAGCTCGCTGCCGAGCACGGCCTGGAGCTCGGCAGCGCAGATCTCGACGCGGTCCTCGCCCACCCGGGCCTCGAGGCGGTCCATGTCGCCACGCCGGTCGTGATGCACGCCGACGTTGCGATCGCCGCCGCGCGGCGCGGCTTGCACGTGCTGTGCGAGAAGCCGCTGGCGTCCGACCTCGCCCAGGCCCGCGCGGTCGTCGCCGCCATCGAGGACGCGGGCGTGGTCGGAGCGGTCAACTACGGCCGCCGCCTCCAGGAGACGCGCGAGCGGCTGATCGAGCGGGTGCGCGAGGTCGCCGGCCGGCCGCGGATGGTGTCGATCGAGCTGGTGCACGACGACCACGCCGAGCCCGGTTCCCGCGGGTTCACGTGGGTGCAGGACGCGACGCTCGGCGGCGGCCGTCTGCAGGGCTACGGCGTCCATGACCTCGATCTCGTCGCCGAGGCGTTCGGCGGGGTCGAAGCGGTGGCAGCTGCGTCCGAGGTCGGCGTCTCGCCGCGCGAGGACGCAGACGGCACGCCGCGCGACGTCACCGCCGAGGACGCCTACGTGATCCTCCTGCGCTTCGCCGGCGGCGGCCTCGGTCACATCAGCCTCACGGCGACCGCGCGTCACAAGCGCGGCGACACGATCGAGGTCCACGGCGCCGAGGGCACGGTTCGCCTGGACGAGGACAAGCGCCTGTGGTGGGGCCGCGCCGGCGAGGACCTCCAGAGCGAGGGACCGCTGGACGCGAGCTCCAAGGATGCGTTCACGCGCGTCGCACGCAAGTTCCACGCGGCCATCCGCGAGGGCGCCGCGGCCGACCCGTCGCTCGACGAGGCGCTGCGCGTGCAGGCGCTCTACGACGCGGTGCGCACCGCCGACGCCGAGCGCCGGTGGGTCGAGCCCGAGCGGACCGCTTGACCGCGCAGCGCCTCTACATCGTCCGCCACGGGCAGACCGCGAGCTCGGCGCGCAAGGCCTACTCCGGCCAGTCCGACATCGTGCTCACCGACCGCGGCCGCGCGCAGGCGCGGGCCGCGGGCGCCCAGCTCGCGGGCGCCGGCATCGACATCGTCGTCAGCAGCCCGCTGAGCCGCGCACGCGACACGGCGCAGGCGATCGCCGAGGCGACCGGCGCGCCGCTGCATATCGACCAGCGTCTCATCGAGATCGACTACGGCCCGTTCGAGGGCCTCGACCGCGACGAGGCGACCGCGCGCTTCGGCGACGCGTTCCGTGCATGGCGCAACGATCCGTTTGGATCCACCGTCGCGGGCTGCGAGCCGCTCGGTGACGCCCTCCAGCGCGCCCGCCCCGCGACCGCCGACGTAGTCGCCACGGCGCGATGCCCGGTGATCGTCGGACACCAGGGCATCCTGCGCATCGTCCTCATCGCGCTCGGCGAGCTCGCCCCGGAGGACTACTTCCGCAAGCGTTTGCACGAGGCCGAGCCGATCGCGATCGACAACCCGGAGATAACGCTCGTCTAGGACCTCGAAGGCGTTATGGTCGCCGTGCCGATCGCGACATCTCGCAGAGGAAGGGGACCGGGTGGCCGCGCACGACGACCTGCTCAAGCGATTTCAGCCCGTACTGCGCTACGACTCAAACGAGCAGTACTTCGTCGACAGCGCCCAGCAGTGGACGGACTGCCCGGGCAACGAGCTGCGCCGCAAGGACCGGTCGGACGGCACGAAGGGCCAGGTCGTCGCGATGGCGGGCGACGCGCTCTCGCTCGCGTTCCTCGGCCCGGATGGCTACGAGAACGGCGCGCAGTTCGAGGACGGCGACATCATCGGCAACCCGGGCAAGAACTACCGCGAGGAGTACATCCAGCTGCGCACGCAGCGCCCCGAGCTCAACAACCGCATGTACGGCCGCACGGTCGAGCACAACGACCGCCTCTGGCTGCAGTACTGGTTCTGGTACTTCTACAACGACTACCAGCTCGCGTTCAGCGCGGGCACGCACGAGGGCGACTGGGAGATGGTGCAGATCCGCATGCACCCGACCGAGGACCACCCCGACCTCGCCGTGTACGCCCAGCATCGCTACGGCGAGAAGCGCCCGTGGGACGGCGTCGAGAAGGTCGGTGAGCGCCCGGTCGTCTACGTCGGGCGCGGCTCTCATGCCTCCTACTTCGAGCCGGGCTTTCACCAGACCGAGGCGTGGTATGACCTCGCCGACGGCAAGCGCGGAGCGCCCGATCCGCTCGAGCTCGAGCTGATCGGCGCCGACACGCACGCGTGGATGCGCTGGAAGGGCCGCTGGGGCGACACGAAGCCCAACCCCGACGACAAGCTCGGGCTGCACTCCAACGCGCCCACGGGCCCCGGTCGCAAGAAGCAGTGGGCCAAGCCCAACGACTGGCTCAACGAGGCGACCGAGACGACGCTCGCCAAGGCGCAGGTCGCGCCGGATGTCCAGATCGCCCGCGACGAGGGCAAGCTGCGCATCGACTACGACTTCACGAAGCGCAACCCGCGCCCGATCGAGGTCGTCGTGACGGTGAACTCGCGCGACGAGAAGGGCATCCCGCCGAAGACCCACAACGTCGAGGACTTCGATCCCAGCGGCGTCGGCAGCGTGACAACGGACATCCCGCTCGATCCCGCCAAGCACTACGACGTCTACACGAGCACAGTCGGCGGCAGTCCGCCGAAGCCGTCGGAGTCGCGGCTGCGCGAGTTGGGCGCGGTCAAGGCCAAGGCGAAGGAGCCGCTGCGCCAGAAGATCGCGGTGTTCTTCAGCAGGCTCTTCGCGAAGATCCGCGGCGATCGCTGATCAGGCCGACGGCCGAAACGATCCCGACGCGCTGGCGGACGTGATCACCTGCGCGGCGCCGAAGCGCGCGAAGCGGTTCCCCGTCGCTCCTGCTCGACCTCGTCGCGCACGATGCAGCCCGCGACGTGGTCGTTGACGAGGCCGCAGGCCTGCATGAGCGCGTAGGCGGTCGTCGGGCCGACGAAGCGAAAGCCGCGGCGCTTGAGCTCGCGCGCGAGCGCCTTGGACTGCGGCGTGGAGGCCGGCATGTCGTGCAGCCCGGCCGGTGCTTGTGATAGCGGCGGCGCGAAGGACCACAGCAGGTCGGTCAGCGTCTCCCCCGCCTCCTGAAGCGCCACGGTCGCGCGCGCGTTGGCGATCGTCGCCTCGATCTTCTTGCGGTTGCGCACGATGCCGGCGTCGTTCATGAGCCGCTCGACGTCGTCCTCGGTGAAGCTCGCGAGCGCGTGTGGATCGAAGCCCGCGAAGGCCTCGCGGAAGCGCGGTCGCTTGCGCAGGATCGTCAGCCATGACAGGCCGGACTGAAAGCCTTCCAGGCACAGTCGCTCGAGCAGCTTCGTGTCGTCGCGGACGGCCCGTCCCCACTCCTCGTCGTGGTAGGCGATGTACAGCGGGTCGGTTATCGGCCAGCAGCGGACCGGCTCGGCGGCGGTCATGGCGCGATCCGCAGCGCCTCGACGCTGCGCGAGTAGCTCAGCCCCGGCGTCGGCCCGCCCTCGAGGACGTAGACGCTGCCGCGGTAGGCGACGGCCGCGAGGCCGTGGCGCGGCGTCGGCAGCTTGCGCTCCCAGCGCCAGCGCCGCCGGCGCGGGTCGTAGGACTCGACCTCGGCGATCGTCCCCGCCCCCTCCTCGCCGCCGACGACCACGATCCGCCCCGCGACCGTCGCGGCAGCGATCCCGCCACGGGCCTTGCGCATCTTGCGCACGCGCAGCCAGCGGCGCCCGGCGGGCACGTAGCGCTCGACGACCGCGTAGTTGCCCTTGCCCGCGGCGCGGCCGGCGAGGACGTAGAACGATCCGCGGTGGACCGCCGCGGCGAGATGCTCGCGCGCCAGGCGCATCGACGGACCGGTCGACCAGGAGCCGGTCTTGAAGCTGTAGATCTCCAGCGTGCCGAGCGGCCCGCCGCCGACGGCGCCACCGGCCGCGAAGAGGCGGTTGCCGATCACGCCGGCCGCGAGCGCGCCGCGCACCGTCGGCGCATCCCTCAGGCGGCTCCACGTGTCCGTCTGCGGGTCGTAGCGCTGCAGCGCGTTGGTCTCGCGGCTCAGGCCGTTCGGATCGGTGTAGCCGCCGACGACGTACAGGTCGCCGCGGTACGCCACGGCGGCGGCGTGGTTGACCGCGACCGGCAGCGGCGCGACCTGTGTCCAGCTGTTCTGCGTGAGGTCGTAGCGCTCGACCGCCGCGCTCGTCCTCCCATCGGGCGCGGCGAACCCGCCCACGACGTAGACGTTCGTGCCGATGCGCGCCGCCGCGACCTCCGTGCGAGCGATCGTCGAGGAGCGCAGGGCGCGCCACTTCGTGGCCGCCGCCGTCTGGGCGTTCGGGACCTCGGCGTAGTCCGTGCCGCACCCGGCCAGCGCGAGCACGCCCAGCGCCAAGGCCACGCGAATCCTCATGCGCCGCCGTCCTCGTCGCGCGGTCGATGCCCCGGACAGCTGACCACGGGGAGGCGCGGATAGCGCGGATAGCGGTCGTCCTCGCGCGAGCGCTCGCAGAGCGAGAACGACGACCCGCGCGTGTTGCGCACGACGCGCTGGTGGCGGCAGCTGTCGCAGAGTCCCACGGGCGGGGCGGGCATGGAGCGAGCGTAACCCGAACCGGCGCTGGACCGTCCAGCTCGACCTTGGATTGTTGCCCAAGCAACTATAATGGCGCCCCGTGACGACGTTCTGGCGCCTGCTCGGCTTTCTTGCCCCATACAAGCGAGCCGTCTGGCTGTCCGGAGTGCTGGCGGCGGTTGCGATGGCCGCGACGGTCGCGATCCCGGCGCTGACCGGCGCCGCGGTCAACGCCATCGACTCCGGCGACCGCGACAAGCTCAAGCTGCTCGCGCTGCTCATCGCGGCCGCCGGAGTCGTGCGCCTCGCGCTGACGGTCACCCGGCGGCTGATCGCCGGGCGCGTGTCGCTCGGCGTCGAATATGACCTGCGCAACCGCGTGTACGAGCACCTGCTCGCGCTGGAACTCGGGTTCTTCGACCGCCAGCAGACCGGGCAGCTCATGTCGCGGGCCACGGTCGATCTTCAGGCGGTCCGCTTCTTCTTGGGCTACGGCCTGGTCCTCATCGCGCAATCGGGGCTGACGATCCTGTTCGCGGCGACCGCGATGCTCATCATCGATCCGCTGCTCGCGCTCGTAGCGCTGTCCCCCGTGCCGTTCGTCGTGTGGATCGCCCAGCGCTACGGGCGCCAGGCGCGGCCGGCGCTCCAGGAGGTCCAGCAGCGGATCGCCGAGCTCACGGCCGATGTCGAGGAGAACGTCGGTGGCGTGCGCGTCGTGAAGGCGTTCGCCCGCGAGGAGCTGCAGCGTGAGCGCTTCCGCGACAGCGTCTCGAAGGTCTTCGACCAGTCGATGATCTCGACCCGGCTGCGCGCGTTCTACAACCCGTTCATCGGCTTTTTGCCGCAGATCGGGCTGGCGCTGCTGCTGTTCCTCGGCGGCCGGGCGGTGATCGACGGGCGCCTGAGCCTCGGTGAGTTCACCGCGTTCTATGCGTACCTCCTCGCGCTGCTCGGCCCGATGCGAACCGTCGGCTGGATCCTCGGGCTGTCGCAGCGCGCGACCGCCTCGGGCAGGCGGATCTTCGAGCTGCTCGACCGCGAGCCGCTTATCACCGCACCGGCCGGCGCCGGGCCGCTGCCGCCGGGCTCCGGGAACGTGCAGCTGCGTGGCGCGACGCTCCGGTACGAGGGCGCGACCGAGCCTGCGCTGGACCACGTGACGCTGACGGTGCCCGCCGGTTCGACGATCGCCGTCGTCGGGGCCACCGGCTCGGGCAAGACGACGCTCGTGCAGCTCGTCTCGCGGCTGTACGACGTCACCGCGGGAGCGGTGATCGTCGACGGTGCCGACGTGCGCGACGTCGATCCGCGCTCGCTGCGCCGTGAGATCGCGGTCGTGACCGACGACCCGTTCCTCTTCAGCGCGTCGGTCCACGACAACATCGCCTACGCGCGGATGGACGCGACCGACGAGCAGATCGTCGCCGCCGCCCGCGGCGCCCAGGCCCATGACTTCATCACGGCGCTGCCCGACGGCTACGAGACCCGTATCGGCGAGCGCGGCCTGACGCTCTCCGGCGGGCAGCGCCAGCGGATCGCGATCGCGCGAGCCCTGCTCGCCGATCCGCGGATCCTCATCCTCGACGACGCGACGTCGTCGGTCGACGCCTCGACCGAACAGCAGATCAAGCACGCGCTCGTGGAGCTCATGCAGGGGCGCACCACGTTCGTCATCGCTCACCGGCTGTCGACGATCGCGCTCGCCGACGAGATCGCCGTGCTCGAGGAGGGCAAGCTGCTCGATCACGGCACGCACGAGGAGCTGCTCAAGCGCTCGCCGTTCTACGCCGAGATCGTCGAGAAGGGGCTGCCCGACCAGGTCTTCCTCACCCGCAAGCCGCGCGAGCCCGAGGTGGCTGGCCTATGAAAGGCCTACGCGACGATATCCGGCGCCGGTGGCGGCGGACCGGTGGGCGCGGGCGGCAGGTGCGCGGCCTCGCGGCGCTCCTGCGCCCCTACCGCGGCCGGGTCATCGCGATGTTCGTGGCGCTCATCGCGGCCACCGCGGCTGCGCTCGCGCCGGCACCGCTGGCGAAGTTCGCGATCGACGACGGGATCAAGCAGGGCGACATCTCGACGCTGAACCTCGTCGTCGTCGCGTTCGTCGTCAGCGCGCTCGTGTACTGGGGCGCTTCCTACGCCCAGACATATCTCGTGGGCTGGGTGGGGCAGCGCGCCCTGCAGGACCTCCGCCTGCGCATCTTCCGCCATCTGCAGTCACAGCCGATCGGGTTCTACGAGCGCCGCCAGGCCGGGCAGCTCATCTCGCGGATGACCAACGACGTCCAGGCGCTGGACTCGCTCGTCACCGACAGCATCGTGACGCTCTTCGGCAGCACGCTCACGCTCCTGGGCACGATGGTCATCCTCGTCCTGCTCGACCTCGAGCTGGCCCTGCTGACCTTCCTCATCTTCCCGATCATGGCCCTCGGCTCGCTCGCGTTCCGCCTGGTCTCGGCCGATGCGTACGCCCGCACGCGCGAGACGATCGGGGCGATCACCGCGTATCTGCAGGAGTCGCTGTCAGGCATCCGGATCGTGCTCTCCTTCGGGCAGGAACCGCAGCAGCGCAAACGCTTCCGCGAGCTCAACGAGACCAACCGCGACGCAAACATGTCGACGGTCTACCTCAACGCGGCGTACTTCCCGGCGGTCGAGCTGCTCAGCGCGATCGCCACGGTGGGAATCCTGTTCTACGGCGGCCTGCAGGTGATCGACGGCAACGTGACCATCGGCGTGCTCGTGGCCTTCATCGCTGCGCTGAACGGCTTCTTCGACCCGATCCAGCAGCTCTCGCAGGTCTACACGACCTACCAGTCCGGGATGGCTGCGCTCGACAAGATCTTCGAGCTGCTCGACGTCGAGCCCGACCTTGTCGACGCGCCGGACGCCGCTGACCTCGGCGCGCTGCGCGGCGAGATCGAGCTGCGCGACGTGAGCTTCCGCTACGGCTCGGGCGACGACGCGGTGTGGGCGGTGGAGAACCTGTCGCTGCACGTGCCGCCGGGGCAGACCGTCGCGCTCGTCGGCGCGACCGGCGCCGGGAAGTCGACGATCGCCAAGCTCGTCGCGCGCTTCTACGACCCGACGGAGGGAGCGGTGCTCGTCGACGGCCAGGACCTGCGCTCGGTGACGCAGGCCTCGCTGCGCCGCCAGCTCGGGATCGTTCCCCAGGAGGGCTTTCTGTTCAGTGGCACGATCGGCGAGAACATCGCGTTCGGCCGGCCCGACGCCACGGAGGACGAGATCCGCGCCGCGGCGCGCGCGGTCGGCGCCGGCGAGTTCATCTCACGCCTCGAGCTCGGCTACGACACGCCCGTCGGCGAGCGCGGGACGCAACTGTCGGCAGGGCAGCGCCAGCTCGTCGCGTTCGCCCGCGCTCTGGTGGCCGATCCGCGGATCCTCATCCTCGACGAGGCGACGTCGATGGTCGACCTGCACACCGAGGGCCGGATCGAGTCCGGCCTTCGGCGGCTGGTCGCGGGCCGCACGTCGATCGTCATCGCCCACCGCCTGTCGACGATCCGCCAGGCATCGAGGATCGTCGTGCTCGACAGCGGGCGAATCGTCGAGCAGGGCACGCACGACGAGCTGCTCGATGCGCAGGGCGCCTACTGGCGCCTGCACCGCGATTGGATGGAGCAGGCAGCCGCGTGAGCAACGTCGCCCGCAGGTGGCCGCACCACCCGCTGCGCGCGCTGCCGACGAGCGCGGCACGAGGACCATCCTCTCTTCGTCCCGACGAGGCCCTGGACGCGCCACAGGCCCGGGATTCAAACTGCCGGACTAGGACTCGAACCTAGACTACCTGGACCAGAACCAGGCGGGCTGCCAATTACCCTATCCGGCACCGGACGTCCAAGTATAACCCCGCGCCTGCCGCGTTCGGTCCGAGCCAGACCCGAGGTTTGGGCGTCGCGCGCAACACCATGAACGTCCATATGCGCAGGCTGCGTGAGGGCCGCTGAGGAGGCCGCGGGTACACTGCCCCCATGATCGGAGCCATCATCCTCGGCCTCGTCGCCGGCTTCGTCGGCAAGGCGCTCATGCCCGGCAAGGACCCCGGCGGGGTCCTCGCCACGATCCTGCTCGGCCTCGCCGGCTCGGTCGTCGGCTTTCTCGTCTTCACCGAGCTGCTCGGCGTCGGCGACAACGAGATGTTCGATCTCGGCGGGCTCATCGGCGCCGTCATCGGCGTGATGATCCTGCTGTGGGGCTATCGCGCGGTGATTTCGCGCTAGCGATTCGCGCTGCCGCCGCCGTTGGGCGCGAACTGCGAGGTGATCGCGTCCTCGAGGCCCGGATCGAGGACCACGAGGACCTCGTCGCCGGGCTTGATGATCGTGTCGCTCTTGGGCACGAAGCCCGCCTGGCCGCGCGGCAGGACGGAGATGATGAGGCTGCCCTCCGGCAGCTCGATGTCCGAGACCGGGCGGCCGGCCGCGGGCGCGCCGTCGACGACCTCGAGCTCGATGATCTCGAGCTGCTCGTCGGGCAGGTCGAGCAGGTGGACGAGGCCGTGGCCCGGCACCTCGTGCTCGATGATGTTGAGGATCAGGTCGGTCGCCGACACGGCCGGACCGATGCCCAGAAGCTTGAAGTGCTGGAGGTTGCGCGGGTTGTTGCAGCGCGCGATGACGCGCTCGCAGAGGTACTTCTCCTTTGCCACCTGACAGATGAGGATGTTGTCCTCGTCGTCGCCGGTGACCGCCACGACGAGGTCGGCGCGCTGGATGCCGGCGCGCTCGAGCACCCACAGCTCCGTGCCGTCGCCGTACTGGATTGCGTGCTCGAGCTCCTGCTCGATGCGCAGGTACGCGCGGCGGTCCTGCTCGATTAGCGTCACCTCCTGGCTGTTGCGGATGAGCTCCCGCGCGAGGTTGAGCCCGACCTTCCCGCCGCCGACGACGATGACGTACATCAGCGCTCGATCGGCTCGAGGACGGCGTTCTCGAACATCTCGATCGCCACCTTCGTCGGGCAGATCGTGTGCAGGCCCTGCGCGGCGTACCACTCCGACCGCGCCGGGTCGAGCACGCGGACGATGACGCGCGGGATCCCAAAGCGCCGCTGGGCGATCTGGGCGACGGTGAGGTTCGTGTTGTCGCCGTTGGTCGAGCAGATGAAGACGTCGGCCTCCTCGATCCCGGCGGCGAGCAGCGCGTCGATCTCGATCGCCGTGCCCACGGTGAAGCGCCCGCCGGCGTCCTCCCACGAGGTGGGCTGGCCAGCGTCAAGCCGCTCGTGCGAGAGAGGATCCTCGTCGAGCACTGAAACGGTGTGGCCGGCTGCGAGTGCAGACTTCGCGACAGAGGAGCCCACGCGCCCGGCACCGACGACCAGGACCATCATGGCCGTGATGCTAGTGGTTGCCCGCGAACCGGGCAGCGCTCACGGAGCGTCGTCCGGAGGCGGTCCGGCGCGCCGCGGCATCTCGCCCTCCGGCGGCGCGGTCAAGATCACCCGGCACTGTGCCTTGCGCACGACGTACTTCGTGACATCCCCTACGAAGTTGTCCAGCGGCCCGCCGATGCCGCCGAGGATCGCGCCGCCGCGGATGCGCGACGGCTCTTCGGCCGCCAAAACGATGAGATCGACCCCGCGCCGGATCGATTCGGCCACGATCGCCTGCCCGGCCCGCCGCGAGCGGATCGTCGCCGTCGCGACCTCGACGCCCTCGTACTCCTCCCCCACCGCCTTTGCGCGCGCGAGCGCGCGGCGGGCGCGCTTGATCTCCTCGTCCGGCAGCCGCGCGTCGAGCGGTAGCGACAGCGGGACCTCGAAGACCCACAGCGCTTCGATGACTGCTCCCGCGCCCTCCGCGCGGTCCTCGTGCTGGGCGGCCGACAGGCGTCCGGCCGTCTGCACGATGTCGTCGTCGAGCGGGGTGCCGAGGATCGGGACGAGGATCGAGCCGTACTCCGAATCCTCGACGTGCTCGGGGCGCAGCGCCGCTTCGGGCATGACGACGCGGGTGAACACGGGGAGGTCGTGCGCGCGGCGGTACCCGACGTAGAGCGCGATCCCACCCGTCATCCACAGGACGCCGATGTAGCGCGCGCCCTCATGGAAGATGAGCAACGTCACGAGCGCGACAGCCGCCATCACCGCCCCGCCGACCGCGGGCAGGGGCAGGTCGCCGCCGCCGACCCGCACCGACAGCGGCATCCGGTACGGGCGCGGCTTCTCCGGCTCGCGGTAGCGCAGCACGCAGATCGACACGTGGGCGATCAGGAACGTGAGCATCGCCCCGATCGCGTAGATGCCGGCGAGGAACTCCAGATCGGTCGGGACGACCAGCGCTGCGGCCAGGATCGCGCCGCTGACGATGACGACGTACGGCGTGCCGAACGACGGATGCAGACGCCCGACCCCGCTCGGGATCTGGCGGTTGGTCGCCAGCGAGTACGCCAGGCGTGACAGCCCGAGCATCGCGGCGTTGGCGGCGACGACGAGGGTCATCGCCGCGAGCGCGGCCGTCACGTAGACGAACCCGTCCGACAGCCAGTGCGGCTCGAAGCGCTCGACGACCGCGATCATCGGCGCGTCGAGCGCGTCGCCCGTGAGCGGACCCGCTCCGGGGGTCACCGGCAGCGCCGCGACGGCCACGAGCGCCATGCCCACGTAGATGACGGTGACCGACGCCGTCGCCGCCAGGATCAGTCGCTTGAGGCCCCGCCGGCCCACCCTGACCTCGCCCGCGAGCCCGGATGCCGACTCCAGGCACGTGAACGCGATCGTGCTGACGGTGAGCGCGAAGATCGTGTCGCGCCAGCGCGGCGCCGTGCCGAGCTCGATCGAGTCCACGATCGAGCCGATGTCGACGACGAGCACCGCGCCGGTGACGATGATCGCCAGCTGCAGCACGACATCGGCCACGACGAGGATCAGGGCGCGGTCGCGCCACTCACCGCCGATGCCGCGGACGTTGCGCACCGCCACGTAGGCGACGATCGCCAGCGCGATGATCACCTCGGGTGCCCCCTCCCCCAGCGGCGTCCAGAACGCGCCGACGTAGTTGGCCGCCACGAACGCGGTGACCGCGATGAGGATGAGGAAGTCCAGCAGCACCGCCCAGCCGGCCACGAAGCTCCACAGCTCGTTGAACGCGTAGCGCGCGAACACCGTCGCCCCCGCCCCCTCCTGATGCATCGACGCGCCCTCGACGTAGGTCATCGTCGTCAGCACGAAGAACACGGCCGCCCCGAGGAACACGAGCGGCGTGAGCCCGAGCGCGTTCTCGGCGACGACGCCGAGCGAGAAGTACAACGCGCTCGCGAGCGACGTCCAGACGATCACGAACAGGGCCGGCGATCCTAAGCCGCGGCGCAGCATCAGAGGTGCCTCCAGGTGATGTAGGAGCGTCCCGCGCCCGCAGCGATGAACAGCAGCCCGAACACGAACCCGAGCGTCAACGGACCGCCACCGTGGGTGATCGTCACGACCAGGATCGCGACGCCGAGCACCACCATGAGGGCGGACATCGTGAGCGTCGCCCGGCGCCGCAGCGGGCCTGGCTCAGTCACGGGCCGCGTCCGTCTCGATGATCACGCGGCACGGCCGATCGGCGAGCACGGTCTCGATCGTCTTGCCAAACAGCGTCGTGCCCGAGCGCGGCGGCAGCGCCATGACGATCGCCTGCGCGCGCATCTCTCGCGCCGCGTCGACGATCAGGCGACCGGACTGACCTGCCCGCACCGTCGCGACATGGCCGGTCACGCGGCGGCCGCCCTGCTGCTTGGCGCGCTCGATCACGGTGTTCGCGGCGACCTCCTCCTCGGGCAGGGGCTCGTCGATCGGGCTGGTCTGCGGCACGGTGATGAGCGCGAGGACGTGCACGCCGTTGCGCGTGGGAGCCGCGAGCTTCATCGCCGTCGCCACCGTGTGCGGGTTGTAGCGGCGCGCCTCGAGGGCGACGAGCACCGACTCGTACTCGGCCTCGGTCTCGGTCACCGGCTGCGGCACCGCGACCTGATGGGTGGAGACGAGATCCAGCCCCTGGCGCCGGCGGTACAGCACGTAGCCAGCCATCCCGAGCGCCATCCACGTCACGCCCGCCGCGCCGACCGTGAGGTCCAGCGTGCTGACGACGACGAAGGACAGCGCCGTCCCGGCCAGCCCGATGATCGCCAGGGGCGGCAGGTCGTACCCGCGCCAGGGCAGGCGTCCGGGGCTGCGATAGGGGCGGCGCGCGTCCGGTGCGCTCATTCGCAGGCAGATCAGCGACAGGTGCGCCATCGAGAACGACAGCATCGCCCCGAAGGCATAGATCTTGCCCAGGAAGTCGGCCTGGCCGGGAAGCAAGGCGACACAGGCGACGGCGGAGAACACGAAGATCCCGACGTACGGCGTCCGGTAGCGGCGGTGCAGGCGGCGCATCGTGTCGGGCAACTGGCGATGCAGCCCCATCGAGTACGTCAGCCGCGAGACGCCAAGGACGCCGGCGTTCGTGGCCGCCACGAGGATCGTCACCGCGAGCACGCCGACGTAGAACTCCGCGAACCCTTGCAACGGGCCGAGCCCCATCCCCGCGACGACACCGATGATCGGGTCGTTGGCGAAGCCGCCTTCCTCGGGCCCGACGCCGAGCAGCGTCCGGCACTCTCCCGCGACGCATTCGACCGGCAGCGCCGAGAGCGCGACCAGCGGTAGCGTGAAGTAGATGACGAAGACCGCGATCATCACGCGCTTGATCGCGGCCGGGATCGTCGTGTCCTGGTCGCGGGCCTCCCCCGCCATGTTGGAGATCGTCTCGATGCCCGTGTAGGCGACCGTTCCGATCGGGATGGCCAGCAGGAACTCGGTCAGCGTCGGCGTCTCGCCGAAGAACGACAGGTTGTCGAGCAGGATGTCCGGGTTGAGCACGAGGGCGAAGCCCAGGCCGACGATCGCGAGCTGGCTGAGGAAGTCCACGACGGCCAGCACGAGGTTGACGCTGACCGCGTCCTTGACGCCGCGGACGTTGACGAGCGCGAGCAGGCCGACGATGACGGCCGCCAGCACGATGTCCCACGGCGCCTCCTTGAAGCCGTCGAACGTGATGCGTCCCGCGTAATGCGCCGCGAAGAACGCCGAGATGGCGATCGTGATGATGTAGTTGAGCATCTGCGCCCAGGCCGTGAAGAAGGACCACAGCTCGTTGAACGCGCGGCGCGCGAACAGCGACGAGCCTCCCGCCTCGGGGTACATCGCCGTCGCCTCGGAGTACGTCGTGGCGGTGCAGTAGAACAGCGCGCCGGTGAGGACGAACACGAGCGGCGTGAGACCGGCGGCGAGCGCGGCCACGAGCCCGAGGGCGTAATAGATCGACGACCCCACGTTGCCGTAGGCGGTCGAGAAGAGCGCGTTGACCCCCAGCACGCGCTGCAATCCTTCAAGGCGGCGTTCAGCCATAACCGGCGCGGGAGTCTACGCCGAGGATGGGGTTCGGATCGGTGCGCGAGATTCGGGAGCCGTTCGTCAATCGCGGCCGGCGTACGCGCGGGCCTCAGTCCTCGAGCGCGAGCTCCAGCACGGCCTCGATCGTGACGTCGTTGGAAAGCGTCAGGCCACCGTCGGGCAGCTCCTCCTGCCAGTCCAGGCCGAACTCGCGCCGGTCGACGGTCACCGACAGCTCGAGCGTGACCTGCTCGTTGCCCGTGAGCAGATGGGACCCCGGGACGCCCAGCCGGCCGCTCGCCACGACCGGCTGGATATGGCCGTGGATCGTCAGGTTGCCGGCCACCGTGATGTCGCGCGAGTCCTCGGCGCCCCTGACGTCGGTGCCGACGAAGAGCACGTCCGGATAGCCCGCGGCGTCGAGGAACTCCGCCGACAGCATCCGTTCGCGGATCTCCGCCTGGTTGAGGTCCAGGCTGTCGAGGGGAACGGAGATCTCGAGCACGCCGGCGCCGACGTCGAGCGAGCCGTCAACCTCGCGAAAGCCCGCCCGATAGTCCCGCTGCCCCATGAAGCGCACGCTGAACGTCACCGACGAGAAGCCGGAGTCGACGTGCCACAGCCCACCCCCGAGCTGAGCTTCAAGAAGACTCATGCCCGGACCCTAGACCAGGCTTGGTCGCGTGTTGTGAGCGAGGCATCGTCGTGCCTGACGGTGCGGGCTCGAGGGGGACAGTGCATGAGCACGGACCCCTCGAACCGTGCCGTCAGGCGCGGCGAGGGCCGCTCACCATCACGCGACCAAAGGGATGATCAGGATGGCGACGATATTCGCGACCTTGATCATCGGGTTGATCGCCGGGCCGGCGGTGTCCTTGTAGGGATCGCCGACCGTGTCTCCCGTGATCGACGCCTCGTGCGCGAGCGTGCCCTTGCCGCCGAACGCGCCGTCCTCGATGAGCTTCTTCGCGTTGTCCCACGCGCCGCCGCCGGCGGTCATCGAGACCGCGACGAACAGACCCACCACGATGACGCCGATCAGCAGGCCGCCGAGCGCCTGGACGCTCAGCACACCCACGATGAGCGTGAACACGATCGGGATGAGCGACGGGATGATCATCTCGCGCTGGGCCGTCTTCGTGACGATGTCCACGCAGCGCGCGTAGTCGGGCTCCTCGGTGTAGTCCATGATCCCCGGCTTCTCGGCGAACTGGCGGCGCACCTCCTCGACGACGGCGCCGCCGGCGCGGCCCACGGCCTCCATCGACAGGGCGCCGAAGAGGTAGACCATCATGCCGCCGATCAGCAGGCCGATGAGCACCTCGGGGGCGTCGAGCAGGAAGGCGACCGGGTCCTTGCCGCTGTTGACAAGTTCCTCGTTGAGCTCGATCTTGAACGCCGCGAAGAGCACGAGCGCCGCGAGGACGGCCGAGCCGATCGCGTATCCCTTCGTGACCGCCTTCGTCGTGTTGCCGACGGCGTCCAGCGGGTCGGTGACCGCGCGGACCTCCTCGGGCATGTCCGCCATCTCGGCGATGCCGCCCGCGTTGTCGGTGATCGGGCCGAACGCGTCGAGCGCGACGATCAGCCCGCAGAGGCCGAGCTGCGCCATCACCGCGACGCCGATGCCGTAGACGCCGCCAAGCTCGTTGGCGCCGAAGATGCCGAGCGCGAGGACGAGCGCCGGAAGCGCCGTGGCCTGCATGCCCTGGGCGAGGCCGGAGATGATGTTCGTCGCGTGGCCGGTCTGCGAGGCCGAGGCCGTCTTCTTGACGGGCCCGAAGCGCGTCGACGTGTAGTAGTCGGTGATGACGAACAGCAGCGCCGTCACGCCGAGACCGATGAGCGAGCAGAAGTAGAGCTTCGACCACGACGGGGCGAAGACGTTGACGTCCGCCGTGCGCGTGACGAGATCGGTCATGAGCCACTTCGTGACCGGGATGAACGCGACCGCCGCGATGAGGCCGGACATGACGAGGCCCTGGTACAGCGCGCGCTCGACATTGCCCGCCTTGGACTTCACGAAGAACGTGCCGAGGATCGACGCGAGGATCGCCACGCCACCGAGCACGAGCGGGTACAGCGCCACCTGCGTCGCGTTCTCGCCCGCGAACGTCAGGACGCCGAGCAGCATGACCGCGACGGCCGTGACCGCGTAGGTCTCGAAGAGGTCGGCAGCCATGCCGGCGCAGTCGCCGACGTTGTCGCCGACGTTGTCGGCGATGACGGCCGGGTTGCGCGGGTCGTCCTCGGGGATGCCCGCCTCGACCTTTCCGACGAGGTCGGCGCCGACATCGGCGCCCTTGGTGAAGATGCCGCCGCCAAGCCTGGCGAACACGGAGATCAGCGAGCCGCCGAAGCCGAGGCCGATGAGCGCGTCGATGGCCTCCTTCTGCGAGCTGTCGAAGATCGCCGTCAGCAGGCCGTAGTAGCCGGCGACGCCGAGCAGCGCGAGGCCCACGACGAGCATGCCGGTGATCGCTCCGCCGCGGAACGCGACGTCAAGGCCGGGACCGACGCCGCCGCGTGCGGACTCGGCGACGCGGGCGTTGGCCCGCACGGAGACGTTCATGCCGATGAAGCCGGCCGCTGCGGACAACAGGCCGCCGAGCGCGAAGCCGACGGCGACCTCGATGCTCTGCAACGGGATGAGGACGACGAACAGGACGACGCCGACGATTCCGATCGTCGTGTACTGGCGCCGCAGGTAGGCGGAGGCGCCTTCCTGGACGGCCTTCGAGATGGCGACCATCTTCTCGTTGCCAGGCGACAGCGCCAGCAGCGAGCGGGTCGTGAGCCCTCCATAGAGCACGGCAAGTCCGGCGCACAGGAGCGCAACAACAACCCCGTGGTCCATTACGAAATCGCTCAAGGGAAGGGCCTCCAGAAGTCTTTGATGCCAGGGACGTCTCTGCCAGCCCGCGGGGCAGGCACCAGCGCATCCCCCAGCCAGATCAAACGCGCGCGGAGTCTATACCGGGCAGCGGGCGCGGCGCGCTCTCCTGCTAACGCCCGGGCACCCAGAGCCGCCCGCTGGACTCGGCCGAGCTTGCGGGCTTGGGTGCCGCGGGCTCGGTCCGATCGCCGCTGCCGCCGGCTCCCGCGGGAGGTGCGGCGCCCGATTTGGCGTAGGCCATCTGCAGCTGAGACAGCGCGTCGCGCACCTGCTTGACCTCGGGGCCGAGCACGGGCTCGACGAGCGGCAGCAGCGCGCGCGTGCCTTCGATCGCCTGGCCGACCTGGGCCCAGTCGACCTCCTCGTCGCTGCCACCGGTCAGGCCGCCGCGACGGGCGGCGAGATTCAGCAGCGAGACGACCGTCTGCACCAGCACGTCGTCGACGCGGATGCGCTTGAGTTCCGCCTCGTAGGCGGCGCGCAGCTCCTCCTCGCTCATGTCGGCGGGGATCTGCGGGTCGTCGAAGTCGTCGGGTTGCTGCGCTTCTGAGTCGCTCATGCCGGAACCTCCTGGGCGTACGTGGTCATCGTTTCGCGCACCGTGCAAGCGTAGACATCGCGCAGATCAGCGCCCTCCGAATATGCCGCGCGCTGGCGCTGAGCACCGTTGGGGCGGTCGAAGGCGAGGTCGAGCCGCAGCTCGTCGCGGACCGGGGCGGTCCACGCCAGCAGGTCATCCAGCGCGGCGCGGGCCTCAACCTCGACGCCCGTGGCGAGGTCGATCATCCGGCCGTCCATGCCGTTGCGGGTCGCACGCCACATGTTCTCCTCGATGAGCCGCGGCGCCGGCTCCTCAAACGGCACGGCATCGTCGACGTCGCGCAGCGCCTGCCCGACGCACGCGACGATCAGGCCGGCGAGTTCCTCGGACTCCGCCGCGGTGATCTGGGCGTCGCAGATGCGCACCTCGACGGTCCCGAACGACGCGTGCGGCCGGATCGACCACCACATCTGCGTGTACTCGACGACCGAGTTCGTGCGGATCAGCAGGTCGAGGTAGTCGCGGAACGCGGGCCACCCGCCGTAGGCGTCGGGAATGCCGCAGCGCGGGAACGACTTCGTGAAGGTCTGCGTGCGGACGGAGTGCAGGAGCGTGTTCTGGCCTTCGAGAAACGGCGAGCTGGCGCTGACGGCGAGCAGCAGCGGAAGGACCGGGCGCAGCCGGTCGCAGGCACGGACCGCCCGGTCGATGTCACACGCGCCGACGTGCACGTGCAGCGAGAACGTGTTGTTGCGCCGCGCGACGTAGCCGAGCCCCTCGACGACGCGGCGGTAGTGCTTCGTGTCGATGTTGCGCTGCTCGCGGTAGTCGGCCCACGGGTGCGTGCCCGTCGAGCCGAGCGCGGCGCCGCGCTCGGAGGCCAGCGCGAACAGGCGCCGGCGGGCGTCGCGCTGGTGCGCGAGCGCGTCTGCGAGGTTCTCCCCGCGCCCGGAGACGATCTCGATCTCCGACGCGATGAGCTCGCCGGTGATCTGCTCGAAGAGGATCGGGTCGGTCGCGGCCGCGGCGTCGCGCAGCTCCTCGAAGCGCGGGACCATGTCGAGGGACTGCGGATCGAGGATCGCGAACTCCTCCTCGAGGCCCACCGTCAGGTCGGTGGACGCGGCGAAGATCTCCTCAATGCTGTCGAGCTCGATGGGCATGTGCGCTGGACCGGTTACCCGGCGCAACTACGTGAGGTAGAAGTACAGCGCGTACAGCAGGTCGACGGCCGGCGAAGACGTGTGGACGGTGACCTCGGGCGGCACTTCGAGCAGCGCCTCGGAGTAGTTGAAGATGATCTTCACGCCCGCGTCGACGAGGTCGTCGGCGATCGGCTGGGCCGCCATCGTCGGCACCGCGAGCACGCCGACGACGATGTCCTCGTCCTCCACGACGGCACGAAGGTCGGCGCTGTCGCGGACCTTCGAGTTGCCGATCTTCTGGCCGACCTTGCGCTTGTCGTTGTCGAAGATCGCCACGACTCGGAAGCCGTGGTCGGCGAAGATGTCCGAGGAGGCGATCGCCTGGCCGAGATGGCCCGCGCCGAACAGCGCGATGTTGTGCTGGCCGGAGGTGCGCAGGATCTTGCGGATCTCCGAGACGAGCGCGTCGACGTTGTAGCCCACGCCGCGCTTGCCGAAGCGCCCGAAGCCCGAGAAGTCGCGCCGGATCTGCGTCGAGTTGACGTGCGTGTAGTCGCTGAGCTCGCGGGAGGAGATCGTCTCCTTGCCCATCTTCTTGGCCTGCGTCAGCACCTGCAGGTAGCGCGACAGCCGCGCGGCCACACCCAGCGACAGGCGCTCACCGACGGGCGCGCTCTCGTCGGGTGCCTGTTCCGACGCGCCCGTGGTGGTGGGGCCCGAAGGTGTAACCAGATCGCCCGACGTCATCGCGGCGCCACTCTATCCAGTCGCTCGCGAAGGACGCCTTCGTCGACGAAGTAGTCCGAGATCGCGGCCCCGTCCAGCGTGACCACGGGGATCCGCTCGAGGTACGCGGCGTGCAGAGCGTCGTCGGTCTCGATGTTCACCTCATCGAACGGTTCGCCCACGCGCTTGAGCGCAGCACGCGCGTCGTCGCACAGATGACATCCGGGGCGCGTGTACAGCACGAGCCGCCGCGCCGGTGTCACAGGGCGCGCTCGCCGGAGGCGTAGGCATCCAAGGCGAGGTAGTCCGGGAACGGGCGCGCATCGGCGAACCGCGCGGCCGAGGCGATCATCGCGGCGTTGTCGGTGCACAGCTCGCGCGGCGGGATCCCGATCGTCGCGTCGAGCGCCTCGAGGCGCTCGCGCAGCGGGCCGTTGGCGGCGACGCCGCCGCCGATCGCCAGCCGCCGCATGCCGGTCTGCTCCAGCGCGCGCCCGCAGCGCTCGACGAGTGCCGTGACGATCGCGTGCTGGTAGCTCGCGGCGAGGTCGGCGGCGCGCTCGCGCACCGCGTCCCCGCCGAGATCGCGGACGCGGTAGAGCAGCGACGTCTTGACGCCGGCGAACGAGAAGTCCAGCCCGTCGAGGTTGCGCGCGACGGGGAACGCAAACGCCGCGGGATCGCCGTCGCGGGCGAGCCGCTCGAGCGCCGGGCCGCCGGGGAACGGCAGGCCGAGCAGCCGCGCGCCCTTGTCGAACGCCTCGCCGGCGGCGTCGTCGAGCGTGCGACCCAGCACGGTGAACGTCGAGCGGTCCTCGACGCGCGCGAGGAGCGTGTGGCCGCCGCTGGCGATGAGGCAGACGAACGGCGGGTCCATCACGGGGTCCCCGTCCGCGCCGACGCGCAGGAAGTTCGCGGCCACATGGCCCTGAAGGTGATCGACCGCGACGAGCGGCAGCCCGCGCGTAGCGGCGATCGCCTTCGCGGTCGCCACGCCGACGAGCAGCGCTCCGACGAGCCCGGGGCCCTGCGTCACGGCGAGGCGGTCGATGTCGTCGAGCGTCGCGCCGGCGCGCCGCAGCGCGTCGTCGACCGAGGCGTTGGCGAGCTCGAGGTGATGACGCGAGGCGATCTCGGGCACGACGCCGCCGTAGGCGTCATGGATCCCCTGGGAGGAGATGACGTTCGAGAGGACGTCCCCTTCGCCGGTGATCACAGCGGCGCACGTGTCGTCGCAGCTCGTCTCGATGCCGAGGATGAGGGTCACTGTGGTGTCGCCCGCCAGGTCGAAACAGCCGCAACGAAGGACTGCGAGCGGGGGCGTCTGCTCGGGCGGCGCGGTTCCGCCAAGCGGAAAACGAGCCGTCGTGTCGACCTTTCCTCTATATCCGAGCACGACTCGACACGATCGCCCGGGACCGCCTCGCGGACCGCCCGCGCGGGTCCAAACCGCACTGCTTTATCGATGCTGTTCGTGAACCACACGACCGCGACCCTCAAGCCGGTGACGGGTTCGGCACGTCATCGAGCCGCCCGGTGAGCGTTGAGTGCGTGCGCCACATGATCACCGCGTCCTCGCCGTTGTCCTGGTAGTAGCGCCGGCGGCGGCCGGCGGCGCGGAAGCCGTAGCGCTCATACAACGCGATCGCGCCCTGGTTGGACTCGCGCACCTCCAGCGTGTACCGCGCGTCGGGGTCGTCGATGCGGTCGAAGAGGTCGAGCAGCATCGATGTCGCGATGCCCTGACGCCGCTCGTCGGGGTCGACGGCGACGTTCATGATGTGCCATACGACGTCGTAGCGCGAGCACACGAGGAAGCCGACCATCTGGCGGCCCCTGAGCGCCGTGAGGCAGATCCCCGCCGGCTTGGACAGCTCGAGGACGAACATCGCCAGCGACCACGGCGTTGTGAACGTGCGCCGCTCGAGCCCCATGATCTGCGGCAGATCGGCGTAGGTGAGGCGGCGGATCTCGAGCGGGTCGTCGGTCATTTGCGGGTCTTGACGGCGTCGGGCGAACGGAGATAGTCCGGCACTACCAAGGCAGGCTCAGATCCCTCCCGCGCCTCGATCGAGAGCCTGCAGACCGCGCCAGCGCTCACGCGATGCTGCGGCGATGCGTCCGGTGCTACGAGGCATCCGGCACCTTCCAGTTCGGCTCGAAAGCGTATCGCCCCGTCGCCGACGGCAAGCCAGTTTTTCCCCGCTGCCGCAGCGACCGCATCGGGGGCGACGGCGACGGGCGCGAGGATCTGCTCGGCGCCTTCGAACCCGGCCACGAAGACCTCGCCGCGGCGCGCGTCGATGACGGCGAGCACGCCACGCGTCGCGGGCGGCGCCGTCGCGCCGGCCGCCAGCGCGCGCAGCGACGACACGCCGACGATCTCGGCGCCCGCCCCCTGTGCGAGCGCCCGCGCTGTCGCCACCCCGATGCGCAGCCCGGTGAAGCCACCGGGGCCAAGCCCGACGGCGACGCGGTCAACTGCGGCGAAGCGCAGCCCCGCCGCCGACAGGCGCTCGTGAGCGAGCGCGAGCAGTTGCGCGCTGTGGCCGGGCCGCTCGCCGGGCGCGGGGTCGTGGCGGCTCTCGGTCAGGCCCTCGGGATCATCAGTGTCGAGCAGCGCCACGGCGGTCGCCGCCGTGGCGGTATCGAAACCGAGGACGATCACGGCTCGACCACCAGGAGCCGGTGATCGCCGCCGCGATGCTCCAGGCGCACCCGGGCGACGACGCGGGCCGGATCGAGGCCGGCGGGCGCTCCGACCTCGGGCCATTCGATGAACGTCACCCGGTCGGGTCCCAGCTCGTCGGCGAGGAGCGCCGGGTCCTCGTCCTCCAGATCGCCCAGCCGGTAGAGGTCGAGATGCGAGATCGGGACGCGGCCCTCGTAGCGGCGCGCGATCGTGAAGCTCGGGCTCGTCACGGCGGACGTGATGCCAAGCGCGCGGCACGCCCCGCGCACGAACGTCGTCTTGCCCGCCCCGAGGTCGCCCGAGATGAGGACGATGTCGCCGGGGCTCAGCCGCCGCGCGAGCTCGGCCGCCACCTGCTCGGTCGCTTCGGGGCCGGCGGTCTCAGTAGAGGTCGGCATCGGCCGTGCGCAGCCGCAGCCCGACGCCGAGAAGGGTAAGCGCCGCGCCCGCCAGGATCAGCATGCGCGGATCAGACCCGGTGTTCGGAAGCTCGGAGGACTTCGAGCCCGAGTCGTCGGGGCTGCCCTCGTCGCCGCCGAGATCGATCGGCGGCTGGCTCGAGCCCGGCTCGTCGCTGGGCGAGGGTTGCGGGGTCTGCGCGGGCGCTGCCGCCGGCACTGCCAGCATCGCGGCCACGATCAGGCCCGTGATGCGGCGCGAGATCTGCACGGCTCGCACTCTAATGATTCGCAAGGCGGCACCGAGCCCGGGGCCGGCGCCGTGCCGGCAAACCGCCTGCGCTACGGTCAATTCGATGGTCACCGCCCTTCAGGCCGAGCGGCTTCTCGCGTGCGCGCGGGTGCTCGATGCCCCCGCGCGCATCGTCATGACGGGCGAGGTTGCCCCCGATGCGGCGCGCGCGCTGACCGACGGAGCGCGTGCGGGCGTCGAGGTGCTCGAGCTCGCTCCCGACGAGGTCGGACTCGTCGACGGGCCGATCGACGTGCTGTTCATCGGGCCCGCCGGGCGTTACAGCGCGGCGATCGACATCTTCGAGCGCTGGCCGTCGCGGGTCGTTCCCGGCGGCACGCTGTTCGTCCATGGCGCGTTCGCCACGCCGCCGCTCACCGCGGCGCTCCTGCGGACGATCGGCTCCTCACGCGCCTGGCGCTACTTCGGCCGCGAGGGAGCGCTCGCGGAGTACTTCCGCGCCGACCTCAACCACGGCGAGCGGGTGCTCGACGCGATCGCGCAGATCGCCCAGCTGCCGTGGTTCGCGCGCGGGCTGGCGCACCGCCGCGGCGCGCGGTTGAGATCCTCGTAAGACGGCCCATCTACCCTGGATGTCATGGCTACCGAGAAGACCGAAAACCCCATCACCAAGACCGACGAGGAGTGGCGCGCCGAGCTGACTGCAGAGCAGTACGAGGTGCTGCGCAAGGCGGGCACCGAGCGCGCGTTCACCGGCAAATACGTCGACGAGAAGACCCCCGGCGTCTACACCTGCGCCGGCTGCGGGGCCGAGCTCTTCGGCTCGGACACGAAGTTCGACTCCGGCACCGGCTGGCCGAGCTTCACCGACCCGGCCGTCGCCGACGCCGTGGCGACGCACGAGGACCGCAAGTTCGGCATGGTCCGCACGGAGGTCGTCTGCCGCAAGTGCGGCGGGCACCTCGGCCACGTATTCCCCGACGGGCCCGGCGCGAGCGGCCAGCGCTACTGCATCAACTCCTGCGCGCTGCAGCTCGAGCCGGCCGAATAGTGCGTTGGACGCGCGCTTGCGGGTAAGCGAGGACAGACCCCGCCCCGGAGGAGCGCTCGATGCAGTACTGGTTCGCAACGTCGACAGAGGAGTTCACGCCCTCGGAGATGCTCGAGCAGGCCAAGGCCGCCGACCGCGCGGGCTTCGACGGCCTCGGCACCTCCGACCACTTCGCGCCCTGGTTTGCGGACGGGCAGGCGGGGCAGGCGTGGGTGTACCTCGGCGCGCTCGGCCAGGTGACCTCCAAGCCGATCGGCACCGGCGTCACGCCGATCCTCCATCACTATCACCCGGGTCTCGTCGCGCAGGCGTTCATGTCGCTGGAGGAGCTCTATCCGGGCCGCGTGTTCCTCGGCGTGGGCTCGGGCGAGGCCGTCAACGAGACGCCGCTCGGACTGGACTGGCCCGACTACGAGGAGCAGCGCCGCCGGCTGGACACCGGCCTGGACGCCATCACGCGGCTGTGGAACGGCGAGACGGTCACGATGGACGCGGGCTGGTTCAAGCTCAAGGACGCCAAGCTCTGGACGCGCGCGCAGACGCGGCCGAAGCTCTACGTCTCGGCCTTCGGCCCGCGTTCGGCCGAGGTCGCCGGGCGCTACGGCGACGGCCTGTGGACGCTCGGCGATCCCGAGCAGGCGCCCGAGATCATCGACGCCTACCGCGAGTCCTGCCGCCGGCACGATCGCGCGGAGGGCGAGATCATCTTCCAGGCCGGCTTCGCGTGGGCCGACGACGAGGGTGACGCGATCCGCGGCGCGCGCCACTGGAAGCCGACGCAGCTGCCCGAGCTCTACCTCGAGGACATCGCCGACCAGGACGACATGCAGCGCCGCGCCGACGAGCAGATGAGCGACGAGGAGTTCGCCAAGGAGGGCTTTCTCATCTCCTCTGACGTCGACGAGCACATCGACCGCATTCGCGAGATGCAGGGCGCCGGCGCGACCGTCATCTGCCTGCAGCTCATCGGGCGCGCCGACCCGCTCGGCTCGATCAGGACCTACGGCGCGCAGGTGCTGCCCGCGCTGCGCGGCGCGGTCGTCGTGGGTCGTGAGGGTCGTGAGGGTCGTGAGGGTCGTGAGGGTCGTGAGGGTCGTGACCGCGCGGTCCTTCGAACAGCAACGGTAAAGGAATGTGGGAAGGACCGGCGTGGCCCCCGCGAGAGCGCGAACGAGAGGACGTTTCGTTTTGACTAATCGAGATGGTTGAGAACCACGATATGCGGGGTTCTGAACCATGTCGATCTTTCGCGCGCAAGTCGTGGCACATGCGGAGCTGTATCCGGCCCCAATTTGGCCAGGGTCGCCGGGGCCGCCCGCACGGCGCGCAGTCCGGCGCGCGGACAGGACCCTCGTCGTTTTATCGATGTAGTTCGAGCCTAGAACAGGCCGAGCTGGCTGTCTGTGGGCTCTGCCGGCGCGTCGGCGACGACCTCGGGCTCGGGCACGGCCGGCTTCGGCGGCGCGGCGGGCGCGGGCTGCTCGGGCAGCGCCATCGCCAATAGCTCGGGCAGCCGCGCGAAGTCGGCGCGCAGTGTGTCAAGCAGCGAGCGCGTGTAGAGCGCGGCGGCGGGATGAAACAGCGGGTACAGGCGCACGGCGCGGCCGCCGATCACGCGGATCTCCGCCGCGCCGTGCAGCCGCGAGATCCCGGCCGGATCGGCGCGCAGGAGCTTGGTCGCGAAGTTGCCCAGCGTGCAGATCACGCGCGGCTGGATGAGCTCGATGCGCCGCATGAGCCAGTCCTGGCAGTTCTCGATCTCCGCGGGCAGCGGGTCGCGGTTGCCGGGCGGGCGGCAGCACAGGACGTTGTTGATGAACACGTCGTCGCGGGCGAGCCCGATCTCCTCGAGCAGCTGATTGAGCAGCTTTCCGGCCGCGCCGACGAACGGGAGTCCCTGCTCGTCCTCGCGCGCGCCGGGCGCCTCGCCGACGAACATGAGGTCCGCGTCGGCGTTTCCCGAGCCGAAGACGACCTGCGTGCGGGTTCTCGCGAGCTGCGGGCAGCGGGTGCAGGCTCGGGCCTCGGTGTAGACGGCCTTGAGCTCTTCGCGACGCGTTGCGCTCGTATTCACAGGACTCGATGGTAGGGCGATCGGGCGTCAGCTATCTTGCGTTATTGGCGGTTCGCCGCCCACACGTACCGCGACCGGTACCTCGCAAGGGGACTGGACCGAAAGAAGACACGAGACCGCACATGGAGAGACACTCCACGCAGCCGTCTGACGCCCGGGCACCCAGGTGTGTCGCGGTCGTCGGCGCCGGGCGCCTCGGAACAGCGCTCGCGGCGGCCCTCGCCGGCAGCGGCGTCGAGGTCCTGGGGCCGCTCGGACGCGGCGCGGCCGTCCCTCCAGCGGCGGACGCGGTGCTGCTGTGCGTGCCCGAGTCCCAGCTCGCCGCCGCGGCGGCCGCCATTTCGCCCGGCCCGCTGGTCGGTCACTGCTCGGGTGCCAGCACGCTCGAGCCGCTCCATCCCCACGAGGCGTTCTCGCTGCACCCGCTCATGACCGTGACACCCGCAGGCGCGACGTTCAGTGCGGCCACCGCCGCGATCGCCGGCGCCACGCCGCGCGCGCTGCTCGCCGCCGAGGCACTCGCCCGCGCGCTCGACATGCGGCCGGTGCACGTGGCCGACGCCGACCGCGCCGCCTACCACGCCGCCGCGTCGGTGGCGTCAAACTTCCTCGTGACGCTCGAGGGCTTCGCCGAGCGGCTCGGCAACACCGCCGGGATCGGCCGGGATGAGCTCGCGCAGCTGGTCCGCGCGAGCGTCGAGAACTGGGCGCGCGAAGGCGCCGCCGAGGCGCTCACCGGCCCGATCGCCCGCGGCGACGAGGCGACGGTCGACCGCCAGCGCGAGGCGGTCGCGGCGCGCCTTCCGGACGACCTCGAGCTGTTCGACGCCCTCGCCGAGGCGACGCGCCGGCTCGCGGCTGCGCCGCAGATCGATGTCGATCACATGAAGACGCTGCGGACGGTCGCCGACCTGCGGGCCGTGCTGCACGCGCCGCGCCGCGCGGGGCGCAGCATCGGCCTCGTCCCGACGATGGGCGCCCTGCACGAGGGCCACCTCTCCCTCATTCGCCTCGCGCGCGCGAGTTGCGACGTCGTCGTCACGACGCTGTTCGTCAACCCGGCGCAGTTCAACGAGGCGGCCGACATCGACGCCTACCCCCGCGACGAGGAGCGCGATGCGCGGCTCGCCGCCGAGGCGGGTGCCGACGTGCTGTTCGCGCCGCCGCCCGAGGAGGTCTATCCCGATGGCTTCGCCACGAGGGTGACGGTCGCCGGCGTGACCGCGCCGCTCGAGGGCGAGCATCGCGGCGCCGAGCACTTCGCGGGCGTCGCGACGGTCGTCGCCAAGCTCCTGAACATGGCCCAGCCGGACGTCGCCTACTTCGGCCAGAAGGACGCTCAGCAGGTCGCGGTCATCCGCCGGCTCGTGCGCGATCTCGACATCCCGGTCCGGATCGAGGTCGGCGCGACGGTGCGCGAGCCCGGCGGCCTCGCGCTGTCGAGCCGCAACGTTCGCCTCGCCGCCGCCGACCGCGACCGCGCGCTGGCCCTGCGGCGCGCGCTGGACGCCATCGGCGCCGCGGCGGATGGCGGCGAGAGCGACGCCGCCGCGCTCGCCGCGGCAGGGCGCGCGGCCATGAGCGCGCTCGGCGTCGAGCCGGAGTACCTCGAGCTCGTCGCGCCCGAGACCTTTTCCCCGGTCGCGCGCCTCAACGGCGAGCCCGTGCTCGCCGCCGTCGCTGCGCGGATCGGCGATGTCCGCCTCATCGACAACGAGATCCTCACACCGACCACCTCGAACGGGAGTGATTGACCACCGCATGCAGCGAACGATGCTCAAGTCCAAGATCCACCGGGCGACCGTGACCGACTGCGATCTGCACTACGTCGGATCGATCACGATCGACCGCGAGCTGCTCGCCGCCGCGGACATCCTCGAGCACGAGCAGGTGCACGTCGTCGACATCGACAACGGAGCCCGCCTCGAGACCTACGTGATCGCCGGCGAGGCCGGCTCCGGGACGATGCAGGTCAACGGCGCCGCCGCGCGGCTCGTGCACCGCGGCGACACGATCATCGTCATCTCCTACGCGCACTACGACGGCGCGGAGCTTGAGGCTTACGAACCACGCGTCGTGCACGTGCGGGCTCAGACAAACGAGATCATCGACGTCGATGCCGCGGTCGCCACCCTCCTGACTGCACAGGAGGAACGCTGATGTCCACCCACCCCAGCCAGATCTCCGCCGCGCGCGCTCCCGAGCGCCTGCCCGTCACGCTTCCGCGCCTCGTAGACATGAAGCGCCTCGGCGAGCCGATCGTCATGGTCACCGCCTATGACTTCCCCAGCGCCCGTGCCGCCGAATCGGCGGGCGTGGACATGGTGCTCATCGGCGACTCGGGCGCGATGACCGTGCTCGGCTACCCGTCGACCGTGGCCGTCGAGCTCGACGAGATGCTCATGCTCGCCAAGGCCGTCCGCCGCGGGCTGCGCACGCCGTTGCTCGTCGGTGACATGCCGTTCGGGTCCTACGAGGTATCCGACGAGCACGCGATCGCAAACGCCATGCGCTTCGTCAAGGAGGCCGGCTGCGACGCGGTGAAGCTCGAGGGCGGCGGGCCGATGTCGGCCGCCCGCGCCCAGGCGATCACGCTCGCCGGCATCCCGGTGATGGGCCACGTCGGCCTCACGCCGCAGACGGCGACAGCGCTCGGCGGCTACCGCGCCCAGGGGCGCACCGCCGCGAACGCCGCCCGCATCGCGGCCGAGGCGCTCGCCCTCCAGGACGCCGGCTGCTTCTCGCTGGTCTTCGAGGCGATCCCGTCGCAGGTCGCCGAGGAGCTCATGACGGGGATCGAGATTCCCGTCATCGGAATCGGCGCCGGTCCGGCCACCGACGGTCAAGTGCTCGTCTTCCACGACCTGCTCGGCATCCGCGAGGGGCTGGGGGCGCGGTTCGTCAAGCGCTACGCCGACCTGCAGGACGAGATGGTCGCAGGCGTCGCCGCGTTCGCCGACGACGTGCGCACGCGCGTATATCCGGCGCCGGAGCACGGCTACTCCATCGATTCCCGAGAGTTAGCAGCCTTCCGCAAGCGCCTGACGTAGACTGCCGCGCGCATGGCTCGCCTGTCGCAGGTGTTCGCACCGAAGGATCATCAGTTCTTCGATCTCTTCGAGGAATCGGCCACGAACGCACTGAAGGCGGCTGAGCTGCTCGACGAGATGTTGAGCGAGTACCCGGAGAACGCCGGCCGCGCGCGGGACATCCTGCTCTGCGAGCAGAACGGCGATCGCATCACCTATGACCTGATCCAGCGGCTGAACTCGACGTTCGTCACGCCGATCGACGCCGAGGACATCCTCGCGCTCGCATCGGGCCTCGACGACATCGTCGACCTCACAGAGGAGGTCGCGGACTACC
This sequence comes from uncultured Actinomycetes bacterium, assembly GCA_963705315.1. GTDB lineage: Bacteria > Actinomycetota > Thermoleophilia > Solirubrobacterales > Solirubrobacteraceae > CADCVQ01. The sequence continues at coordinate 2,533,864 of OY970068.1, forward strand.
TCGTGCTGTACCGGATCGAGGCGCCGATGGAGCAGTCCCAGCGGCTGGCCCACCTGCTCATGGAGTCCTGCCGCCAACTCGATAAGGCGATGCCGCGCCTACGCGGTTTCAGGGACGTCTCGCACTTCACGACCGAGGTCCACCGGCTGGAGACCGAAGGCGACCGGGTGACACGGGAAGCCGTCGCATCGTTGTTCGACACGGGCATCGACCCGATGGTCGTCATCCGCTGGAAGGACATCTTCGAACGGCTCGAAGAAGCCATCGACGCCACCGAGCACCTCGCCAACGTGTTGGCGAACATCGTCGCCAAGAACTCGTAGCGCCCTACTGACGGTCACGTGGACAGCGACATCATCCTCGTCATCGTCGTCGCGACGGCGTTGGCGTTCGACTTCACAAACGGCTTCCATGACACGGCCAACTCGGTCGCGACGTCGATCTCCACGCGCGCGCTGGCGCCGCGGACCGCGGTCGCGCTGGCCGCGGTCCTGAACTTTGTCGGCGCGTTCATCTCGCTGGAGGTTGCCGCGACCATCGCCGGCGGGATCGTCGACGCTGATCTCGTCACGACCACCGTCATCTTCGCCGGGCTCATCGGCGCGATCACCTGGAATCTCGTCACCTGGTACTTCGGCCTGCCGTCGAGCTCGTCACACGCGCTCATCGGCGGCGTCGTGGGGGCCGCGTTCGCCGCCGACGGTGCGGAGGCCGTCCTCTCCGACGGCCTGCTCGAGAAGGTGATCGTGCCGGCGCTCGTCGCGCCCGTGGTCGCGTTCCTCGCCGCGGCCGCCGCGATCCTCATCACGTACCGGATGGTCGGGCGCATAGCGCCCGGCCCAGTCAAGCTCGGCTACCGGCGCGGCCAGATCGTCAGCGCGAGCCTGCTGTCGCTGTCGCACGGCACGAACGACGCGCAAAAGACGATGGGAATCATCACGCTGGCGCTCGTGGCCCACGGCACGCTGCAGGGCGCCAACCCCGAGCCCCCGACCTGGGTCGTCGTCTCGGCCGCCACCGCGATCGCGCTGGGCACATACTCCGGCGGCTGGCGGATCATCCGCACGATGGGCAGCCGCATCATCAAGATGGACCCGGCCCAGGGCTTCGCCGCCCAGAGCGGCGGCTCGGCGGTGCTGCTGACGGCCGCGCATCTCGGCTTCCCGCTCTCCACGACGCACTCGATCACGGGCGCCGTGCTCGGCGCAGGCGCCGCCAAGCGCCTGTCCGCGGTGCGCTGGGGGCTCGCCGGGAACATCTTCCTCGCGTGGATCCTCACGCTGCCGGCGGCCGCCGCCGTCGGCGCGGCGACGTACGGCCTGAGCCGCATCTTCGGAACCGGTGCGCTCGGGCCGCTGCTGATCTCGGTGTCGCTCATCGCGCTGATGGCGGCGATCTTCGGCAAGCGCGTGCGACGCGGCCCCGCACTCACCACGGCGCCGGCTGACGCATGATCGCCGCGATCGACACCGATGCGCTGCTGGAACTCGTCTGGGCGGCGCCGCTGGCCGTGCTCACGGTGACGATCGCCTGGGGCATGGTCGTGCACGGCCTGTCGCGCGCGATCGACGCCAGTCGCGAGGGGCGCACGCTCGCCGCCTCGCTGCACGGGGCCGAGGCCGTCGTGGGAGCGACGGTCTTCACGGTCGCCGTCGTGTTCGGCCTGTTCATCGTGACGTCGAAGGGCTGACGCCGCCCCGGAGCCTGGCGCGTTCGCACCAATTCCTGGTGTAAAGGCGATTTGCAGCGGTTTGTGCAGGGTGACGTAACCATGCGCGCGGGCGTGCAGGGCGGCGGCGAGCGAGGCAACCTAGGCGTGGAACCTAGGAAGAGGAGCCCATGCGCCCACTGCGATTCATCGTCACAACCGCCTTCGCCACGCTGCTGCTGGCCCCCGCCGCGAGCGCTCACGTCGCTCACGTCGTCGGCCCAGGCGAGACGCTGTGGTCGATCGCGGCGAGCAACAACCTCACCACCCGCACCGTCGCCGCGTACAACGGCCTGTCGGAGGACGCGCGCGTCGTGCTGGGCTCCACGATCAACGTGCCGACCGTCGCCGAGGGCACGGCTGCGCTGACCGCCGCGGGGATCACACCGGCGACCTCCGCTGGAACATCGACGGGCCCCGGTGCACCGCGACCGCAGGGCGCGTACGTCGTCCGGTCGGGCGACACGCTGACCGGGCTCGCGGCCCAGGCCGGCGTGCCGGTCGCGCAGATGGCCTACATGAACGGCCTCTCCCCCACCGCGCAGCTGCTCACCGGCACCGTCATGAAGCTGCCGAGCGGCGCCCCCGCTCCGGCGAACGCGTCCGCTCCGCTGCCCGCGCAGCGCGTCGTGCCGAACGCCGCGCCGAACCCGACGCCGGGATTCGTCAGCGCCGACCGCGTCAAGACGCTCGCCTCGCAGCACGGGGCTCCCGGCTCCCTCGCCGCGGCGATCGCCTGGCAGGAGAGCGGCTTCAACAACGCGATGGTCTCCAGCGCCAACGCTCGCGGGGTCATGCAGGTCATGCCCGGGACGTGGGACTGGGTCCAGCAGAACCTCGCACGGTCGCCGTTGAACCCGAGCTCGGCCGAGGACAACGTCCGCGCCGGCTCGCTGTACCTCGCCCGTCTGCTGCGCGAGACCGGCGGCGACCAGCGGCTGGCCGCGGCCGGCTACTACCAGGGTCTCGCGTCCGTGCGCGAGCGCGGGATGTACGACGACACCAAGCAGTACGTCGACAACGTCCTGGCGCTGCGCGGTCGATTTGGAGGCTGAGGGCCAAGTGCTGACCGCCGGAAGTTCCGGGGCAGGTCTGCGCGTCGTCAGTCGGCATAGCTGACGGCGCGCAGCACCTTCGCCGGTGCGCCCGCGGCGATCGAGAACGGCGCGATGTCCTTCGTCACGACGCTGTTGGCACCGATCACGCAGCGCTCGCCGATCGTCACGCCGCCTGTGACGACAACGTTCGCTCCGAGCCAGCAGTTGTCGCCGATCCGCGTCGGCCCCTTGGTGGTGAAGCCCTGCCACGGGACGGGCGTGTCGGGGTCGTCAAAGCGGTGCGCGCCGTCGCTGACGAAGCAGCCGTTGGCGAGCATGCAGTGCGCGCCGATCTCGACGAGTTCCACGGCGGCGACCATGACGCCGACGTTGAGAAACGTCCCCTCCCCGATGCGGATCCGGGCCGGCGCGGGGGTCGTGAGCCACACATGCGGCTCGAGCAGGACGTTCGCGCCGAGCTCCAGGCGCCCGTCGTCCAGCGCCTCGAGCACGTCGCCGTGCAGCGGCCAGCGCGCGAACGCCTCGCGGCGCAGCAGGTGCCAGTGGATGCGCGCGCGGTTCCACGGCAGCTCGTTGCGCTGATAAAAGCGCCACTTCTGCGCCCACAGCTTTGCCTGGTGAGGCAGGTCGCCCATGGGCTCAGGCTATTAGCCTCCACCGCTGTGACCCCGCACGATCCCGCCGATCGCTCGCTCAACGCGCTCGCGTTCAACGCCACGGTCCACTGCCTCACCGGCTGCGCGATCGGCGAGGTGCTCGGCATGATTATCGGCACGGCGCTGGGCTGGAGCGATCTCGCGACGATCGCGCTCGCCGTCGTGCTCGCGTTCTTCTTCGGCTACCTGCTGACGAGCCTGCCGCTCCTGCGGGCCGGCATGCCGCTGGCGGCGGTCGTCCCGATCGCGCTCGCCTCGGACACGATCTCGATCACGATCATGGAGATCGTCGACAACGCGATCATGCTCACCATCCCGGGCGCGATGGAGGCGTCGGTGAGCTCAATCGGCTTCTGGGCGGCCCTCGCCGTCGCACTGCTCATCGCCGGCGCGGCGGCGTATCCCGCCAACCGCTGGCTGCTCGCGCGCGGCAAGGGCCACGCCGTCGTGCACGAGTACCACCACGGCCGCGGGCATGGGGCTCACCCGCAGTGACGCCGGGCAGACCACCGGCCCGGTAGGCCTCACTCGCCGGTGGCGAGCGACGCCTCGTAGTCCGCAGCGTCCATCAGGCTCTCGACCTCAGCCAGATCGGCAGGCTGGACCTGGAGCAGCCAGCCATGGCCGTACGGATCGCTGTTGACGAGGCTGGCCGCATCCTGGAGCGCCGGATTGACGAGGTGGATGCGGCCGCGGAACGGCATGCGCATCGTGGTCGTCCCGGTGTCGGTGAACAGCCTGAACACGACGTCGCCGGGATCGAATATCTCACCGGGGTACGGCGGCTCGAACATCCTGATCGCGCCCACCTCGTCGGCAGCGAACTGCGTCAGCCCGAACGTCACGTACGTGTCGCCGGGACGCACCCAGAGATGCGTGTCGGTGTAGCGCGCGTCGGTTGGATAGCTGGCCACGGCGGGGAACATAGGCCATGCCGACGCTGCGGGTGCGCCATCGTATGTGAGGTCTGCGCATACCCGGTGCGCGTCCACCAGCGACGTTCAGCCGTCAGGTACGCAGCACGGAAAGCGTTCCGCGGATCGTGCCGGCGGCCGCGCCGCCTCGCGGTGACAGCTTGAACGAGACGGTGACGATGCCCACAGCGGGCCTGCGTGGCAGGCGAACCTTGAGCGTCACGGTGCGCCGGCCGACGCGGTAGCGCCGGCCCCCGGCGGTGAGGGTCGCCGGCGCCGAGGTATGCAGCCGGATCTTCATCGAGCGCGCCTTCCTGGCTACCTTCGCCGGCACTTGCAGGCCGATCAGTCGCAGTCGCGGCGCCCGCACACGCACGCTGAGCGTGGCGGTGCCGATGCGGCCGGTGCGGTCACGGGCAACGAGGCGCAGCTTCCGCGTGCCGCGCGGCAGTTGCCGTCGCAGCGACGAGCCACGGCCGAGCAGCTTGCGATCGGCGAACCAGGTCAACCTGGTGCCGCGAATCGGGATCCCGAAGTCGTCGGTGCCGCGACCGCTGAGCGTGACCCGCTCGCCGGTCTGCACGGACGCGGACTGCTCGGGGCTGAGGATCTCCATGCGCGGCTTGGTGCCGTCGGCCCGGAAGGGGCGCGAGATCGCCGACGCCTGGGCGAAGCCGTCGTTCACCGTCACGCGGATCCTCGCGCGCTTGCTCGCGGCCAGGTACCTGCCGGGCACGCGCGCCCGGCCTTTGCTCCGCCCCTCGAAGACGGAGCGCCAGTTGCGCCCGTCCGGCGCGTAGTCGACGGTCGCGCGCAGCGCCCGGCTGTCCGGGTCGGTGGCGCGCCAGCGCACGGTGAACTGGCCCTTGGCGCGGACGCGGGTCCGGCGCGTGGGCGACAGCACCCGGACCGTCGGCGCCCGGGTGCGAGCTTTCGCGCTCAGCACCGTGGTGCCGCGCACGAGCACGACAGCGGACGCCGCGTCCGCCACCGGGCCGACGAAGGTCCCGGTCCCGTCCGCCGACTCGCTGGAGGGCTGGATCGCCACGCCGGCCTCGAGGAGCACGCGCCCATCGGCTGCGAGCGAGCGCAGCTTGTACGGCGAGCCGGCCACGGGGCGCGGGACCGCGGCCTGGCCGTCCCCGCGCGCTACGCGCATGATCGTGCCCGACGCGGGGCCGGCCACGCCTACCGCGTACGAGCGCGGGCCGCCCGCTGCGCGGCCAGCCGCCGGGCGCATCGCTCGGCTCGCGGACGCGCCCAGCCGTCCCGACAGCTTGCCGAGCTCGGTCACGAACCGGTTCCAGTTGAACGCCGAGATCCACACGTTCCCGTCGCTCGTATACGTGTCGTTGGTGGGAACGCAGTAGGACATCAGGTCGAACAGGCTTCCTCCGGCCGAGGTTCCTCCGTTCGGGAAGGAGAACGGCCCCTCGACCTCAGCCGTCGCGCTGGCCTTTATGTGGCCGACCGTGAACTTCGTTCCCTGTAGCTGTCCGCGGTCGTCGCCGCGCCAGATCTCGCCTTCCTGGGCGCCCGTGCCCGGTCCGGTGAGGTTCGGCCCGAGGTCCGAGTCCACCGGGAACGGACACGCCTGCCCGGCGTGCGGTGCCGTGAGGATGTGACCGAGCTCGTGCGCCGCCGAGGTGAGCGGCCGCGAAGCGGACCGCACGGTCATCAGCGGCACGTCGTCCGCCGAGGTCGGCGTGGAGCGTCCGACCGACAGGATGTTGCCCTGAGCCGCCGCCCGCTGGAGCGGGTAGTCGTGGGCGCCCATCGCCACGTCGTAGTCGCGGATCACCGCGTCGGAGCCGAAGATGCCCCCCGAGACGTTGCGCCGGGCGGGGTTCCGGGTGATCCAGTCGCGCATCGTCGCGGCGATCGCACTCCACTGGCAGGCCTGGACCACGTCGATCTCACTGGTCCCTTCCTTGTACGCCATCCCGTTGCAGCGGAAGATCTTCTCCTCGGGGTACCAGGACGCGACGAGGTTCGTCTCGTCGGTGATGTCGAGCGTCTCGCGGTAGGGCGGGACGTCGACGCGGCTGCCGCCCGGGAACAGCTGCCGGCCCCTTTCGAGCACCTGGCCGGCGGGGCGCAGCGGCCCCTGCCCGGCGCTCAGGCGACGCAGCTCGAGTGTCGCGAGCCGCAGCTCGGGGAAGTCCGTGAACGGGACGTTGTTCAGCGTGAAGACGTCGTTGGCCAGGCACCCCTCGGCGTCGCATTCGCGCGTGCCGTACTGCTCGGTGCCGTAGGCCGCGCCGTCCGGGAAGCGCAGCCGCGCGGTCAGCTGGATCGTGCCCGACCTCCAGGCCGGCGGCAGCAGCACGGGGACGGCGTGCCTGTTGCTGTCCTCGGGTATAGGCCCGACGGTGGTGTCGCGCTCGGAGAGGTTGACCCAGGGACTGAAGCTGCGGGGAGGGTTCTTGATTTTCGCCACGACCGGCGAGCCGAGGCTGCGGCCTCCCGACGTCGCGCTGAGCTCGAGGTCGTACGTCAGGTTCGTGTCGGCGGCTTCGGCGTTTGCCACGTCCACGTACACCAGCGCAACGGCGCGCTTGTAGCGATCCAACTTCACGCCGTTGTAGGTGACGTTCTGCGGATCACGTCCGAGGGTGCCGCACGACCTCAGCCCCTTGCGCCACTGCGATGCGGTGCCGCCTCCGCAGAGGTTGGTCTCGAAGCGGTCGTTGGGGAAGTTGTTGGGATAGCCGTACATCCATGCGCGGGTGTTCGGCTGCACGATCTGGGCGATGTCGATGCCGCGGATGCGCACGTCGCCGTACGCCGGCGGGAGCTTGTTCATGCCGGCGGAGCTGAACACCACCCTCGGGCTCATGGCCCGCACGAGCCCGTCCGGGCCGGTGACGGCGACCTCGCAGGCCACCTGATAGCCGTAGGACAGCGAGTTCGGCGTGTAGGTCTGGGTGCGTGCCACCGGGAGCGGGCTTCCACCGCTTGGCGGGAAGCGAACCCAGCGGAAGCGGTAATCGGGCGGGGCGGGCAGGTTGCGCCATTCGCCGGGGTTGCAGCTGTAGCTGCCGCCGCCCACGTCGTCGATCCTCGGCGGGATGACGTTCACCGGCGGCTGCGCCGTCGCGGGCGGCGGCGGAGGCGGGGGCGGAGGCGGCTTGACGCCGACCTGGATCCCGATGCCGTCTGGTTGGATCGCCGGGTCGACCGTCGCCGCGGTGAACGAGAGCGACGAGAAGGTGCCGGCCAGCCTGACCGTTCCGTTCGCGTCCGGCTGACCCGATGTCGCGCTCACGGTGTTGCCTGCCACGAGGAGCGAGCTGTCTCCGCTGACCTTCGTGATCTGGGTCACGCCCTCGAACGCGAGCGCCGACCCCAGCGATTGGAGGTGGAGGACCGGGTCAGTTGTCGGCGCGCCAAAGGTGAGCGTGTAGGTGTACGCGGGCTGGAAGCCCCCGAACTCCAGCGAGTCGCTGGCCGGTAGCGGCGGGGTGAACGCCGGAGAGTTGAAGATGGGCGACGTGCCGTCGAGCGTGCTCGACGGCACGGGGCGCACGAGGGTGCCTGCCAGCGAGATCGACGATCCCAGCAGCGTGCCGGTTGCCACGTTCGAGCTGACCTGAGTCCAGTCCGCGAACTCGTGGCGCGCGACCGTCTCGGCGGCGGCTTCCCGCGCCGTGAGGCAGAACGAGGCGACGACGAGCCCGGTGGTCACGATGGCGCAGATGCTCTTGCTCGCGCCTGACATGTACGGCTTGCGTCCCATGCGCTGGTCCCGTCCCTCGGTCGGTTGCTCGCGCCGAGCCTCGACCACGGGGCTGCGCGACGAAACCAGCCAGAGGGATGAAGTCCGCCATCCCAGGCGACCGTACCCGTACGATGGCGCCAACCAAGGAGGTCGCGATGACGGGCGCACCGGGCGAGGGCACGAAGGCGAATCCCTGGGTACTGAAGACACCGCCGGGGACCTCCGAGTACACGATGTACCGCGACGAGAACGCCGATCCGCCGGCGCTTGCCTGCCAGGTGGGAAAGACGACGCTCAGCTACCGCCTGCGGTGCCTGGAGGACCTCCACGAGATGCTCCGCGAGCGCGGCGACTGGATGGCGCTGGGCAGTGCCGACGAACGCAAGCCCGCGAAGGAGGACACGGTCGAGGCGTGGGCGCGCGCCGAGTCCAATCCCGTCGGCGGCTGGTACGGCCTGAAGAAGGGGCTGCGCGGGCGCTTCGGGATGTACGTACCGCCGCTGATGGAAGCGCTCGGGCTCGCCGAGCTCGAACACAACCCCCGCAACAATCGAATGCGCGCGATCGACGCCTAGGGCCCCGCGTTGGCGGCCAAATTCCTGCCACGCCCGCCCGGGGCGATGTTAGGGTCGGTCATCCGGCGCATACCTAGGGAGGACCTCATGCTGTTCATGGTGAGCTGGGAGTTCATCGACACCTCCGAGGCGGCTGAGAAGCGATCGCTTGAGGTGTTCAGCCGCTGGCAGCCGCCAGCGGGCACCGATTTCCAGTCGTTCTACGGCTTCGCGGACTACACCGGCGGTTTCGCCATCATCGAGGCCGACAGTGTGGCGGCGTTGGCCGAGGCGACGGGACCGTTTGTGCCGTGGTTGCGCTTCTCCGCGAAAGCGATCCTGCCGATTGAGGAGTCGACCGCAATCGCGCTCTCGAGCATCGCGTTTCGCGATGCGGAGTCCTAGCGCAGCGCCGGAAGCGGCAGCGTAAGCGGCGAGGCTGCCCCCCGTTGCGCGGACCCGCGAGCCGAGGCGCTGCCGCAACGCGCGAGGCGCGGGACTGTGGCGAGTGGTGAGCTTGTCGCTCCCGCTACGCGTAGATGATCAGGTCGGGCACGACATACGAGCCGAGCGCCAGAAGCAGCGCGCCATGCCCGACAGACGCTGACGCGTCGCGCGACACGACCGTTCCGCAAACGCCCGCGACAAGCGATCGTGTCGAGCTAAGCGCGCATAGCGACCACTCAGGCGACACGACGCTCACCGGCGACGCGCCCGCCGCTCCGCTCCGCGCGGACGCCGCCACAAGGAAGCGCTGCCCACGCCTGCGACCCGCTGCAGACGCACCACGGACGCACAGCGCGGCGCCCGAACACGCGCGCGTGTCCGTAGGCCGGTGCGCGTGGGAGGGGACCGGCGAGGAACTCGGTCCGAAGGACCCGAGACGGTCCCCCTGCCATCCGCACCGGCCTGCCACGCCGCCCGCCCATCCCCACCCGGCACACCACGCGCCCCCTTCCGGCAGGACCACCACGCGCCAGACAGGCGGTTCAGGCCGCGGCGGCCACCTTGCGCCGGCCGCGCCGGGCCTTCGGCGCCGCGGCCTCGACGCCCGCCTCGCGCAGGAAGTTCCCGGTGGATGAGCCGGGCGTGCCGGCGACCTCCTCCGGTGTGCCGGCGGCGATGACCAAGCCGCCCTCCTCCCCGCCCTCCGGACCCATGTCGATGATCCGGTCGGCGGTCTTGATGACGTCGAGGTTGTGCTCGATGACCACGACGCTGTTGCCCGCGTCAACGAGCCGGTGCAGCACGTCGAGCAGGCGCTGGACGTCGGCGAAGTGCAGGCCGGTCGTCGGCTCGTCGAGGATGTACAGCGTCCGGCCGGTGGCGACCTTCGACAGCTCCGTCGCGAGCTTCACGCGCTGTGCCTCGCCGCCGGACAGCGTCGTCGCCGGCTGCCCGAGCCGCATGTAACCGAGGCCGACGGCATTCAGCGTCTCCAGCCGGCGGCGGATCTTCGGGATGTGCTGGAAGAACTCGACCGCCTCCTCGACGGGCATGTCGAGCACGTCGGCGATCGTCTTGCCCTTGAAGCGCACGTCGAGCGTCTCGCGGTTGTAGCGCTTGCCGTGGCACTGCTCGCACGGCACGTAGACGTCGGGCAGGAAGTGCATCTCGATCTTGATCTGCCCGTCGCCGCGACAGACCTCGCAGCGCCCGCCCTTGACGTTGAACGAGAAGCGGCCCGGCTTGTAACCACGCGCCCGCGCCTCCTGGGTCTTCGAGAACAGGTCGCGGATGACGTCGAACAGGCCCGTGTACGTCGCCGGGTTGGAGCGCGGCGTGCGCCCGATCGGCGACTGGTCGACCTGGATGATCTTGTCGAGCTGGTCCAGGCCGAGGATCGCCGTGTGCTTGCCCGGCCGCACGCGCGCGCGGTGCAGGCGGTTGCCGACGGCCTTGTAGAGCACCTCGTTGACGAGCGTCGACTTGCCGGACCCCGATACACCGGTCACCGCGGTCATGACGCCGAGCGGCAGCTTCACGTCGATCTGCTTGAGGTTGTTCTCCGCCGCCCCGCGGATCTCGACGTAGCCGGCCGGCGTGCGTCGCTTGTCGGGGATCGCGACCGTCCGCGTCCGTGCGAGGAACTGCCCGGTCAGCGACTCGGGCACCTGCTCGATCTCGTCCGCGGTTCCCTCCGCGACGATCCAGCCGCCGTGTTCACCCGCGCCCGGGCCGAGGTCGACGAGGTGGTCGGCCGCGCGCATCGTCTGTTCGTCGTGCTCGACGACGATGACGGTGTTGCCGAGGTCGCGCAGCCGCTGCAGCGTCCCGATGAGCTTTGAGTTGTCGCGCTGGTGCAGCCCGATCGACGGCTCGTCGAGGATGTAGAGCACGCCGACGAGCGAGGAGCCGATCTGCGTCGCCAGGCGGATGCGCTGCGCCTCGCCGCCCGACAGCGTCGCCGCCGCGCGGTCCATCGAGAGGTAGCCGATCCCGACGTCCTCCAGGAAGCGCAGGCGCTCGGAGATCTCGCGCAGGACCATCCGCGCGATGTGGCGCTCGGTCTCGGTCAGCTCCACCTCGTCGATCCAGCGCAGCGCGCGGCGCACCGACAGCCCGGTGAACTCGTGGATCGCCATGCCGCCGACGAGCACCGCGCGCGACTCTGGCCGCAGGCGCGAGCCGTCGCAGGCCGGGCACGGCCGCACGCTCATGTACTCCTCGATCTTCTCCCGCGACCACTCCGAGTCGGTCTCTTTGTAGCGGCGCTCGAGGTTGGGGATGATCCCCTCGTAGCGCGTCTGGTAGGAGCGCTTGCGCCCGTAACGGTTGCGATAGGTCACCTGCACCGGCTCGCCGTTCGTGCCGTACAGGAAGAGGTCGCGATCGTCGCCGGCCAGCTTGCTCCACGGTTTCTCGAGGTCGACGCCGTAGCGCTCGGCAATCGCCTCGACGATCTGCTCGTAGTAGCTCGACGCGCTGTTCGCCCACGGCGCGAACACGCCCTCGGAGATCGCCAGCGCGTGATCGGGAACCACGAGGTCCGGATCGATCTCGCGCTGCGAGCCCAGGCCGGTGCACCGCTCGCACGCGCCGTGCGGCGAGTTGAAGGAGAAGATCCGCGGCTCGAGCTCGGGCATCGAGGTGCCGCACTTCAGGCACGCGAACCGCTCGGAGAAGGTGAGGATCCTCGGCGGGGCATCCTGGGCGGGCGGGCCCGATCCCTGAGACGAATGACCGGCCTCCGGCCGTTCCGGCACCGCCGGCGAAGCGGGTGGTGCGGTCGCGCTTCGCGCTCCCTCCTGGGAGGTGCCCGGGAGGATCTCGATCTCGACGATCCCGTCGGCGAGCGCGATCGCGGTCTCGACAGAGTCCACGAGCCGCTTGCGCACCTCGTGGCGCATGACGAGCCTGTCGACGACGACCGAGATGTTGTGCTTGAACTTCTTGTCGAGCTCGATCGGATCCTCGAGCAGGCGCAGCTCGCCGTCGACCTTCACCCGCGTGTAGCCGTCGGCGCGCAGCTCGTCGAAGACCTTGCCGTACTCGCCCTTGCGCCCGCGCACGATCGGCGCCATGACCATGAAGCGCGTGCTCGCTTCGAGCTCCATCACCTGATCGACGATCTGCTCGACGCTCTGGCCCTCGATCGGCGCGCCGCAGACGTGACAGTGCGGCCGGCCGACGCGCGACCACAGCAGGCGCAGGTAGTCGTAGATCTCCGTGACCGTGCCGACCGTCGAGCGCGGGTTGCGCGACGTCGTCTTCTGATCGATCGAGATCGCCGGCGACAGGCCCTCGATCGAGTCGACGTCGGGCTTGTCCATCTGGCCGAGGAATTGGCGCGCGTAGGCGCTCAGCGACTCGACGTAGCGGCGCTGTCCCTCGGCGTAGATCGTGTCGAACGCGAGCGACGACTTGCCCGAGCCCGACAGCCCGGTGATGACGACCAGCGCGTCGCGCGGCAGCGACAGGCTGATGTCCTTGAGGTTGTGCTCGCGCGCTCCGGAGACGACGAGGTGCTCGTGCTTGGCCACCGACACATTGTAGGGCGGCGAACAGACGTTCGTGTTCGCCTGATCCCGCTACGTGCGCGAGATGCCGCGGCCGGCCGCCTCCAGCACCCCTACCCCTCGACGGTGGCGTACACCTCGTCGAGGAGTGCCTCACGGTCACTGAGATCGAAGTTCTCCGCCAGATAGCGGTCCGTCTCGGCGCGTGACTGCCCGTTGAGGGCCATGTTGAGGGCGATGAGGCGCGCGCCCTCGACGTCCTCCTCGGCGGCGGCCTCCTCGGCCTCGATGATCTCCTCGATCAGCTCGTCCGCCTCCTCCTCGTCGACGACCGCGACGACGACCTCGTCGACGACGATCTCCGGCTCCGGCTCGGCGACGGGGACCGGGACCGGGACGGGGACCGGGACCGGTGCCGCCGCCGGCTGGCCCGCGGCGTCGTAGAGCTCGCCCATGTTGCCCGAGAGCAGCGACAGGTCGGCGTTCAGGCGGTTCGCACCGGTGCGCAGCGACTCGACGAGCGCGCTGAGCTCGCTCTCCATCGCGTCGACGCGCTGGAGCATGAGCGCGGTGGCCTCGTGGACCTTGCCGACGTGCTCCTGCGAGCGCTCGATCGACTCGTCACGGATGCGCTGGGAATCACGCGCGGCGTCCTGGCTGATGCGCGCGGCCTGCTCGCGTGCCTCGCGTTCGATCTCGGCGGCGCTGGACTCGGCCGCCTCGACGATCGCCTGGACCTGGGCGCTCGCCACGGAGGCGAGCGAGTCGCCGCCGGCCGGCCGGTCGGACGTCGCGGCGTCGCGCTTGAGCGCCTCGACCTCCCGCGCAAGGGACGCAAGGTGCGAATCGACCGCCGTCGGCTCGTAGCCACGGCGGCCGATGGGAAAGTCTCTTTTCTCGATGGACTGACGGTCGAGCGCCAACGGGTGCCTCCGGGTGGATCGTTTGCGTTCGGAGAATGCGGTTGGGGCACACTAGCGCGGTCGGCGCGGGAGTCCCACCCCGATGCCGGATCGCTCGACCAGCCCATCGCGCTCGAGGGCGTCCAGCGCGCGGCGCAGCCGCGCCGGCTCGATCCCGGCGGGCAGATCCTGCCCGGCGGCCAGCGCGGCGACAATCCGGCCGCGGACCCAGCGATCGCTGTCCTCAAACCGCTCGCGCTCGCCGCGCCGGGCGCGGGGCACGGTCGCGACCTGGCCGCTGGACGGACACCACGGCGCCGCCGGGCACGTCTCGCAGCGCGGCGCCCTGGCGGTGCAGAACGTCGCACCGAGCTCCATCGCCGCCTGGTTCCAGTCGCTGTGGCGGCGCGCGGGCAGCAGCTCGTCCGGCGTCGATCCGAGGCGCTGCGCGACGCGGCGCACGTTCGTGTCGACCGCCGCGATCCGCTCGCCGAAGGCGAACGAGGCGAGCGCCGCGGCGGTGTAGGCCCCGACGCCCGGCAGGGCGCGCAGGCCCGCGGCATCCATGGGCCAGCCGTCGCGAGCGACGGCACGTGCCGCCGCCTGCAAGCGCAGCGCCCGGCCGTTGTAGCCCAGGCCGACCCATTCGGCGAGCACGTCGGCGGGCGCGGCGTCGGCGAGCGCCGCCGCGGTCGGCCAGCGCGCCATCCAGCGCTCGTAGTACGGCACCACGCGCGCGATCTGCGTCTGTTGGGCCATCACCTCCGCGACGAGGAGCGCGTAGGGGTCGGTCGTGCGGCGCCACGGCAGGTCGCGGCCTGCGCGGTCGTACCAGGCAAGGACCGCGGCTTGGAGCTCCGTGATCAGGCCGGCGCCTCGTTGGCCAGCGCGGTGTCCAGTTCGCGGCGCAGGTCGCGGATCTCGTCGCGCACGCGCGCGGCGTACTCGAAGCGCAGCTCCTCGGCGGCGGCGAGCATCTCCTCCTCGAGCTCGACGATCGTCTGCTCGAGCTCTGACAGCGACATGTGCTCGGTCTTCGGCGCGCGCCGGCGGCGCTTGCCCTTGCCGGGTAGCTTGGACTCGGACTGCAGGAACTCGGCGATGTCGGAGATCCCCTTGACGATCGTCGCCGCCGTGATGCCGTGTTCCTCGTTGTAGGCGACCTGGATCGCCCGCCGGCGGTCGGTCTCGCGCAACGCGGTGCGCATGGCGTCGGTCTCCTTGTCGGCGTACATGATCACCTTGCCCTCGATGTTGCGCGCGGCGCGGCCGATCGTCTGGATGAGCGAGGTCTCCCCGCGCAAAAAGCCCTCCTTGTCGGCGTCGAGGATCGCGACGAGCGAGACCTCGGGCAGGTCGAGCCCCTCGCGCAAAAGGTTCACGCCGACGAGCACGTCGTACTCCCCCAGCCGCAGGTCGCGGATGATCTGGATGCGCTCGAGCGTGTCGATCTCAGAGTGCAGGTAGCGGACCTTGAAGCCCATCTCCAGCAGGTAGTCGGTGAGGTCCTCGCTCATCTTCTTGGTCAGCGTCGTGACGAGCGTGCGCTCCTCGCGATCGACGACCGCGCGGATCTCGTTCATCAGGTCGTCGATCTGGTTGCGCGTCTCGCGCACCTCGACCTGCGGGTCGACGATGCCCGTCGGGCGGACGATCTGCTCGACCACCTGGCCGGAGTTCGCGCGCTCGTACTTGCCCGGCGTCGCCGAGACGAACACGAGCGTCGGCGTGATCTGGAGGAACTCGTCGAACTTCTGCGGGCGGTTGTCGAGCGCGCTCGGCAGCCGGAACCCGTAGTCGACGAGCGTCTGCTTGCGCGAGCGGTCGCCCTCGTACATGCCGCCGATCTGCGGCACGGTCTGGTGCGACTCGTCCAAAAAGCACACGAAATCCTCGGGGAAGTAGTCGATGAGGCAGTACGGCCGCGCGCCGGGCATCCGGCCGTCGAGGATCCGCGAGTAGTTCTCGATGCCGTTGCAGAAGCCCATCTCGCGCAGCATCTCCATGTCGTACTGCGTGCGCTGGCGCAGGCGGTGCGATTCGAGCAGCTTGCCCTCGGCCTCGAGCTCGGCGCAGCGCTCGTTGAGCTCGCGCGCGATCTCCGCCACCGAGCGATCGATCATGCCGTCCTTGACGTTGTAGTGCGTCGCGGGCCAGACGGCGACGTGCTCGAGGTCGTCCTTGATCAACTCGCCCGTGAGCGGGTCGAAGTGCTGGAGGCGCTCGACCTCGTCACCGAACATCGTCACGCGAAACGCCGTCTCCTCGTAGGCGGGAAAGACCTCGAGCGTCTCCCCCCTGACGCGGAACGAGCCGCGGCCGAGCGCCGTGTCGTTGCGCGTGTACTGGATGGAGACGAGCTTGCGCAGCAGCTCGTCGCGGTCGACGACGTCGCCCTTGCGCAGGACCTGCATGTTCATCTCGTAGGTCTCCGGCGAGCCGAGGCCGAAGATCGCCGAGACGCTGGCGACGATGATCACGTCGCGGCGAGCGAACAGCGCGGCCGTGGCGGCGTGCCGGAGCCGGTCGACCTCCTCGTTGATCGCGGAGTCCTTCTCGATGTAGAGGTCGCGGCTCGGGACGTACGCCTCGGGCTGGTAGTAGTCGTAGTAGGAGACGAAGTACTCGACGGCGTTATCGGGGAAGAACGTGCGGAACTCGTTGCACAGCTGCGCCGCGAGCGTCTTGTTGTGCGCGAGCACGAGCGTCGGGCGCTGAAGCTCCTGGATGACCCCGGCCATCGTCATCGTCTTGCCGGTCCCCGTGGCGCCGAGCAGCGTCGTGAAGCGATCGCCCGCGCGGACCGAGTGCGAGATCTGCGAGATCGCCTTCGGCTGGTCCGCGGCAGGGGTGAACAGGGCGTCGAGCTTGAAATCGGGCACGAGTCTGCTGCCAACGATAGCCCCGGTTACGGCCATTCCCTGGCCGCGATCGGGCTCATTCGGGTCCATCAGAGCGTGTTTGCCAACATCGACCGCCACGGCGCGCACGCACCGCCGTAGAGGTCAGGGGGCTGCTGGCGTGAGCCGCGCCACGATCCGATGGCTACAGGCCGAGCTGCGCGGCGTACTTTTCGCGGTAGGACTTCTGGGCGTCCAGGACGCGCTCGATGTAGTGGCGCGTCTCGGCGAACGGGATCTGATCGGTGCTGAAGCGGCCCTTGGATGTGTCGGACTGGCTGAGCCAGCGGTCGACGTTGCCTTCGCCGCCGTTGTACGCGGCGAGGGCCAGCACCTTGTTCTCCCCGTAGCGATCGAGCAGGTAGCGAAGGTAATAGGCGCCGTAGGAGATGTTGATCTGCGGCGTCGCCAGATCGCCCTGCTCGAACGTCGTGCCGCCCGATAGGTGGGCGATGTACTTCGCCGTCTCCGGCGTGATCTGCATGAGCCCGCGCGCGCCGGCGTGCGAGGTCTGGTCGCGGAAATGCGACTCGGCGTAGATGACCGCCGCCACCAGGGACGGATCGAGCTCCTTGGCCGTGGACTGCTGGCGGATGATGTCCTCGTGGCGCAGCGGCAGCGTGAGCTCGCGCACGGCATCGGGCAGCCGCGGCACGACGACGACGGCGAGCAGCGCGGCGAGCGCGGCGACGCCGAGCAGCATCCCGATCCGCCGGCGCATGCGGCGCCGGCGGGCGCGGGTGCGGGCGATGCCGCCACTGCGCGAGGCCGCCGCAGGAGTGAGGACGCCATGACCGCTCACGCCGGACTCAGTCTGTCGAGCACGGAGGACAGGTTGCGTTCGAGCTCCTCGACGCTGCCGGTGTTGTCGACCGAGAACGTCGCGCGCTTGGCCTTCTCGGCCTGGGAGAGGTGGCGCGCCGCCCGCTCGCCGGTGGCGACGTGCCCGCGGTCGCCCGCCCGTTCGGCCCGGACGACCTCCTCGGCGACGACCGCGATCGTCGCGTCGTAGGCGTCCTCCATGCCGGCCTCGAAAAGCAGCGGGATCTCGACGACCGCCACCCGCGGCGGTGGGTCGTGGGCGTCGACCTCATCCCGCCACGCCTTCACATGAGCACCCACGCGCGGCCAGATCTCGCTCTCGAGCCATTCGCGCTCCAATGCTGATCCGAACACGCGGTCGGCGACGGCGTTGCGGTCCACGACGCCGTCCGGGGCGACCGCGGCCCCCCACCGCTGCACGACGGCGTCGCGCAGCTCCTCGGTGGCGTACAGCGCGTGGACGACCGCGTCGGCGGACAGGGTCGCCGCGCCGAGGCGCTCAAGCGCCGCCAGCGCGGTCGACTTACCCGCTCCGAGTCCCCCGGTCAGTCCGACGAACGGGACTCGCGCCACCGCCCGCCGCCCGGTTCAGGCCGGCGCGGGCTCGTCCGCGTCGACGTCTGCCTCGGGCTCCGCGGCAGCGACCTCGGCGACCGGCTCGTCCACGATCTCTGCTTCGGGCTCCTCGGCGATCTCTGCTTCGGGCTCCGCAGCGGCGTCAGCGACCTCCGCCTCAGGCTCCTCAGCGACCTCCGCCTCAGGCTCAGCGACCTCCGCCTCAGGCTCCTCAGCGACCTCCGCCTCAGGCTCCTCAGCGACCTCCGCCTCAGGCTCCTCAGCGACCTCCGCCTCAGGCTCCTCAGCGACCTCCGCCTCGGGCTCCTCAGCGACCTCCGCCTCGGGCTCGGCCACGGCGGTCTCCTGGACCGCCTCAGGCTCAACCGCCTCAGGCTCGGCCTCGGCCTCGGCCTCCGGCGCGGTGAAGGCCTCTGCGCTCAACCCAAGCACGGGAATGTCCTCGTAGCCCGCGACCGCATCGTCGTCGGTCACCGCGGCCAGCTCCTCGGGCGGCAGCACCTTCGGCTCGAGCGTCTGGCCCTCGACGCGCTTGACGCTCAGCGACAGGCGCCGGCGCTCGGAGTCGATCTCGAGGATCTTCACCTTCACCTCGTCGCCAGGCGAGACGATCTCGCGCGGGTTCTCGACGTGATGCGGAGCGAGCTCGGAGATGTGCACAAGGCCCTCGACGCCGTCGAGGATCTCGACGAACGCGCCGAACGTGACGACCTTCGTCACCGTGCCCTCGAGCTCGTCACCGATGTTGTAGGTGTCGACGACCCGCTGCCACGGGTCCTCCTGGGTCTGCTTCAGACCCAGCGAGATGCGCTGTCGATCGCGGTCAATGTCGAGCACCTTCACCGCGACCGTGTCGCCGATCTTGAGGATCTCGGTCGGGTGGTTGACGTGCGACCACGACAGCTCGGAGATGTGGATGAGGCCGTCGATGCCGTTGAGGTCCACGAACGCGCCGAAGTCGACGATGTTCGAGATCTGGCCCTCGACGATGAGGCCCGGCTGCAGTCGGTCGAGGATCTCCTGGCGCTGCTCCTTGCGCTCCTCCTCGAGCACGGCGCGGCGGGAGAGCACGACGTTGTTGCGCGAGCGGTTGAGCTCGATGACCTTGCACTCGATCTTCGTGCCCATGTACTCGTCGAGGTTCGGCACGCGACGGATGTCGACGAGCGAGGCGGGCAGGAAGCCGCGCACCCCGAGGTCGATGATGAGTCCGCCCTTGACGACCTCGATGACGGTGCCCTCGACGGGCTCGCCGGACTCGGCCGCTGCCTCGATGCGGCGCCACGCCTTCTCGAAGCGGGCGCGCTTCTTGGACATGATCAGGCGGCCGTCCTGATCCTCCTTCGTGAGGACGAGCGCGTCGACCTCTTCGCCAAGCTCGACCTCGTCATGCGGGTCGACGGCTTTGCGGATGGAAAGCTCGTTGGAGGGGATGACCCCCTCGCTCTTGTAACCGATGTCGACGAGGACTTCGTCGTTGTCGATCCGGACGACGATCCCGGTGACGACTTCGCCCTCCTCGAAGTGAGTAAAGGCGGCGTCGTAGTTGGGAACGATCTGCCCGTCGATCTCTAGCAGCAGGCCGTCCGACCCTTCGACGACCTTCGCTTCTGGTGCAGCTTCGGTAATGGTGGTCATGTGTAACGGGCAAGGTTAGTACAGGTCGCACGTACAATCCCACCCGCGATGCCGGTGCGGGCCACGAAACGGGGAAGCGAGCGCACGCCTCTACAGGGGGACTACGACGTGCTCATCTGCGGCGCGAGCTTCGCGGGCCTGACCGTGGCGCGCGAGCTCGCCGGAACGGGCGCCCGCGTGATGATGATCGACCGCTACGAGGTCGGCGAGCGCCAGACGAGCGCGTGCGCGGCCCCGACAGAGTGGCTCGAGCACCTCGGCCTCATGGACTCCGTCCAGCAGACGTTCTCCGAGCTCGTCATCCATGTCCCCGATCGCACGCTGCGCTGGACGCTCCCCTGGACGTTCTCGACGTTCGACTACCGCACGATCTGCGCGCTGCTCAAAGACCAGGGCGAGGCCGAGTTCGAGACGGCGAAGGTCGAAGGCCGCACGGGCTTCACCGTCCACACCGACCGCGGCGACCTCAGCGCGCCGCTGATCGTCGACGGGCTCGGCTGGCGGCGGCTGCTCGGCGCGGGGGCCAACGTGCAACCGCCCAACGCCCGGCTCTCCCGGGGCCTGGAGATCCACCCGCACGAGGCGGGCGACGACCTCGAGCTGTGGATCGACCCCAAGTACGTCAAGCGCGGCTACTCGTGGTCGTTTCCCGCCGACGGCGAGCTGCGCGTCGGCGTCGGCTCCTTCGACCCGCGCGACCACGTCAAGGAGCCGACACTGAAGCTCGCCTCGGATGTCGGCGTCCCGGCCGAGCGCTGGCAGGGCAACTGGATCCCCCACCAGCTGCGTCCCGCGACCGAGGACGGCATCTTCTTCGTCGGCGACAGCGCCGGCCACTGCCTGCCCACGACCGCCGAGGGCATCCGCCCCGCCTTCTACTTCGGTCTCGCACTCGGGCGCGAGCTGCGCGACGTGCTCGCTGGGCGACAGACTCGCGAGCAGGCGCTGGAGCGCTACGGCGCGTTCTCGGCCGACCACCTATGGCAGTACCGCTGGCTGCTGCGCGTGCAGCACCTCGTCGGCAAGGTCACGCCGACGCGGCTGCTGCCGCTCGGCCTGCGCGCCCTGGACTTTCAGGCCTTCGTCGACTGGTCGTTTCGCAGCTACCGCGAGATCTGCCCGCCGCAGTACGCGCTGGACGCGGCGCGGGAGCGCGTGGCGGACGCGGTTGCGCCGGGGGCCGTCGCCGCGTAGCACTTCGAAACAGCATCGATAAGGGAATGTGGGATGCCGGTGCTCGTCCGGCGGCCGCGGTTGGTGAGACGTGAGAAGGACGAGTTCGCACTTGAGCCCCACATACACGTCGAAGTGCGAACTCGTCGCTGACGTCGGCCGAAGGACCGCCCCCGCCGCCCGCTCCCTCACCTCTTTATCGATGCTGTTCGAACCCGAGCGGCGAACGGCCCCTACTTCAGCTTGCGCACCACCCGGACGTACGACACCATCCCGCGCGACTCGTGGTCGGCGAGCGTGCAGACGAGCCGATACAGGCCGCGCCTGCGCAGCGTCGCCTTCAGCGTGTACTTCTGGCCCGCCTTGACCTCCGGGCTCGTGCCGCGGATCACGCCGGTGCCCTTGGGCCCGATCACCCGCAGGTCGTGGGCGTCCTCGCCGTAATTCTGGATGTTGAAGCGCACCTTGCCCGGCAGGATGTGCTTGCGATAGACGGAGATCCGGAACTCGCGCTCGCCGATCCCGACCGAGGTGGTGCGGGTCTTGGCATCGCCCACCGTCGCGCCCACGAGAACGGTGACGGCGACGGCACGGGCGATCACCGCGCGCTTCATCGGACGACTTGGATGCGCCCGACCGCCCCCGCGTTGGGGATCACGGCGCCCGCGTCGGTTCCCATCCACTGCTCGATGAGGCTGGCGTAGACGGTCCGGAAGTCCAGCGTGACCTTGAGGTTGTCGTCCTCGTCGAAGCTGCGCAGGTCGGGGTACTCGCTCAGGAAGCCGCTGCGCACGCGGGTTCCCTGGATCCAGGCGAGGCCGCCGGCGCCGTGGTCGGTGCCGGAGTCGTTGTCGTGCGGGCGCCGGCCGAACTCCGACCAGACGAGCGTCAGCACGCGATCGGCGACGCCGCGTGCCTCGAGGTCGGCCTGGAAGGCGGCGAGCGCGGCGCTGACCGGCGGCAGGTCCGTGGCGAGCGTGGTGCGCTGGTTTGAGTGCGTGTCGAAGTCCCCGGGCGCGTCGACCGTCGCCATCCGGATGCCCAGCGGCGCCGCGATGAGCCCGGCCAGCGAGCGCAGCCGATCGGCGAAGTTGCTGTCGGCGGGGTACGGGATCGACGAGGCCAGCGGATCGACGCCGTCCTTCTCGCCGTAGGGCGCGAGCGTGTCGCCGACGAGCTTGGCCAGGCGGGCATTGCGCTTCGCCGCGCGCAGGCCCGGCCCGCCGCCCTTGCTCTTCGCGATCGCCGTGTACGCCGCCATCGCCTGATCGAACGACTCGCCGTAGACGTCGCGGATGTGGAAGCCCGAGTTGCCGGGCGAGTTCGCCGACGCGACCGGCGCGCTGCGCGAGCGCAGCACCGGCGACAGGTCATAGGACAGCGACAGCCCCTGGAGCGGGTTGGCGCCGTTGCCGTGCAGATCCAGCCAGCGCCCCAACCAGCCCGGGCCGTCGTCGGGCGAGATGACGCCGGTCTCCCAGAAGTGGCGCGAGTGGAAATGCGACAGGTTCGGGTCGGGGTAGTCGATGCCCGGCAGGAACGCGACGCGGTTGCGGCCGTAGAGGCCGCGGATCCCCTCGCCCACGCCCTGCGCGAGGCCGGGGTGCATCCGCACCGAGGTGCCGGGCAGCGACACCGGGTTCGCGACGCGCACCGTCGAGTGCAGGTCGGCGTACGCGCCGTAGTCGACGGGCACGAGCGTGTCGAGCAGGTCCAAGCCGCCCGGCAGGAACACCGAGACGAGCACCGGCGCGTTGGGGGCAGATTGAGCGTCGGCCTTGGCCGCGTCCAAGACCTCGGTCACCGGCATCGCGCGCGTCGCGTAGAGCGAGAAGCCCGCCGCGGCGCCCCAGCCGATGAGCTGGCGGCGGGTGAGCCGGGACTTGCCGACGAAGCGGTCGCGCGTGGACTCCGAGGAGCGGTGGAAGTCGTCGCAGGCGCAGGAGATGTTCTGGCGCGTCATCAGTGAACCTGGGCGTCCGGGCCGCAGAGCAGCAGGTGGCGCAGGACGCGCTGGCACATGTCGGCGCGTTCCTGGATGGGTGGGCGGTACACGCCGGGAGCAGGCTCGGCGTTGGACAGCATGCGCCGGGCGAGGCGCAGCAGCGCGGCCTCGGTGCGTGACGAGATCCACGGGCGTCCGACGGCCGCGTGCGCCCGCGCGAGGGCCTGCTTGGAGCTGAGCTTCTTCGGCGTCGTGCCGTCCTTCACGCCGCGGCCGTCCTGGAGCAACACGTTGGCGAAGTCAAAGCGGACGTGCATCGAGTTCGTCGACAGCCACGCCAGCCCGCCCTCCCAGCCCGCGACCGACGGCGGGTCGAACGGCAGCTGGCCCATGCCGCCGAGCAGGTAGACCCAGTCGTCGCGGGTCACGCCCGCGCCCGTGGCGCGCAGCGCGCCGGCGACGAAGACGACCGGCGACTTGACCATGTCCGGCGATCCCAGCGAGCGGTACATCGCCGGGTGCTCGAAGATCTCGCGCAGCACCGGCTTGATCTTGTGGCCCGACCGGCGGTAGACGCGCACGAGCTTGGAGCGCGTCGCCGGGCTGATCTTCGTGGGGATGAAGTAATCCCACAGCTTCGTGACGAGGAACGAGGCGTGGCGCGGGTGGTCGATGCAGAGGTCGAGCACGTCGCGCCAGTCGTGGTTGCCGGACTTGCCGAAGATCCGCTTGCTCGTGGTGTCGTGGCCGCGCGAGTCGTAGTACGTCTTGACCACGTTGCCGTCGTAGTTGGCGCGAAAGCCGGTCAGCGCGCGCGACGCCTCGCGGATGTCGCGCTCGGTGTAGCCGCGGCCGAGCGCGAAGAGCTCCATGAGCTCGCGCGCGTAGTTCTCGTTGGGCTCGATCTTGGTGGAGTTCGCGCCGTTGAGGAACAGCAGCATCGCTGAGTCCCTCGTCACCGCCTGCAGCAGCGCGCGGAAGCTCCCGAGCGCGTGGCTTCGCAGCATCTTGTTCTGCGCGATCATCAGCGGCCGGTCCTGGTCGCGCGTCGCGAAGTGGTCGTGCCAGAAGAGCGTCATCTTCTCCTGGAGCGGTCGCTTCGTGCTGACCATCTTGTCGAGCCACCACAGGACGTCGTCGCCGTACTCGTTGACGGGATCCAGCGGCCGCCCGTCGACGCGCGCCGGGGGCATGCGGACCTTGGGGCCGGGCCCGCCGTTCAGCAGCCAGCCGATCGTCTGGGCCTTGCTGCGACGCGCCCAGTACGCGGCCTCCTTCCTCGTCGCGCCGAAGCCGGCGCGCCAGAAGAGGCGCCGCACGTGCGCCTCGGTCCAGCCGTCCTTCCGTTGACCTCGCGTTCGTCGTCTCGCCACGGTGGGTCCGTCCCTGGCCCCGCCATCGGCAGTCGGCGCCGGTGGCTTGAAAACCTCGCTGGCGAAGCGTAGACGGAGCTTGCGGGCGTGTGGACATTTCGCCGAGTGCGCGGCGCTTCGCGTAGACACCCCCTAGACGACATCCAGAAACCGGTGCCACGTGCTCACACGGGCTCGGCGCCACCCCGCGGGTCCCCAGATGGCGGGCATCAGGACGACATCTCACTACTAGACATCCGAAGTCGTGCTGCCGAGCAGTGCTGTCGATACTCGAGCCAACGGTCGCTTTACTCGACATCTGGCCTCCGCCCCACCATCCAATGGGACTTGAGCACCGGCGTTCCCGGACTCGAGTCAGGAAAGGCAGGTCACATGCGCGGTCCGGTCTGTCGGAGGCTGCTAGTCGGTGCCGTATGCATGTCGGCCGCCCTCGGGTTGACGGGACTGGCGGCCGCGTGCCCCTCCCGTCCTCTCCCCCCTTGTGAGTAGCCCCCGGGATTCGCGGGCAGGTCCACCGATTCAGCGCAGTCACAGTCTCGCGCCTGCGCGCAGAAGCAGAAGGCGACCTGCAAAGAGAAGCAGGGTAAGCGCGGCAAGCGCGGCTTTCGCGGCAAGCAAGGTCTGACCGGGGTCACCGGCAACACCGGTGCGGCCGGGACGAACGGCGCGACGGGACACATCGGCTTGACGGGAGCCACGGGCGCCCGCGGGATCGACGGAGTCGCCGGATCGGCCGGAGCTGTGGGCCCGCAGGGACTGCGTGGCGTCATGGGTGACACCGGCGCGGCCGGCGCGCCTGGGGCGTCAGGCGCCGCCGGGTCACAGGGTGTCGCGGGCGCGGCCGGATCAGCCGGCGCGGCCGGATCAGCCGGCGCGGCCGGATCAGCCGGCGCGGCCGGTGCGAACGGTGCCGACGGAGCCGACGGCGATGCAGGTGCCAACGGAGCCGACGGAGCCGACGGAGCCGACGGAGCCGATGGAACCGACGGAACCGACGGAACAAACGGGGCCGCAGGTTCCAACGGCGCACTCGGCGCGACCGGCTCGCAGGGAGCCGACGGAGCGACCGGGTCCACCGGTGAGCAGGGACTGAGCGGTGTCGCTGGTGATACCGGCGCACCCGGCTCGACCGGCGCGACCGGCTCACAGGGCGCCACCGGATCAGCGGGCGTCGCCGGGCAACAGGGCTTGCAGGGCGTCAACGGCAGCACCCGCGCGCCCGGCGCGCCCGGCAACACCGGCCCCACCGGATCGACCGGCGCCGAAGGACCCGCCGGAGACGCAGGACCGCGCGGAATCACCGGCGAGGACGGTGCCACAGGGCCCGCCGGTGCGACAGGCGCGACCGGAGCACCCGGCGCCGCCGGCTCGGGTGGGCTGTCGCAGTACGCCTACATCTACAACCTCACGGCGCAGACCGTGGCGATCGAGGCGCCGGTCCTGTTCGACTCCAACGGCGTCATGACCGCCGGGATCACACACAGCCCTGGCAGCCCCAACATCACCCTCGTGAATGCCGGTGTTTACAAGGTCACGTTCTCGCTGGCAGGAACCGAGCCGAGCCAGATGGCCCTGTTCCTCGACAGCGAGGTCGTTGCCGGCTCGATCTACGGCTCAGGCGCCGGGACCCAGCCAAGTATGGGAACGGTGCTCGTGAGCGCCGGCGCCGGCGAGGTTCTCACGCTCAACAACCACTCTTCCGCTGCGGCCGTCGGCCTCGCATCGGTCATCGGCGGAACGCAGGCCAACACGAACGCCTCCGTCGCCATCGAGAAGCTCAACTAGCCGCTCATGACGCTCAAGCCCACCCAGGAAGGCCCCTCCCGTATGAACTTCCTCCAGGACACGACGTCCACGAACCGCGAACGCCCGGCCGTACCCAACCGCCGGATTGGCCGGGTGTTCGTGGCGGGTGTCCTCGTGGCGGCGGGCATCGCGGCGATCGGATGTGGATCGTCGGACTCGCCGGCGCCGACCATCCTCAACACCGAGAAGGTCGAGCGGGCGATCGAGACCAGCAGCGCGGCGCAGCGCGGAACGCGTCCACGCGTGAGCTGCCCGTCGGGTGTCCACCAGAGGAAGGGCCTCGTGTTCTCCTGCACAGCGGTCGTCGGGCGCGCCAGCACGCGGTTCGTCGTCACGCAGACGGACGCCCGCGGCCAAGTGCATTACGAAGCGCGCTGATGCGCCGGACGGTGTCGGCCGGGCTCGTGGTGGCCGCCGTCGCCGCGATCGGCGCGCCGGCTGCCCGCGCCCGGACGGTGCCGGCGCCGAAGCCGACCCAGGAACTCGCGACGCTGCTCGCGTCTCACACTGTGCGGTCGTCGCTGCGGTCTGACCCCGCGAGCGTGAGCACCCTGTCGGCGTCGCGCCCCATCACGGGCGTCCAGACGATCCTCCCGGTCATCGACCATGCGACGGTCGGTGGCGTGCGCTGGCTGCGGGTCATGGTTCCCGGGCGCCCGAACGGGCGCAAGGGCTGGATCAAGCAGCGCCGGACGGCGCTCTCGACGACGACCTGGCACCTCGTCGTCAGGACCTCGACTCGGCGGGTCCTCGTGTACCGCCGCGGTCATCGTGTGCGGACCCTCTCGGCAATCGTGGGCAAGCCGTCAACCCCGACTCCGTACGGGCGCTTCTTCGTCGAGGAGAGCGTCGACATGCTCGCTGGCAGCGTCGGCGGGCCGTTCGCCCTCGCGACGAGCGCGCGCTCGAACGTGCTGCAGGAGTTCGAGGGCGGCCCCGGCCAGATCGCCCTGCATGGGGTTGAGAACCTCGGCGGCACGCCCGGAAGTGCCGCGTCCCACGGCTGCGTGCGTCTCTCAAATCGTAAAATCAGCTGGCTCGCCGCCCGCATCGCGCCGGGCACACCGGTGACCATCGCCCGCTGAGATCGTCGTCAGCCAGACCCTAGTCGCGCACCACGAGGTACGTCCCGAGCGCGAGCAGCGCGACGCCCACGATCTTCAATGCGTCGACGGGGTCGCGCTGCACGCCGAGCCAGCCGTAGTGGTCGATGAAGACCGAGATCGCAAGCTGGCCGACGATCGTTGCGGCGACCGCGCCTCCGGCGCCGAGGTAGCGGACGGTGACGAGGACCGTCGTGATGTACACCGCCCCGAGCAGTCCTCCCGTGAGGTAGTACGACGACAGGTGGCGGGCCTCGCTGACCTGACCGAGCCCGCCCTTGGCGAGCGAGGCGATCAGCAACAGGGCGATCGTGCCGATCGCGAACGAGACGAAGGCGGCTTGGAACGTCCCGACCGACTTGCCGAGCTGCGAGTTGATCGGCGCCTGCAGTGCGATGAAGCCGCCGCCGACCGCCGTGAGGACGACGGCAAGACCGCGGTCCATGGTTACTTGGCTTCCATCCAGGTGGGCCCGACCCCGATGTCGACCGCCAGCGGCGGGTCGTGCTCCCAGACCGCGCACATCTCGTGGCGGATCAGCTCGCGCGCGCCCTGCAGCGCGTCGGGCGGACCCTCGAACAGCAGCTCGTCGTGGACCGTCAGGATCGGGCGCACCGGGGAGTCGCGCAGCGCAGCGTCGACGTTCACGAGCGCGAGCTTCATGACGTCCGCCGCCGTGCCCTGGATGACGGTGTTCACCGCGAGGCGCTCGCCCAGCGTGCGCACCTGCCAGTTGCGCGCCCGCAGCTCGGGGATCTGGCGGCGCCGGCCCCACAGCGTCAGCACGTGCCCCTCGGCGGTCGCGCTGGCGATCGTCGCCTCGATGAACGCGCGCACCGCGGGGAAGCGCTCGAGGTAGGTGTCGATGATCTCCTTGGCCTCCTCGCGCGGGATCCCGAGCCGGTCGGCGAGGCCGTAGTCGCTCAGCCCGTAGACGATCCCGTAGTTGACCATCTTGGCCTTCGAGCGCTGGCCGAGGTCGAGGTCCTCGGGCGCGGTCTGAAAGACCTTCGATGCGGTCGCCGTGTGCACGTCCTCCCCGCGCACGAAGATCTCCTTCAGCACGGGCTCGTCGGCCATGTGCGCGAGCACGCGCAGCTCGATCTGGGAGTAGTCGGCGCTGAGCAGCACGTTGCCTTCCGCGGCCTCGAAGCAGCCGCGGACCTCGCGGCCCAGGCCGGTACGGATCGGGACGTTCTGCATGTTCGGGTCGGTCGACGCGAGCCGGCCGGTCGTCGCGGCGGCCTGGAGGAACGTCGTGTGGATGCGCGAGCGCGGGTCGGCGGCGGCGAGCTGCGGCAGCACCGAGAAGTACGTCTTGTCGAGCTGGTTGAGCTCGCGCCAGCGCTCGATGAGCGGGATGATCTCGTGCTCGGAGCGAATCGCCTGCAGCACGCGGGCATCAGTCGAGAAGCCGGTCTTGCCGCGGCGCTTCTTCGACAGGCCGAGCTTGTTGAAGAGGATCTCGCCGAGCTGCTGCGGTGAGCCGATGACGAACTCGGTGTCCGCGAGGCGCCAGATCTCGAGCTCGAGCTCGCGCACCTCCTCGCGCACGCGGGTGGTGATCTCCTTCATGCGGTCGGTGTTCAGCCGCACGCCCTCGACCTCCATGCGCCGCAGCACCGGCACGAGCGGCAGCTCGATCTCGTCCATCACCGTGGTGAGCTCGCGGTCGACGATCTGCTCGCGCTGCCACGCCGCCAGGCGGCCGACGAGCAGCGCCTCGGCCGCGAGGTCGTCGTCGAGCGACGCCGCCAGCCCGCGCTCCTCGAGCAGCTCGCGCAGCGGATAGCCGCGCCGCGCCGGTTCGAGCAGGTACGCACCGAGCAGCGTGTCGTGGACGAGGTTCGGCGGCACGACGCCGAGCGCCTTGGCGTCGTGGGCGATGACGGCGCGATCGCCGGCGGCCGCGACAAGCTGGGCAGGATCGTCCAGCGCGCCCGTCAGCACCTCCGCGGTGCCCGCGACCGCGAAGCGCCACGTGCTGTCGAGCGCCAGCAGCTCGCCCTCGGGGATCTCCGGCGCGCGCGCCGCGAGGACGAGCTCGTCGCCCTTCAAGCGCCCCACCTCAGCGAGCGACCCGGCACGCACTGGCGCGCTGATCGTCGTCGACGCCTCGGGGGCGGGCGCGGCCTCCTCGGCGCCGAGGAACTCCTCCAGGCGGCGCAGCGGGTCGCGCAGCTCGAACTCGCGAAACACCTCGCGCAGGCGCGAGCGATCGGGCGCGCGGCCGGCCTCCTCGACGACGTCGAGGTCGACCGGCAGGTCGCGGCGCATCGTCGCCAAAACCTTCGACACGCGCGCGTCCTCGGCGTGGTTTGAGAGGTTCTCCTTGCGCTTGGCGCCGGAGATCTCGTCGATCGAGCTGAGCACTGTCTCCAGGTCCCCGAACTGCTGCAGGAGCGCTGAAGCCGTCTTGTCGCCGATCCCCGGCACGCCGGGGATGTTGTCGCTCGTGTCGCCCTTCAGGCCGTAGAAGTCCGGGACGAGCGCGGGCTCGATGCCGTAGCGATCGATGACGGCCTGGTGGTCGTACATCTTCGTGTCGGTGATCCCGCGGGCGGTCGCCATGACGCTGACGAGGCCCTCGGGATCGATGAGCTGGAAGGCGTCGCGGTCGCCCGTGACGATCACGACCGGGATCTTCTGCTCGCGCGCGCGCTCGGCCAGCGTCGCGATGACGTCGTCGGCCTCGAAGCCATCCAGGCGCACGTTCGTGTAGCCGAACGCCTCGACGAGCGGCTCGAAGTGCGGCCACTGCTCCCTGAGCAGATCCGGTCGTGAGGTGCGCTGCGCCTTGTACTCGGAGTAGACCTCCTTGCGCCCGCTGGAGCCCGCGTCCCACACGACGACCGTCGGTTTCGTGCCGTGCTCGGTGAGGATCTTCACGAGCATCGAGGCGAAGCCGAAGATCGCGTTCGTCGGGAAGCCCGTCGACGTCGCGATCGACTCGGGCAGCGCGAAGAACGCGCGATAGACGAGCGAGTTGCCGTCGATCAGATAGAGCTCTTCGGGGCGATCGGCCATCGGTTCGCCACCCTAGTGGTCGTCCGC
Organism: uncultured Actinomycetes bacterium; assembly: GCA_963705315.1. Lineage (GTDB taxonomy): Bacteria > Actinomycetota > Thermoleophilia > Solirubrobacterales > Solirubrobacteraceae > CADCVQ01. The sequence goes on from OY970068.1 coordinate 2,563,726, forward strand.
CGCGTAGCGCCGTCCGTCCGCCTGGAGGGCCGAACACTTACCTCCCACGCGGTCCGCGCCGTTCGGTACGGTGCAAGGCAATAAGGACCACGACAGGCATGGACGACCAACCATGAGCATCACCTACACCTGCAACCTGTGTGGGGAGACGATCGGCCCCGACGAGCCGTTCGTGACGCTGAACGGCAACGGCGACCGATCAGAGAACGCCTGGAAGACAGGCTGGATCGGCCACTATCACTCGCGCACGCCGGCGGACTGCTGGCAGAGCATCCTCGACGTCATCCGCGCCGCCGACGGATCCGGTCGCCGCCTCGACGGCATCCCCGTCGCGACGCCGGAGGAGATCGAGGCCCGCCGCATGACGCTGCGGCCGCGCCCGCTGCTCGTCGCGACCGACGTGTTCGGCGACATCAGTCCGCGCACGCGCGAGCTGCTGATGAAGGCCGGCATCGATGGTCTCGACGGACTGCGATCGATCCTCGCCGAGGGCCGCCTCGCGGACATACCCGGAATCGGCCCCAAGCGGCTGCGCGAGATTCGCGCCATCGTCGACTGGGACGCCGACGCGGCGTGACACACCCGGGCAGGGCCGCACTGCGGGCCCTGCGCCTGACGGTCGCTCTCGCGCTGACGCTCGCGCTGGCGGGAAGCGCGAGCGCCGCCCCCAGCGCGCAGCAGCGCGGCGACGCGCGCCAGCTGCTGCGTGAGGTCCTCGACGGACCGGGGATCACGAGCACCAAGGACCGCTTCGCCGCGCTCGACAACCGCGGCAAGGAGCTCGGGACGCTCAAGGTCCTGCCCGTGGTGGGGAGCTACGTCGGCATCTACCACTCGCCGGCCAACGGCCAGTACAACGTCAACGTCGCGACGTCGACGGACCTCATGCACTGGAAGTTCTCCGCCGTGCTGGACTTCGACGCGTCGCACGCCACGATCCAGATGCTGCCGGGCGGCAACTTCCTGATCGTCTACGAGAAGTACGCGATCGGCGATCTGTTCGACCGGCCGCAGCTCATCACGGACCTCGATCCGCTCTACAACCCACTGAACCGGATCCGCCTGAAGTTCCGCTATTACCGCAGCCTCGGCGATCTGCTCGCCGGCAACTGGGATCGCCAGTTCACGGCGACGCGGCGGCTGTCGAAGATCTCGGAGGGAACGCCGCACGTCATCTCGGCGCGCCTGCCCGGCGGCAAGCTCGCGGGCTCGCGCATCAAGATCGGCCTGCACTACCTCAAGAGCCTGCGCAAGCGGCCCGACTCAGACCGGCTGGCGACCGGGGTGCTGAAGAACTTCGGCAGGTTCGTGCCCCGCGCCGAGCCGAAGATGGACCACCGCTTCCTGCGCGCCAGGCTGCTGCACAACGGCTTCACCTCCCCGCCCGCCGGCAGCCTCGGCGATCGCGACGAGATCTACGTCAACGGCGTGCGCCTGCTCGTGCAGGAGGCCGAGTACGTGCCACGCGACTGGAGCACGTGGCGGCCGTTCATCGTCGATCCCGTGCGGCGCACCGCTGTTCCGATCGAGGTCAAGACACCGCGCGGCAGCCGGTCGTTCGGCTCGCCGACGGTGACAGAGCTCATGTCGCCCGCCGGCAGACGTGCGATCTTCGTGTCGATGTTCGTCTTCACCGAGGGAGCCGGGCGCGACGAGGCCGGCGAGCTCATCTACTACAAAGAGCTGTAGTGCCCACTAGTGCTTGATGGCGATGCCTCTCGGGCGCGCACCCGCGTGGCGCGCGCGCTGACGAACGTGCTCTCCGTCGAGCAGATCGCCCGGCTCGAGCGCGGCCGCGGGCGGCGCATCCTGCAGAGCGGCAGCTACACGATCCCGTTCGGCGTCGGCCACGGGTTGCGGCTCGACGCCGGGTCGCTGTCGCTGTCCAGCGCGCAGGCGGCCGGGGTGCTGCGCGGCCACCACGAGACGCAGGTGCAGGAGGCGCTGAAGCGCTGCCTGCCGCCGGGCGGCGGGTTCGTCGACATCGGCGCGCACGTCGGGTACCTGACGATCATCGCCGCGCGGCTCGTCGGGCCGTCGGGCTCCGCGGTCGCCATCGAGCCCGTCGCCGCAAACGCCGCCGCGATCCGCCGCAACGCGGCCCTGAACGACCTCGCCAACGTGCGCGTCATCGAGGCGGCGGCGGATGCGCGCTCCGGCGAGGCGGAGCTCATCACGGTCGCCGACACGATCTGGACGCGCCTGGCGAGCGTCGGCGAGCACCCGCTCCAGAGCGCCCGCTCGGTCGTGCGCACGGTCGCGCTCGACGACCTCCTCGACAGCGGTGAGCTGGCCTCGATCCCCGACGTCGTGAAGATCGACGTCGAGGGTGCCGAGATCGATGTCGTCGACGGGATGCGCCGGACGCTCGCCCATGGCCGCACATCGATCATCTGTGAGATGCACGGCAAGAACGAGCGGTTCGCCGCGCTCATGGACGAGCTCGGCCTGTACGTCACGAACCTCGACGGCCCCGAGCCGATCGCGACGGCGTTCGGCGGCGACCACGCGCTGGCACAGCCCGCGCCCCGGTAGACGAGACAGCATCGATACAGGAGCGGGGTTGAGATCGCGCTCGGGTTCGGGAGCCGGCGCGGCCCGCCGACCGAGGGGGTTTGGCGAATAACCGTGTCTGAGACCCGGTAGATCGCCAAACCCCCTTGTCCCGGCGCACGGCCACTCCCCCCGAGCCTCCTTCATCGACGCAGTTGGTCAACCGCGCGATAGCGTGCACGCCCGATGAGAGTCACCCTCACCGGCGCGACCGGCCGGATCGGCACCCCGCTCGTCGCGGCGCTGAAGGCCCGCGGCGACGAGGTGACCGTGCTGTCGCGCAACCCGCGCGGGGCGCAGCAGAAGCTCGGCGTCGAGGCGCATGAGTGGAACCTGCTCCGCGAGCCGGCGCCCGCGGAGGCGCTCTCGGGGCGCGACGCGGTCATCCATCTCGCGGGCGAGGACGTCGGCCAGCGCTGGAGCGACAACGCCAGGCGGGCGATCCGCGACAGCCGCGAGATCGGCACGCGCAACCTCGTCGCGGGGATCGCGGCGGCCGGCGAGCCCCCGAAGCTGCTCGTCTGCGCGTCGGCCTCCGGCTTCTACGGCGCCCACGGCGACGAGATCGTCGACGAGACGGCCCCACCCGGCTCGGACTGGCTCGCGGACGTCGTCGTGCGCTGGGAGCGCGAGGCCGACGCGGCGGCGGCGCTCGGCGTTCGCGTCGTCAAGCTGCGCACCGGGGTCGTGCTCGACGCCGGCGGCGGGGCGCTGGCGAAGATGCTGCCGCCGTTCAAGGCGGGAATCGGCGGGCCGATCGGCGGCGGCAAGCAGTACCTCCCGTGGATCCATCGCGACGACCTCATCGGGATGTACGTCGCGGCGCTCGGCTCGGCCGACTTCGCGGGCCCGGTCAACGCCTCCGCGCCCGAGCCCGTGACCAACAAGGAGTTCTCCAAGGCACTCGGCAGCGCGCTGCACCGCCCGGCGATAGCGCCGATACCCGGGATCACCATCAAGCTGATGTACGGCGAGATGTCCCAGATCGTCCTGACCGGTGTCCGCATGGTCCCCGGTCGCGCCGAGGAACTCGGCTACGCCTTCCAGCACCCCGATCTCGACGAGGCGCTGCGCGACACGCTCAGCTGAACGCCGCCTCCATGCGCCGGCGAGGCGCGGCGCGCGACGCTCAGCCCGACGCGGCGTCCTTGCGCCGACGGGCGCGCTTCCAGTCGGACTCCGGCCGCGCGGGGACCACCAGCCAGATGACGATCGCCAAGGCGCTGAGGAGCAACCCGGAGGCCAGGCCGATGCGCTCGCCGTAGCCCTTGCGGCTGGACAAAAAGCCCGCGATGACGGCAGACAGCAACCAGCCGTACAGCAGGTACAGGGCGTTGACGCCGATGACGCCGAGGACGGTCATCCGCCGAGGTACGCCTTCTGCACGTCGGGGTTCTCGCGCAGCGTCTCGGAGCGGTCGCTGAGGGCGACAGAGCCGGTCTCCAGCACGTACGCTCGCTGGGAGACCCCGAGCGCGTAGTTCGCGTTCTGCTCGACCAGCAGGATCGTCGTGCCCTGGCGGTTGATGTCCGCGATCGTCTCATAGATGCGCTCGACGAGGATCGGCGCGATGCCCATCGACGGCTCGTCGAGCAGCAGCAGCGTCGGGTTGGCCATCAGCGCGCGACCGATCGCGAGCATCTGCTGCTCGCCGCCCGACATCGTGCCCGCCTTCTGGCGCGCGCGCTCTCGCAGGCGCGGGAAGAGCTCGAAGACCCGCTCCATGTCGGCGTCGATGCCGTCGTCGCGGCGCAGGTAGGCGCCCATGTCGAGGTTCTCGCGCACGGTCATGCGCGGAAAGCAGCGCCGGCCCTCGGGCGATTGCGAGATCCCGAGCGAGACGATCTGGGCCGGCGGCGTGCGCGTGATGTTCGTGCCGTCGAAGACGATCTCGCCGGTGTGCGGCGGCGTGAGACCCGAGATCGACCGCAGCGTCGTGGACTTGCCGGCGCCGTTGGAGCCGATCAGCGTGACGCACTCGCCCTTCTCGACGGTCAGCGAGATGCCCTTGAGCGCCTCGATGTTGCCGTAGTACGTATGGATGTCCTGCACCTCGAGCAGCGCCATCAGCCGCCACCCGCCTTGTTCTGGCGCTCGGCCTCCTGCTTGCCGAGGTAGGCCTCCACGACGAGCGGATCGGTGCGCACCGTCACCGCGTCGCCCTCGGAGATCTTCTCCCCGTGGTCGAGCACCGTGACGTACTCGGAGACGTCCATGACGACCTTCATGTCGTGCTCGATGAGCAGGATCGACAGGCCGAGCTCGTCACGCAGCCGCTCCATGAAGCGCGTCAGGCTCTCGGACTCCTGCGGGTTCATGCCTGCCGTCGGCTCGTCGAGCAGCAGCAGCTTGGGGTCCGACGCGAGCGCGCGCGCGATCTCGACGCGGCGCTGATCGCCGTAGGCGAGGTTCGTCGCCAGCTGGTCGTGCAGGGCCGGGCGCAGGCCGACGTACTCCAGCGACTCGGCAGCCTTGTCGCGCACGCGCTGCTCCTCGCCGCGCACGCGCGGAGGCCGCAGGATCGAGCCGAACAGGCCGGCCTTCATGCGCGAGTGCTGGCCGACCATGACGTTCTCGAGCGCCGTCATCGTGCCGAACAGGCGGATGTTCTGGAAGGTGCGCGCGACGCCGAGCGCCATGATCTTGTCGGGCCGGCCGCCCGTGATGTCCTTGCCGTCGAAGGTCACCGAGCCGAGCGTCGGCTTGTACAGACCGGTGAGGATGTTGAAGAACGTCGTCTTGCCGGCGCCGTTGGGCCCGATCAGCGACACGATCGCCCGGCGCGGGATCAAGAACGTCACGTCGCCGACCGCCGTCAGACCACCGAACTGCTTGGTGATGCCGCGCGCGGCGAGGATCTCCTGGCCGTCCGCGCTCATGGCACGCTCGCGCGGTACACGCCGTCCTCGCCCGCGAGATCCTCGAGCCCCTGTTCGAGCTCGATCTTGCGCCGCCGTTCGGGAATCAGCCCTTCGGGCCGCAGCACCATCATGATCACGAGCAGGAAGCCGAAGATCCCGAACGACAGCTCGGTCAGGTCGAAGTCCAGGCCGATCCGGGCGGGGACGTCGTTGAGCACGTCGGGAATCAGCCGGTTGTTGATGAACGACAGGGCGACGGCGCCGAGCACGACGCCCCAGATCGAGCCCAGGCCGCCGAGGATCACCATCGCGAGGATGAAGATCGAGAACGAGAACTGGAACTGATCGGCGTTGACCGTGTTGAGGTAGGAGCCAAGGAACGCGCCCGACACGCCGCCGAACGCCGCTCCCGTCCCGTAGGCCAGCAGCTTGGTCTTGACCGCCGGCACGCCCATGCTGATCGCCGCAACCTCGTCCTCGCGCAGCGCGATCCAGGCGCGGCCCAGCCGCGAGTCGCGCAGGCGGAAGTTGACGAACAGCACGAGCAACACCATCGCCAGCGCCAGCCAGTACCACGGCCTGAGGTTCAGCGACGTGAACGGCTCCAGGAACGGCAGGTCGATCTTGTCGACGGGCGTGATGCCCTGCTTGCCGTTGGTGAGCTTCGTACCGAAGCCGGTGATCTCGTCGCCGTTGATCGCGATGCGGCCGACGATCTCGCCGAAGGCGAGCGTCACGATCGCGATGTAGTCGCCGCGCAGGCGCAGCGTCGGCAGCCCGATGAGCATGCCCGCGATCGTCGTCGCGACGATCGCCAGGACGACGATGATCAGGAAGTTCAGGTGGATGCCGGGCAGCTGCGAGGCGAACCCGGAGACGAGGATGTGGATCCCGTCGCCGCCGTTGGCCTCGATGTGAAACAGCGACCCGAAGTAGCCCATCGTGTACGCGCCGATGGCGAAGAACGCGACGTAGCCGAGGTCCAGCAGCCCGGCGAAGCCGACGATGATGTTCAGTCCCAGCGCCATGACGACGTACGCCAGGGCGAGCGTGGCGTCGTCGATGAAGCCGCCGCCGCTGGCGAAGAAGAACGGCAGCACGACGGCGCCCACGATCGCGGCGGCCGCGAGCGCTACGTGCCCGCCGCGCGGCACCTTGCGGGCCAGCGGAGGTGTCTCGGGTGCCGCGGACGGCGCCGGCGTGCTGTCAGCCGCGTCGCTCATCCGGCTTCCCTCGTCTCCTCCCCGAGCAGACCCGACGGCTTGAAGACCATGATCAGCACGAGGTAGGCGAACACGATCGCCGGCGTCCACTGGCTGCCGATCCGGTTGTCGGATATCTGCTGGATGATGCCGATGATCAGCCCGCCGAGCACCGCGCCGCGGATGTTGCCGATACCGCCCATCACCGCCGCGGTGAACGCGATCAGCCCCGCCGTGAAGCCCTGCGCGTACCACACCGTCGTCTGGTAGAGCGCGTAGATCAGCCCGGCCGCACCGGCGAGCAGTCCGCCGATGAGGAACGTCGCCGAGATCGTCGTGTCGACGTTGATGCCCATCAGCCGCGCGGCATCGGGATCCTGAGCGGTGGCGCGCATGGCCTTGCCGAGCCGGCTGCGCCCGATGAACGTCGTCATCGCCAGCACGAGCGGGATCGTGACCGCGATCGCGAGGAAGTCGCCGTGGGTCACGCTGATGCCGGCGATCGACACGAGCTCGGTCTGCGAGTTGATCAGGTCGACGATGCTCTGCGGCGAGCCGCCGCGCCACAGCAGGCCGACGTTCTGCAGGATGAACGAGAAGCCGACGGCCGTGATCAGCGGCGCGAGCTTCGGCGCGTTGCGCAGCGGCCGGTATGCGACGCGTTCGATCAGCGCGTTCAGCGTGCCCGACGCGAGCATCGCGACGAGCAGCGTCAGCACGAGCCCCGCGGCGAGTCCGGGTATGCCGACGGCCTTCGTCAGCCCGAGCGTGCCGAAGAAGCCGGCAGCGGCAAACGAGCCGATCATGAAGACCTCGCCGTGGGCGAAGTTGATGAGCTCGACGATCCCGTAGACGAGCGTGTAACCGATCGCCACGAGCGCCCAGATCGAGCCGTTGGAGAGCCCGTCGAGCAGGTTGTTGCCCAGCCGCGAGAGGTCGCCCTCGGTGCGCAGATCCTCGATGCCGAAGGCGATCGGCATCACCAGCAGCACGGCGATCAGGCCGTAGTTGGCGAGGAAGTGACGCACTGCCCGCGCGGCCGCGGGCGTTGTACCTGGAAGGCTGGCGGTGGCCATGGTCGTCCGGTTGCGGATCCGTCCTCACAGCGCCGGGGGCGGGGCCGAAGCCCCGCCCCCTGCCGCGTGTTGATGTGGACCTAGGTTGCCGCCTTGACGCGCTTGAGGAACTTCAGCTCGCCGCCGTCGATGCCGTAGATGCCGTAGTCGGTCAGCGTCGTGTCGCCGTTCTCGTCGATCGAGTAGGACCCGAGCACGCTCGAGCGGTCCTTCGTGTCGAACAGCGCCTTGACGATGTCCTCCTTCTTGCCGGTGCCCGAACGCTCGATCGCGTCCAGGGCCAGCCGCATCGCCTCGTAGCCGTAGATCGCGTACGGGTCGGGATTGGGGTCGCCGTACGTCTTCTCGTAGGAGGCGAAGAACGCCTTGCCCTCGGGCGGGTAGCTCGCGGGATCGAGCTTGGCCACCGAGACCTTGACCTTCGCGGCGACGGAGGCGGGAATGCCGCCCTCCTTCGGATCGAAGAAGCTCGTCTCGGCCACGCCGTCGGGCCCGTAGAGCTTGGCGTTGGGCAGCGCCGCCTCGAAGTCCTTGTAGATCTGGACTCCGTTGTTGGACGTGATGCCGCTGAACACGAAGCAGTCAGCGCCCGCGCCCTTCGCGCGCGACGCCAGCGACCGGTAGTTCGGCGCCTTGGTGTCGATGCCGTCGTTGAAGATGATGTCCAGCGACTGCGCCTTCGCCGCGGTGTCGATGTTGCGAGCGAGGCCGGCACCGTACACCTCCTTGTCGTTGGCCATCGCGACCTTCTTGCAGCCGTCCTCCTTCATGGTCGTCGCGAGCGCGGCGCCCTGGATGGTGTCCTTCGGCACGATCCGCACGTAGTTGCGGAAGCCCGTCGGGTAGTACTTCGTGGGCTCGCCCTTGTCCGCGCCCGGTTCATCGGAGGTCAGGCCCACGGCGGTGTTGGCCGGGGAGATCTGCGGAACCTTGGCGTCGCTGAGGATCGGGATCGATACCGCGCTGGCACCCGAGTTGAACTCGCCGATGTAGACAGCGGACTTCGAGTCCTGGGCGGTCTTGCGCGCGTTCTGGGACACCGCTTCGGGCGTCCAGGCGCCGGCCTGAGCGGTCGAGTCGTCGAGCGACCGGTAGCGCACGGTGAAGTTTCCGGCCTTGCCGCCCGTGTCCTTGACCGCGAGCCGGATGCCGTTGACCATCGCCGTCGTCTGCGGGCGCGACGCGCCCTGCAGCGGGAGGCTCGAGTACACGGTCAGCGTGCCGCTGGCCGGCGCGCCGTCGGTTGCGGCGGTGCCGTCGTCGTCCTCATCGCCACAAGCGGCGACGCCGAACGCCGCAATCAGCGCCGCTCCAATGGTCGTAAGTCGTGTGAATCGCAAGTCGCCCTCCTCGGGATGGACAGGAAGCGCGCCGATCGTACAACGATGTGAGCGCTTCCGAGCGCAGTTGCAGCAATTGGCACGTACTTCTTCTGCTCGTTCAGCCCCGGACCTTCAAGACCTTGTCGAGCACGAGGCGCGTTCCACGGACGCGATTTCCGGCGAACGTGGCGATGTTCGTGTCGCCGTACCTGTCGATCGAGTACCTGCCCAGGACCGAGCGGCGGTCGCGGATCTGAAAGAACGCTGCGACGACGGCGGCGCGGTCATTGCCCCGTTTTCCGGCGTTTTTGATGGATCGCAGGACGACCTTCGCCGACTCGTAGGCCAGCAGCGCGTCCGGCGCCGGCTCGCGGCCGAACGCCGTGGCGAAGCGCTCGCGGAAGGCGCGCGCGGTCGCGGGCAGCAGGTTCGGGGGGAGCGTCGCGGTCGTGACGCGCATGCGGCGAGCGGCGGCCGGTGAAAGATCGCGTACAAACGCCCGCGAGACGGCGGCGCCGGGCGCGTAGAGCAGCATGTCCGGATCCGCTCCTGCGACGGCGTTGAACATCCGCGCGGCCCCGGAGTCCGTCTCACCGGCGAAGAAGAAGGCGTCGGCCTGCGAGGCGGCGACCTCCTTGGCGAGACTTGACAGATCGCCCTCGCGCGCATCGATGCTGTCGTCATCGACGACCGCGACGCCCTGGTCCTTCGCGGCACGCTGCAACTGCTCGGTCATCCCGCTGCCGTACAGGCCGCGGTCGTGCAGCATCGTCACGCGCTTGACGCCGTCCTCCTTCATGTAGCCGACGAGTGCCGAGGCCTGGACGTGGTCGGCCGCGACGACGCGGCCGAGCGTGCGCCGGCCGGACGGGTAGAAGCGGTCGGGCTCGCCCTTGCGCGAGCCGCCGGGTCGCGTCAGCCCGTCGTACGTGCTCGTGGGCGTGACCTGGAGGATGTGGCCCTCGTTCACGAGCGGCAGCGAGAGCGCCGTCGCCTCGGACTGCAGGTCGCCGATGTACGCGATCGTGTTCTGGTCGCGGACGGCCTGCCGCGCGTTCTCGAAGACCCGGTCGCGCGTCCAGCGTCCCTCCTCGGTCGTCGAGGAGTCCAGCGACACGTATGTCACGCGCAGGTTGCCGACCTTGCCGCGACCCTCCTGGAGGGCGAGCTTGATCGCGTTGACCATGTCGCGCGAGCGGTCGCGATCGCGGCCGTGCAACGGCAGGCTGGAGTAGATCGTCAGCGTGCTCGCGCCCTCGGGCAGGCGGTCGCCCGTCGTCGGTTCGCCGCACGCGGCGAACGTGAGCGCGACGGCGGCGGCGATGCAGGCCGTTGCCGCACGGAACCCGGCGTGCACGACGGGGCTACTCCCGGCCGGGAAGGTACGGGGCGAGCATTCGGCCCCCGGCGGCAACCATGATGACCACCGTGGTGATCATGAAACCGTCGATCGCCTTGACGCCCGTCGCCCACAGGACGATCCAGACGACGAGGCCGAATGTTGTGGCGAGGACGAGGCCCATTGGCGGCGCAGACTAACGGATGAGTCCGGCGGCGAGTGCCGCGACGAGCTCACCGGTGGCGGCGACCGGATCGGCTGCCTCGGCCGCCGCGCGCACGAGCCGCGTACCGACGATGACGCCGTCGGCACCGGCGTCCGCGGCGGCCGCCGCCTGCTGCGGCGTCGAGATCCCGAAGCCGAGCGCGACCGGCACATCGCTGTGGTCGCGCACGCGGCTGATGATCGCCTCGTACTCCGCCTCGCGGCTCTCGCGCTCGCCGGTCGTGCCGGTGACCGCGACGGTGTAGAGGAAGCCACGGGCGCGGGCGCCGATCGTCCGCAGGCGAGCGTCGGGCGTCGTCGGCGCCACGAGCGGGACGAGCGCGATCGCGTGCTGCTCGCAGGCCGTCTGGATCTCCGGCGCCTCCTCGAGCGGCAGGTCGGGGACGATCAGGCCGCTGACGCCCGCGCTCGCGGCGTCGGCGGCGAACTGGTCGGGTCCGCGCGCGAGCACGAGGTTCACGTAACACATGACGACCACCGCCACGCGCTGCGAGAGTGCCTCGCCGACCTCGAGCACGCCGTCGAGCGTCGCGCCGGCCTTGAGGGCCGCGGTCCCCGCCTCGTGGATGACCGGACCGTCGGCCAGCGGGTCGGAGTACGGCACGCCGAGCTCGACGAGGTCCGCGCCGTTGGCCGCGTAGGCCTCGCCGATCGCCCGCGAGGTGGGCATGTCGGGAAAGCCGCCCATGAGGTAGGGCATGAGCGCCGCGCGGCCCTCGCGCAGGGCGAACGCGGCGGCGATGCGGTCCTCGCCGGTCTTCGGCACGGCCGGCACGCGGTCGCGCGCCGGCTTGGAGCGGGGCTCAACCATCGTGCGCGAGCACTTCGGCGAGGTCCTTGTCGCCGCGGCCCGACAGGCAGACGAGGTCGAGCGTCGAATCGCCCGCGTCCTCGTGCATCGCGTAGTGCAGCGCGTGGGCGGTCTCGAGCGCCGGGATGATGCCCTCCAGGCGGGTGACGGTCCGGAAGGCGCGCAGGGCGTCCTCGTCGCTGACGGCGACGTAGCGCGCGCGGCCGGAGTCGCGCAGATACGCGTGCTCTGGGCCGGAGCCGGGGTAGTCCAGGCCGGCCGAGACCGAGTGCGCCTCGGTGACCTGGCCATCGTCGTCCTGCATGATCGCCGAGAACGAGCCGTGCAGCACGCCGGCCCGCCCGTTCGCCGTCAGGGGGGCGCCGTGGCGCCCGCTGTCCAGGCCGTCCCCCGCGGCCTCGACGCCGATCAGCGCGACGTCCGCGTCGCCGACGAACGGCGTGAAGATCCCGATCGAGTTCGAGCCGCCGCCGACGCAGGCGATGACGCGGTCGGGCAGGCGCTGCACGCGCTGGCGCAGCGCCGCGCGCGCCTCGTCGCCGATGACGCGCTGCAGGTCGCGCACGAGCGCCGGGTAGGGGGCCGGGCCGACGGCCGAGCCGATGATGTAGTGCGTGCTGGCGACGGTCGTCACCCAGTCGCGGATCGCTGCGCTGACGGCCTCCTTCAAGGTCCGGGCGCCGACGTCGACGGACGTGACCTCGGCGCCGAGCAGCCGCATGCGCTGGACGTTGGGCGCCTGGCGGCGGATGTCCTCGGCGCCCATGTAGACGACGCACTCCAGGCCGAGCAGCGCGCACGCCGTCGCGCTCGCGACGCCGTGCTGGCCGGCGCCGGTCTCGGCGATGATGCGCTTCTTGCCCATGCGCTTGGCGAGCAGCGCCTGGCCGAGCGCGTTGTTGAGCTTGTGCGAGCCGGTGTGCATCAGGTCCTCGCGCTTGAGCCAGATCTCGCGGCCGGCGCGCTCGGACAGCCGCTCGGCGAGGTACAGCGGCGTCGGGCGCCCGGCGTAGTCGGCGAGCAGGCCGTCGAGCTCGGCCTTGTAGCCCGGGTCCGCGCGCGCGGCGACCCAGGCGGTCTCGAGCTCCATCAGGGCGGGCATCAGCGTCTCGGGGACGTACTGGCCGCCGTAGCGGCCGAAGCGGTGCTCGACAGCCTCAGCCTTCACGACGCCACCGTCACCGCGTGCACCGCGTCCGCGAACGCCTTCAGCTTGACCGGATCCTTGACGCCCGGCGATGACTCGGTTCCGCTCGCGACGTCGACGGCGAACGGCTCCGTCACGGCGATCGCGGCGGCCACGTTGTCCGCGGTCAGGCCCCCGCTGAGCAGGATCGGCGAAGCGAGCTTCTGCCCGCGCACGATCTCCCAGTCGATCGTCTCCCCGGTGCCGCCGGGCACGCCTTCGACGTAGGCGTCGAGGAGGTGAAAGTCGGTGTGAAAGGCGGCGGCGGCCTGGATGTCGGCGCGCGAGCGCACGCGGGCGGCCTTCATCACCTTCGCGCCGGTGCGGCGCGCGACCTCGGTGCAGAACGACGGGCCCTCGTCGCCGTGCAGCTGCACGATGGTCAGCCCCGCGCCCTGGACGATCTCGTCGATGTCCTCGAGCGTCGCGTTGACGAACACGCCGACGAGCTCGAGCGTGCGCCGCAGCGACGAGCCGATGACCTGCGCCTCGGCTGGCTCACAGCGTCGCGGCGAGCCTTCCCAGAAGATCATCCCCAGCGCCCAGGCGCCGGACTCGGCGGCGCGATGGGCGTCGTCGAGGTTCGTGATCCCGCAGTGCTTGATGCGCGTCGGCACGTCACGCATCGTAGATGGCGGCCTGGGCGGGTCGCTGGCGCCGTGGTTCCCGAAACAGCATCGATAAAGGATGGGGTTCGAGGCGGCGGGGGGCGCGCGCGGGGGGCGTGGTTCACAACGTCCACATGTTGGACGTTTGAACCACACCCCCGCCGGACGCAGCCGCACCGGCGGGCGACCGCCCCGCTCGTGTCCTTATCGATGCAGTTAGGGAAGTGCCGCGCGGTCCTACGAGGTCCGGCGCCGTGCCACGACGGCGCCGCCCTTCTTCAGCAGCTCGGCGACGTCGCCCTTGTCCTTCCACTGCTGCTTGCTCTTGCAGCCGTAGTAGCGCGAGCCCTTGCGGGATGCGGCCTTCTTGCCGCTCGCGCACCCGGTGATGACGCGCAGCGTCCTGCCCTTCGCGAGCCGGACGGTCTTCAGGCGCAGCTTCGTGCCGGCGGTGTTGCGCAGCGCGTAGCCCTTGAGGTTGACCGCCTTGGAACCGGCGTTCTTCAGCGTGACGTACTCCTTGCGCGCGCTGCCCTTGCCCTTCGCCTTGACGATCTGCACGCCCTTCTTGCTCGTGGCGCCCCCGCAGCCGCCACTCTTCCAGCGCGAGATCTCGTTGTTGAGCTCGACCTTGAACTCCGGCGCGTAGACGTTGAAGTCAGACGGGATCTGCGACTTGGCGTTCCCGAGCTGCTTCTTCGTGAACAGGCACGGCGTGATCTTGTTGTCGGCCTCGAAGTCCTTCAGCACGGCCTGGAGGTCGTCAGCGGCGGAGCCGGCCGCGCTCGGCACGACAACGGCGCCAGCGCACGCAGCGACTGCGAACAGCGCGGCCGCGAGGCGGCGCGGTGACCTCTGCACAGATCGTCCCACCCGGGCGCGGATGCTACCCATCCGGCGTCGCGTCACTCCCCGCGCGCAACGAGTCGGCGTCGATGCCGGTCAGCGCCCGCAGCGCCGCCGCTGGATCGGGCGCGCGCATGAGCGACTCGCCGACGAGGACGGCGTCGACCCCGACGCGCTCGAGCTCGTCGAGCTGATCGCGGGAATGAAAGCCGGACTCCGAGACGACGGTCTTGCCCGCCGGGACGTCGTGCAGCAGTTCGAACGTGCGATGCACGTCGACGGAGAAGTCCTTGAGGTCGCGGTTGTTGATCCCGATCACGTCGGCGTCGATGACCTCGAGCGCGCACATGAGCTCAAGCTCGTCGTGGACCTCCACGAGCACGTCGAGATCCAGCGCGCGGGCCTCGGCGTGCAGGCGCGACAGGGCGTCCTGATCGAGCGCGGCGACGATCAGCAGGATCGCGTCGGCCCCCGCGGCCGCTGACTCGTAGAGCTGGTACACGTCGACGATGAAGTCCTTGCGCAGGATCGGCAACGAGCAGGCGGCGCGCGCCTCGCGCAGATCCGCCAGCGAGCCTCCGAAGTGGTGGGGCTCGGTGAGCACCGACAGCGCGGACGCACCGCCGCGCTCGTAGGCGCAGACGACCTCGGTGACCGTCGCGCCCTCGCGGATGATCCCCGCCGACGGCGAGCGGCGCTTGTGCTCGGCGATGACCGCCACGCCGGGCAGCGTCAGCGCCTCGGAGAACGGCCGGTCCTTGCCGCGGCTGGCGAGCTCGTTCTCGAGCGTGGCGAGCGGGATCTCCTCGCGGCGGCGGCGGACGTCCTCGCGCGCGTGGGCGACGATGCGATCGAGCACGGTCACGACCCCGCCTCCCCCAGCTCCTGCGTGCGTGCGACGAGCGCGTCGAGCGTGCGCAACGCGCCACCGTCGTCGATCGCCGCCTGGGCGGCCTGCACGCCGGCCGTCAGGTCGTCCGCGCGGCCGGCGGCGTAGATGGCGGCGCCGGCGTTCAGCACGGCGATGTCGCGACGCGGGCCCTGCTCGCCGCCGAAGATCGCGCGCACCGTGGCGGCGTTGTCCTCCGGGAAGCCGCCGGCCGTCGCCTCGGGGTCGGACGCGGTTGTCAGCCCCGCGTGCTCGGGCTCGAACGTGAACGTCGTGAGGGTGTCGCCGTCAACCTCGACGACCGTGGTGGGAGCAGCGATGCTCATCTCGTCAAGCGCGTCCTGCGAGGATACGACCAGCGCACGGGTGACTCCGAGGATCGCGAGCGCGCCGGCCACCGTGTGCACGTACCCGGGATCGGACACGCCGAGAAGTTGACGGCGCGCGCCCGCGGGGTTTGTCAGCGGGCCGAGGAAGTTGAAGATCGTGCGCACGGCGAGCTCCTTGCGGACTCCGACGACGAAGCGCATCGCCTGATGGTGCGCCGGAGCGAACATGAAGCCGAAGCCGATCTCGTCGATGCACTGCCCGACGGCCGCGGGCGACAGGTCGATCCGCACGCCGAGCGCCTCGAGCACGTCGGCCGAGCCGGACTTGCCGGTCGCCGAGCGGTTGCCGTGCTTGGCCACCGCGCAGCCCGCCGCCGCCGCGATGAGCGCCGCCGTCGTCGAGACGTTGAACGTCGGCCGCCCGCCCCCCGTGCCGGCGGTATCGACGAGCTCGTCGCGGCTCGTCGTCACCGGCCTGGCGAACGCGCGCATCGTGCGGGCGAGGCCGGCGAGCTCCTCGACGGTCTCCCCCTTCGTCCGCAGCCCGATCAGCAGGCCCGCGATCTCCGCGTCGCTGGCGTTCCCGGCCATGATGACCGCGAGCACCTCGGCCGCCTCGTCCGTGCTGAGGTCCTTGCCGGAGGCGACCGCGTCTATCGCGCTGGTTAGGACCGGATCTGGCACTGCGCGCGGAGCCTACCCGCTGGCCAGGGCCTTGCGCCGCTTGCGCCCCGCGATCGAGATCGGGGCGCGCTCGCGGATCTCCTTGACGATGCGCACGGCCAGATCGGCTGGCGACTCGCCCGCTTGCAGCGCGCCGCCGCCGGTGGGTGCAAAGAAGCTCACGCGGACGCGCGGGCGCCGGGGGAACGCCGAGATGATGTCCGACGTGCCGGTGATCGCGATGCACACGATCTGCGTCTCCGGGACCGCGGCGACGAGCCGGCCGATGCCGCTGCGCGGGCGCAGCTCGCGCCCGAGGCTGCGCGTGCCCTCCGGGAAGATGCCGACGCAGGCGCCCTTGCGCAGCTCCTCCATCGCGAGGTTCAGCGCGTCGGCGTCACCGGTGCCGCGCACGATCGGGATCTGCCCCATGCCGTCGAGCACCTTGTTCAGGCCCTTGACGTTCCACAGGGAGGACTTCGACAGCGCGCGGATCTGGCGGTGACCGATCGCCGCGATGCCCGCGGCCAGCGGATCCCAGTAGCTGTCGTGGTTGGCGCACACGATGAGCGGCCCCTGCTTCGGGATGTGCTCGAGGCCCTCGACCTCGAGGCGCCCCCACCAGCGCACCACCGGCGTCGCAATCCCCAACGCGACGCGATACGTGCGGGTCATCGGCTCGCGATCGCTCATCGGGTCGCTCACCCCGCCAGGAAGTTCGCCAGCAGCAGCTTGCCCTCATCCGTCAGCACCGACTCGGGATGAAACTGCACGCCCTCCGCCGGCAGCTCGCGATGGCGGATCGCCATGACCACGCCGTCGCCCTCCGCCGAGACCTCGAAGACGTCGGGCAGCCGATCGCGGTCGACCACCAACGAGTGGTAGCGGCCGACGGTCAGCGTCGGCGCCAACCCGGCGAAGATCGTCCGGCCGTCGTGGGTGATGTCGCTCGTCTTGCCGTGCACGGGCTCGCCGCGCACCACCACGCCGCCGAACGCCTGGGCCAGAGACTGGTGGCCGAGGCAGACCCCCAGCGTCGGGATCCCTGCCTCCGGGAAGCGGCGGATCGACTCGAGGCTGATCCCCGCCTCGTTGGGCGTGCACGGCCCGGGTGACACCAGGGCGCGGTCGGGCTTGCGTTCGAGCAGCTCGTCGACGGACGCGCGGTCGTTGCGCACGACGTCGAGCTGCGCGCCGAGCTCGCCCAGGAACTGGACGAGGTTGTAGGTGAACGAGTCGTAGTTGTCGACGACGAGGACGGAGGTCACTCAGATCACGGCCAGTCCGGCTGCTGGGAGGCCATCTCGACCGCGCGCAGCACCGCACGTGCCTTGGCCTCGGACTCGTCGAACTCGTAGGCGGGCTTCGCGTCGGCGACGGTGCCGCCGCCGGCCTGCACGTGCGCACGGCCGTCCTTGATGACGACCGTACGGATGTGGATCGCGGTGTCGAGGTCGCCCGTGTAGGAGAGGTAGCCGATCGCGCCGCCGTAGCCGCCGCGCTTGACGGGCTCGAGCTCGTCGATGATCTGCATCGCCCGCACCTTCGGCGCCCCCGACAGCGTGCCCGCCGGCAGCGCGCTGCGCAGCGCGTCCATCGCGCTGATCCCCTCACGCAGGGTGCCGCTGACGTTCGAGACGATGTGCATGACGTGCGAGTACGTCTCGACCGCCATGAAGCGGTCGACGCTGACCGTCCCGTACTCGCACACTCGCCCGAGGTCGTTGCGGCCGAGGTCGACGAGCATCACGTGCTCGGCGCGCTCCTTCTCGTCGGCGAGCAGCTCTTCGGCGATGCGCTCGTCGTCGGCGAGCGTCGCGCCGCGCGGCCGCGTGCCCGCGATCGGCCGCGTCGAGACGTGCCGCCCGGAGACCGTGAGCACCGGCTCCGGACTCGCGCCCGCGACCTGAAAGTCCATGAAATCCAGAAAGTACATGTACGGGCTGGGGTTCACGACGCGCAGCCCGCGGTAGACGGAAAACGGGTCGATGTCGATGTCGGCTGACCAGCGCTGGGACGGCACGACCTGGTAGGCGTCGCCGGCGTGGATGTACTCGACGATCCGCGCGACGTTGGCCTCGAACTGCTCGCGCGTCATGTTCGAGGTGAACTCCGGACGCGGGCGCGCGGGCGTCGGCTCGGGGCGCGGCACGGGGCCGGCGAGCAGGTCGCGCGCCTTCTGGATCGTGGCCACCGCGTCGGCGTAGCCCTGCTCGATGTCGCCGTCGTCGTCTGCGTAGACGTTCACGAGCACCGTGATCGTGTGCTTGAGGTGATCGAAGACGACGAGCACGTCGGACAGCATGAGCGCCATGTCCGGCAGGCCGACGGGGTCGGGATTCGGCTCGGCCAGCGGCTCGACGGTGCGCACGAGGTCATAGCCGAAGTAGCCGACCGCGCCGCCGGAGAACGGCGGCATGTCCGGCCACGGCGCCTGCCGGTGCCGGGTCGCCTCGTCGGCGGCGAGCGCGTACGGGTCGGCCGGCTCGTCGCCGAGCGACCAGCGCACGATCTTGCGCGGGCGCACGCCGATGAACGAGTAGCGCCCGACCTGCTGGCCGCGCTCGGCGGACTCCAGCAGGAACGCCGGAAATTCGGGCGAGCGGCCGCGCAGCTTCAGGAACGCGGAGACGGGCGTCTCGGTGTCGTCGATGAACGAATGGCGCAGCGGGATGAGGTTGTACTCACGCGCGAGCTCGCGCACCTCGTCGAGGCTCGGCTCGATGGAGAACGTCCCACCCACCCCCTGATCAGCGGCGACGGCCATTGAGCACGGCGTAGGCGTCCGCGAGCGAGCGGTCGCGCCCGCGCAGCAGCACGGCGAGGTGGTAGAGGACGTCGGCAGTCTCCTCGTCGACGCGGTCGTCGGTCTCCTCGCGCACGGCGCGGGTGACCTCCTCGGCCTCCTCGCGCACCTTCTCCCGCGCCAGCACCGGATCGTCGAGCAGCGTCACCGTGTAGGAGCCCTCGGGCCGCTCGGAGGCGCGCGCCGCCAGCGTGCGCTCGAGTCCGGGCAGCGCCTCATGCGGGGCCGGCGGCTCGAGCTCGCCGTTGTGAAAGCACGTGCGCTCGCCGGTGTGACAGGCGGGCCCTGCCGGCTCGACGAGCGCGAGCAGCGCGTCGCCGTCGCAGTCCACGCGCAGCGCCTTGACGGCCTGCGTGTTGCCGCTCGTCGCGCCCTTGTGCCACTGCTCGGAGCGCGAGCGGCTGTAGAGGTGCAGCTCGCCGCTTTCGCGTGTGCGACGGACTGCCTCCTCGTTGGCGTAGGCGAGCGTCAGCACCTCGCCGCTGCGCCAGTCCTGCACGATGACGGGCACGAGGCCGCGGTCGTCGTAGGCGATCTCCATGGGATGGGGAGTCTAGGCGCGACGCTCGCCCCGGCGACTGCGAGCGGCCCCAGAACGACGACGGCCGCCCCGGAGGGCGGCCGCGGCCGAACAATCAGGCAACTGCGGGACCTACGGAGTGTCGGCGTCGCGGTCGGAGATCCTGACCTTCTTGATGTTCGGCTCGCCATACCGGTCGGCGAGGGTCGTGCCGTCGGCGGCGCAGCGCTTCTTCGTCCGCGCGATCTTGCCGACGACGTGGACCTTGTCACCCGCGGACGGCGTGTCCGTGCCCTCGTAGCCATTCAGCCTGAGCTTGAAGGCGTCGTCAGCCGCGGTCGCCGTGTACGAGCCACCCTTGACCTGCACGCCGGGCTTCACGGCGTCCTGATCGGCCAGCTCGCCGGACTTGCGGGCGTGGCGGTTGGCGCCGGTGACGGTCATCGTGACGACCGCCTCGTTGACGTCCGTGGTTGCCGGGTCGTCCGCGGTGACGCTCACGAGCGTGCCGCGCACGACGTAGCCGACCTTCTTGGCCTTGCAGCTCTTCATGGCCCCGTGGTGTTTGCCATGGCCGTTGCCGGGCTTGGCGTTGCCCGTCGCGGGAATCGCGAGCAGTGCCGCGGCTACGCCGAGGGCAGTCAGGTTCCTGGTGTGCTTCAGCATTGCGTGCTCTTTCCTGTAGAAGATCTGCTGCTGTAACACCAGCATGCACGCGAGGTTGGGCGCTGTCGCTCGAAATCCATGAGAAATCGGTGAGAGTCGACCGGCGTTCCTCTCAGCTGCCGACGATCGCGTCAGCTTCGATCTCGAGCTTCCAGCGCGAGTCGAGGAACCCGGAGACGACGATGAACCCGGACGTGGGCCGGATGTCGCCGAAGATCTCACCGTGGACCGCCGCCACCGCTTCGCCGTCCCCGGCATCGACGAGGAACACGCGGGTGCGCACGACATCGGAGAGCGTGGCGTCCACCGCGTGCAGCGCCTCCTGGATGATCTCAAGCGCCCGCCGCGCCTGCACGGCGGGGTCCGCGTCGACGTGCCCGTCGGGCCAGATGGCGGCGGTGGCCGCGACGGCGACCTGATCGCCGGCCCGCACGGCGCGGCTGAAGCCGATCGTCGCCTCGTACGGCGAGCCGGACTCGGCGCGACGTCTCAGACCCACGTCCCGCCGCCGTGGCGCTCGCCGAGCAGGAAGCCGAGGTCGCTGCCGGCGTCGGTGAGCGAGCCGCGCAGCGGCCCGACGTCGACGCCCGAGGTGAGCAGCGACCGCGCGATGTCGAGATCGTCCGAGCGGCCGATCGTCAGCGCCGCGACGAGCCGCCCGTCGGCGAGGTACCAGATCGTGAAGCTGCCCTCCGCCGGGTCGCCGCGGAGCAGTTCCTCGTCCCAGCCGGCCGCCGCGCCGACGTACTCGAGCGTCGCCCAGTCAGCGAGGTCAGACCAGAAGTAGGGCACCTCGCTGAACGGCTCATCGGAGCCGAGCATCGCGCGAGCGGCGGCGCGGCCCTGGGCGGCGGCCATCTCCTCGTGCTCGATGCGCAGCCGGCGGCCGTGGAGGACGCTGTCGTACTCGCACATGTCGCCGGCGGCGAAAATCCCGCCGGCCGAGGTCTGGAGGCGCTTGTCGCACGCGACCCCGCCGCTGTCGCCGATTTCGAGGCCGATCTTCTTGGCGAGCATGACGTCGGGCGTCACGCCGGCGCCGACGACCACGAGGTCGCAATCCACCCGCCGGCCGTCTTCGCAGACGACGGCGGTGATCGGAGCGTCGTCGTCGCCCTCCCCCGCGAACTCGACGACGTCGGCTGAGGCGACGATCTCGATGCCGTGGCCGGTCAGCAGGTCGCTGAAGAACCGCGCGGCAACCGGGCCGAAGTGGCGCTCGAGCGGCAGCTCCTCCTGGCAGACGATCGTGCACTGCTTGCCGAGCAGGGTCAGCGAGGCCGCGACCTCGGTCGCGATGTAGGACCCGCCGACGATCGCGATGCGCTCCGCGCCCTCGACGTCGGCGCGTAGTGCGTCGGCAGTCGGGAGCGTGCGCAGGTAGTGGATGCCGTCGCGCTGCGCGCCGTCGGCCTGCAGGCGGCGGACCATCGCGCCGGTGGCGACGAGCGCCTGGCCAAAGCTGACCGCTTCCTTGCCGAGCTTCGCCGTGCGCGCCTCGGTGTCCAGCGCCATCACCGACGTGCGTGTGAGCAGCTCGACGTCGTGCTCGGCGTACCAGTGCTCGTCGAAGATCAGCGTCGACGCCTTGTCCTCTTTGCCTTGGAGGTAGCCCTTCGTGATCGGCGGGCGGTGGTACGGCGGATCTTTCTCGCGGGTCGCAAGCGTGATCGAGCCCTCAAACCCGCGCTCACGCAGCTCGGCGGCCGCGCTCGCCGAGGCGATGCCACCGCCGATGAGCAGCATGTCGATGCTCCGGTCAGTCATGCCCCGCCATGGTAGTTCGCGGCCGCTACTCGATCCCGAGCCGGTCCAGCAGGGCGTCGTCGGTGCGCCACTTGCGGCGCACGTGCACCGACAGGTCGAGGTGCACGCGCATCCCGAGATGGCGCTCGAGCTCGCGCCGCGCGGCGGTGCCGATCGCCTTGATCATCTTGCCGTGCGCGCCGATGAGGATCCCCTTCTGCGACTCGGCCTCGACCCAGGCGAGCGCCTCGATGCGGATGAGGTCGTCGCGTTCGGCGTCGATGTCCTCGACAACGACCTCGACGGCGTGTGGGACCTCCTGGAACGTGCGCCGCAGGATCTGCTCGCGGATGAGCTCGGCGATGAGCACCGACTCGGACTGGTCGGAGAGGTCGTCGACGGCGTAGAGGTACGGACCCTCGGGCAACAGGCCGGCGAGGTGTGAGACGAGCGCCTCGACGCCCGTGCCCTTGCGCGCGGAGACGGGAAAGATGTCCTCTGAGACCTCGAGGTCCGCGGCGGCCTGCAGCACGGCGAGCGTGTGCGCGCGATCGATGCGATCGATCTTGTTGACGGCGATCGCGACGGGCACCGCGGCCTGCGCGAGCGCGGCGGCGATGAAGCGGTCGCCCGGCCCGACGCCCTGTTCGCCGTTGAGCAGCATCAGCGCGGCGTCGGCATCGGACAGCTCACGGTCGACGCGGCCCTGCATCCGCTCGGTCAGCGTGTCGCGGGGGCGCTGCACGCCGGGCAGGTCGACGAGCACGAGCTGCGCCTCGCCGCGCATCGCGATGCCGCGGATCGCGCGGCGGGTCGTCTGGGGCTTGTCGGAGACGATCGCGACCTTCGCGCCGACGATCGCGTTGACGAGCGTCGACTTGCCGACGTTCGGCCTGCCGGCGAGCGCGACGAAGCCGGACTTCGTGCTTACGGCGTCACCCACGACATGATCTCCCGCTGTACCGCGAGCATCTCGCCGTCGTCGGTTTCGTGATCCATCCCGGCGAGGTGCAGCGCGCCGTGGACGATCGCCTCCTTGAGGTCGACCGTGTGCTGTGGGCAGATGACGATGTCACCGAGCTCGCGCGGGCCGGGCGCGGGATCGGCGCCGTCGATCGGGAACGACAGGACGTCGGTCGGCTCGTCTGAGCCGCGATGCTCGGCGTTGAGCTCGCTGATGCGCTCGGCGCCGACGAACTCCACCGCGACGTGGCCGCCCTCGATGCCGGCGGACGCGAGCGCGAGCCCCAGCAGCCGCTCGATCTCCTCCAGCGGCACGCGACTCGGGCCGAGGACCTCGATTTCGAGCGGTTGCTCGGTGCTCAAGCGCGTCGCCGGTCGGCGGGCCGTAGCTCGGGCGTCCTGCTCTCGGCGTGCTCGGCGTAGGCCTCGACGATCCGCTGCACGAGCCGGTGGCGCACGACGTCCTCGCCGCCGAAGCGCACGAAGTCGATCCCCTCGATCCCCGCGAGGATGTCGCCGACGACGACGAGCCCGGACCCCTGGTCCTTGGGCAGGTCAATCTGCGTGACGTCGCCCGTGACGACCATCTTCGAGTTGAAGCCCAGCCGCGTCATGATCATCTTCATCTGCTCGGGCGTCGTGTTCTGCGCCTCGTCGAGAATGATGAAGCTGTCGTTCAGCGTGTTGTGCGTCACAAGGAAGTCGTCGGTGACGTACAGCGAGTCGGCTGCGGCAACCTGGATGCACACCGTCTCGGTTTCGCCCGCCGGCTCGATACTCTCGACGAAGCGCATCGGGCGCCCGCTGCCGTGCTCGTGGTAGACGCGACGCTTGCGCTCCAGCCGGAACGGCTCGATTCCGTCGGGTAGCCGGATCTCCATCACGTGGCAATCGGATCGGTGGTGCACGTCGCGCCCGCGAACGCGCCCCGGCTTGCGGCCCTCGGCCAGCCGCGTGCGTGAGTAGGCGACGCCCCCCAGCGAGCGCACTAGGAAGAGCACGTCGTCACGCAGTCTGGGCGAGCAGGTCGTGTACTGGATGCGGCACGTCCGCTCACGCTGGCTGACAGGGCCACCCTCGCTGTCCAGCAGACCCTGCAGCACGCCGAGTCGGATCTCGGGGGAGTTGTGCAGGTAGACGTCGGGCACGAACTTCGTCGAAGACCGTGTTCCGGCGAGCCCTAGTTCGCGCAGCGCCGTCGTCACCGGGTTGGAGACGATCACGCCGCCGCGGTGCCCGTCGTCGTGACGGAGCACGTAGTCGACCGCGTTCTTGCGCCTGAGCTCGAACCCGTGGAGTCGCTCCTCCATGGCTACGGCCAGCTCCGGGTCCGCCGTCGTGAACGACGGCGTCGTGCGCGTCGTCAGACAGCCATCGCCGAGCAGCAGCCCGAGCGCGTAGGGGTCGAGCGGGACATCTTGCGGTTCGAGCTCAACTGGCGCGCTGAGCAGCGGGAGCTCGAAGCGATGCTGGTGCGGAGCCTCTGCCGGAGGCCGGCCGACCATCTCGTCGGTGCGGAGCGTCCGGCCGGATTTGCCGTGCTTGCGGTCGTCCGGCGTCCGCACCGTCCACAGGTGCTCGGCGCAGCACAGCGTCGAGGCGCCGTCCTGCGCCTGCAGGCGGAAGACCTCACGCCGGCCTTGCGGATAGACGCCGAGCACGGGCGTCGGGCAACCGTCCGACCCGACGACCAGGTCGCCGACGCGCAGCCTTCCGATCGCCCGCCAACCCGTCGGAGTCAGGACCTTCCGGTCGACTGCCTGCGCCCGGCCGCGCATGAATGCCAGCGGCGCCACCTCGATCTGGCCGCGCTCCAGGTAGGCCGCCACCTTCTCGGCGTCGAGCATGTCGTGCAGCGCGTCGAACAGCGGGCGCAGGTACGGGTCGACCTTCGCCATGAGGTCGCCGGGCAGGAAGCCCAGGCGCTCGCCGGCCTCGACGGCGGGGCGGGTCAGGATGATCCGGTTGACTTCGCGGCGACTCAGCGCGGCGGCGGCGAGCGCGACGGCGAGGAACGTCTTGCCGGTGCCGGCCGGGCCGATCCCGAAGGTGATCGTGTTGTCACGGATCGAGTCGACGTAGCGCTTCTGGTTGACGGTCTTCGGCGCGACCTGCTTGGAGCGGTGGCGCCAGACGACGTCCTCGAGGATCTCCGCGGGCGAGCGGTGCTGGTCGAGTGCGCCCGTGATGGCCGCGATCGTCCCCGGCCCGATGTCGTGGCCCTGGCCGACGAGGTCGGAGAGCTCGCGCACGACGGTCGCGGCGGCGTCGACGGCCTCGGGTTCGCCGTCGAGCGTCACGACGTTGCCGCGCAGGAAGATGTCGCATTCGACGTGGCCTTCGAGCGCGCGCAGGACGGCGTCGCCGGAGCCCGCAAGCTCGGCCGCGACCTCGTTGGAGAGCTCGATCTGGCTACGCACCGGCGAGCTCCTCGCGCACGAGCGCCGACACGCGCCTGCCGTCGGCGCGTCCGCCGACCTTCGGCATCGCGACCTTCATGACCTGGCCCATGTCCTTGGGCGAGGTCGCGCCGGCCTCGGCGATCGAGGAGCGCACGATCGAGAGCAGGTCGTCGTCGGACAGCTCGGCGGGCAGATAGGTCTCGATGATCTTCGCCTCGGCCTCCTCGCCCTCGGCCAGCTCGTCGCGACCACCGTCGCGAAACGCGGTCGCGGCCTCCAGGCGGCGCTTGCGCTCGCGGCGCAGGACGGCAAGCTCGTCGCCGTCGCCTTCCTTGGAGGCCTTCTGCAACTCCGAGAGCACCAGGCGCAGCGCGGCTACACGATCCTTTTCGCGCGCCTTCATCGCGGCGGTGAGATCGTCCTTCACCGTGTCAGCCAACGTCATCTGCCTCAAGGATAGGGCGCTGTGCGGCTGTGCCCTACAGGCAGCTACGTCTTGGTAACCGGCGGCACTGCTGCGCCGTCCGGCACCGCGCCGTTGCCGCCGTCCACCGGCATGGTCGAGCCGAGCGTCTTGGAGGGTCCGAGGCCGCCCAGCTCGGCGGTGTCGCGGCCGAAGAGCAGGCCGATGTTCCAGTCGACGAGCAGGCGCGCGCGGCGGCCGACGCCGGGCATCATCACGAGGTGGTAGGTGCGGGCGAGGATCCAGGCCGGCAGCCCGCTCCAGCGCAGGCCGAGCGTCTCGGCGACCGCCTCGCGCCGGCCCATGTCGACGAAGACGCCCTTCGTCTTGTAGCGGAACCTGCGCTTGCGGCCGCCCTCGATCGCCGCGGCGACGTTGCGTGCGGCGACGCGGCCCTGGCGGATCGCGTGCTGGGCGGTGGGCGGGCACGGCTGGCCCTTGCGCGCCGGATCGGGCACGGCGGCGCAGTCGCCGAGCGCCCAGACGTTGTCGTAGCCCTGCACCTGTAGCGCGCTCGAGCTGATGATCCTCCCGCGCTCGTCCAGCGGCAGGCCGAACCTCGCGACGACCGGCGCCGGCTTGACGCCCGCCGTCCACACCACGGTGCGGGTCGGGAAGACCTCGCCATCGCTGAGCCGCGCGGCGTGAGCGGTGACCTCGGAGAGCGTCGTGCTCGTGCGGATCTCGATGCCGCGGCCACGCAGCTCGCGCGTCGCGAAGTCCGCGAGCTTGGTGCCGATCTCCGGCATGACGCGATCGTTTGCCTCGACGAGGACCCAGCGCATCCCGGTCAAGCGGCAGCGCGGGTAGAGCTCGAGCACGTCGCCCACGAAGTCCTGCAGCTCGGCGATGCCCTCCAGCCCGGCGTATCCGGCCCCGACGAAGACGTACGTGAGGTACTCGCGGCGGGCGTCGCCGTCCTCGAGCGTCTCAGCCATCTCGAGCGTGCGGATGACGTGATTGCGCAGCGCGATCGCCTCGGCGAGCGACTTGAAGCCGACCGCGTGCTCGGCGAGTCCGGGCACCGGCAGGGTGCGGCTCACCGATCCGACCGTGACGATCAGGTGGTCATAGGCGAGCTCCTCGGGCTCGCCGTCGAGGTTCTCGATCAGCAGTCGGTTGCGCTCGGGCGCGGCTCCGAGGATGCGCCCGAGGCGCAGGTCGACGCCGCCGGGGAGCTGCTGGCGCAGCGGCACGACGACGTGGCGCGGCTCGAGCGTTCCGGCCGCCGCGCCCGGTAGGAGCGGCGTGTAGAGCATGAAGTTCACGTCGTTGACGACCCTGATGCGAGCGCTGTGGGCGGGCAGCACGTGCGCGAGCGTGCGCGCGGTGTAGAAACCGCCGAAGCCACCGCCTGCGATCACGACGTTCCAGGCCATGGATGGAGCCTAGTACTCACCGCATTACGGTTCGGGCCGGATGTTGGCCCGCCACTACGCGAAGCTCTGCGAGCTCGAGGACTTCGCCGACCCGCGGATCGTCGAGCGCATCGGGGAGATCCTGCCCGAGCGCGACCCCCTCACCCACATCGAGCGCAAGGCCTGGGAGTTCGCGGTGCTCACGCTCGTGCTCGAGGACCTCGGCAGGCTCGGGCCGGAGACGACGGCGCTCGCGGTCGGCGCCGGCAACGAGCGGATCCTGTTCTGGCTCGCCAACCGCCTCGGCGGGGTCGTGGCGACCGACATCTACGGGGAGGGCGACTTCGAGCACCACGAGGCGGACGTCTCGATGCTCGTGGATCCCGCGGCGCATTCGCCCTACGCCTACGACGCCGCGCGCCTGAACGTGCGCTGGATGGACGCCCGCGCGCTGGACTTCGAGGACGCGAGCTTCGACGTCGTGTTCTCGCTGTCGTCGTTCGAGCACTTCGGTAGCCCGCGGGAGAAGGCGCAGGCGGCGCGCGAGCTCGGCCGCGTCCTGCGGCCGGGCGGTGTCGCGGTCGTCATCACGGAGTGCTTCGTGCGCCGCCATCCGCTCAACGCCGCGCCGGTCGACTTCGCCATCCGGCTCGCGACGGGGGGAAGGAAGCGGCGCGTGGCGACGCCGCGCCGGCGCGGCTACCTCGACGAGGTGTTCACGCCGTCGGAGCTGCAACGGCTGATCGTGCAACCGTCGGGCCTGGAGCTCATGCAGCCGCTCGATCTGACGCTGTCGCCGGACACGTGGACGAACCTCGCGCGCCAGGTGGCCGACCACGTCGCCGAGCCTCGGACCGGGTCGTTCTACCCCCACATCCTCGTGCAGGTCGACCGTTCGGTGTTCACGTCGGTGTGCCTGCCGCTGGTCAAGCCCTGACGCCGCGCGGCGGGTCCGGCGAACAGTTGCCCATCGCACTGCACAGGCGACACGAACGGCCCGGGCGCCGGCATGCGCCCCCGACCCACTTCCTTATCGATGCTGTTCGAACCTCGCAGCCGTTCAGCGCACCAGCGTCAGCGCGGCCCACCCGCCGTCAACCCGCCGCGCCCGTTCGCGCAGGCCCAGCGACTCCGCGAACGCCGCGGCCACCTCGTCGGCCTCGTGCTCGAGCAGCCCGCTGGCGACGAGCACGGCCGGCGGCTCCCCCGCGAAGCCCGCACGAGCGACGTGCAGCAGCAGCGGCCGCAGGAGGTTGGCGGCGACCGTCGGCGCGCCCGGCGCCGGCCCGTCGCGCAGGAGGTCGAAGTGGCGGACCTCGACCTCGACGCCGTTGACGGCCGCGTTGTCGCGCATCGCCGTCACCGACTCGTGCTCGTGATCGAGCCCGAGCACCGGCGTCCAGCCGAGCTTCGCGGCGGCGATCGCCAGCACGCCCGAGCCGCAGCCGAGATCGAGGAACGACCCGCCGGCATCGAGCGAAAGCAGCGCCTCGAGGCACAACCGCGTGGTCGGATGGGCCCCGGTGCCGAACGCCTGCGCGGGCTCGATGACGATCTCCGTCAGCGCGGGGTCCGGCGTCAAGTCCTCCCACGGCGGGCGCACGTACAGCCGGCCGCCGACGGTCACGGGCTCATGGAAGGAGCGCCAGCGCGACGCCCAGTCATCGGCGACCTCGGTCGTCGTGATGTCGACGAACGCGCCGCCGGCCACGGCGCGCAGGTCCGGCAGGTCAGGCAGCTCGCCCGGCGCGCCGTAGACCGCGTACTCGATCGTGTCGCCGTGGTCGACCTCCTCGACGCCGGAGGGCACGAGCTCGAGCAGCTCGGCGAGGACCACGTCGGCGTCGGCCCGCGCGACGTGCAGAGCCAGCCGGATCAGGCGCCGACTCGCAGCGTGCGCTTGAGCTTGGCGAACATCGACTCATCCGAGCGCATGTTGTCGTCGGTCATCGACTCGGCGAGCTGTTCGAGCAGACCCTTCTGCGCCTCGTTGAGGTGGCGCGGGATCACGACGTTGACGATCACGCGCAGGTCGCCGCGGCGACCCGGCCGGCGCAGGATCGGCATGCCGCGGCCGCGCATCGGGATCGTCTCCCCCGGCTGCGTGCCCGGGCGCACATGGATGTCGTCGGGCCCCTCGAGCGTCGGCACGGAGACCTTCGCTCCCAGCGCCGCGCGCGGCGCGGCGACGTCGAGCACCGTCACCAGGTCGTCGCCGTCGCGGATGAACCGCTCGTGCGGGCGGATCGTGACGTACACGTAGAGGTCACCGGGCGGCGCGCCGGGCTCGCCCGCGTGGCCGCGAGCGGGGATGCGGATGCGCTGACCGTCGGCGATCCCGGCCGGCACGTCGACCTTCACGACGTGCGTCAGCAGCTCGCGTCCCTTGCCGTTGCAGCGCGTGCAGGGCTTCTCGGCCCGCTTGCCGGTGCCGTCGCAGACGTCGCAGGCGACGGTCCGCGCCATCTGCCCGAACGGCGTGCGGCTGATCGCCTGCAGGACGCCCTGACCGCCGCAGCGGTCGCAGGTCTTGATCGGGGTGCCGGGCTCGGCGCCGTTGCCCTTGCAGCGCTCGCAGCGGTCGACGACCTCGAAGGACACCTCGACCGGCGCGCCGAGCGCGGCCTGCTCGAGCTCGATCTCGACCGGCACCTCGGCGTCGGCGCCCGCGCGCGGACCGCTGCGCCCGAAGCCGGCGCCGCCGAAGAAGGCCTCGAACAGGTCGGAGATCGAGCCGAAGCTGTCGAAGTTCGGGCTCTGGCCGCCGCGCTTCAGGCCGTCGTGGCCATAGCGGTCGTAGATGCCGCGGCGCTCGGCATCGGACAGGATCTCGTAGGCCTCCGCGGCCTCCTTGAACTTCTCCTCGGCCTGCGGATCGTGGTTGTTGACGTCGGGGTGCAGCTCGCGCGCGAGCGCGCGAAACGCCTTCTTGATCTGCGTCTCGTCGGCGTCCCGGCCGACGCCGAGCACTTCGTATGCGTCGCGTGGCACGACCGGGCTACTCGTCGTAGACGTCTTCGATGAAGCGTGAGAGCTGGTGCGCGGCCTCGCGCACGACGCTGATCGTCGCGCCGTAGTCCATCGCCACGGGGCCGATCAGCGAGACCGTCCCCAGCGCGCGCAGCGGCAGCCCGTAGCCCGCGGTCACCATCGCGAGCGACTGCAGCGCCGGCGTCTCGTTCTCGGCGCCGATGCGGACGAGCACCTCGCGCTGATCCAGTGCGGTGCGCAGCATCGCCAGCAGCGCGACGCGTCCCTCCAGCAGCTGCATGAGGGCGTTGATCTGGTTGAGGTCCTCAAAGCGGTGTTCGGAGAACAGGCGCGCGGCGCCGTCGACGTAGAGCGAGTCCTCGGCCGTCTCGGCGAGCTGCGTGAAGGTGGGCGCGACGCGGTCGATGAAGCCGCGCTCGGTCGGCGGCAGCGAGGGGTCCTCGAGCTTGGCGTGCAGCATCCGCGCCCCGAGGCCCATGCCGACGAGCGCCTCGTTGAGGAACTCCGACGCCCACGCGATGAGGCCGCCGTCGACGGGCGACTCGAACGTCAGCACGCGCTTGGACACGCCCCCGGTCGACGTGATGATCACGACCATGATGATCTGCGGCTGCAGGCGCAGAACCTCGACGTGGCGGATCGTCGCGGTCTCAAGCGGCGGCGCGGAGACGATCGCGAGCAGGTTCGTGACCTGCGACAGCGTCTCGGTCGTGGCGCGCATCGCCTCGTCGACCTCGCGCCGCGTGAGCGCGAGCTCGAGCGAGCTGGCGCCCTGGTTCAGCGGCAACAGCCGGTCGACGAAGTACCGGTAGCCCGAGTCGGTCGGGACGCGGCCCGCCGACGTGTGCGGATGGGCGAGGAACCCGTGCTCCTCGAGCTGCGCGAGCTCGTGGCGGACGGTCGACGGCCCGGCCTGCAGCTCGGGGTCGAGGGCCAGGGTGCGCGAGGCGACGGGCTGGACCGTCGTCTGGTAGGCGAGCACGACCTTGCGCAGGATCAGCTCTTGGCGCGGAGTGAGCACCGCTCGATTGTACGAAGGTGCCGCGCTCAGCCCGCGACGTCGCGGCGCACGAACGCCACGAACGCCCACAGCACGGCGCGTATCGCCCGGCACGCCGAGACCCAGGCGGCGTGCACGATCGGGCCGCGCCGAGCTTGCGGCGCAGGTAGGCCACGTAGCGGTCGACACGTGCGGCGCTACTGCACCGACAGCTCGGCCGCGGCGTTGCGGATGATCCGCTTGCCGTTCTGCTCGCAGCTGATCTCGACGGCCGCGATGCCGTCGCTGACCTCGGTCACCGTGCCGCTGATCGTCAGCTCGTGCTCGGGCAGTCCCATGCCGCGGAACTGCACGCTGAGACGCCGCAGCGCCTGCGGGCCGCCGCCGGCGTCCGCCGCGGCGCGCGCGACCTGGGCCATCGAGTACAGCCCGTGGAGGATGCGGCCCGGCAGGCCGACCGCCTGGGCGAACTCCTCGTCGATGTGGATCGGGTTGAAGTCGCCCGACGCGCCCGCGTAGCGGACGGTCAGGTACTTGTCGGGCGTGACTTTGAGCGGACCGATCTCGTCGCCCGCGGCCAGGGCCATGTCAGGCCGCCCGCACGATGTTCGACCACTTGCCGACGCAGACCGTCTCGCCGCGCTGGTTGGTGGAGACCGTCTCGAAGGCGAAGAAGCCGTTGCCGCGGCGCTCGCTGACATCGCTGACGGAGGCGGTCGTGACGATCTCGTCGCCGGCGACGACGAGCGGGCCCCACGTGAGCTCCTGCGCGGAGTGCACGAGGCGCGAGAAGTCGATGCCGATCTCGGGATCGAACAGCGCGCCCGCCACCGCGGGCATCGCGTAGACGACGGCGAACATCGGCGGCGCGACGACGTCGTCGTAGCCCGCCTCGCGCGCGGCCTCGACGTCGAGATGCAGCGCGTTGGTCTCCCCCACCGCGTGCGCGTACTCGCGGATCTTCTCGCGCCCGACTGCGTAGGTCGTGGGCGCGTAGGTCTTGCCGATGATGTCGTCGTTGACGGCCATTTCGGGCTGAGTGATAGCAGCCGCTCGTGCGCTACAGGATGAACGGCACGGTGCCGCCATCCGCCGACCACGCGGCGCCGGTGACGGTGCTCGCGCGCTCCGAGCAGAGGAACACGACGACGCTGGCGATCTCCTCGGGCTCGGCGAAGCGACCGAGCGGGATCTTCGCGCGCTGCGCGTCCAGCGCCTCGTCGGTGGAGATGCCCTTCGCCTCCGCGGCCTGTTCGGCGAGGCCGCCGGGCGCGGTCCACAGCGGCGACGCCACCGCGCCGGGTGCGACGGCGTTGACGAGGATCCCGTCGGCGGCATACAGGTCGGCGAACACGCGGCTGAGCGAGAGCTGTGCCGCCTTCGTCACCGAGTAGGCGGGGTTCGTCAGCGACGGCCGCTTGCCGGCCGACGAGCAGACGTTGACGATCCGGCCCCAGCCGGCCTGCACCATGCGTGGCGCGGCAGCCTTCATGAGGCGCATCGGCCCCATGACGTGCAGCTCCCACTGGCCCTGCCAGTCCTCCTCGGTGAGCTCGTCGAGCGGGCGCACGAAGCTCGTGCCGGCGTTGTTGACGAGCACGTCGATCGTCCCGAAGCGCTCGACGCACGCGTCGACGATGCGCTCGGCGGCCTCGGGCGCGGTGATGTCGGCGGCGACGTACGCGCCGCCGGGCGCGAGGCGCTCGAGCTCGGCCTCGGCGCGGGCGACGTAGAGCACGCGTGCGCCCTCCGCGGTCAGCAGCTCGGCGGTCGCGCGGCCGATGCCGCTCGTCGCGCCGGTCACGACGCACGCCCTTCCCTTGACCCCGAGGTCCATCAGCCGCGCGCCTGCTTGGCCGCGTAGAGGATCTCGAGGAAGCGCTCGGGATCGGACTCGTCGGCGCCCGCGACGCGCGGGCGCAGCGCCTGCGCGAGCCGCCCGGCGAGGCGGGCGCGGGCGTCACGCGTGAGGCCGTCGCGGCGCTCGAGGAAGGCGCGCACGGTGGCGAGCTCGTCGGCCGGGATGGCGCTGACGTCCCACCTCGCTCCCGCGGCGGGACCGCTGCTCGCGGCGGGTGCCGCGGTCGGCTTGGCCTTGTCGACCGCGCGGCGGTCGCGGATGACGACGGTGTCGGCGGCGAGGTCGCCGGGGCGCTGGTTGCGCTGCGTCACGAGGATCGAGACGATCGTCGGCACGAAGCCCAGCGCGAAGCCGTCGATGACCCGCAGGACGTTGCGGATCGCGCTCGCCATGAGATCGACCGGGCGGCCGCTGGAGCGCACGACGCGCAGCCCGCTCCAGCGCTTGCCGGGCGTACGGCCCTTGCCGAGCGTCTCGAACGCCACGTCGTAGCCGATCAGCAGCAGCCCGGACAGCGAGGCGATCACGGCAAACGCGAGGTCGCCCATGAATGCGACGAGGACGATCATCACCGGGACGACGAGCAGGACCTTCAGGACGAGGTCGACCGCTCCGGCGATCATGCGCGAGCCAAGCCCGGCGAGCGTCATCTCGAGCGACACGCCTTCCGGCGTCGGGATCGTGATGCGATCCTCGTACTCCATGGCCCTGAAGGTAGAGCGTTTCCGCCAGGAGCGAGAGAGCGACTGGCGCGAGCTGGATGAGCTGCTGGCGCGCCGGCGCCGCGACCGCCGCGACGCGCGCAGCGTATTGCGGTTGGCGGCGCTGTATCGCGGCGCGGCCGCGGATCTCGCGCTGGCCCGCCGGCGCTACCGCGGCGACCCGATCGTCGTGCGGCTCGAATCGCTCGTCGTGCGCGCGCGCCAAGCGGTGTATGCGGAAGAACCGCGGCGCGCCTCGCCGCGCGAGTTCTTCGGCCGGACGTACTGGGTGCGCGTACGCGAGCGCCCGGGCGTGCTGTGGCTCGCGATCGGGTTGCTGCTCGTCCCGGCTGTCCTGGCGGCCGTGTGGGCGATGGACGACCCCGGCGCTGCCCTCGGGCTCGTGCCCGGCCAGTTTCAGCAGGCGGTCGAGCCCGTCGGCGACACCGGCATGTCGGCGACCGAGTCGGCCGCGTTCTCGAGCGCCGTGCTGACGAACAACATCCAGGTGACATTCCTCGCGTTCGCCGCGGGGATCTTCTTCGGCGTCGGCACGGCCGTCGTCCTGGCCTACAACGGCGCGATCCTCGGCGCGATCAGCGGCGGCGCGATCGGCGCAGGCAACGGCGCGGGCTTCGTCGAGTTCGTCGCTGCGCACGGCATCATCGAGCTGTCGTGCATCGCCGTCGCCGCCGCCGCGGGATTGCGCGTCGGCTTCGCGATCGTGGCGCCCGGTCCGTTGCCGCGCCGCGAGGCGTTGGCGCGCGAGTCCCGCGCCGCGATCGCGATCATCCTCGGCACGATCCCCTGGGTCGTGCTCGCCGGGGTCATCGAGGGGTTCGTGACGCGGGCGGGCTTCGGGCTGGTCCCGGGGCTGGCGCTGGGGGTTGCTGTCGGGGTCGTCTATTGGACGCTCGTGGTGGTGCGCGGGCGGCCTGCTGTTGGCGCTGTTGAGCCGCTCGGTGCGGGGCGGGTCGTTCAGCCTCAGGCGCCCTGACACCCCATCCTTGCGCCGGGCTTGCGCGGGACGTGGAGACTGTCCGAGCTTCGCGCGACACGACCGCTCCGCACACGCCCGCGACAACCGATCGTGTCGAAGTAAGCGCGCATAGCGACCACTCAGGCGACACGAAACGCCCGCGCCTGTCGGTCCAGGGACCACCCGGCGAACCGAATCACAACCTCGCCCGCGACTTCGCCCGCAGATACGCCGCGACGCACGCCTCCCCCAGCAGCCCCGGCGCCGTCTCCAGCACCCGCGCCCCGGCCGCCCGCACCCGCGCCGCCGCCCGCTCCCGCGCGCCCAACACGTCCAACGCCGCCGCCGCGCGGTAGACGTCGAGGTCGCGCACGGGCGCGGTGCGCAGCATCGCGTCGAGATCCGTGTCGATCACGCCGGCGACCACGACCTCGTGGCGGCGGGCGAGGATCGGGACGGCTTCGACGAGTGAGCGGGCTGCGACCTCGTCGATGAGGTCGGTGAAGACGATGATGAGCGCGCGTTTGGACGACGTGACGTGCTGGAAGGCGAGCTCGTAGTCCGAATCGCCTGCGGTTGGCTGAAGATCGAAGACCGCACGCACCAGCGCCGCTCCTCCTCGCCGCCGCGGCGACACGCGGCGGCGCAGCTGGGCGTCGAAGGCGAGCGTTCCGCAGCGGTCGCCGAGCTCGTCGGCGACGAGGCCGACGGCGGTGGCGGCGTCGACGGCGGCGTCCAGGCGGGTGGCGCCGTCGGCCAGCGGTGCGGCCATGAGCCGGCCGCAGTCGAGCACGCAGATGACGTCGCGGTCCTGCTCGATGCGGTACTGGTTGCTCATCGGGCGGCCGAGGCGGACGGTCGCTGCCCAGTTGACCTGGCGGATGTCGTCGTCGGGCAGGTAGTCGCGGATCGATTCGAACTCCGTGCCGAGGCCGAGGGGGCCGCGGCGGCGCCCGGACTCGCGGAAGCGGCCGGCGCGGACGGCCAGGGCGAGGCGGCGCGCCGACGGCAGGTCGGGGTAGACGAGCAGCTCCGCCGCGCCGCCCACCGCGTGATCCCACGTCGACAGGCCAAACGGGCCGGAAACGCGCACGACGGCGGGTGGCAGCACGCGGCGCCCGCGGCGGCGCGCGACCAGCGACGCGTGCAGCGAGGAGCGCGACTCCTGCGGCCCGATCTCGATGTCGGCCACGCGGGCCTGGCGGACGCGGACCTTGCGGCCATCCGTGTCCTGCACGTCCACGACGAGCTCTGACGAAGCGCCCCGCGGCACGATCGCCGGCAGCTTCCGCGCCGCCCGGGGCGGCTTGCGGGCGGCGAGCGCGTCGGCGATGAACGCGCCCGCCAGCACGGCGGCGAGCAGCACCCCCACGACCGGCCCGACGACGAGCACCGACGCCGCGATCAGCGCCAGCGCCAGCGCGCTGCGTGGGGTCGGGCTCACTACCGCGGAACCGGCACGGCTTCGAGCGCGGTGCGAATCGCGGCGTCGGCGTCGTAGCGCTCGAGCTCGGCCTCCGGGCGCAGCACGAGCCGGTGGCGCAGCACCGCCGGGGCGAGGCCGACGACGTCGTCGGGGGTCACGAAGTCGCGCCCGGCCAAGACGGCGGCGGCCTTCGAGGCCACGAGCAGGTGCACGGCCGCGCGCGGGCTCGCGCCCAGCGCGACGCTCGGCAGCGAACGCGTCGTGCGCACGAGCTCGACCAGATACGCGGCGACCTCAGCAGACACGGACACGCCATCCACGCGCGAGCGGGCAGCGCGCAGCTGATCCGCCCCAGCCACGACCGCGACGTCGTCCAGCGACGACGGCCGCAGGCCCGAGCGCGCCAACCCGAGCATCTTCAGCTCACTCGCGGCCGTCGGATACCCGACGTTCACCTTCATCAGGAAGCGGTCGAGCTGTGCCTCGGGCAGCGGGTACGTGCCCTCGTACTCGATCGGGTTCTGCGTTGCGACGACGAGGAACGGGTCGGGCAGCGCGTGCGGCGCGCCGTCGATCGAGACCTGGCTCTCCTGCATCGCTTCGAGCAGCGCGGCCTGCGTCTTGGGCGGCGTGCGGTTGATCTCGTCGGCGAGCAGCAGGTTCGTGAACACCGGGCCCGGCCGGAACGCGAGCTCGCCGCCGCGCAGGGTCGTAGTGCCGGTCAAATCCGACGGCAGCATGTCCGGTGTGAACTGGACGCGATGAAACTCAAGCCCCAAAGCGCGGCCCACGGCGCTGGCGAGCAGCGTCTTGGCCACACCCGGCGGCCCCTCCAAGAGGATGTGGCCGTTGACGGCAAGGCCGATGACGACCGCCCGCACGACCTCCTCCTGACCGACGACGACGTTCGCCACCTCGCCGGCGACGTCCGCGTAGAGCTGTCTCATCGGCGTCCTTTCGCGAGCGCGCGCCCGGCGGCGAGTGCCCCATCGTCGTCCCCGTCGGTGATCGCGGCCAGCTCATCCTCGTCAAACCCGAATCGCAGCGCGGCCTCGCGCACCGCGTCATCCGCGGCGTCGGGCCCGAGGCTCGCCCGCCGGATCACCTGCGCCCGGGCCGCAGCGCGCACCGGCTCAAGCGCGGCTTCGGGATCTGAGGCCCGCCGCAGGGAGAGCGCGAGCGCCTCGACGTGCTCACGCCGTGCCGGCGCGGGCGGGGCGCCGAGATCCTCGGCGGGCCCGAGCCGGCGCGCGCGCGAGAGCAGCCACAGCAGCGCCGCGAGCGCGAGCCCGCCGAGCGCGAACTGCCAGCGCGACGGCAACGCCGCCAGCCCTGTCGCCTCGCCGAAGCCGTGCACGGACTCGACGAACACGACGTCGCGCTCCTGCGGGCCGGCCAGCGCAAGAGCGAGCGCCGCGTTGTCCGCGTGGTCGAGCAGCCGGTTCTGCAGCGGCCCGCTGTCGGCCAGCAAGAGCGCGCGCCCGGCCCCCACGGGCCGCACGACCATCAACGCGGGGTCGCTGCCGAGCACGGGCAGCGCCGCGCCCGCGTCGTAGAAGCCGCCGGCGCCGCTCGTCGCGACGGTCCGCACGCCTGCCGTCTCCGGCACCGGCGCGACGGGGGTGGCGATGCGCCGGCCGGAGGACGTCCAGCGTGGCGGGCGCGCCAGGCGATCGCCGGGAAGCCAGCCAGCCGGATCGGTGCCCGCGGCGACGAGCCGCCCACCGGCGGCGAGGAAGTCGCCGAGCGCGTCGCGGTCACCCGGATCGAGGTCGTTGGCCTCGAGCAGGACGAGCGTCGTCTGCGGATCCAGCCGCGCGTCGGCAGGCCGCTTGCGCAGGTAGCTCACGCGATGGCCGGAGCGCGTGAGCAGCTCGGCCCACGCCGCGGCGCCGTGCGGCTGGGTCGCGTAAGCCGAGCCGTCGCGGCCGCTCGGCTCCGGCCGCAGGGCGGACTCGACGAGCGCGGCGATGTTCAGCACCACGACGAACGCGGCGATGGCGAGGATCCAGCGCGTCGCGCGGTTGGGCACGAGCCGCTTGATCACCGCGAGCCCGCCTCCTCCGGCACGCGCGGCCAGCCATCCCGCGCCTCGCGCAGGTCCTCGCTGCCGGCCGGCCGCCCGCCGTACGCCACGGCCTCGAACCCCTCGACGAGCCCGTCGAGCGTCGGCGACGGCACGGCGCTGAGGATCTCGTGGTTCGTGAGCGCCGGATGCAACTCGATCAGCTCGCGCCGGTCGAGATCGAGCAGGCCGGCGCGGAAGCGCAGCCGCAGCGCCTCGTCGAGCTCACCGCGCGCCTCGGCACGCGCCGCCGCGTTGAGCAGCGCCGCCGGCGTCTGCCCTGCGCCAAGCCGCCCGGCCGCACTCGCGCCGCCAACCACCGACTGGCGCCGCGCCCCCGCCCGCACCGCGAACAGCGCCGTGGCGGCCAGGAGCGCGCCGGCGAGCAGCGCGTAGAGGATCCCCGGGCCGCCGGGGAACCCGCTCGCGAGCGAGCTGAACCGGTCCGCGATCCAGTTCCACACCGGTGCGAGCCTGTCGGCGATCCAGGCGAACACGCCGCGCAGCGGCTGGGGCAGCTTGCTCTCGTTGTAGCGGCGCTCGGACAGGACGTCGCGCGCCGTGTCGCGCGGGCCGCTGCCCGCCGGAGCGCCCGCGGCCCCCGAGCCCTCCGCGAGCACCCGCAGCCGCGCTTGCAGTGCCTGGCGATCGCCCCCGCGCAGCGCCTCGCCGATCGGCACGGCCCGGCCGTCGACGCGATCGATCGTGCGCAACCGCTCCAGCGCCGCCGGATCCTCGAGCGCCGCCCGGGCGAGCGAGCGCACCTGCGGCGAGGACGCCTCGGCCGCCCATGCCCCGGCGGGAAACGCGAGCGCGAGGAGCGCGAGCAGGGTCGCGGCGCGCGTCACGAACCGGTGGGGGGCGCCCATCCCGGCGGCGGCGGGCCGGGATCGGGAGGCGGCTGCGGGCGCTGCTCGCCCGGAGCCGGCCAGTACGGCGCGGGCGCATCGGTCGCCGGCGGCGAAACCGGACTCGGACTCGGCGCGAGCGGCAACCGCCCTGCGGACGGCGGCGCGGGCACCCCCACCGGCCCGCCGTCGCCGAAGCGCTCGGCGAGCAGCTCGAGGTCGAAGCCCTCCTTGCGCACCCGCAGGTCGAAGTAGATGACGAGCAGCAGGGCCGCCTGAAACGGCGTCGTGATGAGCAGGCCGGCGAACCCCGCGACGCCGAGGATCAGCCACGCGGTCAGCGAGCTGGAGTCGACGCCCACGAGGATGACGCCGGCGAAGATCGACTGCACGACCGAACTGGTGATCCAGGCGAGCAGGAAGCCGAGCATCAGGATCGCGAACGTCTGCCACCAGCGGCTCGAGACGAGCTTGTAGGAGCGCTTGAGCGCCTTGACGCCGCGATGGTCCTCGACCAGCAGCGCGGGCAGAGCGAACGACCACGCCACGTAGAGCCAGACGAACAGCCCGACCATGAGGAACGCCCCGACGCCGATCGCGGCAGGGGTGCCGGCGAGCGCCATCGGGACGATCAGCACGACCATCGCGCCGATGAACGCGGTCGCGTAGATGACGCCGATCCACAGCATCTGCGGGATGCGCTTGACCGCGAAGCGCAGCGACTCGCGCCAGTCGGACTTCTGGGCGAGGTACGCGCGCGAGATCGCCCGGAAGCAGGCGGCCGTCGCGAGGCCCACGGCGATCGCCTGCAGCACCGCGGCGGCGCCCTGGCCGGCGAGGTAGATGTTCACATCGCGATCGGACTTGCCCGAGGTGTCTCCGAAGACGTCGAAGTCGGCGCTGCCCGTCGAGATCATGATGATCGTCGAGAGCACCTGCACCGGGGCCACGACGAAGACGACGGCTTTCAGCAGCGTGCTGGCGTTCGCCACGCACAGCTTGATCGCCACGTCGAGGATCTCGCCGAACGACAGTGGCCGCAACCGCGGCGCCGGGGCCCCTTCGCTGGGAGCCGTGCCCTCCACTTCCATCTGCTGCTCTCCCATCGCGGTCAATCGGGTGGTGGGTGGGTCCCCGTCATGAGGACGGTACTCATTCTGGACGGTGCGGGCGCGTTCCGCCGCGCTCTCATCCGCAGCTCATCCCCACCTCATCGACCGCTCACGTGCACTGCGTAGAACCACCCCCATCCACCACTCGATGGGAGCGCAACCATGTCGAAGCACAAGCTCTTCGCCGTCATCGCGGCATCCGCCGCCGCCGCCGGGACGGTCGCCGCCACGAGCCGCGCCGCGCCGGACTCAAACCGCGGCCTGCCGCAGGGCAGCGAGCCGGTCACGCTCAACCCCGCCGACTTCACGACGGCGATCGACAACCCGTACTGGCCCATGAAGCCGGGCAACTCCTGGACGTACCGCGAGACCAACACGAAGGGTGAACGTCAGAAGGTCGTCGTCACGGTCACCCACAAGACGAAGCGGATCGCCAACGGCGTCACCGCCCGCGTCATTCGCGATCTCGTGACGGAGAAGGGCGAGAAGGTCGAGCTGACCTACGACTGGTACGCCCAGGACAAGGCGGGGAACATCTGGTATCTCGGCGAGTACGTCACGAACTACAAGGACGGCAGGGCCAGCGACCACGAGGGCTCGTTCGAGGCCGGCGTCGACGGCGCCCAGGCCGGGGTCGCGATGCCGGCCAACCCCGTGGCGGGCCTGTCCTATCGCCAGGAGTACCACAAGGGGCACGCCGAGGACAAGGCCGCGATCGTCACGGTCGGCCAGGAGCAGGTCGAGGTGCCGCGCGGCTTCTTCAAGCAGGACGTCCTCATGACCCGCGACCTCGTGCCGACCGAGCCCCGCGTGCAGGAGCTGAAGTTCTACGCCCCGGGCGTCGGGCCGCTGCTGAGCGTGCACACCGACGGCGACGGCGGCCGCGCGGAGCTCCTGCGCTTCAAGCAGGGCAGGTGACTCATCGTGCTCTCATCTGACCGGGTGTACAACAGCTCTTGTTCACCACGAGGGAGCTCGGATGAGACGACGGACCGCACTGACCTGCATCGTCGCCGTCGCCGCCACCGGCGGCTGCGGTGGCGATGAGCCGTCCAGCTCCAACCGCGGCCTCCCCCAGCGCAGCGAGCCGAGCAAGCTCGACCCGGCCGACTTCACGACCGAGATCGACAACCCCTACTGGCCGATGACGCCCGGCAGCCGGTGGGTGTACCGCGAGACGAACACGCAGGGCGATCGCGAAAAGGTCGTCGTCACCGTGACGAGCAAGACCAAGAGGATCGCCAACGGCATCACCGCGCGCGTCGTGCGAGATGTCGTGACCGAGAACGGCGAGAACGTCGAGGTCACCGACGACTGGTACGCCCAGGACTCCGACGGCAACATCTGGTACCTCGGCGAGGACACCGCGGAGTACACGGACGGCAAGGTCTCCAGCCGCGCCGGCTCCTTCGAAGCGGGCGTCGACGGCGCCCAGGCGGGGATCGCGATGCCCGCCGATCCGCAGCCCGGGCTGTCCTACCGCCAGGAGTACCTCAAGGGCGAGGCCGAGGACCGCGGCGCGATCGTCACCGTCGGCGAGGAGCGCGTCGAGGTGCCGTTCGGATACTTC
Source organism: uncultured Actinomycetes bacterium (assembly GCA_963705315.1). Lineage (GTDB taxonomy): Bacteria > Actinomycetota > Thermoleophilia > Solirubrobacterales > Solirubrobacteraceae > CADCVQ01. Next base: position 2,605,113 of record OY970068.1, read on the forward strand.
GACGAGGACGTGCTGATGACCCGCGACCTCGTGCCGACCGAGCCGCGTGTGCAGGAGCTGAAGTTCTACGTCAAGGGCATCGGCCCGGTGCTCACCGTGCACACCGACGGGGACGGCGGCCGCGGCGAGCTCCTGCACTTCAGGGCTGGGAGGTAGGTAGCGGGTTTCGCGCTGCGGTCCAGGGTTTCGCCCTCCGGTCGCCGGAACCGGCGACCTGCGGGCGACATTACCTGCGGGGGTCGGGCAGCAGCAGCTCGACGTTGCGGTCCTCGGGGCGGCCCTCGGCCTTGGCCTCGACGCCGACCTGGGGATCGTTGTAGGCGAACTCGCGGCCGAGCGCCGCGAGCGTCTCGCGATCAAAGCTGCCGGCTGGCGTTCCCGGCGGAGGCGTGTCGATCGGCGCGGCGTGGTCGATGACCGTGCCGAAGATCGACAGCGTGCCGTCGCGGTTGTCCATCACCTCGAGCAGCCGCGACTGGATCGGCCAGTCGATCTCAGACGCCGTCTCGATGCCCCAGAAGCCGCCCGTCCCGTCGGAGCGCTTGAACGCCGCGATGCGGTTTTCGTGCGTGTGGCCGGCGACATACGCGATCACGCGCGGATGGTCGAGCAGCAGCTTGCGCAGGTCGGCGCCCTTACGCAGCGGCGTCGACCGGCGCGTGTCGAGGTCGCAGCCCGGGCCGCTGACGGCCTTGAGCTTGCAGTCGCCGGCCTGCTCGTCGGCAGCGCCGTTTGAGAGGCTAAAGATCGGGTGGTGGCCGAAGACGATCACGAGCTCGCGGCGCTTCTCGGCGGCCTTGATCTCGCCCCCCAGCCAGGCGAATTGCGGCGCGTCGAGGTTCCCGCTGGACTCGATCCGGTCGCCCTCCGCGACGGTGTTGATCGAGATCAGGCGCACGCCCTTGCGCGGGCGCAAGGAGTAGTAGGCGGCCTGCCCGCTTGACGCCTGCAGCTCGGCCTGATCGACGTAGGCGAAGCCGTGCGCGTCCTTCTGGCGGCCCGTGTCGTGCAGCGCCTTGTACGTCGGGCTGTCGGCGAAGCCGCGCGCCGGATCGGGCGGCACGGCGATCGTGCGCAGCGGGTTCGTGAGCAGGGCCTGGAGGCCGGAGATGCCCGTAGCGGCCAGCGGCTTGATGCATCCCTTGGCGATGTCGTCGAGCGCCTGGACCGCGTGGAGGTTGCCCTGCACCGTGCCGTCGTGGTTGCCGAGCGCGACGTAGCTCGGGCGGCGCAGCCCGGCGGCGTCGAACGTGTGCTGCGCGCGATCCATCAGGCCGGGGTAGCGCGGCCAGGCCTGGAACTCGCCCGCGGGGGCGTTCGGGTCATAGAAGCGCCCCGACTCGAGGACGTCGGCGTTGTCCTGTACCCCGGTGTAGCCGGCGGCCTCGCCCTGGGGAACGAGCAGGCTGCACAGCCCCTTGGCCTCGACGCCGGAGTTCGGGTTCAGCGACCCGCCCTCGAGCAGCCGCACGACCCAGCGTGTCTCGTTGATCTGCTGGTTGTCGGCCGAGTCGCCGGTCGTCAGCGTGAGCGCCAGCTTCGCGTGGCGCTTGCGGCGGTTGCGGATCGGGCTCGTGTCGAAGCGGTTGACCTGCCGGATGACCTCGTCGACGGTGAACGGCGCGAGCGCCTCCTGCGGGCGCCACGCCGAGACGAAGTCGCTGTCGGCGATGTCGAGGGCCTCCGCGCGCGCGGGCGATTCCTCGTCGGCGAGCTGGAAGTCCGAGAGCTGGGCGAAGTACAGCAGCGAGCGCCGGCGGATGTGGCGGCGGCGCTTGGGCGTGGCCAGGTCGTCGCGTACGACGCGCTTTGAGCCCGGCAGGAACTTCAGGCGCGAGTACGCCGCCTTGGGGTCGCCGCCGATCGTCTGCGTGCGGGTCGTCGTCTTCTTCAGCGGCGCAGTCTGCGCGGGCGGCGCCAGGACCGGCACGCCCGCGAGGACGAGCGCGACGAGCCCGAACCGACGGAGCGAGACCTGCACGAGGCTCCCAACGTACCGCGCCGCTGTCACCGCACGCGCCCCTCCTGGACGACGAACAGCAGCGGGTCCTGCATGGCGAAGGGCAGCCCGAAAGCCTGCATCTCCTCGACCTCCGCCGCCCAGCGTTGCGCGGCGCTCGACGAGCCGGCGTGCTCGGCGAGCGCGAGATGCGCGACGCGCGGGGTGGCTTCGAACTCGATGACGAGCTGCAGGCCGCGCCGGCCGATCCGGCGCACGAACGAGAGGACGTACGTCGCGCTTGCCTGCGACAGCGCGGATTCGAAGACGAGCTCGCCGTCGGGCTCATCATCGGCGGGCTCGGCCGCCGCGGTGATGAACACCTCCCATGCGGTGCGCGCGTCCGCTCCGTCGCCGTCGTAGGCGCCGCGACGGCTGGGGGTCAGCGAAATCGCCCGCTCGCCGAGCAGCTCGAGGTAGCGATCCAGCTGCTGCTTGGCGCGCACCGTGGGCGTCAGCGTACGTGCTGCGCAGCGGCCGAAAAAAACCCCCCGGCTGTGACCGCCGCGGATAGGTTCGGGGCGGTCCAGGGAAGCGCCGAAGCCGGAGGTGGCAATCGTGTTCTTCAGGTCATTGTTGACGTACGGCCTCGTGCCGTTCGCATCCGTCGCGGACGACGACGAGTACGGCGAGAAGCCTCCGCCGACGAATCCCCCGCCGCCGGGTGGACCTCCCCCGCCCCCGCCGCAAGAGCCACCGCCGCCACCGCCGGAGGAACCAGCCCCACCGCCGGAGAAACCACCGCCGCCACCGCCGGAGGAACCAGCCCCACCGCCGGAGAAACCACCGCCGCCACCGCCGGAGGAACCAGCCCCACCGCCGGAGAAACCACCGCCGCCACCGCCGGAGGAACCAGCCCACACCGCCGGAGGAACCACCGCCGCCACCGCCGGAGGAACCAGCCCCACCGCCGGAGAAACCACCGCCGCCACCGCCGGAGGAACCAGCCCCCCGCCGCCTCCGCCACCGCTGGAGGAGCCGCCTCCGCCGCCGCCACCTCCGCCACCACCTCCGCCGCCGCCACCAGAGGAGCCAACCTTGTTCACACGCCGTGAGATCTGGGGCCTCGAAGAGAACGACACGTTCGACGAGATCACGCTCGCCTACGCGAAGGCCGTTTTGGTCATGCAGGCGCGCGACGACGACGACCCGACGAGCTGGCGCTTCCAGGCCGCGCTGCACGGCACGGTTCGCCAGCCCCCGCCGGGCGCGGTCGGCTGGGCGGACTGCCAGCACGGCAGCTGGTACTTCCTGCCCTGGCACCGGATGTACCTGTACTTCTTCGAGAAGATCGTCCGCGCGGCCGTCATCGAGGCCGGCGGCCCGGAGGACTGGGCGGTGCCGTACTGGAATTACGACCGCCCGTTCCCGGCCAACACGATCCCGCCGGCGTTTCGCGAGGCGCAGCTTCCCGACGGCACGGCCAACCCGCTGCGCCTGACGCCCCCGCGCCGCGCCGCGGGCGTGATGAACGGCGCGCAGATCCCGCCGCAGGTGACCTCCGCGGCCGCCGCGCTGGCGCGAACGGCCTACTCGTCCCCGCCGACGCCGAGCTTCGGCGGCCAGCGCATCGGCCCGGTCCATTTCGACGGCGGCTTCGGCGCGATCGAGTCGACGCCCCACAACGTCATGCATCCGACGATCGGCGGCCAGAACGGCGGCCAGGGCATCTGCGGGGGCGCGCTCATGAGCGACCCCGACTGCGCCGCCCTGGATCCGATCTTCTGGCTACACCATGCGAACATCGACCGGCTGTGGAACGTCTGGATCACCCAGCCCGGCCGCGCGAACCCCACCGATCCGGGCTGGCTTGGACAGGAGTTCTCGTTCTACGACGAGAACGGCGACGAGCAGCTCATGACGCCCCAGGAGGTCCTCGACAGCGCCAATCAGCTCGGCTACGTGTACGACGACATGCCGTCGTTCAGACTCCCTGAGGTGCCACCGCAAGAACCTGCCGATCGGGCTCCCGCGCGTCCGCCCCAACTCGCGGCCGCGAGCGACGAGCCCGTCGAGCTGGCAGGCAGCGCCACGTCCGTGTCGCTGGCCGTGCCGAGCAGCTCGCGCAAGCTCGTCGCGCCGCCGTCGGAGGGCGGCGGGCGCCTGCTCGTCCGCGTCGAGGACATCGAGGCCGCGCAGGATCCGAAGATCGCCTACAGCGTCTATCTCAACCTCCCCGCGGGAGCCGACGACGCCGAGAAGCTCGCCCACCACATCGGCAACGTCTCGTTCTTCGGCATCGAGAAGGCCTCCGATCCGGACGCGCCGCCCGGCGGCGGGGTCGGCTGGCGCCACACGTTCGACGCGACGGACGTCGTCGAGCACCTCAAGGACGCCGGGAGCTGGGACCCGGCGCGGGTCGACGTGACGTTCGAGCCGGTCGTCCTGCTCCCCGCGCCCGGCGAGGACGAGGTGGCCGAAGACCGCGAGGCGGGCGCTGCGGTGCCACCCGTGAAGATCGGGCGCGTGAGCGTCTTCCGAGCCTGACGGCGGTCGCGTGCAGCACGCGCTGGCGATCAGACGAGGCCGGGTCGCCGCCGCCCTGCAGTGGCGACCCGAGTGGCCGGTCACGCTCGTCGTCGGCGTGGCGTGGGTCGCCTGCGCCGTCCTCGCTGCGATCAACGGGCACGACCACGCGGGCGCGGCGGCTGCGCTCGGCGCCTGGACCCTCATGGCGGTCGCGATGATGGGGCCAATGGCGCTGCCGGCCGTGCGCCATGTCGCGCTCAACAGCCTGCGGGCGCGGCGCGCGCGCGCGATGGCGCTCTACGTCGCCGTCTTCATGGCCGTTTGGGTCGCCTTCGGGATCGCCGCGCTCGGCGCCGATGCCGTCGCGACCGGCACACTCGCCATCGACGGCCAGATCCTCCTCGCCGCGACCCTGGCCATCGCCGCCGCCTGGCAGCTCACACCGGCCAAGCGCCGCGCGATCTACGCCTGCACCCGCACCGTCGCGCTGCCGCCCAGCGGCCGCAAGGCCGATCGCGGCGTCGCGCGCTTCGCCCGCTTGCAGGCGCGCCGCAGCGTGCGGTCGTGCTGGGCGCTCATGCTCGTCATGGTCGCCGCCGGCCACACGAACCTCGCCTGGATGGCCGGCCTGACCGCATTCATCCTCTTTGAGGAGTTCACGCTCATCGGCCGCGACGCGCTCTGGCCCGCCGCGTCCGGGCTCGCGTTCGCAGCCGCGGTCGTCGCGCTCGGCGCCGCCTGACCGCTAGTGGGGCGGGATGTTCTGGTTGAGTCGGAAGACGTTGTCGGGGTCGTAGCGGCGTTTCAGCGCCTTCAGGCGGTCGTACTTCTCCGCGCCGTAGGCCTGGCGGATCGCCTCCTCGCCCTGGTCCATGAGGAAGTTCATGTAAACGCTCGTGTGGTGGGGCGCCAGAGCAGTCCAGTAGCCGCGGGCCCACTCGCGCTCGGCGTCGAAGCCCTCCGCGGTCTTGCTGTTGCCGTTGATGTTGAAGGTGAACGCGGCATCGCGGCTGTTGAAGGGGGTCTCGGACTCGCCCACCCGGCTGACCGCCCCTCCCATCTGCCACATGGCGACGCTTGTCACCGGGGAGACGATCTGGCTTGCGTGCTCGACCATGACATCGATCACGTCGTCGCTGAGCTCACCGATGTCGCAGGCGCGGAAGTAGTACCACCAGCCGTGGGGGAAGGCTGGGTCGAACATCTTCTGATGGGCGACGTAGGGTTTGGGCCTGCACACGTCGAGCACCGGGGTGCCGCACTCCCTCAGCGGCCGCACGACCTCCTCGCCCTCCTCGACCGATCCCGCGTAGCAGCACCCGATGCTGAGCACGAGCTCCCCGTGGAGCTCGGGCGGCACGAACGGCAGCGGCAGCATCCGGCGCTGCACCACGATCGTCATCAGCTCGTCGGGCGCCTCGGCGATCCAGTCGCGATAGAAGCCCAGAACCTCCGCCGACTGCTCCATGGGCCAGATGATCGGGCCGGCGAGCACGGTCGGGCCCAGCGGATCGAGCCGGAACTCGAACTCGGTGACCACGCCGAAGTTGCCACCCCCGCCGCGCACCCCCCAGAACAGGTCAGAGTTCTCCGTCGCGCTCGCCCGTACGAACTCGCCATCGGCGGTGATCAGGTCGACCGACACAAGCCGGTCGATCGTCAGCCCGAGCTTTCGATGAAGCCACCCGATCCCGCCGCCGAGCGTGAGCCCCGCAACGCCGGTGTGCGTGACGATCCCGCCCGTGGTCGCGAGGCCGAACTGCTGCGTCTCGTGGTCCAGCTCACCCCACAGCACGCCCGCCTGAGCCCGCGCCGTGCGCGCCTCCGGATCGACGCGGATCCCCCTCATCGGCCCCATGTCGATGAGGATCCCGCCGTCGCAGACGGAGTGACCGGGGAAGCTGTGTCCCCCGCCGCGGACCGCCACCACGACGCCCGTCTGCCGCGCGAATCGCACGGACGCGATGACGTCCGCCGCCCCTGTACAGCGGGCGATCACCGCAGGGTGCTTATCGATCGAGCCGTTCCAGACGCTGCGGTGTTCGTCGTAGGTCGGCTCCGCGGGCCGGATCAGCTCTCCCCTGAACGACGCACCGAGCTGGTCGAGCGCGTCCGGATCGAGTTCGACCGCGGCACCGAGTGCGCTCATCGGTGCTCACCGCTACGACCCCGGCGCGGGTCCCGACTGCTGTCGCGCGGCCGACCCATACCGGCTGAGCTTCGCTGGTCGACACGGCGTTGTCAACGAGGGTTTACGCCGTTGGCGATGATCAGGACCGGCGCCACAAACGTGGTGACAGTCACCGCGCGATCCTGGTCCGCGCAGGCGAAGAATGGCTCGCCATCCGGTCGCCGGAACCGGCGACCTCCTGGCGACGTCACCTTAGGAAGCGATCGACGCTGACTTGGGGCAGCACTTAGTGCTGACGGCGGGCAGCACTTAGTCGCCCAGCTCGAGCACGGCGAGGAACGCCTCCTGCGGCACCTCGACCTTGCCGACCTGCTTCATCCGCTTCTTGCCTTCCTTCTGCTTCTCCAGCAGCTTGCGCTTGCGCGAGATGTCGCCGCCGTAGCACTTGGCGATGACGTCCTTGCGGAAGGCCTTGACGGTCTCGCGGGCGATGATGTTCGCGCCGATCGCCGCCTGGATCGGGACGTCGTACTGCTGGCGCGGGATCTTCGCGCGGAGCTTCTCGACGAGCGAGCGTCCGACGTCGTAGGCCTTGTCGCGGTGCACGATCATCGACAGCGCGTCGACGATCTCGCCGGCCAGCAGGAGGTCGAGCTTGACCATGTCCGAGCTCTGCATGCCCTTCAGCTCGTAGTCCAGCGACGCGTAGCCCTTCGTGCGCGACTTCAGCGCGTCGAAGAAGTCGATGACGATCTCCGCGAGCGGCAGCTCGTAGGAGAGCTGCACGCGATTGGCCGACAGGTAGTGCATCCCCTTGTGCGTGCCGCGCCGCTCCTGGCAGAGCTCCATGACCGCGCCGACGTACTCCTTCGGCGACAGGATCGACGCCTCGATCATCGGCTCGCGCACCGCGGCGATGCGCACCGGGTCGGGGAAGTCCGACGGGATGTGGACCTCGACCTCGGCGTCGTCGGTCAGCGTGACCTCGAAGCGGACGGACGGCATCGTCGCCATGAGCTCGAGGTCGTACTCGCGCTCGAGGCGCTCGCGCACGATGTCCATGTGCAGCAGGCCGAGGAAGCCGCAGCGAAAGCCGAACCCGAGCGCCTCGGAGACCTCGGGCTCCCACGAGAGCGCCGCGTCGTTGAGCGTGAGCTTCTCCAGCGCGTCGCGCAGATCCGGGTACTCGTCGGAGTCGATCGGAAACAGCCCGCAGAAGACGACCGGCTGCACGTCGCGGTAGCCCGGCAGCGGGTCGACCGCCGGATCGGCCTTCGTCGTCAGCGTGTCGCCGACGGCGAGCGCCGAGACCTCTTTGATCCCGGTGATGAGAAAGCCGACCTCGCCCGCCGTGAGCTGCTCGGTTGCCACCATCGTGGGCGTGAAGAAGCCGATGTCGTCGATGTCGGCCTCGGTCCTGCCGACCATCGAGCGGATCGCCTCGCCCTTCTTGAATGTCCCGTCGACCACGCGGATGTACGCGATGACGCCGCGGTACTGGTCGAACTCCGAATCGAAGATGAGCGCCCGCGGCGGGGCGTCCGCGACGCCGCTCGGCGGCGGCACGTCCGCGACGATCGCCTCGAGGACATCGACGACGCCCTCGCCGGTCTTGCCCGAGATGCGCAGGATCTCGTCGCCCGGCTCCCCGAGCAGGTCGGCGACCTCCTCGGCGACGCGCTCGGGCTCGGCGCCCGGCAGGTCGATCTTGTTGAGCACCGGAATGAGCTCGAGGCCGTTGTCGATCGCGAGGTACGTGTTGGCGAGCGTCTGCGCCTCGACGCCCTGCGACGCGTCGACGACGAGCACCGCGCCCTCGCACGCCGCGAGCGAGCGGCTGACCTCGTAGGTGAAGTCCACATGGCCCGGCGTGTCGATGAGGTGCAGCTGGTAGGTCTCGCCGTCCTTGGCGTCGTAGAGCACCCGCACGGCCTGGGCCTTGATCGTGATCCCGCGCTCGCGCTCGAGGTCCATCGAGTCGAGCACCTGCGCGCGCATCGCCCGCGGATCGACAGTCTTGGTCATCTCCAGGATGCGATCGGCCAGCGTCGATTTCCCGTGATCGATGTGGGCGATGATCGAGAAGTTGCGGATGTGTGCCTGGTCAGCCATGCCGCCCTACAGGGTAGGCCGCGGCCGTCAGGAACCCGAGCGGCGTCCTACGCGAAGTGCTTGAAGCCGTAGCGCTTGGCGATGCGCTTGCGCTCCGCCTTGGCGGCCTCGTTGCCTTGGGGAAGTTCTGCTGGACGAGGTTCCCGGTCCCGAAGACGCCTCGACGTAGGCGATCTTCGTGGCCCCCACCGCTGTCGATCCAGGGCGGCACGCGCACGGTCGACGGACTACAGCGGCGGCGAGCTGCTCGTCCAGGCGATCATCGGTGAGCATTCGCCGGGGCGGCAAGACGGTCAAGCGCATCGCGCAACACGATCAAGGTCGACGTCAAGTCGATGCCCAGCGGCCGCTACGCCCTCACGATGACGGCGAAGGATCGCGACGCGAACAAGGCGACGACGCGCTTCAGCCTGCGCATCTCGCGCTGAACACGCCGCACAGGGCACGACGCCACGAGAGCCCCCGCCATCGCACGGGGGCTCTCGCAGGGCCGGATTGGCCCGGGTCCACGCTTGGCGGTCAGCGCTTGGCGCTGCCTAGACTCTGCGCATGTCGACCGGCGGTGAGCGCGGCGACGGGCCGGACGGCGCCGCGCCGCGGGCGGTCCGGCCGCTCGTGGCGCAGGTGCCGCGCCGCGCCGGCGACGAGATCGTGCTCGCCGCGCCCGGCGAACGCGAGCTGCGTCTCGGCGGCGACCTGGACTGGGTCATGAGCGTCCTCGAGCGCTGTGACGGGCGCGCGGAGGCGCAGACGATCGCCGCGGCGGTGGGCGCGGACGCGGCGCAGCTCATCGGGCAACTGCTCGAGCACGGCGTGGCCGTCGACGGCGCGGATGCGTGGCGGCTTTTTCACGCCCAGTCGTCGGTCGGCTCCGGGCTGGGCTCCGCGCCGACCGACGCGCAGATCGCCGCCGGGCTCGAGCGCGCCGTCGCGCCGCTGCGGCTGGCGGGCACCACCGTAGCGCTGCAACCGGAACCCTCGGCGGTCGTCGACCTGGCACGGACACGCCGCTCGTCCTCGCATCGGGACGCGGCGCGCAGCGTGAGCTGGAGCGAGCTGTCGGCGGTGCTCGCGGGGATGTACGGCGGCCGGGGCCACCGCGGCCGCCCGGTGCCCTCCGGAGGCGGGCTGTACCCGCTGCTCGTGCACGTCGCGCTGCGCGGCGACGAGCCGCCGGGCCCGGGGCTGTGGTGGCTTGACCCCGCGATCCCGGCGCTCGAGCTCGTGCGCCGCGCGGACGCCGACCCGGCGGGGGTGCTGCTCTCCCACCCGCTCAGCGATCCCCTCATCGCAGCCGGCGGCCCGGTCGTGCTGATCTCCGCCGAGCTCGAGCGCCCTGCCGAGAAGTACGCCAACCGCGGCTACCGCCTCGCCCTGCTCGAGGCCGGCGCGGTGATGCAGAACGCGTATCTGGTCGCGACCGAGCTCGGCGTCCCGGTGCGGGCGATCGGGGGCATCGACGACGGTCCGGCCGCGCGGTTCCTCGAGCTCTCGCCGAGCGCCGTGGCGCTGCTGGCGGTCGTCCTCGGCGCATGAGCGCGGCCCTGCGCGCCAACCCGCGCTGGCTGCTGGCCGAGCGCGACGGCGGCATCGTGCTCGTCGGGCCGGCAACCGACATCGACCTCGACGTCGAGGGATCGGCCGAGCAGGTGTCGCGCCTGGCGGCGGTGCTCGCCGCCGGCACCGACGCCGCCGCGCTGGCACGGGCGGTCGGCTGGACGGACGCCGACGCGGCGCAGCTGATCGAGGCGCTGGCCGGGCGCGGTGCCCTCGTGGCCGCCGCGCCGCCGTCCCCGGCGACCGGTGTCTCGCTCGGCGACGCGCTGCTGGCGGGCGCCGCGCCGTCGCTCGTGTGGACGGCGCAGGAGGCGCTGCTGCTGCCCGGCGACAGCCCGCCGGAGCTGGCGCGCGAGGCGTTGCGGCGCTTCGCGTGCGGCCTGCCGAGCGGCGCGCGCCTGCGGGCCTACGCCCACGCGCTGCGCGCCGGACGGGCAACCACCTTCGGCGACGCGCCCGATCCGGCGCTCCTGGCGCAGGCGGTGGCCCGTGCCCACGCCGGCGCTCCCGCCGCGATTCACGTGCTCGACCTCGCGGCGAACGGGGTTGGCGGCGCGACGCGTGACGCGCGCATCGACCCCAGCAGCCTGCTCGAGCTCGGTGCGCTCACCCCCCACCGGCTCGGCGCGATCCTCGCGATCACCGCCGGCGAAACCCAGGACGGCCGGACGCTCGTCACCGCCCGGCGTGCCAGCCCGAGCCTGCGGGTGATCGGCCATCCGGACGCGCGCCACTCGCGCGGCAGCGCCGCGGAGCCCGAGCTGGCGGCCCTGAAGGCGCGCGCCGAGGCGGCCGAGCGATACGTCCTGGAGGACCCCGGCTGCCTACCGCTCGTCCGCGGGCGCGCGAGCGAGCTTCCCGGAGCGATCGCACCGCAGGCAATCGTCGCCTACTCGGCCCGGCAACTGGCCGCGCGCGGCGGCCCGGCGGGCGACGAGGATCCGCAGCTGCTCTGGGCGCCCGTGCGGACGGCGGCAGGTGCGCCGCGCTTGGCTCCGGCGGGCGCCGTGCTGCTGGCCTGCGACGGTCCGACCGGCGTGGCGCTGAGCAGCTCGGGGGCGGCGGCGCACACCGACCCCGCGCGAGCGCGCGAGCTGGCGCTGGCCGAGCTCATCGAGCGCGACGCGTTCATGCGCACCTGGCTGGGGCACGTGTCGCGCGAGCTCGTCGAGCGCGCGAGCCTGCCTGCCGGCGTCCAAGCGCTCCTGCAGGCGGTCGAGGCCCGCGGCGTGCGCGCGGCGCTGGTCAACATCTCGCTCGAGTCCTGGCCGGTGATCCTCTGCGTGCTGCACGGCGATCGGCGCCTCGTGCTCGGCGCCGCGTGCCGCCGATCGAGCGCGGACGCGGCGAGCGCCGCCGCCGAGGAGGCCGCCTCCGCTCTGCGCCTCGCCCCGCTGCCAGAGCTTGCACCGATCGTGCCCGCGGCCGTGCGCACGCCGCTGGATCACTTTCGCCTGTACCAGCAGCGCGAGCGGATCGCCGAGGCCGCGTTTCTGTGGTCCTCCCCGGAGCACATCGCGCTGGCGCAGGTGCCCGAGCCCGACGCCGACGCCTCCGACCTGCTCGCGGCCGTCGGCGAGACGTCCTTTGCCGAGCTGCACGATCGGCGCGTGCGCCCGTTCGTCGTGGTGCGCGCCGTCCTGCCGGGCCTCGTCCCGATCACCTTCGGGCATGACCGAGAGCCGCTCGGACTCGCCCGCCTGCGCGAGCCGCTGAGGACCGCCGACGGGCGCTCGATCGACGGTTTTCCGATGCTCGAGCGGGCTATGATGCCGCATCCCTTCCCCTAGGACTCGAGGTCGGATGTCTACTTGGACGATGACGATCACCGATCGGGCCGTCGATGGCGATCAGCCGGGCGCGGCCTGTGCGCCCAGCGCGCTGGCGCAGTGCATCGACGGAGCCCCGGTGCACGCATCGGCAGCCGCCGCGGCGCAGTGCGCCCCCACGGCAGCCGCCGCGTCACAGTGCGCACCCCCGGCAGCCGCCGCGTCACAGTGCGCACCCCCGGCAGCCGCCGCGGCACAATGCGCACCCACGGCAGCCGCCGCGGCACAATGCGCACCGGGCGCAGACGCGGACTGAGCAAGCCGCCCGCGACAACCAAGCCCGCGTGAGCGACGAGCCCGGGCGGGTCAGCAGGCCGGAGCTTCCCGCCGGGCCGTATCTCGTCGCTGGTCTCGCGGTCGCCGGCTTCGCCGCGCTGCAGCGTTTGCACGAGATCGGCGTCCCCGCGCGCGAGCTGGCGGGCTGGGATGCCCGGCGGCGGCCGGAGGCCGAGGCCGTCTACGGCGCGCTCGAGCGGCGCGGCGTGCGGCTGAGCTTCGGCGGCGATCCGGTCGCGCTGCTGGACCGCACGCCGCGGCCCGCCTGCGTGGTCAAGAGCCCCGGCCTACCCGCCACGCACGCGCTGCCGGCGGCTGCGGCCACCCGTGGCCTGCCCGTGCTCGACGAGGCCGAGCTCGCGTGGCGCACGGACCCCCGGCGGTGGATCGGCGTCACCGGCACGAACGGCAAGTCCACGGTCTGCGCGCTCATCGACGCGGCACTGCGGGCCGAAGGCTGCGCGACCGTCCTGGCCGGAAACATCCAGGGCGGCCCGGCGCTCTCGGTCGCCGACCCGGCGGCGGAGGTCGTGGTCGCGGAGATCTCCAGCTACCAGCTGGAGTGCTCCCCGGCGCTCCTGCCGGACCTCGCCGTGCTGACGAACCTCGCGCGCGACCACCTCGAGCGCCACGGCGACGTCGACCGCTACGCGGCGGTCAAGCGCCGCCTGTTCATCCGTCCCGGCGGCAGGGTCGCGCGCGCCGTCGTTCCCACCGGCGATCGGCTCGGCCGCGCGCTGGCCGCCGAGCTGCGCGCGGCCGGCGCGGCGGTCAGCACGGTGGGACCTGATCGGCGTGCCGACGTACGGGTGCGCGATCCCATCTGGACGCTCGCGGGGACGAGCGTCACGGTGCACACGCACGACGGCGGCGAGATGCAGCTGCGGACGCGTTCGATCGGGCCGCACATGGCGATGAACGCGGCGCTCGCGTTCGCTGCGGCGCGCGCCTGGGGGGCCGACGGCACCCGTGCTCGCGCCGCCATCGCGGATGCCGACCCGGTGCCCGGGCGGCTGGAGCGCGTCCCCTGCCCGCACGGGTTCGCGGTGCTCGTCGACTTCGCCCACAACGCGGCCGGCGTGCGCGCCTCGCTGGCCAGCGCACGCGCGCTGTGCGAGATCCGCGGTCGGCGCCTGATCGTCGTACTCTCGATCCTGAGCGTGTTCGGCCGCCCGCAACGCACCGCCGTCGGCCGCGCCGCCGCGATGCTCGCGGACGTCGTCGTGCTGACCACCGACCGCTGGCGCGCCGAGGAGCCGGCCGATCGGCTGCCGTCCGGATTGGCGGCGGGCGCCCGCGCCGCCGGCGGCGCCGAGGTCGAGGTGGTGCTCGACCGCCGGTCGGCGATCGCCCACGGGCTGGCGCTCGCCCGGCCCGGCGACGTCGTGGTGATCGCCGGACGCGGGTCACGCGCCACGCAGCGCGTGGATGCCGACGGGCCTCCGCGGCCCTTCGACGACCGCGTCGTCGCCGCCGAGCTGATCGCCACCCTCTCGCCGGCGGCGGCGGCGACGTGGAGCTGATCGTCGCCGTCCAGCAGCTCGCGGCCCCCGGCGGACCGCAGACCTACGCGCTCACGATCGCCGAGCACCTGGCCCGTCTCGGCCACGGCGTGACGCTCTACGCCCGCGAGCTCGGCGCGATGGCAGGACTCGCACGCGAGCGCGCGCTGCGGGTCACCGATCAACTGCACGAGCTGCCCGCCCGCGCCGACGGCGTCGTCGCCGGCGTCGATCGCTCGCTGGCACTCGAGCTCGCCGAGCGCTATCCGGACGCCGCCCGCGTCTTCGTCGTCCACGGCATCGACGAGATCCACCTGCCGCCGCCGATCGACGGCGTGGTCGCGGCGACCGTCGCGCTCAACGACCACTTCCAGGCGCGTGCGCGCGGCTGCGTCGGTGCCGGCGAGGTCGTGCGCCTGCGCCAGCCGGTCGACATGCGCCGCTTCGGCGTCGGCCGCGAGGCCGCCGCGACACCGACCAGCGCGCTGCTGCTGGGCAACTACCACGGCGGAATCGGCTCGCGCGCGCAGATCATCATCGACGCGTGGGCCGGCGCCGGGCTGACGTGGCACCGCGTCGGCCATCCGACCCCGTCGCTCGACGTCGCCGAGGCGATGCGCGACGTGGACATCGTCGTGGGCTACGGGCGGTCGGTCCTCGAGGCGATGAGCGCGCGGCGCGCGGCGTTCGTCTTCGACCGCGGCGGCACCGACGGATGGGTGACGCCCGAGTCCTACGAGCGCATCGAGGCCAACGGCTTCTCGGGGCTCGCTCCCGGCCCGCCGGCCGACGCCGCGGCCCTGCGCGCCGCCCTGGAGGACTACCGGCCCGAGCTCGGCCGCCTCGGGCACGACCTCGTGCGCGCCCACCACGATGCGCGCCAGCATGCCGCCCAGCTCGTCGAGCTGCTGCAGCGCGTGAGCACCGAGCCGCCGCCGCTGGAGCGCTCGGCGATCCGGGCGCTCGCGGTGCTGTCCGAGGCGCAGCTGCGGGCCGAGATCGCGCGCGACCACAGCGCGCAGCAGGCGCGCCAGTGGTTCGACAAGGCGCAGGCGCTCAACGAGCAGCTCGCCGCGCAGACCGTCGCGGCCGAGCGCAAGCTCGATGCGCTGCGCAGCACGCGGCGCTACCGCGCCGCCGCGATGCTCGCCGCGCCCCTGGGGTTCCTGCGGCGCCTCGCCCACCTGCTGCGCGGGCCACGTCGATAGACGAAGATGCGGCCGTGCCGCCCGACGACCCCGGCATCGACCCGGACGACCTCGCGACGTGCCTGCGGGTGCTCGGCGAGCTCGAGGCGCTGCCGGTCGAGCATCCGGACGCCGTCGCGGTGCGGGTCGCGACGGCGGGCATCTTCAAGTCGGTGAAGCTCCGGCGCCGCGCGCAGCGGCGCGCTCGGGTGCTCGCCAACGACGCGGCCGTCACGGCGGCGACGGCGACCGGCGCTCCGGGGCGCATCGACGACGAGACCCGTGGTCTGCCGCTCGCCGCGCCAACCAACGGCCACAGCGCGGGAACGCTGCAGCGCGCCCGCGGCTGCTACGTCTGCAAGCGCCGCTACCACGAGGTCGACGGCTTCTATCACCAGCTGTGTCCGGACTGCGCGGCGCGCAATCGCGCCCGCCGCGACGCGCGCACCGACCTACACGGCCGCCGTGCGCTGCTCACCGGCGGGCGGGCGAAGATCGGGATGTACATCGCGCTGCGCCTGCTGCGCGACGGCGCCGACACGACGATCACGACGCGCTTTCCGCGCGACGCCGCGCGCCGCTTCGCGGCCATGCACGACAGCGCCGACTGGCTGGGACGGCTGCACATCGTCGGCATCGACCTGCGCGATCCCGCCCAGGTCGTGGCGCTCGCCGACAGCGTGATCGCGCGCGGGCCGCTGGACGTCCTCATCAACAACGCGGCGCAGACCGTGCGGCGCTCCGCGGAGGCCTACGCGCCGCTGATGCGCGCCGAGGCAGCGGCGCTCCCGGCGGGCCCGCTTCCCGAGCTCGTGGGCGCTGACCGCGGGCACTGGACCCCGACCCCGCAGGCCCTGACCGCGCTCGCGTTGACCGCCGGCTCGGACTCGCTGGAGCGGATCGCCGCCGGCCGCGCCATCGACGCCGGCGGGCTCGTCCCCGACCCGCACGCGGTCAACAGCTGGATCCAGCGCGTCGACGAGGTCGACCCGATCGAACTGCTCGAGGTCACGCTGTGCAACATGACCGCGCCGTTCATCCTCGTCGGCCGGCTGCGGCCGGCGCTCGCGGCATCCAGCACGCGGCGTACCTACGTCGTCAACGTCTCGGCGATGGAGGGCCAGTTTCACCGCGGCTACAAGGGCGCCGGGCACCCGCACACGAACATGGCCAAGGCCGCACTGAACATGCTCACGCGCACGAGCGCCCAGGAACTGCGCGCCGACGGCATCCTCATGACGAGCGTCGACACCGGCTGGATCACCGACGAGCGCCCGCAGCCGACGCGGATGCGCCTCGCGGACGCGGGCTTCCACGCGCCGCTGGATCTCGTCGACGGCGCCGCGCGCGTGTATGACCCGATCGTCCGCGGCGAGGCGGGCGAGGACCTGTACGGCTGCTTGCTCAAGGACTACGAGCCGGCGCCGTGGTGAGCGACTACGACGGCCTCGCATCCCGGCCGATGCGCGCGCTGACGAGATCGCGGATCTGGCGAGCTTCCGGGACGCGCAGCGCGAGCACCGCGACGCCGTAGACGGCGAGACCGACCGTCAGTGCCGTCCCGACCGAGATGATCTGCGCGACGATCGAGCGGCCGAGCACGCTGTCGATGCCCGCCCACAGCAGGTAGGCGACGCCGGCCAGCGCGGCGGACGCGACGAGGATGCGAACGAGCGCGTCGAGCGTCTCTCGCCCCTCGAGGCGGCCGTTCAGGCCGCGGCGCAGGTAGACCACCTGGCCCCACGTCATCGCCGCGCTGCCGATCGCGGTCCCGACGACGATCCCGCCGAGCCCGAACGGCTTGTAGAGCGCGAGCGCCACGACGGCGTTGACGAGCAGCGAGATCGCGCTGAGCTTCGTCGGCAGCCACGGGCGCTGGACGGAGAAGAACGTCCGCGTGAGCAGCAGGTTGACGCCCGCGAAGGGCAGGCTGAAGGAGAACCAGAACAGCGCCTCGGACACGAGCTTCGTGGACTGCGCGTCGAACTCGCCGCGCTCGTAGACCAGGCGCGTGATCGGCTCGGCCAGGACGAGGGTGCAGGCCGCCGCGGGGATGAGCATCAGCAGGATCTGCCGCGTCCCCGTGCCGGTGAGCGCGCGCATCCCGTCGGCGTCGCGCCGGGTCGCCAGGCGCGCGAGCGCGGGAAACAGCACGGTCGCGATCGCCACGCTGAACATCCCCTGCGGCAGCATGTAGATCCGGAATGCGGCGTCGATCGCGCGCGGGCCCTGCTCGGAGACGTAGGAGCCGAGCACCGAGTTGATGACCATGTTGAAGTTGATGAGCCCGAGGCTGAGCGTCACCGGGAGCATGAGCGCGAGGACCTGCTTCACCCGCGGGTCGTGGAAGTCGATCTTGCGCGCGAACGCGAAGTCCAGCCGCTTCAGGACCGGGAGCGCCATCGCGAGCTGCACGAGCGTCCCGATGAGCACCCCGATGGCGTAGGCGTAGAGCTGGTCGGGGCCGTCGAAGAACGGCCGCAGCACGACGAGCAGGAAGATGATCACGACGTTCCACACGAGCGGCGCGAGCGCCGGGATCGTGAAGTGGTCGTAGGCGTTGAGGATCCCGACGAGCAGCCCGTTGAGCCCGAGCAGCAGGACGATCGGAAACAGCACCTGCGACAGCCCGACGGTCAGCTGATCGAGCTCGCGCGAGAAGTCGTCGCCGGTCAGCAGCGGCATGACGTACGGCGCGATGACGACGAAGAACACGCTGATCGCGACGAGCGCGGCGACGATGATCGCCACGAACGTCGAGGCCAGCTGGTAGGCCTCCTTGCGCTTTCCCTTCTCGAGCAGCTCGGTGAAGACCGGGACGAACGCGGCGCTCAGCGCGGCGTCGGCGAACAGGTTGCGCACGAGGTTCGGGATCTGAAAGGCGATCGTGAACGCCGAGAACGGGCCGCTCGTGCCGAAATAGCTCGATGCGACGATCTCGCGGACGAGGCCCGCGATGCGCGACAGCCCGGTCAGAACCGAGAAGATCGCCGTGTTACGGGCGATCCGCCCCTTGGCCCCGGGTCCGCCCGCGGGCGGTCCTTCTCTCGAACGATCGGCCGCCATCGGTGCGCTACTCTAGGCACAGCCGCGGCCGATGCCCGCGGCGCTTTCACGCTCATGGCCAACATTCACTCCCAGAAGAAACGGATCCTGCGCTCCGAGCGCGAGCGCATCGAGAACCGCAAGTACACCTCCGCCGTGCGGACGTACTTCCGCCGTCTCGAGGCCGCCGTCGAAGCCGGCGACGAGGCGACCGCCGATACCGAGCACAAGGTGCTCGTCAGCGTGATCGACAAGGCCGTCAAGCGCGGCGCGATGCACAAGAACACCGGCGCGCGCAAGAAGTCCCGCGCGTCGCGTCTGCGCAAGTCCGCCGCGAAGTAGCGAGCGCCCCCCGCTAGCGCGGCACGTTCTCGGTGTCCGACTCGCGCTGCGCGCGATGGACCGCTTCGACGACGTCGTGCGGCTTGGCGACGCCGGCGAACTGAAAGTCGTAGTCGTCGCCGGCAGCGGTGTCGAAGTTCACCGTGCCGATCATCAGAAAGCGCTGCAGCACCGACTGGTTGGTGTTGACGTTCTGCACCCGGTTGATCTGCGTCTGCTGCTCGGCGCGGGCGACGATCCCGCGACGGATGTGCAGGCGGTTGTTGGAGATCGTGTACGTCGTGAACAGCCGCTTGACGTAGCCGGCGACGAGCAGGCCGACGAGCAGCACGATGACGACGAGCGTCACCTTGCCGCTGTCGACCTCGTCGCCGCTCGCGCGCGTGATCCCGGCGGTGATGGCCCCGGCGACCGCGACGACGATCAGCCCTTTGATGTAGAAGCCGAGGATGGAGCGCCACGACGGGTGCCCCTCGAAGATGATGTGTTCGCCGGGCTCGAGTTCCATGGCGGCGAGCCTACGGTCCGCGGTGGACGCTTGCAATCGCGCTGGACGCGCGGTGGACGAACCGCATCGATAACTGCTCGTCGATGCTGTTTGGAAGTACCGCGCGACCGCGGCCCGCGCGCCGGCCTACCCCGCCCGCTCGGCCGACCGCAGCCCACCGCGGGCCCAGAACGACACGAGCACGAACAGCCCAGCCAGGCAGGCGGCGCTGATCGCAAGCTTCGCCGGCTCGCCCGAGACGAACCCGCGGGCTGCCTCGAGAAACGCCGTGAACGGGTTGTAGCGCGCGACGTCGTGCACCCAGCCCGCGATGAGGGGCAGCGGCACGTAGACCGGCGCGAGGAACAGCGCGATGAAGATCGGCATCTGCATGAGCGGCGCCGCCTGCATCGTCCGCAGCCGCATGGCGATCCCGGTCGCCCACAGGGTCGAGACCGCGCTCACCGCCAGCGCCAGGACGAGCAGCCCGAGCAGGTCGCCCGCCGAGCCGTCGAGCCGCATCCCGCTGATCAGCCCGGCGACGAACACGACGCCGATGACGAACACCGCGCGGACCATCGCCGAGAGCATGTAGCCGATCACGATGCCGCCGCGATTGGGCGCCGCGAGCATCAGGCGGCGCGCGAAGCCGAACTCGAAGTCCGCGGCGATCGCGAAGCCCGTGAAGACGCCCCCGAACGCCGCCGCCTGCATGCAGACGAAGGCAAACTGAAATGACGTGTAGCCCGACGGGAAGTCGAAGTCCGGCGCGGCGGAGATGCCCGACAGCCCGCCGGCGAAGGCGATGAAGAAGAACAGCGGAAACAACACGCTCGGCAGCAGGAACGCCGGGTTCGTGAACGCGTTGTGGATGCCACGCCAGGCGACGGCGCCGGCGACCGAGCGGGTGCGGGCCAGCGCGCTCATGTCCGCGTCAGCCTCGTGCGCAGCGCCCGCGCGCTGAGCGCGAGGAAAAGGATGGTGGCCGCCACGGCGATCCCGAAGGCGGGCAGCAGCGCGTCGGCGTCCCAGCCGGTGATGACGAGGCTGCGGATGCCCTCGACGAGGTAGGAGACCGGGTTGTAGGTCGCGATCGTGCGAAACCAGTCCTGCTCGATGAGATCGCGCGGGAAGAACGCCGAGCTGAGAAACAGCAGCACGAAGAACAGCGGGAAGAAGCCCTGCACCGCCTGCCCGCTGCCGACACGCAGCGCGACGAGCGTCCCGAAGCACGCGAAGGCGAAGGAGATGCAGACCGCCAGCAGGAGCAGGACGCAGGCGCCGCCCGCGCCGGCAGCTATGCCGACGCCGAGCAGGAGCCCGACGAGGAGGTACGTGACGGCGCCGACGACGCCCATGAACAGCGCGCCGCCGAGCTGGCCGGCGAGGAGCGCCGCGCCGGACATCGGCGTCAGGGCCAGGCGGTCCAAAAATCCGCCCTCGATGTCGCGGGCGAGGTCCTGCCCGCCGTTGAGCGCCGCGAACAGCGCGCCCTGCATGAACGGCACGGCGAGGGCGAAATCGAGGTAGCTCGTCGTCGGGAACCCCGGCAGCTTCGTCGCCGCATCGAGGCCCGACGTGTTGACCGCCAGCAGGACGAGCGGAAACACGATCGGGAAGACGACCTGCGCGGGCGCCCGGACGATGTGGGTGATCGCGCGCCCGGCGAGGAGGCCGACCTGACTCGGCCAGCTGCTCGACGTGAGCGCGGTCATGCCGCCTGCGGCTCGGCCTTCGCCTTCGCCTGAGGGTCCGCGTCGGGCTGCCCCTCTGCCGCGCCCTCGAGGCTGCGACCGGTCTTGGCGAGGAACACGTCATCGAGCGTCGGCTCGTGCAGCGCGAGATGGGCGACGTGCACGTCGGCGACATCCAGGGCGCGCACGATCTCGGCGAGCTGCTCGGCACCGGAGTTCAGCCGCACGGCGATCGAGCCCGCCTGGCGCTCGGTGACCTGCTCCCCGAATGGGCGCAGCGCCTTGCTCGTCGCGGCGCAGTCGCCGGCGTCGCGCGGAATGACCTCGACCGTCGGCTTGGAGACCTGCGCCTTCAGCGCGGCGGGCGTCCCCTCGGCGACGATCTTTCCGTTGTCGATGATGCCGACGCGGTCGGCGAGCACGTCGGCCTCCTCGAGGTACTGGGTCGTGAGAAAGACCGTCGTGCCCTCCTCGCGGGCGAGCCGCGCGACCTCGTCCCACAGCGCCGTGCGCGACTGGACGTCGAGGCCGGTCGTCGGCTCGTCGAGGAACAGGATGCGCGGGTTGTGCAGCAGCGCGAGCGCGAGGTCGAGCCTGCGCTTCATCCCGCCCGAGTACGTGGAGGACTTGCGATCGCGGGCGTCGGCGAGCCCGACGCGTTCGAGCAGCTCGTCGCCGCGCGGGCCGCGCTCGGCGCGCGCGATGCCCTGCAGGCCGCCTTGGAGGCGCATGTGCTCGCGGCCCGTCAGCAGCGGGTCGAGGGCGACCTCCTGCAGCGCGACGCCGATCGACGCGCGGACCTTCGACCCTTCCCTGGCCACGTCGTAGCCCGCCACGCGGGCGCTTCCCTCCGACGGTGGTAGGAGCGTCGTCAGCACCTTGACGGTCGTCGACTTGCCGGCGCCGTTGGGCCCGAGGAAGCCGTAGATCTCACCCGCCGCGACGTCGAGATCGATCCCGTCGACCGCGCGGATGGCGCCCTTGAACTCGCGCACTAGCCCGCGAACCTCGATTGCTCGTTGGTCTGACATGGGCGCAGCCAATCAAGAATGCTTGACCTTGTCAATTATTGCCTTTATCCACTATCCTGTTGACCGATGACCGAGACGCTCAAGCGGCCGACTCCTGCCCAGGAGGCTTGGGGGCTCATGGGCAAGCTCTTCTGGGAGATGCGACCGCGGATGCTGCGCGTCGCCGCCGAGTCGGGTCTCACCCCTCCCCAGCTCTTCGCGCTGCGCGCGCTGGACCCCGATCACCCGGTGGCGATGAACGAGCTCGCCGCCCAGCTGCAGTGCGACAACTCCAACGTGACCGGGCTCGTCGACGGCCTCGAGGCGCAGGGCCTCGTCGAACGCCGAGCGGCCGGGCACGACCGCCGGATCCGCATGCTCGTCGTGACCGAGCGCGGCATCGCAATCCGTGAGCGGCTGCAGGCCATCATGGGCGAGGTCCCCGAGCCGCTCGCCGCACTCAGCGCGGCCGATCAGCGGTCGCTGCGCGACGTCCTGCGCCGGGCATTGGGATAGCGCCTGGGTTTGCCAGGCGACGCTACAGCTCGCAAGGCCCGGCTCGTCACGGCCTTTCAGGTCCGCGTCCTCAACCGGCCGATCCGCGCGCTGGCGGCCCGCGGCCTCGTTCCGGGCGTCGCGCTGCTTCAGACGACCGGCCGCAAGAGCGGGCAGCCGCGCCGCACACCGGTCAGCAACGGTCTGGACGGCGAGACGAACACGTTCTGGATCGTCGCCGAGCAGGGGCGCAAGGCCGCCTACGTGCGCAACATGGAGGCCGATCCACGCGTGCGCATACGCGTGCGCGGCCGCTGGCGCGACGGCGTCGCGACGCTGCTCGACGACGAGGATCCGGTCGTGCGACTGCGCTCGATCTCGCGCCTGAACGCCGCCGGCGTGCGCGCGATGGGCACCGCGCTGCTCGTCATCCGGGTCGATCTGGATCCGTGAGGCCGGGCCCGAGCTCGATATCGACGTCGGTCGAGTGCAGGACCTCGCCGCAGACGACGCAGTGCAGCTCGACGTGCGTGATCTGCCCGCACGCGCGGTGGCGGTAGAGGATCGGCGGCCCCGCGTCGCCGGTCCAGCGATCGCCCCAGGCGACCATCGCCATCAGCACGTCCATGAACTGCGCGCCCATCTCGGTCAGCGCGTACTCGTAGCGCGGCGGGCGCTCGCAGTACGGGCGGCGCTCGAGCATCCCCGCGCCGGCGAGGTGCTTCAGGCGCTCGGCGAGGACCTTGCGCGAGATCCCGAGATCGCGGTGGATGTCGTCGAAGCGGTTGATGCCGATGGAGACGTCGCGGATGATGAGCGGCGACCACGGCTCCCCGGCGACCGCAAGGCTGCGGGCGATCGAGCAGGTCATCTGGGCGAAATCGGTTCGCTGCATGGGCCATGGTACTTTAGTTCCCTGAAGGAACTTATTCAGGAAGGAGCTCGATGTGCAGCTACCGCCGATCGTCAGCGAGCAGGAATGGCAGGAGTCCCACAAGGCGCTGACCGCCAAGGAGAAGGAGGCGACCCGCGCGAGTGACGCGCTCGCCGCCGAGCGCCGCCGCCAGCCCATGACGGAGTTCTCCGCCGGCTACGAGTTCGAGGGACCGGACGGCGTCGTCACGCTGGGCGACCTGTTCGAGGGGCGCACCCAGCTGATCGTCTACAGCTTCTGGTTTGCCCCCGACGGCGAGCCGTGCAATGGCTGCTCGATGATCGCCGACCAGGTGGGCGACCTCGCGCACCTCAACGCCCGTGACACGACGTTCGCGATGATCTCGCGCGCATCGCAGCCCGAGATCGAGGCCTACAAGCGCCGGATGGGCTGGTCGCTGCCGTGGTTCACGGTCATCGGCGAGGAGTTCCAGCAGCGCTGCGGGACGAGCGAGTACCAGGGCGCCCACGTCTTCCTGCGCGACGGCGACCGCGTGTTTCTCACCTACGCGACGCACAGCCGCGGCGTCGAGGCGCTCGGCACCGTCTGGTCCTTCCTCGACCGCACGCCGCTGGGCCGCCAGGAGGAGTGGGAGGACACCCCGGAAGGCCGCCCGCAGTCCGCGCCGTACGGCTGGTGGCGCAAGCACGACGAGTACGAGGTGAGCCCCGCGGGTCAGCCGGACTGACGCGTCAGGCGGCGATGTGCGTGATCGCGCGGATCGCCTCGGTGCTGTCGGACAGCTCGGTGTCGCCGTGGGTGGCGAGCTCGAGGTCGGCGAGCGTCTCCAGCGCGCGCCGCAGCCGCTCGGGGTCGGCCCGGCGCGCCTCGGCGATCCGGCGTTCGGTCGCCCACGGATTGCCCTTGATGCTCTGCTTGATCTCGGGCGGCGCCTCGCCCGCCTCGAGGCGCAGCGCGATCGCCAGGACGTCGCGCACGCGACGGGCAAGCAGACCGACGAGCCGGGTCACCGACTCGCCCTGGCCCTGCAGCTCGACGTAGGCGCGCGTGGCGGCCGGGCCGTCGCCGGCGACGAGCGCGTCGACGAGCCCCCAGACCTGGCGCTCGGAGGAGTGCGCCGCGGCGCCCTCCACCTCCTCGATGCCGATGCGAGCGCCCGGACCGAGTTCGATGGCGAGCTTCTCGACCTCGCGGACGAGCCGTCGCTGGCGGTCTCCGACCTGGGCGACGAGCGCCTGCGCGCCCTGCTGATCGAGCTCGACGCCGAGCTTCGCCGCCTCCGCGCGCAGCCACCGCGGCAGCTCCTTGGCCTTCAGCGTGCGCTCCGCGGCGACGCTGCCGCCGGCCGCCTCGACCGCCGCGGCGAGCGCGGGGCTCGTCTTGTTGCGCCCCTCGTCGCGCCCGAAGAAGGCGATCGTCGTCTCCGGCCCGATCGCCTCGAGGGCGGGCACGATGTGCGCCTTGACGTCGGCGTCCTTCCAGCGCTCCACCCCGTCGACGACGAGGAAGCGCCGCCCGATCGCGAACGTCATCGACGCCAGCGCGCCAGCGACGTTCTCGGGCGCGGCCGCCTCGCCCTCGAAGGCCTCGACGCCGCCGGAGTCCGACTCGCGCTCGGCGAGCGCGCGCAGCGCCGAGCGGCGCTCGCTGATCCGGCCGTGGTCGTCGCCGTAAATCAGGTAGGCGGGCCTGAAGTCGGGCACGACGTGCGAGTCTAGTGGGCCTACCAGCGCTGAGTTCTGATCGCCACGTCGCTCAGTCGGTCACGCGCATCCGGCCGTCCCTGACCATGATCCGCACCGTTGCGTCGCGGTCGGTGCGGCGCACGATCGGCACGCCGCGCAGGGCGGCGAGCGTCGATGGCGTCGGGTGGCCGTAGGTGTTTCGCGCGCCGACCGGGATCACGGCGACCCGTGGTTGCAGGCGGGTGAGGAGGCCGGGCAGGCCGGGGTCGTCGCTGCCGTGGTGAGCGACCTTCAGCGCCTCCACGACCGGCAGGTCGAGCGCCGCGGTGACGTTGGATTCGGCGTCCGCGGTCAGCAGGAGGTCGAAGTCCCCGTCGCGGACATGCAGGACCGTCGCGCGGTCGTTCGGCTCGGCGCCCGGCGGCGCCGGCGGGTCGCGGCGCGGCCACAGCACGCGCAGCTCGATCGGGCCGCTGCGCAGGACCTGGCCCGCGTCGGACGCCACGCGGCGGACGCGATGGCGCGCCGCGAGCCGCGCGACCCCGCCCTCCTCCCCGTCGAGCATGAGCGCCACCGGGACCGCGCCGAGCAGCTCCGGCGCCGCGCCGGCGTGGTCGAGCGCGTCGTGTGTCAGGACGAGGATGTCGATCCGGCTGACTCCCGCGTCGCGCAGCTGCGACAGCAGCCGCCCGCCGGGCGGGCCGGTGTCGACGAGCACCGTCGCACGCCCGTGCTGGATCAGCGTCGCGTCGCCCTGGCCGACGTCGAGGAACGAGATCGTCAGGTCGCGCGGCGGGCCGGTGGAGTGCGCGGTCGCCAACACGGTCGCGGCGGCGATCAGCGCGAGCAGCGCCGTCGCCGTGCTCCGGTGGCGGGTGCCACGTCGTTCGTCGCACGCCGCGAGCCGTCGCCACGCGAGGAACGCCAGGCCCGCCCCGCCGTACACGGCCAGCAACGCGAGCGGTCCCGGCGCCGGAACGGCCAGCTCGGCGAACGGCAGCGCCGCG
The DNA here is from genome assembly GCA_963705315.1 of uncultured Actinomycetes bacterium. Classification (GTDB taxonomy): domain Bacteria; phylum Actinomycetota; class Thermoleophilia; order Solirubrobacterales; family Solirubrobacteraceae; genus CADCVQ01. The sequence goes on from OY970068.1 coordinate 2,630,835, forward strand.
GCGCGATCGGCGAGCCACGTGAGGTAACCGAGCGCCAGCGCCATCACGGCCGTGAACGGCGCGGCGAGCCACGGCGCGATCTGGCCGAGCGCGCCGGCGATCGTCCCGAGCCACATGACCACCGCGACGGCCGGAGCGGCGAGCACGTTTGCCGGCAGCGACACGAGCGACACGCGCTCGAAGTGCAGCGCGATGAGCGGAGCGGTGCCGAGCGTCGCCGCGGCGGTCACCGCGGTCGCCTCGGCGAGGCCGCGCGGCAGTCCGGCGCGCCGCAGCCGCGCCGTCAGCGGCGCCACGAGGACGAGCAGCGCGACGACCGCCGCGAAGCTCAGCTGCCAGCCGGGATCCTCCGCGGCGCGCGGGTTCAGCACGAGCGTCAGCGCCGCCGCGAGCAGCAGCGCGTACCAGCGCGACGCCGGCCGGCCGGCGAGCGCGGCGACGAGCCCGGCCGCGCCCATCACCCCGGCGCGCTGGATCGACGGCCCGCCGCCGGCCAGCGGGACGTACGCCGCCACGAGCGTGAGCGCGAGCAGTAGGCGACCGCTGAGGCCGAGGCCGATCGCGGCGCCGAAGGCGAGCACGAGGGTCGCGAGCAGCAGCACGTTCGCGCCGCTGGCTGCGACGAGGTGCGCGAGGCCGGTCGCGCGGAAGTCCGCGCGGACGTCGGCGGTGAGCGCCGCATCCTGCCCGAGGACCATCCCGCGCGCGAGGGCGCCCTGCCGTGGCGGGATGCCGCTCGTGAGGGCGCGCTCCGTGCGGGTGCGCACGCGGTCGAGCGCACCGACCAGTCCGCCGCGCGTGCGGCCGGTGGCCGCGAGGCTCGTCACGCGGACGACCGCGTGAGCGTTGCGTCGCCGCTCGTGGGCGTCGTAGTCACCGAGCGGCGCGAACCGGCCGCGGACGCGTAGCTCGACCCCGGGCGTGGGCGTCGCCGGCCAGCGCACCCGCGCCGGCACGCGAAGCAGGACGCGCTCCCCGCGTCCCGGGTCCGCGCGGATCCGCGCGGCGGCGACGCGGGTGCCGAACGACCGCAGCCGTGGATGCTCGAGCAACGTCGCGTGCAGTTGCGCTTCCGTGCCGCGCAGCGGGCGCAGCGCCGTGCGGTCGAGCGCCGCGAGGCGCGCATCGGCGATGGCGGCGCCGGCGAGCAGCGTCGCGATCGCGCCGAGCGCCAGCGGTCCGGGGCGGGCGAGCGCGGTGATGAGCGTGGCGGCGGCGAGCAGCGCGAGCGGCGCGCGCGGCCCGGCCAGCAGGCCGGCGACGAGCGCCGCCAGGAGGACGTGCCGCGGATGTCGGGCGATGACCCGCTGCGCCGCGACGAGGCGCGCCGCGACCCGCGTTCGCGGCGTCACACGGTCACCAGCGGGCGCAGCGTCGCCATGCGCTTGTCGCCGATCCCCGGCACCTCCGCGAGCTCGTCGACGCGGGCGAAGCCGCCGTGCTGCTCGCGGTAGTCGATGATGCGCTGCGCGATCCCGGGACCGACGCCGTCGAGCGTGTCGAGCTGCTCGAGCGTCGCCGTGTTGAGGTTGATCGGCGCGGCGGGGGCCGCGCCCGCTCCACCCACGGCCGGGGGGCCCGCGCCGGTCGCGGGCGCTGCCGGCGCGCCGCCCCGCGCGCGCTCGGGCACCAGCACCTGCCGCCCGTCCTCGAGCTTCGCCGCGAGGTTGACCGCCGTCAGGTCCGCCCGCGGCTTCGGCCCGCCGGCGATGCGCAACGCGTCGTCGACCCGCGCGCCACCCGGGAGCCGATAGATCCCCGGTCGACGCACCGCGCCGGCCACGTGAACGGTGACGCGCCCTCCCCCGGCGCGCTGCACGCTGACCGCGGGCGGCTCCCCCGCGCGCTCGGCGACCGTCGCGACGCCACCCGTTGCGTCCAGCGCGACCGGCGCCGGCGGTTGGCTGCGCAGGTACCGCGCGCCGAGCACGCAGACGACGAGGCCGAGCGCGACGTAGAGCGCCAGCCGCGGGCGGGCGAGGTCGGACACGCAGCCGAGGCTAAGCCGGGTCGCGTCACGTCAGGCACGCAGTCCGCAACGATTCGGCGCAGACGCGGACACGACTTCGCGCGACGGGTCAGGCGAACAGCAGCGCGGCGCGGCGTCCAGTCTCCCCACACCGGCGCCTGAACAATCGAGATGGTTCAGGACCCCGCATATCGGGGTTTTCAGCCATCTCGATCGCTCGCCGCCCGATCGGTGGCCGCGGCGCCCGAAGCCGATGCGCGATCGATCCCCTCACCCCGCCACCGACGCCGCCGGCCGAACCCGCTACGCGGACGGCGGATGGCCAAGCGCCAACTCCACCGCCTCCTCCGGCCCGCGCGCCAGCACCATCCCCGCGATCGCCCACGAGCCGAGCCCGACGACGCGCCGCCCCGCCTTCAGCCCGAGAGCGATTTCCGACAGCGTGCCGTAGGACCCGCCGACGGCGATCAAGGCATCCGCCGACCGCACCACGAGCCCGTTGCGCAGCTCCCCCAGCCCCGTCGTCACGGCGATGTCCACCCACGGATTGGCGTCGGATCGATCGGAGCCGGGCAGGAGCCCCACCGTCATCCCACCACCCGAGCGCGCGCCGCGACAGGCGGCCTCCATGACGCCGCCGAGGCCGCCCGTGACCACCACCGCCCCCCGCCCCGCGAGCAACGCACCGACCGCTTCGGCGTCCGCGAGCACCGCGTCCGCGGCGTCCCCGCCGGCGCCGATCACCGCGACATAGGGCGCGCCCGCGTCAGCCATCGGCGCACAGCGTGTCACGACCGCGTCTCAGGGTCCGGTACCCCTGTTACGGTCGGCTATCCGAAATGGGGACCGCGCTGGCTGCGTGGGTCGTGGAGGTTGGTCATGCGCCGTACCGCTCGCCGCATCCTGCTGGGCCTCTGTGCCGGCATGAGCGCATGCGTGCTGCTGATCGCGTGCGGCGGCGACGAGAAGCAGGCCACGACGAAGGTCGTCGACCGCGCCCGGAAGCAGGGCGACCGCGTCGAGGCGAAGGCCGAGGCAGCCGTCAAGAAGCCCGAGGCGGTCGCGATCCGCGTCAGCGCGGCGCCGAAGCAGCGCGTCACCGTCGTGTGGGCCGTGTCGTGCACGAACGGCGATGGCGAGGGCGGGAAGACCACCGGAGACACGTACGGCGTCATGACGCCGAACATCCGCGAGGTCGAGCTGCCGGACGGTCCCCGCGACGTCTGTCAGGTCGAGGCGACGACGAAGCTGCTCACCGGCCGCGTCAAGACGACGCTGCTGGCGAAGGCTCCGTGAGGCGACTGCACCGGACACCCGGAGCGTGAAGCCGCCCAGCGAAACCCGAGGCTGGGCGGCTACCGCGCGACGAAGTTGACGAGCTTGCCCGGCACGACGATCTCCTTGACGACCTCGTGACCGTCGAGGTACGCCAGCATCTTCGGCGCCGAGTGCGCCAGCTCGAGCAGCTCCTCGCGCGAGGCCCCCGACGGCGCCTGCACGCGCGCGCGGACCTTGCCGTTGACCTGCACGACGAGCTCGAACGTGTCGCTCTGAAGGAACGCCGGGTCGGCGTCCGGCCACGGCTGCTCCCACACGCGCTCGCCGGTCAGCCGGTGATAGGCGTCCGCCGACGCGTGCGGCGCGAACGCGAACAGCAGCGATGCCGCGGTGCTCAGCGCGAAGCGCACCGCCCCCGGCGACGCGTCGCCGCGCTTGGCCGGCGTGACCTCGTTGAGCAGCTCCATGACCGCGGCGATCGCGGTGTTGAAGTTGAAGCGCTCGCTCATGTCCGTCGTGACCTTGTCGATCGCCCAATTGGTCTTGCGCAGCAGGCGCTTGTCGTCGTCGTTGAGCTCGTCGGGGACCGGCCACGAGGGCAGGTCGTCGGCCGCCTCGGCGGTCGTGCGCCACAGGCGGCCGAGGAAACGATGCATGCCTTCCGCCCCGCTGTCAGACCAATCCGCGTCCTGGTCCGGGGGACCGATGAACAGGATGTAGCAGCGCGCGGTGTCGGCCCCGAAGCGCTCGACGATATCCCGCGGCGAGACGGTGTTGCCCTTGGACTTGGACATCTTCGCGCCGCCGAGCGTGATCATGCCCTGCGTGAAGAGGGCCGCGAACGGCTCCTGGATCTCCGCCGGCAAATGGCCGAGATCCGCCAGCGCCTTGCAGAAGAAGCGCGCGTAGAGCAGATGCAGGATGGCGTGCTCGACGCCGCCGATGTACTGGTCGACGGGCATCCAGCTCGCGACGATGGCGGGGTCCCACGCCGCCTCGTCGTTGAGCGCGTCGCAGTAGCGCAGGAAGTACCAGGACGAGTCGACGAACGTGTCCATCGTGTCGGTCTCGCGCTTCGCCGGCCCGCCGCAGGAGGGGCAGGTCGTGTTCACCCAGTCCTCGGCGGCCGCGAGCGGCGAGCGGCCCTTGGGCTTGTAGTCCTCGACGTCGGGCAGCAGCACCGGCAGGTCGGCCTCCGCGACCGGCACGAGGCCGCAGCTCGGGCAGTGGATGATCGGAATCGGCGTTCCCCAGTAGCGCTGGCGGGAGATGAGCCAGTCGCGCAGCCGGTAGTTCACCGACGGATGGCCCTTGCCCTCGCGGTCCAGCCAGCGCACGATCTCCTCGAGCGCCGCGCGATTGTTCATTCCGTCGAACTCGGGCGCGGAGTTCACGAGCGAGCCGTCACCGGTGTACGGCAGATCATCCTCGCCTGAGGGGTCCCCGATCACGCGCCGGATCGGCAGGCCGAACTTCTGGGCGAACGCGAAGTCGCGCTCGTCGTGCGCGGGCACCGCCATGATCGCGCCGGTGCCGTACTCCATCAGCACGTAGTCGGCGACGTACATCGGCAGCTGCTCGCCGTTGACGGGGTTCGTCACCGTGTGGCCGAGCGGGACGCCGGTCTTCTCCTTGTCGACGTCCCCGCGCTCCTGGTTGTCGGCCGTCAGCGCGCGGGCGACGTACGCCTTGACCTGCTCGTCGTGCTCGGTGCCTGCGGCGATCTTCAGCACGTCGGGATGCTCGGGCGCCATGACGAAGAACGTCGCGCCGAACAGCGTGTCCGGGCGCGTCGTGAAGACCGGGTAGTCGATCCCCAGCTGCTCGGAGCGGAAGACCACCTCGGCGCCCTCCGAGCGGCCGATCCAGTTGCGCTGCATCGTCTTGACGTGCTCGGGCCAGTCGATCGTGTCGAGCTCGTCCAGCAGCCGGTCGGCGTAGTCGGTGATGCGAAAGAACCACTGCTTGAGCTGGCGGACCTCGACGAGCGCGCCGGAGCGCTCCCCGCGGCCGTCGACGACCTGCTCGTTGGCGAGCACCGTCTCCTCGACGGGGTCCCAGTTGACCGCCGCCTCGCGCTGGTAGGCCAGGCCGCGCTTGAACAGCTCGACGAAGATCCACTGCGTCCAGCGGTAGACGCGCGGCTCGTGCGTGCCGAACTCGCGCGTCCAGTCGATCGAGATGCCCCAGCGCCGGAACTGGCGCTGGAACTCCTCGATCGCCTTGTTCGTCGAGTCGCGCGGGTGCTGGCCGGTGGCGATCGCGTGGTTCTCGGCGGGCAGCCCGAACGCGTCGTAGCCCATCGGGTGCAGCACGCGCCGGCCCGTGCGGCGGTGGAAATGGGCGACCGCGTCGCCGACCGAGTAGACCTTCAGATGCCCGATGTGCGGCTCGCCGCTGGGGTACGGCAGCATCTCCAGCACGTACGACGACGGCCGCGGGTCATCCGGGTCGTTGGCGACCTCCCACGTGCCCTCGTCGGCCCAGACCTGCTGCCAGCGCGGCTCGATTTCCGACGGTTCGTAGCGGTACTCGGCCATGGCCGCTGAGCATAGAAGCCGGGGCCTTGCCCTCCCTACGCGGGGATGCCGGCGGCCTCGCGCAGCGCGTCGACCTTCGTCGTCTGCTCCCACGTGAAGTCGTCGTCGTCGCGGCCGAAGTGGCCGTAGGCGGCGGTCTTCTGGTAGATCGGGCGATGCAGGTCAAGCTCCTTGCGAAACGAGCCGGGGCGCAGGTCGAAGTGCTCGTCGACGAGGCGCTGAAGCTCGGCGCGCGAGACCTTGCCGGTCCCGAAGTCCTCGACCATCAAGCTCACCGGATGCGCCACGCCGATCGCGTACGCGACCTGCACCTCGACGCGATCGGCGAGCTCGGCCGCGACGAGGTTCTTCGCCACCCACCGCGCGGCGTACGCCGCCGACCGATCGACCTTCGAAGGGTCCTTGCCGCTGAACGCCCCGCCGCCGTGGCGAGCCATCCCGCCGTAGGTGTCGACGATGATCTTGCGGCCCGTCAGGCCGCAGTCACCAACCGGCCCACCGATGACAAAGCGGCCCGTCGGGTTGCACAGGAACGTGCTGCGCAGCTCCGCGGCGTCGTACATGTCCTCGGGGAGGACCGGCACGACGACGTGCTCCCACAGGTCATCGGCGATCTGCGATTCGCAGCCCTCGGCGTGCTGCGTGGAGATGAGCACCCGCTCGACCGCCACCGGCACGCCGCCCTGGTAGCGCACGGACACCTGGGTCTTGCCGTCGGGGCGCAGGTAGTCCAGCGTGCCGGCCTTGCGCACGTCCGCAAGCCGCTTGGCGAGCCGGTGCGCGAGCGCGATCGGCAGCGGCATCAGCTCCGGCGTCTCGTTCGTCGCGTAGCCGAACATCATCCCCTGGTCGCCCGCGCCCGCCACATCACCGTCATCGTCGCTGGCGGCAGCGGCCCCGTTGGACGACCGCGACTCGTAGGCGTGATCGACGCCCTGGGCGATGTCCGGCGACTGCTTGTCGATCGCGTTGAGCACCGCGCACGAATCGGCGCTGAAACCGAGCTCCGCGTCGATGTAGCCGATCCGGCGAATCGTCTCGCGCACGACCGCCTGGATGTCGACGTAGGTCTCGGTGGAGATCTCACCCGACACGACCACGAGGCCGGTGTTCACCAGGGTCTCGCACGCGACGCGGGACAACGGATCGTCGGCCAGGCAGGCGTCGAGGATGCCGTCGGAGATCTGGTCGGCCACCTTGTCTGGGTGGCCCTCGGTCACGGATTCCGAGGTGAAGAGGTAGTCGTCGTCAGCGTTTGTCATAGCCTGAAATCTAGCGTTCGGACGCGCGCCGGGACTTGCGCTCGATGAAGTCGATGATGAGCGGGACGCCATCCATGCCGAACCGCGCGCGCAACCGGTTCTCGACGTAGTACGCGTAATCGCGCGTGACCCGCTGGCGCGAATTGACCTGAATCGCGAACCGCGGCGGGCGTTCACCGATCTGCGCCGCGTAGAAGAGTTTCAGGCGATGTCCCTGCTTCTGCGGGGGTTGGCGGGCCTGCACGACCTCGCCGAGGAAGCGGTTGAGCTCGGGCGTCGGGATGCGGCCGGACATGCGATCGCCGAGCGCGAGGACCTCGGTCAAAAGCCGGTCGACGTGGCGCCCGGTGAGCGCGCTGGCGGTCATGACCTTCGGCCGCAGCCGCAGCTTCTGGGCGACCTTGGCGCGTTCGTGGTCGAGGTCCTCCTCGACCATCTGCGCGGTGTCCCACTTGTTCAGCACGATCGCCGTCGCGCAGCCGGACTGCATCGCGAGCTCCGCGACGCGCATGTCCTGCGCCGTGACGCCGTCGTTGGCGTCGCACACGACGAGCGCGACGTCCGCGCGCTCGGCGGCGCGCTGGGAGCGCAGCGTCGTGTAGTACTCGACGGACTCCGACACCTTGGACTGGCGGCGCATGCCGGCCGTGTCGACGACGATGAGCTTGCGCCCATCGACCTCGAGCGGCAGGTCGATCGCGTCGCGTGTCGTGCCCGCGACCTCGGAGACGATCACGCGGTCGCGACCGGCGAAGCGGTTGACGAGCGAGGACTTGCCGACGTTCGGGCGCCCGATGACGGCGAGCCGCACGACGTCTGAGTCCACCTCGGGATCGTCCTCGGGCAGCAGCTCGACGAGCCGGTCAAGCAGGTCACCGGTGCCGAGGCCCTGCGCGGCCGAGACCGCCATCGGATCGCCGAAGCCCAGCCGGTGCGCCTCGGCGGCGAGCGGGATGTCGCCGACGAAGTCGATCTTGTTGGCCGCGACGACGACCGGCATCTGCGTGCGCCGCAGCAGGTCGGCGAGCTCCTCGTCGCCGGGCCGCACGCCGGCCTTCGCGTCGAAGACGAACAAAGCGACCTGCGCGTCGGCGAGCGCGGCGCGCGCCTGATCGCGGATCGAGCCCGACACGGGATCGGGGTCCTCCTGATCCATGCCACCGGTGTCGATCAGCGTGAAGCGCCGGCCGTTCCACTCGGTCGCGATCTCCTTGCGATCGCGCGTGATCCCGGCGCGCTCGTGCACGACCGCCTCGCGCGAGCCGGTCAAGCGGTTGACGAGCGAGGACTTGCCGACGTTCGGGTAGCCGACGACCGCGACCTTCATCGCGCGGTCGCCTGCGCGAGCTCGACGATCCTGTCGGCGACCTCGCCGACCGACAGCCCGGTCGTGTCGACCTCGACGGCGTCGTGCGCCGCATGCAGCGGGGAGTGCTCGCGCGTCTCGTCGCGCTCGTCGCGCTGCGCCTGATCGGCGAGCACGTCGTCGACCGCGACGCCGAGCTCCGCGGCGCGCCGCCGCGCGCGCTCCTGCGGCGAGGCGGTGAGAAAGACCTTCAGCTCGGCGCCGGGCGCGACGACGGTGCCGATGTCCCGTCCCTCGGCCACGTAGTCGCCGCGCGCGATGAGCTCGCGCTGCCTGGCGACGAGCGCCGCGCGCACCTCGGGCCGCGCGGCGACCTCCGACGCCCGCGCGCTGACCTCGGGCGCACGGATCGCCTCGCTGACGTCGTCGCCGTCGAGCGTCACCTTGTCGCCGAGCTCGATGACGCACGCGAGCGGGTCCGGCGCGCCGCGCAGCTCGGCCAGCGCGACGCAGCGATACATCGCCCCGCTGTCGAGGTACGTGAAGCCGAGCGCGCTCGCGACGGCGCGCGCGACCGTGGACTTGCCCGCGCCCGCGGGGCCATCGATGGCGATGAGCATCCGCATGAGGATAGGTCGGCCATCGCGACGGCACGTCCGCGCGCCCGCAACTTCGTCACCAGCCAGCCGTCCTCGCCGGTCCCTAGGTCGGAAAGAGCGTTCGCAGCGAGAGCGCGAAGCCGGCAAGCAGCGGCGAGGTGAGCTCATCGCCGGCGGTGAGCTCGAGCGAGACGTCGAAGGCCGCGGCCTCAGGCGCTGAGCGGCGGTACACGAGGACGACGTCGGCGGCCGTGTGGACGAGCCAGAGCTCCGCCAGCCCGCCGCGCTCGTACGCCGCCTTCTTCGCGCCGACGTCGTAGCGCCTCCGCGCCGCCGACCATCGCAACTCATAGGCGCCGGCTGTGAGAATTCGCGCCCCTACCTCAGCCGCGCCAGGTCCTCCAGGAACCCCGGGTACGACACGTCCGCGGCCTCCATCCCAACGACCTCGACGCCGTCCTCAGACGCGAGCCCGGCGACCACCCCGAGCATCGCCATGCGGTGATCGCCGCCCGCGTCGATCCTCCCGCCGCGCAGGCCGCCGCCGCCCGTACCCGTCACGACGAAGCCGTCCCGCGTCGCCTCGATCTGCGCTCCGAGCCCGCGCAGGCCATCGACGACCCCCGCGATCCGGTCGGACTCCTTGACGCGCAACTCCTGCGCGCCGCGCACGACGGTCTCGCCCTCCGCGAAGCAGCCGAGCAGGGCGACGAGCGGCAGCTCGTCGATCGCCAGCGGGACCTCGTCGGGCTCGACGACCGTGCCCTGCAGCGGGCCGGCGGTGACGTCGAGATCGGACACCGGCTCGAACGGGGTGACCGCCGCGGTGCAGTGATCGCCGCCGGGGCCCGTCTCCGGCTCGAGGTCTCCGATGACGATCGCGCCCATCCGCTGAAGGATCCGCAGGAAGCCGGTGCGCGTCCAGTTCACGCCGACGCCCCGGACGAGCAGGCGCGAGCGCGGCACGAGCACGCCGGCGGCGATCATGAACGCCGCCGACGACAGGTCCCCGGGCACGGTGATGCTCTGCGCGTCGAGCTCGTCGGTGTTCGTCACCGACACGTCCGGGCCGCTGCGCCGGATCGCCACACCGGCGCCCGCGAGCATCCGCTCGGTGTGGTCGCGGCTCAGCGCCGGCTCGGTCACCGTCGTCGTGCCCTCCGCCAGCAGGCCGGCCAGCAGCACGCACGACTTCACCTGCGCGCTGGCGACCGGCAGCACGTAGTCGATCGCGTGCAACCGCGCCCCGCGCACATGCAACGGCGGGTAGCGCTCGTCCGTCGGCTCGATGACCGCGCCCATCTCGCGCAGCGGGCCGGCGATGCGGTCGACCGGCCGGCGGCGGATCGACGCGTCGCCGTCCAGCTCGAAGACCCGCCCCTCCTGCGCGGCGAGCCAGCCCGGCAGCAGACGCATGAGCGTGCCCGCGTTGCCGACATCGATCGGGCCGTCGGGCTCGCGCGCCTCGCGCAGGCCGGCGCCGCGCACGATCACCTCGTCGTCGCGCACGTCGACGAGCGCCCCGACCGCGCGCAGCGCTTGGAGCGTCGACGTCGTGTCGGCCGCGTGCAGGTAGTTCGTGATGTGCACCGGCTCGGCGGACATCGCCCCGAGCAGCGCCGCGCGATGGGAGATCGACTTGTCAGGCGGTGCGGTGATCTCGCCACGCAGCCGCTGCACCGGCTCGATCTTCACGGTGCTCACGACTTCGAGTCGTTGCTCGCCCACAGGCTCATATCACCGATCATCGCCCCACTCGCTACGCGGCTGGGTACCCGAGCGCCGACACGAGCTCGATCGCCCGCTCGGCGTCCTGCACCGCAACCCACAGCGCGATCTCTCCCGTGCGGTTGTCGGCCTCGGGCGCGAGCGACATGTCCGAGATGTTGATCCCGGCGCGGCCGAGGGCGAGCGCGACCTCGGCCACGACGCCCGGTTTGTTGGGAACCGACGCGCGCACCTCGCGCACCGGTCCCCCGACGAGCCCAACCTCGAGCAGCGCGCGGCGCTGGTCAGATGCCGCCTGCTGCCACGTCTCGAGGTCGCCGTCGGGCTCGTCGAGCAGCGCACGTACCTCGCCCAGCCGGCGGACGAGATCGTCGATCTCGGCGGCAAGCGCGACATGGTTGGCGTGGTAGATCTGCGCCCACAGCCCCGGGTTCGATCCGGCGACCCGGGTCGCGTCGCGAAAGCTCGGGCCCGTCGGCGGCAGCGTCTCGCCGCCCAGCGCCGCGGTCGCCTGGGCGACGAGCAGGTTCGCGACGACGTGCGGCAGGTGCGACACCGTCGCCATCAGCCGGTCGTGGTCGGCGGGCGCGATCGCCGTCGGGCGGGCGCCGATGCCGGCGATGAAATGCGCGAGGCGCTCGTAGAGCACCCCCGCCGTCTCCGGGCGCGGCGTCAGGTACCAGACTGCGCCGTCGAAGATGTCCTCGCGCGCGTGCTGCACGCCGGTCGACTCGGCCCCGGCAAGCGGATGACCGCCGATGAAGTTCGCGCAGTCGATCGCGTCGACGAGCGGCTGCTTCGTCGATCCGACATCGGTCACGACCGCGTCGGGCGCGACCGCACACAGCTCGCGCACGAAACCCTCCAGCGCATCGACGGAGACCGAGACGATCGCGACGTCGGCGTGGCCGATGTCCGACACGCTGCCGACCGCCTCGTCGATCGCGCCCATGTCGAGCGCCGCCTCGAGCGCCGCCGGGCTGCGATTCCAGCCGACGACATGTGCCCCCAGGCGCCTGCGGGCCGCCATCCCGACGGACCCGCCGATGAGCCCGACGCCGACGAGGGCGACTCGCACGCCGCGCCGCCGCTCAGGCGGCCGCGCGCCGCGCGCGGGCCGCCGCGGCGAGCCCGTCGAGCACGCCGACGGTCGCCTCCCAGTCCATGCAGGCATCGGTGATCGACTGGCCGTAGGTCAGCGGCGCGCCGCCGTCGAGATCCTGGCGTCCGGCCACGAGGAACGACTCGAGCATGACGCCGACGATCGCGCGGCTGCCGGCGGCGACCTGCTCGCCGATCTGCGCCGCGACCGCGGGCTGGCGCCCGTGGTCCTTGGCGCTGTTGCCGTGCGAGGCATCGATGACGAGGCGCTCCGCCAGCGCCGCGTTGCGCAGCTTCGCCAGCGCGTGGGCGACGCCCTCCGGCCCATGGTTCGGCTGGCTGCCGCCGCGCAGGATCACGTGGCCGTCCGGGTTGCCGCTCGTGTGCAGGATCGCCGGCGTACCGCTGAAGTCCACGCCCGCGAAGGAGTGCTTCGCCGCCGCGGCACGCACGGCGTCGACCGCGACCTGGATGTTGCCGTCCGTGCGGTTCTTGAAGCCGACGGGCATCGAGAGACCCGACCCGAGCTGACGATGGACCTGGCTCTCGGTCGTGCGCGCGCCGATCGCCGCCCACGCGACGGTGTCGGAGATGTACTGCGGCGTGATCGGGTCGAGGAACTCACAGCCGACCGGCAGATCGAGCGCGAGGACCTCGAGCAGCAGCTCGCGCGCGGTGCGCAGGCCCGTGTCGACGTCGCCGGACCCATCGAGGTGCGGGTCGTTGATGAGGCCCTTCCAGCCCGTCGTCGTGCGCGGCTTCTCGAAGTACACGCGCATCGCCACGAGCAGGTCGGAGCGATGGCGCACGGCCTGCTCGCTCAGCAGCCGGGCGTACTCGAGCGCCGCCGCGGCGTCGTGGACGCTGCACGGGCCGACGACCACGAGCAGCCGGTCGTCGGTGCCGTTGAGGATCGCGGTCGCGTCGTCGCGGCCGCGCACGACGACCTCGGCGAGGGCCGGTTCGAGCGGCAGGCGCTCGAGCAGGTCCGCCGGAGTCGTCAGCGGGGAGACCCGCGCGATGCGGGTATCGCGAATGCCCGCCGCGAGCTGGGACTCGGTCACGGACACCATCTGGGAACCACCTGCTTCATCACGTTCACGATCAAGATCCTTTCGAAGAGACGCCTGGGGACGGACGATGCGGCGGCGCTCGGCGAAAGCGGAAGAAGAGGGTGGAGAGCCGAGCGCCTAGTTAAATCGCCAGGCGAAGGAGCGATAGGCGTACGTAAAGGTGGTACGGGCGCTGTCGCTCGAGCGGCTCATCTACTCAGGACTCTAAAGGACTTCCCGCAGGGCGTCGAGGAAACGGACGTTTTGCTGGGGCGTGCCGTACGTCACGCGCAGCGCGCCCTCGCGCCCGAGCGCCGCGCCGGCGCGCACGAGCACGCCGCGCTGCGCCAGCCCGGCGACGACCGCGGCCTCATCGGCGCCGTCCGGTAGATCGAACCAGCAGAAGTTCGCCTGCGACTCGGCGGGCTCGATGCCGAGTGCGCTCAGCCCGGCGTCGACCTCGACGCGCGCCATGATCGCGCGCTCGACGCGCTCGGCGACCGCGTCCTGGTGGGCGAGCGCCTCGACGGCCGCCGCCTGCGCCGCCGCGTTGCAGAAGAACGGCTGGCGGACCTGGTTGACCGCATTGGGGAACGCCTCGCTGCCGCACAGCGCGAAGCCGACGCGCAGCCCGCACAAACCGTACACCTTCGAGAACGTCCGCAGCAGGACGAGGTTCGGGTGCGCGCCGAGCAGGTCGAGCGTCGTGTCGGGGTCGTCGAGCATGTTGAACTCGCAGTACGCCTCGTCGATGAGGAGCGCGACGTGGCGCGGCACCGCGTCGGCGAACGCGGCGATCTCGGCGAACGGCAGCGCCGTCGAGGTCGGGTTGTTCGGGTTGCAGACGATGACCAGGCGTGTCGCGGCGGTGATCTCCCGCGCCATCGCGTCGAGGTCGTGGCGGTCTGAGCCGTCGAGCGCCACGGTGATCGCACGCGCGCCCGACGCGGCCGCGAGGTGCGGGTACACGCTGAACGACGGCCACGCGTACACGACCTCGGCGCCGGGCTCGAGCAGCGCCTCACCCGCGGCGAGCAGGATGTCGCACGAGCCGTTGCCGATCGCGATCCGGCTCGCCGGGACGTCGTAGCGGTTGCTCAGCGCGCGGCGCAGGAGCGCACTGGACGGATCCGGGTAGCGATTGACGCCCCCGAGCGCCCGCTGCGCAGCCGCGACGACCGCGGGCAGCGGCGGGTCGGGCGACTCGTTGGAAGCGAGCATCGCGACATCGTCGGGCAGCGAGTAGCCGTCGGCCACGGGGTACGTGGGGATCCGCCGGATGCGCTCGGAGAACTCGATCGCCATGCTCAGATTGTGGCGCAGCCGGCTACTGCGCTCCCGGATGTGCGCTATTGCGCACCATCGAGGTCCTGGCGCAGCTCGCGCGCCTCGCCGAGGTACGTGTGGCGCGGGACGTGCGCGTCGGGCGCGTAGTAGTGCATGAGCACGCGGATGATGCGCGGCAGCGAGCCCGGCACGGGCACCTCGCGCGCGCACAGCAGCGGCACCTGCGAGAAGCCCATGTTACGCGCGGCGACCGCCGGAAATTCGGCATTGAGGTCGTCGGTCAGCGTGAAGATGCAGCTGATGACGTCAGAGGGATGTAGGTCGTTGCGCTTGAGGATCTCGCGCAGCAGCCACTCCGTCGAGCCGAGGATCGCCTGGGCTTCGTTGCGGTCAACCGACGAGGCCCCGCGCAGGGCATGCAGGCGCATAGCGTGGCGACTCTAGAACAGCGAGCTCAGCGGCAGCTCGAAGGCCGGCAGGAGCGGCGAGGTCAGCGTGTCCTGGTTCGTGAGCTCCAGCGAAACGCCGAACGTCGGCGTGCCGGGCCTGCTGCGGCGGAAGACGAGCACCTCATCGGCGGCGGTGTCGACGAGCCACAGCTCGGGCAGACCCGCGCGCTCGTAGCCCGACTTCTTCGCGCCGATGTCGTTGGACTCGCCACGCCCGGGCTCCGCCCTGAGCCACTGCTCAAGAGCAAACAGCAACCTCACGAGGACGCGCTGGTGCGGCAGCCTCGTCTCGTTCAAAGCGACCTCACGGTCGATGAGCTGTCTGCGGCGCTCGTCGAACTCCGTTGCGAGGTACTCGTCCGCGGTCATGTATTGCGCGACCGGCATGGCGGTCATCGTACCTTCGGTCCTCCTCGTCGTCGGCGTCCGTCATCGTCCGAGATAGGTGCGTTTGACCCCCACTTCGCCCCCTCGGGAGGCTCCCAATACCGCAGCGTCTCCACCTCCGCCGCCTTCAGGCGCCGGTGTCCGCCCTCCGGCAGATCGTCCAGCCGCAACGGCCCGAAGCGCACGCGCTCGAGCGTGCGGACGCGGTGCCCGACGGCCTCGCACATCCGCTTGACCTGGTGGTTGCGGCCCTCGTGGATCGTCAGCTCGATAACGCCCGCCTTGATCTGGCGCACCTTCGCCGGAGCGGTCCGGCCGTCGTCGAGGTCGACGCCCTCGCGCAGCGTGCGCAGCGCGCGCTCGGGCACCGGCGACGGGCGGACCGTCGCGCGGTACGTGCGCGGGACCTGAAACGAGGGGTGCGTCAGGCGCTGGGCGAGGTCGCCGTCGTTCGTGACGAGGATCAGCCCGGTGCTGTCGGCATCCAGGCGCCCGACGGGGTACAGCCGTGCCCCGCGGGCGGGCACGAGGTCGATCACCGTCTTGCGCCCGTGCGTGTCGCGCGCCGTCGACAGCACCCCCGGCGGTTTGTTGACGACGAAGACCATGCGCTCCTCGGGCCCCTGCAGGAAGCGCCCGTCGACCGCGACGCCGCTGTCGCCGTCGACGTCGCGGGCGGGATCGGTCACCGGCTCCCCCGCGATCGTCACGCGACCGGCGCGAACGATCTCCTCGGCGCCGCGTCGGGACGCGACGCCCGCGTGGGCGAGGAATTTGGCGAGACGCATCCATACGATGGTGCCACCAATGACCGGTGTCCCGTACACCGGCTACACCCGGCCGATGACGTGCTAGCGGCCTTACGGCATGCGTCGGATGCTCGCCTGCGCCGGCAGGACGTCCTTCGCGTTGGCCGATCTCCCTGAGGGCGGCCCTACGATGAAGCGATGCACGTTCCGCTCCTCGAGGTGATGCTCGCCGACGCCGGTGAGCCCCGCTTCCGCGCCCAGCAGGTATGGGAGTGGACGGCGCGTGGCGCGAGCGGCTACGAGGAGATGACGAACGTGCCCGCAGCGCTGCGCGCGCGGCTCGCCGAGGAAGTGCCGTTCTCGACGCTCGAGGTCGCCGACGAGGCACACGCGCGCGACGGCACCGTCAAGACGCTCTTTCACACGCAGGACGGCCGCCCGGTCGAGGCCGTGCTCATGCGATACCGCGATGGCCGCCGCTCGCTGTGTCTGTCCTCGCAGTCGGGCTGCCCGCTGACGTGCACGTTCTGCGCGACCGGCCAGATGAAGTTCGGCCGCAACCTCACGGCCTGGGAGATCCTCGATCAGGCGCTGCACTTCCGTCGCATGGAGGACGTCGACCACGTGGTCTTCATGGGCATGGGCGAGCCGATGATGAACCTCGACAACGTGCTGGAAGCCTGCCGCCGCCTGCCCGACCTCGGCATCACGCACCGCCGCACCGCGATCTCGACCGTCGGCTGGATCCCGGGCATCGATCGCCTCACCGAGACCGACATGCCGATCCGGCTCGCGCTCTCCCTGCACGCGGCCGACGAGGCGCTGCGCTCACAGCTCATGCCGGTCAACGACCGCTACCCGCTCGCCGACGTCCTCGCGGCCTGCCGGCGCTTGCATGCCGCCAAGCGCCGCCTCGTGTTCGTGGAGTACGTGATGCTCGCCGGGGTCAACGACCGCTACGAGCAGGCGCTCGAGCTCGCACACGTGCTCGACCCGAAGATCTTCAAGGTCAATCTGATCCCCTACAACCCGACCGGCTCGCCGTACGACGGGTCGGGCGCCGACGCGATCAACGCCTTCCGTGCCGCGCTGGAGGAGCACGGCATCCGGGTGACGGTGCGCCTCACGCGCGGGCGCGACATCGCCGCCGCGTGCGGCCAGCTCGCCGCCGTCAGAGCGTGATCGGCGTTTCGGACCGTATGAGCGTGCCGACGTCGCGCGCGTAGTCGGACTTCATGACCTCGAACATCATCTCCTGGCGCTGCTGCGGAGCGGACATGCGATAGGTGACGACGAGCGTGCTCTCGTTCGACGCAACGTCGAGCCCGGCACGGTCGAAGGTGGTGATCTCGTCCTTGACCTTGACGTTTCCCATGAAGAACTTCACCTCGAACACGTGCACCTTCGAGGCGGTGACGGCGAGCATGAAGGCGGGCGGGATCTTGGCCAGCTTGGCGCCATCGCGGTAGACGTGGTCCGGCCCGAGGACCGTGCCCGGGAGTTCGGCGCCGAGGACACCCTCTCCGATGTTCTGCAGCGTCTCCCTGCTGATCTGGCCCATCACCCCGCAACGGTTCACCATCGCGACGTCGATCAGGGGCTCGGACACCCGCGCCGCCGCCTGCTCCTTGGCCTGCCGGGTCGCCTTGTCGGCCATCTGTCCCATCAGGAACCTCCCATCCCCCCCGCCCGTTGCTCGCCGGCGCGCAGCAGCCTGTCACGCAGCTCAGCCTCCTCGTCGGGCGCAGGATCCCATGCCGCCACGTTCGGCAACAACGCGATCGAATCCAGTCCGAACAGCTTGAGGAACAGGTCGGTCGTGCGGTAGAGGATCGCCCCGAACTGCGACCGGCCGGCCTCCTCGATGAAGCCGCGCTCGAGCAGCGTCGCTGACGCGGAGTCCGCCGAGACGCCGCGAATCCGCGTGATCTCCGGACGCGAGACGGGCTGTAGGTAGGCGACGATCGCGAGCGTCTCGGCCTGCGCCGGCGTGAGCGGCGGCGTGCGCGGCTTGGCGAGCAGCCGCCGGGCGGCGTCCTCGGCGACCGGGTCGGTGGCGAGCGTCAGCCCGCCGGCGACGCGCTTGACCTGCAACCCGCGTTCTCCGGGCGCGTACTCGCGATCGAGCTCGGCCACCGCCGCGGCAAGCTCGTCGGCGTCGCAGTCGGCGGCATCGGCGAGATCCTCCGGCGCGACGGGGTCGGGCGACAAAAACAGCAGCGCCTCGACGATGCGGGCAAGGTCGGTCATGGCGCCGTGCTCAGCGCGGCCCGGGGCGCAGGGACGGCCGGCTGGATCGCGATCTGCCCGAACGGCGCCGGCTGCGACCACGTCGCCTCGCCCTGCTTGTAGAGCTCGAGCAGCGCGAACAGCGTCACGGCGATCGTCACGCGGTCAGCGCCGGCGACGGCCTCGTCAAACGTGCAGCCGCCGCGCCGCAGCAGCGTGCGCAGGTGCCCCAGCCGCTCGGTCACAGTGACGGTCGGGACCGTCAGATGCGCGGTGCTGAGCGTCGGCGGCACGCGCAGCAGGTCGCCGAGCGCCGAGCCGAGGCGGTCCGGCGAGTACACGGCGCCCGCTTCGGCGAGGTTCGCGCGGCGCAGCGCGGGCGGCAACGGGGCAGCGCGGTAGCGCACGCCGTGCTCGCCGGCAAGCCGGGTCTTTAGATGGTCGGCCGCGCGCCGGTAGCGGCGCGCCTCGAGCATCCGGGCAAGCAGCTCCTCGGCCGCTTCGCCGGGCTCGAGGTCGAGCTCGTCGTCCCCGTCGCGCGGGAGCATGAGCCGTGACTTGAGCTCGAGCAGCGCGGCGATCAGGACGAGGAACTCCGTCGCCACCTCGAGGTCGAGCTCGCCGCGGGACTCGAGGTGATCGAGGTAGGCGAGCACGACGTCGGCGAGCGCCACCTCGAGCAGATCGACCTCCTCGCGCAGGACGAGCGTCAGCAGCAGGTCAAACGGTCCCGAGAAGACCTCGAGGTCGAGTTCGAGCGAGGCGGCGGTCACCTCGTGGAGGCTATCGGGGGGGTCCGACGCCCATGGCGTTTCGCACGTCGGCGAGTGTCTGCGCCGCGATCGCACGGGCCTTCTCGGCACCGGCGGCGAGGATCCGCTCCAGCTCGGCCTCCCCGCCGCGGATCTGCTCGTAGCGCTCGCGGACGGGAGCGAGCTCCGCCACGACCGCCTCGCCGACGGCGACCTTGAGGTCGCCGTAGCCGCGCGCGTCGGCGAATCGCGCCTCGATCTCGTCCGGCTCCACACCGCGCAGCGCGGCGAGGATCTCGATGAGGTTCGTCACCCCGGGCTTGTCGTCTGCGCGCACGAGCCGCGGCGGGTCGTCGGAGTCCGTGACGGCGCGCTTGAACTTGCGCATGATTGCCTCGGGATCGTCGAGCACGAGGACCGTGCCCTGCTCGCTGGCGCCGGTTGTCGACATCTTGCGCGCCGGCTCCTGCAGGTCGCGGACGCGCGCGCCGACCTCGGGGATGCGGTGCTCGGGCACGACGAGCAGACCTGCGCCGAAGCGCGCGTTGAAGCGCGCGGCGATGTTGCGCATGAGCTCGAGATGCTCGCGCTGATCCTCCCCCACGGGCACTTCGTCGGCGCGGTAGGCGAGCACGTCGGCGGCCTGGAGCACCGGGTACATGAGCAGCCCGGCCGACACGAGCTCGCGCTGGGCGGCGGACTTGTCGCGGAACTGGTGCATGCGGTTCAGCTCGCCCAGCGCGGTGACCGAGCACAGCAGCCAGGTCAGCTCGGTGTGCTCGGGGACGTCGCCCTGGCGAAAGAGGATGCAGCGCTCCGGATCGAGGCCGGCGGCCATGAGGATCGCCGTCGTGTCGTACACGCGATCGCGCAATTCGGCGGGGTCGTAGGGCACCGTCGTCGCGTGCAGGTCGACGATGCAGTAGATCGCCGGGTCGCCGTAGTGCTGCCCGGCGACGTACTGCCTGATCGCGCCGATGTAGTTGCCCAGGTGCTTGCGCCCGGTCGGCTGGATGCCGGAGAAGATCGAGGCCACGGCGCCGCAGGCTACCGGCCGCCGTGCGGCGGCTACGGGCCGGTCACCGCCTTGGCGAGGTTGACGCGGCCGAAGCCGAACTGCGGGTCGTGTCCCGCCGGACCGAGGTCGTCGACGGACGCCGTCAGCTTCGCCCGCCACGCCGCGGGCCCGCCGCCCAGGTTGCGCCGGGCGATGATCGCCGCGACCCCGGCGGCGTGCGGCGCCGCCATCGACGTGCCCGACGCCACGAAGTAGCCGCCGCCGATCCACGTCGAGAGGACGTCCACGCCGGGCGCGGCGACCTCGACGTCGGCGTTCGCGGTCGAGAACGCGGGGTGCGCGCCGCGGCGGTCGACGGCCGCGACCGAGACGACCTGCGGATAGGCGGCCGGGTAGTTGAGCGTCGCGTCGCCGCTGTTGCCGGCCGACGCGATGAGCAGCGAGCCGTTCTGGCTCGCCGCGGCGACGGCGTTCTGCAGCGTCACGCCGTGCCCGCCCCCGAGCGACATCGAGATGATCCTGGCGCCCTGCTGGTTCAGCCACGTGATGCAGCTGGCGATCGCCGCGAGCGTGCCGCTGCCCTGGGAGTCCAGCGCCTTGCAGATCGCCAGCGGCGAGTTGAACGCGACGCCCGCGACGCCCGTCCCGTTGTTGGCGATCGCCCCGACGGTGCCGGCCGTGTGGGTGCCGTGCCCGTTGTCGTCGACGCACTTGCCGCCGATGATCGTCGGGTCGGCGAGCAGCGTGAGCAGGAAGAGGTTGATCCCGAAGGACCGCACCCCGGCGCAGTCGCCGACCTTCCCGGCGAGGTCCCCGTGATTGGCCATGACGCCGGTGTCGACGATCCCGACCTTCACACCGCCCGTCGAGGGGAAGGCGCCGAGGCCGGCGAGTTCCCAGCCCTCCGGCGCGTCGATGTCCGCATCGGCGAGGCCGCCCGCCTGGCCGGTGTTGTGCAGGCCGTACAGCTCCCCGAAGCGGGGCTCGTTCGGGACGGCGACGGTCGTGCGGTAGATGTAGTTCGGCTCGGCGTAGAGCACGTTCGGCGACGCGTTCAGGCGCCGCGCGACGTCCTTCGGGTCGCCGATGACCTCGACGAGCCGGGCGGTGACGCCTCTGACGGTGCCGAGCGTCCTGACGACGCCAGACGTCGCGGCGGTGTCCAACCGCGCGCGCCCGGACGCGCTGTCGGCGTACGCGACGATCAGCGTGTGCCTGTCGTACGGCGGCTCACTCGCTGACGCCGCTGGCGCGAACGCCACAACGGCCAGCCCTGCGGCGATCGTGGCCCTGACCCCGAGTCCCTTCATCATCACTCGCTCCCGCTCGTATCCGGGCCGCAGCGTACCGCGCGGCTCAGGGCGTGACGGCCTTGGCAAGGTTCACACGACCGAACCCGAACCGCGGATCACGACCGGGCGGACCGAGGTCGTCGACGGAGGCCCGGAGCTTCGCGCGCCACGCCGCGGGCCCGCCCGCCGGATCGCGCGTGGCGATCATCGCGGCGACGCCGGCCACGTGCGGCGTGGCCATCGAGGTTCCGGAGAACGGGATGTATCCGCCGCCGATCTGCGTCGAGAGGACGTCCACGCCGGGCGCGGAGATCTCGACCGCGGCGTTCGCGGTCGAGAACGCGGCGTGGGCGTCGCGGCGGTCGACCGCGGCGACGGACACGACCTGCGCGTAGGACGCCGGGTAGTTGTAAGTCCCGTCGCCGGTGTTGCCCGCGGCGGCGATGAGCAGCGAGCCGTTCTGTGTCGCCGCGGCGACGGCGTTGTGCAGCGTGATCGCGCCGGCACCGCCGAGCGACATCGAGATGACCTGCGCGCCGCGCTCGTTGAGATAGGTGATGCAGTTGGCGATCGCGATGAGCGTGCCACGGCCCGCCGGGTCCAGCGCCTTGCAGATCGCCAGCGGCGAGTTGAAGGCGACGCCCGCGATGCCCGTGCGGTTGTTGGCGGTCGCCGCGGCGATACCGGCGACGTGCGTCCCGTGCCCCATGTCGTCTGCGCACCTGCCCGCGCCGATCGTCGGGTCGTAGAGGATCGTGAAGAAGATGAGGTTGAGCCCGAACGACTTGATACCCGCGCAGTCTGAGACCTTGCCCGCGAGGTCCTCGTGGCTGAGATGGATGCCGGTGTCGACGATCCCGATCTTCGCGCCGCCGGTCTGCGGCCACGCCCCGAGCCCCGCGAGCGCCCAGCCCTCCGGCGCGTCGATGTCGGCGTCGGGAACCCCGCCGGCCTGGCCGGTGTTGTTCAGGCCATACAGATCGCCGAAGCGCGCGTCGTTCGGGAGCGCCGCGGTCGCGCGGTAGATGTAGTTCGGCTCGGCATAGAGCACGTTTCGCGACGCGTTCAGGCGGCGGGCAACGGTCTTCGGGCTCCCCTTGACCTGGACGAGCCGGGCCGCGGACCCCTTGACCGTGCCGAGCGTCTTGACGACGCCGGATGCGGCCGCGGTGTTCAGGCGTGCCCGGCCGGACGCGCTGTCGGCGTACTTGACGATCAGCGTGTGCTTGTCGTACGGCGCCTCAGCGGCAGGCGCCGATGGCGCAAGCACCAGCGCCGCCATGCCCGCGACGATAGCCATCCCCAGCCCCCGTCCCCGCACCGTCCCCGCCCTTCGCTCGAAACCCGCGCGGGAACCCTACAACCGCGTCCGCTCGCCCGCCCCGCCGAACCGTCCGCGAGGAGCTTTTCGGGGACCCCGAAAATCGAGACGGTTGAAAACCACGCATATCGGGGTCCTGAGCCATCTCGATTGGTGAAGCGGCGGATGTCGCTCCCGCGACGGCCGCGACGGCCGATCCCTCATCTCCTTATCGATGCTGTTCGCGACAACCGCGTGCCCGCGCGGTTTGACTACGACTCAGCTCGACAGCGTTTCGCGCACGCGCGGGCGCTTCGCCGCGCCCGCCTCGTCGAGCCGGCGCACCGGCGTCGTGTACGGCGCGTTGCGCGTGATCTCCGGGTCCTCGGCGGCCTCCGCGACGATCGCCGCGATCGCGGCGACGAACTCGTCGAGCGTTTCGCGTGTCTCTGTCTCCGTAGGCTCGATGAGCAGCGCTTCCTCGACGACGAGCGGGAAGTACACCGTCGGCGGGTGCATGCCGTGGTCGAGCAGGCGCTTGGCGAGATCGAGCGTGCGGATCCCGAGCTCCTTCTTCAGCGGCGCGCCCGACAACACGAACTCGTGCATGCAGCGCTCGCCGAACGCGAGCGGCAGATGGTCGCCGACCGTCTCGCGCAGCCGCGCGAGCGCGTAGTTGGCGTTCAGCACCGCGACCTCGCTGACGTCCTTCAGCCCCTCCGCCCCGAGCGAGCGGATGTACGCGTACGTGCGTACGAACACACCGTAATTTCCCTGGAAACCGCGGAGTTTTCCGATCGATTTCGAATCCCGCCCACCGCGGTCGAAGTCGAGGTCGAACTGCGGCCGAGGCGAGCCATTGGCGCTCTCGCGACGGACGACCTGCGGCCGCGGCAGGAACGGCTCGATACGCTCGGAAACCGCGATCGGGCCGGCGCCCGGCCCGCCGCCGCCGTGCGGCTGGGTGAACGTCTTGTGCAGGTTGAAATGGACGATGTCGAAGCCCATGTCGCCGGGCCGCGCGTAGCCCATGATCGCGTTGAGGTTCGCGCCGTCGTAGTAGAGCGTCGCCCCCACGTCGTGCACGATCGACGCCATCTCCTCGATGTTCGCGTCGAAGATCCCCAGCGTGCTCGGGTTCGTGAGCATGAGGCACGCGACGGACTCGTCGGTCTTCGCGCGCAGGTCGTCGAGATCGACGCCGCCGGCGTCGTCGAGCGCGACCTTCACCACCTCGTAGCCGGCCATCGTCACGGTCGCCGGGTTCGTGCCGTGCGCGCTGTCGGGCGTCAGCACCTTCGTACGCTCCTCGCCGCGGTCGGCGTGGTAGGCGCGCGTCAGCAGCACACCCGCGAGCTCGCCGTGCGAGCCGGCCGAGGGCTGCAACGAGACGTGCGGCAGGCCGGCGATCTGCGCCAGCGACTCCTGGAGGTTGAACATGAGCTCGAGCGCGCCCTGGGCACGGCGCGGGTCCTGAAGCGGATGCAGGCGCGCGTGGCCGGGCAGCGCCGCGACGCGCTCGTGCAGGCGCGGGTTGTGCTTCATCGTGCACGAGCCGAGCGGGTAGAAGCCCGAGTCGAGGTCGAAGTTGCGCTTGGACAGGTTCACGTAGTGGCGCACGATCTCCGGCTCGGACGCCTCGGGCAGCAGCGGCGGCTGCGCGCGGCGCGCGGCGTCGGGGATCAGGCCGTCGACCTGCGGCACGTCGAGCGCGGGCGCCACGAACGCCTGGCGACCGGGCGCGCCCTTCTCGAAGATCGTCGTCGCGCGCTCGCGCTGCTGCGGGGTCAAACCGCCGTCAAGCGCGGTCATGCCGTCACCTCCGCGCCCGCGCGCTCGGCGGCGACGGCGTCAGCGAGAACGTCGGCCAGCCGGTCGATGTCCGCGCGGGTGCGCTGCTCGGTGATCGCGACGAGCAGGCCGTCGGAGAACTCGTCGTAGGCACGCGACAGCGCGAAGCCCGCGTTGACGCCGGCCGCGGCACAGCGATCCAGGACGCGGGCAACCGAATCGCGCCCACCCACGTCGAGGCGCAGCGCGAACTCGCGCACCACCGGGCGGTCGTGGAGCTTCTGCACCCCGTCCAGCGCGGCGAGCGTCTCGCGCGCGTAGTGCGTGCGCTGGAGCATCAGCTCGCCGAGGTCGACGATCCCCTGGCGACCGAGCCAGCTGAGGTAGACGACGCCGCCGAGCGCGTTGAGCGCCTGCGACGTGCAGATGTTCGAGGTCGCCTTCTCGCGGCGGATGTGCTGCTCGCGCGTCTGCAGCGTGAGGACGAAGCCGCGCCGCCCGTCGACATCGGTCGTCTCCCCCGCGATCCGGCCGGGCATGCGGCGCATGTGGGTTTCGGTCGCAGCGAAGAACCCGAACGACGGGCCGCCGAAGTCCAGGCGGTTGCCGAGCGATTGGCCCTCGCCGACGACGACGTCTGCGCCCTGGTTGCCCGGCGCCTCGAGCACGCCGAGCGTCAGCGGGTCGGCGGCGACGACGACGAGCGCGCCGTGCTCGTGCGCGGCGGACGCGAGCGCCTCGACGTCCTCGATCGCCCCGAGGAAGTTCGGCTGCTGCACGATGACCGCGCTGACGTCGTCATCCAGCACATCGCTCAGGCCTTCGAGGTCGGTGACGCCGTCGTCGAGGCCGATCTCGTCGACCGACATGCCGTAGCCGACGGCGAGCGTCCGGAGCGTCTCGCGGCTGTCGGGATGCGCGCCGCGGCTGATGAGCAGGCGCGAGCGCTTGTTCGCCAGCTTCGCGAGGTACGCGGCGGCGCCGACGGCGCTCGGGCCCTCGTACAGCGACGCGTTGGAGACCGGCAGCCCGGTGAGCTCTGAGATCGCCGTCTGGTACTCGAACATCACCTGCAGTCCGCCCTGGCTGACCTCGGGCTGATAGGGCGTGTACGGCGTCAGGAACTCCGAGCGCGACATCAGCATGTCGACGATCGACGGGACGTAGTGGTCGTACATCCCCGCCCCGAGAAACGTGATCTCGTCCTCGGCGCTCGTGTTGCGCGAGGCCAGCTCGCGCAACTCTGCGTAGACGGCCTGCTCGGGCTGGCCGGGCGGCAGATCGATCGGGCCGTCGAGGCGCAGGCTCGCGGGGATCGCGTCGAACAGCTCCTCGATCGACTCGACGCCGATCGCGTCGAGCATGATCTTCAGGTCCTCGGGTGTGACGGCGGTGTAGCCGCTCAATTCAGGCTGCTCACGTAGGTCTCGGCACTCAGCAGTGCGTCCTGCTCGCTCGGATCGGTCAGCTTGACCTTCACCATCCAGCCTGCCCCGTACGGCTCGTCGTTGATCATCTCCGGCGTGTCGGCGAGCGCCGTGTTGACCTCGACGATCTCGCCCGACAGCGGCGCGATGACGTCAGAGACCGCCTTGACGGACTCGACCTCGGCGTAGAACTCGTTCGCGGACACCGACGTGCCGACCTCGGGCGGATCGAAGAACACGACCTCGCCCAGCGCATCCTGGGCGAACCAGGTGATCCCGAACGTCGCGACGTCCCCATCGATCAGGGCCCAGTCGTGCTCGGAGTGGTACAGCCGGTCCTCAGGGTAGCTGGCCTCAGAGGTCTTAGCCATCGGTCTCCTTGTCGTGCTTGTACAGGGGCTTGGTTGCGACGACCGCCTCACGCGTCTTGCCGCGCACGTCGATCTCGAAGGTCTCCCCGGCGGTCGCGCGCTCGGCCGGCAGGTACGCCAGCCCGATGCCGATGCCCAGGCACGGCGACATCGTGCCGCTCGTCACCTCGCCGCCGCCGACGACGGCGTTGCCCTGCCGCGCGATGCCCGAGCCGGTGAGCTTGAACGGCACGAGCTTCTCGCTCGGCCCGGCCTCGCGCACGTCGCGGACGGCGTTGGCGCCGATGAAGCCGGTGTCCTCCTTGCACGCCCAGCCGAGCCCGGCTTCGATGGGGCCGCGATCGATCGACAGGTCGTTGCCGTAGAGGTGAAAGCAGACCTCGAGGCGCAGCGTGTCGCGCGCGGCCAGGCCGCACGGGGCAGCGCCGCGGCGGACGATCTCGTCCCACAGCGCGGGCGCGTCCGCGGGATCGACGAGCAGCTCGACCCCGTTCTCGCCGGTGTAGCCGGTGCCGCAGACGAGCGCCTCGCGGCCGAGGACGATCCGCTTGGACGCCTGCATGCGGTCCGGCAGCGGGCGGTCGGAGATCGCCTGGACGATGTCTCGCGCGCGAGGCCCTTGGACGGCGAGCATGGCGTAGCTGTCGTGCGCGTCCTCAAGCTCGATATCAAAGCCGCCGGCGTGATCGCGCATCCAGGCGCAGTCAGCGTCGTGGTTGGCGGCGTTCGTGACGGTGAGGAAGCGGTCCGCTGCGATCCGGTAGCTGAAGAGGTCGTCGAGGACGCCGCCGCCCTCGTTGCACAGCAGCGCGTACTGCGCGCCGCCGACCGCGAGCTTGGAGATGTCGTTGCTCAGCACGGACTGCAGGAACATCTCCGCGTCGGGGCCGGAGACCTCGACCTCGCCCATGTGCGAGACGTCGAAGACGCCCGCGGCGTTGCGTACCGCGAGGTGCTCGGCCTTGATCCCGTCGGCGTACTGGACGGGCATCTCCCAACCTGCGAACGGGACGAGTTTCGCCCCCGCTTCGCGGTGACATTCGAACAGCGCGGTGCGTTTGAGCGTCGGCGAAGTCACCAATCTCAGGCTAGCGAAGCCGCCGGTGACGTCACTTGCGTTTTCTGCGCGCGACCTGCTCGAACCTGCCCAGCAGCGCGAAGCGCTCGTCGAGCTTGCCGAGCAGGTCCATCGTCCCGATGCCGGACTTCAATGGGTTGGAGAGCAGCGTGTCGTCCTTCACCACGCGCGCGAAGTCGACCTCTGGATCCACGCGCTGCGCGCCGGCGTCGTCGTAGAAGCGCACGCCGATCTGCTTCATGACCTTCATGCACTCGTGGGCGATCAGGCTGTAGCCGACGGTCGTGGGATGCACGCCATCCAGCCCGACGACCCCGCCGGCCTCGATGCCGTCAGGCCCGGACATGAGGAACTGCGTCGTCGGCTCGAAGCCGAGCGCGTCGGTCAGCGCTTGGGGCATCTCGTACTTCGTCCACCACGGTGGCCGCGCTCCGGGATCGTCGAAGTAGCGCCGCGCGGCCATCCGGTCCAGCACGCCGGAGATGTCGACGACGTGCCAGTCGCGGCCCGCCGTGCGCGCGCTGTGCACGGTCTCGATGATCGACTCGTTGTACTGGTCGATCGCGCTGTCGACGGCGCGTACCTGCTTCGCCGTGAGGTGCGGGTACTTCGACGGGTTGGCGAGCAACGTCGCCTCGTCGAGCCACGGGCGCGCGTAGTACTCGAAGTAGCGCGACGTGTCGCTGAGCTTCGCGCCGAACCCGCGGGCGATCGGCGCGATCGTCACGTGCGGGATCGTCAGCCACAGGACGTGGCGCGCGCGGATCTTCGCGACCGCCTCGCTGACCGCGCCGAGCTCGGTGGCGAAATGGATCGGGCGCCAGACGGTGTAGGCCTCCTTGGCGCCGAGGTTCGCGTAGTCCAGGCGACTCCAGGTGACGTCGAGCGTCAGCACCGTCGGCAGCGCGTTGTTGGAGCCGACGAACACGACGAGCGTTTCGATCCCGTCGCCCTCCTCGCCGAGCGCCATCGCCGCCTCGAGCGGGGTCAGTGCGCGGCCGCCGGCGTCGCGCGCGCTCTCGATCACGCGCAGCGCCGCGAGCGGGCCGCTGTTCTGCGGCAGCGACGGGGTGGCCTTGTCGACGGCCGGCTCGATCTCGTCGTGCGCCGTGTCGGCGCGCCGGGTGAGCACGTCGCGCAGGTCCCAGCCGTAGATCGCGAGGTTGTGGTTGATCTCGTCGCCACGCTCGATCCGCGCGCCCGGCCCGCGTTCCCAGAAGTCCTCCTGCTCGTCGAGCAGCTTCGTGGCGGCGAGCCCGGCCGAGACGGCTTCGCCCAGATCGAGTGTGTCGCCGAACGTCGGCTCGAGCTTGCGGATGAACCACTCGAGGTCGAGCGGCAGTCCGCCGGGGCTGTCGCCGTAGGTCGGGTAGCGGAAGTCCTTCCAGCCGAGCTCCCGGGCGATCATCGCCGGGTAGGAGTTCTCGGTGTGGTGGACGGCGAAGCTTGTGAAGCCGTGCGTCAGGGAGTCACCGAGCGCGACGAGCCGGTGCTGCGGATCGCCGGCGGGCGCAAGCGCCACCGGGACGCCGAGCGTGGAGTCCTCGACGGGTTTACGCGCGTCCGTCGTGATGACGACGTCGGGCGGCGTACCCGGATCTACGAGTCCCCCCTCCATGAGGGCGACCGTACCGCGCGGCGCGCGGCGATCGGGAAAAGGTTGGGGCCGCGCGGTTCTTCAAACAGCAGCGATAAGGCAGTCAGGGAGGAGTGCCGCCGACGGCCCGCGAGGCGAGGATGTCGATCTTTGGGCTATATCCGCCCATTCGGCGACATCCTCGGGCGGGCAGCGGGATGAATGTCGTCCGCGCCTGGGGGGGTTTGGCGATTGAGGCGCGCCAGAGGGGGCTAGATCGCCAAACCCCTTCGCGGCGCTTCGCTCCCTCGTTCTTATCGATGCTGTTTCGTGAACCGCGCGAACGCGCGGCCGCTCAGCGATCGCGCAAGAAAGCGGGAATTTCGATCTCGTCGTCGGAGATCTCGAGCGAGGAGCGCTGGCGGTCGTCGATGCGCGGGCCGCGATCGTGCTGCTGGGCGCGGGTGCTGACGTCCTCGCGCGCGGTGCGCGGGCGGGCGCGCCCGTGGTCGAAGCCCGTGGCGATGACGGTCACGCGGACCTCGTCGCCCTGCGCCTCGTCGATGACCGCGCCGAAGATGATGTTCGCGTTCGCCGCCGCGGCCTCGCGGACGATCTCGGCGGCCTCGTTGACCTCGAACAGGCCGAGATCCTTGCCGCCGGTCATGTTCAGCAGGATGCCGGTGGCGCCCTGGACGTTCTCCTCGATGAGCGGGCTGGAGATCGCCTGCCGGGCGGCCTCGGCGGCGCGGTTCTCGCCGTTGGAGGTGCCGATGCCCATGAGTGCGGAGCCGGCGTCGGCCATGATCGTGCGCACATCGGCGAAGTCGAGGTTGATGAGGCCGGGGATCGTGATGAGGTCGGTGATGCCCTGGACGCCCTGGCGCAGGACGTTGTCGGCCTCGCGGAAGGCGTCGATCATCGTCGTGCGGCGCTCGACGACCGCGAGCAGCTTCTCGTTGGGAATGACGATGAGCGTGTCGACGACCTCGCGCAGGCGCTCGATGCCCTCCTCGGCCTGACGCGTGCGCTGGCTGCCCTCGAACTCGAACGGCTTCGTGACGACGCCGACGGTCAGCGCGCCGATCTCGTTCTTGGCGATCTCGGCGATCACGGGCGCGGCGCCCGTACCGGTGCCGCCGCCCTCGCCGGCGGTGACGAAGACCATGTCCGCGCCCTTGAGCGCTTCCTTGATGTCGTCGCGCGATTCGGCCGCCGCGCCGAAGCCCACCTCAGGATTGGCACCGGCGCCGAGGCCCTTCGTCAACTCGTGGCCGATGTTCAGCTTGATGTCCGCGTCGGTCATCTGCAGCGCCTGGGCGTCGGTGTTCGCGGAGATGAACTCGACCCCGCGCAGCCCGGCATCGACCATGCGGTTGACCGCATTGGTTCCGCCGCCGCCTACGCCGACGACTTTGATGACCGCGAGATAACTGCTGGACTCCATGAGAATCGTCCGACCCTTGAGTTAGCGTTGAGAGATTTACTCCCTCCGGCCCAGTCTTGCCGAATCCACAGTAAGCACGGGCTAGAACGGATGTCAACGCGAAGCCTACTCGCGCACGATCTCTTGCAGATCGTAAGAGTCTCGACCTTAGCAGGAGAAATGGCTTTGTGGAGCTATCAACCTATGGTTGAGGTTGAGGCAACCTCCTCCGGCTGCGGTAGGCCGCCGGCGACGGGTCGCTCGGGCAGCCGCAGGTCGATGTAGCTCGCGCCGCGCGAACGGCTGTCGGCGAGCACGCGCGCAGCCGCCGCCCACTTCGCGACGGGCCGCGTCCCGTCCCCGAAATAGAGCTTTGGCCCCTGGTCCATGATCGCGATGAGGTTGCGGCTGGAGTTCACGACGCGCTCCACGCGAGCGCGCAGCGGGGTGGGTGCCGCGGCCAGCGCCTTGACGGACCGCCGCGTGGCGGCATCGCTCACGCGGGAGCCAGCGGGCGTCGCCTGCATCGTCACGACGGGCAGCCCGTCCGTCGAGCTGCCGCGCAGGATCGTGCCGTCGGCGGCGACCGCGGTGCGCTTGCCGCCGACCTGCAGCGCGGCGACGGGCTCGTAGGCGTTGACGGTGATCTTCAGCCCATGCGGGAAGTCCGCCTCCGCCTTGATGCTCTTGACGATCGGATAGGGCTGCGCAGCGGTCAGCAGGACGTCCTCGCGAACGTGCAGCGTCGTCATGTCGCGCGCGGCCGTCGTCAGCGCGTCGCGGATCTCGGCGGACTGCGGTCCCTGGATGCCGGTGATCTCGACGTCCTTGACGCGCACGAACGAGCCGTCGCGGAGCCAGAGCCCGAACGGCACGAGAAGGATGAACAGCACGGCGGCGATGAGGACCACGCGCATGCGGCGGCGGGCGAAGCGGGCCATCCCGTGTGTCTTCGCCACGCGCGTCCCGGCCCCTGCCCCGTAGTGGTCGCCCCACGGAACCTACGTGGGGTGCCCACTAGGGTCCGTGGCGATGCTGCTCAGCGAGCTGACCACGCTACGTCTCGGCGGTCCCGCCGAGCGGCTCGTCGAGGCGCGCACGGAGGAGGAGATCGTCGCCGCCGTCGCGCAGGTGGACGCCGCCGGGGAGCCGCTGCTCCTGCTGGCCGGCGGCAGCAACGTCGTGATCGCCGACGACGGCTTCCGCGGCACCGTGCTGCGCATCGCGACGCGCGGGATCGAGCGGTCCGCCGGCGAGGGCGGCCGCGTCCGCCTCGACGTCGCGGCCGGGGAGAACTGGGACGTGCTCGTCGCCGCGTGCGTCGGCGACGAGCTCGCCGGCGTGGAGGCCCTGTCCGGGATCCCCGGCTCGGTCGGCGCGACCCCGATTCAGAACGTCGGGGCTTACGGACAGGAGGTCGCGGACGTCATCGTCGCGGTGCGCGCGCTTGACCGCGCGACCGGCGAGATCGCAGAGCTCGAGCCGGCGGACTGCGGCTTCGCCTACCGCTCAAGCGCGTTCAAGCGCAATCCGCATCGCTGGGTGGTCCTGCGTGTGTCCTATGCGCTCGAGCGCTCGGCGCTGTCTGGTCCCGTGCGCTACGCCGAGCTCGCGCGCAGGCTCGGGGTGAAGCAAGGCGAGGGGGCGCCGATCAGCGACGTGCGCGCGGCGGTGCTCGAGCTGCGCCGCGGCAAGGGCATGGTCCTCGATCCCGCCGACCCGGATTCCGTGAGCGCGGGCTCGTTCTTCACGAACCCGATATTGAGCGCGGAGGAGTTCGATGCGCTGGCGCGGCGGGCCGGCGTCTCACCCCCGGCCTGGCCGCAGTCAGACGGCGCTGTGAAGACGTCGGCGGCGTGGCTCATCGAGCGCGCCGAGTTCACCCGCGGCTACGGCAACCCCGACGGCATCGCGATCTCGTCGAAGCACACGCTCGCCCTGACGAACCGCGGGGGCGGCACGACGGCCGAGCTCGTCGCCCTGGCGCACGAGATCGCCGGCGGCGTGCGCGACGCGTTCGGCGTGGAGCTGGTGCCCGAGCCGGTGCTGGTGGGAGAGCGCTGGCCTTAATGCTGCGCGGTCCACGACACAGCTCGATAAAGGAACGTGGGCAGCGAGATCGTGCGGCGGTCGTGCTCGTCAAGGGGATGTGGTTCAAAACGACGACAGAGTGGACGTTTTGAACCACACCCTCCTGGCCCGAAGGCGCGGCCCGCTCCCTCATCCTTTATCGCTGCTGTTCTGAACGCTCAGCGCGAGCGCGAGGCACACGAGCGCAGCACGACGCGTACTTCGACATGCGCCGGCCGCGACGGTGATTCCAGCGAGAGGAAATCCCGCACCGAGCCCGCGTGGTGGCAGTACGGGCAGCCCATCGGATCGGCGGGCGACGCCGGCGACATGCCGAGCACGACCGGTGCGTCGCACAGCGGGCACGCGAGCGTCCCCGAGCCGAGGCGCGACGCGCGCGCCAGCCGGTACTCCCCGGCCTCCTCGAGCCGCCTGATCGGCTCCGGGCGCAGCGGGTCGGAGCCTTCGTTGTTGCCGTGCAACGCCACCGCGTCAGTCTAAGCAGGCGCGCGTGCGGGGTCGACCAGCGCCCGGCCCAGCGCGTCGATGTTCCCCGCTCCGAGCACGAGGCACAGGTCGCCGTCGCGCAGCGTCGTGCGCAGCACCGCCTCGGCGGCGGCGAAGTCGGGCGCCCACGCGACCGGCCGCCCGCGCGCCGCGTCCGCCGCGGCCTCGGCGACGAGCCGGCCCGACACGCCCGGGAAGTCTGCGGCCCGCTCGCGCGCGGGGTAGACGTCGAGCACGCACGCGACGTCGGCGAGGGCGAGCGCGACGCCGAACTCGCGGGCGAGCAGCTGCGTGCGCGAGAACAGGTGCGGCTGAAACGCCGCGATCACGCGCCGCAGGCCGAGCGTGCGGGCGGCGAGAATCGCCGCGCGCACCTCGGTCGGGTGGTGCGCGTAGTCGTCGACGACGACGGCGCCCTCGGCGCTCTCCCCCAGCCGCTGGAAGCGCCGTCCCGCGCCGCGGAAGTCCGCGAGCGTGCCTGCGAGCCGCTCGGGCAGCGCGCCCGCCATCGCGCACGCCGTCAGCGCGGCCGCGGCGTTGGCGACGTTGTGCGCACCCGGCACCGACAGCGACACCGCCTGCTCGGCCCAGGTGAAGCGCGCGCCATCCGCGTCGAGCACGAGATCCGATGCGCCGAAGAACGCCGCCTCGCTGACGTTGACCCGGTCGAGGAACGCGACCGCGTCGGCGGTGTCGGCGACGACGACGCGCAGGCTGTCGTGCAGAAACGCGCCGAACGCCGCTTCGAGCTCGACGTGCGACGGGTAGGTCGTGTGGTGGTCGAGCTCGATGTTCGTGACCACCGCGATCTCGGGCTGCAGCTCGAGAAACGAGCGGTCGGACTCGTCGGCCTCGACGACGAGCCACTCGCCCGCCCCGAGCGCCGCGTTGCGCCCCGTGCCGCGCAGCTCGCCGCCGACGAGGTAGGACGGATCCCAGCCGAGCGCGCGCAGCGCGTGCACGACCATCGATGCGGTGGTCGTCTTGCCGTGCGTCCCGGCGATCGCGATCGTGCGCCGCAGCCGGCTCACCTCGCCGAGCAGCCGCCCGCGATGCAGCTCGGCCAGGCCGCGCTCGCGCCCGGCGGCGCGCTCCGGGTTGTCGGCGGCGATCGCCGTCGAGACGACGAGCTGCACATCCTCGCCGTCGGGCACGTTCTCGGCGGCGTGGCCGATGACCGGCGCGATCCCCGCCTCGCGCACGCGCTCGAGGTACACGGAGTCGGCCTGATCAGATCCGGTCACATCGGCGCCGAGCGCGCGCGCGACGAGCGCGAGGCCGCTCATCCCCGCGCCACCGATCCCGACGAAGTGCAGGCGGCGGGCGGTCCAGGCGGCGGGCTGGCTCATCGCGCCTCGCCCCGCGCCGCCGCCAGCACCTCGTCGGCGATCCGCTGCGCGGCATCCGGGCGTGCCAGCGCGGCGGACGCTGCCGCCATCGCCGCCAGCCGCTGCGGGTCGCCGAGCAGCGCGCCGACCTCCTGGCCGAGCCGGGCAGGCGTCAGCTCGCTGTCGAGCACGACCACGGCGGCCCCGCCGTCGGCCATCCAGCGCGCGTTGGCGGTCTGGTGATCGGCGCTCGCGTACGGATAGGGCACGAGGATCGCCGGCTTGCCGGCCGCCGCAATCTCGAAGATCGAGCCGCCCGCTCGCGCCACACACAGGTCGCAGGCGGCGAGCGCCTGTGCGAAGTCCTCGATGTACGCGCGCAGGTCGTAGTGCGGACCTCCGACGCGGTCGATGAGCGCGGCGTGGTCGCGCTCGCCGGCCGCGTGCAGCACGCGAAAGGGCGTGGCGGCAAACGCCTCGACGGCGGCTTCGTTGACCGTCCGCGCGCCGAGCGAGCCGCCGAAGACGAGCACGCACGTCTCGCCGACGCGCAGATCAAAGCGCGCGCGCGCCGCCGCGATGTCGTGCGCCGGCGGCGGCACCGGGCGGCCGGTGACGAGATAGCGCTCGCCCGTCCGCCCGGCGATCGCAAACGCGAGGCACACCCGCCGGGCGAGCGGCGCGAGCAGGCGGTTGGAGACGCCGAGGTGGCTGTCGGCCTCCGTCAGGACGAGCGGCACGCGCGCCGCCGCCGCCGCGAGGCCAACCGGTCCGGCGACGTAGCCGCCGCCACCGAGCACCGCGGACGGCCGCAGCTCGCGCACGATGCGCGCCGCAGCGCCGGCCGCGACGCCCGCGCGCAGACATGCACGCGCGGCGCGAATCGGGTTCGTCCGGCTCAGCCCTTCGACGCGGATCGTCCGCAGCTCATAGCCCGCCGCCGGCACGAGCTGCGCCTCGGCGCGCTCGCCGCCGACGAAGACGACCTCAGCCCCGGCCGCCCTCAGCCGCTCGGCGACCGCCAGCGCGGGCACCACGTGCCCGGCCGTCCCGCCTGCCGCGATCAGCACCTTGAGCACGCCGGGATCCTTGCGCATCCTCCCGACGCCAGCCGAGGTCGGGGGCCGCGGCGAGGTGCATCTCGTTGCGCGCGGCGACGTTCAGCAGCAGGCCCATCGTCGCCAGCAGCACGAGCAGGCTGCTCGATCCCGACGAGATGAACGGCAGCGGCACGCCGGTCAGCGGGGCGAGTCCGAGCACCGCGAAGATGTTCAGCAGCGCCTGGCAGAGGATGAGCGCGGTCAGGCCGGCGGCGAGCAGCGCGCCGTAGCGGGTCGTCGCCGCCTTCGCGGTGCGCAGCCCGGCGTAGCCGATCAGCCCGTAGAGGAACAGCACGCCGCACACGCCGGCGACGCCGATCTCCTCGCCGATGACGGCGAGGATGAAGTCCGTGTGCGCCTCGGGCAGGTAGAAGACCTTCTGCACCGATTCACCGAGCCCGACGCCGAACAGGCCGCCCGAGCCGAGTGCGATCTGCCCCTGCACGGCCTGAAAGCCGATCGAGTCCGAGTGCGCCCACGGGTTGAGGAACGCCGTCAGGCGCGCCGCGCGGTAGGGCTCGATGAGGACGAAGATGATGATCAGCGCAGAGGCGGCCCCGGCCATCGTGTAGAGCAGCCGCATCGGTACGCCGGCGACGAGCAGCAGCGCCCCGAGCGTGAACGCGATGACGAGCGCCGTGCCGAGGTCGGGCTGCGAGGCGATGAGCAGGACCGCGGCGCCGGCGACGAGCAGCAGCGGGCTGGCGATGCCCTTGAACGTCCGCAGCTTCGCCGGGTGCGCGGCGAGCAGCCCCACGGCGTAGAGCACGAGCGCGAGCTTCATGAGCTCGGATGGCTGGAACTGCAGCGGCCCGGCGCCGATCCAGCGCTGGGCGCCGTTGATCCGCACGCCGATT
Source organism: uncultured Actinomycetes bacterium (assembly GCA_963705315.1). Taxonomy (GTDB): domain Bacteria; phylum Actinomycetota; class Thermoleophilia; order Solirubrobacterales; family Solirubrobacteraceae; genus CADCVQ01. The sequence goes on from OY970068.1 coordinate 2,666,664, forward strand.
CCCGGCAGCTTGACCGCGAGCAGCAGGACGAAGGCGAATCCCAGCAACGCCGGCGTGATGCGCCGGACGAGGTCCATGCCGCCGGCGCGCGCGAGGACCTGCATGAGCACCAGGCCGATCGTGCCGTACGCCAGGTACTTCACGAGGTATCCGGTGCCGTCGCCGCCCGTCTCGAGCAGCGTGCGCGCGGACGAGGCGCTGTAGACCATCACCGCTCCGGCCGCGAGCAGGCAGAGCGTCGCCGTGAGCAGGATGTTGTACTCGACCGGCTTCGGCGTTCGCTTCTTGTCTGTCTGAGGCCCGGCGGCAGAGCCCATCAGGCACCTGTTCGACGGCCACGGCGGGAGTCCTCGCACGAGGTTCTGCGTGCCGCCTGTCACACATCACACCGGCGGCGCGGACATGTGTCCGATGTCACACGGGTTCTGCAGCCGTACCGTTCATCCTGAGGAGCATGCACATCGCCATCGCACTCGCCGGCGGCACCTGGGCGTTCCTCGCCTTCGTCGTCATCTTCTTCTTCGCCATCGCGCATGGCTACTACACGCGCACGGGCAGCGCGATCAACCAGCGGCCCTACAGCGTCGACGACGGCGACGCGCCCGGCGCGCGGATCCCCAGCACGATCGGTCGCGACATCGATCGCCGCGACTTCTCGCGCGGCACGCGCTAGACGTTCACACCCGCGGCAGCGGCGGTGAACGATGTTCGCGGTCCGGTCACGCCCTGTTCACGGGCGCGTTCGTCCCATCCAGACCGGATCCACAGGAGGCATCTCATGAAGCGTCATTCGCGCTGGCCGTCGCCGGCGCTCGTCATCGCGTCGGTCGCGCTGATCGTCTCGCTGGGCGGGACGAGCTACGCCGCGCTGAAGCTGCCGAAGAACAGCGTCGGCGCCAAGCAGATCAAGAAGAACGCCGTGACGTCGGCGAAGATCAAGAACGGCACGCTGACGACACGCGACTTCAAGGCCAACGACGCGCCCGAGGGCCCGCAGGGCCCGCAGGGTCCGCAGGGTCCTCCCGGCGCGTCGGGAGCAAGCGTGGGATACGCCGGGAAGGCCTCCGACATCCTCGTCGACGTCTACGACAAGGTCATCATCACCAAGGACCTCCCGGCTGGAAAGTACATCCTGACCGCCTCCGTCGATGCCCGGGGCGCCGGCAGCCCCGCCGGCTACATGGGTGGCATCGGAATCATCGACTGCACGATCCCCGGCTACCACACCGCCAGCGTGTACATGCTGGCCGACGACACGTATACCAGCGAGCAGAAATCACTCTCGCTGACCTCCGGCATCGTGCACGCGGGAGGTCCGGTCCAGCTCATCTGCAGCCGAACCTGGAACAGCGTGTACGTTGACGAGGCGGGGCTGACGGCGATCAAGGTCGACGCGCTCGGCTGAGCGCGCCCACTACGGACGCACCGAGCGCGCGAGCTGGAGCAGCTTGCGCGCCGGCGCGGATCCTTACGCTTCGCCGCCGGCGCCGGGCCGCTCGCCCTCTTCGCGCGCTACGCGACGAGCGCCTTGAAGGCGCGGCCGCGCGCCTCGTAGTCGGCGAACTGATCGAAGCTCGCGCAGGCCGGTGACAGCAGCACGACGTCGCCGGGCCGAGCGGCGTCGCGCGCACGCAAGACAGCGGTCTCCAGGTCGCCGCAGCGCGCGCCGCCCACCTCGCGCTCGAGCTGCTCGGCGGCCTCGCCGATGAGGTAGGCCGCGTGCGCGCCGCCGCGCAGCGCGGAGAAGTCCTGGCCCTTGCCCTGGCCGCCGAGGATCAGGTGGACCGCAACGTCGAAGCTCGCCAGCGCGACGAGCGTCGAGGCGACGTTCGTCGCCTTGGAGTCGTTGACGTAGACGACGCCGTCGTGGGTGGCGACCTCCTCCAGGCGGTGCTCGACGCCGGGGAAGCTGCGCAGCCCGGCGCGCACGGCATCGGGCTCGATGCCGCGCGCGAGCGCGATCGCCGCCGCCGCCGCCGCGTTCGCGCGGTTGTGCGTGCCGCGCAGGCGGATCTCGTCGTGCGCGATGAGCGGCTGCTCGTCCCACCACAGGTGCCCGGTGCGGTCGGCGAGCTCGCCGTCGCCGCCGAAGCACACGCGGCGGGCGCAGCCACCGAGGTCCTCGACGCCGAGGCCGAACGGGGCGACGGCGACATCGTCGTTGCCCTGGTTGGCGAAGACCTTCAGCTTCGCTGAGAGGTAGTCCTCGCGCGTGCCGTGGCGGTCGAGGTGATCGCTCTGCACGTTCAGCAGCACCGCCCCCTCGGGCGCGAAGTACGTCGTGTCCTCGAGCTGAAACGAGCTTGCCTCGCAGACGACGACCGCGGCGGGATCGAGCTCACCCGCAAGACCGCTGAGCGCCGTGCCGACGTTGCCCGCCACGGCAACCGCCACGCCCGCCTCACGATGGATGTGGCCGAGCAGGTGCACCGTCGTGGTCTTGCCGTTCGTGCCGGTCACCGCGATGAACTCGTTCTCGAGCAGCGTCCAGCCGAGCTCGAGCTCGCCGACGACCGGGATCCCGCGCTCGCGCGCGGTCGCGATGACCGCGGCCTCGCGTGGCACGCCCGGCGACTTGACGATGGCGCGGGCGTGCGCGAGCTGCGCGAGCCCATCGGTCTGGAGATGCGCGGTGATGTCATCGGGCAAGTCGGGGCGACCGGCGTCGACGGCGACGACGTCCTCGCCCCGGGCGCTCAGGGTCCGCGCGGCGGCGATCCCCGACCGCGCGAGCCCGACGACGAGCCACGGTCCCGGCGGCAGCGGCGGGCGCGCCCCTCCCATTAGTGGGTCTTCTCTGGACATTGCGCCGGCAACGCCGTGATGCCGGCGCCGACTGGCAAGGACGCAGGAAGGGTGCAATGGCAGGCCCATTGCCCCTTCCGAGGACGCCGCCAGACGGCGATCGGCGCGCGGCGTTTGCGGTGGAATGTTCGGAGAAGGCCCACTAGCTACGGAACGACGGATTGCTGGTACAGCGTGAAGCCGATCGCGCTGCAGATCGCCGCCACGATCCAGAAGCGCAGGATGATCTTCGTCTCCGACCACGCCATGAGCTCGAAGTGGTGATGGATCGGCGCCATGAGGAAGACGCGCTTGCGGAACGTCTGAAACGAGAAGACCTGGATGACGACGCTGAGCGCCTCGACGACGAAGATACCGCCGATGAGGATCAGCAGGATCTCGGTCTTCGTCATGATCGCTAGCCCCGCGATCGCGCCACCTAAGCCGAGCGATCCGGTGTCCCCCATGAAGATCGTCGCGGGGAAGGCGTTGAACCACAGAAAGCCGACGCACGCGCCGACGAGACACGCCGACAGCAGCGCGAGGTCCTTCTGGCCCGCGGTGATGAACGTGATCCCGATGTAGCAGAGCAGCACGATCGCGGCGCAGCCGGCCGCGAGCCCGTCCAGGCCGTCGGTGAGGTTCACCGCGCTCGTCGTGGCGGCGAAGACGAGGTAGATGAGGATCAGAAACGGGATCCCGGCGAGGAAGCTCAGGTCGACCTGGTAGTCGATGAAGCGCAGGCGCAGCGTCTGCGGCAGCCCGGCCTTCTCCGTCGCGATGTACCACAGCCCGATCGAGATGAGGATCGTGATTCCGAGCTTCATCTTCGCGCTGAGCCCGAGCGAGCGGCGGCGCACGATCTTGATGTAGTCGTCGGCGAAGCCGATGAGCGCGCAGCCCATCGCCGCCGCGTAGACCCCGACCGCCCGCCAGTCGTAGTCGGACATGAGCAGGAACGGGATCGAGATCGACGTGAAGATGATGATCCCGCCCATCGTCGGCGTGCCCGCCTTGGCGTGGTGGCCCTCGGGGCCCTCGGCGCGGATGAACTGGCCGAACTCGCGCTCGCGCAGGAACTGGATGAACTTCGGCGACAGGAAGATGCAGATGAGCAGCGCCGCGGTGCCGGCGATGAGGACCTCGCCCATTTCTGGCTAGTCCTTCGCCGCCCCGGCCTGCAGGCTCTGCGCGACGACCTCGAGGCCGACGCCGCGCGAGGCCTTCACGACGACCGTGTCGCCGGGGCGCAGCAGCTCGCGCGTGAGCGCGGCCGCCTCGGCGGCGTCGGCGGCAGCGTGGGTCTCACCGGGAAAGGTGTCGGCCATCCGCGCGGCGAGCGGGCCGACGGTCACGAGCACGTCGACCGCGGCCTCGCCGGCGTAGGTCCCGATCTCGTCGTGGAAGCGGCCCTCGTCGGGCCCGAGCTCGAGCATGTCGCCGAGCACGGCGAGCTTGCGCCCGGACGCGGACACGGCAAGATCGTCGAGGGCGGCACGCATCGACATCGGGTTGGCGTTGTAGCAGTCGTCGATGACGAGGACCGGCCCGGGCAGCTCGATGCGCTGGCCGCGCAGCGCGCTGAGCTCGACATCGAGCAGCCCGGTCGGCCGCGCTCCAACCGCCTGCGCGGCGGCGAGCGCGGCCAGCGCGTTGCTGACCATGTGCGCCGAGGTGAACGGCAGCTCGAGGTCGTCGGGCAGCTCCGACACGTCGCCGCCCGCCCCGAACGTCACGACGTCGACGTCGTCGCGCAGGTGGGCGTCGAGCAGCGGCTCGCCCGCGGGGATCACCGCCGTCGCGCCCGGCCGCAGCCCGGCGATGAGCTCGGCCTTGGCGGCGGCGACGGCCTCGATCGAGCCGAGCAGCTCGAGGTGGACCGGCCCGACGTTGACGATGACGCCGACGTCGGGCTCGGCGATCGCGGCGAGCTCCGCGATCTGGCCGGCGCCGCGCATCGCCATCTCGAGCACGAGCGCCTGCGTGCGCTCCGGCGCGCCGAGGATCGTCAGCGGCAGCCCGATCTCCGTGTTGAGGTTCTGCGCGCTCGCCGTGACGTGGCGGTCCTGCGCGAGCATCGCGGCGAGCAGATCCTTCGTCGACGTCTTGCCGGTCGAGCCGGTGATGCCGATCACCTGCGCGCCGAGCCAGCGCCGCCAGGTGCGGGCGAGCGACTGCAGCGCCGCGAGCGGCTCGTCGCTGTCGATGACGACGCCGCAATAGTCAAGGCGGGCGTGATCCGGCGCGACGAGCACGCCCCATGCGCCGTCCGCCAGTGCCTGCTGGGCGAACTGCCCGCCGTCGACCCGCGTGCCGGGCAGCCCGACGAACAGGTCGCCGGGGCGCACGTCGCGCGAGTCGATCGTCACCCGCAGCGGGCCGGGCACGTCGTCGGGCGGGGCCGGCGAGGCGCGCACAAGGCGCGCGCCCGCCGCCAGCGCGACCTGTTCAGGCGACCAGTCGCGCACGCAGCGCCTCGCGAGCGACCTGCACGTCGTCGAACGCGAGCTTGCGCCCGCCCTCGAACTCCTGGCCCTGCTCGTGCCCCTTGCCGGCGATGACGACGACGTCGCCCTCCCCCGCGAGCCCGATCGCGCGCTCGATCGCGGCGTGGCGATCGACGATCGCCTCCGTCGATGCGCGGTCCTCGATGCCCGTGAGGATCTCGGCGACGATCGCCGCGGGATCCTCCGAGCGCGGGTTGTCCGACGTCACGATCGTGAGGTCCGCCAGCCGCGCCGAGATCTCGCCCATGAGCGGGCGCTTGCCGCGGTCGCGGTCGCCGCCGCAGCCGAACACGCAGACAAGCCGCCCGCGCGTGAGCGGGCGCGCCGCGGCGAGCACGTTCTCCAGCGAATCGGGGGTGTGGGCGTAGTCGACGAGCACGGCGAAGTCCTGGCCCGCGTCGACGGGCTCGAAGCGGCCGGGGACGCGACCGGCCTCGGGCAGCGCGGCGGCGATCGTCGCGTCATCGACGCCGAGCGCCCGCACCGCCGCGACGGCGCCGAGGACGTTCATGACGTTGAAGCGGCCCGGCAGCGGCGTGCGCAGCTCAAGCGCGCCGGCGCGGAACGTCGAGCCGCCGAAGTCGCTGTGCACGCCGGTGGCGCGCAGGTCGGCGTCCGCGCTGTCGATGCCGACGGTGATCACGTCGCCATCGATCTCCGCGGCCAGCCGGCGGCCGTATGGATCGTCGATGTTGATCACCGCGATGCCGGGCGCCGCCGCGAACAGGCGGCGCTTGGCGGCGAAGTAGTCCTCCATCGTCGGATGGAAGTCGAGATGGTCCTGGGTGAGGTTCGTGAAGATCGCCGCAGCCCAGTGGATCGCGTCGACGCGCCCGAGCTCGAGGGCGTGGCTTGAGACCTCCATGACGCAATCCGTGTCGCCCGCGGCGAGCATCTGCGCGAACGTCGCCTGGAGGTCGATCGCCTCGGGCGTCGTGCGCGCCACCTCATGCTCGGCGCCGCCGATGATCGACGTCACCGTGCCGAGCAGGCCGGTCGGGCGGCCGGCGGCCTCGAGCAGCGCGCGCACGAGGTACGTCGTGGTCGTCTTGCCGTTCGTGCCGGTGACGCCGATCGTGCGCAGCGCCGCCGTCGGATCGCCGTGCAGCCGCGCGGCGGCGGGCGCCATCGCCGCGCGCACGTCCTCGACGACGACCTCGGGAACCCCGAGCCCGAGCGGGTGGTCGACGACGAGCGCGGCCGCGCCGCGCGCCACCGCGTCGGGGGCGAAGTCGTGGCCGTCGCGCGTGAAGCCACGAACGCAGAAGAACACCGTTCCCGGCTCGACGCGCCGGTTGTCGTAGGCGAGCGCTGCGACCTCGACCGGCGGACTGTCCGAGGCCGCGTCGCCGAGCACATCGTGCAACGTCATCGGTCCGCACTCTAGTGCGGAGTGCGGACCCGACCCGTCATCGCCGGCTTCGCGCGGTTGACGAAACAGCATCGATAAAGGATGTGGGTAGGGGCGGTGCCGCGGTCGCGAGGCGGCCGCGGCAGGCGGGGGCGTCCTGAGTAATCGAGACGGATGAGATGCACCGATACGGTGGTTTTCAGCCATGTCGATCTTCAGGACGCCGGTGAACCCTCCCTGCGGTCCTCCGCTCATCTCTTTATCGATGCGGTTTTGGAAACCAGGCGAACCCAGCCCTGATCCGTCACCCCGGAGCGATGCCCAGGTACGGCAGCGCGAAGCGCATGATCTCCTGGAACGCCGGCGCCGCGACCTCCGAGCCGTAGATGTCGCCCTGCGGCTCGTCGACCATGACGGTCACGAGGAGCTTCGGCCGCCGCGCCGGCGCGAAGCCGGCGAAGGATGCGATGTAGCGCGTCTTTGAGTACTCGCCCTTGCTCGGGCCGGTCTCCTCGATCTTGTTCGCCGTGCCGGTCTTGCCGGCGAGCGAGTAGCCCTCGATCGCGGCCTGGCTGGCGGTGCCGCCGGCCGCGAGGACGCCCTCGAGCATTGTCCGGATCTGCGCGGCGGTGCGGCCCGAGAGGATCCGCTTACCCGGCTGGCGCGGGGTCCGCGTGTCGCCGATCCGCGTGATGATCCGCGGGCGCAGCAGGATGCCGCCGTTGGCGATCGCGGCGTACGCCGTGGTGAGCTGGATCGGCGTGACGGAGTTGCCCTGGCCGATCGGCAGGTTCCCGATCGACGAGCCCGAGTAGTCCTCGCGGGCGAGCACCTGGCCGGTCTCCTCGCCGGGCAGCGCGATGCCGGTCTTGCGCCCGAAGCCGAAGCGCTCCACCCAGGCGGCGAAGCGCCGCTTGCCGAGCCGCTGGCCGATGCGCACGGTGCCGACGTTCGAGGATTGCGAGAGGATCTGCGACGTCGTCAGATCCACCGCGCCGCGGTCGTGGGCCTCGCCGATCTCGCGGTCGGCCACCGTGATCGACGGCGGCAGGTGGAAGTAGTCGTCGGGCTTGACGACGTTCTCCTCGAGCGCGCCGGCGACCGTGAAGGCCTTGAACGTCGAGCCCGGCTCGTAGTTGAAGCCGACGGCCCGGTTCTGCGATGCGTATGGCGGCGCGCCGCCGAGGTCGTTGGCGTCGACGCGCGGCCAGTTGGCCAGCGCGAGCACCGCGCCGTTGTGCGGGTTCATGACGACGGCGGTGGCGCCCTTGGGCCGCCACACGGCGCCGACCTGGGCGAGCACGTCCTCGACCTTGTCCTGCAGCTGCGCGTCGAGCGTGAGCTCGAGGTCCTCGCCCGCGCGAGCGCGCTCGGTCTCCTGCACGGTGATCGGGTCGCCGAGCGCGTCCTTGACGATCCGCCGCTTGCCGTCGTCGCCGCCGAGCGTGCGCTCCTGCGAGTACTCGAGGCCCGAGAGCCCGTCGCCGTCGGTCCCGACCGCGCCCATGACCTGCGAGGCCAGCCAGCGGCGCGGGTACTCGCGCCGTGCCGTGGGAACGAACTGGACGCCCTCGATCTTGAGCTTGCGGATCTGCGCCGCCTTCTTGCCCGACACCTTCCGCGCGAGGTAGACGAAGCCGGTGTCGCGCCGGCTCAGGCTGCGCAGGATCTCGGTTTCGGTCAGGTCGATCAGCGGCGCGAGGCGCTTGGCCGCCCTGAGCGGCGACTTGACGAGGTACGGCGTGACCGCGACGTCCTCGGCGGGCTCGGACACCGCGAGCTCGACGCCGTGGCGGTCGGTGATCGTCCCGCGCCGGGCGGGCACCTCAAGGTTGTCGACCTGCTGCGTCGCGGCCGCCTGCTGCAGCGAGTTGGCACGCACGCCGCCGAGCCACATCGTGCGAGCGGCCGCCAGGAGGAGCAGCGCGAGGAAGAGCGCGAAGAGCAGGCCGATGCGCCGCTGGGTCAGTCCCACACTTACTGACCCTGTGGGGGCGCGACCCCACCCGACGACGTGGCGCCGGTCGCCGGCGTCGCGCCGCCGGACACCGGTGGCGTCTGTGCGGGCGGCGTGGTCGTCTGCTGGGTGCCGGGGGTGGCCGGCGTGCCGTCGGCGTTGGCCGGCGCGATGGTGGTGGCGGTGTTCGGTGCCGCCGACCCCGGCCCGTTGGCCACGACGGCGCTGTCGGTCTGCGGCAGTGCGGGCTGAGCGATCGTCGGCGCGGCGACGACCGCGCTGGGATCGGGCGGGCGCATGTTCTTGGCCGCGCGGCGTCCGTCACGCGCGAGATCGCCGGATTGGATGTAGCCGACGTCGGCTGGGGCCGGCATCGTGAACCCGCGCTCGGCGGCGAGGCGTTGCACGCGGTCGGTCGCGCTGAGCTTCGAGACGTCCAGGCGCAGCTCGGCGTTGCTGCGCTCGAGCGTCGCCGCCGTCTCGACCGCGCGACCGATGCCGGCGTTGAGCTTCAGCAGCGAGACCTGCATCGCGACGATGCCGATCAGGCCGAAGCCGACGATGACGATCCAGCCGCGGCTGCGTACGAGGCGGTCCATCGCGCGGCTGCCCGAGACATTGAGGGCGATCGAGGCGAGCGCGGCGCCGCCGCCCGAGACCACGCGCAGCGGGCGCGGGTGCAGATGCGTGCGCGGACGCGGCTCGGCCCGGTGCGGGTCGGAGGCCGGCCCCGAGGAGCGCCGCGGGATCGCGACGCCGCTCGAGCGCTTGATGCGCGGATCGTGTGCGGGGGCCGTGGCAGCGGCGGTGCGGCTCATGGCATGTCCTCCCTGACCTTTGTGGCGACACGCAGGCGCGCGGAGCGCGCACGCGGGTTGGCCGCGATCTCGCCCGCGGTGGGCGCGACCGCTCGGCGACTGCGAAGCTCGGCCTCGGGCTCGCGGCCGCAGCCGCAGACCGGCAGGTCCGGCGGGCAGATGCAGCCCTGCGCGCGCGCGACGATGAACCGCTTGACGCGGCGATCCTCGAGCGAATGGAAGGAGATGCCGGCGAAGCGGCCGCCGACGCGCAGCACGCCCCAGGCGAGCGGCAGCGCGGCGTCGAGCTGGCCGAGCTCGTCGTTGACGGCGATCCGCAACGCCTGAAAGACGCGCTTGGCGGGGTGGCCGCCGGCGAAGCGGGCCGGTGCGGGGACGGCGGAGCTGACGACATCGACGAGCTCGATCGTCGAGGCGATCTCCTGCTTGGCGCGGGCGCGGACGATCGCGCGGGCGATCTGGCGCGCGTAGCGCTCCTCCCCGAGCTCGCGGAAGATCGCCTCGAGGCGGCGCGACTCGGCCTGGTTGACGAGCTCGTGCGCGGTGAGCTCGAGCGTCGGGTCCATGCGCATGTCCAGCGGCGCGTCGTAGGAGTAGGAGAAGCCGCGCTGCCAGGTGTCGATCTGCATCGAGGACATGCCGAGGTCCATGAGCACGATGTCCGCGCGCACGCCCTCTTGCCGAAGCTGCTCGAGGCCTTCGACGAACGACGCGCGGATGAAGCGCGTCGAGCTGTCCAGCTCGGACGCGAGCTCCGTGAAGCGCTCGGCCGCCACCGGGTCGCGGTCGATCGCGATGAGCGTGCCCTCGGCGCCGATCCGCTCGCCGAACAGGCGCGCGTGGCCGCCCGCCCCGAACGTGCAGTCGACGACGACCTGGCCCGGGCGCGGGTCGAGCAGCTCGATCGCCTCGCCGGCCAGGACCGGCACGTGCGGAATGGTCATGTCAAGCAGTGTGGCCAAGGGATGCGGTGATCTCGGTGACATCAGAGGCAAGCGCGGCGTTGTAGTCGGCCCAGACGGAGCGATCCCAGACCTCGAGGGCGTCGCCCGAGCCCGTCACGACGACCTCCTTGGAGAGGCCGGCGTGCTCGACGAGAAAAGGGGGCACCATGACCCGGCCGGCCGCGTCCAGTTCGGTGTCGAGGGCGTTGGCGGCGAAGAAGCGCGCCAGCTTGCGGGCCTCCTCGGACACCGGGCGAAAGCCGCCGAGCGCCGACTGCGTGTATGCGTCGTACGCGCGCGGGGTCCAGACGGCGACACAGCGCTCGAAGCCCTTGGCGAGGACGACGCCCTCGGAGAGCGCGGCGCGAAAGCGGGCAGGAACCGTGAGCCGGTTCTTCGCGTCGAGGGAGTAGTCGAAGGTTCCGCGGAAGGCCATGGCCTTGGTGAGTCGAAGGAGTTGAGCCGAGGTGGAGGGGTGGGAGGAGCCCCTCCACCCCGGCTCTCAATCCGGTCCGGAGACCGGCTCGCTGCGGCGAAGCTACTCCACTTTCCCCCACTCTGCAACCAATCCCCCACATTTTCCCCCACGCAGAACCACGGTTGGCAGATATCCGCGGAAAAGTGGTGATTTAGCAGGGATTTTTGCGGGATCGGGCGGCGCGCCTATTCGTCCGTTGTGCACGCACGCGAACTTGCAGGAGGGTCGATCTGGGTGCGATCTTGCGCTTTGCGCGTGATTCCGCCGCTCGGTGTGCATTGGGTGGGAGGTCGTGGGCGCGTCTCGGAGAGATCGTCGTGAGGACGTAGGCTCACGGCGATGCGGACCCTCAGCCGCCCCGAGCTCACCGCCGCGCACGCCGCCCGCCAGATGCTGCTCGAGCGCCGGTCGCTGGCGCCCGCGGAGGCGATCCGCCGCCTCACGCCGCTGCAGGCGCAGGACTCCCCCGCGCCGTACGTCGCGCTCGCCGCTCGGCTTCGGGGCTTCACCGGCGATGCGCTGCAGGCCGCGATCTCGGATCGCACGGTGGTGAAGACGACGATCATGCGCCACACGCTGCACCTCGTCGCCGCCGGCGAGTACATCGCCTACGCGCAGCTCACCCGCCAGAAGCGGATGCGGGCGTGGCGCAAGACCTACGCGCACCTCGACGAGGGCGCGGTCACGGCGGAGCTCGGCGCCTGGCTGACCGAGCCGCGCACGAACATCGAGATCCGCGAGCGCGTGGGGCGCTACGAGGGCGTGACCGGCGAGCCGTGGACCGCGGTGAGCTTCGCCCGCACGCTGCTGCCGCTCGTGCAGCTGCCGCCGGCCGGGTACTGGCGCGACCGGCGACGGCCGAGCTTCGTCGTCGATCCGCGTCCGCTGCCCGACCCGGTCGACGCGGCGGCACTCGTGCTGGCCCGGTATCTGGGCGCGTTCGGCCCGGCGAGCCGGCGCGACGTGGCGGCGTGGGCCGGCGAGGCGCAGCGGGACTTCGCGGGCGCGTGGGAGCGGCTTTCCGTGCTGTCGTTTCGCGACTCGCAGGGCGTCGAGCTGTTCGACCTGCCCGGCCAGCCGCTGCCGCCGGCGTCGACCGCGCTGCCGGTGCGCTTCCTGTCGCGGTGGGATCAGGCGCTGCTGGCCTACGACGACCGCGAGCGGATCATCCCCGTGGAGGTCCAGCCGTTGCGGCTGACGCTGAGCGGCGACCAGACGCTGACCGTGGACGGCCGGGTCGCGGCGAGCTGGCGGCTGAAGCTGGGGTCGCGGGTGGTTCGCGTCGTGATCGAGCCGCATGTGGCGATCGGGCGGTCGGCGCGGGCCGAGATCCGGGCGGAGGCGAAGCGAACGGCGCTGTTCTTGGAGCCGGCGGCGGGGAAGGTTGAGGTGGTGGGGCTGTAAGGGCGCGTGGTGGTGTGAAAAAGCATCGATAAAGGAGTCGGGTGAATCGCGCGGTGCGATCGGGCTCCGGGACGACCACAAGTGACCGATGTTGCATCGTCGGCGCGAGAACGGTCACATGTGGTCCTATGCGGTGCACTTGTGACCGTTGATCAGCCGCGCACACGACATCGGTCACTTCTGGCCGTGCGAGCCGCCCCGTCGCCGAACTCTCATCCTTTAATCGATGCTGTTTCGTCAACCAGGCGGCACGAGCGCCTGAATCAGCACGGCGCCGACCAGGAGCATCACCGCCGGCACCAACACCAGCGCCACCACGAGCTGAATCTTCGGCGCCGCCCGCGCCGCCTCGTCGCGCAGCCGCCGGGCCTGTTCGCCCCGCGCCTCCACAGCCAGCGCCTCGAGCACCGGTGCCAGCGGCGCGCCGTGCCGGTCCGCTCGGGCGATCGCCGCGGCGAGACTCGCAACCGCGGCGACCGGGCACCGCGCGACGAGAACCTCGAGCGCCGCGGCGCGCCTCGCCCCCATCTCCATGCGCGCCGCGCAAGCCCGCAGCTCGGCCGCCAACTCGCCGCCCGCACGCCGCCCCACCTCGCCCAGCGCCCGCCCGATCGGCAGGCCCGCTTGGACCGCCACGCGCAGCAGGTCGAGCACGTCGGCGAGCTCATGGGCCATGCGCTCGCCGCGCCGCCGCGCGCGGCGAGCCAGCGCGACGTCGGGAGCGAGGAAGCCCGCCGCCGGCGCGCACAGCAGCGCGACGATGCCGAGCCGCCCGGGCAGCGCCGTGAGCAGCGGAACCGTGCCGAGCAGCAGCGCGAGCGCGAGCGCGCCCTTGAGCGCCATCACGTCGGAGGCCGAGAGGTTCAGCGGCGAGCCGGCGGCGGCGATCCGCGCCTCGAGCTCGCGGTGAGCGACGGGGACGCGCGCACGGCGGCCGAGCCGGACGAGCAGCGCGGTGAGACCGGCGACCGACGCCTCGCGCGGCGCGCGACGAGCGCGCGGCGCACCGACGAGCTCGACAACCGCCGCGCCGGCGCACGCGCCGGCACACGCCGCGAGGATCGCCGCCGCGCTCAGCACGGCTGCCCGATGCGCGAGATGCGCCGGACGCAGACGAGCGCCACGACCTGGAGCACCATCGCGGTCGCGGCGAGCAGCGCCGGCATCGGTGCCGAGACGAGCCCGGCGACGAACCCCGGATGCGCGAGCTCGCCGAGCACGAGCCCGCCGAGCGGCATGCCGGTGACGATCCATGCCGTGAAGCGCGCCTGCGCCGTGGCCGAGCGCGCGTCGGCGCCCGCTCGCGCGCGTTCCTCCAGGGCCTGGGCGAGCGAGCGCAGCAGGCCGGCGAGGTCTCCGCCGGCATCGCGCTGCAGCAGGACGGCCGCGACGATCGTGTCGCACGAGCCCGGACCGCTGCGACGGGCGAGCGCGCGCAGCACGTCGTCGGTCCGCTCCCCGAGGTCCAGGGCGGCCGCGGCGAGCCGCAGCTCGTCGCCCGCCGGACCGGGAACGCCGCCACCGTCGGCAGCCGCCCCGATCGCGCCCCGGACGCTGTGACCAGCGGCCAGCGCGTCGCCGAGCGCTCGTGCGATCGCCGGCGCGTGCGCCGCGACCTGCGCCCGCCGCCGGCGCCGGCGCATCCGCAGCGCCGCCCGCGCGACCCATGGAGCGGCGGCGCCGAGCGCGAGGCCGACCCACAGACCGGCGACGAGCCAGCCCGCGCCGAGCAGGCACAGCGCGCCGAGGGCGACGAGCCGCCGCCGCTCGGGATCGGTCGGCTCGCGGCCGGAGCGCAGGATGTCCAGCGCCGGCTCACACCAGCGCGCGACGGCATGCACGAGCCGCTCCTGCTCGGCCGCCGCGATCGCCTCCCACGCGGCGAGCACGGCGCACACGCCGGCCAGGCCGGCGAGCGCCACCGCAAGCGTCACGCCGCCGCCTGCGCAAGCCGTGCGGCGAGCACGTCGCCGGCGGGAGACCGCCACGTCGCGCGACCGTCGCGCAGCGCGTAGAGCTCACGGATACGGCCCCCACCCACCCCGCCCGCGGCGCGCACGACCTCGCTGACCGCGACGACCTTGCGCGTGCCGTCCGCGAGCCGCGCCTGCTGGACGACGAGATCGAGCGCCGAGGCGACCTGCTCGCGGATCGCCTCGTGCGGCAGCCCGAGGCCGGCCATCAGCGCGAGCGTCTCGACGCGCCGCAGCGCCTCCTCCGGCGAACCCGCGTGCACGGTGCAAAGCGAGCCGTCGTGCCCGCTGGACATCGCGCTGAGCATGTCCAGCGATTCCGCGCCACGGACCTCCCCCACGACGATCCGGTCGGGCCGCATCCGCAGCGCGTTGCGCACGAGCCGGCGCACCGTCACCTCGCCGCGTCCCTCCAAGGACGCGGGCCGCGCCTCGAGACGCACGACGTGGGCGTGGCGCAGGCGCAGCTCGGCGGCGTCCTCGACGGTGACGATCCGCTCGTCGTCGGGGATGAAAGCGGTCAGCGCGTTGAGCGTCGTCGTCTTCCCCGATCCCGTCCCGCCGCTGATGAGCACGTTGCAGCGCGCCCGCACGGCGTTGCTCAGCAGGTCGCGCAGCGGCGCCGCCCACGTGCCGTTGGCGACGAGATCGTCGGGGCTGAAGCCGCGCCGGCGAAAGCGGCGGATCGTGAGCACCGAGCCATCCAGGGCGAGCGGCGCGACGACGACGTTCACGCGCGAGCCGTCGGGCAGCCTCGCATCGCACAGCGGCTCGGCCTCGTCGACGCGCCGCCCGAGCGGCGCGAGGATCCGCTCGATGGCGTGACGCAGGTCCGGCTCGCCGTCGAAGCGCGCCGCGGTCGGCTCGATCCGCCCCTCGCGCTCGACCCAGACCTGGCCCGGGCCGTTGACCATCACCTCGTCGACCGAGGGATCGGCGAGCAGCGCCTCGAGCGGCCCGAGCCCGAAGGAGCGCTCGGCGACGCGAGCGACGAGCCGGGCGCGGGCGTCGTCGTCGAGCAGCCCGGCCTCGCGGTCGACGAGCGCGCGGACGCGCTCGTGCATGTCGGCGCCGTCGCCCGCCTCGGCGGCCTCGCCGAGCAGCCGGTCGCGCAGCGCGACCGCCAGCGCGTCCAGGGCGTCGTCGCGGTCCATGCCCTACAGAGGGCGCGGCCGACCGGAACTCGCCCCCCCGCGTCGCCGCATCATCCGACCGGGCAGCCGCTGTGCGGCGATCCTGCGCGAGGCGCGCGAGTCACTCTCGGCGATGACGCCGTGCGCGAGGCGGGCGGGTCACTTCCAGAACCCGTGCTCGTCGGACGAGGCACCGCCGGCGGCCACCCGCCGAAGGTGATCGACGTAGCACTCGCAGAAGCGATTGGCGGCTGCGGCGCTAAACAGCCGCCGCGGATAGCGCAGCGTGAGGTGCAGCCGCTGTTTGACCACCACCGCGCCGAGGCTCAGGCTGATGGCCGACCTGACGGGCGTGGAGAACCACAGCTGCACCGTCTCACCGGCGTCCGGCCCGAACGACGGCGCCTCCTCCAACCGGCCCAGGTCACACAGCATGGCCGCGTCGAGCGATCGGTTCGCGGTCAGGGGCTCGAGCACCACGGCCGACTGCTTGGCCCATAGCGCGAGCAGGCCGGCGCGACGCAGTCCGGCGATGAGGGCGATGCCGGTTCGGTCGCGTGCGTTGCGTTCGGCCTGGTCGCTGATGGCCCTGAGTGCCGACGCCGGCTCGGAACGATCGCGCGCGCTGGTCGCCAGCCGAGCGGTCACCGAGAAGTTGCCGATCGTCTCCTCATCCCAGTCCGCGGAACGCAGGTCGACCGCGACCAGCACGGCCACGCGCCCGGCGTCCGCTCCGTGACGCTGGTTCCAGTCGCCGATGGTGAGGTGCAGGGCGGTCGTGAGCACGCGCGTGCCGGCCTTCACGCGCCCGGTCTCCGCGGCCGCCAGCGCAAATAGATGAAAGCCGTATCCGGCCTCGTCGCCGGCCTGGTCGCCGGCAAGACGTGCGGGCCGGGCGAGGAGGTTTCGCAGCCGCTCGGTCAAGCGCGTGGCGGCGCGCGCCGGTGCCGACGCACGGCCGGTCATCGGCCGTACCGGCAGGTCGCGCGTCGCGAGGAAATCGAGCGGCTCAGCGGCGTCGCCGACGTAGGCGCGCGCGACGGCCCGCAGCACCCACAGGGCACCCCGCCCGTCGCTGGCGGCGTGGTTGAGGGTGAGCATGAGCACATCACCGGCGCGATGGCGCGCGAGGCACGTCCGCAGCGGCGGCCACTGGTCGACCGCAACCGGCGTGCTCTGGAGCCGGGCTCGGGCGCTGTCCAGCGCGTCGTCGTCGTGACAGTCGACGACCTCGAGGAGATCGTGCGCGGCCGTGCGCGGCCCGAAGGCCACTCCCAGCGCCGATCGCAGCCGCGCCTCGTCGAACGCTCCGGCGACCCGCGCCTCCAGCTGCACGCCGCTCGAGCTCCGCGGCGCAGGCGGTTGCGCCGCCTGCACCCACTCGCAATTCAGCTCGCAGCCGTGATCTCCCAGACGGCCGCGCAGCAGCCGCACGACGTCCTGCGCCATGCCCGACAGGTTGTGCGCGACCGCCCGTCCAGCCGCGTAGCCGGACGGGCCTTCCGACGGCGCCGCCAACGGCGACACGCGGTCGACGTGTGCCGTCAGACGGTTGTCGTCGACGGCGACATGGAGGCTGTCGTGCGACACGTTCTCGCGCAGGGAGACGGTCCCGCGGTGATACGCGCGACCGGCGCGGCTGTCGCGATGGAAGTGACCGCTGACGTCCAGGTGCCGCAAGAGCGCGGCCGGGTCGGTGATCGCCGGCTGAACTGCCACCTGCGGCATGACGGCTCCGTCGTCGTCGGCGGACTCCAGGCGCGATTGCAGCGTGGCCGCGTCGTCGCCGGCAGCGCGCGTCAGGTTGCACTGCTGACCTTGAGCGCCCTGCCGGCGCGAACGGGCGCCGGGATGAGCGCCGCGCCGACGAGGATCAGCGCGAACGCCGCCAAGCGCACGCCGATGATGAACGCGTCGCTGCCGAGCCGGTCGCCGAACACGGCCAGCCCGGCCAGGATCGTCGATAGGTTCGCCGCGACCGAGGTCACGGCGATGACGACGACGCCGTCACCGATCTGCAGGCTGCGCGCCGAGGCGTAGAACGAGAAGATCGCCGCGGTGACGATAACGACGCTCCACGGGCTCAGCAGGCCGACGAGCCCGCTGCCGAGATCTCCCGAGAGCGCCTTGATCGCCACGTCTGAGATCCCGAACCCGAGTCCGGCGGCGACGCCCAGCAGCACGCCGCGCTGCGCAGGGATGCGCTCGATCAGGTGCGAGCCAACGAGCAGGAGGCCGACGCAGATCGCGATCCCCTCAAAGAGGATCATTCCCGCGAGGGAGTACCCGGAGTTCGCTCCTTCGCTCGCGCCCCCGCCGGTCAGCGTCAGCAGGCTCAGCGAGACCGCGACCACGCCGATCCCGATCCACTGGCGGCGGCCCAGCTCGAAGCCGAAGAAGCGTTCGGCGAGCACCGCGAGGAAGACGAGTCCGCCCGCGAGCACGGCCTGGCCGACGGAAATCGGGGCGAGCGTGAGCGCGGCCACGTGCAGCGCGAAGGCCACCACGGCGACACCCCAGCCGATGCTCCACCACTTCGAGCGAAAGAGATCGGCGGCGCTGCGCAGCGGATGGCGCATGTCGATGTCAGGGGCGGCGATGGCCCCCTTGTACTTGAACAGAAAGGCGAGGTTCGTCCCGAGCGCGGACAGCAACGCGCAGAACAGGCCCACCCCGACGGCCGGCGTGACACTGGTCATCGTGGCAACGACCGACGGGCGTTGGCTAGGCGCACGGCCTCACTTCTCGACCTCTTTCAGTCTGACCGTGACGGCGGTGTCGCGACCCCGCGTGCGAGTGCCTCTCGGTCCACGAGGGAACGCAGGCGCTCTCGGGCGGCCTGGTCGCGATCCCGCGCCGCGGCGTCGCGGTCCCGCGCTGCGAGCGCGCGGTTGTCGGCCGCCTGCGCACGGTCCCGGGCGGCACGCTTTCGCCTGTCAGCGGCGACAACAGACCAGTCGCTGCCTGTCGGAGGCCGCGAATCGCCGTCCGCGTCGCAAATCCCGTCACTCCGGGCCAGCGCGATGTCGCGCGCCTCGGCGGCATGGTCGCGGGCCAGCGCAGCAACATCGCGAATGCGCGCAATCTCGTCACGCGTATCAGCGCCGTCCAGGCGCGCCCGAGCCGTCGACCCGCGCTCGTCGGCAGTCTGCTCGCGCTGGCGGGTCGTGCCTTCGCGCACCCCCTGGCTGGCGGCGTGGGCATCCCCGTCCACACCGGCCGCGAGGTCGCTGTCGCTGGCAGCCTGATCGCGGTCGGCAGCCACCTGGTCGCGATCGGCGCTGGTCTGGTCGCTGTCAGCGCCGGTCTGATCGGCGTCTGACAGCGTCTGTTCGCTGTCGCCGATCGTCTGTTCGTCCACTGCCCTCAGCGGAGCGACGCTGCTCTCCTGCTGTCCTTCGCTCGCCTCGTCCTCGAGGCGATCGCCTGACGGTAGGCTGGCCACAACGGACCTCCTAAGTTGGCTCGACGACGAGTCTCGGAGAGCCACGCGTCAATCCAATTGACCCGTTCAGCGTAGCGCGCGGTCCTAACCCCGCCTTGCCTACGCCGCCCGTTCCTCGAACGCCTCGCTCATCCCCTCCGCCAGCGTGCCGAGCTCGTCGCGCAGCGCGCGCACGTCGCCGGCCAGGCGCTGCTGGTTGCCGACGTCCGTCGACGCCGAGACGCTGAGCAGCGAGCCGCGGATCGAGTCGAGCTCGACGACGATGCGCTCCATCTGGTCATAGAAGGACTCGAGCTGGGATTCCATCTTGCGCTGGACGGAGAGCTGGTGCTCGAGCGCGCCGATGAGCTCGGCCTTGCCCGACCCCTCTAGCTCGCGCAGCCGCCCGGCCACCCGTGACGGCGGGGACTCCTCCAGCGCCTCGTAGAGCAGCTGCGCCCGCGACGCCGACAGCTCCATCAGCGACACGAGCGCGTCGACCTCGGTCGAGACCTCCTCGAAGGGCAGGTCGGCGCGCTCGATCGCCTCGCGGATGCGCGCGTCGGTCGCCCGCGCGGCGAGCAGGTGGCGGCGGATGTCCGGCGCGAGCGTCGCCGGGTCCAGGCGGGCGCTGCCGGACTGAAGCGCCTGGCGGCGCTCCCCGCGCTCGCGAGCGAGAACGACCTCGGCTTCCTCCTCGTCGAGGAACGTCCGCGCCACGGCGATCGCGTAGATGACGAGCGCGACGGCGAGCGCGACGAGCACGGTTCCGCCCACGAGGACCGCCGCCCCCATCGTGCCGACGAGCAGCGCGATGTTGAACGGCTTGGCGGCCGCGTTGGCGATCAGCGCACCCGCGAACTCGTCGCGGCTGTAGGGCTGTTTCGCCGGCAGGTTCACCGTTGGTCGACGCTTAGAAGAACGAGCTGATGCTGCGGTAGACCGTCTCGATGTCGTCGGTCGTGCCGGCGTACGGCTTGCCGCCGGACGCGTTGGCGATCCGCTCGAGGTTCTGGGCCGCGCCCGCGGCACCTGCCGAGTAGGCGATCGTGAACACGCGCACGCGCCGCGACGAGTCGCCCTGGGCGTCGAGCTCGCGCACGAGCGAGTCGACGGTCTTCGACGAGTCCGTGTCCTCCCCGTCGGTGAGCAGCACGACGGCGTTGATGCGGCTCGTGTCGGCGAGCTTTCCGACCTGCGCGACACCCGCGTCGGTCGCGTCGTAGATCGCCGTGCCGCCGTCGGCGATGAGCCGCGACACGAGCGCGCGCAGCTCGGCCG
This sequence comes from uncultured Actinomycetes bacterium, assembly GCA_963705315.1. Classification (GTDB taxonomy): domain Bacteria; phylum Actinomycetota; class Thermoleophilia; order Solirubrobacterales; family Solirubrobacteraceae; genus CADCVQ01. Next base: position 2,686,718 of record OY970068.1, read on the forward strand.
CGGTTGTTGCGGATCGGCGCGATCGGCGCGAGCGGCGTGATGCGGTCGTTGAAGATCGTCAGGCCGACGCGGTCCTGCGGCGCGACCTCGCGCAGGAAGGTCTGCAGGCCGTCCTTCGCGCTCTCGAGTCGTCCCTCGTCGTTCATCGATCCCGACGTGTCGAGCACGAGCAGGACGTTGGCGGGCTTGCGGTCCTCGCGCCATGTCTTCTTGACGGCCGCAAGCACGCGCGGCTCGGGCAGGCCGAGCACGCGCGCCGGCTGCCTGGGATCGACGCCGTTGGCGGCGTTCAGCGGGGCCGACGGCTGCTCTTGCAGGTCCGACGGGCGGAAGCCGAAGCGCGCCGCGGTCTTGCCGTCGATGTTCTGCTCGAGGTACTCGCCGAAGGCCTTCGCGCCCACGCGCTGCGGGCCCGTCACCCACGGCGCGTCGAGCGTGATGTACGGGTTGTCGGAGTAGAACGTCCCCTCCGCGGGATAGATCGCGATGAGCTTCTGGCGGTTGCCGCGGCGCAGGTTGAAGTCCACGAGCGTCGCCTCCTCCATCGCGACGGCCGACGCGTAGCCGGGGCCGCGCTTGCGCAGCTCGTCGGAGATGAACAGCGTCGTGTCGCCGTAGTGCACGATCGAGCGCTCGATGTCCTTGACCTGCGGGCGGGCGCGCTTGATGTCCGCCGTCGTCAGGCCTTCCTTCTTGCCGGTCGACGAGTAGTACTCCGCGACGACCGCCGACAGCCCGGAGGTCGAGAAGTCCGGATTGGTGTGGACGAGCTTGAACTGGCCGAGCTCCGGCCGGCCGTAGGCGCCCCAGCCCTGGTTTGAGCGCGCGAGCTTGAGGATGTCGGCGAAGCCGAGCTTGCGCTTCGGATAGCCGAGCGCCCGCGCCATCGGCTCCCACATCGCGATGACGAGCGGGGTGCGCACGATCGACGGGTTCGTGTCGGGCGCGTAGGGCTGGTCGGCCTCGAAGTTCAGCAGCCGTCCCCAGAGCGAGCTGGACGGCGACCACGACGTGAGGTTCAGGCGGCCGGCCGCGATCTTCGTCTGCGCTTCGCCGGAGGAGACGTTCTGCGCGGTCACGAAGACGCGCTTGCCGTCGACCTGCGCACCGGACGCGTTGAACCGCTCGACAAGCGGCGTGAGCAGCTTCTCCTTCTCGGGCGAGTAGGCGAAGCTCACGTTGATCGCGCCGGCTGGTGCCTTCTCGGGCGCCTTGGCGCTGCTGCTCGATCTGGGCTTGTCGTCCTTGCCGCCGCTGCTGCCGAGAAACGCGATGAGCGCGACGGCGACCGCAGCGACCGCGAGCAGCGCGATCTGGCTCTTCTTCATGAAGCCACGATACGGCGGCTAGCCCGCGGCCGCGCGCCTGGTGCGCTTGGCGGGCTTCCAGCAGGTATCGAGGAAGTCACCGATCTCGCCGGTGAGCCGCTGCGGCGAGAGGCGCAGCTCGAGGATCGAGTTCGCCTCGAACAGGCGCGCGTTGCGCAGCTCGTCGGCGAGCATGCCGGCGTCCGTCAGCGGATGCACGGGATCGCGCTTGTGGCCGATAACCAGCGCGGGCGCCGTGATCTCGCGCCGGTCGGCGGGAGGCGGGGCGCCGCGACCGAGAAACAGGCCGCGCAGGACGGCGGCGCTTGGCCCCGGCTCCTGACGAATCGTGTCGAGCCCGACGTCGGCGTAGAAGGGCAGCAGGCCGCGCGGCACCGCTCTGGCCGCCAGCGCCACGACGCGCGCGAGCGGCGCGGCGACGGACAGGCCGACGAGCAGCGGCGTGAAGGCCACGATGCTCGCCACGAGCGCGTGGTCGAGCACCGGCATCTCGATGACCAGCCCGCGCGTGCGCCGCGGCGCCAGCGCGGCCGCTTCCAGCGCGGTGTTGGCGCCCAGCGAGGTGCCGGCGATCACCGCCTCGTCGGCGCCGACGTGGTCGAGCAGCGCGACGACCTGCTCGCCGAAGGCGGGCATCGAGTAGTGCGCGGAGTCCTCGGGCCGGTCGGATTCGCCGTGGCCGAGCAGATCGATCGTGAGGGCGCGCTGCCCGCGCGCCGCGAGGTCGCGGGCCAGCGGCTCGTGCATGCGCTGGGAGAGCAGCAGGCCATGGATGAGCACGCACGTCCGCTTCCCGGTGCCGAACTCGCGGTAGGCGATCTGGTGGCCGTGGTGTTCGAAGTGCTCGATTCCGTCAACGGTACCGGCGGGGGCGAACGTCGTAGCACCGGTGAGCGCGCGAGCAGCCGAATGGTCGATTGGCGCTGGCCCGGCCGCGTGTGACACTGCGTTCGTGCACGGTTTGCTCCGTCGCTCGATGGATTTCATCGCTGCGACGGTGGGGATGGTGTGCGCGAGTGCGGCGCCGGCTGTGGCGGCGCCGGCGTACACGACGATCGGGCAGTTGGCGCCGAACGCGATCGACGGCGGGTGCATCCCGTGCACCGCGGTACAGCGCACGGCGAGCCCGGCGGGCCTGTACACGTTCCCCCATGACGGCGTGCTGACACGGTTCAGCACGCGCAAGGGGGCGTCCATCACGACGATCCCGGCGGAATTCATCCGGGCGCGCACGTTTCGACCCGTGAATGCGACGACAACGCAGGTGATCAGCGAGAGCGCGCAGGCGATCCTCGACGCGGCGACGCCGTCGACCGTGCAGACCTGGTGGGACCGTGTCCCGGCGGCGGCCGGGCACCTCCTCGGCGCGAAGTTCAACACGGGCGCGCCCAGTGACGCGACGCCGCCCCGGTTCACGACGGGAACGACGGCGGGTGACGCCGCCGCGGCGACCTTCGGTGTCCCGGGCCCCGGCGTCGGGGACAACGCAGTCGACGCCCCAGTCGCCAACCGGCGCGTGAACATCTCCGCCCGGCTGGAGCACGACGTCGACCAGGACGGCTACGGCGACGGCTCGCAGGACCTCTGCCTCGGTGACCCGGTGCACGCGACGACCGCGTGCTCGGGAGCGCTGTTTGGCAGCAACCTGCAGGGCCCCTACCAGCTGTCGGGCTTCTCGTGTGGCTACGCCTGTGCGCGCGTCCAGCTCACGACCGGCGGCGTCTCCACGAGCCCGGCGGCCGACGGCGTGGTGGTGCGCTGGCGCATGCAGGCGCCGGCCGGCGGCGCGTACCACATCCTCATCCTCGAGCCGGCGACCGGCGGCGGCTACACGTATGCGCGAACGTCGGCCACGATCACCGTCGGGGCCGACGAGGCGCTGCTGACGTTCCCGACACGGCTGCCGATCAAGGCCGGCGGTTACGTCGCGCTGGTGCCACCGCCGATGGCGACCCAGACGAGGTTCGCCACGACGCCAGCCGGGATGACGTACAGCAACGTCAACGACGGGCCGGTCGGCTCGTCATCGACGACCGGACCCGGCATCGCCGGCGGAACGCTCTACAACGCCGACATCGAGCCCGACGCCGATCACGACGGCTACGGCGACGTCACGCAGGACGCGTGTCCTTCCGACGCGACGACGCAAGGGCTCTGCCCCATCGCGCCGCCACCGCCACCACCGCCGCCGCCCCCGATCAGCAACCCGCTGACGGTGTTCGTGTCGTTCGCGACGTCGGCGAAGAGCCTGCGGGTCTCGAAGGCCGGCCGCTTCAGCTACTCGTTCACGGCGACCCCGCTGAGTCCGGGCAAGGTCGGCCTGAAGAGCACGAAGAAGGTGAAGATCGGCTCCAGGAAGCGGTACATGGCGCTCGCCAAGAAGTCCTTCACGCCGTCCTCGGCCGGCAAGGTGAAGGTCGAGTTCAAGCTGTCGAGCAAGAACCTCAGGGCGCTCACGAAGGCCAGCAAGCTGCGCTTCGCCGTCACCGCCACGCTCGGCGGCAAGACGTTCACCACGAAGCTGACGCTCAAGCGGCCGAAGAAGCGCTGACAGGTCTCAGTCAGACCGACGGGCGACGGTGGGCAAGCGTCGTAGACCATCCGTCCAGACGCGCGCTGACAACCGTCCGGCTGCATTGTCTCGGGGCCCCCGGCCTCGGCAAAGCAGTTGGCACCGGACTGGACGAATGGCGGCCCGATTTTCGAGCTCGGGCGCGATTTTCTGAAATATCGAGCGCTGGGGCGCCCGATTCCCTCGCCGTCCAGCCTCGAGACGGCCCCTCGACACCAAATGCCCGCCTTTCAAATCCGCGGGGAGCCGTCGATGGTCGGATATGCGCTGCCAAGCTCGATCGTCGAAGGTCTCGCGGCTGCTCCGCGCGGGCAGCGTCGCGCTGCTGACCCTGCTCGCGGTTCCCGCGACCGGGCACGCGGCCGCGCCGAGCTGCATCGTTGCCCCCGCAAACACGGCGGCGACTCCACAGACGCCGCTGCGGTTCGGGATCTACCCAGGCGGGCCTGCGGGATCCGTCAGCGCGAAGGCGCCGCCGCGTCCGGAGGATCCGGCCAAGCGGCTGACCGCCCTCAAGCGGCTGGCCGGCGCGAAGCCGTTCGTCGTGCGCCTCTACAGCGCCTGGACGGGCGCCGGGACCGATAACAGCTGGCTCGATCGCGAGATCGCCGGCTACACCGCGAGCGGCCTTCAGGTCGAGCTGGTCGTGCGCTTCAAGCCCGCAGCGCCCGGTGCTTCGGCGCCGGCGGGGTTCGCCGACTACGTGCGCAGCGTCGTCCGCCGCTACGGGCCGGACCCGCGTTTCGTGTCGCTTCAGGTCACCAACGAGGCGAACCTGCCGGGTGCGCCCGAAGCCGCCGACGGCGCGTTCGCCGGCGCCGCCCAGGCGGTCGTCAGGAGCGTCATCGCCGCCAAGGATCAGATCCGCGCCAGCGGTCACCCGCAGGTGCGCGTCGGCTTCAGCTGGGCCTACGACGAACGCCCGCAGGCGAGCACCGAGTTCTGGGCCACGCTCGGCCGCCTCGGCGGAACCGCGTTCGCCGCCGCCGTCGATTGGGTCGGGCTCGACACCTATCCCGGCACGTGGGCCCCGCAGATCGCCCTCTCGAATCTCATGCCCGGACAGGCCGGCGGCGCGATCAAGGAGAGCGTCCGCGCGCTGCGCGACTGCTTCATGCCGCTCGCCGGACTGGGCCGGTCGACGGCGCTGCACATCGCCGAGAACGGCTTTCCGACTGGGCCGGGCCGCTCCCCCGCCATGCAGGCCCAAGTGCTCGCCGCGATGGTCCGCAGCGTCGAGGCGATCCGCGCCACCAACGGCATCACCGACTACCGCTGGTTTGACCTGCGCGACAGCTCCTCGGCCGATCCCAGCATCGAGAGCCAGTACGGGATCACCCGCGACGACTATTCGCCAAAGCCGGCGTTCGCGGTCTACCGCGACATCATCGCCCGTCCCGCCGCCGCCCGCGTCGCGAGCCGTGCGACGAACGCGGGCACCTGCCGGCCGGCACGTGTGCTCGTAAGGCTTCCGCGCATCAAGCGCAGCCGGCCGACGTCGCTCGTCGTGCGCGTCGGCGGCAAGGTCGTCGGCAAGGTCAACCGCTCGCAGATCAAGCGCGTCGTGCGGATCAGCATGCGCTCGGGGCGCTCCGTCGTACGGCTCAAGCTCCGCGCGAGGTCGCACGGCCGGCAGGTCACCCGCACCCAACGGCGCACCGTTCGCGTCTGCTGATGGCGCCGCTCTCCGAGTTTCGAGCCGGTGACGGCGCCGCACTCGACGCGCCCGGGACGTGGACACCGCCGGGCCTGTCCGATGCGGTCCCGGACCACGCTGAGGAGCGCCGCCGCTGGCGTCGGCGCTACCGGCACAACCGGTACCTGCGCGACCTCCTGACCACGCCCCAGCGCATCACGCTGCTCGGACTCATCCTCGTGTGGGCGCTGTCGACGATCTGGGCGATCAGCTGGTGGCTCGAGCCGCAGCACTGGACCTCCACGACGCGCCTCGTGCTCAACTCCGTGCCGCTCGGCATCGAGCTCGTCGTGCTGCCGCTGTGGCTCTACACGTGGCTGTGGCGCATGAAGCGCCCCAATCCGACGCTGAGCGTCCCGCGGCTGCGCACGGCGATCATCGTGACCAAGGCACCCAGCGAGCCGTGGCCGGTCGTACGCAGGACGCTCGAGGCGATGCTGGCCCAGGACTTCCCGTTGCGCTACGACGTGTGGCTCGCGGATGAGCAGGTGGCGCCCGAGACGCGCGCGTGGTGCAAGACGCACCGGGTGCGGATCTCGACGCGCGCGGGCGTCGCCGCGTACCACCAGCCGTCCTGGCCGCGGCGAACGCGGTGCAAGGAGGGCAACCTCGCGTTCTTCTACGACACGTGGGGCTACCGCCGCTACGACGTGGTGGCCCAGCTCGACGCCGACCATGTGCCCGAGCCGGACTATCTGCGCCGGATGGTCATTCCGTTCGTCGACGAGCGCGTGGGCTACGTCGCCGCACCGAGCATCTGCGATCGCAACGCCGACCGCTCGTGGTCGGCGCGCGGGCGCCTGTACGCCGAGGCCGTGCTCCACGGGCCGATGCAGGCCGGGCACAGCGGCGGCTTCGCGCCGAGCTGCATCGGCTCGCACTACGCGGTGCGCACCGCGGCGCTCGAGCAGATCGGCGGGATCGGGCCCGAGCTCGCGGAGGACTTCACGACGACGCTCATGATGAGCTCCCACGGGTGGCACGGCGTGTTCGCGATCGATGCCGAGGCGCACGGCGACGGGCCTGCGTGCCTCGAAGACTGCCTGACCCAGGAGTTTCAGTGGTCGCGCAGCATGATGAACGTCCTGCTGGGCGTCAACCGCGGCTACTGGAGCGGGCTGACCGTGCGAGCGAAGCTGCGCCTCGGCTTCTGCCAGGTCTGGTATCCGCTCTTCGCGCTGCTCATGCTCATGTCGGTCGTCATGCCGCTCGCGGCCGTGCTCACGCGCACCCCGCTCATGCAGGTGCAGCTCGGGGAGTTCTACCGGCACGTGGGACCCGAGATCGTGGCGCTCGTCGCCACGGTGCTGTGGCTGCGCTCGCTCGACGCCCTGCGCCCGCGCGCGGCGAAGGCCGTTTCGTGGGAGCTGGTGCTCTTCCAGCTCATCCGCTGGCCGTGGGCGCTGCTGGGCTGCCTGCACGCTGTCGCCGGCCGGATCGCTGGGCGCCAGTTCTCCTTCAAGGTCACGCCGAAGGGGCGCTCCGGGGTGCTCCCGCTTCCGCTCAAGGTCGTGGCGCCCTACCTCGGCCTCGCCGTCGTGTCGGCCATTCCGTCGCTGCTGGACCTCGATGCCGGCCCGGCCAGCGGGTACGTGACCCTCACGCTCATCAACACCGGGCTGTACCTGCTCGCCGCTGTCCTGATCGTCGCGTTGCACGTCCGCGAGCACCCGTGGGGCATCCGTGGCCGAGCGCTGCGCGCGATCGCGCCCAAGGCGCTCGCGACCGCGGCGTGCGCGACGTTGCTGGTGACCGGACTGGCGCTGCAGAGCTTCGGCGGGCACGGTGCCCAGCCCGCGGTCGCCAGCTCGCCCACGCCGTGGCAGGGCGTTCGGGCCGCCCTGGGAGCTCCGCAGCTCGGCGTCACGACGCTGTCTTTGGCCGAGAACCAGACGACGGCGTGGCAGCCGGGCGACCTGGGCGAGGTCAACGCCTTCGAGCAGATGAGCCGGGCGCACGCCGGCATCGTGCAGTGGTTTGCCGACTGGACCAGCGCGGTCGACGTCAAGCAGTTGCGCGCCGTCGCCGCGCGCGGGAGCACGCCGCAGATCACGTGGGAGCCATGGGACGCCGCGCGCGGGAGCAGCAAGCAGCCGGCCTTCGCGCTGGCCGCGATCATCCGCGGCGATCACGATGCGTACGTCCGCTCGTTTGCCCGCGACCTGCGCCGCTACGGCCAGCCGGTGCTGCTGCGCTTCGCCCAGGAGATGAACGGCCTCGTCTATCCCTGGGCGGAGGCCAAGAACGGCAACCGGCCCGGCGAGTACGCGCGGGCGTGGCGCCACGTGCACGACATCTTCAGCGCCGAGGGAGCGACCAACGTCCGCTGGGTCTGGTGCCCGGTGACGCGCGCGGTCGTCACGGCGCAGTATCCGGGCGACCGCTACGTCGACGTCATGGCGCTGTCGGGCTTCAACGGCGGTACCGCCCTGCCGTGGGGCGGCTGGCGGACGTTCGCCGACGCGTTCAACGCGCCGCTGCAATCCCTGCGCCGACTCGCGCCGGACAAGCCCGTGCAGATCAGCGAGGTCGCGACGGCGCAGGCCGGTGGCGACAAGCCGCTGTGGATCAAGCAGATGTTCGACTACGTCGAGGCCCACGACTGGATCCGCTCGGTTCTGTGGTTCGAGTTGCCCAAGCAGACCGACTGGCGCGTGGCCACATCCGTCGCCGCCCGCCGCGCCTTCGCCGATGGCGTCGCGCGTATGCACAACTACCGCTGAGCAATGCCTGCAATTACGCCGTTCCTCCTACTTGAGCCGCCGGTGGGTGCCGTCTATGGTCAGGTATGCGTCGCCGACACCGGCCGCTCAGCGCATTGCTCGTGGCGCTGGCGGCAGCGTTTGTCGCTGCCCTGGCCTTCTCGCCGAGCGGTCATGCCACGGCGCCGAGCTGCCTGATGACCGCTGGCCAGAGCAGCTTGCCGCCGCCGCCTCCGCTGCGCTTCGGCATCTACCCGGGTGGTCCGGCCGGTTCGGTGAATCCGAAGGCGCCACCCCGGCCAGAGAACCCCGCCCGGCGCCTGGCGGCCCTGAAGGAGCTGGCCGGCTCCAAGCCCTTCGTCGTTCGTCTCTACAGCGCCTGGACCGGGGATGCGGCGGCCGACGACGTAGCCGGCTGGCTGGACGGGGACATCGCCGGCTACACCGCCAGCGGCCTGCAGGTCGAACTGGTCGTGCGCTACAAGCCCACGAAGCTCGATCGCGTGTCGGCGCCGTCGGCGTTCGCAGACCACGTACGGCGGATCGTCAGCCGCTACGGCGCCGACCCGCGCTTCGTCTCGATTCAGGTCACCAACGAGGCAAACATCGCGGGCGCTCCAGACGCGGCCGATGGGGCGTTCGCCGGTGCGGTCGAGGCGCTCGTCAAGGGTGTCATCGCCGCCAAGGCTGAGGTCCGCCGCGCTGGTTACGGGCATGTGCGCGTGGGCTTCAGCTGGGCCTACGACGAGCGCCCGCGGGCGAGCACCGAATTCTGGGCCGCCCTCGGGCGCGTCGGTGGATCGGCGTTCTCCGAGGCCGTCGACTGGGTCGGGCTCGACACCTACCCCGGGACGTGGAGCCCCGCGCTCTCGCTCTCCAACCGCCTGCCTCGCCGCGCCGGACGCGCCGTGAAGGAGAGCGTGCGGGCGCTGCGCGACTGCTACATGCCGATGGCCGGGCTCGGCGGCAGCACCAGCCTGCACGTCGCGGAAAACGGGTTCCCCACGGGCCCGGGGCGCTCCGAGCTCCAGCAGGCACGCGTCCTGGCGGCGATGGTTCACAGCGTCAACGCGATCCGCGCCACATACGGCGTCACCGACTACCGCTGGTTTGACCTGCGCGACAGCGCGACAGCGGATCGGAGCGTCGAAAGCCAGTACGGCATCACACGCGACGACTACTCCCCCAAGCCGGCGTTCGGGATCTATCGAGCGCTCATCGCGGGCCACGGCGAGCCCGGGACTGGACCGGGCGACCGCGCCCGCCCATGCCGCCCGTCGCGTGTGAACGTGCCGGTCCCACGCCCGAAGCACCGTCGCGTCGCGTCGCTCGTGGTGCGCGTGGGCCACAAGGTCGTCGGGACGCTGCGCCGGGCACGGATCAAGCGGGTCGTGTCTATCAGCATGCGTTCGGGCCGCTCGGTCGTGCGGCTCAGGCTGCAGACCAAGGCTCACGGCCACCGGCTCGTGCGCGTCAAGCGACGCACGTATCGCGTCTGCTGACGGACTCGCGGTGGCTCAGCGGTGCGGCGTGCCGCGCCGCCCGCTGGCGATCGCGTAGGCGAGGAAGTTGGCCGCCTCCATGACGGCCTGCGCGTTGCTGAGCACAGAGGCGGCGCTCGCTCCGGTGGGCGGGGGCGGCCTGTGGTCGGGGTACTCGAGCCGGCCGGGGTCCTGCGCCAACGCCTCGAACTCCTGGCGCGCCGCGCCGTAGATGTCGCGCGCGTGCTTCGTGCACAGATACGAGGTGACGGCCTTGGAGGAGTCCTCGCGCGTGCCGCGCCGCCAGAACGGCGGGTTGCCGACCTTCCGGCGGAACTCCGAGAAGCCGGCGTTCAGCTGCGCGAAGTACGCCAGCGCGATCTCGCCGCCGGAGATCGGCAGCGGCGCCTGGTCGTTGGTGAGGTTGCGCAGCACGCGGCCGACCCAGTACGTGCCCGGATCGGTCTGCAGGTAGACGACCTCCTTGACCCTGCTGAGCGCCATCGTCCCCGAGCACTGGGCGCAGCTTTCGAGCGTCGTGTAGACGGTGACCTCGGCGAGCGTCGTCGACGTGCTCAGCGGGGCCTGGCCGGGCGCCGGCTCGCCGGCCTGCACCGGCCGCCACGAGTCCGACAGCTGCGCGAGCGCGAACACGCGCCGCACGAGGCGCACCTCGGCGTGCTCGGCCGACGAGTTGAAGAGCTTGTTGTGGTTGAAGTCGAAGTCGATGACCTCGCCCGTGCCGTTGACGGCGATCGCGGCGATGTTGTGGCCGAGGTAGTCGCCGTCGCCGTGACGCCCGGCATCGCCCGTCTCGTTGTACGGGTACTCGCCCTCGCGCCCGTTCTTGTTGGCGTTGTGGTACTCGTGCAGGAGCGCCATGAGCATCAGCGCGTAGATGCGATGGCGCTCCTGCTGCGCAGCGGCAAGCGGCGGCTCGTGCAGCGTGGCGAGCTCTGAGACCGGGTGATCCCAGAGCTCGCGCAGGCGCGGGTTCTCGACCTCGGGCGGCGCCGAGCCGGTCGCCGCCCGGAAGGCCTCGTCGAAGTCCGCCATGGCGGCAGTATCTTCGGTTTCGGTCAGCCCGAGAGCATGCCGCTGACAAGCGCGCGCCACGTGACCGGGCCGACGATGCCGTCGACCGTGATGTCGAGCGCTTCCTGAAAGCCGCGCACGAAGGCGTCGGTCTTGGGGCCGAAGATACCGTCGACCTGCGCGCCGCCGCCCTCGGCACCGCCGGACTGGTCGTGGAACTTCATGACCTCTTGCACGCCGCGCACGGCGTCGCCCTTGCTGCCCTTCTTCACCGTGACGATCAGCTTCGGCCACGTCTTCGGCCCGACGATGCCGTCGGCCGACAGGCCCTTCTCCTGCTGGAAGGCCTTCACCGCGGCCTGGGTCTTCGGCCCGAAGATCCCGTCGACGGCGACCGGATGCTTGCGGGCTCGCAGGAGCTGCTGGAGCGGGCGAACGGGGAACAGGTTGCTCGGGCGCTTGACGAGCGGCCAGGGCAGGATGTCTGCTTCGGACATGTGGGCTCCTCTCTCTCTCTCGGCGGGTGCCTGAACGCGACCGTAGCCCGCGCGTCGCGGCGCGCGCAACCGTCGTGTGACGAGTCTCACGGGAGCTCGGCGCCGACCGCGAGGCCGGCCTGACCGCGGCGCCGGTCGCCGGGCGCGCGCGGCAGGAGACGCAGCTCGCGCGCGAAGTCCTGCGCCGCCGCGAGGTAGAGCGCCTGGCGCAGCGTGACGCGCAGCGACACCGCGACGCGCGCGCCCGGGGCCGGCTTGCCGGCGGGCTTGCTCGACGTGTCCTCGCTGCTCTCGGCGACGGCGGCGCGAAGCACCTCGACGTCCTCGAGCGCGAGGATCGCCCGGCCGTCGTCGCCGGCGTTGGGCTCGGGCGTCACGAGCACGTCGACGCGGCTGCGCGCGGTCACGAGCTCGGGAGGACCGAGCGCGACGAGCTCCGCCACGCGCTCGCCGGCGCGGATCGGCGGGCCCGGCCGGGCGGTGGAGCCACCGGCGCTGTCGCCGACGACCGCGGTGGTGAGGTCGGTGCCCGCCGCGATGTCGACGGCCGCGTGCAGGCCGGCGAGCGTCGCGGGATCGTCGATCGCCCCGTCGGGGGCGAAGCGGCGCGGGACGCTGCGGACGGCGAGCGCCTGGCGGGTGAGCGGCGCGCCGGCGGCGACCGGTTCGCGGGCCACGACGACATCGACGAGTCCGCCGACGCTCCGCTGCAGCGCCGCCTCGCGGCTCGCGACATTCGACGCGGCGAGCCCGCCGAGCAGGAGCGCGAGGCCCCCGAGCAGCAGCGCGCGGCGGCGCCGTGTCACGTCCGCGGGCCTCGCACGAGCGGCAGCTCGATCCCGATGCGCGTTCCGCGTTGCCCGGAGTCGTCGACGAGGCGACCGTCGTGGCGCTCGGCGATCTCGGCGGCGATCGCGAGGCCGCGCCCGCGGCGACCCCGCCCGGCGCGCGCACAGCGCGTGAGGTCGGCAAGCGGCGCGGGCAACCCGGCGCCCTCGTCGACTACCTCGATGCGCACGGCGCGCTGGTCGATGCAGCGCGCGGTGAGCTCGACGCGTCCCGGCGCGTGCTCGAGCGCGTTGGCGATGAGGTTGGAGACCGCCTGCGCGAGCCTGAGGCGGTCACCCCGCACCGTCGCACCCTCGGCCAGGTGTTTGAGCATCAGGTGGCTGTCGAACACGCTCGCGACGACGCGCCAGCTCGCGAGCTGTTCCTCGAGCAGCTCGGCGACCTCGATCGGCTCGTCGCGGTCCGGCGTCCGCTTGCCGCTGCGCGCCGCGGCGAAGTCGTCCAGCGCGAGGCCCGCGCGGCGCAGCTCGAGCTCGAGGCCGGCGATCCGCTCCGGCGGCGCCTCGCGCCGGCGCTCCATCGACGCGAGGCTCAGGCGCGCCGCGGTCAGCGGCCCGCGTAGCTCGTGGCACGCGCGAGCCACGAGCTCCTTGCGCCGGCGCAGCTCCCACAGCAACGCGAACGCGATCGTGGTGCCGATCGCGGCAACGAGCCAGCCCCCCGGACCCATGTCAGCCGCCAGTCGTCCTGATCGCCATATACGTCATAGGACGCGGGCGACGGAAGTTCGCCCCCCTGGGGGCCGCGCGGGGGGAACGGCGAGGACCCGCGCCGCGCGATCCCGAAACCGCATCGATCAGGGATCGAGTTCGGATGGCGCGAAGGGACGCGAGCGCCTGCGGATGCACGAGTTCGCAGTTGAGCCTCACATAGACGTCGAACTGCGAACTCGTCCCCTCCGCATCCATGCTCACCCTCTCATCGATGCTGTTTCGGGCACATCGCCAGCCGTCTGCCTTATCGCCGCGGCCAGCGCATCGACGACCGGGCCGATCGCCGCCGGTGCGAGGTTCGCGTACCCGACGACGAGAGCGGGGCCGTGCTCGCCGAGGCCCTCGACGGCGACGCCCGCCGTCCGAGCGGTCGCGATGACGCGCTGCTCGTCGGTGCCGGCGGGCAGCCGCAGCGTCACGAACAGCCCGGCCGCCGCGCCGCGCACGCCGAGCTCAGGCAGCTTCTGGCTCAAGGCGGCCAGCAGCACGTCGCGCTGGCGGCGATACGCGCGGCGCTGGCGGCGCAGATGGCGGTCGAGCTCGCCGCGCTCGATGAGATCGGCGAGCGCGAGTTGCTGCAGCGCGGCCGGCATGCCGCCGCGGCGGCGCTGGTGCGCGCTCATCGGCTCGACGAGCCGCGGCGGCACGACGAGCCACCCGAGGCGAACCGACGGAGCAAGCGACTTGCTCGTCGAGCCGCAGTAGACGACCTGCCCGGGCGCGAATCCCTGGAGCGAGCCGACGGGTTCGCGGTCGTAGCGGTACTCGGCGTCGTAGTCGTCTTCGACGACGAGCGCGTCGTGGCCGTGCGCCCAGCGCACGAGCGCCGCGCGGCGCTCCGGCGAGAGCACCGCGCCGGTCGGGTATTGGTGCGCCGGCGCGACCGCGGCGGCGGCGATTGGCGCGGTCTGCGCGGCGAGTTGCTCGACGACGATCCCGTCGCCGTCGACTCCGACCGGCACCGCGGCAAGGCCCGCGTCGATCGCCGTCTCGGCCACGCCGCCCCAGCCCGGTACCTCGACGCCCACGCGCGTCGCGCCCTCGTCGGCGAGCGTCGACCACAAGAGACCGAGCCCCTGCCGCAACCCGTTGCACACGACGACCTGCTCCGGGCTCGCGCGGACGCCGCGGACCCGCGCGAGGTACGCCGCCAGCGCGACGCGCAGCGCGGGCATGCCGGCGCCGTCGGGCAGCCCGAGCTGCTCGTCGGTCGCGTCGCGCAGCACCCGCCCGAGCGCCGTGGCGAAGGACCTGCGCGGGAACGCGTCGAGCGCGGGAACGAACGGGCTGAGGTCATGCCGGACGGGACGCGCACTCGACGGAGAGCGATCGAGCGCCGCCGATTCGGGCCGGCCGCCGATTCCGGCCGCGCCCGGCGCGACGACCGAGGTGCCCGCGCCGGTGCGGGCGCTGAGGTAGCCCTCGGCGACGAGTTGCGCGTACGCGTCCACGACGACGCCGCGCGACACGCCGAGCTGCACGGCCAGGGCCCGCGTCGACGGCAGACGCGATCCCGGCACGAACCGGCCGCTGCGGATCGCGTCGCGCAGCGCGTTCTCCAGGCGCGCCCGCAGCGACCGGCCGGCCACCCCCTCGAGCTCCAGATGCAGGTCCATTGGTCCTAGTTTCTCGCATTCAATTGGCCCTGTTGCCAGGACCACTCCACACGTATCGTGATGACCATGGCCACCGCTCCCTCCCAGCGAACACGCGTCCGCCGGGCCCCCGCCCGCGCCGACTACGAGCGCGACACGATCAGCGCGATCCTCGACGCGGGGCTCATCGCGCACGTCGGCTTCGTCGTGGACGGACAGCCCTACGTCATCCCGACGCTCCACGCCCGCATGGGCGACACGGTCTACGTCCACGGCTCGACCGCCAGCCGGCTGATCAAGACCCTCGGCGGCGGCGTCCCCGCCTGCCTCACCGTCACCCTCCTCGACGGCCTCGTCCTCGCCCGCTCGGCCTTCCATCACTCGATGAACTACCGCTCGGTCGTCGTCCTCGGCGACGCGCGCCCGGTGACCGAGGGAGCCGAGCTCCTGACGGTCATGGAGGCCTTCACGAACCGTCTCGTCCCCGGCCGCTGGGATGAGGTCCGCGCACCCAACCGCAAGGAGCTCAAGGGCACCCGCGCCCTCGCCATCGACCTCAGCGAGGCCTCGGCGAAGGTCCGCACCGGCCCGCCGGTCGACGACGACGAGGACTACGCGCTCGACGTGTGGGCCGGCGTGATCCCGCTCGAGCTCGCGGCGGGCGAGCGGGTCGCCGACCCGCAGCTGCGCGACGGCATCGAGCCGTCGGCCGCCGTCAACGCCTGGGATCCCGCTGACCGCGGCTAGTGGGCCTTCTCCAAACGTCTGACCGGAAACGGCCGAACGTTCCGGGAAGGCCCTCTAGGAGGCTCCTGAAGAAGTGCCGTTCGGTCGCGTGGCGCTCAGGGTGTCCGCGCGGTCGAGCGCGCTGGTCGGAGATGTCGTGGAGATCGGGACTTGAGGTTCGCGGGGACGTTTAGGTGGTCTGGGTGGCGAGCTGACGGCCGATCGGGTTGAGATTGACCAATGCGGCGGCCCATGCGGCTTGTAGTCGGGCTTTCGCGCTGCCGATGTAGCGGCTCTTGCGGGCGCCGTAGCGGTGGGCGAGCAGGCCGAGCAGGCGCTCGATCCGCGGCCGAGTTCGCCGCAGGTGCTCAGCCGTGTCGGGATCTTGGAGGGCGTCGCGGCCGGCGATCAGCAGCTCCTCGTCGGGCGCGATCAGGACCTGCCGGTCGCCACGCGCGGTGGTGCAGCGATCACGCAACGAGCAGCTCTGGCACACGCGCTTGGAGAAGCGCGCGCGGCGCTGCCCGGACGGCTCGGTGCGGATCGCGGCGACCTCGCCGGCCGGGCACGTGACCGTGCCCGCGTCCAGATCGATGAGAAAGTCGCGCTTGGCCAGGCGGCCCTCGATCGTCGCGCCCGGCGGCACCGGCGCGAGAACCTCGATATCACGCTCTGCCAACTGCGCGCGGACCGGCCCAGTGCCGTAGGCGGTGTCGCCGAGCACGCGCTGCGGGCGCCGCTGCTCGGGCAGGCTGTCGATCAGCGGCGCCGCTTACGGCCCGTCTTGCTCAGACGCCGGCGCGACCGCGACGGCGGTGATCAGCGGCTCGGCGCTGTTCGTCACGGCCGCTGACAGCTTGTAGCCGTCAAAACGCTGATGCTGGCTTTTGCGGCCGTGACGCATCTCGCGGTCGACGGTCGAGATGATCCGGTCTGACGCCGTGCCGCGATGCAACCTGGGGATGCCGTCATCGTCGACGTCGAAGTCCTGGCCGATCAGCTCGCGCAACAGCCCGTGCGCGCTGGCGACCCTGTCGTCGTCAAGCAGCCCGTCAGCGCGCTCGATGGCTTGCAGCGCGCGCTCGGCGTCCTGCGCCACCCGCGTCAGCATCCGCTCGCGCTCGGCCTTCTCGCGCCAGCGACAATCAGGCTTGTCATTGGGACGCGTGTAGTCGAAATCCAAGCCGTCATCCAGGCGCGCGGCCGCGTCCTCATCGACTGCGCCAACAGCATCCAGCACCTTCCTGACGCCGTGACGGACCAGCCTGACGGTGTCCTGCGTGGCCGCCGCACCGAGCATCGGCGTCGAGTCGATGATCTGCTCGGCCGTGCCATCAAGCAGCCCGATCTCCTCGGCCAGGCGCAGCGTCGCCTCAAGCGCCAAGGCCTCCTTGCCATGCAACAACAACCTCGCGCGGTACTTCGTCAACGACGTCGGATGCCAGCCCTCGTGATCGACCGCGAGCCCCAGCGCGATCTTCCAGCGCAAATCCCACGCGACCGCCTGCATCGCCGCCTCATCCGACAAGCCCGTGCGGTGCTGCAACAGCATGACCTTCGCCAGCAGCGACGGCGCGATCGACGGGCGTCCCATCCCCGCCGAGTAGCACTCCGCGAAGTCCTCATCACGCACGATCCGATCACCGTGCTCCGCCAACAACGCGTAAAACGAGCCCTCCGGCAACGGCCGCGCCAGCACCGCCGCATCGAACATCCCGACCTGAGCAGACCGTGTCGCGAGCATGCCCCAATGGTCTTAAACCCACCGGACGGCAACCCGACTATTTCAGGAGCCTCCTAGGCGGTCAGCGCGTCCAGTTCCATCACCGGCGCCAGCGGCGCATCGATCAGCCGGTAGCCCACGCCCCACACGTTCACGATGAACCGGTCCCCGTGCGCGCCGAGCTTGTGGCGCAGGCGACACGCGTGGGAATCCAACGTGCGCGTCGAGCCCTTCGTGCGGAAGCCCCAGATCGTGCGCAGGAGTTCCTGCTTGGTGAAGACGCGGGTCGGCTCGGAGGCCAGCATCCGCAGCAGCGCGAACTCTTTCTGTGAGAGCACGACGCGCTCGCCGCGGAGCCGGACGTCGCGCGACGCGGGGTCGAGTTCCAGCGCCCCGACGCGCAGGCGGCCGCGGCCCGGGCGGCGGTCGCAGCGGCGCAGCAGGGCGCTGATGCGGCCGCGCAGCTCTGGATAGGAGAAGGGCTTGCAGACGTAATCGTCGGCCCCGCGATCGAAGCCACGAACGCGGTCGAGCTCCGATGCGCGGCCGCTGACGACCATCAGCGGCATGTCGGGGTCGACGCGGCTGGCGACACCGTCCGCGTCGCGGATGTGGCGCAGCAGCTCGAAGCCGCTTGAGTCGGGCAGGTTGAGATCGACGAGCGCGATGTCGGGGAACTTGCGCTCGAGGAGGTGCTTGGCGTCAGACGCGCAATCGGCGACGAGAAGGTCGTAGCCGTCGGCGGACAGGTTGTCGGCGAGAAACGTGCGGGTGATGTCGTCGTCTTCGACGATGAGGATCGTGGAGGCGTCGTCGTCGGTCATGCCGCCACTAGGCGGGCTCGGCGGAAGTTCGCCCCCCCTGGCGCTTGCGGGCGAACAGCTGGGCCGCGATGACGCCGCCGATCGCGCCGAAGACGTGGGCCTGCCAGGAGATGCCCTCCTCGGGCAGCAGCCCGCCGAGCAGCGCGCCGCCCCAGACGACCGCGACGACCGCGGCGATCACGAGCTCGAGCGCGTCGCGGTTGAAGAAGCCGCGCGTCAGGAGGTACGTCGCGTAGCCGAAGACGACGCCGCTCGCGCCGATGTGGACGGTGCCCTCGTGGCCCAACAGCCACGTCCCGAGGCCGCTCACCAGCGCGACGATCGCCGTGACCGCGATCACCCGCGCCGCGCCCTGAAACGCGATGACGATCCCCATCGTCGCGAACGGCAGCGTGTTGCCGATCAGGTGCCCGAAACCGTCGTGCAGGAACGGCGCGGCGAGGATCCCGAAGAGGCCGTCGACCTCGCGCGGCTCGATGCCGGCCTCGTCGAGGCGGTGGCCGGCGATGACGTCGACGACCTCCAGCGCCCACATGAGCGCCACCATGCCGGCGAGGATCTGAAAGCCGGCCAGGCGCGGGTCACGGCCCGTCTCGGGGGTCTCCGACATGGCCAAAGCATGGCGGATCGATGCAACTTCGCGTGCACTGGTCTAAAGAGGAAGGAGTCGCGCCTAGGATGCCGACGCGCCCAATGGACGAGACACAACGACGCGGCAACTACGACTCGGGGGAGGACTTTGTTCTCGAGTACGGGGAGCTCCGCTTTACCTTCAACGAACGCGATTTCGGCGAGCGCTGTGAGCAGGCTGCGCTCAAGCTCGGCTTCGTGAACGGCCGCCTCTGCGAAGGCGAGCTCGACGACCTCGTGAACCTCGCGGTCAACGGCGAGATCCAGGATCCGGCGTCGGCGCTGGGCGAGCACGTCAACGACTGCTGGCCGGAGCTGTGCGGCCCCGCGGAGCGCTCGCTCGTGCACTGGCTGCGCCGCCTCGTCTTCCGCTCCGCCTGGCTGGACCAGCGCGTCAAGGAGGGCGAACTGGACATCGCCTTCGACTACGAGACGAACACCTTCGCCTACGTCCAGCCCGACCGCGACGGCGAGACGATCGAGCTGTCCCCCGAGCCCTCCTGGGATCGGGTCGCCTACGTGCCGCGCTGAGCCCACCGGGAAGGCGACACGGCCGCGCGGATTCCGGGGGGTTTGGCGAGTTACCGGGCCTCACCCACGGTTATTCGCCAAACCCCTCCGCGCCGACACCCATTCGTGACGGACGGCCCGAGCCCGGCGGGCGAACCCCTCCGCGCCGAGCACCCATTCGTGACGGACGGCCCGAGCCTGTGGGCGAAACGTCACGACGCGGTCCGGCACCCACCTCTGCATCGACGTTGTTCGCCGGACGCGCCACACCGCCGGATGCGGCCAGCGGCGCGCTCAGCCGGCCAGCGCCGCTGCACGCGCCTCGGCGATCGCCTCGGCGCCTTTCTCGCCCACGAGCAGCTCGGGGCGAACGGTGCCGCTCGCGCCGAGGTCGAGCGCCGGGATGCGGCCGGTGCTCGCGAGCTCGGCGTCCAGGGCGATGACCGTCGTCTCGCCGCCCAGTGGCTCGCGCGCGGTCGCGATGACCGTCAGCGAGCCGCCGTCGGCGATGTTGCGTGCGGCCGCCAGCGCGCGCCGAGCGACGGGCGGGGCGACCTGCTCGAGCGAGTCGACGAGCACGACGGCGTGACCGCCACGGGCGGCGACGCGCCGGCCGGTCTCGATGGCGCGCTCGATCGCCTGGCCGAGCGCGTCGGCGCCGGCGCCGAGCCCGAGCGCCGCGACAGGCTCCGGTGCGCCGTCCTTCCAGTCGCCCATCTCCTCGGGACGGACGCCGGCGAGCACGACGCTGCACTCGAGACCCTCCTGCTTGGCGAGCGCGATGGCCATGCGACGCAGCGCCTCGGTCTTGCCCGCCCGCGGGCCGCCGACGATCGCCACACGCGAGCCGCGGCCGAGCGGTGTGAGCCACTCGATCGCCTTGAGCGTCGGGTCGTCGTCGGTGTCGAACGCGAGGCGGTCGGTGGCGTATGTGCACGGCAGGTCGTCGTACTTCGTGCCCTCGGCAACCTCGTCGGCCGCGCGCCCGTTGATCGTGTCGATGCGGATGAGCGACGGGTAGCGCTCGGAGCGGCGCGGCTGGCGCGCCGGGCCGGAGACCTCGTCGCCGGAGACGAGCTCGCAGCGGCGCACCTGCGCGGCCGAGATGTAGACGTCGTCGTCGGACGGCTCGGGCGGAGCCACGCGCAGGAAGCCCGAGCCGTTGGGCAGCAGCTCGACGGTGCCGGTCGCGATGCGATCCTCGGTCTCGGTGCGGTCGCCGCGCTCGCCGCGGTCGCTGCGGTCCTCGCCGCGACCGCCGCGCCGCGAGCGGCTCGGGCGGTCGTCGTCGCGATCCTCGTCGCGGCTGCGGCGCGAGCGGGGAGCCGGCCGCGCGGGGCGCTCGTCCGGCTCGGCGTCGTCGTCGCCCGCGTCACGCGGGTCGCTGTCACGCGCGCGGCCGCGTCCGCGGCCTCCGCGGCGGGAGCGGCGAGCGCGGGGCGCGGCGGCGTCGTCCTCGGTGTCGGTCGCGACATCGGCGCCTTCGGGGGCGCCGGGCTCGTCGCCGTTTGCGGCCTCGCCGCCCTGGCGCTCGATGATCGCGCCGACGAGATCGGCCTTGCGCAGCCGGCGGTAGCCGTCGAGCCCGAGCTCGGACGCGATCTCGTGCAGGTCGGCGAGTGAGCTGGACTCCAGAGCGGAGCGGGAGATGACTGACATGGGTTCCTCCTGTGGATCGTCGGTAGGCGCCCGGCCGCGTTGGACAGCGGCCGGCGACTCGTTGACCTAGGACACTAGTACACGCGGCCGCGACAACTAGCGCTCGTGGCGGATCGCGTCGCCGAGCGCAAGCGCGCCATCGACGTCCGCCTCGCCGCGCAGCGCGCCGCGCACCGTGAGGAAGTCCGCCGCCGCGGCGACGTCGTGCACGCGCAGGATGTGCGCGCCCGCGTCGACCCCGTGGGCCAGCGCCGCAAGCGTGCCGGCCGTCCGATCGCGGGGGCTGCGCCCGGTCAGGGCGCCGATGAAGTCCTTGCGCGAGATCGCCAGCAGGAGCGGGCGACCGAGTTCGTGCAGCTCGTCGATGTGCCGCAACACGGTGATCGTCTGCGCGGGCGTCTTGGCGAAGTCGGGCCCGGGATCGAGCACGATCTGCTCCTCCCCCACGCCGCGCTCGCGCGCGAGCTGCATGCGCTCGCCGAGGAAGCCCACGACGTCGGCGACGACGTCGGCGTAGCGATCAGGGTCCTGGAGGCGCTCCTTTGGCGCCGCGCGCGTGTGCATGAGCACGAGCGCCGCGCCCGTCGCCGCGCAGACATCCGCGAGCTCGGGATCGCGCAGCCCGCTGACGTCGTTGACGATGGCCGCGCCCGCGGCGATCGCCGCCTGCGCCACCGCCGGCTTGTAGGTGTCGACGGACACCGTGGCGCCGAGCTCGCCGGCGAGCCGCCGCACGAGCGGCACGACGCGCTCGATCTCCTCGTCCGCGCCGATCGGCGGGCGGTTCGTGATCGCCGACTCGCCACCGACGTCGAGGATGTCCGCGCCGGCGGCGATGAGCTCGCTCCCCCGCGCCACGCGCGCGTCGAGATCCGGGTAGCTGCCCCCGTCGGAGAACGAGTCCGGCGAGGCGTTGACGATGCCCATGAGCCAGGGTCGGTCGCCGAGCTCGAGCACTCTGCCCGCGGCGGCGAGACTGAAGCGGCGCACGCGGCGAAGTTATCTGACGCGGACCTTACGGCTGCGGACCGTCTCGTTGCCCGCCTTGTCGCGCGTGATGATCTTGATCGTGAACGTGCCCGCCCTGCGGTAGCGGTGGCTGAAGCGCGCGACGCTGCCGCGGCGCGAGTTGCTGCGCCGGTCACCCCAGCTGACCGACGTCGTGCCCAGGCCCGAAATCCGGTGGCCGCTGCGACGCACGTCGCGGCCACGCACGACGAGACTGACGCGGCGCTTCTTGCGCTTGTAGCGCACGCTCTGGCGCGGGCGCAGGTCGTCGACGATCAGCGTGCGCATCTTGCTGCGCTTGAACTGGCCACGGATGTCCTTGCCGATCACCTGCCAGCGGTGCCTCGCGCCGCGCAGCGGCTTGGCGAGCTTGATGCTCGGCGTGGTCGTGACGCCGACGAGCACGCCGTCGACGTAGACCTCGTAGCGGACCGGGCCCCACAGCTCGAACGAGTTCTGCCAGGTGAGCTTCGCGCGCGCCGCGACGCAGCACTTGCGCTTCGTGTAGCCGACGAAGTTGCCGGGCTCGCGGTCGCCGTAGCCGGCCACGAGCTTGCCGCTCTGCACCCAGGCGACGATGAAGCCGTCGTTGCGATCGGCGGCGGCTTCGAGGCCCCGGCCCGGCGAGACCCCGCCGAGCTCGGGCCGCGAAAGGGTGATCTCCGGCTGCGGCACGCCCTCGAGGAACGGACGGACGCGCACGAACGCCGGCTGGCCGAGACCGCCGAGGATTCCCGCGGCGATCCCGTTGCCGTTGTCGGCCATGGCCGCCGTCGGCGACGACGCGACGACGCCGGGCAGCAGGATGCGACCGGGTGCGCTGAGCGTGTCGCGCTTGTCGATCGTCACGGCCATCGGCTGGCGGGAGGTGACGCCCGAGCTGACCGCGAGGCCGACGCCGCGCGGCGCGATCTCCACGCGCGGGGTGGTTGCCGCCTCGTTGCCGACGTCGATGCCGATCGGCGGATCGAACTGCGTGCCGCGCTGGCGGCGGGCGAGGATCCGCGAGCCGCCGCCCGAGAGCGTCTGGCGAAAGACGACCCAGGCGTAGCTCGAGTCCTCCTCGGCGTCGACGTCCGGGAGATCGGCCCCCGTCGACGCCACACCGTCGACGGACGGCGGCGAGAGGTCCTGCGGCGCGTTGGACAGCCCGTTGTTGAAGACCTTGCGCGCCCAGACGTGACCGGCCTCCGCCCACGTGACGACGGCGACGCCGTCGGCGGAGATCGCGATCTTCGAACGTCCGCTGCCGCCGCCGGCCGTGCTGCTCTGCACGACGTCCGCGGCCTGACCGAGCGTTGTCCAGCGGTTGTTGAGGCGATCGAGCCGGGAGATCCGCACATCGCCGCCGTGCGACGTGAAGCTCACCATCGCGGCGCCATGGATCGACATGTCGATCGACGGGCTCGTGCCGTCGCCGAGCCCTATCGGGCCGGAGAAGCCGTGCCCCGCGGGCCGCACGACGCCATGCACGTAGCCGCCGTTGACGAACGCCACGGCCAGGCGACCGTCGGGCGAAGCGGCAATCACGGGCTGCGAGCTCGCGCCGCTGAACGCGCTGTCGACCTGCTCGGGCGGCTGGAAGACGCCGCCGACGAAACGCGACACGAAGACGTGGTCGACCCCGCCGAAATTCTTGACGTACGCCACCCCGCCGGTGCCGTCGCGCGTGAGGTCCATGTCTCCGACCATGACCGCGTCGTCGATCGGATCGCCCGCGAAGTACGCGGCGTGGGCCGCGGAACCCCCGGCGGCGGTCAGCAGGCAGGCGAGCGTGCCCGCCACGATCAGCAATCGACGCATCACGGAAACCTACGCGCTACCGACGACGCCTTCGGCAGTCGCCTCCGCTCGCCAGCGCTCGACCTGCGCCGTGCGCGCCCCGCCGTCCCAGCCCAGCTCGGCGCCGAGCGCGGCCGCGACACGGCTCACCGCCGGGCCGTCGGCGCGCAGATCGTTGCCCGCGAGCAGCGCCAGCCGGGTGCGCCGCAGCAGGACGTCGCCGATCGAGTGCGCCTGCTCGCGGCGTGCCGCGTAGACGACCTCGGCCAGGAGGTCGGGCAGGTCCGAGACGATCGGCGCCGCGAGGTCTTCGCGCTCGCGCGCGATCGCCAGGACGTCGTGCGCGGCGTGCCCGTAGCGGCCGGCGAGGGCGGTGTACACGGGCTCTGGAACACCGTCGACGCGCGGGAGTTCCGCCGCCGGTACCGTCGCCCCGAGGGGAATCTCGTGCGTGCGGCAGGCGGCGTCGCGGGCGTCGCGCTCGACGAGCCGGTCGACCGCCATCTTCGCCATCCGCCGCCACGTCGTGAGCTTGCCGCCCGTGATCGTCACCATGCCGCTCGACGTCTCGTACAGCTCGGCCTTGCGCGAGATGTCGACGGACTTCTTCGGATCGCCGGTGGAGATGAGCGGGCGCACGCCCGCGTAGGCGCCGGTGAGGTCAACGGCCGCCAGCGACGCGCCGAAGAACTCGTTGGCCGCGTTGAGCAGGTACTCGACGTCCTCCTCGGAGGGCGGGATCTGCTCGAGCTCTCCCTCGTAGTCGTTGTCGGTCGTCCCGAGCAGCGTGCGCCCGAGCCACGGCAGCGCGAAGATCGACCGCCCGCCGCCCGCGGGCACGATCGCGCCGCTGCCGTTGAGCGGCAGATCCTCGTGGCGCAGCGTGATGTGCGTACCGCGGCTCGGGCGGATGCGCGGCACCTCGGCCTCGTCGTGCAGTTCCTCCGGGCGCAGCCGGTCGGCCCACACGCCGGTCGCGTTGACGACGTTGGCCGCGCGCACGACGAACTCCTCACCGCCGCCGGCCGGCTGCACGCGCACGCCCGACGCGCGCCCGTTGTGCTCGACGAGCTCGCGGACCTCCAGCCGGTTGGCGCACACCGCGCCGAAGCGCTCGGCCTCGGCGAGCACCGTCAGCACGAGCCGGGCGTCGTCGGTCTGACAGTCATAGAAGAGGTAGCCCGACGACGGCTCGCGCGCCGCGAGCGCGGGAATGAGCTCGAGCACCTCCTCGCCGGAGATCACGCGGTGGCGCTCCGGGCTCCACTCCGACGGGTCGGCGGCCGCGGCGCGCTCGCTGTTTCGCCCGCGCAGGCGGGGCCGTCCGCGGCCGCGCAGCCGCTCGACGGCCATGACGTCGTAGAGGTTCAGCCCGACGCCGATGAGCCGGTCGGGCCGCTGGCCGTCGAACGCGGCGACGACGAGCGGCAACGGCCGGACGAGGTGCGGCGCGAGCGCGACCATCAGCTGGCGCTCGAGCAGCGCCTCGCGGACGAGGCCGAGGTCGAAGTTCTGCAGGTAGCGCAAACCGCCGTGGACGAGCTTGGACGAGCGGCTGGAGGTGCCCGCGGCGTAGTCGGTCTTCTCCACGAGCGCGACGCTGAAGCCCCGCGTCGCGGCGTCGAGTGCCACGCCGGCACCGGTGATCCCGCCGCCCACGACGACGACGTCGAACTCGTCGGTTGCGAGCGCTTCCAGGGCGTCTGAGTGGGCGATCATCCGAGCCAGTCTGCCATGCGCTTTAGTCCTGACGGGCGCGTGTCGAGGGGATCTGTAGACCCACTCAGGTCCCCGGCATGCGCCCCCGCCGAATAGGCACCGCGCGAGCTCGGCGGGCCAGGAGTGGGCGCTACAGCGCGCTGAGCTCTGACGTGATCTCCGACACGCTGGCCTTCGCGTCGCCGAAGAGCATCTGCGTCTTGTCGTTGTAGAAGAGCGGGTTCTCGATGCCGGCGAAGCCCGACGCCATCGAGCGCTTGAGCACGATGACCTGCTTGGACTCGTCGACGTTGAGGATCGGCATGCCGTAGATCGGCGAGTCGGACTTCATCCGCGCGTCGGGATTCGTGACGTCGTTGGCGCCGATCACGATCGAGACGTCCGTGCGACCGAACTCCGGGTTGATGTCGTCCATCTCCTTGAGCTGGTCATAGGGCACGTCGGCCTCGGCGAGCAGGACGTTCATGTGGCCGGGCATGCGGCCCGCGACGGGGTGGATCGCGTACTTGACCTCGATGTTGCGCTTCTCGAGCTCCTTGGCCATCTCGCGGACGGCGTGCTGGGCCTGCGCGACCGCCATGCCGTAGCCGGGGACGACGACGACCTGGCGCGCGTAGGCCATGAGGATCGCCACGTCGGCGGCGCTCGTCGAGCGCACGGTACCGCCGGTCTCCCCGCCGCCCGGGTGGGCGGGATCGATTCCGGGCGCCTCGCCGCCGAAGCCGCCGAGCAGCACGGAGCCGATCGAGCGGTTCATCGCCTTGGCCATCTGGTCGGTGAGGATCGTGCCCGACGCGCCGACGATCATGCCCGCGACGATCAGCGCGGTGTTGTCCAGGGCGATGCCCGCGGCGGCGGCGCTGAGGCCGGTGAAGGCGTTCAGCGTCGAGATGACGACCGGCATGTCGGCGCCGCCGATCGGCAGCACCGCGAGGTTGCCGAGGATCGCCGCCGCGACGAGGATGAGGATGAACAGGCCCTCGCTGGTGGAGCCCGCGAGGATCGCGATGCCAGCGCCGATCGCCACGGCGAGCAGCCCGAGGTTCACGAACAGGCCGGCGGGGATCTTCACCGGGCTGCCCGAGATGAGCCCTTGGAGCTTGCCGAAGGCGATGTTCGATCCCCAGAAGGAGATCGACCCGACGATCGCGGCGAACACGAGCGGGACGCCGAGGGCGAGATCCTCGCCGAGCTCGCCGCCGGCGCCACGGAACTCGGCCCACGCGATCAGCGCGACCGCGCCGCCGCCGACGCCGTTGAACAGCGCGACCATCTGCGGCATCGCGGTCATCTTCACGTTGATCGCCGCGGGCACGCCGACCGCGGTGCCGATGATCAGGCCGACCGCGATGAGCAGGAAGTCCGAGCCGCCGAGCGCCGGGTTCAGCAGCGTCACGACGACGGCGAGCGCCATGCCGGCGGCGGCGATCTTGTTGCCCTGGACGGCGGTCGTCGGGCTCGTGAGCTGCGACAGGCCGATGATGAACAGCGAGAACGCGACGATGTAGCACGCCGTGATGAAGTCCGGGTCCTGGATGAAGGACGTGGCGAATGAGGTCACCTCTTGCCTCCCTCCGGTCGGCGCTCTTGAGATCGTCTACCGGCATCCAGCCGGTAGAGACCGTGTTGCTTGGCAACACTCATGCGGGGGGCGCCGCCTCGGCGGGAGGCTTGGCCTCTTCGACGTCCTTCTTCGGCGCGTCGGGCTTGCGCTTGAACATGCTCAGCATGCGGTCGGTGACGAGGAAACCGCCGACGACGTTGATCGTGCCGAACGCGATCGCGATGACGAGCACGAAGCGGCTGAGGAAGCCGTCGGCGTGGGCGATCGCGATGAGGCCGCCGAGCAGCACGATGCCGTGGATCGCGTTCGTGCCCGACATGAGCGGCGTGTGCAGCGTGTTGGGGACCTTCGAGATGACCTGAAAGCCGACGAACGCGGCGAGGACGAGGATCGCGAGCTCGGTGAGGAGATCCATCAGTCGCCCTCCTCGCCATCGGTGGCCACTGGCTCAGGCTCGGGCTCTGGCTCAGGCTCGGGCTCTGGCTCTGGCGTCTTGGGCGCCGACACGCCGGCCGTCTTCCTGGCGGCCTCGTGGACGATCTCGCCGTCGCGCGTGATGCACGCGCCGGCGATGATCTCGTCGTCGAAGTTCAGGTTGAGGTTGCCCTCGTCGTCGATCAGCAGCTCGAGCAGCGACTGGACGTTGCGCGAGTACAGCGCCGACGCGTGCTCGGGCATCGAGGAGGCGAGGTTCAGCGGCGAGACGATCGTCACGTCGTGCTTGACGACCGTCTGCCCCGGCTCGGTGAGCTCGCAGTTGCCGCCGGTCTCGCCCGCGAGGTCGATGATCACGCTGCCCGGCTTCATGTTCTGCACGCTCGCGGCGGTGACGAGCCGCGGCGCCGGGCGCCCGGGCACGAGCGCGGTCGTGATGACGACGTCGAACGTCGAGATCTTCTCGGCAAGCTCCTGCTGCTGGGCGGCCTTCTCCTCGTCGGTGAGCTCGCGCGCGTAGCCGCCCTCGCCCTCGGCGCCCTTGCCCGCCTCGAGCTCGAGGAACGCGGCGCCGAGCGACTGCACCTGCTCGGCCACGGCGGCGCGCACGTCGTAGCCGGTGACCTGGGCGCCGAGGCGCCGCGCGGTCGCGATCGCCTGCAGCCCGGCGACGCCGGCGCCGAGCACGAGCACCTTCGCCGGCGGGACGGTGCCGGCCGCGGTCATCATCATCGGCAGGAAGCGGCCGAGGTGCTCGGTGGCGAGCAGCACGGACTTGTAGCCGGCGACGTTTGACTGCGAGGACAGCGCGTCCATCGACTGCGCACGCGAGATCCGCGGGATCGCCTCCATCGCGAAGGATGTCGCGCCCGCGGAGGCGAGCGCCTTGGTCGTCTCCGGGTTGGATAGCGGCCCCAGGAACCCGACGAGCACGGTGTCCTTGCCGAGCTTGCCGATCTCGTCGGCGCTCGGCGGGGCGACCTTTGCCACGACGTCGGCCGTCCAGATGTGGTCGCCGATCGTCGCCCCGGCCTCCTCGTAGGCCTCGTCGGAGAGCATCGCGTCGCTCCCAGCGCCCGATTCGACCACGACCTCGAAGTCGTTGGCCGTGAGCTTGCGCACGACCTCAGGGACGAGCGCGACTCGGCGCTCCCCGTCGGCCGTCTCCTTGGGGACTCCCACCTTCATGCGGTTCGGGAACCTATCCGATGCGTTGACTCGGTGGTCAACTGGTGTCAGGCAACTTGTCGAGCAGTGCGTCGCCGAGGCGCGCGCGCTCACCGGGCTCGGCCAGTTGCAGGGCGAACTGCACCGCGAGCGGCTCCGCCTTCATCCCCTGCGCAAGCTGCCTGATCGCCACCACCAGCGGATCGTCTTCGGGCACCCCGTCGAGCGCATCGGCGGGCGCCGCGCACAGCAGCGACACGATGACGCGCAGGCCCTCCTCCGGGTCCGCGCGGGCTGCGAGCTGCGCGAACGGCCTGATGAAGCTGCGCAGGAAGCCCGCAAACCCGAAGAACAACCACTCCGGCACACCGAGTTGCCGGAGCTCCTGATGGAGGGCTTCGTCGTCGGGCGCTCGACCGGGCAGCAGTGCCGCGAGGGCGCCGAGCGTGTCGCGCATGTCGCGATAGATCTGGTCCGGCTCGTGCAGCAGGTCGACGTCGACCTGCCGCCAGCCCGGGGCGCAGGTGAACGCCATCTCCAGGGGAGGCTCACCGAGCGGCGGGTACACGAGCGTGCCCTGGCTGTCGCTGACGATGTTCAGGTAGGGCATGCGGAGGCGAAACGCGAACTTCACGTTCTCGCGTGAGTTGATGTCGATGCGCACGCGCTCGGCGCCCGCGCCGCGCTCCTCGAAGATCCGGCCCTCCGCGCCGTTGAGCGCGAGCAGCGGGTACTCGTCCCGGCTCGTGCTCAGCTCGACGAGCAGGTGCAGAACTGCCCGCGGCGCAGCCGGCACGGAGTAGTCGACCGTGGTGCAGGGCTCCCAGCCCTCGACGTCGAGAAAGATCTCGTCGACCTCGACGGTGCCACCGCCCGCGTTCGCGAGCAGCCCGGACACGCGGTTGTCGAGCATCGGCCAGCGGATCTCCGTCTCCGGGCGCCGCAACACCAGATCGCTCAGCGCCTGCGTCTGCAGGATGCTGCGGATCTCCGTGACGTCGGCGGCGATCTCGGCGAGATCGATGTCGAGCTGTTGGAGGCCGTATTCGAACTCCTCGTCGGAGAGCTTCATGCGCTCGAGCAGCTCGAGCACGTCGTCCAGGCTCGCCGGCTGGCCGCGCTCCCCCGACAGCAGGCCGCGGACGGTCTTCGACAGCGCGGTGTTGAGCACCGGGACCGGGATCGACTCCAATCCGCCGCACAGCGCGTCAATCGCCATCTCACGGCCCGTCGTGCGCGTCTGCTCGCGCAGGCGCTGCAGCAGCTTGCGCAGGTGCCCGCGCGCGCTCTTGAGCTCATCGGCGGCCAGCTCGGGGGGCATGGGAGCAAACCTAACCGGACGAGGGCGCCGAGGCCGCCCGAAAACGGCATCGACCACGGAGTCACTTCGGCGGATGTCGCCTATGCAGTGCCATACGCGTCAACTTCGACATCAGCGCTCGCGGGCGGCCGCGGCGCCCCGCCCACGTCCCCTATCGACGCTGTTTCGCGGACCGTGCTCACGGCGCCCGGATGGGAAACGGCCTGCGCGCCAGCGCGGTCAGCACCTGCGCGGTGACCCACACGGGTGACTGCGTGCTCGTGCGCGAGTAGCGAAACGAGCCCGAGCCGTTCTGCAAGGAGCGCAGGTATTGGAGCGGGTTTCGCCCGTTGCCGACCCGAACGGCGCTGATCCTGCGTCCCGCCGCCACGAGGCCCTGGACCGCCCACGCCGTCGACTGCGCGTTGGAGCTGCCGCCCTTGGTCAGCGGCATCCCGCCGTCGGCGTTCTGCTGGCCGGCGAGGAACGACGCCGCCCGCTTGGCGGTCTTGCTCGACCGCTTGCCCGCGGCGACGAGCGCCTGCAGCGCCGCCGCGGTGTCGTCGATCCCGCTCGGCCCGCCCTTGCGCGAGAAGTTGAAGCCGCCGTCGCCGTTGCGCTGGGTCGCCAGCCAGCCCACCGCCTTGCGGATGACCGCGTCGTTGCGCGAGCGGCCGCTGGCGCGCAGCGCGAGGATCGCAAACGCCGTCTGGTTGACCAGGCCGGCGAACGAGCCGTTCTTGCGCCGCTTGCGCACGAGCTCGCGCGTGAGGTTGCGACCGCGGACGTTCGTCACCGAGCGCCCGGCGGAGCGCAGCGCGACGATCGTGCGCTCGAGATCGCCGATCCCCCTGATCTGGCGGATGTTCGCGACGATGTAGTCCGCCCCGGAGCGCCCGCCGTTGCGCATGTTGTCCGGATCGCGCCCGCTGGCGGCGATGCCCATCACCGCCCAGCTGGAGAAGAGCTGGCTCGACGAGCCGCCGCCGCCGGCGGGAAAGCCGCCGTTCGTGTTCTGGACGCCGTCGAGGTAGCGCAGCGCCTTGGAGGACGCCGACGCGGCCTGCGCGGTACCGGCGCCCGGACCGGCGGCGGCGACGGCGAGCACGAGCGCCGCGACGACCGCCCCAGCCGCCGCCGGCGCGGCCGGCAACGGCTGCCACCGCACCTCCAGCCGGTCGCGGTAGCGGCGCAGCGCGCGCACGAGCAGCGGACCGAACGCGAGGCAGAAGACGAGGTTGCCGGCAGCGTGGCCGAGGTTGAACGGCAGCCCGCGCGCGGCGAGCACCCCGTACTCGGCCCACGAGTGTTCGCCCGCGTAGAGCACCCACAGGTGCAGGTCCATGAACGCGCCGTAGGCGAGGCCCGCCAGCGCGCACGCCGCGCCGAGGCCCCAGCGGCCGATGTTCGGCCCGATCATGCGCGCGAGCAGCGCGCCGAAGACGCCGACGGCGCCCCAGCCCGCCATCTGCCACGGCGTGAACGGACCCTGCCCGAAGAAGACGTTCGAGGCCAGCGCGGCGACCGCGCCGACGACGAAGCCCGGCGCGCCGCCGAGGACGTAGCCCGAGATCAGCACGATGTCCGTCGTCGGCTTGACGCTCGGCAGCGGCGCGAACGCGACGCGGCCCAGGGCGGCCAGCGCGGCGAGCGTCGCGACCAGCGCGATGAGCTTCGCCGACGGGCGGGCGCGCTCGTACCACGCAAAGCCGCCCGCCAGCGCGAGGGCGAGCATCGCGAACGACGTCAGTTGCCAGGTCATGGGCGGACCTCCACGGTCATGCGGCGTTTGAGCAGGTCGGCGCCGTCCTCGGGCAGCAGGGCGCCATCGACGATCCGCGCCGTCTCGGTCGCGAAGTACCAGCCGCCGCTGAGCAGCTCGGCCGTCGGTCCGTCGGCGATCGTGCGCCCGTCGGCGAGCAGCACGACGCGGTCGGCCACGACGGCGGCGAACTCGGGGTCGTGCGTGGCGACGAGCACGGCGGTGCCGCCCGCGGCGACGGCGCGCAGGGCCGTCGCGAGATCGCCCTTGGCGGCGCGGTCCATGCCGCGCGTCGGCTCGTCGAGGCACAGGGCGGCGGGCGGCGTCGCGGGGTCGCCCGTGACGATCCCGAGCGCGAGCCGCTGGCGCTCGCCGCCGGACAGGTCGCGCGGGTGGCGCTCGGCGAGCGCGCCGAGCCCGAGGCGCTGCAGCGACTCGCCGTCGAGCTCGTCGCCGACGCGGTCGGCGAGGAAGTAGTCGTTGGGGTTCTGGAGCAGCAGCGCGACGCGGCCGGTCGCCTGCACCTTGCCGCGCGTCGGCTCGAGCAGCCCGCCCGCGTGGCGCAGCAGCGTCGACTTCCCGGCACCGTTGCGGCCCATCAGCGCGACGCGCTCCCCGGGGGCGAGCGCGAGATCCAATCCGCGCAGCACGGCGCGGCCGCCGGCGCGCTCGTACCAGACGCCGCGGAACGCCAGCGCGGGCTTCACGGCGTCGCCGTCTCGCCTGCGGCGCCCGATGCGCCGGCCGGTCTGCGGCTCGGCGGTGGCCGGGGCCGGTGGACCCGTCCGCTCGTCGAGGAGCCCGTGGGCGCGCAGCGTCGCGCGCGCCTCCTTGACGCCGGCGGGCGGCGGGCGCAGCCCCGCGCGCGCGAACATCCGCGCGCCGGGCGTCGCCAGCGCGGGAACGCGATCGGCCGCCCACTCCAGAAAGCCGCGCGGCGGGGCGTCGCAGGCGACGGTCCCGTCCTCGAACGCGAGCACGCGATCGGCCGCGCCGAGGCAGCGCTCGAGGCGGTGCTCGACGAGCACGATCGCCGTCCCCCACTCCTCGTTGAGCCTGCGCAGCAGCCAGACGAGCTCGTCGCCGGCGACCGGGTCGAGCTGGGACGTCGGCTCGTCGAGGAGGACCAGGCGCGGCCGGCCGGCGAGCGCCGCGCCGAGCGCGACGCGCTGCAGCTCGCCGCCGGAGAGCTCGTGCGTCGGGCGGTCGAGCAGGTCGCCGATCCCGAGCGCGAGCGCGGCCTCCTCGACGCCGCGCGCGACCGCCGCCGCGCTGTGTCCGCGGTTCTCCAGCGGCAGCGCAAGCTCGGCGCGAACCGTCGACAGCACGACCTGCGTCTCGGGGTCCTGAAACAGCGTGCCGGCCACGGACGCCAGCGCGCCCGGGCCGTTGTCGCGCGTGTCGAGGCCGCCCGTGACTACGCGGCCGGCGAACTCGCCGCCGTGGAAATGCGGCACGAGCCCGCATGCCGCCCGCAGGAACGTCGACTTGCCCGAGGCCGAGAGCCCGGCGGCGACGACGAACTCGCCGGCGGCGATGTCCAGCGACACGTCGCGCAGCGCCGGCTCGTCGGCGTGCGGGTAGCGGTACGTCACGTGCTCGAAGTGCAGGACGCTCGTCATCGCTCGATCCCCCTTCTGTCCATGAAGGGAGCAAGCGCCACGACGACGAGCGCGACGCACAGGACGATCTCCGCCCCGCCGACGTGCGCCTCGGTGCGCGGGTATTCCTCGAACGCCGCGACGCCCGTGAGTCGCGCGCCGGCGGCGAGCGCGACGAGCCCGGTCGCCGACGCGAAGAACGCGATGTCGTGGCGCGACCACGGCTCGCGCAGCCGCCGCGCGCCGCGGGAGGCGCCGGGCGTCGAGTAGCCGCGGACCTCGAGCGTCGCGGCGACGTCGAGCGCGCGATCCAGCGCCCCGGTCGCGACCGCGCGGACGATCCGGAAGCGCTCAGCCGTCGTGGGACGCGCAGGCGCGTCGGGGCGGCAGCGCAGCGCGTCGGCGAGACGCCGGCCGTCGCGGCCGAGCACCGGAACGAGGCGCACGGCGAGCGCGGCGGTCAGCGCCGAGCGCGCCGAGATGCGGCGGAAGCGCTGCAGGACCTCGTCGGCGTTGACGGTCGCGGCAACGAGCGCTCCGCCGGCGAGCATGACGAGCAGCGCGCGGCCGCCGAGGATCGCGCCGAACACGAGCGCCTCGGACGTGATGTCCAGGCGGCCGAGCGGGCCGAGATCGCCGAGGCGCAGCACGACCGTCAGCCCCTCGCGCACGACGAGCGGGTTGATCAAGGCGATGACGAGCGCGAACGGAACGGCGAAGAGCGCGCCGCGCAGCAGCGAGCGCCCGGCGCCGGCGAGCACGCCCGCGCCGAGGATCGCCACGCCGAGCGCGACGAGCGGCAGCGGATGCTCGAACAGCAGCACCGCGCTGACGAGCGCGATCGCGTACGCCGCCGCGACCGGCGCGCGGGCGGCGTGCAGCGGGCTCGATCCGCGGCCGGAGCTCATCCCGGCGCGGCGTCCTGCGTCAGCGGCACGCGCACGGGCAGATCGTCCGCGATCGCGAGCGCGAAGCGGTCGCTGAGCGCCGACTCGTCAAACGCCCGCGCCGCGCTCGCCACGCCCGCGTCGTCCGTGCCGGTGACGTACCAGACCGGCTGGCGGTTCTCGGCCTTCGTCGCGGCGACGAGTCCGCTGGCGGCGCCGAGCCGGCGCGCGACACGGCCGCGCTCGTCGAGCACGACGAGCTGCGCGCCGGCGCGCTCGAAGCGCGCGAAGACGCCGCTGGAGCGCGGGCCGGCGTCGATCGAGTCGGCCTCGATGTCGCGCCCGCGCAGCCGCTTCCACGGCCCGACGAGCACGCGCAGCGTCTCGTCGGCGGGCGTGCGGCTGAGGTTGCTGCGCCCGGCCACGATCCCGAGCTTCGTGAACTTCTCCGCCACGGCGTCGCACTGCGCGGACTGCGGCGCGGCGCACTCGACGCGTACGGGCAGGCGCCGCCCGTCGGTGCCGTGCTCAAACGGCTCGGGGAACGAGCCGACGACCGCCGGGATGTGCGGGGTGACGCCCCAGTCGTGGTGGTCCCACCACATGCGGTCGCCATCGTGGACCTCGAGGCCCGTGGCGCCCTCCTGGGCCTCGATCCCGTTGACGTAGATGAACCAGTCGACGGGGCGGCCGTCGCGGCGGCCACCGGCGACGCCGTCGATCTCCTGCACGAAACCGCCGCCGAAGCGCGTGCCGACCTTGTCGACGTTGCGCTGCAGTGCGCGCATGACGGTGTCCGATCCGGCCGTCCGCGCCTTGTCGAGCGCGACGAGCTCACGCGCGCCGAAGTCGCGCGTGACGGTGAGGTGAACGTCCGAGTTCCCCTCGCCGCCCGGACCGACCCCGCAGCCGCCGAGCGCGGCGGCGGCGAGGCACAGCAGCCCGATGGCAGCCGTCCTACCGGACATAGAAGACGAGGCGATTGCGCCCGCGCTTTCGCTTGTCGTCGCGGTTGTAGGACTTGTCGATCGCGTTGACGTCGAGCACGTAGCGCCCGCGCGGCAGCGGCTTGGGCAGCAGGTAGTCGACCTCGGCGCGATCGCCGACGCCGAACCAGTGCCCGCGCGTCGCGCCGCAGCGGCTGCCGCGGATGAGCCGGCTGCGGCGCAAACGCTCCGAGCTGCCGCTGAAGTACGTGCACTTGCCGTGCCCGGCGTTGCGCGTCAGGCGCAGCTTGACCTTGAGCAGACCGCCGGCGTCGGTCACCTTCGCGCGCAGGCGGCGCGGGGCGTTCTTGCGGGTGTAGCGCTTGTTGTCGACGATGCCCAGGAGCGTCGCGACGGGGGTCGTCAGGTCGCGCGCCACGGTCGCGCAGAAGCCGTCGCGGCCGGTCGTCGCGCACACGGGCTCGGATGCCGACGCCGCGCGGTTGGCGTTCGTGGCGCGGAGCGCGTGATCGCCCGCCTTGCTGAGCACGACCGTCGCGTTGCCCTGCGCGTCCGTCGTGGCGATGATGTCGCCGCCCGCCACGGCCGCGCCGGCGTCCGGCGATGCCACGCCTTCAGTGGAGTACTTGACGACCTTGACGCCGAACGGCTTGCCGGGAATGACCTTGGTCGGCGCGATCAGCCCGAGCGGCAGCACCGGCGGGTTGTCGCACGCGAACGTCACCGGATTGAACACGCAGCGATCGACGAAGAACAGGACGTCGTCGCCCTGCTGCAGCTCGGCGCCGCAGAGCCCCAGCGAGGAGCCGCGGTTGTTGATCCACAGCGCGAAGAAGTCGGGCTCGGGGAAGACGTGCGACTCCGATCGCACGCGTTCGACGCTGTAGCCGAGCCCGTCGAAGTAGCTCCCGTTCCAGTCACCGCCGGTCGCCTGCTCGAGCGCGCCCGCGGCGCTCGTGCCCGTGCAGTCGTGGCCGGCCACGCCGTCCTTGTTGACCGTGCGCGTGTCGGTGCGAAGCGCGGTGCGCGCGACGAGCGTCGAGCCGGCGCCCTCGACACGGACGGTCACATCCGCGGGCGCGGCCGCCGCGAGCGCCGGCAGGGACGACACGAGCAGGAGCCCTCCAGGGAGGACGAACAAAAGACGTCGCAGCATGAGCCAGCCTTTCCACGAGGCAAATGGGCTTCTGGCCGGAGGCAGGTCTCCTGGCTTCCGGGCCTACCCTCCGCGCCTTCCCGGTCCTCGAGCGAGGTCCAGTGACTGCTCCTGATCGCCAAGCGCGTGCGGACGGCTTCCCCGGTCACAGTGGCGGGTCCGCGTCGGTCTCGCACCGACTTCCCTTCGCCACCGGCCAATGAACGGCGCCAGTGTACCTTTGAGCGGCGAATGACCGTCAACCTGACGCGCATCTACACGAAGCTCGGCGACGGCGGCGAGACCCATCTCGGCGACATGAGCCGGGTGCGCAAGACGCACCCGCGCATCGAGGCCTACGGCGATGTCGACGAGCTCAACGCGCAGATCGGCGTGACGCTGACGGCGCCCGACCTGCCCGCGAGCTACGCCGTCTGGCTGCGGCGCGTGCAGAACGATCTCTTCGACGTCGGCGCCGATCTGTCGGTCCCGATCGCCGGCTCTGCCGGCGGTGCCCGCCGCGAGCGCGAGCGCCTGCGCGTCACGCCCGAGCAGATCGACTGGCTCGAGCGGGCGTGCGACGAGGTCAACGCGACGCTCAAGCCGCTGAAGTCCTTCGTGCTGCCCGGCGGGACGCCGGCGGCCGCGCAGCTGCATGTCTGCCGCACCGTCTGTCGCCGCGCCGAGCGCCGCGCGCTCGTCGTCGAGGACGGAAACCCGGAGGTCGTGCGCTACCTCAACCGGCTGTCGGACCTGCTGTTCATCCTCAGCCGGGGCGCCAACGGCGGCGATGAGCCGCTGTGGCAGCCCGGCGGCGGCCAGGGAGGCTGACGCGTGGACGACGAGGAGATCCGCG
Source organism: uncultured Actinomycetes bacterium (assembly GCA_963705315.1). Taxonomy (GTDB): domain Bacteria; phylum Actinomycetota; class Thermoleophilia; order Solirubrobacterales; family Solirubrobacteraceae; genus CADCVQ01. Next base: position 2,723,421 of record OY970068.1, read on the forward strand.
CACTGCTCGCGGCTATCGAGCCGCTGATGGGCGTCCAGATGCCGATCCCGCCGAACATGTCGGCGCTGGCGGTCGAGGCGGTCGTCGAGGCGGGTGGCGACGCGGAGGAGGTCGAGGCGTGGGTCACGGCGCGGCGCGGCTGGGTGAAGCGCATCCCGGTGCAGTTCCTGCCGCCCGAGACGCCATCGGATGCCCGCAGTCCCGTCGTGTTCCTCGTGCCCGACGCGGAGCTGAAGGCGGGCGCGGCCCCGCCGCCCGGCCCGGCGCGCGGGGGTGGGCGGGCCGGGTTGGGTCCGCCCCCGGTGCTCGACTCGGCACAGCTCGTCGCGTTCATGCCGACGACGAACCTGACGCAGGCCAAGGCCTTCTACGGGTCGATGCTCGGCCTTGCGATGGAGGGCGAGAGCCCGGTCGCCATCACGTTCGACGCCAACGGCACGACGCTGCGGGCGGTGCTCGTCGAGCGCTTCACCCCGTTTCCGTTCACGATCGTCGGCTGGACCGTGGAGGACATCGCCGGGACGGTCGGCGAGCTCACCGGCCGCGGGATCAAGTTCGAGCGCTTCGACGGCATCCAGCAGGATCCGCTCGGCGTCTGGCGCTCGCCGGGAGGCGCGCAGGTCGCCTGGTTCAAGGACCCGTTCGGCAACACCATCTCGCTGACGCAGTTCTGAGGGAGGCGGCGCCCGACGGCGCCGGTGGTGTAAGTATCGCCGCGTGATTCGAGCGCGCCTCCTGGCTTTGATCGCGCTCGGGACGCTGCTGGGCGGCCTCGCCGCGCTCGCGCTGCTCAGCGCCCCGGCCTCGTCGCAGACCCGGCCGACGAACGCCACCGGGGTGCGGCTCAAGCCCGTCGGGCGGTTCAAGGTGCCGACGTTCATCGCCACCGCGCCGCAGGACACGACCCGGCTGTACGTCGTCGAACGCCCCGGGACGATCCGGATCGTCCGGGCCGGTAGGAAGCTCGCGGCGCCGTTCCTCGACATCCACGACCTCGTCAGCCTGACCGGCGAGCGCGGGCTGCTGTCGATGGCCTTCAAGCCTGATTACGCGTTCAGCGGGCTGTTCTACGTCTACTACACCGCCCACAACGGCGACCTGTCGATCGTTGAGTACCGCCGCTCGGCGGCCGACCCCGACCGCGCGGACCCGGCGACCCGCCGGCCGGTGATGGTGATCGCGCATCCGAACTTCACCCACAACTCGGGCCAGATCCAGTTCGGACCGGACGGCTACATGTACGCCGGCACGGGCGACGGCGGTGGCTCGGGCGATCGCGATGGCAACGCGCAGGACCTGCGCAAGCCGCTCGGCAAGATCATGCGCTTCGACCCGTCCGGGACGGCGCCGCTACAGCACACGGTGCCGCCCACGAACCCGTTCGTCGGTCGCCCCGAGGCGATTCCGGAGATCTGGGCGAAGGGCCTTCGCAACCCGTGGCGCTTCTCGTTTGACAAGGTCACGGGCGATCTCGTCATCGCCGACGTGGGCCAGAACGAGATCGAGGAGATCAACTTCGTGCGCCGCGGCACCGGCGCCGGCGGGAACTTCGGCTGGAACGAATGCGAGGGCTCGTACGCGTTCCCGCCGCGCGGAAAGCCGTTTCGCAAGTGCGACCTCGCCGGCTCGATCCGGCCCGTGATCGAGCACTTCCACAAGAACGCCTTCTGCTCGGTGATCGGCGGGGTCGTCATCCGCGACCGCTCGCTCGTCGGGCTCTACGGCCGCTACGTCTACGGCGACCTGTGCCGCCCCGAGCTGCGCACGGCGGTGCTGGGCACGGACAGAGCCGCGGACCAGCGGCGCCTCGGGCTGAACCTGAAGGGCGTGATCAGCTTCGGCCAGGACGCCAACGGCTGCGTCTACGTCGGCACGTTCACGAGCGTCTACCGGATCGCGCCCGCCGCCTCGACGCCGGCCTGCCCCGCCGGCCCCCCCGCGCCGGTCGCCAGCGCGCCGGCCGACCGGACGCGCCCCGACGTGCTCGTCAACTCATCGCGCCTGTCACCCGCGCTGCGCACCGGGGCGATCCGGGTGCAGGTGCGCTGCGACGAGCCCTGCCGCGTGTCGGTCAGCGCGTCGCTTTCGCGCGTGAAGGGCAAGCCGCTGATTCGTGTCTTCGCGAAGTCTGAGAGCGCGCCCGGCGGGCAGGTCACCGGCTTCGGGATCCGGCTGCGCCAGGCGCGCCGCCTCTTCGCCGGGGCGTCGCACGGGTACGCCAACCTCCGCGTCCGCGTGCGCGACGGGGCCCGCAACACGCGGACCGTCCGGCGTTCGGTGCGCCTCGTCCGCTGAGCACGCCGCTATCCTCCGCGCCGATGACCGACGCCCAGATCCGCAAGCTGCTCGCCCGCCAGAAGCCAGCCCTCTTCCTCGGCAACAAGCCGGGCACCGTGGCAATCCTCCAGACGCACCTCGCGGAAGCCGGCGCGGACCTCGACGAGGTCCTCGCCTGGGTCGAGGCGCACGGCGGCGAGCTCGACCGCACGCTGCCGGTGACCGCCACGCGCCGCGGCGTCACGTCGATCCCCAAGCCCGTCGGCAAGAAGTTCTACATCGTGCCCGAAAAAGCCCTCGCGGGCTGACTACTTCAGCGCGTCCTCAGGGATCACGAAGTAGCGCTTGGCCGACTGCTTGGCCTTCGGGCTCAGCCCGTGTCGCGTGTTCACCGGAAACGTCTTGTCCGGATAGCCGTCGTGCTCGCGCACCCACGCCAGCACCTCCTCCGGATCGCCCCCGGCATCGACGACCTTGTTCTCCATGATGGCGACCGTGCCGGTGGGGTTGCCCATGAACAGCGCGGGCGTACAGCCGGCGAGCAGCTTCTTGATCGGGTCCTTCTTCTTCGTTGTCTTGGCCACGGCGCGCGAGGATAGCTACCGCGGCGGGCTCGGGTCCAGCCGCGATCAGCGGCGTTGCGAAGGTCGGCGTCCCGTCCTTGCGGACGAGCGACGGAGAAGCCCGGCCGCCGCGCCCTCAGCGCAGGTGCGCTCAGGGACTGCAGCCTGCGCTTCGCCCGTGGTGCGCGCCGGGCCGGGCAGGCACGAGTTCACGGTCGAGGCCCACGGTCTTGAGCAGCGTCGCCACAGCGGGTACGGTGTAGGTCATGCCTTACGACCCCTCCAAAGTGAGGCAGGCGCCGCCGCAGTACCGGCCCGCCGAGGAGTCCGGCGACGAGGAGGCGGGACCCGTGTTCAACGACGACGACCCGCCCACGTGGAAGGACTTCATGAAGGCCGCCAATCGGGCGCGCAAGATGCTCAAGGAGCTCAAGCCCTGACGGACGCGCCCGCTGGGCCAACCGGCGCGCACTGAGCCTGAAACGCGAAACGGCCCCGGATTCCGGGGCCGTTGTCAGTACCGCTACGGGGATTCGAACCCCGGTTTCCGCCGTGAGAGGGCGGCGTCCTAGTCCCCTAGACGATAGCGGCGCGCGGGACGGGCCAAGGGTAGCGAAGGATGGGTCGCGGGATGGGCGAACGGGCCCGAGTCTCGGGGCCGGATGGCTCGGCGAACGCTAAGGTGGGCCCGCAAGCGGATGTGGCGGAATTTGGCAGACGCGCGGCGTTCAGGTCGCCGTGGGGGCAACCCCGTGGAGGTTCGAGTCCTCTCATCCGCATGATTGCCTGAGGGAGGGCCGCGCGCGGCGTCGCCCTGCGCTTCGCCCCCGGCGGCGGCGGCTTCCCCGCCGGGACCGGGCCGCGCGCCCGCGATCGCCGCCGACGGGCGCATCGTCGTCGCCGGCAGCAGCGGCGTGCCGTCCGAGGACGAGCCCCCGGGCGAGCAGATCGTCGTCGCGCGCTACAGCGCGGCGTTCCCGACGTCACCTTCGGCAGCGGCGGCTCCGCGACCCTCCAGCTCGGGCGCGGCTCGCGGCGCCGCCACCCGGAGTCCCGCGCCGCGGGGCTCGCGCTGCTCGCGGACGGCCGGATCGTCATCGCTGGTCACACGAGCGACCGGTTACCGGTACCGACGAGATCGACGGTCCGCGGCGCCCCACCGGCGTGCGGCATCGGCCTGAACGGACTTCTGCGCGGTTGCCGGCGTTGCGGCCGCGAGAGACCCCAACGCACCGGCAGCCACAACGCTGACGAGGCGACGGCGAATCTCCCCGTTCACGGCCATCCCGCGCGAGCGTAATCGCGCGTGACCCCGTCGCGGGGCGTCAGCGGCGGTCGACGAACAGCGACTGCGCGCAGAGTCCGATCGGGCCGCGCCGGTCGTGCAGCGTTGCGCTCGCGAGCCCGACACCGGCGTCGCTCACCGACGTCCGGGCGTCGAGTCCGATCCAGTCGCCCTCGGGCTGGCGGTGCAGGTGAATCGTCAGGTCCGTGTTCACGAAGATCCAGCCGTCGAGCGGGAGGATCCAGCTCAGGCCGTTGGCGAAGTCCGCGGACGCGGCGACGCGTGCCAGCGCGGAGGTCGGCTCGCCGTGCACGAGGTCGCTGCGCAGCCGCACCCAGGCAGCGATCGAACCCGTGCCGATCTCCCCGCCCGCCTGGCGGATCTCGGCGGCGTGCGGGTAGAACATCGTCGCGTCACCCGGATCGCGCCACGGAGGGAACGGCTCGCCGTTCTCAGGCGGCGCCAGCGGCTCGGATCCGGCCGCGGGCGTCGCCTCCGCAGCGGGAATGTCGTCGCGGCGCAGCCGCACGGCGCGCGCGAGGCAGCAGCGACGGCCGTCGGCCGACAGCGTCGCCTCGACGATCTGAAAGCGCCGGCCGGGCTTCACGACCGCCGCCTCGACCGCGACCTCGCCGATCGGGACGGCCCCGAGGAAGTCGACCGTCATCCGCGCGACGACCATGTCGTCCTGCACCGGGACACGCTCGATCTCCCGCGCGAGCAGCGCGGCGGGCGCGCCGCCGTGCATCATCCGCGGGTCCCAGGGACCGCGCGCGATCGGCTGCGCGACGAAGCCTGCCTCGGTCGGCTCGAACAGCGCCGTCACGGTCGGCAGTCTGTCAGCGGCCGGCGCGCTGGCGCTCGCGGCGCCCCGGGCGCTGCGAGCGTTGCGAACGCGGGCGCGATCCGGACTTCGGGCGCTCGTTGCGCCCGACCGGCGTCGTCGTCGGCAGCCCGCTCAGGGAGAACTCCTTGTGCAGCCCGAGGTCGACGGCGATCTTGCTCATGTCGCGCGCCTGGTCGGCGAGCACGAACGTCACGCTGATGCCCGCGCGTCCCGCGCGGCCGGTGCGCCCGGTGCGGTGCACGAAGCCCTCGCGGTCCTCGGGCGCGTCGTAGTTGATGACGTGGGTGACGTCGCGCACGTCGATGCCGCGCGCCGCGACGTCGGTCGCCACGAGCGTCGCGACGTCGCCGCGCTCGAAGCGTGAGAGCGCCTTCTCGCGCTGGGACTGCGACTTGTTGCCGTGCATCGCGACGGCCGTGACGTCGTGGGACCTCAGACGGGTCACGAGCCGGTCGGCGCCGCGCTTGGTGCGCACGAAGACGATCGTCCGGTTGCATCCCTCCTCGTCGAGGTGACGCACGAGCGTGGCGACCTTCGCCTCGTGCTGCACGCGCACGAAGCGGTGCTCGGTCTCGGGCAGCGACTCGTCGACGGGCGGTGTGTACTCGTGGCGGGCGGCGTCGCGCGTGTATTCGGTGGCGAGCTTGCCGGCCTCGCCGTCGAGCGTCGCCGAGAAGAAGAGCGTCTGGCGATCGCGCGGCATCTGGCGGACGATGCGGTCGACGGGCGGGCGGAAGCCCATGTCGAGCATGCGGTCGGCCTCGTCGAGGACGAGGATCTTGATGTTCTGCAGCGTGATCGCCCGGCGCTGGAGGATGTCCTCCAGGCGACCGGGGGTCGCGACGACGATGTGCGCGCGGCGGGCGTACTTGATCTGCCGCTCGATGCCGGCGCCGCCGTAGACGGCGCACACCGACAGCGCGCGGGCATGCGCGATGTCGCGCATGTCGTCGACGATCTGCAGTGCGAGCTCGCGCGTCGGGGCGAGGATCAGCGCGCCGGGACGGCGATCGCCCGCCTCCAGGCGCTCGACGATCGGCACCGCGAACGCGAGCGTCTTGCCCGAGCCGGTGGGCGATTTTGCGAGCACGTCGCGACCGGCGAGCACGTCGGGAACGACGAGCGACTGGATCGCGAACGGGGTCGTGATGGCGTGCGCTCTGAGCGCATCGACCACCACGGGGGACACGCCGAGGTCGGCGAAGGACTGCGAAGACATATGGATGTTGCTCCTTGCGGGTGACCGCTCTGCGGCCACCTAGCGATGCGGGAGATTCGACTGACCCGAACCGCGTGAAGCGCACCCGAAGACAAGAACCTCATGAGTAGCGGCGCTACCCAGTGACCCAGACGGTAGCAGCGCCGACCGGGATGATGAGCATGTGCAGGGATCTTTACCCCCACTCTCCGCGCGCCTGGGCGGCGTGCGCTCGTCGCCGGTGCGCGACATCCTCGAGCTGACCCAGCGCGCGGAGGTCATCTCGTTCGCGGGCGGCCTGCCCGCGCCGGAGCTCTTTCCCGCCGAGCTGCTCGCGGGCGCGTTCGCGACCGCGCTGGCGCCGACGACCGCCGCCCGCGCGCTGCAGTACTCCTCCACCGAGGGGGAGCCCGCGCTGCGCGCGCTGCTCGCCGAGCGCTTCACGGCTCGAGGCCTGGCGACCGGCGCCGACGAGGTCATCGTCACCACGGGCTCCCAGCAGGCGATCGGTCTCGTCGCCGCGGTTCTGCTCGACCCCGGCGACAGCGTGCTCGTCGAGAGCCCGTCCTACCTCGCGGCGCTGCAGTCCTTCGGCTTCGCCGGCGCGCGGATGGTGCCGGTCGCCTGTGACGAGGACGGGATCGATCCCGAGGCGCTGCCGGCGCTCATCGAGGAGCACGCGCCGAAGTTCCTCTACGTCATCCCGACGTTTCAGAACCCGACGGGCCGCACCGTGCCCGCCGCGCGCCGCGCCCGCCTCGCGCAGATCGCCGAGCGCCACGGGCTGTGGCTCGTCGAGGACGACCCGTACTGCGAGCTGCGCTACGACGGCGCGGCGCTCGCGCCGATCGGCTCGTTCCCGGGTGCCGGCGACCGCACCGTCACGATCTCGTCGCTGTCGAAGGTGCTCGCCCCCGGGCTGCGGCTCGGCTGGCTGCGCGCGCCCGGCGCGCTGCTGCGTGCGCTGGCGATCGCCAAGCAGGCCGCCGACCTGCACACCTCGACCGTCGACCAGCGCGCCGCGATCGCCGCGCTCGGAGCGGCCGACCTCGACGCCCACATCGCCGTCATGCGCGCGGAGTACCGCCGCCGCCGCGACGCGCTGCACAGCGGCCTGGCGCACGCGCTGCCGGACGGCTCGACCTTCAACCGCCCCGACGGCGGGATGTTCGTCTGGGCGCGGCTGCCCGGCGGCTGGGACGCGGCCGCGCTCCTCGAGCAGGCGCTGCGCCACGACGTCGCGTTCGTGCCCGGCGCGCCGTTCTACGCCACCGCGCCGGACCCGCGCACGCTGCGCCTGTCGTTTACGACGCACGCGCCGGACGCGATCGCCGAGGGACTGACGCGACTGCGCCGCGCGGCGCGCGCATGACCGCGCCGCGCGACATCCCGATCCGCGAGGAGACGATCCGGCTCGGCCAGCTGCTGAAGCTCGCGGGGCTCGCGGACTCGGGCAGCGAGGCCCGCGCGCTCGTGCACGCGGGCGCCGTGCGCGTCAACGGCGAGGTCGACACACGGCGCGGGCGCCAGCTACGCCATGGCGATCTCGTGGATGTGTCCGATGAGCAGCTGCGCGTCGTAGGGTTGTCGTAAGCGATGGCCATCGACTCGACCCCACGCGACGAGGTGCTGCTCGAGCTCACGCGGTCGATCTGCCCGGTCTGCAAGGCGTCGGTCGACGCCGAGCTCAACGCGCGCGACGGCCGCGTCTTCCTGCGCAAGCGCTGCGCCGAGCACGGCGAGTTCGAAGCGCTCGTGTACGGCGACGCCGACCGCTACCTCGAGATCCAGCGCTACAACAAGCCCGGCGACCGCCCCAGGCAGCTGCAGACCGAGACCGTCGACGGCTGCCCCCACGACTGCGGGATCTGCCCGGAGCATCGCCAGCACTCCTGCCTGGGGATCATCGAGGTCAACACGAGCTGCAACCTGGACTGCCCGGTCTGCTTCGCCGGATCGGGCACCGCCCACCAGCCTGACGGCTTCTCGCTCACGCTCGAGCAGGTCGAGACGATGCTCGACGCCTTCGTCGCCGCCGAGGGCGACCCCGAGGCGCTGCAGATCTCGGGCGGCGAACCATCGATCCACCCGCAGATCCTCGAGATCCTCGCCGCGGCCAAGCGCCGCGGGATCCGCCTCGTGATGCTCAACACGAACGGCATCCGGCTCGCGCGCGACCCGCGCTTCGCGCCGGCGCTGGCAGAGATCGGCATCCATGTGTACCTGCAGTTCGACGGCTTCGACGACGCCACGCACCTGGCGATTCGCGGCAAGCGCTTGCAGGCGCAGAAGCTGCGCGCGCTCGATCGCTGCGCCGAGGCCGGCGTGAGCGTCTCACTCGCCGCGGCAATCGAGCGCGGAGTCAACGAGCACGAGCTCGGGGCGATCGTGCGCTTCGGCGTCGAGCATCCCGCGGTCAACGGGGTGTTCTTTCAGCCGGTCACCCACTCCGGGCGCCACCCGGACTTCGATCCGCTCGAGCGGCTGACGAACTCCGAGGTGATCGCCGGGGTCTGCGCGCAGCTCCCCGAGTGGTTTCGACAGGACGACTTCATCGCGGTGCCGTGCTGCTCGCCGACCTGCCGCTCAGCCACGTACGCGCTGTACGACGGCGACGACCTTGTGCCGCTGCCCCGTCTTGTCGACGTCGAGGACTACCTCGACTACGTGACCAACCGGGCGGTGCCCGACCTCGACGTGCGTCATGCGCTCGAGGGGCTGTTCTCTGCCTCCGCGGCCGGCGGAACCGAGCCGACGGGTGAGCGGCTGGACTGCGTGGCCTGCGGCGTCGGGCTCCCGATCGAGCTTCAGGAGGTGGCCGCCAAGGGCTTCATGATCGTCACGCAGGACTTCCAGGACCCCTGGACGCTGGACGTGCGCAAGCTCATGAAGTGCTGCGTCGCCGAGATCGTGCCCGACGGGCGGCTGATCCCGTTCTGCGCCTACAACTCGGTCGGCTATCGCGAGCAGGTGCGTGCCGAGCAGGCGGCGCAGCGCAACCGGTCGCGATGAGCGCGCCGTCGAGCGACCCGTTCGCGGCGCTGCTCGAGGGTGAGTTCGCCGGGTGCTGCGCCGAGCTCTACGAGCAGCCCGCCGTGCGGTGGCTGCTCGGCGATCAGCTGCACCCGGGCGGACGGAAGCTCACGCGGCGCGCGGCGCAGCTCGCGGACGTGAGCGCGGGCAGTCGCGTCCTCGACGTGGCCAGCGGGCCGGGGGCGACCGCGCTGCTGCTGGCGCAGGAGCTCGAGGCCGAGGTGATCGGCGTCGAGCTCGGCGCAGAGGCGGTCACGCGCGCCTGCGCCGCCGCCGCCGAGGCTGGGCTCGGCGGGTCCGTGAGCTTCGCCACCGGCGACGCCGCCCGCCTGCCGCTTCCCGACGCGAGCGTCGACGCGGTGCTCTGCGAATGCTCGCTGTGCCTGTTCGAGGACAAGCCCGCCGTCGTCGCGGAGATGGCGCGGGTGCTGCGTCCCGGCGGACGTGTCGTGATCGCCGACGTCACCGTGCAGGACGGCGGCCTGCCGCCGGCGCTGCGCAGCGCGGCTGGGCGGATCGCCTGCGTCGCCGACGCGCTGGCGCCCGAGGGCTACCAGCGGCTGCTGCGCGAGGCCGGGCTAAAGATCGAGGTCTTCGAGCCGCATCCCGATGCGGTGGCGAAGATGGCCGACCGCGTCGAGGCGCGGCTGCGTGCGGCGCGCATCATCCGCGTACCGGCGCTCGAGCCGTTTCGCGCGCAGCTCGGGGAGGCCATCGAGCTCGCCCGCGTCGCCCAGCGCGCGATCGCCGACGAGGTCGTCGGCTACGCGCTGATCGCCGCGCGGCGCCCGTCCTAGCGGCGTGACCGCGGCCGGTCGACGGCACGCAGCAGCGCCAGCAGCGGCTTGAGCCGGCGCCGGCCGCCTGGGTTGAGGTACTTGTGCGTCCACCACTCGTCGGCCGCGCGCGCCGGGCCCTCCGCGAACGTCGGGTAGGCATGCACCTGCTGAGACAGGGAAGCGAGCGTCTTGCCCTCACGCACCAGCCGGGCGACCTCGGCGATGCTCTCCCCGGCGGATGGCGCGACGATGGTCGCGCCGAGCACCCGTCCGCGCCGGTCGCTGACGAGCTTCACGAAGCCGCCCGCCCGGGCGGCGGCCAGCGCCCGGTCGGACTTCGCGTAGTCGTAGCCGAACACGAGCGGCTCGCGGCCCAGCCGCTGTGCGGCCTGCGCCTCGGTCAGCCCCACCCGTGCCACCTCGGGATCGGTGAACGTCGCCCACGGGATCGCGTCGTGGTCGACCGTTCGCCGGGCACGAAACAGCGCGTTGGCGGTCGCGACCACCGCGTGGTAGGCGGCGACGTGGGTGAGATACAGCTGCCCGGTCACGTCGCCCGCCGCCCAGATGCGGTCACCGGTCGTGCGCATCTGCGCGTCGGCGCGCACCGCGCCAGCGTCCGTCAGCGCGACGCCGACGTTCTCGAGCCCCAGGCCCTTCACCGTCGGCGTGCGCCCGAGCGCCACGAGCAGCCGGTCGAACTCGACCCGCGATTCGCCGGCGATCACGACGCCCGCGCCGCCGGCCTTCGCCTCGACGCGCTCGGCGCGCACACCCCGGTGCAGCTCGACGCCCTCGTCTTGGAGCGCGCCAGCGACGAACCGGCCGGCCTCGGGCTCCTCGCGCGGGAGCAGCTCGTCCTCTGCCTCGATGATCGTCACGCGGCTGCCGAGCCGCGCGAAGGCCTGCGCGAGCTCGACGCCGACCGGACCACCGCCGAGGATGGCCAGCCGCGCGGGCAGCTCGCGGAGCTCCCACACCGTCTCGTTGGTCAGCGGGCCGGCCTCCGCGAGACCGGGGATCGGCGGCACGGTGGCAGCTGAGCCGGTGGCGATCAGCGCCGCGCGGTAGGAGAGCTCGCGCCCACCGGCGGCTATGGTCCCCGGACCGGCGAACGCACCGGCGCCGCGCACGACCTCCACGCCGTCGGCCGCGAGCGCCTCGACGGTGTCGGGCTCGCCGGCGCGCCGGATGACGTCCTGCACGCGCTCGATCACGCGGGCGAAGTCGATCCGCGGCTCGATCGCCACCAGCCCGAGCCGATCGGCGGTTCGCATGGCGTGCGCGAGGCCCGCCGAGGCGATGAGGCTCTTGGACGGCACGCAGCCGCCGAACAGGCAGTCGCCGCCTGGCTGCTCGGCCGCCTCGATGAGCGCCACTCGGCCGCCGAGGCCGGCGCAGATGCGCGAGGCGGTCAGTCCGGCGGCGCCGCCACCGAGGACGACGAGGTCGTAGCGGGCCACGCGCGGATGGTAGGCGCGTGGCGTAGCGTTGGCCCCATCGACTTGCTGGCCAGAGCCTATGACTGGCAACTGCCGCTCGAGCGGGCCGCGCTCGCGGCGGCGGTCGAGCTGGCGGGGGTGCGACCCGGCGAGCGCGTGCTCGATGTCGCGACGGGTACCGGTGCGGTGCTGCGCGAGCTTGCTCGCCGCGACGCCCGTCCGACTGAGGTCGTCGGGATCGATCGCTTCTGCGCCGGGCTGGCTGTCGCCGCCGCCTGGCTGCCGGCGGGCTGGCGGCTGGTGGCGGGCGATGCGCGCGAGCTGCCCTTCGCCGATGGGCGGTTCGACGTCGTCACGGCGTCCTACCTGCTGCACCTGCTCGGCCCGCGCGACCGAGCCACCGTGCTGGCTGAGATCGCCCGCGTCCTGCGCAGCGGTGGGCGCGTCGTCACCGTCACGGTGCACAGCCGGCGGCCGGCCACCCGCGCGGTGCTCGAGCGGATGCCGCGATCCTCCGGCCTGCGGCCGCTGGAGCCCAGCGCCGACCTCGCCGCAGCCGGGCTGGCTCCCGTGCGCGGCCGGTTCGTGTCGTCCGGCTGGCCTTCGGTGTGCGTGCTGGCCGACGCGTCCTGAGCGCGAGGGCAGCTCGCCCGGCGGGGGCGCTGTGCAGGATGCGCTCGTGGGGCCTGGCCGAACAGTGGGTCGCTTTGCTTCATCATCGAACGCACCGCACCGTGTCCCGCAACCTCGTAGAGATCATCCGCCGCCATCACGCGCAGGGCGCGCCGACCGCGCTCCAGGTGCTCAAGGACGCGCTGGAGGATCACGGCGAGATCACCGACGACGACCGCCGCTCCGCCGCCGAGCGGTCGGGACTTCCCGAGGCCGCGGTCTACGGCGTGTCGACGTTCTACGACGACCTGCTCGAGCCGCGCGGCCGGCGCCACGTGCGCGTCTGCACCGGCACGGCGTGCTTCGCGGCGACCGCCGACGCGCACATCGCGCAGCTGAGCGGCGGGCTCGGCGTCGCGCTCGGCGAGCGCTCGGGCGACGGCGAGGTGTCGCTCGCCGAGACGGTCTGCCTCGGCTTCTGCCACAGCTCGCCCGCGATCCGCGATGGCGAGACGATCGATGCGGGACCCGGCGTCGTCGGTCGCGTGCTCGCCGGTGCGTCGCGCGCGGCCGCCGAGCCGTTGCCGCAGAGCATCAACGAGCAGCCGGTGCTCCTCGCGCCCGCGCACGACTGGGTCGGCCTGCGCCGTGCCGTCTCGATGAGCGATCCCGAGACACTGCTCGAGCAGGTCAAGGCGGCCGAGGTGCGCGGCCGCGGCGGCGCGGGCTTCCCCGCGGGCACGAAGTGGGAGTTCGCCCGCAACGCGCCGGGCGAGCGCAAGTTCATCGTCGCCAACGGCGACGAGGGCGACCCGGGCTCGTACATCGACAAGGTCCTCATGGAGGAATACCCGTCGCTCCTGCTGGAGGGGATGGCGCTCGCCGCCTACGCCGTCGGCGCCGACCACGGCTTCATCCTCACCCGCTCGGAGTACCCGCGCTCCAAGCCCGAGCTCGAGGTCGCCGCCGCCACGGCACGCGCCGCCGGCATCCTCGGCCCGCACGTCCTGGGCAGCGACTTCTCCTTCGACGTCACGATCCTCGAGGGCGCCGGCTCGTACGTCGTCGGCGAGGAGACGGCGCTGCTGGCGTGCATCCAGGGACTGCGCGGCACGGTCTCCGCGCGGCCGCCCTTCCCCGCCGAGCGGGGGCTGCACGGCATGCCGACGGTCGTCAACAACGTCGAGACGCTGTGCAACATCCCGCTGATCGCGCGCGAGGGCGCCGACACCTACCGCGCGCTGAGCCCGGGCAGCCCGACGTCGGGCACGAAGCTCGTCTGCTTCAACGAGCGCTTCCAGCGGCCGGGGGTCTATGAGGTGCGCTTCGGCACGACGATGCGCAAGCTCTGCGAGGACCTCGCGGGCGGGCTCGTCGACGGCCACGCGATCAAGGCGCTGCAGATCGGCGGTCCGCTCGGCGGGATCCTCCCGGGCTGGATGCTCGACACGCGCTTTGATTTCGAGGAGCTCGACGCCGTGGGCTGCATGCTCGGCCACGGCGGCATCGTCGCCTTCGACGAGACGACCGACATGCGCGCGCTCGCCACGCACCTGCTGCACTTCGGCGCCGCCGAGAGCTGCGGCAAGTGCTTCCCCTGCCGGATCGGGCTGCGGCGCGCGCACGAGATGTTCGCGGGCGACCGGTCGGTTGATCGCGCCAAGCTCGAAGCGCTGCTCGAGACGCTCGAGCTCGGCAGCCTGTGCGCGCACGGCGGCGCGATGCCGGCACCGATCCGCAGCCTGCTGGCACACTTCCCCTGGGAATTGGGCCTGGCATGACGATCCGCCTGCAGATCGACGGCACCGCGACCGAGGTCGCGCCCGGCACGACCGTGCTGGAGGCCGTGCGCGCGCTCGACGGCTACGTGCCGGTGCTCTGCTTCGACGCACGGCAGGACCCGTTCGGTGCCTGCCGCGTGTGCATGGTCGGCGTCGCAGGCGCTCCCGGCCCGGTCGCCGCGTGCACGACGCCGTGTCGCGAAGGCATGGTCGTCGACACGCGCGACCCGACCGCGCTGCGGATCGCCGCGGCGACCGTCGAGCTCGTCCTGTCCGAGCTGCCGCGGGCGCCCGAGGAGCACACCGAGCTCGCGGCCGTCGCGCGGGCGCTCGGCGTCGACGGCGAGCTGCGCTGGCCCGGCGAGCGCCACGAGCACGCCCACGACGAGCGCCACCCGTACCTGGCGCTGCACCACGAGCTGTGCATCTCCTGCGGGCGCTGCGTGCGCGCGTGCGACGAGATCCAGGGCGCCTTCGCGCTGACGGCGACCGGGCGCGGCTTCGATGCCAACATCACCGCCGGACTGGATGCCGGCTTTCGCGCGTCGACCTGCGTGTCGTGCGGCGCCTGCGCCGACACGTGCCCGACCGACGCGATCACCGAGATCTCCCTGCTGGCCCTGAGCGAGAGGTAGACGCACCGATGCGCTTCGACCGCGACGCCACCACGACCTGCGGATACTGCGGCGTCGGCTGCCGCCTCGAGGCCCATGCCGTCGCCGGCCGCGTCGCCTCGATCTCCCCCGCGCTCGACGGCCCGGCGAACCACGGCCACACGTGCCTGAAGGGCCGCTTCGCGCACCAGTTCTCGCGCAAGCGCGACCGGCTGACCACGCCGCTCATCCGCACCGCCGACGGCGGCCTGCGCGCCGCCGGCTGGGACGAGGCGATCGCGCTGATCGTCTCGGAGCTGACGCGCATCCGCGACGCCGACGGCCCCGACGCGATCGCCGGCCTGGCGTCCTCGCGCGCGACCAACGAGGACTGCTACGTCATGCAGCGCCTCGTGCGTGCGGCGATCGGCACGCACAACATCGACAACTGCTCGCGCGTCTGCCACTCCCCCACGTCGTGGGCGCTGCGCAAGTCGCTCGGCCTGTCGGGCGCGACCGGCAACTTCGGCGACATCGCGGCCGCGGACGCGGCGATCATCATCGGCGCCAACCCCACCGAGGGCCACCCGGTCGTCGGCGCGCAGATCAAGCAGGCGGTCCTCAACGGGCTGCAACTCGTGACGATCGACCCGCGCCGGATCGAGCTGGCGGACTACGGCGCGCTGCATCTCAGCCCGCCACCGGGGACGAACGCCGCGGTCATGCTCGGCCTCGCGCACATTGTGCTGCGCGACGGGCTCGTGGATCACGACTTTCTCGAGCAGCGCACCGAGGGCTGGGCGGAGGTCGAGGACCTGCTCGCCGACTACTCCCCCGCCGACGTGCGCCGGATCACCCAGATTGCCACCGGCGACCTCGAGCGCGCCGCGCACATCTACGCCGAGGCCGGCAACGCGTCGATCCTCTGGGGGCTCGGCGTGACCGAGCACCGCTACGGCTCGGAGGTCGTGCGGCTCATCTGCAACCTCGCGCTCATGTGCGGGAAGGTCGGCCGTCCCGGCTCGGCGCTGCTGCCGCTGCGCGGCCAGAACAACGTGCAGGGATCGTCGGACATGGGCGCGCTGCCCGACACGTTCACCGGCTACCAGTCGATCGCCGACGAGGAGGTCGCGCGCCGCTTCGAGGCCAAGTGGGGCGTCGACATGAAGCGCGAGCGCGGCCTGAAGATCCCCGAGATGTTCGACGCCGCGGTCGCCGGCGACCTGAAGGCGATGTACATCTTCGGCGAGGACGTCGCCCAGACCGACCCGAACACCACCCACGTCATCGCGGCGCTGAAGTCGCTGGAGTTCCTCGTCGTCCAGGACATCTTCGGCAACGAGACGACGAAGTACGCCGACGTCATCCTGCCCGCGTCGTCGTTTTTGGAGAAGCAGGGGACGTTCACGAACGCCGAGCGGCGCATCCAGCTCGTCGACGCGGCGATCGACCCGCCCGGCGACGCGCGCACGGACTTCGACATCCTCACGACGATCTCGGCGGCGCTCGGCCACGACATGGGCTTTCAGACGCCCGCCGACGTCATGGACGAGGTGGCCGAGCTGACGCCCGACTGGGCCGGGGTCTCGCACGAGCGCCTCGGGCGCGGCGGGCTGCAGTGGCCGGTCGCCGCCGACGGCACGGACTCGCCGATCCTCTACGCGGAGCGCTTCGAGCTGCCGGGCGGCCGCGCGCGCATGGCGGCGCTGCCCTACAAGCCGCCGGGCAGCGAGGCCAGCGAGGAGTTCCCGATCATCCTCGTCACCGGACGGCGCCTGGAGCACTACAACGCCGGCACGATGACCCGGCGCACCGAGAACCTCGAGCTCGTCAGCTCCGACTGGCTGGAGATGCATCCCGACGATGCCGAGCGGCTGTGGGTCGACGACGGCGACGTCGTCTCCGTGCGCAGCGCGCACGGGCGGATCGAGCTGCCGGCGCGCATCACCGACCGCATCGAGCCCGGCCACGTCTTCACCGCCTTTCACTTCCCCGAGATCCGCACGAACCTCCTCATCGGCTCGTCGGCGGACGTCAACACGTCCTGCCCCGAGTACAAGGTCGTCGCCGTCGACGTGCGGCCGGTGCCCGAGGAGGCGAGCCAGACCCCGGCCATCGCGGGCGCGCGCCTGTGAGCGAGGTTTCGTCCTCCGGTCACCCGGCACCGCCCGCGAAGCGGGTGGTGCGGCGACCTTCGGACGACGTCACACGCATGACGACCGTCGTCCAGCGCGACGGCGAGCGCGACGAGGTCGCCATCGAGGAGCCGCTGGAGATCCGCGTCGACGGCGAGGCCCTGACGGTCACGATGCGCACGCCGGGCCGCGACGAGGAGCTCGCGCTCGGCTTCCTCTACGGCGAGGGCCTCATCGACGCGCCGCACGAGGCGGGCCCAACCGACGATCTCGCCGCGAACGTCGTCGACGTGCGCGGGCCGCTGCTGCGCGATCCGGGTGCGCGGCGCTTCTACACGACGTCGTCGTGCGGGGTGTGCGGCAAGGGCTCGCTCGAGGAGGTCGCGGTGCACGCGCCCGAGCTGCCGCCGGGCCCGCGCGTGCCGCGCTCGCTGCTCGCCGCGCTGCCCGCGCGGCTGCGCCAGCCGGGCTTCGGGCGCACCGGCGGCATGCATGCGACCGGCCTGTTTGGCGCCGATGGCGAGCCGCTGCTCGTGGGCGAGGACGTCGGGCGCCACAACGCGATGGACAAGGTCATCGGGCGGGCGCTGCTAGCTGGGCTGCTGCCGCTGCACGGCCACGTCCTGTGCGTGAGCGGCCGGCTGTCCTTCGAGCTCGTGCAGAAGGCGGCGGTCGCGGGCGCGCCGATCCTCGTCGGCGTCGGCGCGCCGACGTCGCTGGCGATCGCGCTCGCCGCGGATCGCGGGATGACGCTCGCCGGCTTCGCGCGCGGCGAGCGCGTCAACGTCTACAGCGGCGCGGAGCGCGTGACGTAGGCAGCCTCAGCCGGCGAGGGTGTTATGCACGTCGTGGTACGTCATCTCGGGTGGCCCGGGGAAGCCGACCGCTTGTGTGTGCGGACCGATCTTCTCCTGGGCGAACTGGTCGAACCGCTCGCGCGTGTCCCACACGTCGGTCACGAGAATCCCGTCGTCCGTCTGGGCCACCCAGTGAAACAGCGCACCGTCCGGTGCCGGCCCACCGTGGGCAAGGCCCATGAGCTCCATCACCTCGTCGTACTGGTCGAGCGTTGCGCCGGCAAAATTCATGACGACAGCCACGGCCATGTGAAGCCTCCTCGTACTCGTGTCCTGTGAGGAACCTAACGCGCCCGCGCGGTGCGCGCTACCCGTACCTTCCCGGCGGACGTCAGCGTCGCCGTGACCTTGACGCCGGGCAGCCGCAACCCCGTCGTCCGTGGGATCCTGCAGATCAGCGCCCGCGGCGCGACCGATCGCGACAGCGCGATCTTGCAGGTCGCGGCCGTGCCCCGGCGGACTGCCGCCGAGCAGCCGCCGATCGGCACGCCGTCTCGCGTGGCCACGAGGCGCACGCGGCCGGACTGTCCGGCGGCCACGGTCGCGATCAGCGAGCGCGCGTGGCGCGCCAGGCGGACCTTCGAGAGGCCGCGCCGCGGCACGGCGGCCGCCCGCACCGAGGGGGCCGGGCGCGGCTCACCGGACGGCGCCGGCAGCTGCAGCGCCGCGGGCGCCGGCAGGCGCGAGGTCGCCGCCGCTCGTGCGGTGGACCGCGCGCCGAACAGACCGCTGATCGTGATGCTCGCGGTCGCGGTGCGGGCGTTGCGCGGGAAGGCGCTCGCGCCGTCACGGGCGGCGAACGTGAACGAGTCGGCGCCGCTCTGCCCGAAGCGCGGGGTGTACTTCACCTGCGAGGCCGTGAACCACGTGCCGACCGGCTGGCTCAGCGTGCCCTTCGCCGGCGCGGTGACGATCTTGTACTGGACCGCGCCCGGGCTTCCCGCCCACATGTCGTCGTACTTCGTCGCAGTCAGGTTCACCATCTTCGTCGACCACGTGCCGACACCGCCGGCGTTGACGGGCTGGGCGAGGTAGCCGTTGACGACGCTGGGGTACGCGCCGTATGCGGGCGGGTTGGTCTCGTTGGACTCGATCACGACGTTGTCGGGGTCGGCGTTCGAGCGCAGCCAGTAGCTGCCGGGCGCGACGTCGGAGATGTCGACCCACTGGAACGCGAGGTCGCGGCTGTAGACGTCGCGCCAGCCCGGCGAGATACCCATGTAGACGTCGGTGGCGGTCGGCTGCTCGCGGCGGCAGTACTGGTTCTCCTGCGGGTCGTAGGAAGGCGCAGGCGGGGCGAACGCGTCGACCGGCTCGCCGTCGACGAGGCAGAAGCCGACCTTCATCGAGGGAGCGGCGATCGCGGTCTTCGCGTTGTTCCACAGCGAGTAGGAGACCGCGTTCTTGAGGTGCCAGTGGTTGTGTCCGTCGGCCGACTCGAACCTGATGGTCGGCTTCGGGATGCGCGTCAGGTCGGTCGTGCCGCCGGCGCCGTCGTTCGCGCGCTGCACGACCGTCTGCATGAGATCGCCCGAGCGGTTGGAGGCCCGCAGCTCGAGCGGCCCCTGACCGGCGTTGTGGACGAACCCGTCGAAGCGCACGAGCAGGCGGGTGCCCTGGCTGTCGACGTACGTCTCGGGAGCGATGCTCGTTCCGGGCGCGTCGGAGACGAGGTCCGGAAGGATCGGCGCCGCGGAGGCGGCGGGCGCTTGCACGCCCGCCGCCAGCACGACTGTTGCGAGGAGGGTCCCGGACATCGCCGCCCGCGGCCGATGGTTGCGACCGTTGCGACCGAGCGGCCGCGGGTGGAGGTGACGTCCGTTACCCATGGTTTTCAGCCCCTCTCAGGTGCCTTGGTGGGCGCCTTCGCTGTTGTCGTACTTGTCGGTGCATCCCGGGTCCTGGGGATAGTCCCGCCCGTTGATGCCGTCGTTGTCGATCCCGTCGTTGCAGTCCGTCTTCTGGATGGGATTGGACTCGTTGTTGTCGTCGGGACCTGAGCAACCCGGGTCGGCGGGGAAGTCC
The DNA here is from genome assembly GCA_963705315.1 of uncultured Actinomycetes bacterium. Classification (GTDB taxonomy): domain Bacteria; phylum Actinomycetota; class Thermoleophilia; order Solirubrobacterales; family Solirubrobacteraceae; genus CADCVQ01. Next base: position 2,742,848 of record OY970068.1, read on the forward strand.
TTCCTCCCGTCGCCGTCGTTGTCCACACCGTCGTTGCACTGCGTGACCGGCGGGTTGGTCTCGTTGTCGTCGGTCGGGTCGTAGGAACCCGGGTTGTTGGGGTTGCCATCGGTATGGCAGCCCGGATCGGCGGCATCGATGAGGCTGTCCTCAGGATCCGTGTTGTCCACACCGTCGTTGCACTGCGTGACCGGCGGGTTGGTCTCGTTGTCGTCGGTCGGGTCGTAGGAACCCGGGTTGTTGGGGTTGCCATCGGTATGGCAGCCCGGATCGGCGGCATCGATGAGGCTGTCCTCAGGATCCGTGTTGTCCACACCGTCGTTGCACTGCGTGACCGGCGGGTTGGTCTCGTTGTCGTCGGTCGGGTCGTAGGAACCCGGGTTGTTGGGGTTGCCATCGGTATGGCAGCCCGGATCGGCGGCATCGATGAGGCTGTCCTCAGGATCCGTGTTGTCGATACCGTCGTTGCACTGCGTGACCGGCGGCGACGCACACGGGTTGCCGTGGAAGTCGGCACGAGCCTCGGCGATCACGACGTCGATGCCCGAGGCAGGCGCCGAGATGTGAATCGCCCGGACGGTCTTCTCGCCGTTGACCGTCGACTGCTCGTTCAGCACGACCTTGACGCCCAGGACGTTGATCAGCGTCGTATTCGGCGCGGGGTTGATCGGCACGTTGACCGGCAGTCCCAGGACCCGCGCTACGAGCCCGGTGGTCTGCGAGGAGCCCGTCAGCGCCACCTGACCGTTGGCACCGCACGTCGCGGCTGCGTTGGCCTGAACGACGTCCGCGCGCAGCGTGACGGCGCCCACGTTGGCGACCGAGTTGTTGACCGAGCCGAAGGCCGTGCTCTGGGTCGGCGAGAGCGTCGTGACCGCATTGGCCGTCGGCGCCCTGAGGATGTTCCCGATCGAGATCGGGAGCAATGTGTTGCTCTCAGCAGCACACGGGTCGTTCGGGGTGTTCGCCCTGACCGGCTCGACAAGGTTCAGGACGGGCGCCTGAACGCGAGCTGCGCTACCGCGACACGAAAGGTTGTCCGCCGCTTGCGCGGGAACAGAACTCACGCCGGCGAGCGCGACCGCCAGCGCGAGCGCGTACTTCAGAGGTCTCTTCATGGCACCCTGCCTTTGAGTGGACCGCTCCCCCTCAGGGAACGGCGAAGCCCGCGCCTATGAGTCGTTCAGCCGCGCCGCGCTTCGATCATCCCGAGACGTCGCCTCTTCCCATGGACCGCCATCCGTGTCCTGTCCTCGCTCCGGCGTCGCCATATCGGCGCGACCGTACGCCCAGCGCACCAGGAAACGGTGTGATGCAGGTCACACTTTCGTACGTATTTCCACCTTCTCGTGTACGGGCGTCCTGAGCGGGTTGGCGCCAGTCACGGCATGGCGACGAGCGGGCTCTCGAGCTCCGCGGCGAGCCCGCGCTCGCGCGCGATGAGCTCGAGCATGATCGCCGTGTCGGCGATCGCCACGCCGGTGAGGTGCTCGTCGCGGGCACCGAAGTCTGTCTCGATCGCGGCGACCGCCGCGGCGTACGCGTCGCCGTCTTGAGCGGCCAGCGCCCGCAGGGCGGTCGCCGTGCGCTCGAACGCCCCGCCGCGCGGCTGCATGATCTCGGCGAGCGGCGCCACGGCGTCGTCATCGTGGGCGACGAGGGCCGCCACCGCGAGCACATAGGAGGCCACCGGCGAGCCCGCCGCGTCGGGATCGCCGTCGAGCGCCGCGCGCACCTCCTGCGCCGCCGACGTGGCCTGGCCGGCGATCACCGCGGCCTTCAGCAGCCCCACGAGCCGCCCGTAGCTGCGCGGCGGGGCGAGCTTCCACGACGCGCGATAGTCGTCGACCGCCCGGAGGTAGGCCGCTCGCGCGGCGTCGCGATCACCCGCGAGGAGCGCCGCGTGCGCCTCGCCCTCGGCAGCGATGGCGGCGAGCATGAGCGCGCGATGTTCGCCGTCGTCCACGGTCAGCCGATGATACGCCCGGGTCTGGGTTGCGTCACACGGTCCCGGCGCGCGGGCGCAGCACCGGCGTCGCGCGCGCGGCGGCGAACATGCCGATGTAGAGCGCCGCGGCGCCCGCGGCGATCGACGTCGTGTAGCTCCACGCGTCGGGTGCGCCGAGGATCTGCGGGATGAGGGCGATCGCGAGCGCCGGCGGGTGCGGCGTCGTGAGGCCCCACATGAGCGCGAGCGTGACACAGACCGCGAGCGCACCGGCGATCCAGCCGACGGAGATGAGCTGCGCCGCCGACGCCCCGGCGAGCGCCGCGCCCACGAGCAGGCCCCAGCGCCGCAGACCGTCGCCGGCGGCGAGCTCGCCACGGGCCAGCCACTCCAGCGCGGAGACGAACAGCGGCGGCGCGAGCACGACCACCGACAGCCTTAGCAGCTCGCCGCCGACGACGATCCACGCGACGACGACCAACCAGGCCACGGCGGCCACCGCCCAGGGGTAGCGCTCGGGCAGCGCGTCGTCCAGGCGCCGCGCGGCCGGGTGGTGGATGAGCCGCCACAGGGCGGCGATCACGCCGCAGATCGCGAGCACCGCGAGCGGATAGCTCCACTCGTCGATCTGAAAGACGATCGGCAGGGCGGCCGCCGACAGGGCGGGCGCAAGGCGGCTGTCGCAGACCTGCAGGACGAGCAGCGCGAACGTCACCCCGGCGATCTCGCCGAGCGGGCTCGGCATGTCCACGGCGACGATGGCGACGCCCGCGGCAGCGCACAGCGGCGCCAGCAGGAGCACGCGCCCGCGCGACGCGGTCCAGCCGGGCAGGCCCAGGACCCAGACGCCCATCGCGAGCGCGGCGCCCTCGGGAAAGATGATCGCGCTCGTTCCGAGCGCGCTCGCGAGGCCCAACATGGGTACGACGACAATGAGCGGCAGCGCCCAGCGCGCGCGCTCCCACCAGCGCCGGCCCTCCAGATCCGTCAACGTTCCTCCCTTATGACAGCGACCCCGAACTCCACCCCGGCCGCGCCCGAGCCCGACCCTCAGGCGCGCACGATGCGCATCCTCGCGGGAATCGCCGTCGGCGGCATTCTGCTCGCGGTCGTGCTCGGCGTCCTGATCCCGGGCGCCACGGGTGAGGCGGCCGCGCTCATTCTCGGCGGCCTGTCGGGTGTGCTCGGGGTCTGCCTCGGCTTCTACGCCGTCGGACGCAGCGAGGATCGCGAGCGCGCTCAGCGCCCGCATGACTCTTAGGAAGCGTCGATGAATAACTGTGAGGGTTTGGGTGCCAGTTATTCTTCGACGCTTCCTTAGTCCCGCCGGATCTGTGACCGGTACACCCACCTGCTCGACACGGCTCGATGTGCGAGCATGGCCCCGATGGGGCTCTTGAACCGCCTCAAGGGGCTCGCGGCTCCGCCCTCCCCGCGACTGCCGGACGCAGACGAGGCCCCGCCCTGGCTGCGTGAGGCCGTTCCGGACGCGTTCGGACCGCCGGTACGGTCCGCGCCGCCGCGCGCGGCGGCATCGAACGCCTCGCTGGCATCTCCGGCACCCGCTCCGCCGGTCGCGACACCATCGCCGGTCGCGACACCATCGCCGGTCGCGACACCATCGCCGGTCGCGCACGCCACGCCGGCGCCGGCGCCGGCGCCGGCGCCGGCCGCACAACCGAGCGGTTCCCAGGTCGTCAACAGGCTCACCGACATGGTGCTCGAGAACTGGCGCAGCTACTCGCTGGACGACGAGACGCGGTCGTTGCTGCAGATGGGCCTGCCGTACCTCACCCAACGCGACTGCTCGCGGGACGCGATCCTGGCTGGCCAGACGGCCGCGCGGCTGGGTTACATCGCGCGAGCCGCGGAGTACGCCGAGTTTGCGCGCGCGCGAGAGAGCGACGACGATCTGTTCGACGCGCTGTCGGCGAGCCTCGAGGCAGCCGACAAAAGGGGCGGCTCGATCGCCAACGCGATGGCCGAGTTCGCCGCCGAGCTCGCGATCAGCGAGCCGGGCGGCTCGCCGGCCGCCGACGGCGCGCCGAACTGGATCGTGCCGGGGGTTGACGGTTCTGTGCGCGCTCGCCTTCGCGACGCGCTGCTGACGGGTGTCGACTGCCCTGAGGACATCACCCCCCGGGACCTGCGGCACACGTGGAACTACGGCTACTTCCTGCGCTCCATGGAGGAGTTCTTCTTCGACGAAGCGTGATCAGCTGACCTGATCGGCGCACGCTGCACGGCAGGGCGGCATCGCACCGACGACCACGAGCCCGCGTCTTTCGCACCTCTATGTGGCGCGCACACTGAGCGTGGCGTAGGGTCAGCGTCATGAAAGTCGCGATCGCGGGCAAAGGCGGGGCCGGTAAGACGACGATCTGCGGGACGCTCGCGCGGCAGCTCGGACGGCAGGGCTATGAGGTGCTCGCCCTTGACAACGACCTGAACCCCAACCTGCCGCTGACCGTCGGGATCGCCGCCGAACGCCTGACCGATCTGCCGACGATGTCGGCGGACATCGTGCGGGTCGTCGACGGTCGCCTCGAGCTGACCCGGACGCTGGACGAGATACGCGCAGCGCACGCGATGCAGGCCCCGGACGGCGTCACCGTGCTCGTCGCGCACGAGCCCAAGGAGGCCGACACCGGCTGCATGGGGCGCTTCCATGTCGCGATGCGCGCCGTCGTCGGCGCCGCGCCCAACTCACAGAACGAGATCGTCCTGCTCGACACCGAGGCGTCGACCGAGCACCTGAAGGTCGGGACGGCCAAGCACGTCGACGTGCTGTATGCGGTCGTCGAGCCGTACTACAAGTCGCTGGAGACCGGCCGGCGGGTCCTCGCCCTCGCGCGCGATCTCGGCATCCAGCATCTCGCGCTGCTCGCCAACAAGGTGCGCGACGGCGACCTCGAGATCGTGCAGAGCTTTGCCGAGGAGCATGACCTCGGCGTGATCGGCGCGATCCCCTACGACGAGTGCTTCCATCACGCCGAGCGCGCCGCCGTCGCGCCGATCGACTACGCACCGGACGCGGCCGCCGTCGTCGCGATCGGCAAGCTCGCGCGCAAGCTCGTGCGCGGCTAGAGGCCCGCAGCGATCGCTGATCGGGTGCCGCCGGTGTTGCGCCTCGGCGTGCTGGACCAGTCTCCGATCGCGGAGGGTTCGACCGGCGCGCAGGCGTTGCACAACACGCTTGACCTCGCACGACTGGCCGACGCGTGCGGCTATCACCGCTACTGGGTGGCCGAGCACCACGGCGGGCCGATGCTCGCCGGCACGAGCCCGGAGGCGCTGATCGGCCCGATCGCCGCGCTGACGTCGCGCCTGCGGGTCGGCAGCGGCGGCGTCATGCTGGCGCACTACAGCCCGTTCAAGGTCAGCGAGACCTTCAGCGTGCTCAGCGGCCTGTTTCCGGGGCGAATCGATCTTGGACTGGGACGCACAGACGGGACCGATGACCCCGTCACGGCGTTCGCGCTGCAACGCGACCGCAACCACCCCGCTCCCGACGACTTCGCCGAGCAGCTGACCGAGCTGCTCGCCTACCTCGAGGACGGGCTGCCGGCCGACCATCTGTTCAGCGCCCTGCCCGCGTCGCTTGCGGGGCTGCCCGAGCGTCCCGAGCCGTGGCTGCTGGGCTCCTCGGCGCAGAGCGCCGTCTGGGCGGCGCAGCTCGGGTTGCCCTACGCGTTTGCGGACTTCATCAATCCCGGCGGCGGTGTCGAGATCGTCAACCTCTACCGCCAGCGGTTCGTTGCCTGCGAGCGACTGGCCGAGCCGCGCGTCATCGTCGCCGTCTGGTCGCTGTGCGCCGACAGCGACGACGAGGCCGAACGCCTCACGGCCAGCAGCCGGATGGCGACGATGCTGGCGCGGCGCGGCAAGTTCACACCCGTCCCAGCGGTCGACACCGCGCTGCGCTTCATCGAGCGGCGCACGCGCGGCCAGCGCGACCGTACGCCCGCGAAGCGCATGGTCCACGGATCGCCGGCGACCGTTCGTCGCGCCCTCGAGGATCTCGCCCGCGACTACGGCGCCGAGGAGCTGCTCGTGGTCACCGTCACCCATGACCACGATGCGCGCCGGCGCTCCTACGAGCTGCTCGCCGACGCCTGCTCGCTGCGCACGGCGTGGCCACCCTCGGAAGCCTGACAGTCCGTTGCGATCATGTCGCGCGTGAGGAACCCTCGAGCGCTGCTCGCCGCCGCAGTGGTCATCGTCGCGGTGGTGCTGGGCGTCGCGGTCCTGCCGGGCCTGGGCGGCAACGCGGGCGACACGAACGGCGCGGTTCGCGTCGTGCGCGCAACCCTCACGCTCGAGGAGGCCGAGGCACCCGACAGCGGCAGGCGCGAGCTGCTCGTCACCCTGCCCGGCACACGGCTGAACCGGTTGGAGCTGACGGGCGGCACGCCGGTGGTCTGGCTGCGCTGCTTTGACGGCAGCGGCGGGCTCGCCGTCCGCCGCCCGATCGATTGGCCGCTGCGCAAGGAGGAGGGCTCGCCACCCCACATCCATCACCCGGCCGGCCGGCGACTGCTCGATCGCATCCGGCGCTGCCGACTGACGGGCCCAGGAATCGTCTTCGAGGGGCGGGTGACCGGGCGCCTGCCCGTCGCCGAGTGACGCCGCGGCTATGCCGCAGCGGGTAACCGCAGACGGCGCCAGATGCCGAGTCCAAGCAGCGCCAGCCCGGCGAATCCCACGGCGAGCCCGCCGTATTGCAGCGCGTCCTTCGCCGTGCCGGAGAGCCGCCGCGGGTCGCTGACAGCGACGGCGGCCGCGGCGAGGTCCTGCTTCTGCGTGGCGGGGATGCCGGCGCGCGTGTCGGTCCAGAGGCCGAGCGCCGCGCGGTCACCGGACAGCAGCGCCAGGCGGCTGCCGAGGTCCGGCAGGCCCTCCTTTGCCCCGAAGCCGATCCGCGAATCCGACGGCCGGCTCGTCAGCCGCAGCGCGCGGGTGAACGTCTGGCCGTGATCGAAGGAGGACTGCAGCGAAACGTGGTTGCGCAGGTTCTCGCGATCCGCGCGGCGGTCGTAATACAGGACGTCCAAGCGCCCGTCGGGCGCGACGGCGAGCGTCGGCAGGTATTGCGCGCGTCCGTCGCGCCGGGCGGTGTCGTTGACGCGCACCGGAGCGCTCCATGCGCGCGCTCCCGGAACGAGCGACCACAACCACACGTCAGGATCGCCGAGCGTGCTGCTGTGAAAGGCGGCGAACACGCGGCCGTCGCGGGCCACCGCCACCGAGGGGAACTCCGGCAGGAACGCGAGGAAGCGCTTGATCGGCACGAGGCCACCGCCGACCACGGACTCAGACCACGTCGACCCACGGTCCAGCGAGCGGGCCATCACGAGCGCGTATCGACCGCGATAGGGCGGTCCGCCGCGTCCCTCGTGGCCACCCTCGTAGTCCAGGCGATCGTCGCCGAGGTCCGTGTAGAGCACGTACAGCGTGCCGTCGCGTCCGACGACCGGGGCCGGCGCGACGACCCGCCCACGGGCGCGGCTGCTCACCCGCACGGGCGCCCGCCATGTGGCCCCGCCGTCATCGGAGCGCGTGATCTCGATCGGGTTACCGGGCGTCGTGAACTTCAGCGTGCCGACCTCCGCCGCCTGCAGCCACGTCACAAACAGCCGCCCGGGGCGGACCGGGTCGGCCGCGAGCCGGACCTGGAAGGTGAGCCGTCCGCCCACCCGCACCGGGCGCGCCAGCGTCCGGCCGCCGTCCTTCGACGAGGACACCCACGCGGCGTGGGGCACGTTGCCTCTGCCCTTCAGCGTGACGAACGACAGGTACAGCGTCCCGTCGGCAGAGAAGGCGACATCGGGCGCGAAGCACGTGCCGTTCTCGCCCTTCGGCGCCGGGATCGGGGTCTGCGTCCAGCGCGCGCCGCCGTCCTGGGAGACGTGCAGCGCGCACGAGAACTCCGGCGTATCGATCCGGCTCGAGACGGCGAGGTTGGCGCGTCGAACCGGGTTGCGCACGAGCGTCGGCGAGTTGTGGGCGCTGACATCGTCCGCGCTGCGCGCCGAGACGTTCACGGGCAGGTCGCGCCCGATGAGGCGCACCGTCGGCCGCTCGTCGAAGGAGGTCGAGACGACGATCGCGCCGATCGCGGCGAGCAGCAGCGACGCCCCGAGCACCGCGAACGCCAACGAGCCCCGCGAGGGGGCGGGGCTCGTTGGATCCGTTGCGGGGCTGGAGTCGGAGTCCGTCCGTCGACGGGGACTGCGAACCGCCATCTACCTCTCAGTCGCCGCGCACGGAACGCGTGCGCCGGCGCCCGAGGGTGGCGACGACTCCGCCGGTGAGCCCGACGAGGCCGAGCCCGAGGATGACCAGACCAGCCATGACGCCCGCGCCCATCCCGCTGGCGTTTCCGGCGGCGGCGGCCTCAGCCGCGGCGACCGGGGAGGCGCTGGCCGATGTGACGCCGCTCCACAGATCGCTCGTGGCGCTGCGCCGCGCGGGTGCCGTTGCGTTCGCCGGCGCCGGCGTGGCGGCCCTGGTCTTCGCCGCGCGCGGCGTGCTGGCGCTGACCGGCGCGCCGGCGCGCACCGGCGCGTTGCTCGGGCGGACGCGGGACGCCGTCGGCGTGCTCTGGCGCGCCGTGCTGGGGGTGCTCGCCTTCGTCACCGCTCCCGCGGTGGACTTGGCTACTGAGCCGGAGGCGGCGGGGGCACCCGCGGGGGCCTCGCTGGGCGCGGGGCCGGCGGTTGCCGGCGGCGTGGGTGCCGCGGCCGGCGCGGCCGCCGGCGGTTCGGGCGTCGGATTGGCTGCGGCCTTCGGTGCGTCCGGGCTGCCGAATCCGGGCGGGGTGCAGGCCCAGGCCAGCCCGACGCCGACAACCGCGACGCTGAGCAGCGATAGCACTACCAAGCCGGCCATACGTGAACGTGCGGACACGAACTACCTCCCGAGGGCTTCTTGACGACGCCTAAGTGTGTGCGACATGGAGTGGTGTACACCATAGCGGCGTGCACCGCAACCCAATCGCCCTCACCAGGGCCACAACAGCCCATCGGGCCGCTACCTGCCGGGCACCCAATAGGCTCACCTGCGTGGGGCTCTTCAGCGGGATGCGCGGCGCCCTGCCCACGCTGGCGATCTCGGGGTTGCTGCTCGCCGTCCCCGTATCCGCGCCGGCACAGATGCCCGCGGCCGAACTCGTGCGCCTGCCGTTTCCCGCTTACGACGGCAGCCTGACGCCGTACACGTTTGCCCTCGGCTACCCGCTCGTCACGCTCGTCTACGACACGCTGCTGCTGCGCGATGCCAACGGGATCCCGCGGCCTTGGCTGGCCCGATCGATCGAGCGCGGCGGCGGCGGACGGCGCCTGACGGTGCGCCTGCGCGACGGGGTGCGCTGGCACGACGGGCGCCCGCTCACGGCAGCGGACGTCGTGTTCACGTTCGGATTCGTTGCCGGGCACCCTCACCCGCGCTTCACGCCGCAGATCCGCGACGTCGAGCGCGTGCGGGCGAGCGGGCGGCACACGGTGAGGATCGACCTGCGGCGCCCGTCGCTGGGGTTCGACGATCAACCGCTCGCCGACATGCCAATCCTGCCCGCGCACCGATGGCGCGAGCTGCCCGCCGGGCAGGTCGCGCCGCGCGGCCCGGCCGTCGGCAGCGGTCCGTACCGGCTGGCGCGCGCGCACCCCAAACGCGGCTACGTCCTGCGCGCGAATCGCCGCCATTTCCAAGGCGTCCCGCGGGTCGGCGAGATCCGCGTGCCGATCATCGGTGACGCGGATCGCACGTACCGCGAGCTCCGTGCGCGGCGCGTCGACATGGTCCCGCTCAGCCTGTCCGGCGAGGTCGGCCGCGGCCTCAGCTCGAGCGTCGGCATCAGCGTGAAGCGCGGGCCGTCGTACACCGGCACCGCGCTCGTGCTCAACCTGCGCAGGGCCCCGTTCAACCGGCTGGCAGCCCGCCAGGCGGTCGCCCGCGCCGTCGATCCTGCCCGGATCGCGCGCACGGTCGCGCCCGCGGTGGCCGCTGACGAGGGGTTCCTGCATCCGCAGTCGCGCTGGGCGAGCGGCGCGAAGCTGCCGCGCACCGGCACGAACGGGCCATCGGCACAGGCCGCGCTGGGACCGGCGCCGGTGCGGGTGCTCGCGCCTGGCAGCGACCCGCTGCGGCGCGAGGCCGGCCGGCGGGTCGTCCTCGCCCTGCGCCAGGCGGGCGCGCGGGCCACGCTCGTCAGCCTGTCGCGGGCGCGGCTGGAGCGCGCCACCGGCGCGGACGGATCGCGGCCGCGGTTCGCGGCGGCGATCCAGAGCGTCCCGTCGCTCGTCTCCTACGACCCGGACTACCTCGCCGAGCTGTTCGGCTCGGGCGGCGGCCTGAACGTCAGCGGATACCGCAGCCTGCGCTTCGATGCGCTCGCCGACCGGGTGGCGTCGGCGCCCAACCCCGAGGCGCGCCGCGTCGCGGTCCGCGCCGAGTCCGCACGGCTCGCGGACGACGCTCCGGCGATCGCGCTGTTCTTCTCGCAGGGCTCCTTCGCCTACCGGCCGGCGATCTACGACGGCTGGGTCTTCGTCAAGGGCACCGGGATTCTCGACAAGCGCTCGTTCCTCGCCGGGAAACGCAGCTCGGCCACCGCCGCACCCGACCCGCCCGCGTCGCGGCCGGGTTCGGGCCTCAGCCTCCTCAACGTCCTCTCGCTCATCGCCGTGGGCATCGTGGTGATCCTGGCGGCGACCGCGCTCGTGCTGCGCCGCCGCGGACGCTAGCGCCGCCGCGCGGGCGCCGGGATGGGGTCCTGCCGGCGCGTGAGACGCTCGAGCTGCGCGCCGCTCAGCGTCTCGGACTCGAGCAGCGCCGCGGCCGTCCGCTCGAGCGCGTCTCGCGACGATCGCAGCACCTCCTCGGCACGCTGTTCGGCATCGTCGATCAGTCGGCGCACCTCGGCGTCGATGAGGCGCCCCGTGTCATCGGAGAACCCGGCGGCGCGACCGGCGGCCCCCTCGGGGTAGCCGATCGGCCCGACCGCGTCGCTCATGCCGAGTTCACGCACCATCCGATGGGCGATCCGGCCGACCTCGGCGAGGTCGTCCCCGGCGTTCGAGCCGGCCTCGCCGAACACGACCTGCTCCGCGCAGCGCCCGCCGAGCAGGATCGCCATGTGGTCGATGAGCCCGGACCGGGACTCGACGAGACGGTCGTGCGTGTCGGTCAGCCACGCGCGGCCGAGCGAACGGCCAGACGGGATGATGCTGATCATGTGCGGCAGCTGGCCGTCGGGCACCGCCCGTGCGACGACGGCGTGTCCGGCCTCGTGCACGGCGACGACGCGCCGCTCCTCCTCGGTCAGCACGTGAGCGCGGGAGATGCCCAGCGTCGAGCGCTCGACCGCCTCCTCGAGCGCCGCCATCGAGATCTCGTCACGCCCGCGCCGCGCGCTCAGCAGCGCCGCCTCGTTCATGACGTTCGCGAGGTCCGCGCCCGACAGGCCACGGGTGATGCCGGCGATCGCGTCAAGGTCGGCGTCGGGCGCGAGAACCTTGGTGCCGACGTGTACGCGGAGGATGTCCGCGCGGCCGGCACGATCGGGCAGGCTGATGGTGATCTCGCGGTCAAAGCGCCCCGCGCGCACGAGCGCCGCGTCGAGGATCTCGGGCCGGTTCGTGGCCGCCATGACGATCACGCCGTCGCGCTGGCGAAAGCCGTCGAGCTCGATGAGAATCTGGTTCAGCGTCTGCTCGCGGTCGCGATGCCCGTCCGACGAGAACGACTCACGGCGCGCGCCGATGGCGTCGATCTCGTCGATGAACACGATCGCCGGGGCCAGCGCCCGTGCGCGGGCGAAGAGATCGCGCACCCGCGCCGCGCCCTCGCCGACAAGCGACTCGGTGAACTCCGTGGCGGCCGCCGCGAGGAAGATCGCGTTGGACTCTCCGGCGACGGCGCGCGCGAGCAGCGTCTTGCCGCATCCCGGCGGGCCCACGAGCAGGAAGCCGCGCGGGAAGCGCGCGCCGATGTCCGAGAAGCGCGTCGGGTCGATGAGGAAGTCGCGGATCTCGACGAGCTCGGTCAGCGCCTCGCCGACCCCGGCAACGTCGGCGAACGTGGCCCGCTCGGCGTCGAGCGACTGTCCGCCGACGGAGCGGTCGCGCATCGTCAGGCGCCGCTGGCGCTCCGGCGCTTCGAGGATCCGGGTGAGCGCCTCGTCGAGCTCGCGCTGGGAGATCGTCTCGCTGTCGGCGCGGACGGCGAGCAGCGCGGCCTCGTTCATGACGCTTTCGAGATCGGCGCCGGTCAGCCCGATCGCGCGGCGGGCGATCTCGGCAAGGTCGACGTCGGCGGCCAGCGGCTTGCCACGGCCGTGCAGCGCGAGAATCGCGCCGCGGTCGGACTCGTTGGGTCGGTCGACGGAGATCGAGCGGTCGAAACGGCCGGGCCGCAGCAGCGCCTGGTCGAGGTCGTCGGGGCGGTTCGTCGCGGCGATGACGATCGTGCCGTCGTCGGGCGAGAAGCCGTCCATTTCCGTGAGCAGCTGGTTGAGCGCCTGCCCCTGCTCCTCGCTGGATCCCTCGCTCGCCGTCGGTCCCGTTCGGCGCTTGCGCGCCACCGCGTCGATTTCGTCGATGAACACGATCGCCGGCGTGTGCTCGCGCGCCTCGCGGAACAGCTCACGGACCCGGGCTGCGCCGACGCCGACGTACATCTCGACGAAGTCCGCGCCGGAGATCGAGAAGAACGCGGCTCCCGACTCGCCGGCGACGGCGCGCGCGAGCAGCGTCTTGCCGCAACCCGGTGGGCCGTAGAGCAGCACGCCCTTGGGGATGCGAGCGCCGAGCTTCTCAAAGCGCGCAGGCTCAGCGAGGAACTGCGCGAGCTCGCGCAGCTCCATGACGGCCTGCTCCTGACCGGCCACGTCGGCGAACGTCAGCTGCGTATCGTCCCCCGCCCGGCGCGCCCCGCTGCGCGTCGAGAAGACGCCGGAACCCACCCGGTAGGCGGCGAGGAAGTACACGAGGACGATGATCAGGATGAGGCTCGGCAGCAGCACCGAGAGGTAGGGGTAGATCCACTTGATCGTCTGCTGGTCGATCTCGAACGGGATCCCGTTCTCCGTGAGCAGATGCACCATCTCGCTGCGCGACGTCTCGGACTTCAGGTATGGCGTGCTGAACGCCACGAGCGGCCCGCCGCGGCGTTGATAGACGCCCTCGATGTAGGAGTCCTGGTCGAGGATGGTGGCCCGCTTGACCGCGCCGGTCTCGGCGAGGTTGCCGAGGCTCGAGTAGCTGACCTTCTGCCCGGTGGGATGCGGCTGGCTGCCCGCGACGACCTGCACGTAGGCGACGAGCAGGATGACGACGGCCAGCGAGGCCCAGAATCCCGGCGTGTTGAACCGGCGCTTGGCACGGCCCTCGCTGGATGATGTGGCTCTGTTATCTCTCACACTCACCGCGGCTCACACTACCGCCCGCGAGAAGCATCAGCGGCAACCGGACATGAGCCCGTATCGACCTCCGGGCCCGCGCGCCGGAGCGCCGAGCGAACGAATCGGTTCGGAATACCCAGCCCGCTCCGTCGCGAGGACAGGCCGCCGAAGACGGTCGTCACCACGCGCCCCCGCGCGTCCACGATCGGGCCACCCGAGCTGCCGCCCTGCGTGCGAGCGCGGTACGCCGTGATGAGCCGGCCCTTCAGATCCTGGGGAAACGCGCGGGAGATGAAACGCATGCGGCCGGACATCCTGTCCGTCGTCGGGCCGAGGCGGGCCGCTCGGATGGCGTGATGGCCAGCCGGAAACCCGAGCGCCGCGGCGGACACGCCCTCGCGCGGCGCGCGCACGATCGCCAGCGCCGGAACCGCCCGGAGCGCCGCGACGCGCAGGAGCGCCACATCGTTGACGGGATCGAACCAGATCGGCTGCGCCTGCTGCCGCAGCCCCTTGCCTCCCAGCCGGACGCGGATCACGTCAGCGGCTTCCACCACGTGTGCGTTCGTGACGACGACCCCGGCGCGACCGATCCAGCCGCTGCCCGTATAGAGCCGGCCGCAGCGCATGGCGCTGATCCGCACGACGCTGCGATCCGCTCTGCGCACGTCCGGATCGTTCACGATCGCCGGATCGACGGGAGCGATCGGCGGTCCGGACCCGGCGACGACCGGGAACGGATCGAGGACGGCGGCCGCCTGTGCGGCGTCCCGCGGCCCGAGCGAGCTCAGCACGCTCTCCACGCCGCCGACGACGATCGAGTCCTCGACGCGGTCGCGCAGCTGTCCGACCTGGGCGGCCGCGGCGCCGGCGAGCCAGAGCACGACGACGCTCGTCCACAGCGCAAGCAGCGCTCCGCCGATCGCGCCCAGCGACCGCGCCCGGTCGGCGCGTGGTCGCACCCGCCCGATCCACCGCTCGGCCACGGCAGCCAGCACTGCGCCGGCGAGCAGCGCGGCGGGAAACGCCACGGCGAGCGCGAAGTCCGCGTCCCGCCCGCCGTCGAGCGTGAGCGGGGCGAGCAGCGCGCCGGCGACGGCCCCGGCGGCGAAGCACGCCGGCACGATCGTGCCCGCGACGCCCGCGCGCCCGCCCCACGCCGCCATGGCGACGAGGAACGCTGCGGCGATGAGGTCGACGATCGGCATCGAAGTGCGCGCGAGCGTACGCGACCGGCGCTGCGCGCTACTGTCGTCGCCGTGCGGGTGGCGGTGGTCGGCAAGGGCGGCGCAGGCAAGTCGGTCATCGCCGGGACCATGGCGCGACTCGAGGCGCGGCGGGGCGTGTCCGTGCTCGCGCTGGACGCCGACCGGCTTCCGGGCCTGTCGCTCAGCCTCGGCAGCGGGCCCGACCCGGTCCGGCCGCCGCTGCTGGACGCCGCGTGCCAGGACGAGTCGGGCCAGTGGGGCTGGTGCGAGGGCATCACCGCGGCGATCGCCGCCCAGCGCTTTGCCACCGACGCCCCCGACGGGGTGCGCGTCCTGCAGCGCGGAAAGGTCGGACCGCAGGGGCCGCGGCCGATCGCCGGCGCGAGCAAGGCCTTCTGGGAGGTCGTGCACGCGCTGGCCGACGCGCCGGAGTTCCGTGACTGGTCGCTCGTCGGCGACCTGGCCGCCGGCCCGTCACCGACGGCGGAGGATTGGGCTCCGTACGCGCAGACGTATGTCGTCGTCGTCCAGCCCACCGTCCAGTCCGCGATGACCGGACGGGCGCTGGCGCGGCTCGCGCGCATCCGCTCGCCGCAGGCGGCGATCGCGCTGGTCGCCAACTGCGTGCGCGGCCCCGGCGACGTGCGCCGCATCGAGCAGCTCGTCGGCGAGACGGCGCTCGGCGCGCTGCCCTTCGACGAGGGCGTTGCCGCCGCCGAGCGGCTGGGCGGCGCACCGATCGATCACGGGGCGGGCAGCGCGTGGCGCGTGGCGCTGCAGCGCCTGATGACCGACCTGCGCGACTAGTGGGCCTTCTCGGAACGTTCGGCCGTTTGGAGAAGGCCCACTAGTGTCTGCGCCGCTCAGTGTCGCCCGACATGTAGCCTGCGTCGCGTGAGGCAGCGCTGGCCGTTGACCGTACTGCTGGTGGCCGCGGCGGCCATCGCTCTGCCCGCGGGCGCGGGCGCCGACCAGTCCTCCCAGCCCGCATCGCCGCTGGCCGGCCACATCTCGGCCGGAACGTCGCACAGCTGCGCGATCGTCTCCGCCGCCGTGCGCTGCTGGGGCTTCGCGGGCAACGGGCGGCTCGGCTACGCCGACGGCGCGAACGACATCGGCGACGACGAGGTTCCCGCCGCGGCGGGAACCGTCGACCTCGGCGCGGGGCGCAGCGCGATCGCGGTCAGCGCGGGCGAGGGCCACACCTGCGCGCTGCTGGACGACCATCGCCTGCGCTGCTGGGGCTTCGGCGGCAACGGCCGGCTCGGCTACGGCACGACGCAGGACGTCGGCGACGACGAGACGCCCGCCGCGGTGACGCCCGTCGACGTCGGTCCCGGGCGCGCCGTCGCCGCGGTCAGCAGCGGCGGAGCCCACACCTGCGCGCTGCTCGACGACGGCACCGTGCGCTGCTGGGGCTACGCCGCGGCCGGGCAGCTGGGCTACGGCAACGACACCGACCTGCACGCCCCCGCGGGAGCGATCGACCTCGGCGCGGGGCGCACGGCCGTCGCGATCACCGCGGGGGTGAGCCACAGCTGCGCGCTGCTCGACAACGGCGCCGTGCGCTGCTGGGGCTACGCGCTGTTCGGCCAGCTCGGCTACGGGAACGCCACGACGATCGGCGACACCGAGACGCCGGGCTCGGTCGAACCCGTCGACCTCGGCGCCGGCCGTAGCGCCACGGCGATCAGCGCGGGGTCCCAGCACACCTGCGCGCTGCTCGACGACGCCAAGGTCCGCTGCTGGGGCTACGGGGGCAACGGACAGCTCGGCTACGCGAACACGCTCAGCGTCGGCGACGACGAGACGCCCGGTTCGGTCGGCCCGGTCGACGTCGGCGCCGGGCGCACCGCGACATCGATCAGCGCGGGGCGCCAGCACACGTGCGCCACGCTCGACGACGCCAGCGTGCGCTGCTGGGGCGGCGGCACGTTCGGTCAGCTCGGGTACGCAAACCAGCTGCCCGTCACGACGCCGGGCCCGGCCGGTCCCGTGGCGCTGGGCGCCAACCGCACCGCGAGCGCGATCGCGACCGGCGAGTACCACACGTGCGCCCTGCTCGACGCCGGCGCCGTGCGCTGCTGGGGCTACGGCGCCAGCGGACGCCTGGGCTACTGCAACCAGCGCTCGATCGGCGACGACGAGACTCCCGCCGCGGCCGGGCCGGTCGACCTCGGCGCGGGCGGCGCGGGCTGTCGCGTGGCGACGCCGCCCCCAGCGAGCCCGCCGCCGGCGCCGGCGCCGGCGGCGCCGCAGACGCCGCCGGTGCAGGACGCCGGTGCCGCGGCGCGGCGCGTGGAGGCGGCACGCAAGCGTCGCTTCGGGACCTGCATGCTCGCCGCCGCCAAGCGCGCGACGCGGGCGCGCAGGACGCGCGCGCGCCGATCGTGCTTCCGCCGCCACGCCCGCACGCCAAGCCGGGTCCGGCGGCTGCGCGCCAAGGCTCCCGGGCGCACCCGCGTCGTGCTCACCTTCGAGGCGTCGGGCAGCGACCGCCGGCACGCGCCCACCGCCCGCGCGTACCTCGTCAAGCAGTCGCGGCGCGCGATCCGGCGCGGGCGCCATTTTGCCCGCGCGCCCGCGCTGTGCCGCGGGTTCTGCCGCTTCAGTCCGGCCGTGGTCGGCACGAAGCTCACGCTGACGGTCACCGGCCTGCGCCCTCGCACGACGTACTACTTCGCGGTCGCCGCGCGCGACAACGTCACGCGCAAGCGCGGGCCGCGCTCGACCACGGTCCGCGTCCGCACGCGATAGGCGCCCGCGCCAGTGAGCTCCAACGCGTCGCTCAGCCTGGCCGCCAGCCCGCGCGAGGCGCAGCGCGCGCTGATGCTCGCCGCCGTCGGGGCGTGGACGATCGCCGTCCCGTACCTGGCGCGGGCGCTCGGGCTCGTCGTCAACGTCCCGGCGAGCGTCGAGATCGCCGATCACGTCATCCCCGGAGCGATCGTCGTGGCGGCGGGGCTCTACCTGCACAGGCTCGCGCGCCGCCGCGCCGTGGCCGGCGGGCCGCTCGCGCTGCCCTTCGCCGGAGCGGCGTTCCTCGCGGGATGCTGGGCGGTCGCGACGCACGTGCCCCTGCTGGGAGACGCCGCGAACGATCGCGTCACGTGGGACGCCGCGCTCTTTCACTTCGCGGCGGGACTGCCGATCGTGATCCTCGCCTGCTGGTTCGTGCTGCGCTCGATCTCCGAGCCGTGACCCGGCGGCGCTTCACGCGGCCCCGTCCCGTCGACGCTGCCGTGCTGGCGGTCGTCGGCGCGATCGCGCTGATCGCGTCGACGACGTTCCACGGCAGCCCGCTGCTGGAGGTGTCAGGGTCGCCGGTGCCGGTCAATGCCGGCGCCCGCGACCCGGGCGACATCGATGCCAACAACTCGCCGGCGCTGGCCCGCAATCCCACGCGCCCCGCCAACCTCGCCGTCGTCAACCGCGTCGACACGCCGCGTTACACCTGTCGCCTTGGCATCTCGCAGGACGGCGGCGCGCGCTGGTCGAGCGTCGCGCTGGCGATCCCGCGCGGCGAGGAGCGCAAGTGCTTCGCCCCCGATCTGACGTTCGCCGCCGACGGCACGCTGTACGTGTCCTACGTGACGCTGCGCGGGACCGCCAACGAGCCGCACGCCGTCTGGCTCGCGCGCTCTGTCGACGGTGGCAGGACGCTGCAGGCGCCGCGCCGCGTCGCGGGCCCGCTGGCCTTTGGGGTCCGCGTGACGACGGACCCGCGCCACGCCGAGCGCGTGTACGTGACATGGCTGGCGCCCGACATGGTCGGGCTGTACCTGTTCTCGGGGACCAACAACCGCATCGTCCTCGCGCGATCCGACGACCGCGGAGCACACTTCCGCCGGCCCGTGCGCGTGAGCGACACCCAGCGCACGCGGGTGCTCGCGCCGGCGCCGGCCGTCGGCCCCGATGGCGCGCTGTACGTGCTGTACCTCGATCTCGGCGACGACACCCTGGACTACGAGGGCGGCCATGACTCGACCGGCGGGCCGCCCTACCGCGGGCGCTTCTCGCTCGTGCTCGGGCGCTCGACCGACGGCGGCGCGACGTGGCAGCAGTCGCTCGTCGACGATCGCATCGTGCCCACGCGGCGCTTTATCGCATTCCTGCCGCCCGTGCCGTCGCTGGCGATCGATCGTGACAGCGGCCGGATCTACGTCGCCTTCGAGGACGGCCGCGCGAGCCCCTCCGACGTCCTCCTCTGGTCGCTCGCCCGCGGCGCAAGCACGTGGCGCGGCCCGACGCGCGTCAACGACACGCCCGCCCGCGATCGCAGCTGGCAGTACCTGCCGGCGATCGCCGTGGCACCCGACGGCCGCCTGGACGTCGTCTACTACGACCGCCGCGACGACCCCGCCAACCGCCGCAACAGCGTGTCGATCCAGTCCTCGTCGGACGCCGGCCGGACGTTCACCGCGCACGCCCGCCTGAGCGACCGTGATTTCGACGCGCGGATCGGCGCCGGCAGCGAGCGCGGCCTGCCGGACCTCGGCAGCCGGCTCGGGCTCGTCGCCGGGCCCGACGGCGCGTTTGCGGCGTGGACGGACACGCGCGCCGGCAGCGTGGATTCCAACAAGCAGGACATCGCGTTCGCCCGCGCGCAGGTGGCGCGCGCCGGGCAACTGCCGCCGTCGGCGCGCACGGGGCTGCGCTTCGGCGGACTCGCCCTCCTGCTTGCGGCGCTCGGGCTGGTGCTCGTGCCGCGCCCGCGACGCCGATGAGGGCACGGCGTGGCGGGGCCGGAGCGCTGCTGGTGCTGCTGGCCGCCGCCAGCGCCGCGCTGCCCGCGACGGCCGGCGCGGATGATCCGCTGCTCAGGCACCAGTGGCACCTGCGCGCGATCCAGGCGCCGGCGGCGTGGTCGATCTCACGCGGCGCAGGCGTCACCGTCGCGGTGCTCGACACCGGCGTGGCCTACGAGGACCGCGGCCCGTACCGGCGCGCGCCGGAGCTCGCCGGCGCGCGCCTGGTTGCCGGCTGGGACTTCGTCGACGACGACGCGCACCCCGACGACGAGCCGCCGGCTGACGGGCGGCGCAGCCACGGCACCGAGATCGCGACGATCATCGCCGCCACGGCGGGCAACGGCATCGGTGGGGCAGGCGTCGCGCCGCTGGCGGCGATCATGCCGATCCGCGTGCTGCGGGCCGACCTGGCGGGCTCGCCGCAAGCGATCGCCGCCGGCCTGCGCTTCGCCGCCGACCACGGCGCCGACGTGGCGAACCTCAGCATCGCCGGGTCTCGGCCGTCACGGCGCGTCACCGCGGCGATCACGTACGCCGCCGCCCGGGGCGTGACGATCGTGGCGGCCGCCGGCAACGACGGCGCCTCCGCGGTCAGCTGGCCCGCGGCCGATCCACGGGTGCTCGCGGTCGGAGCGGTCGATCGCGAGCTGCGGCGGGCGCGCTACGCGAACTTCGGCGCGGATCTCGACGTCGTGGCGCCCGGCGGCGCCGGCGCGGGCTACGACGGCGGCTACGGACCATCCGACGGCGTCATGTCACAGACACTCAAGGGCGGGCGAGCCGCGTTCTGCTTCTGCTTCATGGCCTCGACGTCGGCGGCCGCCGCCCAGGTCTCGGGCGTCGCCGCGCTGCTGTTGAGCGCGCGGCGCGCCGCGTCGCCCAGCGCGGTCCGGGCGCGGTTGCGCTCCACTGCGCGCGATCTCGGGCCCGCGGGCACCGATCCGCAGTACGGCGCGGGCCTGGTCCAGGCGCGCGCCGCGCTCGCGCCCGCCGGCGCGCCGGCGAGGCCGCGCGGCGACGGCTCGTCCCGACCTGGCTGGGGCACGCTCGCGCTCGCAGCCGCGGCGATCGCCGCGCTCAGCGCGCTGCTCGTCGCCGTGCGCCGCCGGCGAGCTGCCGGCCCGTAGCCCGCGTCAGCGGCGCTTGACGCGGAAGCTGCGTCGCACGGTGTTGCCGGTCACGCCGCCCGCGGTGGCCGTCGCCGCCATGCGGTAGGAGCCCGGTGCGAGCGAGCGTCCGCCGAGCCTGCCGGTGAAGTAGCGGGTGTTGCGCCCGGCGCGGGCCGACCGCGAGAACGAACCCTTGACCGGCACGTAGCGCACGCACGTGGGCCGCTTGCGATTGGCCTTCGTGGCAGCCACGCAGGCGGCCGTCGCTCCGCTGCCCGCGCGGCGCCCGGCGCGGCGGCGCTGTACGACGACGCGCACCTTGGCCGCCATGTCGATCCGGTAGCGCACGCGCGTTCCGGATCCGCGCCGCCGGCTGGGCCGCGTGCTGGGCCCGCGCCGCGCGGCGACGAAGGAACGTGGTCTGACCGTCAGCTCGCTCAGCCGCGGGACGGGTGCGGCGGGCGTGCCCGTGCCCGGGCCGGGTGCGGGAGGGGCCGTCGCCAGCGTCGCCGCGACGTCGAGCTTGAACTCCTCAAACGGCTCGCCGTCGGTCGCGCGCGTGACGCCCGGGACCAGCTCCTCGCTGAAGAAGCCGATCTGATCGCTGAGGTCGAACGTCTCGTAGGCGAGCTGAACGTCCTCGGAGGACAGCCCGATCCGATCGCCGGGCTGGACGGGGATCTGGACCGCGAACGCGTGCACGATCCCCGGCGTGACGACGCGCGTGTCCGCTGCGACGACGAGGAACTCGCGCAGCGCACCCGTCGGCCGGTAGACCTTGAACGTCAGCGAGCCGGGCGCCGTGCCGGCGCTGTGCTTCCACGCCGTGATCGTGCGGTACCCCGGTGGCACGGCGTACGTGCCGCCGGCCTCGCCGACCTGCACGGCGAAGCCGCCGGCGGAGATGTCCGACGGAGGTGTGGCGGCGCGGATCTCCGCGACGGCCCCGATCTCGGTCGTCGCGCCGGCCGCGCTGCCGACTGCGCCGGACGCTCCGAGGGCTGCGCTCAGCAGTGCGGTTGCCACGGGCAAGCGGAGGTTGGGTCTAGGCAGGAGCGGCACCGATCACTATGGTACTGGGACATACAGTCGTCGACGCATAGTGCGGGGAACAAGGAGTGGGCATGAGACGCAAGCTGGGACTCATTTTGCTATTCGGTGCGGCGCTGCCGCTGACCGCTGTCTCGGCAGCGTGGGCGTGCGGCGTCCTCGCCACGCTGAAGCTCGACAAGAAGGTCGCGGCTCCCGGCGAGGCGATCACCGCCACCGGCAAGAACTGGGGTACGGCTGCAGGCGTGAGCGACGTCACGATCCGCCTGAAGAAGCGCTCGGGCCAGGTTCTCACCACGACACCGGCTCTCACGGGCGGCAGGATCAGCGAGACCTTCGCGCTGCCGACGTCGCTGCGGTCGGGCTGGTACGTCGTGCTGGCGACGCAGACCAACGCCAACGGCACGCCGAAGTCCGGCACGCCCGGACGTACGACGCTGCGCGTGCAGGCGAGCTCGAAACGCCGCAGCACCTCCGTCGTCGCCGCGTCCCCGTGGAGCACCTCCACACCCCCGGGACCGACGGGATCGGCCGCACCGGCCGGCGCCGGCCCGGGCGGGCTGTCGCTGCTGATGCTGCTGGCAGGCGGTCTGTCGCTGACGATGTTCGCCAGCGGCTGCGTGCTGCTGACTCGCCGGGCACGGACGGCCGGCAAACCGCAGTTCGGCGTCTAGGAGCCCTCACATGTGGATCGCTCGATGTGCTGCGCGCCCGGCGCGCAGGTTCAGCCTCGCCGTCATCGCCGGGAGCGTCGTGCTCGCCGGCATCGTTCCCGCCGCTCAGGCCGACCTGCGCGTCGGGCAGAACTACCGGCTCGCGTCTGATTCAAATCCGTTTCGCGGTAAGGATCAGCTGGCGCTGGCGGTCGATCCGGCTAATCCGCAGCACATCGTGGCGACCCATGCGAACTACCTGACCGAGGATTGCGAAGGCACGAGGAGCATCGACGGCGGCGCCACCTGGAGCGAGGCGGTTCCGCTCCTGCCCCCCGCCGGCGGCACCGACCCGTACCTCGCCTCGTGCCGGATCAGCAACCACCTCGGCGAGTCGATGTTCCAGACGGTCGCGTTCGGCAGCGGTGCCAACGTGTACGCGATCTCGATCACGCCGCGCAGCGCCACATTCGGCGAGCAGGGCGCGGGCGCGATCGTCTACAAGTCCACGGACGGCGGGCTGACCTGGGCCAACGGCGTCGAGGCCATGGTGGGCGGGCCGGGGAGCGCCTCGGGCGCGACCCTGGCCACCGGCCCGTACTACGAGCTGCCGACGATCGCCGTCGACCCGGGGGCGGGACCCGGCGGCGCCGATCGCATCTACGCGACTGCGCGTGAGACGACCGGCAACGCCAACAGCGGTCCGCCCTGCCCGAACGCGTCGTGCGCGTCGGTGCGCACCGCGGTCTCCAACGACAGCGGCCTGACCTTCGGCGCGCCGGTGCAGGTCAGCGCGCCGGGCGTGCCGACCGCCGGTCCGGACTCCGCCACACAGCCGGTCATCAATCCCGACCACTCGGTCAGCATCGCCTGGCGCACGCTCGGGACGACCGGCGAGATCCAGATCGCCCGATCGACCGACGCGGGCCTGACCTGGGGTGCTCCGGTCACCGTCACCGGCGTGACCGGCGGCGGTCGCCCCTCGAGCTCGCACGTCACGCCGCTGGCCGCGGCGGGCTCGAGCTTCCCGCGCCTGGCGGGCGACAAGAGCAACGGCAACCTCTACATCGTCTACAACCAGGGGCCCCCGGGCCCGACGGCTCCGGCCGGCGGATACCAGGGTGCCGACCACTTCATCGACCCCGCCGCGCACGTCTACTTCCAGCGCTCGCTGAACAGCGGCGCCACGTGGTCGGCGCCCAAGCTCATCGGCGACGCGACGTCGCACCCGGGCAGCGAGACGATCCAGACCCGCCACCCCAGCGTGTCGGTCGCGCCCAACGGACGCGTCGACATCGTCTGGGAGGACCGCCGCCACTGGTACATGGGCCCGGGCGAGCGCAATTGCGTGCACACGCATCTCGCGTGTGACGACGCCCGCCTCGGCGACACGTACTACGCCTGGTCGACCAACGGCGGGCAGACGTTCTCGCCGGACCGCCGCATCAGCGACGTGTCCCACAGCAACGACATCGGCTACGACTACCGCTTCGGCACCGGCTGGGCCTTCGGGCCGCAGGCGGTCTCGATCAGCAACGACGAGCTGCTCGTCGGCTGGATGGACGCCCGCGAGGGCGACAGCGACAACGGCAACCAGGACATCTACCTGGCGAAGGTGCTGCGCGGCGCTCCCGCGACCGTCCCGCAGACCAAGATCGATCAGCCCAACGCCGTCGCGCTGTCCGTCGCGCTGTCGCAGCGGGCCTACGCGGGCGGCGGCGAGGCCGTTCTGGCCAGCACGTTCGCCACGCGCCCCGCGTCCTCGGTCGTGATCGCCAACCAGAGCGACGTGCCCGGCGCGCTGGCCGGCGGCGTGCTGGCCCGAGCGAACCTCGGTCCGGTACTCCTGTCGCCCGCCGGCGGCCTCCCCGCCAGCGTCAAGGCGGAGGTCTCCCGGATCGACCCGATCGGCGCGTACGTCATCGGCGACACCGGCAAGCTGTCGGCTCAGGTCATCTCAGACCTCACCGACGCCGGCGTCGATCCGGCGAAGATCGTGCGGGTGTCGGGCACCGGCGACGCCGGCACGGCCGCCGACATCGCGGCGCTGTCCGACCGCCGGACGGCGGCGGAGAAGCTCGTGCCGATCCCGGCGTACGACGCGGCGGTCATCGCCAATCCCGCGGGTCCGGATGCCGTCGCGGCCTCCGCGCTGGCGGCGGCGCGCAGGCTGCCGATCCTCTACGTCAACGCCGCCAGCATCCCCGCGGCGACCAGCGCGGCGCTGGCGTCGCTGAACATCGACAAGACGCTCGTCATCGGCGGTGCGACGCAGGTGAGCGGCACGGTCATGGGCCTGCTCCCCTCACCCAAGCGCCTCGGCGGGGCCGATCGGTACGCGACCTCCAAGGCGGTCGTGGTGGAGTCGACGTCGCGCGGGCTGCCGAGCAACATCGTGTACGCCGCCGACGGAGCACGGCCGATGGATGCCGCGCTGCTCGGTTCGGCGGTCGGCCGCCTCACCGGCAACATGGTGCTGTCGCCGGCCTCCGTGCCCGCGACGACGCCGGCGACGGCCAGCGCTGCCGACCTGAGCGGCATCGACCGGTTCGTCGTGGTCCAGGCGACGCCGCCACCGGCGGCGCCGCCACCACCCCCGCCGCCGCCGCCCGTGGGCGTGGCGACCGAGAAGTGCGGGTCGCTGACGGCCACGCTCCTCACGGGTACCGCCGGCAGTGACACGCTGACTGGCACTCCGGGCGCGGATGCGATCCACGGCCTGGCGGGCAATGACAACGAGTCGGGTCTGGGCGGCAACGACTGCCTCTACGGTGACGCCGGAAACGACCGGCTCGGCGGGGGCGACGGCAACGATCGCATCTTCGGCGGGACGGGCGACGACGTCCTGACCGGCGGGCTGGGCGTCGACCGGATCATCGGTGATGCGGGCGATGACCGCATCAGCGGCGCCGGCGGCAACGACACGCTGAGCGGGTCGGCCGGCAACGACAAGATCACCGGCTCGAGCGGCCGCGACAAGCTGACGGGCTCCAGCGGCAACGACCGGCTGACCGGCGGCAGCGGCAACGACAACCTCAACGGCGGCAGCGGCAACGATCGTCTCAGCGGCACGGCCGGCAACGACCGGCTGACCGGCGGGGCGGGCAACGACCGGCTGATCGGCGGCTCGGGACGCGACCGCTTCTCGGGCGGCTCGGGCAACGACCGCATCTCCGCCCGTGACGGCAAGCGCGAGCGGATCAACTGCGGCTCGGGCAAGGACACCGTCACCGCCGACCGCAACGACGTCGTATCCAGCAACTGCGAGACCGTGCGCCGGCGCTAGCGCCGCGCTCACACGACCATGGTTCCGAGGGCCCGGCGGCGACGTTGGGCCCTCGTTCTTTCGGGTGCGGCGAACATCGCGGGCGGCCACGGATGATCACCGTCGTCGGCATCGGTGCGGACGGCTGGCCGAGCCTCGGTCGCGAGGCGCGCGACGCGATCCTGGGGGCGGACCTGCTCGTCGGCGGCGAGCGCCAGCTCGCGCTGCTGCCCGCCGATGCCAGCGGCGAGCGGCGTCCGTGGCCGCCGCGGATGGCGACGCTTGTCGACGAGCTGGCCGAGATCGACGATCGGCGCGCGATCGTCGTCGTCGCGGCCGGCGACCCGCTGCTGCATGGCGCCGGCGTCACCGTCCTGCGCCGCGTCGGCCCCGACCAGACGCGGATCATCCCCGCCGTGTCCTCGTTCGCGCTGGCCTGCGCGCGGCTGCGCTGGCCGCAGGCGGACGTCGAGCTCGTCTCGGCGACCGGGCGCGTGGCGGAGGTTGTCTGCCCCGCGCTCGCGCCGGGGCGCCGCGTCGTCGTTCTCGGCTTCGGCCCGCGCAGCGCGGCGGAGGTCGCGCGCGTGGTCCGCGAGCGCGGCTTCGGAGCGAGCCGGCTCGTCGTCCTGGAGGAGCTCGGCGGCGCGGCCGAGCGGATCATCGAGTCGACGGCCGACGCCTGGGGCGACGGCGACGCCGCGGCGCTGCAGCTCGTCGCGCTCGAGGTCGCGGGCGGCGGGCCGCTACGCGGCCGCGTGCCGGGCCTGCCCGACGAGGCCTACGAGGACGGTGGCGCGATGACGGTCCGCGAAATTCGCGCGGCAGCGCTTGCGGCGCTCGTCCCGGTCGCGGGAGAGCTGTTGTGGGACATCGGGGCGGGCAGCGGCTCGGTCGCGATCGAATGGCTGCGCTCGGCGCCGCGGGCGCGCGCGATCGCGATCGATTGCGACCCCGAGCAGGCTGCCCGCGCGGCGCGCAACGCGCTGACGCTCGGCGTCCCGGAGCTCGAGGTCGTGACGGCCGAGGTTCCCGCCGCGCTCGATGAGCTCGGCGAGCGGCCCGACGCGATCTTCATCGGCGGGGGCCTGACGAGCTACGGGCTGCTGACACGCTGCCGCAAGGCGCTGCGGCCCGGCGGCCGCCTCGTCGCGAACGTCGCGACCGTCGAGGGCGAAACGCTCGTCGCTCGCGCCCAGGCCGAGCAGGGCGGCCGGCTCACGCGCCTGTCCGTTACGCGCGCACGCGCGCGAGCCGCTGGGACCGTGTGGGAGCGCGCGGCCTCCGTCACGCAGTACGAGCTCGTCCGGCGCTGACGGCGCGTCTACGTGCAGCCGCGCGCCGTGAAGAAGCCCGGCCGGGCCGGAACGTCGAGGAAGCTCTCGGCCGCGCCCGGCGGCCACAGCGTCATGTCGACCGCCGAGCCGAAGACGTAGCCGCACAGCCTGAGCCCGTCGTCGTCCGGGGCCGGCGAGCGATTCGCACCGACGACGGGCGGGCGATCGTCGGCGGCGATGCCGACGAGCGTGGTCGCGCAATGGGTGCAGTCGTACAGCGTCACGTCGTCGCTGACGCGCGTCACCAGGGCGTCTGCGCGCTGCGTGACGCCGCACGTGCAGCGCAGCTCGAAATGGCGGTCGGCGACCACGAACCAGAACCCCGACTCCCGAAACGGGTCGCGGATCATCATCGGCGACCCGCTCCGAGGCGGTCCATGCGGCGCGCCTCGTCCCAGAACGCGATCAGCATCGGGACGAGCACGATGAAGTTGTAGGCGAAGTGCAGGTAGGGGCGATCCAGCGGCGTGCCGATGAGCCCGTGGTCGCCCATGATGCCGGCGGCCCCGCCCGACAGGTAGACGGTGTGCTCGAACGTGTAGAGCGTGAAGAGGTAGAAGTGCTCGATCTGATGAAACGCGGCGGCCGCGAACGCGACCCACAGCCAGACGTTGCGCGCCTTGTAGAGGATCGCCAGGAACCCGAGGCTGATCCACAGCGTCGAATCGGTCACGAAGTGCACGGTCTCGAAGTCCAGCTGGCCGATCGCGCCGTGCGAGCGCGCGAAGGACCCGCCGGTCACGAGCAGCTGCCCGACCTGCGTTGAATGCTCGACCATGTGCAGCAGCTGAAAGATGACGAGCAGGCCGAAGAGGGCGAAGACCGCATCGCGCGCGTACTTCGCCTGCGTCTCGATCGCGACGAAGCCCAGCCACGGCGCGAGCACCGCCAGCCAGGCGAGCCACAGCGGCGCGCCGAAGACGGCCGACACCGGGATCGTCGCCAGCGACCACGCCGCGGCGGCGCGAACCGACCGTGGCGGTACGCGCTCCAAGCGCAGCGCGCCCGGGATGCGCGGCAGGTCCACCGGAGCGGATGGCTCGCGCTCGGCGGTGCCGGCCGCCGCGGGCGCCGCTTCGCGCCGCGCGCGCAACGCGGTCAGCACGAAGAACGACGACCCCGCGACGACGACGAGCGCGGCCGCCACCGCCACCGGCCATTGCTGGTTGGCCTCCTCGCGTGTGAGCAGCGGCCCGAGCACCGGGACGTTGACCACCATGTACGCGAGGAACACCGTCATGACCTCGACCACGACGGCGACGCCCATCAGGCGCCGGTCGACGACCCATCGCCGCGGCGGCGGCGCGAACCGCCCGGCGTCAGCGGCGCCCGAGGCCACCGGGCCCCTCCGATGCGCCGGTCACGGCGCGGCCGGGGCCCGCAGCGGGGCGGCGCTGAAGGCGACGAGCACCGTCGGGCACCAGATCACGATCGTGCGCACCTCGTCGGCCCGGGTCGACGCGGGCAGCATCTGGTTGTAGCTGCCGAGCGTCGAGCGCAGTGCCCCCGCGTCGGAGTAGCGGGATTTCCTGGCCTGCAGCGTGGACGTGACGTTGCGCGCGCGGCTGATCCACAGGCGCAGCCCCGGGCTTGCCGACGTGTAGAACTTTTCGAAGCGCAGGGCCAGCCGCCCGTTGGGCAGACGGTAGAGCGACACCATCCCCTCACCGTGCTTCTGGACGGAATGAACGCGCCCGCGGGCGAGCAGCTGACCCTGTGCCATGGCGGCCAGCGGCGGTTCCTCGAGCGGCGTGTCGACCTGCTGGCGGATCACGACCCGCCACGGCCCCGACGCGGCGATCTGCAGACGACCCTGTCCGTGGCCGGTGGAGCTCTCGACGCCGACGCCCGGGCAGCTGCTCGTCACACGCCGGCTGCCGGCCTGCTGCGGGCGGCCGATGGCGGCCTGGAAATTCCCGCTCCTGCAACTCCAGTCGGCCTTCCACTGGACCGCGCGCGCGGAGATCGCAAACGACCGCTGCGCCGGCCCGCTGCCCGTGAACGTCGTGACCTGCTCCCAGCGTGCTTGGGCGCGCGGCATGTCGCCGCGAGCCGACTTGCCCTCGATCGACGTGAACGGCGAGGGCTCCTTCGTCGGATCGTCGTCCTTGCCGCCCATCGCCATGACCGTCCCGATGCCGAGCGGCAGGCCGATGACGAGGAACGCCACGGGCAGCGCCAACCTGCGAAGCGTCGTCGTCACGGGCCGTTCTTGGCTGGGCATGGCGCTCCTCCGAACCTATTGGTCTGGGACCTATAGTGGGCTGAGATTAGCGCATGTCCCGCGGCCGCCTGGCAGCGCGCGGCCCGTAGCGATTGGGGCCGCCACGGGCCGCTGGCCGCACGCTCCCGGCACTAGGACTGACAATGCCGGCTTGGGGGTAGCACGGACATATATGACGTATGCACCTACCGATGTCAAGCAGGCTCGCGGCGGGTGTCGGTGACGAGCCGCTCGGCGCAGCGCGCGAGGAATCTTCCCAGCAGGACCTCCGTGCCGCGCAGGTCGAGCACAGCGTCCCCGAGACGCTCGCTGCCGTCGCGCGTCAGACGGTAGGTGCCCGCCGAGCACCGCATCGCCGCGTCGTCGCCGGCGTAGACGAGGCCGCGATGCTCGAGTTCGCGCAGCGCGCGCTCCACGCCGTGGCCGTTGTCGGGAACGCCCATGCGGCACAGCTGGTCACGGAGCTCATGGCGGCTGGATGGGGCCTCGTTGAGCAACGCCAGCACCAACGCGTGCCAGAAGTCCTCGGGCAGGTCCGGCGGCGACGTGTCTGTCGGCTCGGAGCACTCCAGGCGCGGCCAGGACACGCGGTCACTCGATCGTGCTGGCCCGCAGCTCGGCGAGCTCGTCGTGGTACGGGTCGCCGAGCTCCTCGAGGAACGCTCGCGTCGAGCGGGCCTCCTCCTCGTCGATCTTCGACATCGCAAACCCGACGTGGATCAGCACCCAGTCGCCGATCTGCACCGCGTCCTCCGTCTCGGCGAGCAGGCCGACGTTGACGTTGCGGCGCACGTTGGCGACCTGCGCCTTGGCGATGTTCAGGTCACGGTCGACCCATTCGACGATCTGCCCGGGGATCGCTAGGCACATGCCGGCTCGCACGCTTGATCAGTAATTGGAGAACACATCCTTCGGGGGGCTCGGCAGCGGCGCGGGACCGTTGTCGGTGCCGTTCAACCGCTGCTCGAGGCGCTCCACGCAGTCGGCGAGCGCGGCCTGGCCGGCCGCGAGGTCCTCGCTGATCTCCGCGACGATCGCCTCCAGGCCATCGGTCTGCGCGACGGTCTCGTCGACGGCGCCGAGGATCGTCACGAGCTGAAAGTACGTCCGGCGCAGCTCGACGACGATCGCGATGAGAAAGAGGGCGATGACAGGGACTGCGATCGCAACACCGATGAGCGTGACAATGTGTTCGGGCTTCATCTGGTCTCCTAGCGGATCCGGTCCAGCGCCTGGATGTACTCCACCAGGCCGGCGTTGACGTCCTTGACGAGATCGCGCGTCTGGGCGAGCTCCGCCGTCGCCTCCAGGTGCGGCCCGAAGAGGCCGCCGTGCTCGGAGATGTCGTCGGCGTAGGCCCGGATCTCCCGGATCGGGGTGAGCACCCCGATGAGGATCACGACGACCACCGGGATGATCACCGCGACGAACAGCAGGTTGCCGATCCACCAGAGCATCAGGAACGCACCCCCGTGCGAATGCCGCGATCGGCAAGCTCGTTGGCCATCTTGGCCAGGTTCGGTGCGACCTCGGCGATATCGGCCAGCGCGGCGTTGACCTGGTTGATGTTCGACTCGACCGCGCGCAGCTGGCGCTCGACGGCGCGCGCGCCCCAGGCGACCTCCGCGAGGGTCTTGGAGATGGAGCGCAGCCCGCGCGCGATGATCAGCAGGAACGTCGCCAGCACGACGACGAGCGCGACGATCTCGAACACGGTGATGAACGTGAGCAGCGACTCGCTCATGACGGCACTCGCGTGTCGGTGGCCTCGGCCAGCAGCTTCTCGTGGCGCAGCATCTCCTCGCGCAGCGCGCGCAGGATCGAGGCGGTGCCGGCGAACTGGTACAGCCCGGTCGTGTTGATCGCGGTGCGCTTGGTGACCGTCCACAGGTAGGACACGCGGCCGTCGATGTCACGTACGAGCGACCACAGGAACGTGAGCAGCACGATGACGACGAGCACGACGACGAGGCCGATGCCGAGCGCGACCATCCAGAGGACCCGCTCATCAGAGGTGGTGTGCGTCATGCTCCTCCTTCCAAGAGCTTGCGGGCCTTCTCCGCAGTCCTCCAGATTTCGGTTGACGAGACGTTGATCTCCTGGACACGCCAGACCGGCTGCGTGTTGGAGCGCGCCATGTCCATCGTTCCGATGCCGATCTGCGCCTGATCGCGGATCCGCGCGGCGTACGTGAGGATCAAGGCGACGAGAATGACGACCACGACGACGACCGCGAAGCCGATCCCGATGCCAACCCACCAGCCGGTGAATGACGCTGCCAAAGCCACGTCGGATGCCTCCAGTACGAGGGAATTTGTCGCGAGACTAACAGAACAGTGTGTGTCTGGCACACATATTGTGATGGTCCACGGCTGAGCGGTCAAGCGGCGCGGGAAAACTCGCTGCCGGTAAGGCGGTTCAGGGGTTCTGCGACGTGCCGGCGAACGTCCGCCGATGCGGCCGCCGGGCGTTCAGACCGGCGATCAGATGCGCCATCCCAGCGATCGCGCGCGGGTCGTGGCCGGGCACGAACTCGTCGATGAACGGCATCGCCGCGCGCATCCCGATCGCGAGCGGCTGCTGATCGACCTCCATCGGTCGCGGGTTGATCCAGATCAGCCGCCGGGACTGCAGCTGCAACCGCCGGACCTCCTCGGCGAGCACGTGCGGATCGCCCCGGTCCCAGCCGTCGCTGACGACGAGCACGATCGCGCCGCGCGCGAAGCCGCGCCGGGCGTAGCTGCGGTTGAACTCGCCCAGCGCGCCGCCGATCCGCGTCCCGCCCGACCAGTCCGGGATCGCAGCGCGCGCATGTTCGAGCGCGCGCTCGAAGTCGTGGCCGTCCAGCGATTTGGTCAGCCGGGTCAGCCGCGTGGCGAAGACGAACGCCTCGGCCTTGCGCGACGCCCCGACCGCGACCTTCAGCGACGCGAGCAGGACGCGCGAGTAGCGCTCCATCGAGCCCGAGACGTCACAGATGAACAGCAGCCGCCGCGGCACGCGGCGCTGCGCGGTGTACGCCAGTCGAAACGCCTCGCCGTCGGTGGCCAGCGAGCTGCGCACGGTGCCGCGCACGTCGAAGCGGTTGCCACCCGATGACGGCCGCTGGCGCCGCGAACGGCGCTCGGGCGCCGCGCGCTTGATCTCTTCGGCGAGCTGGCGCAGCGCGGCGAGCTCGTCGTGCTGGTAATCCATGACCTCGCGCTCGGTCAGATCCTCGGTCGCGCTCCACGCCACCAGCACCCCGACCTGCTGGTTGCTCGTCGCGTCCTCGCCGTCGGCGTTGGGGATGTCCTTGTGGGCGCGCGACTTCGAGCCGTCCAGCGCGACCTTCTCCTTGCCCTTGCCACCGAACTGCGGCAGCGCCTCGCCGCCGTGGTGCGAGCCGCCCATCCGGGCGTCGCTCTCGCCGTGCTCGGAGCCGCGGACGTTGGGCACCAGCGGGTAGCCCTGCCAGAAGCGATCGAAGACGACCTTGTAGGTCTCGATCTGGTCGGGACCCTGGACGAATGCGGCGTGCCCCGCCCAGTACAGGGCGGCTGCGTCGCGCACGTCGATCTCGGCGAGCGCGCTCAGGTAGACGTTCTCGGAGTCGACGCTCGTGCACAGCCCGTACGTGCGCAGCGCGCGCCCGAACTGCACCGCCGCGTACATGATCGCCTCCTCGGGGGCGCGCTGCGCCCCATTGACGGCGCTCATCACAGACCGCCGCCCATTCCCTGCCGTGACTGGTCCTGCGATCGCGCGATGAGCCCATCGAGGCCCTGTGCCCGGATGCGCTCGAGGTCGTCGCGTTCCTTGAGCAGGACGCCGAGCGTCCGGTCGGCGGTCTGGGCATCGAGCTGCTGGCGGCCGAGCGCGTGAAAGCCCTCGATCCAGTCGAGCGTCTCCCCCACCCCGGGCGAGCGGTACAAGTCAAGCCAGCGCAGATCCTGGACGAACGCGCAGACCTGGCCGGCCAGCTGCGCGCCGATGTGCGGCAGCCGCGCGCGGACGATCGCGATCTCGCGTTCGAGATCGGGATGCTCGATCCAGTGATACAGGCAGCGGCGCTTGAGCGCCTCGTGCAGGTCGCGGGTGCGGTTGGAGGTGATGATCACGACCGGCGGGGTCTCGGCCTTGTAGACGCCGACCTCGGGGATCGTCACCTGAAACTCCGAGAGGAACTCCAGCAGGAACGCCTCGAACTCGTCGTCGGCGCGATCGAGCTCGTCGATCAGCAGGACCGCGCCCGGCTGGGAGAGCGCCTCGAGCAGCGGACGGCGCAGCAGGAACTCCGAGGAGTACAGCTGCGTCGTCCCGCCGGCGCGCAGCTGCAAAAGCTGGCGCGGGTAGTCCCAGTCATACAGGGCGTGATGGACATCGATGCCTTCGTAGCACTGCAGGCGGATGAGCGGCATGCCGGTGCACGCGGCGAGCGCCTTGGCCAGCTCGGTCTTGCCGACGCCCGGCTCACCTTCGAGCAGCAGCGGCCGGCGGAGCTTGAGCGCGAGGAAGACGACCGTGCCCAGCCCCTCGTCGACGAGGTAGCGCTGGTTGGTCAGCGCGCCGCGCAGCTCGTCGATCGAGCTATAGCCATGCATCGACGGTCTCCTCGATCTTGCGCACGGCATAGGGCAGCGCGCGCTGCACCACCGGCGACAGGCCCTGGCACAGCTCGTCGACGTCCTCGGGCTGGCAGCCGATGATTCGCACGCGGTCAGGCAGGACGCCCATCGTCTTGGCCATCGACAGGACCCGGTCGGGGTTCGCCAGATGGACGTCCGGGACGTGTTCGCCCTCACCGACATCCGGCTCGAGCACGAAGACCGTTCCCGGCGCCGCGCCGCGGTCGACCGCGTCGATCAGCACGAGCCCGGCGCAGCCGACCATCAGTTCCTGCAGCAGCGCGACGCCACCGGTGCCGGTCTCGACGACCTCGGCGCCGGCCGGCAGATGCCCAAGCAGCTCGGTGACCGCCGGCCCGAAACCGTCGTCGCCACGCAGGACGTTGCCGACGCCCGCGACGAGGATGCGCGTGGAGCGCACTTCAGAACCCGGCGGCGGGAACGTGAGGCTCACGCGACGTTCGCCGCGACCCGCATGACGCCGTCGCCGGACACCGCGATCGGCACGACCGCCAGCGAGAGCTGGCCCGGCTCGTCGTCGGCACGCTTGCCCGAGCGGGCGTCGTAGGCGCAGTTGTGCCACGGGCAGACGAGCACCGTACCGGTGAGCCGCCCGCCGTCCAAGGGGTTGCGGCCGTCGACGGGGCACACGTTGCGAAAGGCGTAGGGCTCGCCCTCGATGTTGATGACGAGGATCTCGTTGTCGTCGACGTGGGCGACCTTCATCTCGCCCGGCCCGAGGTCGGCGAACGCGCCGACGTCGACGAACACCGGCCGCTTGAGCTTGGCGATCATCGGCAGGTCATTCCCGCCGCCGCCGACGCTCGGCTGGCCGCGCGGATCGACCTGCACCATCGGCAGGAGGTTGGCAGCATCGGCCTCGGGCGCCGCCTCGGGCTCATGGGCGATGATCTCCTCAAACCACGGGATCCGCTCGCGCAGCTTCGCCTCGATGCCCCGGCGCAGCGTCATCGACGAGGCCGCGCAGCCCTCGCATGCGCCGGACATGCGCACGTGCACGACACCGCCCTGCACGTCGAGCAGCTCGAGGTCGCCGCCGTGGGACTCGATGTAGGGCCGCACCTCGTCAAGGGCTTCCTCGATCTGCGTGCGCTCGTCGAGCGGCACGAGCTCGTACATCGCCAGCACCGCGCTGGCGACGGGATGATCGGCGTCGCCGGCGAGCATCAGCTCGAGCGCCGGGCGGTGGATCGCGTCCATCAGCGCCAGCAGATGCAGCGCCCGCTCATCACCGTCGCGCTCGAGCGTGGCGACGAGGGTCTCGAGCTCGGCTACGGCCTTGTCAAAGTCCATACCGCCTCCGTGATCTCAGGCAGCTTGGCCTCGACGGCGTCGCTGAAGCCCTCGCCCCAGGTCTCGTCGCCCGGCTCGACCTCGACGACCCATACGTCCTCGGGCAACGCCTTGAAGGCCTCCGAGACGACGATCAGGTTGTCCAGCGAGATCGACCCCGTGACCGAGTCGCCGACGCGTTCCTGGATCTCCTTGGCAGGCGGGAGCACGTGGTCATATCGATAGACGGTGATCGTGCCCGGCTCGCGGCCACGGTTCACGGCGCCGACGAACACGATGCGCTCGTAGGGGTCGCGCTCGTCGAGGTTCTGCGTGAAGCCGACCGGGTGGTAGCCGAGGTCCTCGAACTCGACCCCGTTGGAGGCCTGTGGGGCGAGCGTGTCGGTGATGTGGATTCCCAGCGCGTTGTCGCGCAGAAACCGGTACCCGACCCCGCAGACGAGCACGCGCACAGCGCCTGGCTCCCTCAGTCCCCCGGGTGCGCCGGCCTAGTGATGGTCATGCACCTCGTCCGCGCCGCACGCACAGCTGACGATCTCGCGCGACACTGTGCGTCCGTCCATGTGCATGTGCGTGGTGCAGGGCATGCACGGATCGAAGCTGCGGATCGCGCGCAGCACGTCGATGCCCTTGAAGTCCTCGGGCTTCTCGTAGTTCTCCAGCAGCGGCGTGGCGAGCACGGCCTCCTCGTATGGCCCCGGGTTGCCGAAGGGGTCCTTCGGCGAGGCCATCCAGGTTGACGGCGTGAGGATCTGGTAGTTCTCGAGCACGCCGTTGTCCATCTCGAGGTGATGGGTGAGGTAGCCGCGCCCCGCGCCCCACAGGCCGACGCCGATGCGGTGATCCTTGGGCATCTCATACGGCGTGGACATGCGCGCGTCCGGGCCGCCCTTCTTCAGCAGGTCGTAGGCGAGCTGCAGGTTCTCGTATGCGATCGCCGCGGTGTAGAGGATGCAATACGCGCGGGCCCGGTTGCGCTCGAACGCGCCCCACGTCTCGGGCACCTTCCACTCGATCTCGGTGTTCGGCAGCTCGGCCTTGGGCAGGTGGATCTTCAGGCTGTGCCCGGTGGACTCGATGAAGCTGGACTTGCGGAAATGTGGTGACTGCGCGGCCACCCAGATGCGCGAGTACGCGCCGGTCTCCATCGCCATCCGGTCCCATCGCGGCGCCGTCGACCAGGAGTACTTCTCCTTCCAGCTCGTCGCCTCCGGTCGCGGGATCGTCTCCTTGTTCCACGGGTGCCACGGCGACAGCGGGTTGCCCGCCGGGTCGGTCTGGTGGCGGTAGTACTCGTTGCCGTTGCCTGTCCACTCCTCATAGAAGGCGTGCTCGACGAACTCCTCGACGCCGGCGTTGAGCATCTGCAGGCTCGACGTGCGCAGCTCGCCGTCGACGAGCACGCCCGCGGGCGCCCAGCGCTCGTTGCCCCAGGCGTCGCAGTTGGCGTAGTCGGCGTCGTAGACGTAGGGGTCGTCCCACTGGCCGGGCTCGATCATGTTCGCCGGGCGCGTGCCGATGTCGCGGTACTTGGGGTTGACCTCGTAGAAGAACTCGGCGAGGTCGTCCCAGATCGCCGCGGTCTTGCGCCCGTAGTCGAAGTACTTGACGACGCGCAGCATGATCTCGTTGAGGTCTGACGCGTCGATCGTCGTGCTGACGCCGCCGGGCACGACGGTCTGCGGGTGCGGGTACTTGCCACCGATGAGCACGTAGGCCTCGCGCGCCAGGCGCGTGTAGTAGAGGCCCTCGAGGTAGAGCTTGCCGGTCAGCGGCGTCAGGTCGGTCATGAGGTCTGACATGAGCTCGTAGCCGTGCGTCACGCCGTAGCGCGTCTTGGTGTTCCGCGCGCGCTCCCAGATCTCGGGGTTCGTCTCGCGCACGGCCGCCTCGGAGAAGTCCGGGCCGGCGAGCAGCGACAGGTGGATCGGGTGGTCGTAGAGGTACTCGGTCGACAACAGCAGGTTGCGTCCGACGATGCCCATCGGCGGCGGCTTGATGCCGAACGCCATCTCGCACGCGAGCGCCGACGCGGTTGCGTGGACGCCGCCGCACACGCCGCAGGCGCGGCTGGAGATGAAGATCGCGTCGCGCGGGTCGCGGCCCTTGAGGATGATCTCGTAGCCGCGGAACAGCGTCGCCATCGACGCGGTCTCCATGACCTGCCGGTTCTCGAGGTCGACGACCGTGTGGAACGCCAGCGCGCCCGCGACGCGCGTGACCGGGTCGAAGTCGACACGGCGAACGGCGCCGTTGCGCGCAAAGAGCTCCTTCATCCGCTCGGGGTCATCCTCGATCGGTGTCGGCGCCGGGATCTCGGTGTAGGAGTACGGGTTCGCCGCGCCAGGCTTCAGCGTCGCGTTGCCCTGGGCGTCGAACTCGATCGGCAAGTTCTTAAAGCACATACCTAGATGTCCTCTCGCTGCTCGTATGGGCCGATGCCCGCTTGGGGGTTGACGCCCTGCTGGCCAAGGATGTTGCGGCTCTGTGGCAGCGGCTGCTTCTTGTTGCGCTTGCCGTAATCGACCGATCCGCGGTACTGGAGCTTCTTGTAGAAGTAGGCGTTGGCACGCCCGACCGCTCCGGGGCCGCCGCCGCCTTCGGCCCAGCCCGACGGGTTCTCGCCGGCGTTGTCCCACATCGGCACGCTGTTGCCGCTCTGCATCGACATGCGACGCAGGCGCCGGATCGCGCCACCGGTGACCTTCGACACGCCGCCCGATATCGCCGAGCCGGGCGGGGCCTTGTAGAACGGGCTGAACTTGTCGGGAAAGCCGGGCATCGTGCAGCCGATGCACGCCCCGCCGGCGACCATGCAGCCGCCCATGTGGTTGATCGCGCCGCGCTCGACGATGTTGCACTGCACCACCGGCCCCCAGCAACCGATCTCCACCAGGCACTGGTTGTCGCCCGGCTCCTCGGAGAACACACCCTCCTCGTAGTAGCCCGCCTTCGGGCAATGGCGATGCACGGTCTCCTCAAACAGCCACGCCGGGCGGCCGAGCTCGTCGAACTGCGGGACCGGCGCGAGGTTGGCGAGAAACAGCAGGACCGCCGCGACCGTTTCGGTGAAGTTGTCGCCCACCGGCGAGCAGCCGGGGATGTTGACGACGGGTACGCCGAGCGCCGAGCGGTAGTCCTTGCCGAGGAAGTCGGTGAGGCTCATGGAGCCGGTGATGTTCCCCGCGGCGGCGGGGATGCCGCCCCAGGTCGCGCAGGTTCCGATCGCCACGTAGGCGGCAGCGCCGGGCGCCAGGCGCCAGAGCCAGTCGGTGACGCGGATCGGCTGCTCGGTGTCGTGATCGGGATCAAAGCCGCCGACACCCATTCCCGAGAAGTAACCGAACGGCGTCGGGAAGGCCTGATCGTCGGGCACCGAGCCCTCGAGCACGACGACGTACGGCGCTCCGAGGGTCCCTTCGGCGGCCCTGCGGAAGGGCGCGATGAACTCGGTCCCGGCACCCGGCGAGAGGACCGGGTGGTGCAGCACGACCTTGGGCAGGTTCGGGATCCTGCCCAGCAGCAGGTCCTCGACCGACGGGTTCGTCGCGCCGCTGGCGGCGATCGAGCAGCCGTCGCAGCTCATGCCGGCGATCCAGAAGACATGGACGATGTTGAGCGGGCCCGTGGGGCTGCCGCCGAGGCCGCCAAGTCCCTCGACACCCGCGCCGAACACGCCGCCGGCGTGCGGAACAGTCTGGAGCTTCAGCTTGGACATCGGGGTATTAGCCTTTCCTCGCAACGTCGTGCGCGAACCGCTCTGTGTACTGTACACATACTATCCCGAGAATGACCATCCCGAGCAGACAATTTTTGACTTGGCGCGGGTGCGCGCCCCGCGGATGACCAAGCCGCGATCGGGCGTGATCGCCGTCGACGCGGGGCTCGTGGGTCAGACCCTCGTCCAGGCCATCTTCGGACGGGTGCAGGACGAGGCGCCGCCAAGCCCGCCCGACCCCGTCGGCGCCGCGCTCGACGACGCCGATCTCGCGCTCACGAATGAGGGCAGGCTGGAGATGCAGTTGCGCCACGCCGGCTACCTCGCGCGGGTCGTGGAGGTCGACATGTTCGAGCCGGCCCAGCGCCCCGCGACGTGGCTGGGGACGCTGCTGCGCGAGCAATTCGCCGAGACCGAGAACTGGGCGGCGGCGATGAGCGCCGCGTGCGCCCAGCTGGCCCGGGCCGAGCCGGTCGACAAGCCGGCGCCGGACGATCCCGCCGCCGCGACGTGGCGCGTTGCCGGGCCGGGCGGCCACGTCCGCCACTACCTGGCGCGCCGCGCGATCGAGGAGATGCTGCAGGGGCGCGACCGGCCCGTCGACGGCGAGCCGGCCGACCTGAAGATCCCGTGGGTCTACGGGTTTCTGATCCGCGCGTGTGAGGAGGTGCTCCCCCATGAGGTCAGCCCGTCAGCGGGCGAGGACGCTCAGTGAGTCGAGCACGACATGCACGGGTCGAAGCTTCGCAGCGCGCGTAGCACGTCGATGTGGCGATCGCGCCCCTGGCTCGCCAGCGCCGGCGTCGCCATCACGGCCGACTCGAACGGCGCCGGTTCGCCGGTTGCGTCACGCGACGCCATGAACGTCGACGGCCCGATGATCTGGTAGTTGCGGATCACGCGGTCGCTGACCTCCACGTGGTGGCCGATGTAGCCGCGCGGGCCGCCCCAGAAGCCGACCCCGATGAGATGATCCTTGGGGATCTTGTAGTGGTTGAAGATCCCGGCCTCCGGGCCGCCGATGCGGGCGAGGTCGAACGCGATCACGACGTTCTCATACGCGGCGAGCGTCGACTGCACGAGGCCGTAGGCGCGAGCCCGGTTGCGCTCGAAGGCGTTCCATTCGGCCGGGATGTGCCACTCGAGCTCGGCCGCCTCCATCTGCGTGTGCGGCACGCCGAACTTCAGGCTCGTGCCGGTCGGCTCGATGAAGCCGCGGTGGGGCACGAGCCCTGCGAGTGCGGTGGCCCACAGGCGCGCGCCCGGTCCGGTCTCCAGCGCGTGCCGGCGCCAGCGCGGCGCCGTCGACCACGTGTACTTGCCGCGCGTTTCGGGATTACCCGGCTGCGGCAGCGTGACCTTGTTCCACGGATGGCGCGCGGACAGCGGGTTGCCGACCGGATCCTCGACGACGAGCTGCTCGCCGGGCCCGACCCAGTCGTCGTAGAACGAGTGATCGACGAACTCCTCGACGTTGGCGTCGATCTCCGGGAGCTTCGTCGTCTGCAGCTGGCCGTTGATGACGACGCCGGGCGTCGACCAGCGCCGCTCGCCCCACGCGGCGGAGTACTCGTAGGTGCCGTCGTAGGACTCCGAGTCGTCCCACAGGCCGTGGTCGATGAAGTTCGCGGGCGCGGCTCCGACCTGCCGGTAGCGGTCGTCGGCCTCGTAGAAAAACGCGACGAGGTCGTCCCAGATCGCGACGACGCGGCGGCTGTAGTCGAGGAACTTCACGACCCGCAGCAGCGCGAGGTTGAGATCGGAGGGATCGACGGTCGAGCTGATGCCGCCAGGCACGATCGTCTGCGGATGCGGGTACTTGCCGCCCATCAGCACGTAGGCCTCGCGCGCGGTACGCGACATCTTCAGCGCCTCGCGGTACAGCGATCCGGTGAAGCGCGTCATGCCGGTCATGATGTCTGAGACGTGCTTCAGGCCGTGGGTGTCGACGCCGGCGGCGAGCGTGTTCTGCGCGCGCGCCCACAGCTCGGGATTCGTGTCGCGAACGGTCGCCTCGGAGTAGTCCGGGCCCGCGCGCAGGAACAGGTGCGCCGGATGGTCGATGAGGTTCTCCAGGGCGGCGAGCACGTTGCGGATGGTGATCCCGAACGCCGGCGGGCGGATCTCGAACGTCATCTCCAGCGCGAGCGCCGAGCAGATCGCGTGCGCGCCTCCGCAGACGCCGCAGGCGCGGCTGGAGATGAAGATCGCGTCGCGGATGTCGCGCTCCTGGAGCAGCAGCTCATAGCCGCGGAACGTTGTCGCCAGGACCGCCGCATCGCTGACGCCCCCGCGATCGTCGACAGTTGCGTGGAGCGCGAGCGCGCCCGCGACACGCGAGACGGGGTCCAGGTCGATCTGCTGGCCGTAGGTGGCCGTCTGCTGGTAGGCCATCTACAGCTCCTCTCGCGTGATGACGTGCTCCTGAAGGACGTCCGTGCTGTCCTCGAGATCGACGCCCTTCTGACGCAGGATGTCCATGCTCTTGGGCTGCGGCTGATGCTTGTTGCGCTCCCCGTGGTGGACCGACCCGCGGTACTGGAGCTTCTTGTAGAAGTGCGCGTTGACCTTCTCGATCGGGTTCTTCGAC
Organism: uncultured Actinomycetes bacterium; assembly: GCA_963705315.1. Lineage (GTDB taxonomy): Bacteria > Actinomycetota > Thermoleophilia > Solirubrobacterales > Solirubrobacteraceae > CADCVQ01. The sequence goes on from OY970068.1 coordinate 2,784,020, forward strand.
CCGGCCGCGAGGCCCCAGCCGGTATGGCCGCGATCCTCGCCGAGCGGCGCGACCGCGTCGTCGCGGTCCCAGATCGGCTCGCTGTTGCCGCTGCGCATCGACATGCGACGCAGGCGCCGGATGCCACCGCCGGTGACGCGCGACACGCCGCCCGATATCGCCGAGCCGGGCGGGGCCTTGTAGAACGGGCTGTACTTGTCGGGGAAGCCGGGCATCGTGCAGCCGATGCATGCCCCGCCGGCGACCATGCAGCCGCCCATGTGGTTGACCGCGCCGCGCTCGACGATGTTGCACTGCACCACCGGCCCCCAGCAACCGATCTCCACCAGGCACTGGTTGTCGCCCGGCTCCTCGGAGAACACGCCCTCCTCGTAGTAGCCCGCCTTGGGGCAATGGCGATGCACGGTCTGGTCAAACAGCCACTCCGGGCGGCCGAGCTCGTCGAACGGCGGCAGGTCGCGCGTGCCGTCCAGGTAGCGCACCACGGCGGTGAGCGTCTCGGTGAAGTTGTCGCCCTGCGGCGCGCAGCCGGGGACGTTGATGACCGGCAGCCCGCGCGCGGAGCGGTAGCCGGCGCCGAGGAAGTCCATCAGGCCCATCGAACCGGTGATGTTGCCGGCGGCGGCCGGGATGCCGCCCCAGGTCGCGCACGTGCCGATCGCCACGCACGCGGCGGCGCCGGGCGCGAGGGCGATGATCCAGTCGGTGACACGGATGGACCGGTTGCCGGATCGCTGCAGCGGCCTGCCCCGCTGTGGCCAGGAGTTCGCACCGCCCATGCCCGCGAGCAGCCCGGCGCTCATCGGCTGGTCGTCGGGAATCGATCCCTCGACGACGACGATGTACGGGGCGCCGAGCATGCCGTCGACGGCGGCGCCGTACGCGGCCATCAGATCGTGGCCGGAGTCCTCGGTGACCATCGGGTGGTGCAGCACGACGAGCGGGAGATCCGGAACGCGGTCGAGGACCAGGTCCTCGATGGATGGATTTGACGCGCCGAGCATCGACACCGAACAGCCGTCGCAGCTCATGCCTGACAGCCATAGGACATGCACGAGGCTGTCGCCCATCGGGCCGAGCGTGCCGTATTCCGCAACCTCAATGGCCATCTGTGCCTGACTCCCTTCTTGGCGGCCTCGCCCGGGCTGGCGAGCACCTCACGGACACTATGTGTGCGAACCATACACCGGCGGCCGGGACATGACCAGAGCGGGCGTCGCCGGACGGGGCGTCTCCGACTCCTATGTGTTGAACCCATACACCGATCGCTGTAGGCTGCCCCCATGAAGCTCGCCATCGCCGGCAAGGGCGGATCAGGCAAGACCTCGATCTCCGGAACCATGGCCCGGCTGCTCGCCCGCAGTGGCCACAACGTGCTCGCCATCGACGGCGACTCCAACCCAAACCTCGCGCTCACGATCGGCATCCCCGCCGAGCAGATGAGCAATATGCCGACGCTGCCGTCCAACCTGCTGCGGCGCACCGAGGCCGGGCCGATGCTCACCGCGACGCTCGACGAGATCAAGACCTCGCACTCGGTTACCGGTCCCGACGGCGTCGAGCTGCTCGTCATGGCCCATCCCCAGCACGCCGACACGGGCTGCCTGTGCAGCATGCACGCGACCGTGCGGCGGATCATCGAGGCCGCGTCGGACGAGGACCGCGACGTCTGCATCCTCGACACCGAGGCCTCCCCGGAGCACCTCTCGCGCGGCACCGCGAGCTACGCCGACGCGATGCTCGCCGTCGTCGAGCCGTACTTCAAGTCGCTGGAGACCGGGCGCCGCATGGCTGCGCTCGCCAACGACCTCGGCCTCGAGCGCGTCGCGCTCATCGCCAACAAGATCCGCGACGCGCGCGAACTTGAGGCGGTGCAGACCTTCGCGGCCAACCACGATCTCGAGATCGCGGCGATCATCCCGTTCGATGAGACGTTCGCGCTCGCCGAGCGCGCCGGCGTGGCGCCGCTGGACTTCGATCCCGACTCGCCGGCGATCGCGCCGATCGGCCGCCTCGCCGAGGCATGGGGTGCCAATGGAGCCAATGGACGAGCTTGAGGTCCTGCGGGTCCGCGACGAGGTGCTCCAGGCCATGTACTGGATGCACTCAGAGGCGATCGCGACGATGCCGACCGCCCAGGAGCTCAGCCGCTTTCTCGCCGTTCCGGAGGGTGTGCTTGCTGCCTACCTGGAACGATTTGCCATGGACGGGCTGCTCGAAAGTGACGCCCTGGGTTCATATTGGCTGAGCCCGAGCGGCATGGAAACCGGTAGGCGGACGTTCGCCGACGAGATGGCGGACCTCACTCGTCCGACACACGGCGAGTGTGACGACGACTGCTGGTGTCATGATTCCCCGGAGGCGGCTGCCGAGTGCCTCCACGAACGCACCGGACAAGCTCATTCCTCCTGAATTCACACCAGCCCAGATTCTCCCGAAAAACTTCCTGAGGCCCTGCCTGCTGCTGCTGCTGCGCGAGCAGCCGGCACACGGCTATGACCTGCTCGAGCGCCTGCGGCCGCTGGGCTTCAGCCGCGACGACCCCGGTCGCCTCTATCGCGCGCTGCGCGCGCTGGAGAGCGACGGCCTCGTGCGCTCGGTGTGGGAGAAATCGACGAGCGGGCCGGACCGCCGCATGTACGAGCTCACGCGCCAGGGCATGGAGGCGCTGCACGACTCCGCGCAGGCGCTCATGGCGACCGACCAGGTCCTCGGCGTGTTCCTCAGCCGGTACTCGGAGTTCGTCGCGCTTGAGAGCCGGCGTTCGCGCACACGTGCGCGCCGCGACTGACGCGACCGCGCAGCGGCCCATGACCGGTCTGCGGCTCGCCGTCGTCGGCAAGGGCGGTGCGGGCAAGTCCGTTGTCGCGGCGACCCTCGCGCGGCTGCTGGCGCGGCGCGGCCATCGCGTGCTCGCGCTGGACTCCGACACGCTGCCGGGACTGTCGTTGAGCCTCGGCGCGGACGTGCCCGACGACGCCCCGCTCAACGCCGCCGCCGAACGCAACGACAAGGGCCGCTGGCACCTCGTCAAGGGCGTCGGGCCGGCGCGCGCGGTCCAGCGCTACGCCACCGACGCGCCCGACGGCGTGCGCCTGCTGCAGATCGGCAAGACCGACAAGCGCGGCCTCATGCCCAACCGCGCGTCGCACAACGCCTTCTACCAGGTCATCCATCGCCTCGATCAGGTGCGCTCGCTCGATGACTGGATCGTGCTCGGCGACCTGCCGGCCGGCCCGCGCCAGACGGCGTTTGACTGGGCGCCGTACGCGGAGCGGTTCCTGCTCGTCGTCGAGCCGACGTGGCAGTCGATGCTCACGGCCCGGCGCATCATCCGCATCGCGCGCCAGCAGCGCGAGGATGCGCAGTTCTCGCTCGTCGTCAACAAGGTCGCGGCTGCAGGCGACGCCGACCGCGTCGAGGAGTTCCTCGGCGTCCCGCTGCTCGGCACCGTCCCGGTCGACGAGGACGTGCGGGCCGCCGAGCGCGCCGGCGTGGCGCTGCTGGACCTCGCGCCCGGCGCGGCCGCGGTGCGGGCGATCGAGCGGTTGGCGGACGCCCTAGATGTCAGTAGCATAGAGCGCATATGAAGATCGTCGTCGCAGGTAAGGGAGGCGTTGGCAAGACCACCGTCTCCGGCACGATCGCGCGGGCGTTCGCGCGCGCCGGACACGACGTGCTCGCGCTCGACGCGGACACGAACCCGATGCTCGGCGTCTCGCTCGGCGTCGGCCCCGAGGAGACCGACCTGCTCGTCGCCGTCCGCCAGGGCCTTGAGACGGGCGAGACCGAGCACGAGCGCTCGACGGAGGGCTTCGTGGCGCGCTTCGGCCGCGACGCACCCGACGGCGTGCGGCTCGTCGTCGCCTCGCGCATCGAGCGCGCGAACCCCGGTTGCACGTGCTGCGGCGTCTCCCCCGAGGGGCTGCTGTCAGAGCTCGAGTCCGACGGCAAGATCATCGTCGGCGATCTCGAGGCCGGCATCGGCACCGTCATGCGCCTGCAGGAGGGCCAGGCCGACGTCGTGCTCGTCGTCGCCCAGCCGACCGCGAAGTCGCTGAACATCGCCCGGCGGGCGGTCGAGATGACCGACGAGCGCGGAGCGCGCGTCATCGTCGTCGCCAACCGCGTGCGTGACGACGAGGATCTCGCCGTGATCCGCGAGGCCGTCGGCGACTGCGAGATGGTCATCGTCCCCGACGACGAGGCGATCGCGCAGGCCGACCGCGAGGGACGCGCGGCGATCGACGTCGACGAGGACGCACCGGGCGTGCGGGCGCTCATCGACCTCGCCGACCGGCTGGCCGGCATCGCCGCCGTTGCCTGACCCAGTTGCGCCTACGATCGCGCCGTCGAGCACTCGTAGGCGCGCAAGAACATCGTCTCAGAATCACGCGCGACCGTGATCGCCGCCACGGCGCGGGCGAGCTCTGCGCGCCCCTCCCCGGTGATCGTGTAGACGCGCCGCTTGGGCCCGGCGTCGGAGCGCATCCAGCGTGAGCAGATCAAGTTGGCGCGCTCCATCTCGCGCAGGCTGCGATACATGACGGCGGGATCGACTTCCAGCTCGCGGTCGGCGAGCTCGCGGCGCAGTTCGTAGCCGTAGCTCGATCCGCCGTTGAGCAGGAGCAGCAACCAGGCAGTGCGGAACTCCTTGCGCATTATATGATCACATCACATAGTGATAGCAGCAGACTGGAGACCGACCGCGCCGTGATTGAGCCACCGCTCGCCCCCGCAGGACCGATCCCGATCACCGTCGTGACGGGCTTTCTCGGCGCTGGCAAGACGTCGCTCGTCAACCGCCTGGTGGCCGCCCGCGCGGGCAGCGAGCGGATCGGCGTCGTCGTCAACGAGGCGGGCGAGATCGGCCTCGACGGCGAGCTGCTCGGTGACGTCAGCGACGACGTCGTCGAGATCGCTGACGGCTGCGTCTGCTGCACGAGCCGGGGCGACCTGCTCGAGGCGATCACCCGCCTGCACGGCGCGGCCGGGAAGCTGGATCGGATTCTCCTGGAGACGAGCGGACTCGCCGACCCCGGGCCCGTCGTCGACGCGCTGGCGAGCATCACGCACGTCATGCGCCTGGACACGATGGTCGCGGTCGTCGACGCCGTGCACGCGATCGATCAGCTCGATGTCCATCGCAGCCCCGAGGCGCGCCAGCAGGTGCAGATCGCCACGCACATCGTCGTCAGCAAGATCGACCTGGCCGACGCCGACGATGTCGCAGCCCTGAGCGCGCGCATGCGCCAGATGAACCCCGACGCGCAGATCATCGTCGGCCCGCGCGAGGAGTTGGACGTCGAGCAGTTGATCGACCGCTTCGCGTTCGCCGCCGCCGAGGAAGGCGACGAACACGGCCATGTCCACGAGCACCTCGACGTGGACATGTTCTCCGTCGAGCTGCCGGGCGAGCTCGACCCGGTTCGCTTCGACGGCTGGCTGGGCGGCCTGCTCATGTTCAAGGCGTCCGATCTGTTCCGCATCAAGGCGATCGTCGCGCTGGCCGGAAGCGAGCGCCGGCACATCGTCCACGGGGTCCAGACCTACGTCGAGTCGGCAGAGGGACGGACGTGGGAGCCCGGCGAGGACCGCACGAGCCGGATCGTGATCATCGGCAAGGATCTTGAGACCGAGCAGTGGCGCAGCGAGCTCGAGCGGTGCATCACGAGATGACCCGCGCATCGGGCGTCACGGGACGCGCAGCTCGGCGACCATGCCCAGCTTGGTGTGCGGCGGGCCGCCGCCGCGGTCGCGCACGAAGCAGAGCATCGCGTAGCGGCCGGAGCTCAGGTCGAGCTCGGTGACCTGCCGCTCGCCGCCTTCGAGGACGACCGTCTCCCGCGTTCCGCTGTCCAGAACCGGCGGCACGCCGACGGAGGTCGTGGCATTGAAGAAGCGGGTCACCTCGGCGAGGCTCGCGCCGGTCCGCATCGGCGCGAGGAAGACGTGATGTGGCTCGCGGCCGGTGTTGCGGAAGTCGACGGCGATGCTGCCGGCCTTCAGACCTGAGGTGCGGAAGGAATAGTCCCTGGCGTCCAGCCGCGCGGTGACCGCCGGCGGCGACTGCTCCGCGGCGCTGCCCGTGACGCGCAGCTGCGCGACCGTCCCCTGCTCGCCGCCGACGCCGGCGACGTAGTAGCGGCCCGGCGCGAGGTACTGCAGCGTCGTGCCCGTCGCGCCGGGCTCGGTCAGCGCCACGCCGCCCGCGGTGCGCAGCCAGTCCGGCAGCGGTCGGGTCGCACGCCGCGCCTGCGCCACGCTGTGGCCGCCAGCGATCCGCCACAGCTGCGCCTTGCGCGGGGCGCGGCCCTCGTTGCGCAGGCGGATCTGCACCAGGCCCGACGCGACGCTGCTCGGGGCCCGGTAGCGAAACCGGCCGTTCGCGGCATCGTCGACGGTGATCGTCAGGCGGTGTGCCCTGCCCTTGGCGATGCTGAGCGACTTGTCCTCGGGGGTCGTGGCGGTCGGCGGCGCGGGCGCCACCTCGACCGGCTCGCCGCCGCACGCGGCGACGCCGGCTGCGGCGCACACGAGGGCGAACGCGCAGCAGCGGCGCCTGATCATCTCAACCCCGCAGTGCCGCGGCCGTGTACACGATCTGGATCGGCACGCACCAGATCACGATCGAGCGGATGTCCTGCGGGTCGACGCTCGCCGGCAGCACGTAGTTCTGCGGGCCGATCGTCGACTTCAACGCGATGAGGCGCCCGAGCCGCCGCGCCCGGACGGCCTGCTTGGTCGTCCGCGGACGGCGCGCCACGCTGAGCCAGACGTAGAGGTCGGTGTTCGAGGACGTGCGAAACGGCTCGAGGCGCAGCGCCGCGCGCCCGTCCGCGAGCCGGTACAGGCGCGCCCGGCCGCTGCCCTTGCGCTCGACCGGATAAAAGCTGCCGGTCGCGAGCACCCGGGCGCCCCGCGCGCTCATCGCCGCCAGCGGCGGCTCGTCGATCGGCGTGTCGACCTGCTGCTCGACGACGACGCTCCAGCGCCCGGTCGCGGTCACGCGCAGGCGCTGATCGCCGGTCTGCACCCAGCTTGACTCGCCCGAGCCCGGGCAGCGCCCGCCGGAGCGCCTGGACGCCGAGCGCGGCCGCGGCTCGACGGCGAGCGCGAGCTTGCCGCTCGTGCAGCGCCAGCGCGCGCGCCACTGGATTGCGCCGCTGGCGATCGCGACCGGCCGAACCGCGGGCGCCGTTCCGGCAAAGCGCGCGACCGGTTGCCAGCGCGGCGCGGCGCGACGGGCGGTGCGCGTCAGGCCTGGCTGGCGGCTGACCGCGGTGAACGGATCGGCGGCGGTCCGCGCCTGCTTGTCGCCATCGTCCCCGCAGCCCGCGGCAACGAACGCCGCAAGCAGCGCGAGCGCAGCCCAGCCGGCGCGCTTCACTGGCCGGCACCGTCCTGCCTCGCCCGGCTGACGACGAGGCGGCCGACCTTGCGGCCCATCTGCAGGCCGTAGGTCACGTCGATGCGCCAGTGCACCCCGCCCCACAGGCGCGACATGCCGGCTTCGACCGCGCGGGCGCGCCACATCTTCGCGTCGCCGGGGAACGCGTAGGCGAGCACCTCGCCGGCCGCGCCGGAGTAGTTCGACGTGCCCGACGGGTAGGCAGGGAACAGCGGCGTGCCGAGATACGGCTCCCACTTCTTGTCGATCCCGAGGTCGCGGATGGCGTTGATCGGCCGCGGGTCCCACCAGCCGGTCTGGTACTTCGCGTTCCACGCGGCCGCACCGGCGTCGGACATGGCGACGTTCAGCAGCGCGAACAGGCGCGCCTGGCGCGGCACCGACAGATCCTTGTCGCGCGCGTACTCGATCACGACCTTGTTCCACACGCCCGCGGGCAACGCCGTGCCGGGCCCAGCCTCCCAGAACTTCGCGAGCCGCTTCTGGCGCGGCGTCAGCTTTTGCGCGACGCGCACGACGTCACGCGCGTTGGCCTCGAACTCGGCCGTCCCGTACTTCGGGGGCGCCGGCGGCTGGAAGCGGTTGACCGGGCGCAGCAGCCAGGTCTTCCACGTGCCGGCCAGCGGCTGGATCGGCTGGCCCGTCGAGCCCGGCGGCGGCTCCCAGTGCTCGGGACCGCGCGGGCGCTGGCCATCCCATTTGCGCGTGTGGCCGTCGCGCTTGGCCTGCGCGATGAACCGCGCGGCGACCTCGCGGCCGAGCTTCAGCCCCGCCGCAACATCGCTCGGGTAGTTCGCACCGGCCGCCACGCGCGCCTGCGCGACGTCGTCGGCGAGCTCGTCGAGCCGCGCCTTGGGGTATTCGGGATAGAGGTACGCGATCATCCGCGACGCCGCGCCGGCGATCGCCGCGTGCTCTGACGGGTAGGACGGGTCGGGCGAGCGCTTGACGCTCCAGTCGCCGCCGGGCGCCTGCCGGTCATACCGGTACTTCCACTGGTAGGCGGCCACGACGACGTCCTCGATCACGGCGCTGACGTACGAGTAGGAACGCGACGAGCCGGGCGGATCCTTCGGGCGGCGCGAGACGAGCTCCATCGTCTGATTCATCCACGGCGCGACGACCGGGGTGGCGCTGTACGCGCGCGCCAGCTTGGCCTGCGCCGCTGTCCGGCCGCGCACCGCGGCCTCGAGGCCGTCGGCGTCGCGCTCGGCGGCGGCGGAATCCTGCGCGGGCGGCGGCGCCACGCCGATCGCGTGCCCCGACGTGAGCACCCACGTCTTCCACGCGCCGGCCGTCGGCTCGGCGCCCGCGGTGCTCTGCTTGTCGTTGCCGTCGGAGTCACCGCATCCGCTCACGACGAGCGCAAGCGCAGCGACCCCGGCGACGATGGCTGACGTCGTCCTCATCAGCGTGACTCCTGATAGCTGCGGCGCATTCCCGCGACGAGCGCGGGCTCGGCGCCGCGCGGCGAGCCGGCGGCCCCAAACGGGGGTTCGGGGGCGTACTCGAGGATCAGCGCGATACGCCGCGCGACGTCGTCGCCGGCCACGAGCGCGGCGAGCACGAGCGCCATGTCGATGCCGGCCGACACGCCCGCCGAGGTGATGATCCGCCCGCTCACGACGACGCGCTCGTCGACAGGGATCGCGCCGTGGACGGCGAGCTCGTCGTGCACGAGCCAGTGGCTGGTGGCCTGCACGCCGTCGAGCAGTCCCGCCGCGCCGAGCAGCTGCGAGCCCCAGCAGACCGAGGCGGTGTAGGCCGTATGTTCGTGCGCGCGGCGCAGCCAGCTGCGCACGCGTTCGTCCGCGCTCGCGGCGTGTGCACCTGGGCCTCCGGGCACGACGACGATGTCCGGCCGCGGCACGGCTTGGAGCGCTTCATCCGCCACGAGCCGCAGCGGCCCGTCGGTCGCGATCTCGCCGGGCTCTGCCGCGACGAGGCGCACGTCGGCGCCGGGCATGAGCTTGAGCACGTCGTACGGACCAACGGCGTCGAGCGCGACGAGCCGGTGGTAGAGCAGGATCGCGATCTGCACGTCAGCCACAGCGCGCCGGGTGGCCGACGCCGTCCCCGCGCAGCACGCTCCACGCGCGGTCCTCACCGGTCACGGCGCGAAACAGCGCACGCGTCACGCCCCCGTCAAGCTCGACGACGTAGGGCACGACGAGCACGGCGAATGGCGGCCGGCCAGGCACGCGACGGGCCTCGACGCTACGCCGGCTGCGCGACGAGCCGCTCGCTGATCGCCACGATCGCACGGACGCCCGGGGCGGTGTCGTCGACGTCGATCGGCGCCAGACCCTCGGCATCGGCGCGGGCGATCACCGGGTCCTCCGGCACGACGACGATGTCGTGCTCACCCAGCACGCTGCGGATCGCCTCGAGATCGGCGTCGTCGGCGACGCGGTTGGCGACGACGAGCACCTTGATCTCCCGCGCCGTCGCCGTCTCGGCCGCGCGCCGCGCCACCTCGATCGACTTCGGCGTCGGGTTGGCGACGACGAGCACGATGTCCAGGCTGCCGACCTCCATCCGCGTCAGCACGCCGACGCCGGCTTCGAGGTCGCCGAGCACCGTGCGGCCGTCACCCTCCATCTCGCGCAGCAGCCGGTCGGCGCTGACGCCGCAGCACAGGCAGCCGTGGTCGGGCATGTCGACGCGCGATGCGACGACGACGCGCACGCCGTCGGGCGCGTCCTCGCCGAAGCGCTCGAGCAGGCCCTCGATCGTGTGCTCGTGGATGACCTCGTCGGCGTTGCCGTCCGTCAGCTGCTGGCGGATGCCCGCAAGCCGCTCGGTGACGTCCATGCCGAGCCCGAGCGAGATGCCGAGCATCGGATTGACGTCGGCGTCGATGGCCATCACGTCGTGCCCCGAGCGGCCGAGCGCGCGCGCGATCGTCCCCGAGATCGTCGTCTTGCCCGCCCCGCCCTTGCCGGATACCGCGATCTTCATGATGACTCCTGTCGCTGCTCGATGGTCTCTGCCAGGCGCTGGACCGCCTGCACGACGGGTGAATCCGGTGCCGCGTCGATCACGGCCACCCCCGCGCGCTCGGCGTCGCGCACGGCCACGTCGGCCGGGATCTCGAACGCCACGGGTTCGCCGATCAGGCGCTCGACCCGCCGGCGCTCCGCGGTGCCGGCGACCTTGCTCGCCACGAAGATGACGTCCGCGCCGAGCGGCCCGCGGGCCAGCCGCGCCACGCGCCGGCCGGTCAGCGCCGACTGGCTCGTCGGCTCGACGACGATCACGTACAGCCCGGCGTAGGGGGAGAAACCGGCGCCGAGCTGGCGCGGGCCGGCGGGCAGGTCGCCGACGATCGCCCAGTCGTGCATCGAGCGCGCCTCGTGCAGCCGCCGGACGATCGCCAGGTAGGCGTTGACCGACGCCATGGGCAGGCCGTCCTTGTCGGACTTGCCCAGCTGCATGAGCCGGATGCCGTCGGGCGCGATCGTCGTGTAGCGGCGCACGGCGGTCGCGGGTCCGATGCCGCTGCGCAGCCGCCACGGCCCCTTCTCGGGCTTCTCCGCCGCCTCGGCGAGCGGCGGCGTCGCGGGCTCGCGCACGCCGAGCGAGTGCACCAGGCCCGGCATCGGATCGGAGTCGATCGCGAGCACGCGATGGCCGCGACGGGCGAGCACGCGCGCCAGGGTCCCGGACAGGACCGACTTGCCCGAGCCGCCCTTGCCGGCGACGCCGAGCCACAGCCGGCCGCACGGGCGCGGCTGCAGCGGCATGTCGACCGGCCACAGCCGCGGCTTGGCGACCGGGGTCGCAACCGGGCTCATGCCCGCACCGTCGGCGACGGGCCGGCGATCTTGTCGATGTCGTCGAGCGTGAGGGTCTCGCGCTCGAGCAGCGCGTTGGCGACGAGATCGAGCGTCGAGCGCTGCTCGCGCAGGATCCGGTCGGCGAGCTCCTCGGCTTCCTGCACGAGCCGTCGCGCCTCGACATCGATGAGCTGCGCCGTCTCCTGCGAATGCGGGATGCCGTTGAGGCCGCCCTCGTCGGCCCAGTTCATCGAGCCGACCGCCGGGCTCATCCCGAGCACCGTGACCATCCGCCGCGCGATCATCCCGACCTGCTGAAGATCGCTCGCGCCGCCGTCGGCGAGCTCGCCGAAGACGAGCTGCTCGGCAGTGCGCCCAGCGAGCAGAACCGCCATGTGCTCCAGCAACGTGCTGCGCGTGTGCAGGACCCGGTTGTCGGTCGCGGTCGTCCACGTCACGCCCTGGATGTTTCCGCGCGCGACGATGCTGATCTTGTGCAGCAGGCGCCCGTGCGGCAGTGAGCGCGCGACGAGGCCGTGCCCCGCCTCGTGGTAGGCGGTGATCAGGCGGTCCTCGTGCGACAGCGGCCGCGCGTTGGCGATGCCGACGCCGATGCGGTCCAGCGCCTCGTCGAGCAGCGGCTGGTCGATGAGCTCCTTGCCCCGCCGCGCGGCGAGCAGCGCCGCCTCGTTGAGCAGGTTGTTCAGATCGGCGCCCGACAGCCCGTGCGTGAGCCCGGCGATCGCGTCGAAGTTGACCCCGGGGGCCAGCGGCCGGCCCTGGGCGTGCAGGGCAAGGATCTGCTTGCGCGCCTCGAGGTCGGGCAGCTCGAGCATCAGCTGGCGATCGAAGCGGCCCGGTCGCATGAGCGCGGGATCGAGGATGTCGGGGCGGTTCGTCGCGCCCATGACGATGACCGTCGCGCTACGACCGGAGGAGTCGAGCTCGATCAGCAGCTGGTTGAGCGTCTGCGCCCGTTCGCTGTCAGATGCCAGGGCGGCGTTGCCGCGATGCCCGCCGATGGCGTCGAGTTCATCGATGAACACGATCGCGGGCGCCACGCCCCGGGCCTGGGCGAAGAGATCGCGCACCCGCGCCGCGCCCTCCCCGATGTACGTCTCGTTGAACTCCGTTGCCGCGACCGAGATGAACGCGGCGTTGGACTCGCCCGCCAGCGCCCGGGCCAGCAGCGTCTTGCCGGTACCCGGCGGGCCCGCGATGAGGTAGCCGCTGGGGACGCGCGCGCCGACACGCTCGAAGCGCTCGCGATCGGCCAGGAACTCGCGCACCTCCGCGAGCTCTTCGATGACGTGATCGACGCCGGCGACGTCAGCGAAGGTGACGCGCTCGCCGTGCAGGATCGACTGGCCCATGCGCCGGTCGCGCATCGACAGGCGCCGCTGGCGCTCGGGCGCGTCGCGGACGCGCTCCAGCGCGGCCTCGAGATCCTCGGGCAGGATCGAGCTGCGACGCGCACGCGCCGTCAGCAGCGCCGCTTCGTTGAACAGGCTCGCGAGATCCGCTCCGGTCATTCCGACCGTGCGCTTCGCGATCGATTCGAGGTCGACGCCGGCGCCGAGCGGCTTGCCGCGCGCGTGCACCCCGAGAACCTCCCGGCGGCCGCGCTCGTCGGGCAGCTCCAGGCCCACCGCGCGGTCGAAGCGCCCCGGCCGCAGCAGGGCCGGGTCGAGCACGTCGGGGCGGTTCGTCGCGCCGACGACGATGACGCCCTGCGCGGGCTCGAATCCGTCGATCTCGGCGAGCAGCTGGTTGAGCGCCTGCCCCTGCTCCTCCGCGGAGCCCTGGCTGCCCGGTCCCGTGCCGCTGCGCCGGCGGCCGACCGAGTCGAGCTCGTCGATGAAGATGATCGCGGGCGCCGATTGGCGAGCGTCCTTGAAGAGATCGCGCACGCGGCGCGCGCCGACGCCGACGTACATCTCGACGAAGTCCGAGCCGGAGATCGAGTAGAAGGCCGCCCCGGCCTCACCGGCCAGCGCGCGCGCCATGAGCGTCTTGCCGCAGCCGGGCGGCCCGAAGAGCAGGATCCCGCGCGGGATCTGCGCCCCCAGCTCGGAGTAGCGGTCGGTGTTCGACAGGAAATCCGAGATCTCGCGCAGCTCGGTGACCGCCGCGTCCTGGCCGGCGACGTCGTCGAAGGTCACCTGCACGTCGTCGACGCGCGCCGACGATCCGGTGCGGCCGAACAGCCCGTCGCCCTTGCGGATCGACAGGATGAAGTACAAGAAGACGATCGTCAGGATCAGCGCGGGCAGGAGCGTCGTGGCCGGCCCGATGACGCGCTTGAGCAGCTGCTGGTCGACCGTCGTGGGCACGCCGCTGGAGGACAGCCGGCCGATCAGGTCGTCGACGGACGTCGTCACGTTGCGCGAGAACGGCATGTAGTAGCGTCGCTGCGATCCGTCACGGGCCTTGTAGACGCCGACGACGACGCGGTCGACATCGAGGATGCTGGCGTTCTGGACGTCGTCCTGCTGGACGAGTGAGTCGAACGCGTCCAGCCGCAGCTTGTCGCCGCTCAGATGCGGCCGCGACGCTTCGAGCGCGACGAGATAGATGAGGACGAGCACGGCGATCCCGGCGATGCACCAGAACCCGAGCGAGCGTCGCCAACCACCGCCTCCGGTTTCGTTTCGCCGGGCCTTCCTGCCCGCTTTGTCATCCCTGTTCTTCTGCACTATGTGTAGAGGTTATCTACCGGTCAAGGGTATTGGGGATTCCACTATCTGCGCCGCCCCAGCCACCAGCCGCCCCCGAGCAGCATGAGGGCCGCGAAGCCGATGATGATCGGCACGAGCGAGAAGTCGTCCTCGCTGCGGTCGATGAGGTCGGGCGCCGCCGCGCCCGGCCCGGCGCCCGGCGCGACCGCGCCGCGCAGGAACGAGCGCTTGTCGAGGATGCCCGTGCCGCGCACGTTCACCCAGCCGTCGTAAGCCGCCGGCCGGTAGGCGATCGTGAAGCCGCCGAACACGAGCGGCACCGCGGGCAGGTCGCGCGCGAGCAACCGCAGCTGGGCGTCGACGGCGGTGCGCCGGCGCCGCATGGTCGGTGCCGACGCGACGCGGTCGGCGAGCGCGTCGAACGTCTCGCTGCGATAGCCGCCGTCGTTGAGCGGTGCCATCCGCGCGTCGCCGCCGAAGACGACGCGCAGATAGGCCGGGTCGTAGGAGGCGAGCGCGGGAAACCCGAGCACCGCCGCATCGAAGCTGGCCGCCGCGCGCCTGCGTCCGAGCGCGCGGTCCAGCGCGGCTGGGCTCAGCTCGACGAGGCGCGCGCGGGCACCGGCATCGACGAGCGCTCGCACGACGCGCCGGCCGACCTCCAGCCGGACCGGATCGTTGCGCGGAGCGGCGACGCGGAACGCGCCGATCCCCTGCTCGACGAACGCCAGGCGCGCCGCCGCCGGACTGAACGCGTGCAGCGAGCGGCGCCCCGCCCAGCGGGACCGCGGGTGCAGCATGCCCCGATCGGCGGGGATCGTGCCGCCCGCGACCGCCGAGGCGTTGCCGCTGAGCGCCTTGAGGTTCAGCGAATCGGCGACGGCGCGCCGTGCCGCCACGCGCGTGAACGGCCCGCGCCGGAGGTTGAAGAGCAGCATCGTGCCGGCGAACGACGTCTCGTCGGAGTACAGCGTGCCGCCCCGGCGGCGCGGGATCGCCCCGGGCTGGACCGTGACCGGAGCGGCGTCCAGACGCTCGCGCCGGACGTCGTCGAGCAGCACTGTCTGGCGGCGGTCGACGGGGACGTCGACGCGCGCCACGCTCGGCGCCCCGCGGAAGTAGTCGCGGTTCGCCTCCAGGCGGTAGCGGCGGCGCGGTTCGTAGTCCGTCAGGCGGTAGGGGCCGGTACCCACGGCACGGCCCGCTGGCGCGCTGCGCGCGGGGTTGAGCCCGGCCCACAAGTGCCGGGGGATGATCGGCACGTCGGCGAACGGCTGGTCCTCCAGCCCGCGCGTCGGCCGGCGCAGCGTGAAGACGACCCGCAGGTCGCTCGATGCGCTGACACCCGCGATGTCCTGCAACTGGGGCGTGAAGCGCGGATGTGGACGCTGCGCCATGTACGTGTACGTGAACACGACGTCGTTCGCGGTCAGCGGCGTGCCGTCGTGCCAGCGCACGCCCGCGCGCAGGGTGACGACGACCCGCCGCCCGCCGGCCTGGCGCCGGATCGAGCGCGCGAGCCATGGGCGGGCGATTCCCTGGCGGTCGCGCCATGTCAGCGTGTCGTAGACGAGCGACATGAACGCGTAGTTCGCATCGGTCGTGTACGGCGTCAGGCTGCCGTCGACCGCCGGCGTGCCGATGCGCAGTCGCGAGGTCGCCTGCCCATCAGCCGCCGGTGGCGTGGCGAGCGCGGCGACGGCCGCGATGGCGAGGAGCATGAGCGGGCGCTGGAGCATGAAGGCGGGCACGATAGCCTCGCGGCGTGCCAGCGCGGTCCGATTCGCCGGCGGTGCCGGGCCCAGCGCCGCTGGAGCGCTGGCTCATCGCGCTCGCCGCGCTGTCGGCGTGGTCGATCACGCCGCCGTACCTTGGACCGCTGCTCGATCTCGAGCTCGAGGTGGCCGCGTCGGTCGAGGTCGTCGACCACGTGCTGCCCGGCGTGTCGGCGCTGATCGCCGCGCTGATCGCCCTGCGCCTGGCGCGCCGCGGGGAGGGCGACAGCCTGCTCGCGCTGTCCGCGCTGGCGGTCTGCGCGCTGGCCGGCCTGTTTGAGGCGGTCACGCATGTCACGCTCGTCCTCGATGCCGGCGGCCCGCAGCAGCCCGTCGGCGCGGTCGTGCTGCACGCGTCGCCCGGCCCGGCGATCCTCATCGTGTCGCTGTGGCTGCTGCTGCGTCCCCAGCCGAGCGGCCCGTGAGCGCCGGGCGGGTGCGCTTCGTCGGCTGCGGTCCGGGCGCGGAGGACCTGCTGACGCTGCGCGCCGTCCGGGCGCTGCAGCAGGCAGACGTCGTCGTCTGGAATCCGCTCGTGCTCGACCGTCAGACGCTGGCCGCGTACACGCGGGCCGATGCCGAGCTGCTCCAGTGGCCGCCGGCGACGCAGCGCGAGATCATCGCCGTCTACGACCGGGCGCTGGACGAGGATCTGTGCGTCGTGCGCCTCAAGGGCGGCGATCCGACGCTGTGCGGCCAGATGGAGGCCGAGCTCGACGTCCTCGCCGAGCGGGGGATCGGCTACGACATCGTGCCGGGCGTCAGCGCGGTCAGCGCAACGGCGGCGGCGCTCGGCGTCGAGCTCGCCACGCCGCAGTCGCCGCTGGCGATCGCCGATGCCGCTGCGCTCGGCGATCCGCCGGGCGCGATCGCCGTCCTCAACGCCGGCCGCGATGCGCGCGCGATCCAGGCCGCGTTGCTCGGGCGCGGTCTGCCGGCGACCACGCCCTGCACGGTCGCGATCGAGATCTCGCGCCGCGACGAGACGCTCGTCTCGTGCCCGCTAGAGGAGCTGGCCGAGACCGTCGAGGACCTCGGGGGTGGCGTGCTGACGATCGTCGTCGTGCATACTCGTCCGGCCGCACCGGACGGGACCTAGACCTTTATAGGACCCCCCACTAGACGCAAAGGGACTAGATGTCCTTGACACGTTGCGGTATGTTCGCCGCAGTCGCATAAACAAGGCGATGACCGGATCTCCCAGAAAGGAGTGTGCCGTGTCCCGGACGTACGGGCGCACAGGCGCGTCGCACAGGCGCCGCGTCACTTTCGTAACGATGGTGGTGGCGGCTTGTCTCGTGCCCATCGCCATCGCCTATGCCTGTAACCCGCAAGCGCACGTGGCTGTGGACAAGACGTCCTACCAGCCGGGTGGAGCCATCACGGTTCATGGTTCGTACTTCGTCGGCAACTCGGCCGTGACGGTCAGCGGACCCACTGGGTCCGTCGGTGTCACGACCTCGCCGGGCGGCGGCTTCACGACGTCGCTGACGGCACCGGCGAGCCCAGGCAGCTACACGATCTCGGCCTCGCGTCCGACGGGCGGCTTCGCCGTGACGTCGTTCTCGGTGGCCGCGCCGGCTCCAGCCGCTCCGAAGCCGAGCACGCCGGGAGCTTCCGCTCCCACCGGCAACTCGGACGGCTCACCCGCATTCACGGCGCCAGGCGTCTCCAAGAGCCAGGCTCCTGCGGCCGCGGAGCAGAGCAACCCGCCCTCCTCAGGGTCGGGCGGCAGCACGGCCAGCAGCGGTGGCAACGTCGCAGGAAGCACTGTGACGTCGACCCCGACTGGCCAGCAGGTGTTCTCCGGTTCGACAGCTCAGGCCTCGACCGGACGGTCATTCTCGGCGACGGCGGCTCCGGCCGCGCGTTCGTCGCGTTCCGCGGCGCCCGCCCCCTCGGCGGCGCTCGGTGACCTGTTCGCCAACTACCAGCCCGGCAGCACCCCGTCGTTGACGGGTGCCGTCGCCGGCGCTCCGGCCGGCGGTGCCGGATCCGGTCTCGGGCTGGGCATCGGCCTCCTCGGCTTCGGTCTGCTCGCGCTCGTCGCGGGTCTGACGGCCGCTGAGGTCCGCAGGCGTCGTCCCGCGTAGACGGCTCGACGACCGACACGATTCACCCGCGGGGCCGGCAGATTGCCGGCCCCGCGGTCGTTCTCCGGTCTGCTGACGGCCCCTGCCGGGTACCGGCGCGCGACACTCTCCGGGCCGCCATGATGCGAGCGCCCGATGTTTCGAGCGCGTTACGACGTTTCTACTCCTCGAGGAAATGCCTGCAAAATCTACGAAAGGCCAGAAATGACCCGTAAGTGTAAAAGTCATCTATTGCGCGATACACTTAGGGGAGCGTAGGTTCCCGGTATGCCCGCTCGAAACGGACTTCGCCGGCGATGGAGGGTCCTTCCCGTCGTCGCTCTCCTCACCGCCGTGCTGCCCGTCGCAGCCGCCACCGCAGATGCCCCCGGCCTGCCGCGCACGTTCAAGGCCACGACGGTCGAGACGCCAGAGCCCACCGGCGGCGGATCATTCGGGTGGGGAGTGGCGAGCGCCGACCTCACCGGCGACGGCAAGCTCGACCTTTTGGTCGCCCAGGGGCAGACCGCGCCGACCCGCGTGTTCGTCTTCGACGGCGTCAGCGGCGCCCATATCGACACGATCGCGCCACCCGAGCTGAACCCCGGCGACGCCGATCCCGTCATCGCCTTCGTCTACGTCGAGACGATGCCGGATCTCGGCAGCTGCCCCGGTGGCGACGGTCCCGACGCCGACAAGATCTGCGACGCGGCCGTCGTCGGCCCGCCGGACGACATCCCGGAGATCATCGTCGGAGCGCGCGGCAAGCGCGTGAACGTCACCGACCCGTCGATTCCGGCGGTCCTGGCGGACCCGGCGCTCGGGCGCGGATACGTCATCGACGGCAAAACGCGCGCCGTGCTCAAGCGCATCGACATGCCGGCAGCCGACCGCGCCGCGCAGCAGGCACTCGGCGCCTCGCCGCAGTTCGCCCGCGTCATGGCCTCCCCGCAGGCGCTGCCGCCCTGCGCCGGGTCTGTCGGCGAGAACAACAACGCCGGCATCGGGCCCTGCCCCGCCATGCCGCGCGTGAGCCGGATCGGTGACCTCGACGGTGGCGGCCAGCCGGACATCGTCATCACCGCGCGCAACTTCGTCGAGACGCCCGCGCAGGCGGCGGCGACATCGCAGTGCCGCGCCGCGGCCGCCGGCAACTGCACCTCGGGCAAGTCGTGGGCCTACCGAGGCGAGGCGATCGCCGGCAGCGACCCGCAGGCGATCCTCGACACCGCGCTGTACGCGACGCAGAACCCGCTCGCCCAGACCGGCGGCCAGGAGTTCGGCGGCAACCTGTACCGCGTCGGCGACATCAACACGAACGTCGTGACGACCGATTGCGACGCGACCCCCACCAACGCGACCTGCGCGCCCGAGTACGTGATCGCGGCCCGCAACCTCAGCTACCCCTTCCTGAACCCGACCTCCGAGTTTCAGGGCGTGGGCGCGGCCTTCCTGGTCAACGGTCGGACCGGCGCGGTCACGATGACCCCGAGCGGGCTCGCGCTCACGAGCCCGGAGCCGCAGAAGCTCTCGCAGTTCAGCGGGTCCTTCAACGGCGGGCGCCCGGTCGGTGACGTCGGCGCATCGACGGCACCAGACATCCTGCTGCCGTCGGCGCTGCAGAACGCGACGGCCACCGACGACGGCAAGATCTGGGCCTTCAACGCCGTCAGCGGCGGCGGCGGAGCCACCGGCAGCTGGCAGTTCGCCAGCATGACCGACCCCAACCCCTACCACGGCAGCAACTTCGGTGGCGCGTTCACCGGCGCCGGCAACCTCGCCGACGGCCCGCTGCACCCGTCCAACGAGCTGCTCGTCGGCGGGTTCCATTTCGATCCGTTCACCGAGGACTCCAACAACCGCGTCGCGGATGTGCACTTCGTCAACATCCAGACCCAGACGAACCTGATGACCGTGCCCAACCCCGACGGTGCGCGCGGCGACGGCTTCGGTGTCGGGCTGATCCCGATGGGCGACCTCAACGAGGACGGCTTCATCGACTTCGCCGCATCGGCGTACCTCGCCAACGGCGTGATCGGCGGCCAGGGACGCGCGTGGATCTTCAAGAGCGACAACACGCCGCCGCCGCCGCCGCCGAAGACACCGGCCGCACCGGTGCCGACGGTTCCCAAGACGCTGGCGCCGGGGCGCTGCGCCAACCGCACGGTCGGCACGGACGCCGCTGAGACGCTGCGCGGCACGCACGCGGGCGACGAGATATTCGGCTTCGGCGGCAACGACACGATCTACGGCTACCAGGATCGCGACTGCCTCGACGGCGGCAACGGCGACGATTCGCTGTACGGCGGTGACGACAACGACACGCTGCTCGGCAAGGCCGGCCGCGATCGTCTCGACGGCGGCCTGGGCGGCGATCGGCTCTTTGGCGAGTCCGGCCGCGACCGGCTCTTCGGACGCGACGGCGCCGACATGCTGGCCGGCGGGTCGGGCGCCGACCGCCTGTCGGGCGCGGCCGGCAACGACCGCATCTATGGCGAAGGCGGAAACGACAGCATCAGCGCCGGCGGCGGCAACAACCGGATCGACGGAGGATCGGGCAACGACCGGATCGACGCGCGCAACGCCAAGCGTGACCGCGTCGTCTGCGGCAGGGGCTTTGACCGCGTTCGGGCCGACAGGTCCGACCGCCTCAACGGCTGCGAGCGCGTGACCTACGGCGGGAAGATCAGATGAGCACGGCGACCGAGCAACGGACCGACAAGCTGCCGCGCAGCTCAGCAGGCGGCGCCGGCGGCCCGTCGCTGCCGCTGCTCGTCGTCGCGATCGCCCTGATCCTCGCGGGCGTGGGGGCGATCGTCGTCTCGTCGTCCTATGACACCCCCCGTGAAGCGCGCAGCCTCGGCGCGAACCTCGCGATCAACGACGGGGCGAGCAATCCGCGCGATCTGAGCGCCAACAACTCGCCGGCGCTCGTGCGCAACCCGGTCGAGGAAGACAACCTCGTCATGACCAATCGCATCGACTCGCCGAGCTACTCGTGCTCGCTGAGCGTGTCCTTCGATGGCGGCGGGCGCTGGACGCAGACGCCGATCCCGGCGCCGTCGCGCGACGCGGGCAAGTGCTTCGCCCCCGACGCGACCTTCGCCGCCGACGGAACGCTCTACGTCTCCTACGTCACGCTGAAGGGCCGCGCCAACGCGCCCGACGCGGTCTGGATGACCCGCTCCACCGACGGCGGCAAGACGCTTTTGGCGCCGACCGACACGCCGCTCGGCAAGCGGGCCTTCCAGGTGCGCGTCACCTCCGACCCGCGCGCGCCCAAGCGCGTCTTCCTCACGTACCTGAAGGCCGACGAGCTCGGCCTGTACGCGCTGTCGAACACCGGCAACCCGATCATGGCCGTGCGCTCCGACGACGGCGGCGCCAACTGGGGCACGCCAGCGCGCGTCAGCAGCGCAGCGCGCCAGCGCGTCGTCGCCCCGTCGCCGGCGGCCGGCGCGTCGGCGGGCGAGCTCAACGTGCTCTATCTCGACCTCGGCGAGGACGTGCTGGACTACGCCGGCGGCCATCGCGGCCGCGGCGGCGAGCCGTACGCCGGCTCGTGGCAGCTCGTGCTCGCCCGCTCGACCGACAACGGCGCGACGTGGAAGGAATCCGTCGTCGACGACGCGGTCAAGCCGACCGAGCGCTTCATCGTGTTCACGCCCCCGTTCCCGGCGATCGCCGTGGACTCCGACAGCGGCAAGCTGTACGCGGGCTTCCACGACGGACGCAGCGGAGACGCCGATGTCATGCTGTGGTCGCTCGCGCGCGGTGCGAGCAAGTGGAGCGGCCCGGTTCGCGTCAACGACACGCCGACGGGCGACAAGACCGCCCAGTACCTCCCGCGGCTCGCGGTCGCGCCCAACGGCCGGCTGGACGTCCTGTACTACGACCGCCGGGCGGACGCGAAGAACATCCTCAACGAGGTCTCCTTGCAGGCGTCCTTCGACGACGGCAAGACGTTCACCAAGCACGTCACCGTGTCCGACCGGGCGTTCAGCTCGCGGATCGGATTCGGGCTGGAGCGCAACCTCGCCGATCTCGGCAGCCGTCTCGCGCTGCTGTCGACCGATACGCGCGCATACGCGACGTGGACCGACACGCGCGGCGGCAGCCTGCGCACCGCCAAGCAGGACATCGCGCGCGGAGTCGTCGCCTTCAACGACCCGCCACGACTGTCGGATGCGGCCAAGACGGCACTGCGCGTCGGCGGGATCGCGCTCATCCTCGCCGGGTTCGCCCTGCCGTTCGCGCTGCTCGCCCGGCGCCGCCGCACGAGCTAGCGGGACGGCCTGCGACACGGCGTTCGTCGACGGCCAGTAGTCACGAACGTACTTGCGGGGGTGCCCCACTAGGTCTCCGCGTTTGTCGCGGGCTGCGATGCGTAAACAGCAGCGATGAAGGAATGGAAGGGGCGCTGGAGGCGGTCGCGAGGCGGCGCAGGCGCATCGATGGCGCGTATGCCGTGCCATGGGCAGCAATGTCGACATTCATCTCGCGGGGGCGGAATGGATGGCGCCTATGCCGCGCCATCGGCAGCAACTTCGACATCGACGCCGCGCGGGCTCCGAGCGGAGGCACCTCCCTCGCTCCTGCATCGCTGCGGTTGTGAACCGCGCGCCACGTGTCGTGGGCTGGCAAGGACGCAGGTGGCCCGCGTGCTGGTGGCACGTGGGCCGCCGAGGACGCCGCCAGGCGCCGATCCGCGGCGACGAAGACCGAACGTACTTGCGGGAGGGCCCACTAGGTCCGGGTGCGGCGGTCCTGACTCGCGACGCGAGATACCCCGCCCCGCGCGTCGCTCGTCGACGGCGTCAGTCCTCGACGGACCGCGGGAACAGCGCGACGAGGACGTTCGTTGACTGCACCATGAGCGCGGGGCCCTTCGGCGTGACCTCCCACCGCCCGACCCGAAACCCCTCGCGCGGGATGGCGAAGGCGCCGAAGGTCTTCTCGTCGCTTCCGACATACCACACGAAGTCCGTCTCCCCCGGAGGCGCATCGTCCTTGGGTTCGGCCTTCTGCAGGGCGCCGCTGAACATGGCGATCAGCGGTGCGTTCGGCGCGGCGGAGCGCACCGTGACGGTCCAGTACGCGCCGAGGTGCTCCTGCAGCGCGGCGACGACGCCGTCGTGGTCGAGATCCCCTTGCACGCGCTCATCATCCGCGTTTTGCGGCCGTGATGACGCGCTCCACCTCGGCGGTGATGCGCTCGGGGACGACGGGCTCCATGTCATGCGGGACGTCGAGCACGATCAGGCGCCCGGGTGTGAACCGGCGCACGAACGCGCGCTGCGCGCGGCGGATCGCGGTCCTGATCTGTGGCGAGAGCTCGAGCGAGAGTGTCGTCGCGATGTACGTCACCGGCATCGCGCGCCGGCGGTTCTGGATCTTGCCCATCTCCCGGAATGTCGCGAGCCGGTCGAGCTGCTCGGTCTCGTCTCGCCACTCTCCCGGCTGCGGGCCCGAGCCCGGTGGGTACAGGCGCTTGTACATCTCCAGGTAGGCCGGCACCGTGGAGTCCAGCAGCACCATCCCGGCGACATCAGCGGGGTACTTCGCGGCATAGATGTCCGAGATCCCCCCGCCGAGCGACCCGCCAAGCAGCACGTAGGGGCCCGGGATCTGCGCGGCTGCGAGCAGCGCGTGCAGGTCCTCGGCGCTGTCGGTGCCCGTCAACGGGCCAGGGACCGCGTCGCTGCGACCGACGTTGGCGCGGTCATACGCGCAGACGCGATGTTTGCGTTCGAGCAGTGCCGGGATCCCGGCGGCGCTCGCGCTTCCCCCGTCTCCCTTCCTCTGAACGGAGCCGTGCAGGTACACGACCGTCGGCGAGCCGGTGCCGGTGCATCTCACGTAGAGCTTGCCGATCGTCACCCGCTGCGACAGCCGCCGGAACATCGTGGCCGCAGCGTATAGCGGCCTCATCTCGTGCGCGGGCGCCGCGTGTGGTTGACGGCGGGCACTACCTGAGTCCATCATGTAGCAGGACAGCACATATTGCGTGGTTCGCCCACGGGCATGCGCGTCTTCGCATCGTCGCGCCTGGCGGGGAGCGCCGGTCCCTACCCGAGGGGGCCTGGCCGCGTCCGGGCGCGGCGATGCGAGGACACGAGATGCTTGGGACGAGCCGGGAGCGCCAGCCCGTTTCGCTGGACGGTGCGCCTCGACGCGGCCGTCCCACTGATGCTCGGCGATTCGGGCCTTGTCCTCGCAGCCAAGCCGCGGCGCAGCCGACCCATGAGCAGGCGCTCAGTCCTCGGGCTTCCCGTCGGGACGGACAAATCTGAAGCGGTTGTCGGGCATCGCGTTCTTCGGCAGACCCCCGATGCCCTGGTATCCGGCGATGCCGGGCATCCTGGGGTCCCCGCTCGCCGCTGAATCGCGCTGCACCTGCGGGGCGGCCTGGGGCCGTTTGCTCTTCTTCTTCCATATGCCCATTTGCGTTTGACTCCTTTCCGTCTCGTCTGACCGGAGGATCAAGGATTCCGCGCGACCCACTGGCGAGGCGCCATGAGGCACGGCCTATCGGGCACGCACAGTACCGCGCCAACGCACGCATTTGGCGCGTGCCCGCTGGCCGTCGTCTTGGTCGCACATGGCTCGCGGCGAAGCGACTTGCGAACCAGCGCCGCCCCGCCGGCCGCTGATAGCGGAGAATGGGCGCTGTGCTCGCCCGCGATGTGCTCGCGTTCGTCCGCGGCGCCCTGCCGCCGCCGCCGGCGCACGTGCTCGAGGTGGGTGCGGGTCGCGGCGAGCTCGCCGCCGAGCTGCGCGACGCCGGCTACGAGGTTCGAGCGATCGACCCGGTGGCGGAGGATGGCAGCGGCGTCGAGCCGATCGCGCTGCTCGAGGTCTCCGGGACCTTCGACGCCGCCCTGGCCGTCGTTTCGCTGCACCACGTCGAGCCGCTCGACGTGTCCTGCGCGCACCTCGCGACGTTGGTGCGTCCGGGTGGGCGGTTGGTCATCGATGAGTTCGACGTCACGCGGCTGGACGACCGCGCCGCCGACTGGTGGCTCGCTCAGCGGCGCGCCCTGGGTGTCGTCGAGCAGCACGACGCGCGAGGGCTGATCACCGCCATGCGCGGACACATCCACCCGCTGCGCGCGCTGCGCGAGGCCCTGGCGCCGCATTTTACGCTCGGCGAGCCGGTGCCCGGCCCGTACCTGCACCGCTGGAATCTCGGGACCGGACTGCGTGACGCCGAGGAGCACCTCATCGCGACCGGGAAGCTGCCTGCGACGGGCGCGCGGCTCGTGGGCACGCGCCGCCCCACGTCGTAACCTGCCCGCCACGAACCCGGCGGGCGCGCCGACTTGCCAACCTAAGTGCGAGACGCATACAGTGCGTGCCGTGGCCGACGGTTCGGCGATGACCCCACAGAGCCTGTACGACGCCGTCGGTGGTGAGCCGGTGTTTCGCGGGATCGTCGCGCGCTTCTACGAGCTCGTGGCCGAGGACGAGATCCTGCGTCCGCTGTATCCCGAGGCGGATCTCGGTCCGGCCGAGGAGCGATTGCGGCTGTTTCTCATCGAGCGTTGGGGAGGCCCGAGGAGGTACTCGCAACTGCGCGGCCCTGCACGCCTGGGCGCGCGCCACCTGCCGTTTCGGATCGCGCGACCGCACCGCGACGCCTGGCTGCGGGCGATGCGCGTCGCCGTCGACGAGGCCGGCCTGGCCCCGGCGCATCGTGACCGGCTGTGGGCCCATCTGGAAACCCTCGCCTGGAACCTGACCACACATGCGACCCCGTCGACGCGGGGCGGCACCTAGTGGTCCCAGCATGCGCATCGCAGCGCTCGCCGACCGCCACGCATCCGTTATACACCTGGTGGGATGCCGCCCGATCTGAGGAATGTCACGCGCGAGTTTGCTCGCGGTGAGACGCCGCTCGAGGCGTTGCGCCAAGCCGCGCGCGCGGAGCGATCCGATCGGCGATTGGCCGACGAGATCCTCAAGCTGATCACCGAGTGGGAAGACAGCGCGTGGGACAGCGCGTTGTCCAGGAACGAGTTGCGGGCGCGCGCGAAGCAACTTGTTCCGCCCCCGCCACCGGAGCCGACCAGCCGCCAGGACGCCACCGCGTCGATGTACGAGGCCGGCCTGCGGGGGCAGCGGCGCCGAGACTGAGGCCGGCGGCCTCGCTCGGCGGCCCGACCCGTGGTCGGGTACACGAGCCACGGGCCGGCGCCGCCCCGGCGCCCCGCAGGGGGAAGGCACCGGATCGCCGCGAGGAGAACACGGCGAGACCCTCAGTCTATGCCAAACACACCTACCGGTGGTAGTCATCGGCGCGGCGAGGATCGGCGCACCCCATGCCCCTGCATTCACCGGCGCCCGCGACGGCGCCCGCCGCGGCGAAACGGCACCGCGAGAACCGCGCGCCAGGTCGCGTCGCGTCGGCCAGACGTGCTCGCCGCAGTGTCCTGGCGTTCCTCTTGACGAGCGCTTCGCGGGGGCTGGGATACGGCGTGCTCGTAGCTCATCCGAAACAGCTCGACGACGTCCGCGACGTCTTCTGGGCATTGGACTGTCCGGCTGACCCATGCGGAGTCCGAGCTCACGTCTGCTGCCACCCGCCCGCTGGCGATCAACTCGTCGCGGATGTGCGCCGGCAACGGCACGTCCGCGACCCGCTCGCCGTGTAGGTGACCGAGCTCGTGGCCGCGCAGGTGAAACACGATCCCGCCGAACCGGTGCGTCGCCTCGGTCACGTCGGGGTGTACGAGCAGTTCAGCGCGGACAGCGGCGGTCAGCGACGACGTCTCCATGGCCGCCAACCTACCCCGCTCCCGGCGGTCCGCCCACCCAGCTCGGCGAGCACCATGACCTCACGCGTGACGTGTTGCGGCTTGCCGGGAGCACTGTGACCGACCGCCTGGGCGGGCAGCACGTCCCCGGCGGCGGGCGCCGCCGATCTCGCGTGACCCGTTGCTCGGTCAGGTCGGCTTGATCTGGACGGGCACGACGACAGACACCACGCCGCTGGAATCCCAGCGGACGCCGATGCTGCCCATCGACCCGATCTCCGCGACGACGCCGGTGGCGCCGTCGTTAAGCCGGCTGACGCGATCCCCGAGGGAGAACGTCGAACTCCACATGACGGGAAGTGTAGTCCGGACGATCGCGGCCCGGTGCTCGACGAGCCATCGCCACACCATCGCCGAAGTCAGCGATGCAACTCATCGCGCACGCAGCTCGATCGGAGGCTTGAAAAGTGCTGTCTTGCAAGGACTTCGACTAGTCGGGGAGACAGGATTTGAACCTGCGACCGCCCGGCCCCCAGCCGGATCATGCGGGACCGGCTCCGGCCTAAGCGCCCATATTACGGGGCTTTGGTGCACCTAAGGTCATCTCAGTTGCGCTCAAAACAGTACATGAACGGTACATGGCGAGCGGTAGGATCTGGCTGTGAGTACGACCTCCCCGCATCGTCGAGACTACGGAACGGGCAGCCTCAGACACGTCGGGGCCTCCTGGATCGCGTCGTGGTATGGACCTGATGGCCGCCGCATCCAGCGCAAGGTCGGACCTGCTCGCACGGTCGGTCAGAGCGACGGGCTGACGAAAGCCCAGGCCGAGCGGGAGCTTCGCCGGCTGCGCGATGCAGACCAGACACGGTCGCCTAGCCCTGCCGACAAGGTCACCATGAGCGAAGCTGGCGCCGACCTCACGCGACGCTTGGAGCTCAAGGGCCGCAAGAAATCACATCGCATGACCGTCGACGCGGATCTGCGCAATCACATCGTCCCGTTCTTCAGCGGGCTCGAACTGCGTGCCATCACGCCCGATGACATCGAGCGCTACATCGTGGTCAAGCAGCGAGAAGGGCTCGCGATCAAGACCATCCGCAATCACGTCAACACGATGCACTCGGTCTTCGAGATCGGCCTGCGCCGAGGGTGGTGTGCCGTCAACCCGGTGAAGCTCGCAGATCGGCCGGTGCTCAAGCGGCCTGAGACGCGCATCCGATTTCTTGAGCAGCCCGATCTGGAGCGGCTACTCGCGGCACCGTATCCAGATGACGCCTTCGGGCGCGTTGAGCCGACGCTCTACCTGACGGCGTCGATGACCGGCCTGCGCCAAGGCGAACTACTCGGACTACGCTGGCGCGACGTCGACTTTGAGTCGCGCAGAATCCGAGTGGTCTCGCCGTTCGTTCGCGGGGAATTCGCCGATCCGAAGTCGTACACGTCCGGAAGGTCGGTCCCCATGGCCGGGCGGGTCGCCGAGGCGCTCAAGGAACTGCGCTCCCGGACCCCCTATCCGCGCAACGGGGAACTCGTCTTCGCGCACCCCGAGAGCGGACGTCCACTCGACCGCTCCAAGCTCACTCGCCGATTCGGTGGTGCGATCGGTCGGGCCGAGGTGCACAAGGTCACCTTCCACGAGCTGCGCCACACGTTCGGCACACGTATGGCCGCCGCGGGCGTCCCTATCCGAACGATCCAGCAATGGATGGGGCATGCGGATATGAAGACGACCCAGATCTACGCGCACTACTCCCCCACGAGCCAAGAGGCCGCCACGATCGACAGGGCTTTCGGCTCCTGATCTGGCATACGGATCGTTCCGCCCAAATTGCGGGGGTCGCTCATTCCATTGCATGACGACATGTCCATACATGTCCGAGCAGCACCAGCAGCCCAGCCAAATAGACACGCCCCTTCTCGACGCGGGCGACGTGGCGAAGATCCTTGGAGTCCCAAAGACGTGGGTATACGCCGAAACGCGGGCCGGCCGCCTTCCGCACGTCGACGTAGGCCGGTACCGCCGCTATCGGCGATCGACGCTTGAAGCCTGGATCGCCGAGCGCGAACGCGGATCGGTCAGCCACGCTCGATCCTAGACCGCGCAGTCTCCGCCAGGACGGAAGCGGTCTCCGCCGCCCAGAAGTGGACGCCATGCCCATCGGACGCTAGGTTCGCTTTTGGTTTCCTTCAGGTTCGCCGAGTACAACACCCACCATGCCCGAACGACAGGTCTATCCAGCCGCGCCGTTGCGCTTAGTCGCTTTCGAGGTTCAGTACGGCTTCGCGCCCACGCTGGCTACCGAGCAGGGGCGAGCAGAGATCTACCGCCGCCTGCAGGACGCCTATCCGATCGCCGACGCCCAGATGACGGTGGGCTTTGAGTTCGTCGTCGGCCCAGCGGGCGGCGCTGCCCAGCCACAACCGTCGCAGGCGGCCGAGCTCGTGCTGATAGACCGCGAGCGCACGCGCAGCGTCACTATCGGGGCGAACGGGCTGAGCGTGCAGTCGGTCATCTACGAAGGGGCCGATGAGCTCGAGCGGACAATCGCGGCGGCGCTCGAGGCGGTTGCCGACGTTGGCATCAGCACGACGCGGCGCGTCGGGCTGCGCTTCGTCGACGAGATCCGTGCCGCAGGGATCGAACGCCCGGCCGACTGGCTGGAGTACGTCAGCGACGACCTCGTCGGCTCGCTGCGGCTCGCCGGCGAGTACGCGGTCGAGCAGGCGCAGGGGGTGCTCGGCTTGCGCGTCGCCGATGACATCCACGCCCTGGTGCGCTTCGGCCCTGGGACGGGCGTCGCTGTGAACCCCGAAGGCCGGTTGCGGCTGCCGCCGCCCGAGCACCCAGAGTTCTTCCTGCTCGACATCGACACATTCTGGGCCGACCCTGCCGACGAGCTGCGCCCGTTCGACGCTGACCGGGTGCTTGCGCTGTACCGTCAGCTCGACGACCCAGCGCACGTCTTGTTTGAGCGCGCAATCACCGAACGCGCCCGCGACCTGTTCCGCAACCTTGAGAAAGAATGAGCACCGACACCCTCCTCAACCAGACACCGCCCGTGACGTCAGCGCCCGCGCCTGCTCGGGACCGCGGCACCGGCGGGCTTCAGACGACCGCGCCGATCCACAAGACCGGCGACACACGGCTGGTCAACGAGGTCAGCGCGCTACGCGACGGCACCGCCTTCTTGCATCACGATGTCGAGCGCCTGCACGACGGCGTCCGAGCGCGCCTGCTCGACGAGCGGACGAGTGCCGCGGCGCTGCGCGACCCACGAGACCTGCTGCGCGAGCTCTCGCATCGCCGTGGGCTGTCGTGGGCGACAATCGCGCGATTGACTGGCGTGACGCCGACGGCGGTGCGCAAGTGGCGCCGGGGCGACACGATCGGCTCGACCAGCCGCCGCAGCCTCGCGCGCGCGGCCACCTTCCTGCAGATGCTCGACGAGCACTCCTCTCCGATCACCGAGGTCGGGACCTGGCTCGAGATGCCGCTGTCGGACCAATCGACGCTCACCGCCGTCGACGTCTACTCAGGCGGCCGCGTCGAGCTGCTGCTCGACTTCGCGGCACGCCGCGTGAGCGCTCACGCGGTGCTCGACGCGTTCAACCCTGAGTGGCGCGAGCAGCACGCCGCCGACGGGCGCTTCACCGTGGCAGTAGCCGAAGACGGGAACCTTTCGATCGTAGAGCGCGAGGGGTAGCGGTCCGCGCCCGGCGTGGCGGTCGAGCTCGACATCCCGGGCTCGGTTGAGGCGCTCTACCTCGAGCGCGACGAGCCGACCGAGCCGTGGCGGCCGCTCATGACCGGCGACGTGTTCGCTGGACCGGAGCTGCCCGGCTGCGCCGAGCACGAGCTCGTGATGGTGCTTGCGCACCCGTGTTCGCTGCGCCAGGGAGTGACCCTTGTCGAGCGCGTGCAGACGCTGCCAATTGCTCCCCACCAGGCGATCGCGCTCGACGCGTGGAAGGGCCACTATCGGGTGATGCCGCTGCCCGAGCTGCGCGGCTCCGGCGGCGAGCCGTACGCCGCGCGGTTGACGGAGTTTGGAATGGTCGCGCAGGATGAGCTCGACGTCGATAGACGGATGTGCTGCTTGACCGAACTCGGCGTCGTGTTGCTGCAGCAGCGCTTCTTCCACAACCAGAGCCGCGTGAGAGTCGGCCGAGACACGCTGTTCGAGGCGAGCGCGCCGGTTTTTGCCGAGGTCGAGCTCTGGACCCAATGGAACGAGCAACTCGCCCAGCAGCGCGTCGAGACAGGTGAGGACCGAACAGCTGTGCTGGCCGACGAGGCGCAGGCGTTTGACAGCCTGCTGCGCTCCCAGCATGCGGAGGCGACTGACCTGCGCGCCGCCCTGAGGGTTCCGCGGTTGCGCAGCGACGTCCGCCGACGCGTGCTGGCCGCCGCTGACGAGCGCGCCGGCGCCTAGGCCGTCGTCGAAATGCCGCCGCGCTGCGCACGCACCCGCAACTTGATCGACGCCTTGTGTTGAGAACGGCGCACCGATGCCGCTGGTGCGCCGCGCACCGTGAGCGCTGAGATCACACGTGCTGCTTGTGCGCCTTGAGGATTCGGAACTCCGTGGTGCAGATGCCGCAGACGATGGGCCCGCGCGCGAGGGTGCCAGCGGCCACGCGGATCCGCCGCGGGCAGCTGCACGCGGCTGGCACGAGGTTCGCGCCGCCCGGGGCGACCGCGGCTCGCGGCTCGACGCGGCGGTGAAGTGTGATCGCGTCGACGAGCTCCTTCACGTGCCCGGCGTACGCCGCGGCCGTCTGCGCCGGCAACGTGGTCAGTGACCACCCGATGACGGGGTGTCGCTCGACGATCAGGCCGAGCTCTTCGGCGAGCGCCTTGTACTTGGCGTTGTGATAACGCCCCTGACGGCTCGTGTCGTCGATCGAGCGCACGGCAGCGAGGGCGTGGGCGGCCTCGTGTAGCAGCGTCGCGAGGACGTCCTGGGCACCGCGCTGGAGGCCCTCTCCGCCGATCAGGACTTCGTGCACATACGACCGATCACTGCCGCCAGCCAGCTGCCATCGCTCGGCGGCGAAATGGCCAAGCATGAGGCTTCCCCCGGGACGCCCGGAGCCTTGGCCGAGGATCACCACTGCGTTCGGTAGGTCGCTGTGCCTGGCAGCGATCGCTCGCCATGCGCGCTCCAGCGCCGCAACGAGCTGCGCGGTCCCGGTCTCGGGTTGACGCTTAAGTGTCAAAGAATCGGGATCCCACACGACCGCGTCGACGGCTTCGGCCCAAACTCGAGTCACCGTCTCGTCGCGCCGCGCCGGCGGTTCCATCGGCGCCTTCACCGCACGGCATCAAACCGGCGTCCGGCTGATCAGGCAGGATGCGCTGTGATGGTCGTTTCCGCGCTTGCTAAGGAGTTCGACGATACCGCCGCTGCCGTGCTGGCAAGCAAAGTCAGCAACAGTAAGTGGAAGCCGGTCGACCGCTTGATCGCCGAGCACCTCGGGCTCGATCCCGACGACGTTTACTCCGCGACGGTCAGCAAATCGGGGAACCTCGATGTCCGCTTCGGGCAATCCCCGCGCGCCCGTCGGGCACCGATCGCCGTGGCGATGTTCGACGACGACGAACAGGTCGAGCTGGGCCGCATCGCGGAGTCAGCGGGTCGTCATCTCAAGTCAAACGCCCCAAGGGATATCGTTCTCGTCTTCATGCAGACGGCCGGTGGGTGGATGATGGCCGCGTTGTTCCACCGGGCCGGATCCGCGCCACCGGCCACGCTGTTGAGCGCATGGCCTGCGGCGATGGTGATCTCTGTCTAGGCGAGCAGACGCGGTAGGCGCTCGTTCCACTGTGGATCGAGCTCAGCGCCGACGACCGCCTCAAGTTCGCGGACAACTGTCAGATCCACGCCGATCTTCAGCGGCAAGACCCACAAGCGCCGCCAGGCTTGGAACTTGCGTGTCTCGCGCAGGTGTTCTGCGATCCGGTTCGATGCACCGTATTGCTGTCCGGGCCGATGGACCGAGCCAACGTAGAGCACACGGTCGAGGTCGTCGCAGGCGATGTAGACGGCGCTCGATACGTCGATGACGCGGTGCTCGCCAACGACGATCCCACGCGGGGTGGAGGCCTGCAGCCAGGGCCCGGCGTAGCGACTCAAGGCACGGTAGGTCGCGGCGTCCATCGTGATCACGATTCCCCCTCCCCCGCGAGCTCGGAGTCGATCTCGTCGATCTCCTGGTCGAGGTCGCTGTGGCCGTCCTCGTCGGCGTAGAGGTCGTCGTCGGCGTCCTCGTCGTTCGCGGCGCTCCACGTCATGGCGTACATAGCAAGACGTGTGCGGATCTTCTCAAGGTGTTCGCGCAGTTCCTCGGCACGCTGCTTGTTGATGCCGCTACGGTCGACCAACACGTTGCCAGCTGCGTCCTTAACCTCGCGCAGCTGCTGGTGCGCGTCAACGACGCCATCGACGGCATCGCGCAGCCGATTGATGCGCCCGATGAGCATGCGGGTCGGCAGCTCAGTCTTGTCGCCAACCTTCCCCCCGGGCGCCGTGGTGGGAGCGCCCTGCGGCGGAACGACCGTGCGCCGCAGCCACTCATGTGTCATTTCGATCGTCTTGCCGGCGACGGTCTTGTCGCGCTTTCCGTCGATGTCGATCTGCACCGGCGGCTGACCGTCGCGGCCGTCAATGATCGCCCGGTGAAGCACGCGGATCCCGTAGGGCGAGCACATGAGCGCTTCGAGGACGCGCTGCGGGGAGCGTCCGTCACGCTTGTCCTTCTCGACAAAGAAGTGCGCGTCTCGCAGGATCCTGTAGCCGGCCAGCCAGAACGCTCCTTGTCCGGCGAGACGAGCGCACACTCGTCCCGGCTCGCCGTCGTCGAGCTCCGCAAGGGCCGCGTCCCTCAGCTGCTCAGGCGTTTCGTCCGCCTTGCCGGCGATCTCCTTGCCCCAGATCGCGGGCGCCTGGTAGGCACTGGCAAGCGCGAGGCGTGCGCTCTTCATCGAGGCGGCAGGGAACTCCGCCCGGATGGCGCGGAGCCCGAGTTCCACCGCGATCCTCGCCTTCTCGTCCTTGCGGACCTGCTTCTGGGCGTGCGAGAGCTCAAGGACACCGTCGCGGACTGCCCTCTTGTTGGCGGCCTTGTCGCTGGAGATGGTGGTGACGAGTTCGAGCGCGCGCTGATCGGCGCTGGCGGGGAGCCCAAATCCGCGAGCCTCCTCAGGAGTCAACATCCCGTCGAGATAGGCCTTGCGACGCATCGTGACGACGCCGCTGGTCTTCAGCGCGTGGAGGACGCTATCGGCCTTGGCGTCGAGCGCCGCGGCCTCGTCCCACTCCTTCGGGGGTTCGACGTGGACCAGATGCACCAGGGACTCGACGGCCTTCGCGAAGTCGACGGGCTGGACATCGTCGGGTTCGTAGCGCAGGAGCAGTCGCGCTGGGATCTGCAAAGCTCGCAGCTTTCGGATTTCGTCCTCCGACACTCTGGCGTCAGGGCGGTCGAGGGCCGCGAGCAGCTCGGCGAGCATTCCGCGGTACGAGCGATCGTCCTCCGGCAAGGAGAACAACACGTCGTCGGGAGTCAGCTCAAGGACCTGGTGTGCACCGGTGGTTCTGCTCGACCCGTCTGCGGTGCCAAGCATCGTGACCGGAGGCGATTGGTCGCCGAACTTGCACGTGACGACGACCACAGTGACGGAGACCATGACGCCCTGCGCGGCGATCGACTCCGCCAGCGAATTGTGATCGATGAGGTACTTGGCAGACCGCTCCAGCGACCAGACGAGATGCTCGGGGGACTGCGCGCGTAGCTCTAGGCGTGCGCTGCCGTCATCGGGATCGACGGCGGGACGCAGGGGACGGAACCGCGAGGCCTCGTCATCGGGATCGAAGCCACCCGCGGGGTAGTGCCTGCCGGAGGCTTCGCGGTTGTTGACGGCGTAGGGGGCGAGGGCGGGTGCCCAGAGCACGGTGTCGAGAACTAGGAAGCGGCCGCCGGGAACGCGGACGTGGACGAGGCGGTCAAGGCGACGGCGTGCGTCGGTCGGGTCGACAACGGCCCTCGCAACGGCTGCCGCTGCCTGCTCGTCAAGACCTTCGGCGACGAGACGCTGATAGAAGCTGTTCTGTGCGGCCCGCTTGGCGAGCGGCTGCACGATCGGCAGAGCGACGATGTCTTGGTCGTCGCCGGAGATCAGTGTCGATTCGGGCATTACGGAACTCCTTCGGTTCGGCCCCGACGGGGCAGTGTGTTGTCGGGGTCGCGGAGGTTCCGCTGGCCCCCCCGGGATCCGGTCGGGTGACCGGTGTGCCGAGGCGGACGGCATCGGGGTCTGACGCTGACCAAGGCGTCTCGGAGTAGTCACTCCGAGGTTGCCGCCGAGACCCTGTTGATCTCGTGTCTGCGTCCGAGTCCGATGACCGGCGCGTAACAATCGTAGCAAGCGCCGCGGCGCGAACGCGGTGGTTACGCGGCGGAGTCGTGCTGCGGGGTGCGGATAGCGGCGACCGCACCGGCGACACGGTCCGCGACTGCCTCAGCGTCCTCGTGCTCCCACGCGCGAAGGACGATCCATCCTGCTCGTTTCAAGCGGTCATCGGTATCGCGATCGCGCGCAACGTTGCCCGCGAGTTTCTCCTGCCACCACTCACGATTTCGCTTGGGTTCGGTGCCGTGCAGTGGACACGAGTGCCAGAAGCAGCCGTCAACGAAGACGGCGACCCTGTCGCGGCGGAAGACGAGGTCGGCACGTCGCCGATCACCGGGTAGAACGGGCTGATCGATGCGATAGCGCAGTCCGCGCCGATGTACCGCTGAGCGCACCCGCAGCTCGGCGGCGCTATCGCGACCGCGGGTGCGCCTCATGCGTTCGCTGACCTGGGGACTCGCGGGTCGTGGCGCAACGGTCATCGTTCGTCGAACTTGACCATGATCCGATGGTGCTCGATGACGTCGGCGATAAAGCCTTCGGGAAATCGAAGGTTGCCCTTTCGCGTTCGGGACAGGAAACCCGCGGTCGCTCGTGTGGACAAGGGCTTCATCGGATGTTCAAGGAAGTCCAGCAGAGGCGGTGCGGGCACGTTCACGGGCCAGGCGGAGACAGGAGCCGCCCAGCGGCCGTCGGCGTTGCCCCAGGCTGCGTCGGGCCACTTGGCGTTGACTTCCAGCGGCTCGTCGGCGACATCGACGTACTCCCGCTGCCGAGTAAGGCGCTCCCCGACCCAGTGCGCCACCGGAACGCTGACAGCGTTACCAATCAGCTTCCAGCGGGCGCCAGTTCGACGCCCAAGGGCCGCGGGCTCGGTCCAATCCACCGCGAAGCCCTGCAGACGCTCGGCGTCGCGAACGTCGGGCGTGAAGAGTCCTTCGCCCGGAATCCAGATGCCGGGTGGCGACGGGATCCCGATCGAGGATCCGCCCTTCAGCGTTGGCATGGCGTCGACGGCTAGGCCGAGACCGCGTTGACCCTCGGTCCAATAGAACCCACAAGGGCGACCATTTCTCTCCTCTGTCGCCGGCACGCCGCTGTCTTGCGCGAGCAGACTCCCCCTCGGATCCTTATCCGTCGAGGCGAGCAACAACACGCGACGGCGCCGTTGCGGCAGGCCGAATGCGCGGCTATCCACGATTCGGTACGCCCAGTGATAGCCGAGCGCTTCCAGTTCGTCAGTCAAACGATGCATCGCGCGGCCGGATCCCAGCTGCAACATGAAGGGCACGTTCTCAAGCAGAACCCAGGTCGGAGGGCTCTCCGAGCGCTGCCGTAGCAGGCGAAAGACGTGATCAACGAGACCAGACCGACCACCCGATATGCCCGCCGTACGTCCCGCCTGACTGAGGTCCTGGCAGGGAAAGCCTGCCGCGACCATCGTCGCATCGGCATGCAACGCCCCCATCTCAGCTACATCGGGGTGCAGGACGATGTCGCCGAAGTGAGCTGCGAGCACCTCGCTCGCGGCCGGGTCAGCCTCGCAAAATTCCAGCGTCTCGTGATGGTCCGCCATGCCAAGCTCGATACCGCCGATCCCGGCGAAAAGCCCGGAAACAGCGAGCAGCGACTTCGGCGACGAATCGTCAACGGGGTCGGATGCCGGAGAAGCCCTCGGCAGCGAGTTGACGAGCACGTCGTCGAAGTACGGCACACGTAAGACGATGCCATCCACCTCGGACAATCCTTCAGCTCCGGTCGGGGCTGGCCGGGTCCATGGTCAGCGTCGCGTACAGGCGCGCGACATGATCGGCGACGTCGCGCCGACTACGTCATGTCAAGGCCGGTCGAAAACTGACCCCCCTGCGCCGGTCGAAAACTGACCCCCCCCCCTGTGGTCGCGGTGTGCGCCGCGGAGGCGAGCCCGGAGGGCGAGCCGGAGCGGCGCACACCGCGCGCGAGCCGCCGAAGGGGCCCCGGTACAAGGGCCCGCCGGTCATCCGCGCTCCCGCATCCCCACGTCAGCATTGGCCTGACCGTGGGATGCATCACCGGGCGTAGCCGCGTTCGGCGAGCTCGGCCTCGGCGAGGTCGCGTGTCCGGTAGTAGCCGGATTCGCGGGTGTACGGGCCACAGTGACAGTAGGTGCCGATGTAGTAGCCGGCGCCGCTGAGGTAGACGTCGAGTCTGGGCGTGCGGCCGCACTCTTCGCAGCGCGGCTCGGCGCCGGTGGCGATCGTTTCGCCTGGGAGGGTCATCGGTCGTCCTCGTCGTGGCCGGCGGTGAGTGCGGCGGCGAGCTGCTCGGCGCTCTCATGGACGATGTATGTGCTGGGGTCGTCGCCGTCGAAGACGAGCTCGTCGTCCTCGTAGATGCGGATTCCCTTGAGGATGGTGATGGTGTCCGGGTCGTGCACGGGCCGGGATCGCGCTCGATCGCGGGGCCGCGGAAGCCCAGGCGTCACGCCGGGGGCCTTGAGGGAGCGCAGTGACCTTGCAGCGAGTCCCGCGGCGTGCCAGCGTCAAGGCTGCAGCTCGACCCGGCACCCGCATCCCCAGGGGCTTCGTCGTCGTGCTGGCGTCGTTGCGTGGTCCTCGGCGGCACTGTCCTACGCGTCTACGTCGTCGTGACTGGACGTCGGCGGCGCCTCGTCGAGCAGTGCGCGCAGGCGCGCTGTGGCGTCCGTTGACCGGTCGTGGCGGGCGTTTCGGTCCGGTACTCCTGCAGTTGCTCGACGGGCACCTGCAGTAGCTGCGCGAGCTGCTTGTCGTCGGCGTCGGGATGCGCTGCGATGACGGCCGGATCGATGAGCACCAGGCGGGCAAACCGCTCGGCGTTCTTGTCGCTGTAGGGGCCGGGGATGTTGTCGGTGAGGATGTCGCGGGCGTAGAAGGCCATGAACGCGACGAAGCGCTTTCGCGGGTGGCCGGTGGGCAGCGCTTCGATGTGTGCTGCCAGCCAGACGCGTGTTGGTGCGGCGAGCGCCGCGGGCCGGTCTTGGTGGGTGAGCGTGATGGTGTCCATGCACGCTCTAGGGCTTGGGTGGTGATTGTTCGCCCCCCTGTTCTGTGGGCGTCTCGAGCTCGCGCAGCAGGCGCCGTGCGCGCACGAGCTGCTTATTGACGGTCCTGTAGGTCGCGTCTTCGGCGGCGGCGATCTCGTCGTAGGTGTAGCCGAGCGCGAGCCGCATGAGAAAGCGCCTGGGGCGTTCGGGCAGCAGCTCGACGAGCTCCAAGCGGATGCGCTGCTCGGCGACATCGCCGGCGCCGGGGGCGCTGTGATCGTGAGCGGCGGCAGCGGCATCGAGCACATCGGGCTCGAGTGGCATCGCCGCGTGTTCGATGTGGTAAAGGCGCCAGGCTTCGTTGATCGCGACCTGTGTGAGCCAGCCCACGGCGCGCCAGTGTGGTCCGCGCAGGTCGACGTGATCGTGGCGGACCAGCTGCATCCACGCGAACGAGCACGCGTCGTCGACGATCGTCTCGCTGAGGCGACCGTGACGGAGCGCACGGGTGTGGACGAGCCTGCGTAGCGCTTGGTGGTGCTCGATGTACATCGCGGCGATCTCGTCGAGACGTTCTCTGCTCATGGCCGTGCTCACTGCGCCAAGTGTTCGGCGAGCTCGTCGGCGGTGCGCAGTGTCGCGAGGATCGCCGGCACGCCGCATGTCTGGCTGCGGTCGGTGTACTCGGCGGTGAGGCCGTCGAGCTCGCGCTGGCTCTCGAGGTGGCGTTCGACGAGGTAGACGCGGTCGTCGTGATCGATGGGGACGTCCATGACTGCGACGCGGCCGTCGATGCGCTGGGCCTTCAGCGCGCGCTCGCCGGCGGGGATGCGGTAGCGGCGAAGCTCGACGATGCGGCCGGCGGTGGTCATGACTGCTGCTCCTCGGGGTCGGTGGGACGGTGCGCCCAGCGGGCGTTTGAGCCGTAGCCGCGGACGTCGGGGTCGCGGATCGCGGTGGCGTCGTCGGGTCGGTTGGCGAGGTCGCGCTGGACGGCGCGTTGCTCGCGCTTGGCGTCGCCCGGGCGCGATCGCTGGGTCGCCTTGAGCCGCTTGATCTCGGCGCTCGCCTGCGCGCTGGTGGCCGGGTAGGTGAACGTCGTGCCGGTTTGTTCGGCGAGGCCTCGCAGGTAGGCCAGTTGCTTGTGGGTGGGCTTCATCGCGGCGCCTTTCGGGGGTGGTGTTCGAGGACGTCGGGCGATCAGCCCGCGCGACGGTCGAACGCACGTGCCAGCTGCAAGCCCCCCGGGCGGTCGGCCGTAGGCCGATGCAGCTGGTGTGGCGGATTGACCGTCGCGCGGGCAGCCTGCGACGGTCCTCGTGGCGCCACCCCCGGCGCCGCGGCTCACTGCCGCAGTCGCTCGGCTCGCCTGCGCCGCCGTGCCGCCGGCTTGACGGGTCCGACCCGGGCCGCGCCGGGCGTCACGCTGCTTGTGCGGCTGGTGTGGCTCCCGTCGCGGCGGCGAGGTCCTCGGCGCCCAGCGCCTCCTCGAGACGACGGGCAAGGCGATCGACGAGCCTGGCGATCCGCTCGAAGGTGTCAGCGGCGGCCTCCTCCGCCCACCCGGCGAGGTACGGCACGGCGCTCGCGCTTGAGTCCAGGCCGACGAACGACACGGCCAGGTGCGCGACGGACTCAGCGACGAGCTCCTCTTCGGCATACCCGAGCTGTGGGTTGTCCTCCTGGTGGTCGTGACGGACGAGTGCGTGCGCGAGCTCATGGCAGGCGACGTCGACCTGTGCGTTGATCGCCTGCGCGTCGTTGATCGTCAGGACCTTGTCCTTCGGATTGCATCGGCCGCCGTGGCCCTTGGCGAGCGTGCGGTACACCACGGTGTAGCCGAGCTCGCCGGCGAGCTGCTCGAGCGGCTCGCGCGCCCACGCCAGGCTGTCGCCCTGCACCTCGGCGAACGGCGGGTCAAGCGGCACCGGCTTGGCCGGTGGCGGCAGCGGCTCGACCTGCGCGGCGCTGAATACCGCTTCGAGCCGGAAGTAGGTCTTCGGGCGCTGGGTCGGGTCGGCGCCGGCGTCGCGCCACGCCTGCAGCTTCTTCTTTGATGGCGCGCAGGGCGCCCACACGCGGATGTGCGACGTGCAGCCGCGCTGCACGCAGTAGCCGACCTTCAGCCACGCCCGGAAGCCGGCGACGTGCGTGGCGGTCGGGTCCTGCAGCGCGACGAGCAGCTGGTTGCGCACGCTGTAGCGGCGCAGCCCGACGCGCGCGCGGACGGTCAGCCAGCGCTGCCAGCCGTCGCTTGATCGCAGCTGTGCGACAGCTTGCTCGGTCAGTTTCTGCTCTTGCTTGCGTCGCTGGGTGCGCTCCTCGTCGGTCAGCGCGATGCGCTCTCGCTTGGCCATCTCATCCTCCTCTTGGGGGATTTCGGGCCCCGCCGGTTGCGGGGCCTGTGCCGCTCAATCGCGCCGCAGGGCGCCATCCTCGAAGCGGTCAGGCCCCGCACCGGCGCGGGCGTCCTGGCGTCAGTCGCCGAGGTCGTCGACGTCGAGGTTCTCGTCGAGCTCGTCGACGTCGATTGGGTCCTGGATGTCCGCGTCGTCGTCGCTGGCGTTCGCGGCGATCGCCGCGGCGCGCTCGTCGCGGTCGCGCTTGTCGAGCTCGTCGACGCGCGTGCGATAGGCACGCGCTTCGGCCTCCAGCGCGCGCTGCAGCGCCTTGTGGCTTGCGGGCAGCACGCTCTTCGTGACGCGCTCAAACGCCTTGCGCGCGGTGTCCTTGTGCGACCGCGGGAGTACCGACGAGCGGCGCTTGCTGTTGGCGAGTACCAGCTGGGAGGCGTAGTGCTGCGCGGCGAAGACAACCAGCGCGCGGCCGTACACCTCGCCCGCGGTCTTGGCGCCGTCGATGAATTTCCACATCGACGTGGCGGCCACATCGACGTCGCCGTAGACGACCTTGGTCTTGCCCTTGGCGCCGCTCTTGAGCGTCGGCGTTGTCGTGGTGCGGTGCTCGTCGAGCACAAGCCGTAGCCCGTTCTCGGCGATCGTGCGCGCGACGTGATCGCCGGTGCCAACGTAGCTGGACTGCGCAGGGCCCAGCAGGCCGTAGGCGAAGAACCGCGCGACGTCCAAGTCATCCGGTGCGACGGTGGCGAGCTCGTTGAACAGTGCCGCTCCGAGGTCCAGGTTCGTGCCGTGCGCCCGGCGTGTGAGCTCGCGTAGCGTCGCGCGATGCTCGACATCCAGCTCCTCGCGCGGTGTGCGATCGCGCTTCGCGGCGGCGCGCTGCTTGGGCTTGTTCTTCTCGGCGACGCGCTGGCGCAGTTCCTCGGTCGTACGCGCGATCGCCTGTTTGGCGAGCTCGCGATACAGCCCGCGATCGGTGATGATCGGCGTGCCACGCTCGAGGTCGATCAGCACGCCGGCGGCGCGCGCCTGGTCGACGTCAGCGTCGGTGAAGCGAAAGCGTGGCGGGCCGTAGGCGTAGCGGTCAAGCTGCTTGGCGAGCTTCTCGGCCTCCTCAACGAGCGCGTCGGTCTTCTTGCCCAGCCGCAGCCCGACCAGATCGCTGTGGTGCGCCTCGTTGAGGTACGCGGCGAACGTGTCCTTGCCCGCGTCACGCAAGGCCTGGCCGATCACCCAGCCGATGTTGTTGGCCAGCTGCGAGCCGCTGGCCGTGCCGTTGGCGACAGCGTCGACGACAGCCCGGCCGATCTGGGGCGAGACGTCGCCGATCGCCAGCAGCGTGTCGATCGCGCTGACGGGGATCTCGCCGGCGCCGACGAGTTGCTGTCCGACCAGCGGGAGCTTGAGGATCTTCGCGCGCGCGTTCACGAGCTGGCGACTCCAGCCCAGCGCCTGCGCCGCACCGTCAAGCGTGTAGCCCTCGTCGAGCATGGCCTGCACCGCCCGGGCTTCCTCAAGCGGTGTGAGCTGCTTGCGGGTCACGTTCTCAGCGGCGCTGTCGGCGCTTGAGCCCTCGTGGCCACGCACAACCACCGGTGCGTCCGGGAGGTCGAGCTGCCGGCATGCGGCGAGACGGTGATAGCCAGCGACGAGCTCGTAGCCGTCCTCGACGGCGCGGACAATCAGCGGAACGAGGACGCCGCGCAGCGCGATTGACTGCGCGAGTTTGTCGACGTGTTCGACGTCGAGCTCGCGCACGTTCTCACGCACGCGGATCTCATGCAGCGCCAGGCGCAGCTCGCCGGCGGCGGGGGTGGCAGTGGTCATGCGAGGCCTCCTTGGCCTTCGGGGTCCCGCCCGGTGCGGGACCGATCCCCGTTCCCCAGCACCCGAATGGGTGCGATCCTGGGTCGGGGTCGGCCCGCGGCGGGCGCACAACCGCCCGAGCGACTGGCCTCAGACGCCTGTGGGCCCTGATCTCCGATGATGGATCACCCGCGGCGCTCGACCGCAGGGCCTTAGATCCCCTCAGATCGCGCCGTAACCCGCCGATCTGGCGCTCCGCGTGGCCTGCATCGCTCTACAAGGCGCTCAGGGCCCTGCAGGGACAGCCACGGGTGTTCAACAGCGTCGCAGCATGGACCGCAGAGACGTGCGCTCAGGGCGCGTTGTCGTCAGCTGCCAGACGGTCTTGACGTCGATCCACCAGCGCGCGTACAAACACCAGATCGCCCGGCGCGGCGGTTTCCACTCATCTGGTGGCGAGTCGCCCTTGGACCGGTTGCTGTGCGCGCTGACGGCGATGAGCTGCGAGTCGGTCAGGTCGTTGGCGAACGCGCGGCGCCGCGTCGTCGTCCATGTCTTGGCGCCGGTGCGCCAGGCGTGTGCGAGCGGCACAACGTGATCGATGTCCAGCTCGCGTGCGGCCGTGATGACGATGCCGTCGTAGAGGCTCGTCCACGTGCCGGTGATCCGGCAGGCGCTGGTGGTCTGCACGTTGCGCCCATCGCGTTGCAGGACACGATCGCGCGTGTCACAGCCCTCGCCGGCCGACGACCAGCCGCTGCCGAAGCGACCGCGGCTGTAGCCGGCCAGGCTCTTGCGTGGGGCGATCTTCAACTTGGAGAGCGCGCTGCGCGATGCCTTCTCGCCGGGCGGCGCCGGCGGCCGGGCGTCGGCCGTGCCCGGCATGGCGCTGATGGC
Source organism: uncultured Actinomycetes bacterium (assembly GCA_963705315.1). GTDB lineage: Bacteria > Actinomycetota > Thermoleophilia > Solirubrobacterales > Solirubrobacteraceae > CADCVQ01. The sequence continues at coordinate 2,826,974 of OY970068.1, forward strand.
GAGTGTCACCGTGACTGCGGCGGTGATGATGGCGAGCGTTGTCGCGTGGATGGTGCGCATGACCGTGCGCGATCCTAGGTCCTGCGGAGGTCGCATCGGTCAGTCCTCCATGACGCGATCCCACACGCTGAGCGGGGGCCTGCGCAGCGCGTTTGTGACGATCCATTCGCGCGTGCCCTCGTCGGCGTCCTCGAGCGCCACCGCGAGGTTGACCCCGTCCGCTACGGCGCGGTCGTTGAGCTGGCGCAGGCGACGGCGGCCGACGTTGCGGGCCATCAGCACGATCTCAAACAGCGCGAGCTCGGCGCGCTCGCACGGTGGTCGCGCATCACGTCGGCGATCGTCAGGCGGCCGCTCCCGAGGGCGTGTCGCACGCCGGCGCGGGCTTGACGCACCGCGTTGCTGCGGTGGTTGAGCTTGGCCGATGCTCTTGTGGGCATGGCGGTCTCCGATCCGGGCCCGCCCGGGTGGCGGGCCGATAGGCGACCCTCCGCACGCGCAGCGTGCGACCCTGGGAGCCCGGCCCGGTGTCCCGGTGTTAGGTGGGTTGCTCGGGCTGCCACGCCGCGTCGGCGCTCTCGAGCGCCGTGGTGCTGAGCTGGATGGCGACGAGTTCGTCGACGTGCTCGGCGAGACGAGCCTGCAGCTCGGCGCTGTGATCAAGCAGGCACGTCTGAGCGTGCGTCTGCCCGGCCGAGTCGCGGGTGAGCACCCGTTGTTCGATGCGCGGCGCATCGTCTGGTGCGCTGAGTAGGTGCGACACGGCGATGTCTCCAACCATCGCCGACAGGTAGCTTGACGTCAGTGTGATTCCGCGATCAGGCACCGCGGTGGCGAGCACCAGGGCGTAGCCGCCGATCGCGCCGATCGTGGTCGACGTGCGCTGTGCAGCGCCGTTGATCGAGACGTCGATTCCGTTGAGCGCGACGCGGGCCATAGCCCGTGGCACGCTAGCGCCCGAGGCTGACGGCGATGCGGTCGCGGGTCAGCGGTGCTGCGTGTTCTCGGCGATGCTTGGCTCCAGGATGGCGAGCCACTCAAACTCGCCCGGGCCGCCCTGTCCGGTTGCGAGTAGCGGCACTTCGTGTGGTGCGATTGAGCTCCAGTGCGTGAGCTCGCCGTAGGACAACTCGCCGGCGCGCATCGCGGCGACGCGCTCCTGCGGAGTCAGCGCCCACAGCCGCTGATTGCGGGCTTCCCACGCGCCATCGCGCGGGGTGAGGTTGGTTGGCGCGTCGCGCTCCGGCCGGGTGGCCGGAGCGCTGTCGGCGATGGTCCTCATGCGGCCTCGGGCTCCGGCGAGCTCGTGGTGCCGTTGGGCGAGCCGAGGAACTGGACGCTGTCGGCGATGATCTCGACGGCCTGGCGCTTGGCGCCGTCGTCGGTCTCCCACGCGCGCCATTCCAGGCGGCCATCGACGGCCACGCCGCGGCCCTTCTTGAGGTGCTTGGCGACGTTTTCGCCCTGGGCGCCCCAGACGGTGACGTCGAAGTAGTTGGGCTTGTCGACGTAGTCGCCGCTGGCGGAGTCCTTGCGCCGCGTGTTGCAGGCGACGCGCAGCTTGCATACCGAGGTGCCGCTGGACAGGTTGCGCAGCTCGGGGTCTGCGGTGAGGTTGCCCGTGAGGACGACGCGGTTGATGTTGACCTGGCTCATGTGATTCCTCCTGGGTGGTGGTGTGCTGAAACGAGGCCCGGCGGGCCGGTGCGACCGGTCGAACGCACGCGCCAGCTGCAAGCCCAATGGCGGTCGGGCGCAGCCCGATGCAGCTGGTGTGGCGGATTGACCGGCGTGCCGGCAGCCTTGGGTTGAGGAGTAAGCGCGCCACCACCCCGGGGTGTCACGGGCGCCATGCGCTACCTCGACGTGTCGTGTCCGCGGCTGGTCCTTGCCGTGGTCTGGCTGCTCGCCTGGCCAGGCTCGCCGGTCGCAGACCAGGCTCGGAGTGTTGCCTGCAGCCGTGCTCGCAGCTCGATGAAGTCGCGGCCGCGCGTCGACAGCCCGAATATCTCGGCGCCGAGGTCAAACAGCGAGCCGCCGCGACCGCACCCGAAGCAGTACCAGCCGTCCTCGGGCTCGTCGTAGACGTGCAGCGAGGGGGTCCGATCTTCGCCGTGAAACGGGCATGAGACCTTGCCGTCGCGGCCTGGCCGCAGCCCGGTGAGCGCTTCGATGTAGATCGCCGGCGCGACGCGTCGAAGCGCGTCGTCGTCGGGCGCCGCGCTGGAGCGCTTGGGTCGCGTCGAGCTCGTAGGCATAGGAGGAGCGGGCAGCGACTCGACGAGTGAGCTGGGGCTGACGCGCCTCCACGGCTGCAGCCGCTCCGCGATCACTGGTGCCGGCGGGTCGTGCTTGAAGTTGCTGGTGCCTGGTGGTCGCAGGATCGCGGCTGCGCTGATGACGGCGCTCGAGCACGCGCCGAGCGCGTGTGCGAGGCGTCGGTTGGCGGCGGTCGCGTCGTCGGCGCTCAGCCCGCGTGTGAGCGTCCAGTAGGCATGGCGGTTCTCGCCGCTGCCTGATCGCACGATCATGGCCGGCTCAGGGCGAAATGCGCCCAGCGCACTGAGCGCGTCGGGAGTGTCGCAATCGACCCACAGGACCCACACGCGGCGCACAGCGTCCAGGCCTCCCGCGCGGCACCGCGGTGCACAGCCGACATACACGTCGGTGTCGACGCCCAACTGCTCGATCACGCCGGCGGCCGCCGAGAGCTCGTTCGCGGCGCGATAGACGCGGCGGGTCATCCCGGTCGCTCGGCGCCAGCGCACCTCGAGCAGCCCGTTTGGCTCGCGACCCACGAGTGCGCCGAGGTAGACGAGCAGCTGTCGTGTGCTCTGCGATGGCGGGCTCGCGCGTCGTTGTCTCATCGGCCTGGGCTCCCTCGTGGTCAGTCACGGCCAGTGCGTGGCCTGTGATGTCCCGATCCGCGCCCGATAGGGCGCCATCCTTGAGGGCATCGGCGGCCACGCACGGGGTGCTCACGGAGGGGGCTTGCTGCGCGTTGGCTGTGCATGGGGTGATGTCGTCACGTGTCGCTATGTGCGACCCCCCGGCTTTCTGTGCACCGATCGGCAGCAGTTCTCAGATGTCGTACAGGTCGCCATCGCCACCCGCTGATGGCCGGACCTCCTTGGGCGCTGCGCTGCCAGTTTCCGGCGCCGCGGTGAGCTCCGATGCCGGGATGGCCCGGGCGACAATGCGACCGTTCGCACGGGCAGGACGGGTGGCGGCTGCTGGCTTGGCCTTGCGTTCCGCGGCTTTGCGCGGTGGCGAGGCTGGCAGCTCGGTGGCCGCGTGGACCGCGATCTCGCAGGCGTGTTGATCGCCGGCGCCGATCCGTCGATTCGTGCGTCGTTGGGGGAGCACGAGCTCGTCGACGAGGACGCGTGTCGGTTTGGCGTACGTGCTGTAGATGAGTGCTTCGCCGACACGCAGCTCGGCGAACGTGTCAGAGCCGACGCGGAACTCGCGGATACGCCGCCGTGAGCCCGCGCCCGTGTTGTTCATGCCGTGCCCGCTGGTTTGGTCGGTGGACTGCCACAGCGCGGTCGTGCCCATGAGCTTGGCCAGCCAGTCGCGTGACTCCGGGCTGGTTTGCCGGTGAACCACGAAGCCGGCGAAGTTGTCGCTGAGCGAGTCCAGCAGTCCCCTCTGCCCGGTCAGCGCCTCGACGTCGGCGATCGACTGCGTGATCACGTGGACCTGGCCGTTGTGGGTTCGCCCGCGCTGCAGCAACGCGAGGGCGTGGGGTGCGCACGTCCGCACGATCGCGCCGAACTCGTCGAGCATGAGCGTCCACGCCTTGCCATCGGCGTGGATCGCCGAGGCATGGATGTCGGCGAGCGCGAGAGGCGTGATGGCCCGCGCTTCGTCGGGCATCTCGTCGACGTGCGTTCGCCACAGAACGATCGCGCCCCCGCGGATCGCGCCCGCGACCGAGACGCCGACCGGAGCCTGCGCGTCGCTGGCGTGGCGCGGTTCGAGGACTGTCCGCCAGGCGTCTCCCAGGACGTTGTCCAGCAGCACGAGGCCGCCTTTGAGCGCCTGCTTGCCTTCGCGTGATTGCACCCACTCCTCGTGGTCGCTCGCGCGCCTCCACAGGTCAGGGTGATGGGCCTGGACACCGCGCGCGAGGAGCAGCACGCGGTCGTAGCGCTCGACCTGCGCGGCCTGGATGAGAAACGGAAAGGACGGTGGCCAGTGCCCACTGGCGTGTAGGACGGTTGCGATCAGCGTGACGTGCTGGCGCAGCGTGTTGAAGTAGTACGGCTCGCTTTTCTCGATGCCTGCCAGAACGCGCGCGACGACAGCTGAGGGGCGCTCGCCCCACAGCGGTTGCCAGCGATCGGTCTGCAGGCTGAGCGGGTCGAAGAGCACGAACGGCCGGCCGGCTACCGCGGCGAGACGCCGCAGGAACATCTCGGTCTGCGGATCGCCTTTGGGGTCGACCGCGAGCAGCGCTGAGTCGTCGCAAAGGACGCGTCCCGCGACGGCCCGCAGGACGCTGGTCGTCTTGCCTGAGCCGGTGGCGCCGAAGCTCGCGACGTGCTGGCCGGCGCGCCGCGGCAGTCGCGCCGCGTCGTCGGCGCTCATCGGAACGTAGGGCTCGTTGGCTGGCCATGGGCGCTCATGCACGATCTCGCCCTGCGTGGCGATGTAGACCTTTTCGCCGGCGTCGCGGGCGGGCGGCGGTTGCCAGATCCAGCGGCGCTGCTGCTCATAGCGGCGCAGCTCCTCGCCGGCCCCGAGGTCTGACAGGCGCCAGCGGCGCCCGACGAGACTCGCCGAGCTCGCGAACACCGCGAGTGGGCCGAGCACGAGCACGGCAGTCCACGTGTGCGTCGCGGCGACGGCTGCGAACGCGACGAGCAGGACGATCGCCAGGAGGTAGAGGTTGCGGATGCTGAGGCTGGTGCGTCGGCGCATCCACCACGCCAGCGCCGCGCCGATCGCGCCCGCCACGACCGCGGCGAGCAGCCCAGCGTTCAGGGCGACGTCAGGCAGTGACGCGGACATGCCTGTGGCGTCTGATGCTTCATGGGCCGCTGTCGTCACCTCGCGCGATCAGCGACCCCCCGGCTTCTGTGCCGCTCTCAGCTTCTTGCTGGCGAATCCGGTATGCGCGGCTGCGCGCGATTCGTGCACCCTGCTTCGCGGGTCTGTTCGATGACGTCGTCGAGGTCGAGCACGCGCAGGCGCCCGTCGGGGTGCTCGCCGAGCTCGACCACCGCCGCGGCCGCGCGCAGGGGCTTGGTGACGCGTTGGCCGCTGCTGATGTACACGACGCCGGCGAGCTCGGGCGTCGGGTCGGCGGTGCGCGCCTCGTACATCGCCAGGATGCCGCGCAGCCTGGCCGGGGTCTTGGGCTGCAGCTCGACCTCGACGGCGACCGGTCGCCGCGCGTCGCCGATGTAGGTAACGAGATCCGGGCGGTGACGTTGGCGCTGGGTGCGGCCGTAGCCGTCCTGATAACTGACGTGGCCCTGCCAGACGTCGTCGCGCAGGATTTCCCGGCTGCTGAGCCAGTCGCGACCGCGCACGTCAAACCACGCGGCGGCCCAGGCGCAGGCGCTGACGTGCGCCCAGGTCGTCGGGGCAACAGACCTCGGTGCGCTGACACCCGGGCAGCCGGTCATCCGCGCCCCGTCGGCAGTGATGACGAGCAGCGAACCGCTTCCGCGGGTCATCGCGATGCGCCGCACCAATCCGCTGTGCTCAAGCCGCGCGACGTGGTCATACAGCGCGCGTGTGCTCCAGTGCATGACGAGTGCGAGCGGTTCGCCGGGCGCGGCGCCGAGCCGCGCGAGCCAGTGCAGCGCGGCGATCGACTGTGGGCCCGGACGCACGGATCGCCCGCTCACGACGACACCTCCGCGCGCCCGGCGACGTCCGCTTGCGCGCTGCTGGCCAGCTCACCGCGCCGCCTGGTGTTGCGTGTGTTGCTGGCAAGGAGAACAAGCGTTAGCGCGTTCTCCTGCCAGCAGCCTTGTTGGTCCCCTACTCCCATTTCACCCCTGTCCGCGAGGACTCGTTCCGGCCGCCGGAGCCCCCTGATCACAAGGCCACCCGGAAGACTGCATGACCACCCGAACAAAACAACGTGGAGGGCGGGTGGTCATGCAGGGTGAAGGGTCTACGGGCCTGTAAAACCGGGGGCTCCGGCGGCCGGCCCCTACACAGCATTTGTAGGGTTCTCTGTAGGGTTCGCTGAACCGTCCGGGTGCCTCGTGGTGCCGTCGAGGACGTGATGGTCAGCGGTGTCGGAAGCATCAGCATGCGTGCGGAATCACGAGGGTTTCGATGACCGCGGCGATAGCCGCGAGGCTGATCGCGAGTGCGCAGCAGACACCGATTCCGGACTCCGGACTGGGCTGGTCTTTGAGGGTTCGCTCATGGGTTGACTCAAGGGGAGCAAGGACGCTCAATCTGCGCAGCGCGCGTTTCGTACGGACGCCTTCTTGGCACAGCTCGCCGCGAGCCACCAGGGGGCGCCCGCTGCGCTGCAGGAGCTCGCGTGCGGCGACTCGTCTGTCGTTTGCGATGCCAACGAGGCGGCTGCCTCGGTGGCGTGGGTGCATCGCCACGAGGTCTGGCTCGAGGACCCCTCCCCGGTGTGGATCGCCACCGTGCAGAAGAGCTGCATGACTGGTCGGCGCTCGACGCGGCTGGCCAGGTGGCTACGACCGTGTCGAGCGTGTCTGGTGGAACGTCGATAACAGCTGGCTGCTCGAGTGCCTCCAGGAGCAGATCTTGGAGTTCGGCGATGTGGTCGAGCAGACATGCGCGTGCGTAGGCCTCTCCCGGTTCGGCCACCGGCGGGATGTCCAGACGAATCGTCGGCGACCCATCGCGCTTGACGCGGAAGTGGTCGACCATGAGGTCGGCGGGCGTGTTGGGGTCCGCGACGTAGGTCGACCCCAGGAACGCGCCGCGGTCAGGCAGCGACGTCGTGAAGGTCACGGTCGTGAATCGTGGTGCGGCGGCGGGCCGCCTGCCGATGCTTGACCACATGCGCACGCGGTGTTCGCGTTCGCCAGCGACGGTCATGTCGATTGGGGGCAATCGCAAACGGTTCATGTGCGGTGCGGTGTCGGCATTAGCTGGCGTGTGGGATGGCGGCCGTTTCGATGATGGCAGCGAGGGTTGCGAGCGCGATCGCCATGGCGCCGTAGCCCGCCAGCGCGCGAGGTGTGGTCTCACCTCGCCGTGCTGCTATCCAGGCGCCGGAGGCGGCGCTGAGCGCGGCCCATTCGATGGGGACGTGCGGTAGGTAGGCGAGCAGTTGGCTGCCGTGACGTCCGATGGCGGCGCCGACGAGCAGCGGGCTGACGAGGACCGTCGCTGTGACCACGGCGTCGCCGATCGTGCGTGTGATCCGCGATGTTGCCCAGCCGGTGACGGCGAGGATTAGGGGTGCTGCGAGGACGCCGAGGTTGTGCGTGACGATGCTCAGCGCCTCGTGGCTGCTGCCGCGCAGCGTGGGGTGTGGTGTGCCGCCAGGAGCGAGACCGGGAGACACCGCGCCGATCAGCGCTCCGAGGGCCGTAAGGGCGCCTGTGAGTGCCCACAGCACCACCAGGGGTGCGACGCGTTCTCGCCTGAATGTGGTCGTGGTGGCGTACATCAGCCCCCGCCGGTGAGCGCGGCTTTGGAGCACGGCGTGACGTTGACGCCGTAGTGCCGTGGTCCGAGTGGTCCGTCGTAGCCGACGTGGATGTGGTCGTCGTGATCGGACTTGGCGAAGCTGTCGTCGCCGCCGTCGCGGTTGGCGTCCTGAAAGCCTGGTCTGGGGTCGAAGTAATAGATGAGCTCGGTCGGGTGCAGGCAGCCGCTGATGCGCGCGAGCTCTTGGGCGAGCTTCCAGCAGCCGCCCGAGCGGTTGGGTGGGTAGCAGTTGTCGCCGTCGACCATCCAGATGTCGGTGGCGCGGCCGGCTTCGTGGTTGGTACCGGGCTTGTGGTCGGACGCGAGCGCGAAGATGCTGATGCGGTGCGTCTGTGTGATGAGTGACAGCAGCGCGACGAGCCGCGGTGAGATTCGGCCGCTGCGCAGATCGGCCTTCTCGGGGCCGGGGTGTGAGAAGGTGATCTTCGGGTTGTTGGCCAGTGCCTTGGCGTCGGGGTCGCCTGTGCCACTGAGGCCGGCGGCCGCGATGGGTTCGCCGCGATACAGCTCGGCCTGGTGCTTGACGTCGGCGACGTACCAGCTGGCGTGGTTGTAGGCGAAGATCGCCTTGTCCCAGTCCTTGGGTGCGCCGCTGGCCTTGAGGTATTTGGCGGCCGTGGGGATCGCGTCGTGGAAGTCGTAGACGTTCTTCCGTCCGTCGTGGTTGCCGTCGACGGCGTAGGCGCCCCAGGTGCCGCCGCCGGCGCCTTGGACGTAGAACTGCATGGGGCCGGCGCAGCAGCCGGCGAAGTTCACGCCGGACGTGACGCCGACCGCGGTGGAGCGTCCGTGGTCCGTCTCGATCTTGCCGATCGCGGCCACGTACTCCCACGCAAGGCCGTAGTCGGCGGCGCCGGCCTGGTAGGCGCGCAGGTAAGGCGCGGGGATGTCTCGCAGCGCCAGCGCTGAGGGCCTGTACTGCCCGGGCGCGCTGTCGACGCTGCCGCCCAGCAGGACCGCGATCATCATCGCGATCGCAAGCGGGATCCCGAGAAAGACGGCGAGCAGCCACGCGACCGACCGGCGGTGCTGCCAGGCCAGAACGCCGGCGCGGGCGGCGGCGGGCGCGGCCATCTACTGCACCTCACTGACCAGCCACCGCGTGCCGTCGTGCCGCGTCGCGGTGAGTGTGGTGGCGTAGCTGGTGTGCCCGTCGGTGATCTGCGCGAGCAGGTACACGCGGTCGCGGCGAACACCGGTCGCTCGCAGACTCGTGACCCGCGGACGGGCGGACTGTACGAGCTCCCTGCTGACACGTGGCGGGTGGCGCGCGAGCTCGCGGCGCAGCGCCGGCGTGACGGCGCGGATCGCTGCCCCCGTCGCCTGGGCGTAGCTGTAGCGCAGATAGCCGCTGAGAAACGTCCGCGCGGCGCGCCGAGCCCGACGCTCGGCGTCGCGCTGAGCGGGGCTCAGCGAGGGATGCGTCTCGTCGCCGTCGGGCGAGGCCGCCGCCGGCGGGGTGCTGGCTGGAGTCGTCGCGGTCGGGCGTGTGGGTGAAGTCGCGGTGGCGCCTTGGTAGGGGTCGTGTACGCCACAGCCGGCAAGGACCGCGTGGCTGGCCAGGAGGGCAACCAGGGGGGTGAACACGCGCATCGTGAGCACCGGTCAGTGAGCGGGGAGGTGGTCGCGGTAGGCCTCGTGCCATGCGGGGGTGCACAGCAGGCGTAGCGCGAGCCACGGGTCGCCGTCGGCCTCGGCGTTGGCGGCGGCTCGTGGGGGCTGGTCGCGGTCTGGGTCGTTGCTGCAGATCCAGTACTCGAGGTCGCCGAGGACGATGCGTACACGGCCGCGGCCGCGGGGGCTGACGAGGTAGACGGTGGAGTACAGGCCTTTGCGGGTCACCAGGCTGGCGATCGCGTCGATGTCGGTGTCGGTGAGGCCGAGGGGGTGACGGGCGTGCTCGAGGTCCTGGCGGCTGTTGGCGAAACACAGCCGCAGGCTGCTGTTTTCCAGTAGTGCGCGGCCCTGCTCGTTGTCCATGTCTTTGAAGTGCTGGGTGACGAAGATCAGCCACAGGGCGTAGTGACGTGATCGGCGGGCGTACTCGTTCAGCCAGCTGCCGGCGGCTTTGGAGGACGTCAGGCGCCAGCCTTCCTCGACGACGAGGAACAGCCGTCCGGCCCACGGGCCGAGGTCATCGAGCGTTCCGCTGACGTGTCGTGCGCGGGTGCTCTGGATGACGTTGTCGATGTGATCGACGATCGTGAGGACGAGGGCAGGCGTCAGCCGGTCGGGCGCGCCGGCGATGTCAAAGAGCGTGAGTGGCGGGTCGCGCTGGACGGTGGTGGCGTCGTCGGCGATGTGCTCGAGCGGGCCACCCTGTTTGTAGGGCGCCAGGCGCGCGACGAGCGAGTGCAGCGTGCTGGCGATCTGGCCGTCGATCCCCGTGGTCTCCCCCGCGCGCTGCAGCTCGTCGACGAGCAGCGTTTCGCGGGGTCGTTCCCCACTGGTGGCGCAGTGTTTGTAGACGGCGGATATCGCTGTGGTCAGCAGCGACTCTTCGAGTGAGTTGAGGTGGCGCTCGTCGCCGTGCACGTCGCCGATCAGCAGGGCGTGCAGTGCCAGCAGGAACTCGAGCTTGTCGCTTGATACGCGCGTCGGGTCGGGGACGTCCCAGGGGCATACGACGTCGCCGCCGCGGCTGCCGACGTGGATGCACCGTGCGCCGGGCACGAGGCTGAGCAGCGCGTCGTAGTGGCCCTGCGTTCGGGCGGTTCCGTCCTCGTTGCGGGTGCTGGACCTGTCGACGATCCAGCCGCGCATGCCTTGCGCGATCGCGCGCTCGAGCAGGGCGTTGGAGGCGACGGTCTTGCCGCCGCCGCTGGGGCCGGCGATCAGCGTGACGTGCGTGGAGAACAGCCGATCGAACGGGTTGACGCGTTCGAGTGTTCCGCCGGGGTCACTGAAACCGAGGATCGGTCCTTCGGGGCATCCGCAGGCCGCGGTGGCCAGCGGCACGCAGTGAGCGATGTTGCGATGCGCGTAGAGGCGGTGGGCGTTGAGGCGGTCAACGCCGATCGGCAGGGTTGAGGCGAACCCGGGGGCGCCGAGGCAGTGGCCGCGCAGGACGCGCGCGTCGGTGAATGACGCAAACGTCTTGGCTGCCTCGCTGACGAGCTCGTCGAACGCGTCCTCGTCACCGCCGGGGTGGCGAAAGGACGCGTACACCGAGACGCGGTAGACGGTCGCCGCCACGGTCTTTGCGAGGTCGGCGTCGAGGTCGGCCGCTTCGTCGCGCGCATCGGTTTCCTCGACGCCGACGGCGATGCCCCGTCGCTCCTTGTAGTCCACGGCGGAGCGCAGTCGCTTCCAGCGCCGTCGCTGAGCGACGCGCGTGCGGCTGCGGTCGCCGACGCGGATGTGCACGGCGACGGTGGTTGGCAACGGCACCTGCAGCAGATAGGCCAGCCACCACGGGGAGGTCTCCTCGGGTGGTGTGCCGAGGTGCACGGTTTCCTCGAGCGTGCCGTCGGCGTGGCGCAGCCAGCGCCGGTCCGCTGCATCCAGGCCGACGGGCTCCTCGCTGCTGCATAGCGCGTCGATGATCTGCTGGCGGTGCGCTCGGGCGGCGTCGGGTGTGGTCGCCTGCACGATTTGCGCGACGGCGTCGAAGTCCTCAAAGACGGGCAGCGTCGCGGCGGCGGGGTGCAGTCGCTCCCACGCGATTGCGAGGATCTCGACGGGGTCCATGATGTGCGGGTCGATGCCCATCGCGGCGAGCTGGCCGGCGACGTTCTCGGTGTAGCGCAGGCTCTCTCGGGCGGCGCGCTGATGGTGCTCCCAGCTGGTGCGCACCTGGCCATTCGAGCGCGTCCACGCCTGCTTGAGGCGGGTGAGTGGGTGTACGTCTGGGCGGTAGGGCACCGCGACCCAGTAGCGCGCGGACACGGCGGGCTGTTCTCCGCGGGCGGCCTCGGTGACTGACTGCGTCTGAGCTTGCAAGAACCGCCGGCGGCTGCGCGCGAGCTCATCGCGGCCGTGGTTGCGATCGTCGGCGACCGCGAGCTCGACGCGTTGGTGGTCTTCGAGCATCGCGTCGGCGATCGGGATCGGGTCGCTCTGCGCGTAGAAGCTGAGACCTTGCAGGTCGGGGATGGCGGCGCAGATGCCAGACCAGGCCTTCTCGATCGATGAGATGACGCTCGGGTCGGCGCTGATGACATTGGGGACGTGCTGGCATTCGATGACGCGGACGTACTCACCGTCGTCAGTGATCACCAGGCCGTCGGGCTCGAGCGCGGCGACGTTGACGAGCTCGTCGATCGTCGCACTGGAGCGCCGGCGCTGGCTGTCAGCGCGGTTGGTGTCGCGGCGCGCGCGCACGTGCCGGGCGGGCTGGGCGACGTCGGCGCGGCTGGTCACGATGGCCATCCCTACTGGCGAGAGGGATTGGCAGCCACGGTGGGGTTGGGTGCTGCCGTGGTGCCGGGCACCTCCGGTTGCCACCACGCAGCGTCATCGCTGCCGGCGAGCAGCAGCGGGACCGCATCGACGATCACCCCGCCGCTGACCGGGTGCTGAGCGTCGGGCGCGACAAAGCTGGCGGGTCCGAAGCGCCAGCGGACGATCGCCAGGACGTAGCGTCCCGGGCCGAGCGCCTGGCCGCTGACGGCGTGCAGCGCGGTGCCCGTCGCGGCCATCACGAAAAGCGTGAGCGTGATCGTCGGCTTGTGACTCAGCGGCGAGAAGCGCACTGCGAGGTACAGCAGGCCCGCGGCGATCGTGGCGGTCAGCCAGCCGCGCCAGGTCAGACCGTAGTAGCGGGTTCCATCGTTGAGGCGGCGGAAGGTCTGCATCAGGTTCCTTTCCTTCGGCGCGGCATCCGGGCGGCCCGTGTGGTCGGCGCCGCAGTCGGCTTCGGGGACGCTGCGCGCGGCTCGCTTCGCGCCGGGCTCGCGCTGCTCGAGGTGCCGCGGGGCGGCGTGGGTGTGCTGGCTGGCGCCGGTGACGTCGGCGGGCGCTGCGTCGCTTTGCACTCCCCTGGTGGCTTGGTCGGTCGTGAGATCGGGCTGGGGGTGGCACCTGGCGATGTGGCGGTGGTTGCCGGGGCGCTTCGTCCCGTGCGGCCGGCGCGCGCCATGCGGGTTGCGACCGCTCCAGCTTTCGCCGCGCCGTGTGACTGGGCAGCCGGGGTCGGGTTGCCGCTGCCGCGTTTCGCGGTGGCAGCGCCGGCCGAGCCGCCGCGGGCGACGCTCCCGGCGCCGCCGCGTGTGGCGCTGAGCATCGAGGCGACGCGACCGCCCGCTGCGCCACGCGTGGTGCCCGAGCCGGGGCGTCTACCGAAGGCGTTCAGTGCGTCGCGCGCGTTGCTGGGCCCGCGGCGGCTACCGCTCCCGCCGCCGCGCATCCCGCCGCCGGCGAGCGCGAGCATCCCCGCGATCTGGCCGCCGAGGATCGCCGCCGCGAACTTCGTCAGCTTGAGGTTTAGCCAGAACCCAGCGATCCCGGCGAGCGCGAGGACGAGGCCGCCCAGCAGCTTGCCCAGGTCACTGCTGGTCCCGATGATCGCGCCCGCGCCGCTGCTGTCGCTGACCAGCAGCGCGGACACGGAGATGACGGTCGCCCACAGCATCGGCAGCACGAACAGGCCGATCGCGAGCGTGAGCCACGCGCGCGCGGCCGCGGCGCCGCGCTCGGTGGGTGCCACACCGATCATCAGCGGCCCGGTCACGTAGACGATCGCGCCGACGAGGATCATCAGCACCTTCACGAAGATCAGCGCCAGGAGCGCGAGGCCGGCGGCGCCCATCACGAGCAGCCCGATCAGCGGCAGCCCGCCAAGCGCGGAGCCGCCGACGATGAACTCCATCAGCGTATTGATGCCGGCGGTGATCGACGAGACGCCGAGAATCGCCTTGGTGATCTGGTTGCAGATCGCCGCCATCTGACCCCACAGCCAGGTGTAGGAGATCAGCACGACGGCGATCCCGAGTGTGCGCATGACGGGCGCCGCGACGTGATCGCCGAGGCCGAACATCGCGCGGGTGCTGGCGTAGGTCAGGCTCAGCGGCAGCAGCGCGATGCCCAGCCAGACGAACAGGTCGCGCAGCTCGTTGATCCCGGCGAACGCGTAGCTGCTGGAGCCCTCTGGTGACGTGACCCGCGCGCCGTAGTTGGGGACCGCGACGACCCATTGCATGATCGCCACGCCCTGCTTGGCCCAGCTGTCGGGAATCAGCAGATCGACCAGGCCGCCGAGCGTGTTGATGATGAACTTGCCGGCGACGTCGGTGGTCCACTCAAGGCCCCCCAGAGCGACGCCGCCGAGCTTCTTCAGTAAGCCGCCAACGGCATCCGTGATGCCGGTCGGATCGTCAATGCCCAGCGCCAGACCCGGCGCGTGCGAGGCGGCGCTGGCAGGCGCGGCCAGCAGCAGCCAGGTCAGTGCCGCGGCGATAACGATCCAGCCGACGCGTTTCACGGGGTGATGCCGCTACGCGAGGGCGGTCGGGATGACGACGAGGATGAGCAGGACGCCACCGATGACCTTGAACAGCCAGTCCGGCGCGGTGCGTGAGCCGACCATCAGCAGGCCCGCGAGGATGATCAGCACCATCCCCATGCCGGTGATGATCAGCCACTCCCAGTTGTTCGTGAGGTCATCGATGAGCTTCTTGATGACCGCCGAGTTCTCGGGTGGCTTGCCGTTCAGACCGGCGCCTCGCAGCGCCTGCAGGCTGAATGCGGCCGTTGTACTGACGACCACTGCCAACGACGTGGCAAGACGGATCGCTGTGCTGCGTGTGGGCATGGTTGGTCTCCCGGTGAGGTAGGTGAATCGGGGTCTGTCAACAGAGGTCGAACTCGCATGAGCTGTAAGGCCGGCGCGGCGGGCCGGGGGCTGGCGCAGGCCCGGGCGGCGGCCGTCGCGGTGAAGGAAGCCGATCCGCGCGCGTGCCGGTACCTCCAGCGCGTTGCGGTGGTCGCTGGCGCCTGGAAGCGCGCGCCCGCCGCAACTGTCGGCGTTGCTGAGCTGCGCGTGTGGCGACAGCTTGGATCCGGTCGGCGGCGGGTCGTGCTGGCAGCCCGATCGCGGTGCTCAGAGTGCCCTCGGTCACCCCGGGCGGTGGGGCCCCGTCCCGTACGGGGTGCGCCGGTCGCATCACAGAGACCACGGCGATGAGCAACGCGGTCGTCAGCAGTGCAGCGCCCGCGAGAGCCCGCGAGCGCCAGGCGCGCCGCGGCCGCGCCGCAGCGCGAGCTGGGTTGCTACGTCGCGTCGCTGAACGCGCGAGGCGGCCAGCGGGCTGACGTGCGGGACGGACCAGATCGCCGTCAAGTGGAAGGCCGGCCGCGCCGAGCAGTTCGGACTGCGCAGCGCTGTCGCTGTGGCCCGCCAACGTCTGCCCGCTGGCCGCTCGAGCGAACCACTGGTCGACGTCGTTCTGACTCGCGTCAGCTTGGCCGTCCCGCGTGGGCTCGTCCCCGCGAGGCTCGGCGTGAAGCAGCGGTGCGAAGAACGGGTCGGCGGTCATCACGCCACGCGTCGGGCGTGGCCGCGTTCGTCAAGGCCCTGTTCGCTTCGCATGTGGCCCTGTCGTCAGCAGTGCCGGTGCGCGACCCCCCGAGTTGCGTCGCGCGTCATCTCCCGCCGGGCCGGTGTTGTGGTGGCTGCGGCAGTGGGGTGTTACTCGGGCCCGAACTCTGAGACGCCGCCCGATTGCACGGGCTGGACGGCGCGCACTGGCGTCAGGCTGGAGCCCGAGTTCGCCGTCGACTCGATCCCGAGCTCACTGATCTGTTGCGCGGCTTGGCTGTTGGGGTCCGGAGGCGTACTGCTCCGCGAAGCAGTCTCGCGAGTCGGTTTCGCGGTGTTGCGCTGTCCGGTCGAGGCGAGGTTGGCCATGGTCTTGGCGGGCACCTTCGCGATGACGGCTGGGAGCGGCTGCTTCGCTGTTGGCTTCGCTGGCGTTCGCTCCACCGGGCGGTGCTCGATGATCACGACAGCGCCCCCGACGGCACAGGCAGCGGTCGCACAAACCGTGGCGGTCTTGAGTCCCAAGGTGGTCAGCACCCCGCCGCCCGCCGCGGCACCTCCCCCACCGGTCTTCAGGGCTACACCAGTAAGCCCGCCGATCACGCCGCCGCCCGCCACCGTGATGGCTTCAACGCCACCGACCGGAGGCACGACGACGGCGATGCCACGCAACGCGCGCACGTACGACGCGCACGCAGGACACGCCGCCAAGTGCGCGGCGGCGAGCTGGTGGCGCTCGCTTCCCGGCTCGTGCAAACACAGCGCGTACGCGGTGATCAGCGACCGCTGCTCCTCACACCAGTCGCCGCGGGTGATGAGGTTCAAGAGCCCATCGAGCTTCTTATTGGCGCTCACCATGACCTTGTGCAAGCGATTGGGGGAAATGCCCATCCGCGCGCTCACTTCCTTGTGCGAGAGGTGCATACACAGGCTGACGGCCTGCTGCTCGCGCGCATCCAAGCGCAGGCGCAGCGAGATGCGCCACTTGTGAAACGCATTGCGGACGTCGAGGTCCGCGTCGACGTCGGGCTCGTAGCCGTCGCCGGTGGCGTCGTTGTGTTCGACGACCGCGATGTGCCCCTCCTGCAGGCGACCACGGGTGCGACGTACATCGTCGATCGCCCGCCGGTACGCCACCATCGCAAGCCACCCGCCGAGGTTGTTGATCTGCTCGGCGCTTTGCTCCATCTGGACGGAGAGCGCGTGCCAGGCGAGGTTGTAGGCGGCTTCGAGATCCAGCGGGTCGACGTGCATGTTGTCGGCCGCCAGGTGGCCTCGCAGCGTGGCGATCACATCGTCCTTGATCGCTTCGTAGTTTGCGCTGGCCAGCGCCTCGAATCCCTGTCCGTGCTGATTCACGCCTCACGCCTCCCGGCGAGCTGGCAGGTCGACGACGGAAGCCGGCGAATCGTCTCGGCCGCGGTCTTGCTCGCGCGCGATCTGTTCAGCGGACCGCCGAATGACGTGGTCGAACGTGATGACGAAGGCGAAGAAGAGGATCTGCTGCGGTCCCTTGCCGGCGTCCTCGGTGGCCGTCCTTGCGAGGTTGTCCAGTAGGAGACGCCGGTCACCCGGGGCGAGGAATTCCAGTCGCACGCGCAGATCCCTGAGCGCCGCGACGTCCGCACCGAGTAACGCGCCGATCGTTGTCCACTCGCGCTCTGACACGAGGGGCTGCCATGCGGCCGGTACCCGGGTGTCAAAGTCGCGTGACGGCGGCATGCTGGGCAACTGTCGCCAGAAGCGGCGATCAGCGACCCCCCAAGCTCGCAATGGCCGGCCGGGCACCTGTCGCGCTGATTGGGAGAGGGGCGCTACTGACCGCTGCGACGTAGGTTGCACAAACGTGCGGCGGCCGCTCGACGCGGTTTACGCCCGTAGGCAGATGACGTACACATCCAGCCGCTGCGGAGTCGTAGTTAGGTTCTCTACCTGGACAGACCAGCCAATGGGGGGCCCGTTGGTCACGTTTCCTTGCACCACAGGCACGTCGGAGAGAACTTTGAAATTGCCTACGTTGAGCCCCATGCCGCCGTTCACGGCGCGCTCCCCGGCCCGACACGACGCGACCGCCCGCCCGTCCGAGCCGCCGGCGACCTGTAGCGGCGCACCGGTGCGAATGCGCGCGAGGACGAGCTGACCCTTCTTGAAGTCGGCGGCGAGCAGCGAGCGGTTCTTGATCTTGATGGAGCTGATCGAGTTGTTAGTGATGTTCTTGCCGGAGATCTTCACCGCGGCGTATGACGTCCCGCTGAGCGCGACGATGAGCGCCAGCGTGGCGGTGACGTTGGCGTACCGCCCGGTTGGGAAAAGACGCTTCATTGGCCCTGCCTCCTGTGGATCGTTCACGGCGTCACGATGGTGCTGATCATCTTCGATCGTCCCGAAGCGTAGAAATCGCCCTTTTGGTGGGGCACCACGGCGCGGAACTTGTATCTCGACGGTCGGCGGGTGGCCTCAAACCGGTAGTTAATGCGCCAGCGGCCCTTGCTGTTGGAACGCACGGTCCTGAAGGGGCTCCACTTGCCTCGCACTAAGGCCTGCAAGATGACGAGGTGGCGCGCAGCGACCGGGCGGGTTGTGATGGTGCCGCGGAAATGCGCGGTCTGGCCCGTGATGAACAGCCGCTGATCGACGTGGATCGTCGAGCGCGACCGCACGCTTAGGCGCGCTGCGGGCGAGAGCGTGTGCTGACTGCTGCTGTTGCTGTACGGGAAGTACACGAGCTGCACGAAGCGGCTTGGTTTCCCAGCCGGCAGCCGGGTGCTCACCTGTCCGGTCTTCGAGGTGGTCAGCGGCGGGCCGGTGACCTGCCATGCGCCCGCGCGAACTGCGGTCGCGATCCACACGCGCGCTCCAACGATCGGTACCCCCGTGGGAGTCGCGAGTCGCGCGCGAACACGTGCGCGACCCGTTGACATGACCGTGGCGCGCCCCTTCAATCCGCGCTTGCCAATGAGGCCCAGCTGCGCGCGTGAGGGTCCAGCGCCGACGCCGTTAGCGACGCGCGGCACCGCGATGTTCAGGTCGGGGTTGACGAAGCCCTGAGCATCGTGGAAGCCCTGCGGCGCTGCGCGCGCAACGGTCGCGCGCGCGATGAGGGTGCTCGTGCCTTCGGCGTCGGTCGCGACGATCGCAGCCTGCTGCGGATCGCCGCTCAGCTGGGATGGGTTGAGGGTCAATGTACCCGCGAGCCTGCCGGGGCACGGCCGCATCCGCGCGTACTCGTAAGGGTCACCGTTGGTCTCGTCGACGTCATTGCACGTCCCGCCAGCGGCGATCCGCTTCACCACCTGGTTGTCGACGCGAAGGGTGATCTCGCGCACGCCTCCGCCCGCGTCCGTTGCGCCGGCGATCAGCGGGGTAGCCGTGCCGACTCGCGCGTGCTGGCGCAGCCCGATCGCCCCGCCTCGAGGTGCGCTTACATCGTCGACGAGCAGACGTGTGCGGTAGATCGCGAAACGCGCTGCCCGCGCACCCGCCCACGGGCAGTACGACCCGCAGCTCGCGTTCACGAATAGGTTCGGACCCGCCAGGCCACTGAACGCCTGGTGATTGGCCGCCGAGTACGCGACGCTCGGCCGCCCCGCCGCGAAAACTCCGAATCCCCCGCCGATACGGCGATAGAACGGGTTCGCGAAGTCGCTCGACACCTCGATCCTCGCGGGAGACGTCGCGACGTTCGCCCACCACAGGTCCGCTCGCCGGATCAGGGTCGAGCTCGGAGCGGCAACTTTGAAGCGCGCGGCAGCGAAGTAGCGCTGGCCTGATTGGAAAGGCCCAGTGTTCGCTTCGGCGATCAGCGCGCCCGGGCCGGCGGTGTCCGCGCTGCACGTCGAGCGCGCCACATTGACTCCTCCACCCTGGAGGGTCTCGCCTGTCCAGTCGCCGGCGTCGAGAGGCTGCCCGCTGGCGTTTGCGCAGTTCCACACGCTGTAGACGGCTGCTGAGGCAGCCATCGGAAGGACGGTCAGAGCGATGACAGCGACACTCACGAGCGTCGCCACGCCGCCAGCCGTCTTGAGCTGCCTCATCATCGGGGTCCCCTCTCCCCTGGTCGCTGCAGTCGTGCCACAACTGCGGAAACCTTGAATGGTGTGCTGATGCATGTTGTAGCTCCATTCCTCCTGCGTCAAGGCTGAATTGCTGCGGTGCTGTCGGCAGCGGCTTGCGTTCGTGACCCCCTCAGTCGACGCGCGGGTACATGTCGACCGACACCTGGTTCGCTGAACGCGCGCGAAATACGCTTTGCGCCCGCGGTCAGGCGCCGCCCAGGCGTCGTGGCGAGTAGGTGCCCGGCTCTAGCGGCTAGCGTGCCGGCGTCGTGCTCGCCGAGCCGCATTGGGTAAGTTGCGACATCGCTTACAGCGTCGCGCGTACGCTTAGCCTGCATGGAGCTCATACCTCCTTGCCAAGCCCCGGGCAGTCTCTAGCTGCGCCGGGGCGATCTTTGTCTCGCGGCCACCATGGGCCAACTGTCCGCACCCGAGGCTACTTGTCACCCCAGACAAGTAGCCTCGTCAGCAATCGCGGGCGCGAGAGTCCGATCGCGACGAAGCGCTCGCTGCGCGCTTCACAGGTAGGGCTGCCGAGTGACGTAGCTCTACACCGCGTGAAGCCCGCTGAAGCCAAACGCCTTGACGGCCTAGCCTCTGCCACGCGGCTTCTCGCGCGCCAGAACACCACGCGCACAAGCCAGCTCCCCCCGGCGGCTGAGAGTGCAGAAACCGTCGAAAGCTTCACTCTGCGCGAGGCGCGCGCGGGCTCGACGGCAGTGCTAGTCCGTCAAGGCATTTCGGTCTGCTCCGGCGGACGGCCTCTTGGAGAGCCCGGGATCCCGTCAACGGGCATTGTCGATGCGCGGAGCGCGCATACTCCATGCCAGTGTCTTCAGGTCCGACTCAAAGCATGCTCGGTCGCGTGGAGAAGGTAGAACGGCTGCATCCGAATTTTGCTCGCGTCGTTACGGCGGTCACGTAGGGCTTGCAGCACGGGTGCGGCGCCGGCCGCGACCCCTCCGAGGACGGCGACTGCATTCGCGTGGCCGGCGACGCCCGCAGCGACGACGGCTAGGCCGGGAGCACTTGTGTTGGCTGCACCCGCGATCCCAGCAGCCATCGCGAGCAATGACTGTCGGTCGCGCACCCATTCCTGAATCTCTGCGATCGCGGGTGCAACTCGCTCGACCCACGCGTCGTGGATCTCGTCTTCGAAATTGATCTCCCACGCCTCGCTGGTTAAGCCGTTTGCCACGGTCACAATCGCACTGCGAAATCGCGTTAGCGGCTCTGCAAGCTCCGCACGGATATCGAGCACCTCGTCGAGGCTGGCAGTGGGGAAAGTCGGCAGGCGTCCGACAAAGCCCGACGCAGCCATCGCCTGAGCCGTTCGGCCCGCGGCGCCAGTTGCCGGCCTGAACAAGCCCTCCTCGACGGCCGCGTGCGTCAGGGAGGCGACTTCCTCGTCGAACATGAGGTACTCCCGCCCAGATGACAGATGCCTGGCAAGCTTGCTGACGAATGTGTCGACGACGCGATCGCTAAAGGCATCGTCGGAGCGTTCTCCGACCTCGGCGCGCTTGGCGGCGATGACGCAGTCAGCGATTAGGTCGACCGTGCTGCCGGAATGGACGCTCTCAACCGTGACGAGTCCCTCTTTCCGGGCACGAGCAAGCTCGTCCATCCCCGCGTCGCGGACCATGCCTCGAACGGTGTCTTCGACCCCGACCTGCATCGGTCGGAGTTGCTTGGTTAGCGCAATACGACGGTGCAGGTCCTCGCGCGATGCAGGCGATGAAACGATGCGATCAAGTAGCTCACTGCCGGCCTCGAAAGCTCTGAGCTTGTCAGCATCGAGTAGATACGGTCCGAGTCGTCGGTAAAGGCGGACCTGCTGCTGCAAGGAGAAGTCGGCGAGGGCCTCAGCTCGGAGAAGCATCGTCGTAACCGGGCTCAGGAGCGTCACCGTGTCGGCATACAGAAGCGCTGACTTGACGAGAGGAAGCTCAGGCAGAATTGAGAGTTCCGCGCGCGGATACGTGGCGACCACTACTCGCAGCGAACTCGCGCTCCCAACTCGCGCCGTCCGTTCTGCGGAACGTCGGCGGTCTCTGTTGCGTTTGCGAGTCATAGTTCAGGCAGCGGCGCCGGGATCTTGTCGACGTGGCCGGAGGCGCCGTGCGCCGTCGACGATCTGAAACGCCTTACCGAAGATCGGCGATCAACGTCGCGTGCCCCGGCGTCCCCACAGGCCCGGCCGGATCGTCGAGCCACGCGAACGGCAGTTGGCTTGCGGATTGTTCCCGGTAGTCCATGACCTCTGCCATCACGCCCTCGTAGAAGTCCGCTGTAACGCGACCCGTTGGTGCGTCGCGGGCGAAGTCATAGAACCTCGAAGCGAGGTGGTGTGACACCTCGAGATGCCACCATCCCCATTCCTGCTGCGGATCGATTCGTCGGTACGAGACGTGGGCAACGCCCCAACCAACCCGTCTCACGAACTCCTTGAGAACGCTCGGCTGTGGACCGGGATCCCACGGGTCGGGCTCGTCGAAGAACCAGTCGGGTGCGCGCGAGTCTTCGGGGTAGCACCGGCTACCGTCGTTGCGCAGTACGTGATCCGCCCAGAAGAATTCGGTGAGCGCGCGGGCACTCACCGCGAACGCCTCAAGCGCGGCAGCGTCGAGTGTGTCCTGCATAACGCGTTGCCCGTCGCGTCGACGCCGCTCGAGGTGCACAGCGAGCCGCAGCGTCTGCCTCAAATGCCAGAACGCATGCGCGCTCTGGCTACGGAGCTCAGCATCAGATCGCGTTGGAATCATGGATCGATTGTTCCACCGGCTCCGGCGCGATCCGGCGCGCAGCAGCCCGACCAGACGACGCAACCGCGAGTGCTGCTTCCGCGCGAAACGACAGCGCGCGTGCCGCTTCCAGGCGCAAGGGGGAACGCAAGGGTTAGCCTGCGGCCGGGGTGCCATTCGGTCGCCTGGCGTCGTGCCACCAGCGCCATAGCCACATCGCGACGATGACGATGATGGTTGCGACTGCGAGCCCGCCGATGATCGCCAGTGCGTCGAACCCAAGCCAGGCCGCAAGCGCTGACTCGGTCTTGGGGCTGGTGTTGAAGCAGTCCATGCCACCGAGCTGGTTGCCGGCCTCATCGGTGCACGCGAAATACCAGTCGGCCGACGATGCCACAGCGACGACGGCGATCAGCACGGCGGCGGCGATGGCGGCGAGCGCCGCATGCAGGCGAGACACCCAAGCAGCGTAGGCCGACCCGACGCGCGTCGCCACCGTCAAACGACCAGCGGCGCTCGCCACGGCGGCCTCCCCGATGAGCAGAGTGCGGGTTGTCGCGCATACGAGCGCTCTGGCCGGCGCAGCACGGACTGCTGCCTGTCGTCCGTTGAAGCAGTCGACAGGCAGACGGCGGGATCCGTTGCGGGTGTTGGAATGGCGGTCGACCGTCGTCCGGCCCATCTGGTGACCTTCCTGGTGGCTAATGAATGCAGACGAACTCACCACGCTTCAGAAGGTCGCGCTCACCGAGGAGCTCGATGCTGCGGTCAAGCTCATCGGGCTCGGGGTCACTGCGCTACGCGAGCTCGACGCCGCAAACGACTTCTACCACCTACCGATGCAGCTTCTCGCTCAGGGGCTCGAACGCTTCCTGAAACTCACCTACGCAATGGCCGAACTCAACGCGACAGAGAGCCTGCCGCTACCCCGGACCATACGCGGGTTTGGACACGATCTCGTCGCGCTGACCGACGGTCTGGGGGCTCTCGTCGCGAAGGTCGACGAGTACGCAACCCGTCCCGCAGTACAGCAGGACCTCGAGTTCATGCGCGCCGACAAGGACTTGCGCCGGATGCTGACATTGCTGTCCGATTTCGGCAGGCGGGGTCGCTACCACCGGCTCGACGAGTTTCTCTCGCCCGAAATCGTCGATGGCGACGCGGACCCGACGCGCGGCTGGCAGGAGCTCGAGATGGAGATCAGCCAGCGCAGTCGGGACTGGGCCGACACCATCACGACGCCCGATGGCGCAGGAGAGATCCATCGCTGGATCAACGGCCATCTGTCCTACCGCGTGGAACGTCTAGCCCAGGCAATCGCTCGGATGTGGACGTTGGGAGCGTTACCGCCGCACGCCCGCACGAACACTGCCGTCATTGCGGCGCTGCTACGAGACCCCGAAACGGTACCGCCCTAGGATCGCCGCGACGCGACGGGTGCCGGTCGCGCGGGACTTGAGGCACGCTTCTGTCGGTCGCCCGCGATCCGCGCGCGCTGCATTCCATGCAACTGGGCAGCTGAGCGCACACCAGCCGAGCGCTGCTTCCGCGCCTGCCAGGAGCGCTCTCGGACCTGAATCGCAGGATGTCCCTCCTCGCGGAGACCGCTGAGAAAGTGCGTGTTCGGGGGGCCGCGGTTCTCGCTTGTGATGGCGTTGGGGGTGCGCGGGTGGAGGTGGCTTTGCGTGCGTCTATGCGGTCTGGGTTCGTAGGGCTGCGGCGATCGGGTGCAGGTTCACCAAAACGGCGGTCCAGGCGGCCTGCAGCGTCGCTTTTCGCGCTCCGAAGTAGCGGCTCTTCCGCGCGTGGTAGTGGTGGACCATGAGTCCGAGCAGCCGTTCGATGCGCGGCCGGGTCTTTGTGAGGTGCTCGCGCTGGGCGGGGTCTGAGAGCGTTTGCAGGGCGGCTTGTCGGAGGTCTTCGCGGCGTCTGATGCGGATGTCGCGCCGTCCGCTGGGGGCGCATTGGGCCCGTAGCGGGCAGGGCTCGCAGTGCGTGCGGGCGAAGCGCGCGACGCGATCACCGCCGGTCGTGCGCCTGTTCTTGCGTGGCTTGTAGATCGCTGTGGTGATGCCCTGCGGGCAGGTCACGGTGTCCGCCGCGAGGTCGATCGCGAACGCGTCTTTGGGGATCGGCCCGTCCTTCGGCGATGTCGTGTGGACCGGCGCGAGCACCGCGACGGAGCGCTCGGCGAGCCGCTCGAGCGTTTCGCTGTTGCCGTAGGCGGTGTCGC
The DNA here is from genome assembly GCA_963705315.1 of uncultured Actinomycetes bacterium. Classification (GTDB taxonomy): domain Bacteria; phylum Actinomycetota; class Thermoleophilia; order Solirubrobacterales; family Solirubrobacteraceae; genus CADCVQ01. Next base: position 2,851,148 of record OY970068.1, read on the forward strand.
CGATCACGCGCCGCGGGCGCCGCTGTGGGGGTTGCTGGTCGACGAGCGCGCCGGCGTGCTGGCCGTCGTGCTCGTTGGCGGCCGACACGCTGATCGCGGTCACGATCGGTGCGTCCGCGGCAACCGCGGCGTGCAGCTTGTAGCCGGTGAAGCGCCGCGCCGGGGTCTGGCGGCCATGACGCATCTGTGGATCGTGCGCCGAGACGATCTGGCGGCCCCGGCCACCGCGCGGCCGTGAGACCCCTCCGTCGTCGGCGATGTCGAACTCCTGGCCGACGATCTCGCGCAGCAGGCGCGCCGCGTCGGCGATCGTGTCGTTGGCGATCAGTGCCTCGTCGAGCTCGACGGCGCGCAGCGCCCGCGCCGCATCTGTTGCCACGTCGCCGAGCAACTGCGTGCGGGCGTCGCGGTCCTGCCAGTCACCTTTGGGCTTGACGCGCGGACGCGTGTAGTCGAACTGGAGACTGTCCGACGAACTGTGTGTGAGGCCGTGGCGACTTGATTGATGGTCGTTGTGGTTAGCCGGGGTAGCGGTCTCCGAAGTGGATCTTCAGGGCGGCGCGTGGTGCGCTCCAGGTGCGGCTTCGTTGCCACTTGGCGTCGGCCTTCATGATCGCCAAGTAGATCAGCTTGGTCGCGGCCTGTTGGTCGGGGAAGTGTCCGCGGGTCTTGATCGCCTTGCGGATCTGGCGGTGAAGCCCCTCGATCGTGTTGGTCGTGTAGACGGCGCGACGCAGCTCCTCGGGCAACGAGAGAAACGGTGTGACGTGCTGCCAGGCGTCGCGCCACGCCCGCACGGTCGCGGGGTAGCGGGCGCCCCACTGCTCGTCGAAGCGCTCGAGCTCGACGAGTGCCTGGTCGGCGTTGGGGGCGGTGTAGATCGGGCGTAGCGCCGAGGCGACCTTCTTGAGGTCGCGGTAGTTGACGTAGCGCAGCGACGCGCGGATGAGATGCACGATGCAGGTCTGCACCCACGCCTGCGGGAACGTCGCCTCGATCGCTTCGGGGAAGCCTTTGAGGCCGTCGACGCAGGCGATCAGGACGTCCTGCACGCCGCGACGGCGCAGGTCGTTGAGGACCGCCAGCCAGAACTTTGCGCCCTCGGTCTCTTGCCACCAGATCCCGAGGACCTCGCGCTCACCGTCGCAGGTGACGCCCAACGCGATGTAGCAGGCGAGGTTGCGTACCGAGCGGTCCTCGCGGACCTTCACGCGCAGCGCGTCGAAGTAGACGATCGGATAGACCTCATCCAGCGGCCTGGTCCGCCACGCCTCGACGTCGGCGAGCACGGCGTCGGTGATGCGGCTGATCGTGTCGCGACCGATCTCGGTGCCATAGAGCTCTGAGAGGTGCGCTGAGATGTCGCGGACGGTCATGCCGCCGGCGTACAGGCCCAGGATCTTGTCGTCCAGACCGGCCAAGCGGGTTTGGCGCTTGGCGACCAGCTGCGGCTCAAAGCTGCTGTCGCGGTCACGCGGCGTCTTGATCTGCACCGGCCCCAGATCGGTCTGCAGCGTCTTCGCAATCGACCCGTTGCGCGTGTTCGAAGCGCTCGGCACGCCACCGGGCGGATGGCCGAGATGCTCGGTCAGCTCAGCCTCCAACGCCGCCTCGACGACCCGGCCGGCGAGCTGCGACAACAGGCCACCTGGGCCCGACAGCTCCTCGGGCCGCAGCCCCTTCACAGCGTCCTCGAGTGCCCCCTCAGGCAGCAAGCCGGCGAGGCGGTCAAAGACCTCCTGCGGCGGCTCATGGCCCTCAGGTTCGGCGCCCGGCTCGGGGCGCCGCTTGGACTTCATGGTGCTCATGGTGATCGATGGATCCCTTCTGCGGGCCGCGCGCGCCGCGCCCGCCCGAGCCACCTCGCCCTACGGGCTCGGCGACTCAGGCAGGCGCGGCGACACAGCTACCGCGGTCGCTCACCACGACCACACACACTTCATCGGACAGAACCTCGAACTGCAGGCCGCGGCGAAGCGCACGGGTGGCCGGCGCGTCGGTCGCGTCGACTGCGGCGAGCAGTTTGGCGACCGCGTAGCGAACCAGCGTCGTGGTGTCCTGCACCGCCGCGGCGCCGAGCATCGGCGTCGAGTCGAGGATCTGCTCGGCGTGCCCATCCAGCAGCCCAAGCTCGGTCGCCAGCGCCACCGAGCGCTCGAACACCAACCGTTCCTTGCCGTGCAACAACAGCCGTGCGCGGAAGTGCACCAGGCTCGTCGCATGAAACCCGGGGTGATCGATCGGCAAGTCCAGCGCGACCTTCCAGCGCAGATCGAATCGGACGGCGTCCATCGCGCGCTCGTCCGACAGGCCGTCGCGGTAGGCGAGCAGCAGCACCTTCGCCAACACGCTCGGCGGGATCGACGGCCGGCCGTGACGCGCCGAGTAGCACTCCGCGAAATCCTCATCACGCACAAGCCGATCGCCGTGCTCGGCAAGCAGCGCATAGATCGAATCGCCAGGCAGCAGATCCACACACCACGCCGCGTCAAAGAAACCCTGCTGCCGATCCGCCACCGAAAGCATCCCGCTGCCCTCCCGAAAACCCTAAGTTTGCAGGGCAAACGCTACACCGCCGGGCGGACAGACCAGCTCACAACCCAATGACTTTTTCAGCGGTCTCCGCGCGAAGGGGCGCACGCGCGTGCGGCGGGCGTAGCTCAGCTCGAGTGCGGTCGCGGGCGCGTGTAGAACGTGAGCAGGTTGCCGTCAGCATCCAGCGCCGGGAACTCCCGCGTGCCGTGGTCGGTGTCCTCGACCACCGTCGACGGCGAGTGCAGGACATCGCTGGCGCGCAACTCGGCATACAGCTCGTCGACGCCGTCGACCGCGACGCGACAGCTCGCGGTGCCGGCAATGAAGGACTCCGCCCCCGAACAGACGGGGTTCGCCGCCAGGTCCGTCCGCGCGCTCCAGCTTTCGTCCGACGCACCCCACAGGTGAATTTCGGCGCCGTCGCGAGCGACGATCGCAAACCCGTCGTCCTCATGCACGATGGTGAAGCCCAGCCGCTCGGCGTAGAACGCAGCGGCGGCCGACACCGAGCGCACGGGCATCGCAGGGATCGTCTGACCCAATCGAGGAATGCCTCGCAGTCTGACGCACCACCGACCGGGCGAGTCCACGGTGACCAAGAGCGCTGGATCCGCGCGGACCGGAAGCGCACGATCGTCCCGGAATTGGTCGCCCCTACTGTCCTTTACGATGATGGTAGCCTCGTAAAGGTCATGAGCAAGGTGTCCGGCAAGAACCAAGTCACGATCCCGGTCGGCGTGCTGCGCGCCACCGGCATCCACCCCGGCGACGACGTGATCATTCGCGCGGCCGGCAGCGGACGCATCGAGGTCGAGCGCGCCGACGATCTGGTGCAGCGCTTCGCCGGCAGCCTCCCCGGCGGCACCTATCCCGAGGGATACCTCGACGAACTGCGTGACGAGTGGGGACGCTAGCCCTCGACGCAGACGTCGTGATCGCGTTCTTAGACGCATCCGACGACCAACATCAGCGCGCCATCGACACCCTGCGTCCACGACTCACAGCCGGCGACCGCCTCATCCTGGCCGCCAGCGTCTACGCCGAAATCCTCGTGCACCCGATCAAGCGCAACGCCGACGACGCCGTCGACGAGTTCATCGCCGCGATCGGCGCCGACATCGTCGGGATCGACCGCGACATCGCACGGCGAGCAGCCCAACTCCGCGCCTCGCACCGTGGCCTGCGCCTTCCCGACGCTCTCTCGCTGGCAACCGCCCTCGCGACCAGCGCTCAGCTGCTCACACTCGATCACCAGCTCGCAAAGATCGCAAGCAAACACACCGCCTAGCCCCGGTCCAGAGTGTCGCGTTTCGCGCGATCCGGAAGTGTGCTGTCGCGCGCGGAAGAGTCAGTCTCGGGATGTTGGTTCTCCAGTTCAAGGCGCGCTTCTGAAGTCACCCATCCGACGTGCGGGATGCCTGCTGGAACACGACAGTCTGCCCGCATCTTCAGCATCCGGACTACGCGCTACCTTCGCAGTCTTGCCCGTTCGAGCCACTGCTTATCGCCTCCTTGTTTCGGCGCCCGCCGACGTCAGCGAGGACGACGTGCGTGTGGTGACACGAGCTATCGAGCGGTGGAACGTCCTCTACGGCCTCGGCTCGGCAGCGGTCGTGATCCCGGCGGCGGGTTGATCGATCACTCTGCAGCTCGTTACGGCGACCGGCCTCAATCGGTCTTGAATGAGCAGCTCGTGGATACCGCCGACATCGTGATAGCGATCTTCTGGAACCGCCTGGGATCTCCAACCGGAGAGGCCGAATCAGGAACGCTCGAAGAGATCGAACGAGCACATGATCGAGGTGCGTACGTCGGCATCCTGCGATGCGAAAGACCAGCTAGACAGGAGCAGATTGATCTCGATCAACTGTCCCGGTTGCGGGAGTACTTCGAGACGATCAAAGGTGAAGCGCTGTACCTCGGTTACGAGGATGATGCGGGTCTCTCGCGACACGTCGAAGCCATCCTCAACCAAGCTGTGGCGCGTGGCGGGGCTCAGCTCGACGATCAGCCCGTACCGACAGCCGCAGCCACGGTCTGGCCCCGAGTCGACCGCGAGCGATATCAAGAAACCGACAGCAAAGGACGCCTCAAGACCAAGACGCGCTGGCGCTTCGTGCTCGTAAACGAAGGCGCCGAGCCAGCACGCGATGTGAGCTTTCATCTTGAGCCGTATGGCGGGCACAGTGAAGGAGCTCAGGCGCCGATGGTCCTTGACAGCGAAGCACCGATCGAGGTACTCGCGCCTAACCGGGAAATCGGTTATCACGCGTCGTTATACAGCGGTACGAGCACGCAAGCCCGATGCACGATCCGGTGGACTGACTCTGAAGGCGAACATGAGCAAAGCTCAATCGTCGGCTTTTCGTAGCCAACTCCGAAGCGCCCGCGATGGGAGTGTTCGTCCTGCAAGATCCAGCAACTGCCAGCCGTTTCTGCTCTGGGGAGAACAGGGTCGGCTGGCGTCGCGACAGTGCTCCTCCTCGCGCGAAGCCCGCCGCGCGGTTCTTGAGGCGCTGCCGTCAGCCAGACGGCAGGCGTGCCAGTCGTAGGCGGCTGGTCGTCTTACTGCTGACGATCGCGTAGAGGCGGTTGCGGGCCAGCGCGAGCTGCGTAACGGGCTGACGGACTCGCCACATCACGCGGTCGCCGGTCCGGAGGTTCAGGGCGACCAACCGGCCGGCGTTGCTCTTGGCCGGTCGCTGCTGCCACGCGACCCACTGCCCCGCTATCGCCTGCGGCAGGCAACTGGCCTCTCGGCAGGAAGCCAGCACGCGTCGGCGCTTCGCGCACGTCACCACGACCACGGCGCGGCTGCGATTGAGCAACCGCGGGCACGGCGGGCGCAGTCGTCGGAGGTCCGGCGAATCAAGGTCGCGCGTGCCGCGAAGATCGCTGCGGATCTCACCCGTGTCACGGTTGACGAAGACCCTGACCAGACATCCCTGCGCGCTCAGGACCTCGCTGGAGCCCTGGACCCACCGGCGACCGAGATCGACGTAGAACTCGTCGGCGTTCTCCCCGAAACGGCCGCCCAGGCCGGGCAACGGTGTGCGCGCCCCGCTGCGCACATCAAGCGCAAACCCACTCGGCGATGGGCTGCCGCACGACTCCAGCACGTCGAGAAAGCTCAGCGCGATCGCGCCGCAGCCCGGCTGCAGACGACGCGTGAACGTGCGGCCACGAGCCGCGTCGTAGACGCGCACAGATCCTCCGAACCGCTGCACCATGACATAGCGCGCACCATCAACGTTCAACACGCTGCGCCGAAAGTTTGGGACCCGCCCCCCGTCCGCCAACGCCGCCGCCGCCGGACTCGCGGACGACCACGATGACCAGCCCGAGGGGTGGGCGCTCGGTCGGCTGGCTGAAGGCGCTATGGAGGCCACGTACGAGATCGAGCGTCGCCAGCAGTAGCGGGTAAGTGACCGCCACCTCGAGGCACGATCGGGGTGCTTGGGCGAGAGTGCGGCAGCCAGGCCGAGGAGAAGCCGGGCGCGGGGCTCGGGGGCACGCGAGTCCAGAGGCCGTCCGTAGAGAGTCGAGCTGACGATCCAAGTCGTGGCCGCCTAGCGAGCAAACGAGCGGCCACGAAGCCGGCGCGTCTATCGCGTTGTGTCTTGGGGTTCGTCGTTCAGAACCAGCACGTCGGGCAGCAGGCTCGGTGCCGCCTGGTCGCCGTGCCCGACCTGTGCGCGGCACAGGCAGTCGTCGAGCGGCGCGATCGGCTCGAGTTCGCGGCTGTCGCCGAAGAAGCCGTCGACCCAATACGCGCTGGGGGCGACCTCGCCTTCCTCGGAGAGCAGTGTCAGCAGCGCACAGGCTGCAAGCCCTGCGCCGAGGACCGTCAGGGCCACGACGCTTGGCTCGGGCTCTCCGAAGCCGCTTGGAAGGTAGCCCTCAGCTGCGAGCTGCGCCCGTTCGTCAGGCGGAAGGTTCTCGGCACGGATGACGAACGGGTCGAGCGTCTTCCGGCACCACAGACAGGGCGTTACCGGGGTAAGGACTCGGACCTCCGCCAGCAGGCCGTTGAGCTCGCCATTACGGCGTGCCCCGGCGCGCACGCCCACGTCGATGACGGGGAGCAGGTAAGCACTAGCGAGGTCGTTGACCACGGCTCGGCTGCCGTGCGTGTCAGTTGCACAGATCACCACGTCGCAGTCGAGCATCTGGCGGAACGCTGACTCCAAGCGCACGTCGCAGTCGACCCGCGTCACCACGGTGCCGAGCCCAAGCGAGTCGAGGTGATCGCCGACTACGTCGACCTTGGCGGGCGGCGGCACCTGACGAAGATGTTCACGGCGCGAGCCAAAGACGCGCCGCAAGTTGGACTCGGTGTCGAGGCGGTCATGCTCGACGACGATCAGTTCCTTCGCGCCCATGCGCACCTGCTGCTCGGCGAGAGGCGACCCGAGCCCGCTGGCACCGACGAGACCGACCGTGAGATCGCGTAGCCGGTCATGCGCCTTGCCCAGGGCATCCTGCTGTCGGGCATCGAGGGGATCGCCTCGGAAGGCGCGAATGCCCGGCGGATCGAGCGAGCGAAGGTTGCGGCCGACGCACGCGACCCGATCGACGGCGACCATGGTTCCGTCGCGGACGATCTCGGCCACCCAGCCATAGGGCGACACGACCGCCGCGGCGAAGGGTCCGTCGATCATCGCCGGCATGGTCCGCGCCCATACGGCAAGCGTACGGCGATCAACCGTGCTGAAGTCCGTCGGGAAACGCGGGTCGGGATGTGAGTGCACCCAGAGCAGGCCGCATCGCTCGCGGACCGCCGCGCTGATGCAGGCGGAGAGGTATCGCGCGCTCGGGGCGAGCTGATCGGGGCGCTGCGAGTCCCAGGCCTCGTCGGCCGGCGGTTGTAGCACGTCGCCGACGAGCAGCCGGACTCCGCGGTTCCCCTGCCCTTGGCGCAGTAGGCAGAAGCAGCCGCTCTCGTTCGGCGCAGCCGCGAACAGCTGCGCCCGGATCTCGGCTGCCGTCACCGCGGTGAGGATGAGTCGGTTCATGCCGCCACCCTCCCCTCGCGGCAGAGGCGGTCGAGCGTCATCTCGTAGTGATCGAGTACGCCGTTGCGCCGCGGGTCCCAGATGCCATTCCGATGCCACGAGTAGCGTCGCCAGACCCTCCCAACATGGTGCTCGATCTGGTCGGCGCTGGCGGGCACCGAGCCGTTGGGACGTATCACTTCGAGGTCGGTCCAGAACATGTCCAGCGCAGACGTCGGGTACTGGTAGTCGGTGATGAACAGGACGTCGCTGTGCGCGAGTCGGAACGCGCCCGCAGGCAGCTGCACGTGCTTGAGCACGATGTAGATGCGGCTCGGTGGTGCCTCGATGATGTCGACTTCGATGCCGGTGAGCTCGCTTAGCTCGGCGACGTGGTCGCGGAGCTTGATCAGCGCCCCGCTCATCAGTGCCCTCCAAACGTGCGGTTGCCGGGCACGACGCGGAAGCGGTCGGCGTTGTGAAGGGTGAGCTCCTGGTCGGCGAGTATGAGATCGCCGCCAGTGGGATCGCCCTCGCCCTGGAGCTGCAGCAGGTCCCATTCGCTGCCCTCGAAGTCGGCGAGGTCCAGCAACTCGGCACCGGCGAGGGTGGGGCCGTCGATCGGGATCTTCCGGCGATTGACGAAAATATGAATGTGCGTCTCCTGGTCGGGCTTGGTGTGAGTGTCGCTGTGTGTCGTCATGATCTGACTCCTTGCGGGTGGGTCGCGCGATCGCCTTTGCTGACTTGAACGCAACTTCCAGGGCGCTTTTCCAACGGGCCGTGCCGTCCACGGGCGGGACATACTGGGAGGGGTGCAGCGTGGTGAGGTCATCCGCCTCGACGACACCGTCACGGGCTTCGACCTCGCGAAACGCGGACGGCCGTACTGCGTCGTGGCGGTCGCCGGTGATCCGCTGGCCGTGGTGTACGTGGTGCCTCGCAGTACCCAGCGGCAGTCGCAGGGAGTGGCTACGCCGGCCGGGGTAGTTCCCGGACTCAACGACGCAGGGCGCTTCCTGTGGCGGCCGTACCCTGTCGCCGTGGCCGATGTCCAACGCGCCCCGCGATTGGGGCTCCTTCCGGAGCCTTATCGATCCCGGGTGCTGGAGCAGGCCAACCTGGCGGAGTTCGACATCTCATGAGCTGGCTGCTGACGGACAAGGAGTACGCCGACGCGGCACGACTCCTCGACCGCGGCGAGATCACCTCGCCGCTGTTTGCGTTCATCGGACGGCTCGTTCACGTCGTCGCCGCCACGCGCAGCCTTCCCCCGTCGTTGTCCACGACGGGAGCCTGGGACGAAGAAGGAGTGGTGGAGACGACGGCGGGATGGTGGGAGGAACGCCTGTTGACCGGCACGCTGCGACACTCGTTCGATCGCTGCGCCGGTCCGCGGGCGCTGTCGCGCTTCCTCGAGGTGAGCCTGCGCAACTGGCTGATCGACCGGGCTCGGCGTAGCCGCCAGCCGCGGCTCCTGGCCCGAGCGGCTGAACTACTGGCCTGCGAGCCGGAGACCTTCCAGGCACCAGCCCCGGGTCCTCCACTCGACACGCGGTGGGGTCTGGTCGGGTGGGAGGAGCCAGTCCCGTTCGCGGGCAACATCGACGAGCTGGTGCGCCATGTCTTCGCGCTCGGACACTTCGAGCTGCTGCGTTTCAGCGACCAAGCCGAAAAGGCGGAGCCCGTGATCAGCACCGTCGATCTTCGACGGCTGGTCGTTGGAGTGCTCGAACGCACCGGACAGTTGCTCACGCTCCGCCAGCTCGATGGCGTGCTCCGCGCCCGCTTTCCGGAGGCGTTCGCCGGGAGCGAGCCGACCGACGAGCTGCCGGACTCGCCCAGCAATGACCCTCCGGTCGTCGACGACGTGGCAGCTGGTCAAGTCGCGCGCCAGCTGCTCTCGCGCCTTACCGGTCGGCAGGTCAGCATCCTGGTCGGTCGCTACCTACGCTCGGGGACGCTTGAGCAGCTTGCCGAAGAGCACGGCTGCAGCCGCGGGACGGCGGATAACGAGCTTCGACGCGCGCATGCCGTTCTGGAACAGGGGCTCGCTAGCGACGACGACAGGACACTGGTCTTGAAAAATCTCTTGGATCTCGCGTCTGAGGAATAGACCGTGAGCTTCAGCCCCTGCCTTTCCATGCTCGAAATCGTCGCTTATCGCGACGGCGAACCCATGCCGGGTGCCGAAGAGCACCTGGCCACTTGTGTGCGCTGTCGCGCGCTGCTGACTGACCTCCCGGCCGTTCAGCTGTCGGAGCCCCTGCGGGATGGGCACGAGCTCCCTCGCTTGCAGCCCCGCGCTGCTCAGCCGCCGCCGGAGGAGCTCAAGACGGGACAGGTTTGGAGCGCCACCGTGGAGAACCAACCGGGCCGGCGGGAGATCGTCGTCGTCCTCGCCAATCAACCCCCGGTCGACGACAACGACATGGTGCTCGTCGCGCCTGTCGACGATGCATTCGAAGATGCGACCGACGCCGACCTGATCGTGGGTGACTCTCCGCTCGGCTATCGCCATGTCGTCAATGTTGGGATGCAGGGCACCGTTATGAGCGCGCAGCTTGAGGGATACCTGGGGCGGCTTGAGATGCCGGAGCGTGAGGCGCTGGTGGACATCTACCGGGCACTATTTGCGGCATCCGAGCGCACGACGGCTGCGGAGACCGGGGCTCCACTCGCGGGCCCCGATGACCCGCGTGGCCCCAACCGTGCCGAACGTCTGGATGCGCTGCGCGCGCTCTTCGCCCCTGCGGACCGACTGCTCGGTCAGGAACTCGAGGATGAGGACCCGGAGGAGAGAAGCCTTGGGCGCATCCTCGCCGAGGCAATCTCCGGTGACGAGTGGGACCGCCCGTCGCTGCTTACTGCCGCCGCGGTCGACGGTGCCGCGTTCGGTCGCATGCTCGAAGACCAACTCGACCTCACCGACCAGACCGACGTACCGGACGTGCAGCGCGTCCTCAACGTGATTCGCCTCGACGATTGGCGAGATCCGGTTCGTGCGTCCCTGCAACGTAGCCGGGGCGGAGAACGGGTCGCGACCGGCGCCGAGCCCGCTATCGCGGCGCGCAGCTTCGCGGGGATATCCGACGAGGAGCGAGAACGCGACCTAATGGGGGACCAGTCTTCGATCGACGACTCAGAGCCAGCGCGCCAACGCGCCATCGGGAACTATCTGCAATCTCTGGAGAAGCAGATCGACGACGCGAGTTGAGGGTCAGGCGGTGATTTGACCCGCGGAGCGGTGATGCTTGGCGGCAATATCGAGGACTGGGCGGCTCACGTTGAACATCCGGCGAAGCTCTGACGACGAAGTGCTTGTCGACAGCGCCGCGCGCAACATCGGGCCGGGCACCAGCAGCTCATTGGCGTAGTGGTCGGCCTCGGTCTCCGCCCAGTCGCCGTCTCCGTGCTTGTGCTGCAGTGCGCGATGACCGAGCTCGTGGGCGATCGTAAACCGCTGCACGACCGCCGGGTCGTCCTTGACAAGCTCGATCGTGGTGCCGACCAGTCGGCCGCGCAGCTTGCCCAAGTGCGGGCGCAGCTCGATCATCAACCCTTCTGCTTCGGCCAGTTCGCGGACCGGGACCGGCGGAGCTGTGATGCCCGCATCGGACAGGCGCTTCCGCGCCAGCTGCCGTGCGAACCCGATACGCGGCTCTCGTTGCTCGGCCGCCTCTTGCTCAGCCCCGACCGTGACGTCGTCATCGTTGGGGTCGAAGATCTCGGCTGGCTCGCCGCATTCCACGCAGTCCGGGGCCTCGTCCAGGGCTGACTTCTCAAACCAGTAATGCCCGCACTCGTGTTCGGGATCGGTGCAGCGGAACCAGGGCATGTCGGAAGTATGCGGTGTGCAGTCGACGCGGACGACGCTCCCGTCTGCTCCCGCGTGACAGCGACACTGCTGCTCGTCCCCTCTCTGCCAACGTCACGTGAGACGCTCATGACCAAGGAACTACTGAGGTTTGAGGGCGAGAACGGAGCATGTGACGGTGTTGGAGATCAATGGAGATGCCGGCGACCGCGGAGTCCCGGGAGCCGAAGGCGAGCGGGACTCCGCGGTCGCGCGTGCCGCGTCGGCGGGGGCGCCTGACCCTGAGCTGGTCGAGAAGCCCAAGCGTCGGCGGTTCAGCGCGGAGTACAAGCTGCGGATCGTGCGTGAGGCCGAGGCGTGCACTCGGCCCGGCGAGATCGGCGCGCTGCTGCGCCGTGAGGGCTTGTACTCGTCGTTGTTGACGGAGTGGCGGCGCGCCCACGAGGCGGGCGCGCTCGGCGCGCTTGAGCGGCCGCGCGGCCGCCCGAGGAGCGATCCGCGCGACGCCGAGAACGCCGAGCTGCGCCGCCGCTTGGAGCGCACCGAGGCGGAGCTCGTGAAGGCGCGCAAGGTGATCGAGGTGCAGGGAAACGTCTCAGCGCTGTTGGGCGAGCTGCTCGAGCCCAGGGGCGCGCAGGACAGGAGTTCCGAGCGATGATCCGGGCCACCGTCGACGAGCTGACGCCGGTGGTCGGCACGCGGCCGGCGTGCCGGGCGCTGGGCGCCGCGCCGGCGACCGTCTACCGTGCCCGCAACCCGCCGCCGGCTCGGCCGCCGCGGCCGCGTCAGGCGCCCGCCCGCGCGCTCAGCGACACCGAACGCGCCGCCGTGCTGGCCGAGCTTCACAGCGAGCGGTTCGTCGACTGCGCGCCCGCGCAGGTCTGGGCGACGCTGCTGGACGAAGGCACGTATCTGGCGTCGGAGCGCACGATGTACCGGATCCTCGCCGCCGAGCACGGCGAGGTGCGCGAGCGCCGCGCGCAGCTCGAGCACCCCGCCTACGCGGCGCCCGAGCTGCTCGCCGAGAAGCCCAACGAAGTCTTCAGCTGGGACATCACGAAGTTGAAGGGCCCGGCGAAGTGGACCTACTACTACCTCTACGTGATCCTCGACGTCTACAGCCGCTACGCCGTCGGCTGGACCGTCCAGCACCGCGAGTCCGGCCAGGTTGCCAAGGAGCTGATCGCCCAGGTCTGCCAGCAACAGCAGATCGCGCGTGACCAGCTGACCGTGCACGCCGATCGCGGCAGCTCGATGACCAGCAAGCCGGTCGCATTCCTGCTGGCCGACCTCGGCGTCGTGCGCTCGCACAACCGGCCCTACACCAGCACCGACACCCCTACAGCGAAGCGCAGTTCAAGACGCTGAAGTACCGGCCCGCGTTCCCCGCCCGGTTCGACTCGATCGAGCACGCCCGCGCGCACTGCCGCGAGTTCTTCGACTACTACAACCACCAGCACCGCCACTCCGGCATCGGGCTGATGACCCCCGCGACCGTGCACTACGGCCGCGCCGAGCAGGCGCACGCCGAGCGCGCCCGCGTCCTCCAAGCCGCCTACGCCGCGACCCCGGAGCGATTCGTCAAGCGCCCGCCGACGCCGCCCGCGCTGCCCACCGCCGCATGGATCAACAAGCCCGCCACGACCGAGGAGGCAGCTCACTAATTTCGACGCGCGAGTGTCTCATCCGACTTGACAGGCTCCGGTCGCTCGCTGACACCAAGGCGGTCGCGCAGCATCGCGACCGCCTGGCGCCGACGGGCCGGGCTCACCAGTTTCCCTTCGCGACCTCCTTCAGCGCGTCGATGTTCAACGCCTGATCGGCGACGATCCGCTTCAGGCGCTGGTTCTCACGCTCGAGCTCCTTGAGGCGCTTGGCATCGTCGGCCTTCATCCCGCCGTACTGGTTGCGCCAGCGGTGATAGGTGTTCTCGCTGACCTCCAGCGCCCGCGCGACCTCGACGGTCGTCTTACCCTCGGCCAACATCCGATCGGCCTCGCGCAGCTTGCGGATGACCTGCTCCGGCGTATGCCTGCGTCGCGTCATGCCCCTCAGTCCTCCTCGCCCACGATCGTAGGCGCATAGGACTCTCACAAGCACCGGACCGAACCACCGGGGTCACGCCAGCAGACCGCCTCGAGAGTTCGCTGAGCCCACCTCCGCTTCTGAACTGCAAGCGCGGCAAGAAGCACCGGATTGGCTGCACCGTGCGACTGGCATCGCTGACCAAGCGCCCACTGCGCGCCGTGACGCGCAACGCGCCGGCAGGGCAATACGTCCACCCCTTTCCGCCGCCGGGGTGCGGGCTGGGCACTTCCTGCGTCTCAGCTCCTCGATCAGTATTTGAGGCTATGCGTGACCGCGATGAGGCCGAGCTGGGCCGACCACGCGGCAAGGAGCATCGTCCAGCACAGCACACGCGCCCATCGACGCCGCCACAGGAAAAAACAAGTAAGAGCGGTGACCAGGGTAGCCACACTCGCGCCCACCGCGCTCCACTCCAGCGCCGTTACCGTCGACGTCTGGTGGGCGATGTGGTTGCCGCTGTACGCGCCGAGCGCGGCGGCAGCAACCATGCTCACGACAATGAAGGCTAGGACGTGCAGCGTCAAGAGAATCCCGCGGGTCAGTCGGCCGTAACGTCCTAGCATGGACTGCGGCACATCGGGGCGCCAGTCGTGCGGAAGGTGGGGGTGGGTCGGCATGCGAAACTCCTCAGGGGTAGCTGAAACGCCGCCACGTGTTACCAATGCTATAGGTTCCAACGAGTGTCGTTGCTTCCGCGAAGAAACACGCGCTATCGATCCGCTTCGCTGCACAATAGCCTCGCTCGGCGGCACTGTTGTGCCTCGCTCGACGGGTCGCTTGCCCCTCGAGAAGGACGGTGCCCGTGTCGACCGTGTTGAAGGCTCCGGCGTTAGTGTCGTAATAGATCGAGTAGCGCCGATTCGCCCTGATCGACCTTCCGTAGCCCGTTCCGACGGCAAAGTTTTTGTTTGGAGGAATGTCCAAGAATAGGTCGTCTCGGTAGGCACCGGGTAGGTCTGAGTCCCAGCTGTCCTGAGTCCACCATGCCCGCGACCAAGGCGTGCCGTCGGCAGGGGGTCTTGCTTGCGCCTCGAATCCGCGCTTGTGGTTCTTGTCCCCCCGATAGTAGTTGAGACTCCCGATTCGTTTCCATTCAAGTCGGATCTGGGTGCGCTTCACGTGATGGCCGTAGCGATTAGCGCCGCCGACCAATCGTGTGCGGGCACGCCACCGGCTTGGCATGTAGCTTGTCCCGGGGCGGGCGGCCCTCGCGGTGGTATCGCGTGTCGCGGGTGGAGCTGCCTCGGCGTCATTGAAGTTCCTAACCGCCGCTTCGAGTGTCATGCTAGGACCCGTAGCATCGGTGCCATCGGCGTACGGTTGCGGGATAGTCACTGCCTTGAGCAACGTTGCATTGTCGTGAATGGCCTGTAGCACATCGCGTTCGCGGACTACGCCCGTGAACCCGCTGACGTATGGGTCTCCCCTGCTGATTGCGTCGTGATACGCCTGTGCATCTGCGAGCGCCGTCAAGGTCTCTGGATCCCCCGGCACTTCTTGGTTGTCGGCTTGGAGATCAGCAACCAAGTCTGCCGTTATCTGAAAACGCGTCCCGTAAAAGTGGGCCAGTTGCTGAGCAGGCGTCGCGGGCACGGGTACGTCGTCCTCGTCCTTCTCTCCACTTCCTCCGCCGGAATAAGTGCGATCCGACGTCATGAACGTTCCGAACAAATGCAGATCGCCGGTCGCGCCGGTCGCGGAGAAGACCGCGTTCGCCTCGGACGGAGAGGCTGATCTTTCGAAGGACAATGTGGCCACGCGATTGGCGTTGGGATCGGCGCGCACATCCGAGGTAAGGTCGAAGAGCGCGGCAGCTCCTCGTAGCAACTCAGTAGTCTCGGGATTCGGCGCGTCCTCGTACACGGGCATGGTCGGTAGGTTTGCGGCGTTCGTTCCGCTGACAAGGTTGAGCGCAAGCCACGCGTCCATGTCCTGTTGCCAGTCGACTAGGCGCCGGTAGCAGGCTCTCAACACGCCCGTCCCCGTGAAGCAAGCGTCAGGCGACTTGTAGTCTGCTGGTGGAGCCGTTGGCTCACCCAGCAGCGGAAGCACAGACAAGCCGTCAACGTAGGTACGGAGAGAGTCGAGCCAGTCGTCGATCCCGTCGGTCCGCACGAGATTTATGGTCCATGCATCCGAGGTGTCACTGTTGCCGACGCTGTCCGTCATGCGTATCGCGATGGTGTGCCCGCCCTCGGGAAGTGCACTCGTGTTCAGAGTGAGCGGAACATCGACTGCCCTCGGGCATTGACCGCCCGAACAATCGGCGTTGACGCCTGACGTGACCTCGCCGTCAACCAAGAGTTCTGCGCGACCTACTCCTGAGCGCGGGTCCGTCAGTTCTCCATCGTGGGCCGCAACCGACACGGAAAGCGTAGGGTCATTGACGCGCGAGTCCTCTGCGTCTACCAGTGATCCTGATAGGTGATCGATAATCGGGGGTGTCCGATCGATGCGTTGTGTCCATGTGCGCTGAGTGTCCGGCGCGTTTCCCGCCATGTCGGTGATCGTCGCGGTAAGCTGCGTGATGCCCTCATCGAGGGTGTAGCTGATTGCCGTCGAGCTCCAGTCCAGCGGACATATCGGTTCGGGCGCGACACCGGCGCAAGCGGCGGTGATGGTGTGCGTTTTCGTTGGCGTGTCGTGTGCGACGGTGCCGACTGACGCCGGAAGATTCTCGATGCTCTTGGCTCCAGTGAGCTTGAGTTGGAAGAGTCCCAAGCCTTCATCTGTCGCGCGAAGGATCCGGCTGTGCGCGGCGTTGGCGTCATTTGTCCACACGTCGCTGCTCGCGGGTGCCGTCCCCGTCCAGTCCGGGTCGTAGGTGTCGCGGATGTAGACCTGTGCCCAGGCCATCGTGGTTGAGGCGGCGTAGCCGGTCCCGGTGCCGGTGTAGGAGACTCCACCGGATGGTGCCTTGGTGAGCATCCCGAAGATCGCGTTGTTTTGCTCGGTGGACGCGGTGGTAGTGGTCGGGATGTCGGTGTCGGTCATGTCGTAGTGCTGCCCGTAGTAGGAGTCCGGGCTGGAGAGCGTTGCGAGCCCTCCGGGCGTTGTAACCGGGTACGCGGTTGTGACTGTGTACTGCTGGCCGGTCGGCACCACGGTGACCTTCTTGGCTGTGCCGCGATCCCATGCGGTCCGGCCTGGGTTCTGGATGCCCCAGAACGCATGTGTGGTGCCGAATGTCGTGGGTGCCGCCATCGGGTTGTGCGCGAATCCGCCGAACACCGTGTGTGCTATAGCGGTCTTCGGTGGAGGCTTGAAGTAGAAGTAGGCTTGGTTGTTGTCGTAGGAGCCCTGGTTCTTGGGGATCGCCTGGTACAGCCCGCCGGCGTAATAGCCCGGGTTGTTGATCGCGTACCCGTACAGGCCGTCGGGATTGTGCGCCTTGATTTGCGTCCACTTCCAGCCCGGCCAGCCGTGACTCCAGTTGGTGTTTCCGCTGCCAAAGGATGAGACCTCGGGATCGATGCTTAGCGGGTAGTGGACATCGAGGTTGCGGTGCGGGACATCGAGCACGATGTCTTGGCCTTCGATGCTCATCGTCGCCGGCACTGCCCGGCCGTCGCTGTCGTGCGCGATCGGTGTCGACACGTACGCCAGCGACTTGCCGTCCTTGACGATTTCGATCGTTTGAGGCTCGATACCCGGGATTGGGTCGTCCGTCTGTGTGCGGCGCAACGTCGCTCCCGAGGGCAGGTCGAATGCGAGTGCGAAGCGCTCGGGAGCGTCTTCGCTGCGTGCGATCAGATACAGCTCCGTGCCGTAGGGCAGTGGCAGGATCCCGGCGTCGGTGTCGGGTAGGACGTTGGCGTAGAACGCGCTGCCGTCGCTGACCTGCGCCTCGGTTGATCTCGCAGACATCCGGCGGCCGCTCCGGTCTGGCGCGCCGGCGACGGCCATATCGATGCCCAGCCCGGTGAATCTGACCTTCGCCGGGCTCGTGGGATCGGCGACGAACGGGACTGCGCTGTTGGCGGGAGCGATTCCCGCCGGGGTGTGCTGCAGGGAAAGGTCAACCGGTGCGAGCTTACCCTTGTCGTTCTTGGCCTCGAGCGGATGGGATGACACCAGCAGCGCGTTCTTCCCGTTTTTGCCCTTGACCAGCGCCATGCCATTGCCGTGCTGCGCCACGACTTTCGCTTCACCATCCAGCTTGCTACCGCTGAAGAGCGTCGGGTTGGCCTGTTCGGGAAACGTCTTTCGCGCCAACGTCAGCGCTTCCCGGCGACCGAGCCGCGCGTACGCGCTCTTGGAACGACGGCGAGCCGCCTTTACAGAACTGCTCGCCGGGCGCGTGGCGTGCGAGGTTGACGTAACTTCGGCAGCCGCCGCGTAGCTCGAACTTGTGGCATTTCGCCGGTCGTCTGATCCTCGCGTAGCGAGCGCAATGCCGGTGATCAGCAGTGCGGCGGCCGCAAAGATCGCGGTGGCCCGTGCGCGGGCAGACGACGACGAACGCGATAGCGACATGAGCTTCCTGACGTTGACGAGGCGCGATACCCGGTTAGAACGTGAGACTTAGGGTTCTAACGTGGACGCATAGATAGCACCCCCATCGGCGCGGGGCTCGAAAACCTTTAGCAATCAGACAGGGCCGCGCCTGCGCCCCCGCTGGCAGAAGAGCCGTGCCGGAGCGCGGTCGGAGCTATACCCAGAAGTTGTGGATGGGCTTGAGAACGAAGGCGGCGTACCTTCCCGGTTGATCAAGACCAATGCCGGTGTTGGCCGGCAGGAAGGCACGCCATGGTGGATGTTCGCAGGCTCCCCGTCGGGGAGGCCAACGAGGCCAGCCTCACGCTGGATGATCTCGCGCGCGAGGGAGCGCGCCGGATGATCGCCGCGGCGCTGGAGGCCGAGGTCGAGCAGTACGTGTCGGCGTTCGTCGATGAGATCGATGAGGACGGCAAGCGGCTGGTGGTCCGCAACGGCCGCGCGCGTGGAGACTGTCCGACGAACTGTGTGTGAGGCCGTGGCGACTTGATTGATGGTCGTTGTGGTTAGCCGGGGTAGCGGTCTCCGAAGTGGATCTTCAGGGCGGCGCGTGGTGCGCTCCAGGTGCGGCTTCGTTGCCACTTGGCGTCGGCCTTCATGATCGCCAAGTAGATCAGCTTGGTCGCGGCCTGTTGGTCGGGGAAGTGTCCGCGGGTCTTGATCGCCTTGCGGATCTGGCGGTGAAGCCCCTCGATCGTGTTGGTCGTGTAGACGGCGCGACGCAGCTCCTCGGGCAACGAGAGAAACGGTGTGACGTGCTGCCAGGCGTCGCGCCACGCCCGCACGGTCGCGGGGTAGCGGGCGCCCCACTGCTCGTCGAAGCGCTCGAGCTCGACGAGTGCCTGGTCGGCGTTGGGGGCGGTGTAGATCGGGCGTAGCGCCGAGGCGACCTTCTTGAGGTCGCGGTAGTTGACGTAGCGCAGCGACGCGCGGATGAGATGCACGATGCAGGTCTGCACCCACGCCTGCGGGAACGTCGCCTCGATCGCTTCGGGGAAGCCTTTGAGGCCGTCGACGCAGGCGATCAGGACGTCCTGCACGCCGCGACGGCGCAGGTCGTTGAGGACCGCCAGCCAGAACTTTGCGCCCTCGGTCTCTTGCCACCAGATCCCGAGGACCTCGCGCTCACCGTCGCAGGTGACGCCCAACGCGATGTAGCAGGCGAGGTTGCGTACCGAGCGGTCCTCGCGGACCTTCACGCGCAGCGCGTCGAAGTAGACGATCGGATAGACCTCATCCAGCGGCCTGGTCCGCCACGCCTCGACGTCGGCGAGCACGGCGTCGGTGATGCGGCTGATCGTGTCGCGACCGATCTCGGTGCCATAGAGCTCTGAGAGGTGCGCTGAGATGTCGCGGACGGTCATGCCGCCGGCGTACAGGCCCAGGATCTTGTCGTCCAGACCGGCCAAGCGGGTTTGGCGCTTGGCGACCAGCTGCGGCTCAAAGCTGCTGTCGCGGTCACGCGGCGTCTTGATCTGCACCGGCCCCAGATCGGTCTGCAGCGTCTTCGCAATCGACCCGTTGCGCGTGTTCGAAGCGCTCGGCACGCCACCGGGCGGATGGCCGAGATGCTCGGTCAGCTCAGCCTCCAACGCCGCCTCGACGACCCGGCCGGCGAGCTGCGACAACAGGCCACCTGGGCCCGACAGCTCCTCGGGCCGCAGCCCCTTCACAGCGTCCTCGAGTGCCCCCTCAGGCAGCAAGCCGGCGAGGCGGTCAAAGACCTCCTGCGGCGGCTCATGGCCCTCAGGTTCGGCGCCCGGCTCGGGGCGCCGCTTGGACTTCATGGTGCTCATGGTGATCGATGGATCCCTTCTGCGGGCCGCGCGCGCCGCGCCCGCCCGAGCCACCTCGCCCTACGGGCTCGGCGACTCAGGCAGGCGCGGCGACACAGCTACCGCGGTCGCTCACCACGACCACACACACTTCATCGGACAGAACCCGCGCGTGAGCGCAAGCTGACGGTCGGCTCGGGGACCGTGCCGATCCGCGCCCCGCGCGTCAATGACAAGCGCGTCGACGAGCAGACCGCGCAGCGCAAGAAGTTCAGCTCGAGGATCTTGCCGGCGTACGCGCGGCGCTCGCCGAAGGTCACCGAGGTGCTGCCGGTGCTCTACCTGCATGGCCTGTCGACCGGTGACTTCGGTCCGGCGCTACGCGATCTGCTCGGCGACGACGCGTCCGGGCTGTCGTCGAGCTCGATCTCCCGGTTGACCGAGCAGTGGCAGGCCGATCACGCCGCGTTCAAGGCGCGTCAGCTCGGCTTTCACCGCTACGCGTACCTGTTCATCGACGGTGTCCATGTCTCGGTGCGTCTCGGCGAAGACGACCGGCTGTGCCTGCTCGTCGTGATCGGCGTGCGCGAGGACGGCGTCAAGGAACTCTTGGCGGTCGAGGACGGCTACCGCGAGTCGACGGACTCCTGGGCGGCGGTGTTCCGCGACCTGCGCGATCGCGGCCTCAACGAGCCCAAGCTCGTCACCGGCGACGGCGCGCTCGGCGCGTGGGCCGCGCTCAAAGACGTCTTCCCCCAGGCGGGCGAGCAGCGTTGCTGGGTGCACAAGATCGCCAACGTCCTCGACGCGCTACCCAAGCGCCTGCAGCCCAGGGCGAAGACGATGTTGCACGAGATGATGGAGGCCCCGACGCGCGCGGACGCTCGCGTTGCCCGCGAGCGCTTCCGCTCAGAGTTCGACGCCAAGTACCCCAAGGCCGTCGCCAAGCTCGATCGCGACTGGACGCAGCTGACGGCGTTCTACGCGTTCCCCGCCGAGCACTGGCGTCACCTGCGGACCACCAACCCGATCGAGTCGAGCTTCGCGACCGTCAAGCTGCGCACACGCGTGACCAAGGGCGCGGGCTCCAAGAAGGCGGCGCTCGCGATGGCCTACAAGCTGCTGGACGCCGCGCAGCAGCGCTGGCGGCGCTTCAACGGCCACGAGCTCGTCGCCGACGTGCTCGCCGGCGCGACCTACAAGGACGGAACCCTCGTCACCGATGACATCAACGACGATCAGATGACAGACGAGAAGGTCGCCGCCTGAGTGTCCTCACGCCATGTCATCCACAACATTTGACAATTGCTCGACGCTGACGGCCTGCGGGGCCTGGCGCGCCGCGTCACCGCTCACCGTGAGCCGGTGCGCGGGGTGATCGAGTCGATGACCGGGGCACGGTTCGTGCACGACCGGCTCGAGGAGCTCGGCTGGGACGTGTTGATCGCCAACGCGGCCAAGGTCAAAAGCCTCGCGCCGTTGGCGTGCAAGACCGACAAGATCGACGCCCGGGTCCTCGCTTTGGTCTCCCAGCGTGACCTGGTCCCCGAGATCTGGCTGCCTGACCCGACGGTCCGCCGTGAGCGTGAGCTCGCGCGCTTTTGATTGCACGTTGTCAAACATCGCTCGATGCTCAAGCACCGCGTCCACGCGACGCTGATCACGTTCGGGCACCCCCCTCTCTGCCAACGTCACGTGAGACGCTCATGACCAAGGAACTACTGAGGTTTGAGGGCGAGAACGGAGCATGTGACGGTGTTGGAGATCAATGGAGATGCCGGCGACCGCGGAGTCCCGGGAGCCGAAGGCGAGCAGGACTCCGCGGTCGCGCGTGCCGCGTCGGCGGGGGCGCCTGACCCTGAGCTGGTCGAGAAGCCCAAGCGTCGGCGGTTCAGCGCGGAGTACAAGCTGCGGATCGTGCGTGAGGCCGAGGCGTGCACTCGGCCCGGCGAGATCGGCGCGCTGCTGCGCCGTGAGGGCTTGTACTCGTCGTTGTTGACGGAGTGGCGGCGCGCCCACGAGGCGGGCGCGCTCGGCGCGCTTGAGCGGCCGCGCGGCCGCCCGAGGAGCGATCCGCGCGACGCCGAGAACGCCGAGCTGCGCCGCCGCTTGGAGCGCACCGAGGCGGAGCTCGTGAAGGCGCGCAAGGTGATCGAGGTGCAGGGAAACGTCTCAGCGCTGTTGGGCGAGCTGCTCGAGCCCAGGGGCGCGCAGGACAGGAGTTCCGAGCGATGATCCGGGCCACCGTCGACGAGCTGACGCCGGTGGTCGGCACGCGGCCGGCGTGCCGGGCGCTGGGCGCCGCGCCGGCGACCGTCTACCGTGCCCGCAACCCGCCGCCGGCTCGGCCGCCGCGGCCGCGTCAGGCGCCCGCCCGCGCGCTCAGCGACACCGAACGCGCCGCCGTGCTGGCCGAGCTTCACAGCGAGCGGTTCGTCGACTGCGCGCCCGCGCAGGTCTGGGCGACGCTGCTGGACGAAGGCACGTATCTGGCGTCGGAGCGCACGATGTACCGGATCCTCGCCGCCGAGCACGGCGAGGTGCGCGAGCGCCGCGCGCAGCTCGAGCACCCCGCCTACGCGGCGCCCGAGCTGCTCGCCGAGAAGCCCAACGAAGTCTTCAGCTGGGACATCACGAAGTTGAAGGGCCCGGCGAAGTGGACCTACTACTACCTCTACGTGATCCTCGACGTCTACAGCCGCTACGCCGTCGGCTGGACCGTCCAGCACCGCGAGTCCGGCCAGGTTGCCAAGGAGCTGATCGCCCAGGTCTGCCAGCAACAGCAGATCGCGCGTGACCAGCTGACCGTGCACGCCGATCGCGGCAGCTCGATGACCAGCAAGCCGGTCGCATTCCTGCTGGCCGACCTCGGCGTCGTGCGCTCGCACAACCGGCCCTACACCAGCACCGACACCCCTACAGCGAAGCGCAGTTCAAGACGCTGAAGTACCGGCCCGCGTTCCCCGCCCGGTTCGACTCGATCGAGCACGCCCGCGCGCACTGCCGCGAGTTCTTCGACTACTACAACCACCAGCACCGCCACTCCGGCATCGGGCTGATGACCCCCGCGACCGTGCACTACGGCCGCGCCGAGCAGGCGCACGCCGAGCGCGCCCGCGTCCTCCAAGCCGCCTACGCCGCGACCCCGGAGCGATTCGTCAAGCGCCCGCCGACGCCGCCCGCGCTGCCCACCGCCGCATGGATCAACAAGCCCGCCACGACCGAGGAGGCAGCTCACTAATTTCGACGCGCGAGTGTCTCATCCGACTTGACAGGCTCCGGTCGCGCCGAACCGCACTGTCCACGCCCGAGTGGCGAGCGAAAACATCAGTTCCCGGCTGACTTGCAGCAAACAGTACACAGACAGTACATTAGATCCGCTTGCCGACGCTCATCTTGAGCCGCCAAAAGTGCCGTTTTGCAGGCGGTTGTGCGAGTCGGGGAGACAGGATTTGAACCTGCGACCGCCCGGCCCCCAGCCGGGTGCGCTACCAGACTGCGCCACTCCCCGTGGCCTTGAAAGCGGGCGACGGGAATCGAACCCGCCCTAGAAGCTTGGAAGGCTTCTGTGCAGCCACAACACTTCGCCCGCACGCCCAGGTTCGCAGGATACTGCGCGCCGGTGCGGCCGGTCTCTACTTCCGTAGGGGTGCGAGCTTGGCCAGGACGTTCTCGAACGCGGCGAGCGACGGGCGCGGGGTGCCGTTGGGCGCGATGAATGCCGAGTCCCACGAGTCGCGCGAGCTGGCCGCGCTCCAGTGGTAGATGTAGACGCGCGTGATGCGCGGGCTCACGCGCGCGAGGCGATCGAAGATGAAGCGCGTGGCCTTCGCGGCGCGCGCCTTGCCCTGGAGGATCTTCTGCGGCGACCCGTTGCGGCGGGCGACGAGGCCGCCCACCTCCGTGAGCCAGACCTCCCCCGTGACGGCCCGCAGCAGGCGCCGCGTGAGGGTCGTGCGCAGGCTGTTGGCGTCGATGTAGTTGTGGTACCCCCACAGCTTGGGCTGGTAGCCCAGCGCCCGGCGGAACTTGCGCACCCACGGCACGGGATCGGGGTGATCGTTGAGATCCGCCGCGAGCACCGTGCATGCCGGGCAGCTGCGGCGCAGGATCTTGTAGTACTGGACCACGAGCTTCGGCCGCTCGCTCGTGCCCGTGCCGGGATGGTTGGCCTCGTTCCACGACGAGTACGTCGTCACCTCCGGGAAGCGCCTATGGAAGCGCAGAAACTGGCGGCGATACTCCTTCGCCGTCGGCGGCTTCTGCCGGCGCTTCGGGCTGCGCGACCGCGCGAACGTGATGAGCGGCTCCATGCCGGCGTCGCGGGTCGCCTGCAGCCACGTCGTGATCTCGGTGACCTGGTAGCGCTCGCGCAGCGCGTCCCAGGGGATCGAGCGGCGTGCAAACCCGAGCCCGAGCTTTCGCAACCGTGGATCGTTGAACGGCTCGTGCTTCTGGTCGGCGATCCCGATCTGCGCCTTGGTGAGCACGGCGGCGTCGGCTCGCGACGCCGCGGTGGTCGCGACGAGGACGAGCAGCAATGCGGCGTATGCGACGGCCGCGGCGGGTGGGACTCGTCGGCGCGCGGCATCCATGCGCGGGCAGCGTAGCTGCCACTCGCCGCGCTGCGGGTCATTGCTTCGCGCAGCCGAGCTCGTCAAGCACCGCGACGCTCGTGCGATGCAAAGCGGGGGACCCAGGAATCGAACCTGGCGCGACGGTTTTGGAGACCGCAATGTTACCGATACACCAGTCCCCCTAGTGCGGGAGACATTGTACGGGTGGCTCGCCCGAGTCCGAAGACAGCGGCCGCCTTCCGGGCCGCGCAGAAGTCCATGCATCGGCGAGCTCCTGCCATACCGCTGCGCTCGCTCGGCGCTGATAATTGCACACGCAACCACTTAGCACCGAGAACCCCGAGGGAGATCCCGATGAGCACGATCACGCAAGTAGCAGTCCCGACCGGCACCTGGAACGTCGACGCCACGCACTCGAGCGTCGAGTTCCGCGTCAAGCATCTTGGCATCTCGACCGTCCGCGGCATCTTCACCGACTTCGAGGGCACGCTCGAGGTCGGCGACGACATCGCGTCCGCCAAGGCCTACGGCAAGATCACAGCCGCGTCGATCAACACCAACGAGCCCAAGCGCGACGAGCACCTGCGCTCCGCGGACTTCTTCGACGCCGAGACCTACCCCGAGATCACGTTCGAGTCGACGTCGATCAACTCGATCGACGAGGACACGTTCGAGGTCACCGGCGACCTGACGATGCACGGCGTCACGAACCCGATCACGCTTGCCGTCGAGAGCACCGGCACGGAGCAGGATCCGTGGGGCAACGAGCGCGTCGGCCTCGCGGCGATCGGCAAGCTCGACCGCAGCGACTGGGACATGCGGTTCAACCAGGCGCTCGGCAGCGGCAACATGGTGGTCAGCGACAAGGTCGTGATCGCCATTGACATCGCCGCCGTCAAGCAGGCGTAACGAGCCACGCACCCAGGCCGCCCCGACCAAGCCCTGGATGCTTACGGCGAAGGCCGCCACAATCCAAGCGATGAGCGTCCTGCGCGCCGACCCGGCCGAGCATGAGAGCGACACCGGTCGCCTCCGCGTCGACCGGTTTGCCGACCCCGCCGAATCGCTCGAGGTCGTCGTCATCGACGGCCTCGAGGTCTGTAGTGACGAGGAGACGCGCGAGCCCCACCGCCACGAGTACCACGAGCTGATCTGGGCTCGCAGCGGTGAAGGCCACCACCAGCTCGACGGCCGCAAGGTCCCCGTCGAGCCGGCGACGATCACGCTCATCGGGCGCGGCCAGGTCCACGTCTTCGAGCGTGCGCGCGACATCACCGGCGCCGCGATCCGCTTCTCCGACGAGATGCTGTACGCCGGCCCGCAGTCGCGCTCGGACCCGAGCTGGCTGCTCGTCGGCGGCGGCGGGCGCGTCGTGCACGTCCCGGCGGACCAGATCCCCGCGCTCGACGCGATGATCGCCAGCCTGGCGGCCGAGAGCGACAGCCCGGCCGACGAGTGCTCCGCCGACCTCCAGCGCCATCTGCTCAGCGTCGTGCTGCTATGGATCGAGCGCTGGTTCGACGCCGAGCGCGCGGGCTGCCCGGAGCTCAACGACGAGGCGCTCCTGCTCTATCGCCGCTTCGCGCGCGTGCTCGAGCGCGACTTTGCCGGCCATCACGACGTGGCGCACTACGCCGACGCGCTGACGGTGCCGGCGGCGGCGCTGTCGCACGCGCTCGTGCAGGTCAGCGGCCGCTCCACGAAGGAGCTCATCACCGGCCGCGTCATGGTCGAGGCCGCGCGCCTGCTGCGCTACACGCAACGCACGATGGGCGAGATCGCCTTTCTCACCGGCTTCAGCGACCCGCTGTACTTCTCGCGCGCGTTCAAGCGCGCGCAGGGCGTCGCGCCGTCCACATACCGCGAACGTGTCCAGGGTCGTGGCTGAGACAGCCCCGCAGCTGCCCGGCACGCTGCGCCTCGGCCCCGTCCACCTGACGGTGTCCGACATCGATGGCTCGGTGACCTTCTACGAGAACGCCCTCGGCCTTCAGGTCCATGACCGCGACGACGGCACGGCGGCCATGGGCGCCGGCGACGAGGACATCCTCGTGCTCACCGGCGAACCGGGCGCGCAGCCCGGCGGCCGCAACGCGGGCCTCTATCACTTCGCCCTGCTGTATTCCTCCGGTGAGGAGCTCGCCCGCGCGGTCAACCGCCTCGCCGCGACCCGCACGCGCATCGAGGGCGCATCCGACCATGGCGTCTCCGAAGCGATCTACCTGCGCGACCCCGACGACAACGGGATCGAGCTGTACCGCGACCGGCCGCGCGACGACTGGCCGGCGCCGACCCAGCCGGGCGAGCGCGTGGGCATGTACACGATCGGCCTTGATCTGAAGGACCTCGTGGCGACGGTCGCCGGCGAGGCGCCCAGCGAGCGCGCCGGCCCGGGGCTGCAGACCGGCCACCTGCACCTGCACGTCGGAGACATCGACAAGGGCCTCGCGTTCTACCGCGATGTGCTCGGCTTCGAGGTCATGGTGAACCTCGGGTCGGCGGCCTTCGTCTCGGCCGGCGGCTATCACCACCATCTCGGCTTCAACGTCTGGCTCGGCCCAAGCGTCAGGCCCAACCCGCCGGGCACAGCGGGGCTGCGCCACTGGACCGTGCTGCTCGACGCGCCCGAACAGGTCGACGCGGTGCGCGCCCGTGTCCTGGACGCGGGCGTGGAGACCGAGGTCCGCCCCGGCGGCGGGTTTCTCGTGCGCGACCCGTGGGAGATCGGCGTCGCGTTCGAGCCGGCGCCAGCGGCTTGATCGCGCGCGTTCGAACAAGATCGGTCGCCTGCGCGAACACGAGCTGCCGCACCGCAGGCGCTGACCGCAACTCGCGGGCCAACGCGGCCGCGCGATCATTGGCCACGCGTCCCTGGCTGGTCGCTTCCGACCGGACGAGCCTGCGACGATCCGCCGATGGCCGACGACAACGCGCCCAAGAGCAAGCTGAAACGCAAGACGTTCGACAAGGAGCTCGAGCGACTCCAGCGCGAGCTGGTCGTGCTGCAGGAGTACATCAAGCACGAGGGGCTGAAGGTCGTCGTCGTCTTCGAGGGTCGTGACGCCGCCGGCAAGGGCGGCGTCATCAAGCGCATCACCGAGCGGACCAGCCCGCGGGCGTGGCGGATCGCCGCGCTCACTGCGCCGACCGAGCGCGAGCGCACGCAGTGGTACTTCCAGCGCTACGTCGCGCACATGCCGGCCGCCGGCGAGGTCGTCCTGTTCGATCGCTCCTGGTACAACCGCGCGGGCGTCGAGCGCGTCATGGGCTTCTGCACCGAGGCGGAGTACCAGGAGTTCATGCGCTC
This sequence comes from uncultured Actinomycetes bacterium, assembly GCA_963705315.1. Taxonomy (GTDB): domain Bacteria; phylum Actinomycetota; class Thermoleophilia; order Solirubrobacterales; family Solirubrobacteraceae; genus CADCVQ01. The sequence continues at coordinate 2,878,738 of OY970068.1, forward strand.
CTGCCCGGAGTTCGAGCGGATGCTCGTGCGCTCGGGGATCATCCTCGTCAAGTACTGGTTCTCGGTCTCCGACGATGAGCAGGAGCGGCGCTTCAAGGCGCGCGTCAACGATCCGATGCGCCGCTGGAAGCTCAGTCCGATGGACCTCAAGTCGCGCGAGCGCTGGGTCGAATACTCGCGCGCCAAGGACGACATGTTCGCCCACACCGACATCAAGCAGGCCCCGTGGTACGTCGTCGATGCCAACGACAAGCGTCGCGCGCGGCTGAACTGCATCTCGCACCTGCTGTCGATGATCCCCTACGAGGACGTCATCCCACCGCCGCTCGAGCTTCCCGAGCGTCAGTCCGACGTCCACTACGTGCGGCCGCCGATGACCGATCAGACGTTCGTGCCCGAGATCTATTGACGGCGGTCAGTCGTATCGCTCCCAGTGCGGGCGGAGGGACTCGAACCCCCAAGGCTTGCGCCACCGGCACCTAAAGCCGGCGTGTCTACCAATTCCACCACGCCCGCATGAGACGGCGCACGAGTCGCCGCGCGGCGCTCGCGGTGATTGTATGTATGCGCGCATGGCCCCCGGCGACGCCGTCATCGAGCATCCCAACCGCGACAAGGCCGAGTCGAAGTCGACGAAGCTGCTCGTCGTCGCGCTGCTGCTCGTCAGCGCCGCGATCATCTTCATCGTGACCGTCGGCGGCTGGGACACGCTGTCGGGCGCCCAGGCGGTGCTGATCGGCTACATCCTCATCTACCTCGTGCTCGCGTACTTCATCGCGCGCTGGCGCAGCGGCTTGCTGCCCGTCGCGGCCGCTCTCGGGATCGTGCTGCTGATCTTCGCGATGATCGGTGGCCCGCAGTGGTTCGCGCGTGACAAGGACGGCTTCGCGGACCCGCTGCTGGACGAGAGCATCCTCGGCTTCCTGACGCTGCTGCTCGTGCCGCTGCAGATCCTGCTGATCGTCTTCGCGGCGCGCGGCTTCTCGCAGAAGTGGAGTGTCGAGGTCGAGCGGGGCGCCGGCGGGACGGTGGGCATCGCGCACGCCTGATCGCCGCTTGGGCCCGATGCACTCGTCGAGGCGCGCGCAAGATCGCGGCCGAGCAGGTCATGCCCGGGGTGGGACTCGAACCCACAAGCTCTTGCGAGCAGCGGCTTTTGAGGCCGCCATCTTTGCCAATTTGATCACCCGGGCGGACTTCGAAGTCTATGTGCGCGCCTACCCGACGAGCGCGTGCAGATCCTCGATCAGCCCCGGCGGCGCCACCACGACACCCGACGGCAGCGCATCCGTCGCCGGCAGCTCGCGCACGATCAACCCTGCGCGCTGGCACAGGACCTCGCCGGCAGCCGTGTCCCACGCCTGCACCCCGCGCTCGTAGAACGCGTCGAAGCGGCCGGCGGCCGTCCAGGCGAGGTCGAGCGCGGCGCTGCCCATCCGGCGCACGTCGCGCACGCGCGGCAGGACGCGGCCGACGACCGCGGCCTGGGCGGCGCGCACGCCGGCGTCGTAGGCGAAGCCGGTGGCGACGAGCGCCGTCGCCAGCTCGTCGCGCGCCGACGCCGTGACCGGCGAGCCGTTCAGCGTCGTCTCCCCGTCGCGTTCGGCGGCGAAGATCTCGTCGCGCAGGGGATCGAAGACGACGCCCGCGAGGCCGCCCTCGTCGTCGTACACCGCCACGCTGACGCACCACTGCGGCACGCCGAAGAGGAAGTTCACGGTCCCGTCGAGCGGATCGACGATCCAGCGCAGCCCCTCCCCCGCCTGCGTCTCACCGCCCTCCTCGCCGAGGATCGCGTCGCCGGGGCGCCGCGCGGCGAGCAGCTCGCGGATCGCGGTCTCGGCGGCGACGTCGGCCTCGGAGACGAGGTCGGTCGGCGTCGACTTCGAGCCGGTCGCGCGCTCGCCGCCGGCCTCGAAGCGCTCGAGCAGCAGCTCACCCGCGGCGCGCGCCGCCTCTGCCGCGATCACGCGCAGGGCGGTCGCGCTCGTGGCCGTCAAGAGACCGGCGGGCGACTGTCAGCCCAGGGGCGCGCGGCCTCGAGCTGGTGTGAGAGCGACAGCAGCGTCTCCTCGCCGTCCGGGCGGCCGGCGAGCTGCACCGACAGCGGCATGCCCTCGGAGTCAAAGCCGGCGGGCACGGCCGCGGCCGGGTTGCCGAGGTGATTCCACAGCGCGTTGAACGGCACCCAGCGCATGACCGCCTGCGCGGTGCGCACGGCGCCGCGGCCCTCGTAGGCGCCGATCCGCAGCGCCGACTTGGCGAGCGTCGGGGTGAGGACGACGTCGACGTCGTCGAAGATCCGGTTGATCCGCGCGGCATCGGCGAGCTCGCCGGCGCGCGCGCTTGCGAGCTGCCGGCGCGCCGGCGCGCCAAGCCGTGCCATCGCCACGGTACGCCGCTCGAGACGGTCGCGACGCTCGACCCCGGCGACCTCGTCATGGATGCCGGCAAGCCAGCGCGTCGTGACGCGCGTGCCCATCGGGACGCTGATGTCCAGCTCGCGCTCGACGACCTCGTGCCCGAGGGAACGCAGCAGCTCGGCGGTCTCCTGCGCCGCGCGGCGCCATTCCGGGCTGAGCCGCGCGGGCAGGCCGGGCGGGATCTTCAGCGCCAGCGCGATCCGCAGCGTCCCGGGTTCGCCCTGTGCGGCGGCGACATAGGGGTGGCCGGTCGTCGCCTCGAGCAGCAGCGCGGTGTCGGTGACCGACCGCGTGAGGAACCCGTAGCCGGACATGCCGCTCCACACCTCGGTCTGCGGAGCGAGGGGGAGGCGATCGCGCTGCGGCTTGAGGCCAAACAGGCCGCAGCAGGCCGCGGGGATCCGGATCGAGCCGGCGCCGTCGGACGCCGACGAGGCCGGGACGAGCGCCGCCGCGACGGCGGCACCGGGGCCGCCGCTCGAGCCGCCCGGGGTGCGCTGGAGGTTCCATGGGTTGCGTGTCATGCCGCCGGCCGCGGTCTCCGTGAACGGCCAGATCCCGAGTTCGGGCGTGCGGGTGATCCCGACCACGATCGCCCCCGCGGCGCGCAGCCGGCGCACGATCTCAGCGTCATCGGTCTCGGGCGCGCCGTGGGCGTTCGTGCCGCGAACGCGCGGGGTTCCGGCGACCTCCTGGTCGTCCTTGATCGCGATCGGCACGCCGAGCAGCGGCCGGTCGTCACCGGCTCCGGCGCGCCCGGCGGCCTGGTCGGCCTCGGTCAGCGCGCGTTCGCCGAAGACGATCCGAAAGGCGTTGAGCTCCGGATCGAGGCGCGCGATCCGCTCGAGCGAGGTCTCGACGAGCTCACGCGGCGAGACCTCGCCGGAGCGCACGAGCTGCGCTTGGCGCGCGACGCCGGCGAACGCCAGCTCGCGGCGCTCGGTGGCGGTCGGCGTGCCCATGGCCTACAGGTTAGGTGTCGCGGCGTTCCCAGAACTTTGGGCCGATCCGCCGCGCCATCTGGGAGGGTCCACCAATGAGCCCGTACCCCGTCACGTACGACCAGACGTAGCGCGTGAGCCTCGTCACCGTCGATGACCGCGGGCCGGTCCGCCATCTGGTCCTCAACCGGCCGGAGAAGCGAAACGCGCTCAACCGCGAGCTGATCGAGGCGCTCGGCGCGGCACTGCGCGCTGCAGCCGGCGACGCAGCCGTGCGCTGCGTCGTCCTGCGCGGCGAGGGCACGATGTTCTCCAGCGGGATGGACACCGCGGCGCTCGGCGCGCTCGCCGCCGACCACGAGCGCGCGCGCGAATTCCGCGAGGACGTCCTGGCGGTCTGGAACCTCTGTGAGGAGATGGCCAAGCCGACGATCGCCCAGATCCACGGCGGCTGCATCGGCGGCGCGGTCGAGCTCGTGCTCGCGTGCGACCTGCGCGTGATGGCGGCCGAGGCGGTCATCGGCATCGTCGAGACACGCGTCGGTCTCATCCCGGATGTCGGCGGCTGCTCGCGCCTGCCCGCCGTGGTGGGCGTCGGGCGGGCGAAGGAGCTCATCATGACCGCCAAGCTCATCGACGGAACGGAGGCCGAGCGCATCGGGCTCGTCAACCGCGTCGCGCCCGCCGCGGAGCTCGACTCGGCCACCGACCTGCTCGCGAGCGAGCTGCTGGCGTGCGCGCCGCTGGCCGTCGGACTCGCCAAAGGCGTCATCGACGCGGCGGCCCGGCCGGCGCTCACGGCGACGCTGGAAAGGGAGATCGAGATCCAGGAGATCTGCGTTCAGACCGAGGACTTCGCCGAAGGCCTGCGGGCCGTCGCGGAGAAGCGCCCGCCGCACTTCACCGGCCGCTGAGAATCGAAGATGCCGGATATGCTCGCCGCTCGTTGCCCGAGCCGGTCTCCATCATCGGTGCCTCCGGCGCCCTCGGCTTCGGTCTGGCCCTCCGGCTCGCCCGCGCGGGCGGCGACGTCACGATCGGCTCACGCGAACCGGCGCGTGCGGAGGAGGCGGCGGAGCGCGTGCGCACCGCGATCCCGGGAGCGTCGGTTCGCGGCCTCGCCAACGCCGAAGCGGCCGCGACGAGCGCCGTCGTCATCCTCTCGGTCCCGTTTCGCAACCAGTCAGAGACGCTCAACAACCTGCGCGACGTGCTGCACGAGGGGCAGCTCGTCATCGACGCGACGGTCCCGCTGGCCGCGGCGGTGGGCGCCAAGGCGACCCGCATGCTCGGTGTCTGGCAGGGATCAGCGGCGCAGCAGGCGCAGGAGATGGTGCCGGACGGCGTCCGGGTCGTCAGCGCGCTGCACACGGTAAGCGCCGCGACGCTGCGCGACCTCGACCACGCACTCGACGAGGACGTCCTGCTGACGGGCGACCGGCGCGCGGACAAGCAGCGCGCCGCGCAGCTCATCGACAGCATCGAGGGCCTGCGCTGCGTGGACTGCGGCCGGCTCGAGCTGGCACGCCTGACCGAGGGGCTGACGGCGCTCATGATCTCCATCAACGTGCGCCACAAGACGCGTGCGGGCGTGAAGATCACCGGGCTGCCCGAAGACCGGTGGCCGGGCTGATGGGGATCGTCGTGCTCGCGGGAGGCACCGGCGGCGCGAAGCTCGCGCGCGGGATGCTCGACGTCGTCGGCGACGAGCTGACGGTGATTGCCAATACCGCCGACGATGTCGAGATCTACGGCGCCCACGTCTCCCCCGATCCGGACCTGTGCACGTTCTGGCTCGTCGACCGCATCGACGAGCGCGGCTGGGGCCTGCGCGACGACACGTTCGCCGTCATGGACGGGCTGCGCGAGCTCGGCGTCGACGTCTGGTTGCACCTCGGCGACCGCGATCTGGCGATCGGCCTGGAGCGCGCGCGGCGTCTGCAGGAGGGCGCGCGGCTCACGGAGGCGCTCGCCGAGCTCGGCGCGGCGCTCGGGGCGGGCGCGCGCGTGCTTCCGATGTGCGACGAGCCCGTGCGCACGTGGGTCAAGGCCCGCGGCGAGTGGACGTCGTTTCAGGAGTTCATGATCCGCGCGCGCGGCGAGGGCCCCGTCGAGGACATGCAGCTGCGCGGCGCCGACGCGGCGACGGCGTCGCCCGAGGCGCTGGCGGCAATCGCAGGGGCGCGCGCCGTCGTCATCGGGCCGTCCAACCCGATCATCTCGATCGGCCCGATCCTCGCGGTCGCGGGCATCCGCGAGGCGTTGACGGACAGCCCCGCCCCGGTGGTGGCCGTGTCGCCGATCGTCGGCGGCGAGGTCGTCAAGGGCCCGACCGAGCCGTTCATGCGCTGGGCCGGCCTGGCGCTTGATGCGAGCGGGATCGCCGCCTGCTACGACGGCCTGCTCGACGGGCTCGTCGCCGACGAGCCATGCGACCTGCTGCCGGTCCTGCGGACCGACACGCTCATGACGGATGCGGCGTCGCGCCGGCGCGTCGCCGCCGAGACGCTGCGCTTTGCCGAGGGCCTCGCGTGACCCCGCGCGGCCCGAACGTCGTGACGTTCGCGATTCTCCCGGTCAAGCGCTTCGCGCTCGCCAAGCAGCGCCTCGAAGGGCTCGCCGCCGGAACGCGGCGCGCACTGGCCGAGGCGATGCTCACCGACGTCCTCATGGCGCTGCGCCGCACGCAGGCCGTGCAGGAGGTGCTGCTCGTCACGTCCGAGCCGGCGGCCGACGCGATCGGCCGCGGCTACGGCGCGCACGTGCTCGAGGACACCGAGGAAAGCGGCCAGAGCGCGGCCGCGTTGATCGGGATCGCCGCGGCGATGGATGCCGGCGCGACGCGCGCGCTGCTCGTGCCCGGCGACACCCCGGCGCTCGATCCCGCCGAGGTCACGTCGCTGCTCGAGCGTTCCACGGCGGGCGGCTCGGCGATCGTCGTCCCCGACCGTCACGGCACGGGAACCAACGCGCTCGTGCTCACCCCGCCCGACGCCTTCGAGCCCGCCTTCGGCCCCGACAGCCGCGCGCTGCACGAAAAGGCGGCGGCCGCCGCTCGCATCCCGTGCACGGTGCAAGACGTCCCCACGCTCGCCATCGACGTCGACACGCTCGAGGACCTCGATGAGCTGCGCGCCCTGCTCGCAGCGCGCCGCGGCGGCGCTGCCCACACGCGAGGCATGCTCAGCCGCCTCGCAGGACGCGAGCGCCCGCAGGCGTGATCGTCGCCGCCGCGCTGCCCGGGCTACCCGAGGTTCGCCGCGGAGACGACCTCGCCAGGCTGCTCGCCGCGGCCGCCGGCCGGCTGGCTGACGGCGACGTGCTCGTCGTCGCGCACAAGGTCGTCTCCAAGGCGGAGGGGCGCGTGGTGTCGCTGAGCGGCGTGGAGCCCGGCGAGCGCGCGCTCGCGCTCGCGGCCGAGCACGGACGCGACCCGCGCCTCATCGAGGTGATCCTCGGCGAGAGCCAGGAGGTGGTGCGGTCGCGTCCCGGCGTGCTCATCTGCCGCACGCGCCACGGCTTCGTCTGCGCGAACGCCGGCGTCGACGCGTCCAACGCCGGTGGCGAGGATCAGCTCGTGCTGCTGCCGCTCGACCCCGACGCGTCGGCCCGCGCGCTGCGTGGCGCCCTGCGCGAGCTGACCGGGATCGCACCGGCGATCGTCATCAGCGACTCGTTCGGGCGCGCCTGGCGCATCGGTCAGTGCGACGTCGCGATCGGCGTGGCCGGGCTGGCGCCGGTGGAGGACTGGCGCGGGCGCTTCGACGCCGGCGGGCGTCCCATGGCGGCCACGCTGATCGCCGTCGCCGACGAGGCCGCGGCACTCGCCGATCTCGCCCGGGCGAAGGACAGCTTCGAGCCTGCGGTGCTCGTTCGCGGCCTGGAGCGGTTCGTCACGCAGGGGGACGGACCCGGTGCTGCGGCACTCGTGCGCGCGCGCGACGAGGACCTGTTTCTGTGATGCGCGGCGCGCCCGTCCAGCGGCGTGCCCCTTCCTTTTCGAAAGTGCCAGTGGGTGCTAGCAGCAGTGCTAGCAGGGGCTTGCACATCGGGAAGGCAGGCGTAGGTCACGGCCTCGCTGCCGCCCGGGATCGCTCGGCGCCCGGCATCGCTCGCCGCGGCAGCGCTCCCTCAGCCGCCATCGATGCAGTTTCGTGAGCCGCGCGGCAACGAGCCGCGGAGCGCCGGCAGGCGTCAGCTGACCGCGTCGACGCGGTAGCGGCGCTCGCCGCCGGGCGTCGTGACCTTCACGACATCGCCCGCCTTGGCGCCGAGAAGCGCCATCGCGACCGGGGACTCCGCCGACAGGCGGCCGGTCTTGAGGTCGGCCTCGGTCGGGCCGACGAGCGTGAAGTCGTTGGACCGGCCGGATGCCTGGTCGACGACGGTCACGGTGGAGCCGAAGCACACGACGTCGGTGTCGCCGACGGGCTCGGCGACGCGGGCGGCGCGGAGCCGCTGGTTCAGGCGCAGGATCTTCGTCTCGAGGTGCGCCTGGTCGTCCTTGGCGATGTGGTACTCGGCGTTCTCCTTGAGGTCGCCGAGTTCGCGGGCAGCCTTGATGCGCTCGGCCATCTTGTTGCGGCCCTCGGTCTCCAGCTGGTGGATCTCGGCGCGCAGCGCGGCAAGTCCTTCCGCGGTGATCTGCTCGGACATCGTCCTGAGGGTAGCGGCGCCCGGGCGCCGCGCTACGTCGCCGCGGCCGCGGCGAGGTCGACGGCGGTGCGCGCGTTGATCCGCCCGTAGCCGTAGTTCGTGCTGTGACCGTCGCCGTCGTACTCCCCGGGCTGGTCGTCGATGCGCTCGCAGCAGCGCTTGAGGATGTCCTTGACCGCGTCCCAGCGGAGCTTCGGATTGGCCGCGAGGACGAGCGCCGCGACGCCGGCGACGCCGGGCGCCGCGCTCGACGTGCCGCCGAAGGAGTTCGTGTAGTTGCCGGCAAGGTCACCAAGGCTCTCGTCGCCGGAGTTGTAGCCCTCCATGCCCGAGCGGTCGGTCGTCCAGATGCCGGACGTCATGACCGGCTCACCGGAGTCCGACGGGAAGTTGTTGGAGGGAAAGGCGCACCACACCGCCTTGCCCATGTCGCTGTACGCCGCGCGCGTCCCGATGTCGTTGCACGCGGCCACGGCGATGACCTTCTCGTTGCTCGCGTAGCCGTCGTTGTCGACGCTCTCGTTGCCGTTGCCCGCCGCCCAGATGATGACGCAGCCCAAGCCGCCGCGCCCGCTGTTGACGGCGTAGTCGATCGCCAGCCGGGCGGAGTCCGGCAACGGTGAGACGTCATCGTGGGCGGGATCGTCGGGCTCCCACCAGGTGCCGTCGTTGGGACCCCAGCTGCAGTTGATGATGGCGGCGCCGTTGTCGGCTGCCCAGACGAATGCGTCGGCCTCGTCCTGCGAGCCCAGGCCGGACGAGTTGCGGATCGGCATGAGCTTCGCGTTCGGCGCGACGCCGCTGGCGCCGTGCAGCCCGTCGGCCACCGCGACGCCGCTGACGGCTGTGCCGTGGTTGTCGCCGTCGGACGGGCGCGGGTTGTCGCCGCGGGGGATGCTCACCGAGTGCGGCGCGACGATCTTGCCCGGGGAGGCGAACTCCTCGTGGTCGATGTCGAAGCCGTCGTCGATGACCGCGACGACGACGCCGTCGCCCTGCGTGACCTCCCACGCCGCCACGACGTTGGCGCTCTGCGCGATGTCGGTGCCGTCGATCTCGGAGGTCTGCAGGTGCCATTGGCGATCGAACGCCGCGTTGAGGCTCTTCTCGCGCACGATCTCCGGGTGGCACAGCTCGACCTCGGCGTGGCTGAAGAGCTTGTCGGCGATGTCGAAGACGACGCGCCCGGTGCCCTCGGGCGCCTGCACGAAGTACGCGTTGGCCGCGTACTGGAGCGGGCGTTTGACCTCGAGGTCGTGCTGGCCGAGGATCTCCTCGCACGCCGCAGGGTCGATGTCGTCGATGAACTTCACGAAGAGGTTCTCGGTGTAGACGACCGGCGCCCCGTGCTCGTCGCGCAGACCGCGTCCGGCGAACTGCACCGCGGGGTCCTCGTGGATGACCTTCGCGAGCTCTTCGGACTGGCCGTCCGGCGCCGCGTACACACCGACGCCGGCGGAGGCGAAGCCGAACAGCGGCCGCAGCTCGCGCTGCGCGGAGAGGCTGCGGCTCGACAGCGGCGACTGGTCGTGCAGCGCTCCGCGGCGCTTGGTCCGGATGATGACGAGATCGCCGCGGTCCTCGAGCTTGAGCTCGTGACCGCCGCGTCCTCCGAAGCGTGCCGTGACCACGGCGCGAGCTTAGCCCGCCGGTCGCGCCGGGTGTGTGTCTGTCGGCACAATGGTCCGGTGGACGTGAAACGCATGCTGGCCGCTGCCCCCGACGCCCTGCGACACAGCACGGAGCGCCCGGATGTCTTCTACACGCTCGCCGAGGACGTCGTCGCGCGATCGGACGGCTCCCTCGTGCCCGCGGCCGACGTTGACGGTCCCGCGGGTCCCGTGTACCGCAAGCGCAGCGGCGAGCCTGCCGTGCCGACGGGCCGCGCGCTCGTGCGCTTCGGCGACGACGACCGCGCCGAGCACCACCGCGAGCAGATCACCGCCGCCGGATTCGAGCTCGAGCAGCCCTTGTCCTACGCGCCGCAGGCGGCGTGGGTGCGCGCGAGCAGCGGGGAGATCACGGACACGCTGAGCGGCCTACCGCAGCTCGAGCAACTGCCCGGCGTGCAGAACGTCGAGCCGCAGCTGCTCAGCGAGGCCGCGCGGCGCTGACGGCGAGCGGGTACTCGCGCCGCACCGCATAGAGCGTCGTGCGCTCCGCCGCCGGGCGGCCGGCGCGGTGCGCTGCCGCCACGAGCTCCTCCGGCTCGAGGCGGACGCCGTGGTAGCTCCCGGCCAACCGGCTGATGTTCTCCTCCATGAGCGTCCCGCCGAGGTCGTTGACGCCCCAGCGCAGCGCCTCGGTGGCGGCGTCGAGGCCCATCTTCACCCAGCTCGCCTGAAGGTTGGGCACGCTGCGCCCGAGCGCCAGCCGGAACGCGGCCGTGTGCTTGAGGTTCTCCTCGCGAGAGATCTCCTGCACGCCGTGCGTGCGGCCGAGCAGGGTGTGAAACGGGATGAAGCTCAGCGGCACGAACTCGGTGAACCCGCCCGTGCGCTCCTGCAGGCCGCGGATGACGCGCATGTGCTCGGCGAGCTCCCACGGCTCCTCGATGTGCCCGAACATGACGGTCGCGGTCGAGCGCAGGCCAGCGCGGTGCGAAGCCTCGATGACCTCCACCCAGCGCGCGACCGGGAGCTTGTTCGGGCTGATCCGCTGGCGCATGCCGTCGTGGAGCACCTCGGCGGCGGTGCCCGGCGTCGAATCGAGGCCGGCCTCGCGCAGGCGCGCGAAGACCTCGTCCGGTGACAGCGCCCCGGTGTCGCACATGTGCGCGACCTCCATCGGCGAGTAGGCGTGCAGGTGCAGCTGCGGCGCGGTCTCGCGCGCGAGGCGCAGCCAGCCTTCGTAGTCGCCGATCCTCCAGTCGGGATGGATCCCCGACTGCATGCAGATCTCGGTCGCGCCGAACGCGACGGCGTCGTGCACGCGCGCGACGAACTCCTCGCGCTCGAGCTCGTAGGCGTCGGGCGAGCGCTTGCCCTGGCCGAAGCCGCAGAACGCGCAGCCGACGCTGCAGACGTTCGAGACGTTGAGGTTGCGGTTGACGACGAACGTCACGGTCTCCCCCGCGAGCTCGGCGCGCAGCTCGTCGGCGGCCTGGCGCATGTCCTCGATCGCCTCGGGTCGCGTCTCGGCGAAGAGCGCCGTCAGCTCGTCGGGGCTCAGCGCCGCGCCGTCGCGCCCGCGGGCGATCGCGCCCGGCACGGCGTCGCGGCGGATCGGGCTCGGCGACTCGGTGAGGGTGAGCGGGTTGCGCCTCTCGCGCGGGATGAAGCTCCAGTAGCGCGCCTTGATGACATCGAGCACGCCCTGCGCGATCCAGTCGGCGTCGATGTAGCGCTCATGGACGCACAGCCGCTCGGTCAGCGCGAAGCCCTCGGCCAGCAGCCGCTTGCGCACCTGGTGCGGCGAGGGAAACGGGTGCTCGGGCGAGATGTGGTCGCCGTTGGCGCTCAGGCCGCCGAGGTCGCTCGCACCCGCGCGCACGAGGTCGGGCCACCAGTCGGCGAGGTTCGGCGGGACCTGCACGGCGACGTCGGGCATGAGCCGCCGGCACTCGCCGACGAGCCGGCGCAGCTCGTCGATCGTCACCGGCGTCGCCCATGCCGGCAGGTCGCGTCGCGGGCCGTGGCCGATCCCCGTGCGCCACAGCTCCTGGGCGGCGGCGTCGGCGATGTGCGCCGGCTCGCGGCCGTAGTAGCTGTCGTGCGGGACGAAGTTCTGGAGGATGACCTCCTGCAGGTGACCGTGCGACCTGTGCACGTCCGCGAGCGTCTCGAGCGCGGCCACGCGCTCGTCCTCGCTCTCGCCGATACCGACGAGGATCCCGCTCGTGAACGGGATCCGCAGCTCGCCGGCGGCTTGGATCGTCCGCAGGCGGCGCTCGGGGTGCTTGGATGGCGAACCCTGATGCGCGACCAGGCCGGGGTTGACGGACTCGAGCATGAGCCCCTGCGACGCCGTCACCTCGCGCAGCCGCCCGAGGTCCTCGGGCTCGAGCACGCCGAGGTTCGTGTGCGCCAACAGGCCGCGCTCGAGCGCGCGCTCGCACACCCAGACGACGTAGCCGACGAAGTCCTCGTGGCCGTACGCGGCCAGCCGCTCGCGCACGCCGGCGTTCACCTCGGGCCGCTCGCCGGTCAGCACGAGCAGCTCCTTGACGTTGCGCCGCGCCGCGCCGTCCAGCAGCGCGGTGACCTCGTCCGGCGTGTGCAGGTGCGCGCGGTGCGTCGCAAACGCGCAGTACTTGCAATAGCAGCGGCACGTACGCGACAGCGAGAGGGTCAAGTTGCGGCTGAACGTGACCCGGCGGCGCACCTCAAAGAGTCTAAGGAGGACCTCGCGCTGCGTTGCATATCCTCGCTGTCATGCCAGCCCCGAAGGCGATCGCCGCGCTGGCCGCGCTCGTCCTGGCCGTCACCGGCTGCGGCTCGAACGCCAGCGAGACCGTGTCGGCACGGCCGGTCAAGCTCCTGCTGGACTTCCAGCCCAACGCCGTGCACGCCGGCATCTACGCCGCGCTGGCGCAGGATCTCGACGCCGCGCGCGAGCTGCGTCTGCACGTGCGCATCCCGGGCGACACGACCGACGCCGTCAAGCTGCTCGTAGCCGGCCGCACCGATCTCGCGATCCTCGACATCCACGACCTCGCGATCGCCCGCGAGCGCGGGCAGGATCTCGTCGGGGTCATGGCGATCGTGCAGAAGCCGCTGGCGGCGATCCTCGCCGCACCGGACATCCGCACGCCGCGCGACCTCGAGGGCGAGCGCGTGGGCGTCACCGGGCTGCCCAGCGACGACGCCGTCGCGCGCTCGATCGTCGCGGGCGCCGGCGGCGACGCCGACCGCCTGCGGCTCACGACGATCGGCTTCGAGGCGGTGCGCAGCCTGCTGACCGATCGCGTCGCCGGAGCGACGGCGTTCTGGAACGCCGAGGGCGTCGCGCTGCGAGCCAAGCGCCCGACGATCCGCGAGTTCCGCGTCGACGACTACGGGGCGCCCTCCTACCCGGAGCTCGTCGTGGCCGTGACGCGCAAGACGCTGAGCGAGCGCCCGCAGCTCGTTGGCGACGCGGTCGCGACGCTGGCCGACGGCTACGAGTCGGCCGTCGCCGCGCCGCGAGCCGCGCTGCGCGCGCTGCTCGCCCGCACCGACGGCCTGGACCGGGTGACCGCCAAGCGCCAGCTCGACGCGGTTCTCCCGGCGTTCGGCCGCCCTGGCGGAGGGATCGGCACGCTCGACGACGCCCGCCTGCGCGCCTGGGCGCGCTGGGACAAGCGCTTCGGGATCGTCAAGCGGCTGCCGGACGTCGAGCGGGCGTTCGACGGGCGGTTCGTGCCGGCCGCCGAACCGTGAGCCGACCGCCGGCGCGCCGCACCAGCCGAACCTCGGCGTCGATCCCGCGCTCACCCGCGCGCCGGTATGTTGCCCCGCCACGGGGACCGGACAAGGAGATGTCGATGCGCGCGCCCATATTCCTCGTGTTCGCCCTCGCCCTCGCCCTCGGAGCCTGCGGCGACAGCGACGAGGACAAGATCAAATCGCTGCTCGAAGCGCAGGGGGGCCAGAAGAATCCCGACGTCTGCTCGGCGGCAAGCGACTCGCTGGTCGCCCAGACGTCATTTGGCAGCGGCGCCGTCGCGAGGGACAAGGAGCGCTTCTGCCGGGCGAACATCGCCGTGCTCGCGCCCGACAAGATCGTCGTCTCACGCGTTGACGTCGACGGTGACACCGCCGAGGCGCAGTTCGCGCCCGAGGGCGGACAGCTCGTCTTCGACGACGCGACGATCGCGCTGCGCAAGCGCGACGGCAGGTGGCGGACCGAGCGCCTGACGGCGATGCAGCTCAATCGCGCGAACTTCGAGCAGACGAGCGTGCTCCAGCTCACCTCGGGCAAGGACGCGCTGCCGGCATCGAGCCGCAGGTGCTTCGTGCGCCGGACGAGGCTGCTGAGCGACGAGGAGATCGAGCGTGGGGTCGTGAAGGCCGAGCCCGGCTTCATGGTCGATGCCACGGTGAACTGCGCCCTGGTGCCGGAGCTGCGCCGGCAGAACGTCCCGGAGGCGCGGGTGCGGTGCCTGGCCCGGGGCCTGCTGCGCCGCGACGCCGGACGCGTCATGCAGATCATCATCGGCGAGGGATCAGCCGCGGAGGCCCGCGCCCGGCGCCTGTTTCGCAACGTCCTGAAGTTCTGCCCCTAGGAGGCGAGGAGCTTGTCGACGAGCTCGACGCCCTCGCGGTTCATCCGCGACCGTGGGACGACGACGTCAAAGCCGGCCTCGAGCGCGGCCTCGCGCACGGCGACGTCGGTGTGGCGGTAGAACGCAAGCGTCTTGGTCGCCTGCAGCTCGCCGCCGCCGGCGAGCGTGTCGACGATGCCGGCGGCGTCATCGCTGCACAGGTCGACGATGAGCACGTCGCTGCCGGCGAGCTGATCCCACGTACCCGGGTCGGCGGAGATGACCGCGACGTCGTGGCCGGCGCTCGAGAGCATGCCCTGCACCTTCGAGCCGAACAGCAGGTCGGGCAGCAGGGCGAGGACGCGGGCCATCGGCGCGTGCGAGCTACTGCGCCCGGCTGCGCTTGAACTCGTCGCGCACGGACTGCGGGCGCCCCCACATCTGCGTGACCTCGACGCGGCCCTCGCGCACCTCGCGCACCACGAGCTCGCCCTCGATGCCGGCCTCGTCGAGGAGCCTCAGCGTGCCGTGCACCGTCGGCGCGGCCGCGGCATGGCCGAAGCGATGCGCGACGAGCAGCCGCCAGTGCCAGTCGTGGCGCGAGTAGGGCTGCGCGTTGCACGTGACGAGGTACGTCGCGGCGTCGATGTAGCGGTCCTCGTCGGCGATCCGCAGATCGATCTCCAGATCGGTCCAGTCGTCGGGCAGCGAGCTGACGATCTCGTTGAACGTATCGGCGAGCGCCATGGCGGCGAAGGGTATTGGAACCCCGGCCGCCCGGAGCAGTGCGGTGGTTATGCTCGATGCATGGCGACGATCACCGACGAGCTGGCGGCCGAGTACCGCGCCCTGACCGAGACGTGCGGTCTCGTCGACCGCTCCGAGCGCGGCAAGCTCTCGCTCACGGGCGCGGACGCGAAGACGTTCCTCGCCGGCCAGGTGACGAACGACACCGTCGGCCTCGAGGACGGCCACGGCTGCTACGCCGCCTTCCTCACCCACAAGGGCAAGATGCTCGGCGATCTGCGCATCCTCGCCGTCGGCGGCGACGAGCCCGCGCTGCTGCTCGACACCGAGCGCGCGACGCTCCAGGCGCTCTTCGACATGATCCGCCGCTTCAAGATCGGCTTCGACGTCGAGCTGCACAAGGGCACGCTCGAGCGGGGCCTGCTGTCGCTCATCGGTCCCGGCGCGCGCGCGATCGCGGGCGCGGGTGATCTGCCCGACGTCGAGCACGCCCACCGCGCGGGTGAGATCGCCGGGCTGCCGGTGCGCCTGATCGTCACCGACGTCGGCATCGACGTCCTGTGCGACAGCGACGAGACCGAGGTGATCCGCGGCGCGCTGCAGGGCGGCGACGCCGCCCCGGTGTCGGAGGAGGCGGCGCAGATCGTCCGCGTCGAACGCGGCCGCCCGCGCTACGGCTACGAGCTCGACGAGGCGACGATCCCCCAGGAGGCGGGCCTCAACGAGCGCGCCGTGAGCTTCACGAAGGGCTGTTACGTCGGCCAGGAGACGGTCGCGCGGCTGTTCTACAAGGGCAAGCCCAACCGCCACCTGCGCGGCCTGCGGCTGTCCGAGGCCGCCCCGGGCGGCGCGGAGCTGCGGTTGGGCGACAAGGTCGTGGGCAAGCTCGGCACGTCGCTCGTCTCCCCCGCGCTCGGGCCGATCGGGCTCGCGCTCGTGCGCCGCGAGGCGACGCTAGGCGATGTCCTGGACGTCGACGGCGGCGCGACGGCCGAGGTCGTCGACCTGCCGCTCGCCGGCTGACCGGGCGAGGAAGCGGCCGACCAGCTCCGGCCCGGGCGCCGGGTCGAGGTCGAGCCCGGGCACGTCCAGGCGCCCGGCCAGCCACGTCTGCACGATCCGTGCCTCGGCGACCGCGTCGGGCGTGAGCTGCGCCACGGTCCCGACCGCGTCGGCGCCGCGCAGCGCGGCGGCGGTGCGCCGCGCCATGACGGCTGTCGCCTCGACCCCGCCCCAGTCCGTGATCCGCCCGCCGACGAGCCAGAACGCGTCGAAGCGCGCGACCTTCGGGTGCGGCGCGAGCACGAGCCGTGGCCGGGCGTGCGTCGCGGCGAGGGCGCCGCCGAGCGCGGCGACGAGCGCGGCGATCCGCTCCCGGCGGCGGCGCAGCCAGGCCGCGCGCTCGTAGCGTTGCGCCGCGGCGGCCGCGCGCATCTGCGCGTCCATGTGCGCGAGCAGCGCGGCGCCGCCGTCGCCCGCGCCGGTGAAGAGGCCGAGCGCCTCGTCGAGGCGGCGGCGGTAGAGATTCGGATCGAGGTCGTTGAGGCACGGCGACATGCAGCGCCCCATCTGCCCGTACGCCGACGGCCACGGGCGCAGGCGCAGCGTGCGCCCGCAGTGACGCAGGCCGAACAGCGAGTCGAGCTGCTCCTTGAGCTCGACCGTGGCAGCGCGGCTGCGCAGCGGCCCGATCGTCACCGACCGGCCGGCCGCCGGTTCGCGCGCGACCTCCAGCACCGGGTAGGCGATGTCCAGGCGGCAGCGCAGGTAGACGAACGCGTCGTCGTGCTTGTGGATGACGTTGCCCGGTGGGCGCAGCTCGCGGATCAGCCGGTGCTCGAGCACGAGCGCGCCGAGCTCGGAGTTCGTCGTGCGGTGATCGACGATCGCGGCGTGCTCCGTCCAGCCCCCCGAGCCCGCCGAGGGAGCGAAGTGCGCCCGCGCCCGCGTGCGCAGCGCGACCGACTTGCCGACGTAGAGCACCTGCCCCGCGGCGTTGCGGACGATGTAGACGCCGGGCTCGTCGGGCAGGCCGCTGAAGTCCAGCCGGTGGCGCTTGACCGCGCCGGCGCCGATCGTCCGCCCCGCCCGCGGGCGGCGCGCGCGCCGCGCCGGGCGCAGCACGGCCAGGCCGTCGCGGACGGTCGTCGCGTGCGCGCACAGCCGGGAGAACAGCGCGCAGAACACGCGCGCGCACGTCTCGGCGTCGGCGAGCGCGCGGTGCTGGCACTCGACCTCGATCCCGAGCGCGTCGGCGAGCGCCGCCAGCCGCCGCTGACGCACGAGCGGAGCGCAGCGGCGCGCGAGCGCGATGGTGCACAGCACGGGCGGGTCGGGCCAGTCCAGGTGCGCGCGATCGAACGCCTGGCGCAGTACGCGCCGGTCGAACGCGGCGTTGTGGGCGACGAGCACGCGGCCACGCAACTGCTCGGCGAGGTCGGGCAGCACCGCCTCCGCCGGCGGGGCGGCGTCAACCATGTCCTGGCTGATCTGCGTGAAGCGCTGGATCGCGCGCGACAGCGGCGCTGCCCCGTGGACGAGCGTCTCCCAGCGGTCGTGCAGCTCGCCGCCCCCGACCAGCACCGCGCCGACCTCGGTCAGCTCGCACGCGTCCCCGGCGAGGCCGTTGGTCTCGGTGTCGATGACGAGAAACTCAGCCGTGGCGAGCGGATGGTCGAGCAGCTCCATGAACCGCGTAGCGTCTCGCCCGGACATGACGGACTGCATGGGCGATTGCAGCTTTCCGCCGACCCGTCACGAACAAGAGCAAGATCGCGCCGCAGCGATCCGCGTTACGCGCTGTTGGGTACGGTGTCGCCACAGTTACCGCAATACATACGTCAGGAGGATGGTGAGACCGGTCCACGCGACCCGCACGACGGCCTGGGCCGCCTGCCTGGGTGCGCTGGCGCTCGCCTTCGGCGCGGCGGGATGCGGTGGCGACGACGACTTCGTCAACGCACCCCGACCGCCCGCGGAGATCACGCTCAGCGCGACGATCGCGCCGACGGGGATCACGGTGTCGCCGGCGCGGGTGGGCGCCGGGCCGATCGAGCTGCTCGTCTCCAATCAGACCCGCACGTCGCAGCGGCTGACGCTGCAGACCGAGACACTCGCCGACGGCGGTCGCGAGCTCAGACAGAGCACCGGGCCGATCAATCCGGGCGATACCGCGTCGCTCAAGGCGACACTCCATTCCGGCACGTACTCGGTCCTCGTCGACGGCGACGCGATCGACCCCGCGCGCATCGATGTCGGCGCTGCGCGCGCGAGCGCGCAGGATCGTCTCCTGCAACCGTAGCCAGCGACGGTCGACGCTGGCATGATTGCCCTGCAAATGCGCCCCCGGCAACGGATCCTGATCGCGCTGCTCGCGACGACGCTGCTGAGCACGGCGGGCGTCCTGCTCGCAACGGCCGGCTCGGGCGCGGCGCCATCGAAGTCGCAGGCCCTGTTCAAGAAGCTCCTGCTCGCGGACGCCAAGACGACGAGCGCGGTCAAGGGCCTGCTGCGCAAGCGCGGCGGCTTCGTCGCGCCGGAGATCGAGGCCGCCGACCTCACGGGCGACGGGCGCTCCGACGCGATCGTCCTGGTCGAGAACGGCGGCGCCGCGGGCGCCATGGCGCTCTACGTCTTCAGCACGCACGGCAAGCCCGCCAACAGCGAATCGCGCGCCGTCTATCGCTCGCAGCGCCTGTACCGCGGGACGATCGAGGTCGCCGGCAACCAGCTGATCGTGCGCGTCCCACGCTTCGCCTCCGGCGACGACGTCTGCTGCCCGGACAAGCTCATCGAACGCGTGTACACGTGGAGCGAAGGGGCGAAGACGCTGGTGAAGCGCAGCGCGCGGGTGATCGAGGGGCCGTAGGTTCGGCGGCCGCGCGGTCGTCGAGAACAGGCTGACGGCAGCCTCTCCGCTATATCCGCGGACAAACTTCCACGACCGCCTCGCGGGCCGGGCGGCGGCCCCGACCTGACTCCGGTATCGATGCTGTTTGTGAAGAACCGCGCGGCCGCTTGCCGCGCCGCGAGCAGCGCATGCGCCTGTGCAATACTTGCGTGCGTGCAAGCATCTATTTCTCCGCAGAACGCCACTGCACCCGCCTCAGACTCGACGAGCGAGCTGGCCGCATCGCTGCTCACGGTGTGGCGTAGCGTCATGCAGCAGCCGGGCATCGACACGTACGCGATCTTCGATGAGCTCGACGTCTCGATCACCCAGGTCAAGGCGCTCACGGCGCTCACCGCCGACGAGCTGACCGTCAAGGAACTCGCCGAGCGGCTCGGGCTGTCCCTCCCCGGCGCCAGCCGTGCCGTCGACGCGCTCGTATGCCGCGGGCTTTTGCACCGCCGCGAGGACGTCGCCGACCGCCGGATGAAGCGCCTGGGCTGCACCGACGCCGGCCGCGAGGCGCTCGCGCGCCTCGACGAGGCCAAACTTCAGGGCCTCGAGACCTTCGCCGAAAAGCTGCCCGCCGCGCAGCGCAAGCGGCTCATCGCGGCCCTGCGCCCGATCGTCGACGAGATCCAGAAGCGAGCGGGCCGATGACCAAGCGCATCGCGCTCAACGACGACAACCGCCGCTGGTGGACCCTCGCGGCCATGTGCTTCGCGCTGTTCATGGTCATGCTCGACAACACCGTCGTGAACGTCGCGCTGCCGTCGATCCAGCGCGACCTCGGCGCGACGCTCGCGAGCCTCGAATGGACCGTGAACGCCTACACGCTGGCCTTCGGCGTGCTGCTCGTCACCGGCGGGCGGCTGGGCGACATCTTCGGCCGTCGCAAGGTCTTCCTCTTCGGCGTCGGGCTGTTCGCGGCCTCGAGCGCGTTCATCGGCTTCGCCCAGACCGAGACGTGGCTCATCGCCGGCCGCGCGATCCAGGGAATCGGCGCGGCGTTCATGATGCCCGCGACGCTGTCGATCATCACCCACGCCTTCCCGCCGCACGAGCGCGGCAAGGCGATCGGGACGTGGGCCGGCGTCTCCGCACTCGCGCTCGCGATCGGCCCGGTGCTGGGCGGCGTGCTGGTCGAGCACGTGTCGTGGCAGTCGATCTTCTTCATCAACCTGCCGGTCGCCGCCGGCGCCGTGGCGGTGACGCTCTTCGCCACGCCCGAGTCACGCGACGAGACGGTGGCGCGCCGCGTCGACGTCGCCGGGATCGTGGCGATCACCGCGGGGCTGACCGCGCTGACGCTTGCGCTCGTCGAGGCCAACGCATGGGGCTGGGGATCTGCCCGCATCCTCGGACTGGTCGCCGCCGCCGTCACGGGGCTCGCCGCGTTCGTTTACATCGAGCGCCGGATAACCGCGCCCATGGTCGACTTCGACTTCTTCGGATCCAAGACGTTCCTCGGCGCGAACATCGTCGCGTTCATCGTGTCCTTCGCGATGCTCGCGATGTTCTTCTTCCTCACGCTCTACATGCAGAACGTGCTGAGGTTCTCGCCGCTGGAGGCCGGCATCCGGTTCCTCCCGACGACGCTCATGGTCATCGTCATCGCCCCGCTCGCCGGACGGCTCACCGACCGCATCGGCCCGCGGCCGCTGATGACCGCCGGCCTGGCGACCGTAGCGATCTCGCTGTTCTGGCAGTCGTTTCTGACCGTCGACTCCGGCTACGGGTTCCTCGTGCCCGGCTTCGTGCTCATGGGCATCGGCATCGCGCTCGTGATGTCGCCGATGAGCACGGCCGCGATGAACGCCGTCGATCAGAGCAAGGCCGGCGTCGCCTCGGGGATCCTCTCGATGAGCCGGATGATCGGCGGCACGCTCGGCATCGCGGTGCTCGGCGCGTTCATCGGCCGCCAGGGCCAGGCCGACTTCGTGCAGTCGCTCGGTGACGGCCTCGTCATCGGGGCCGCGGTCGCGGCGGCCGGCGCCATCGTGGCCTGGATGCTCGTCTCGCCGACCGTGGGCAGCACGGCGACGACCCCCGCGGCGCCGCCCGCGGGTGAGGTCGCGGCGCCGCCGCCGCAGACGGCGCGCGAGCCAGTCGGTGCGTAGGATCATGCCTGCAACCGACCAGCGAGGTTCAGGACAACGTGGCCGTCGATCTCAGTCAAGTCTCCGCCGTCGATACCCAGCCGGGTGAACTGCCCGCGACGATGACCGCGTGGGTCATCCGTCAGGAGCGCGAGGGCGAACCGAAGGATGCCTTCCAGATCGAGGAGATCGAGGTCCCCGAGCCGCAGGCGTTCGAGGTCGTCGTGCGCGTCATGGCCGCCGGCGTGAACTTCAACAACGTGTGGGCGTCGCTCGGCAAGCCGGTGTCCGTCTTTCGCTACCACCCCAACGAGGACCACCACATCGGCGGCTCGGATGCGTCAGGGATCGTGTGGAAGGTCGGCCCGGGCGTGACGCGCTGGAAGATCGGCGACGAGGTCGTCATCCACTGCAATCAGGCGTCCTATGAGGACGTCGAGGTTCACGGCCTCGACCCGCTCGCCGCGCCGAGCCAGCAGATCTGGGGCTATGAGACGAGCTGGGGCTCGTTCGCGCAGTTCTGCAAGGTCCAGGCCCAGCAGCTGCTCGCCAAGCCCGAGCACCTGTCGTGGGAAGAGGCGGCGTCCTACGGTCTGACGTACTTCACCGCCTACCGGATGCTCATGGACCAGGTCGAGCTTCAGGCCGGCCACAAGGTCCTCATCTGGGGCGCCGCCGGCGGGCTCGGCGTGTTCGCGACGCAGCTGTGCGCGCTCACGGGCGCCGACGCGGTCGGCGTCGTCTCCTCCGACGACAAGGGCGAGCTCGTCAAGCAGCTCGGCGCCGTGGACTTCATCAACCGCAACGACTTCGCCGGGATGATGCGCAAGGGCGGCGAGACGCCCGAGGAGGAGAAGGCGCGCTTCGCGGAGATGCGCCGCTTCGGCAAGCGCGTCAAGGAGATCCTCGGCGGCTCGCCGGACATCGTCTTCGAGCACGTCGGCAAGGCGACGTTCCCGACGAGCGTGTTCGTCGTCAAGCCGTTCGGCAAAGTCGTCATCTGCGGCGCCACGTCGGGCTTCGAGCTGGACTTCGACGTGCGCTACCTGTGGATGCGCCAGAAGCAGATCATCGGCTCGCACTTCGCCAACGCGTGGGAGTGCACGAAGGCCAACGACCTCATCCGCGAGTCGAAGATCCGGCCGGTCCTGTGGCGCACGATGCCGTTCGACGGGGTCGCCGAGGCCCACCAGCTGATGTACGAGAACAAGCACTCAGGCAAGATCGCGATCCTCGTGGGCGCGACCGAGACCGGCCAGGGCAAGACCGCCGAGGGCCCCGGCGCGATCATGGCCGAAGTCGGCAACTGATGGCCGGCGTGATCCATCTCCCGGTCTACGCGACGGGCTTCCATGGCGACGACCTCGAGGCCGCGCTCGCGCAGCTCGCGCCGATCTCGACGCGCTATGGCTCCTCGCGCTACGAGGTCTTCCGCTCTCGCGACGATCGCTACAAGTTCCTGATGACGATCGTGTTCGACGCGCACCACGACTGGGACAGGTTCTGGTTCGGCGAGGAGTTCACGGACTTCCGCGCTGCGTGCAGCGGCTGGTTTCAGGTGCCGCTGCTGTACTCGTGGCACGATCTCGTCTCCTACGGCGAGCTGCGCGAGCCGGTCGGGGCCGGAGACGAGCTCGAGTCATAGAGGACCCGGCACACGTGCTTGCCGCCGAGCACCGCGGGCTGCGCGAGCTCTATGTCACAGGGCGCCAGCTGCGCCAGCACTGGCGCAAGCTCGCCGACCGGCTGGAGGCGATAGGCGCGACCGGCGCGGATGAGCTGCGCGCGGGCTCGGACGAGACCCGCCAGATGCTCTCCGAGCTCACCGACGTCACCGCGGCGCGCGGGCTGTGGGGCAAGCCCGCCGCGCAGGGCTTCGGCGCGCGCCTGGCCGGCGTGCGCAACGCGCTCTTGGACCCGACGCTCGAGGTCAACCAGGCGCTGCGCTTCGCGGTGCTCGACGTCCAGCACGTCGTCACGCTGCTGGCGTACCTCGCGCGGGTCGCCGCACAGCGCGATGACCAGGAGCTCGAGGCCTTCCTTACCGGCTGGGAGCTGCGCGTGCGTGTGCACGAGGACACGCTGCGCACTGTCGCGATCGCGCTCGGCGACCACCCCGACGACGCGATCGGCCCGTCGACCCCGGGCCTCGCAGGCAAGGCCGCGCACGGCGCCGCGAACAGGTTCGGCACACTCGGCGAGTGGTTCGACGGCCGGGCGGGCCGCTAGCCATCAGCCGCCTGCTGCCCGCAGGCCCGTGATCGCGTGGCCGCCCACCTACGCGACGTCGATGCGCTTCGTCCCGCTCTCGATATCCGCGCGCAGCGTGTTGAGCGCCTGGCGGATGATGCGCGAGACCTGCATCTGGGAGACCCCGACGCGCTTTGAGATCTCCGTCTGCGTCAGGTCCTCCTTGAAGCGCAGGCGCAGGACGTCCTGGTCTCGCTCGGAGAGAACGTCGAACGCGCCGTCGAGCAGCACGCGCATCTCGGCGAGCCCGATCTCGGGATCGCGCGTGCCGATCGAGTCGGCGAGGGTGACGTCCTCGCCCGTCGGCTCGTCGAGCGAGCGCGTCCGGCGTGCATCCTGACTCTGGATCGTGATCAGCACTTCCTCGAACGGCTGGTCGACGTCGTCGGCGAGCTCCTGCACCGTGGGCGAGCGGCCGAGCTCGGCAGTGAGCTTGTCGCGCGACTTGGCGATCTCGATCTGCAGCTCCTGCATGCCGCGCGGCACGCGCATCGCCCACGTCTTGTCGCGGAAATGGCGCTTGATCTCGCCGAGCACGGTCGGGGTGGCGTACGAGGAGAAGCGGACCTCGCGCGCGAGGTCGAAGCCGTCGATCGCCTTCATGACGCCGACGCATGCGACCTGGACGAGATCGTCGAGCGGCTCGCCGCGGCCGCTGTAGCGGCCCGCGAGCGCGCGCGCCAGCGGCACCATCTGCTCCGCGAGCTCGTCGCGCGCGCGCGTGTCCCCACGTTCGTGGTAAGCGCGCAGCAACTCGCGCTCACGCTCGGCTCGATCCTCGGCCGGCTGCTGGGGCAGAGACGAGGCTCAGCCCTGCTCGAGCGGAGCCATCGTCAACCCCTCGCCCTGGAGCTGGTCCCAGTACAGCTCCGCCGTCTCGCGATGCCCCGTCCACACGATCGCCAGACCGCTGCGATGGATCTGGTCGGCGATGCCGTACCCACGATCGACGTTGATGCCGGGGATGTAGCGCGCGAGCGTGTACGCCACGTGATCGAACGTGTTGTGATCGTCGTTGCGCACGATGACGCGCCAATGGCCACCGAGCCCGCCTCCGGGCGGTCCGGTGCGTGGTTTCTCGATCGTCTGCGACATCAGCAAGGGAGGATACGAGCGCTCAGCCCGAGACGCCAGCTTCGGCGCGCTTGCGGAAGTAGCGATCCAGACCGGGCCACTGGTTCTGGGATTGGATGCCCTGGTTGAACGCCTCGGCGGCGACGGGATCGAGCGCCGCGCGCTCCGTCGCGCGCAGCGCCGCCTCGTAGGCCGGCGCGTCCACCATCTGGGCGAGGACGCTCCAGTCCTCGAGCGCGCAGCGCATCCGCCCGATGTGCCCGCTCACGTCGTTGAACGCGCCGAAGTGCGTGATCGCGAGCGTCTCGGGTTCCCATGCCTCGATCGTGTCCAGCGACGCGCGCCACGCCTCGAGGTCGATGTCGGGTGGCGGCGTCGGCGGCAGGACGAGGTTCGTCGCGGGCTGGCGCACGCCGACGGTGTCTCCGGGGAAGACCCAGCCGCTGCCCGAGTGGCGGTAGCTGACGTGATGCTTGGCGTGGCCGGGCGTGTAGGCGACGTCCCAGCCGTCGATCGACTCGCCGCCCCGCAGCACGCGCAGCGCGGTCTCCGGAACGGGGATGACCTTCCCCCAGCGCTCGTCGAAGTCCTCGTTGAGCTGCCGGACCGAGGCCACGAGCCGCTCGGGCGAGACCAGGTGGCGCGCGCCCTTCTCGTGCACCCAGACCTTGAGGTCGGGCCACAGTTTTACGAGCGCGCCCGCCGCGCCGGCATGGTCGAGATGGATGTGCGTGAGCAGCAGCGCGCGCGGCCGCTCGTCTGCGAGTTCTTCGAGGAGCGTCTGGAGCGTGGACTCCGGGCCGGGGTCGACGAGCACGTCGTCGACCTTCCAGCAGCAGATCACGCGCTCGCGCCCCATGTGCCTGACGTCGATCGGCCTCACTGGCCAGGACGCTAGCGAACCCGCCGCCGGCCGTACGCGCAAAGCGTGCAACCGGGGCAATACGCAGCCGGTCTGCGTGACGTGCCTGACCTCGCGGACCTACGTCGAGCAGACACCGCCGCCGCCGCCGGTCGTCGTCTCGTTCGCGACGTCGGCAAGTCTCGGCCTCAAGAGCACGAAGAAGGTCAAGTTCGGCACCAAGAAGAAGTTCATGAAGCTCACCGCGAAGGCATTCACCGCCTCGGCGACGGTGAAGGCGCCCAAGAAGACCTAGTGACCTGCGTCGTTAGTTCGCGGGCAGCGCTACCGAACTTCCGACTGACGACACCAGAGGGCCGGGCTAGCCTCGCACCGCGGTCGTCGCGAGCGCGTCGCGCAGCCGGTCGGCGAGCGTGGCGACGGCGGGCCAGTCCGGCTCGGCGTCCGCGGCGGTCGCGTGCTCGATCTGCTGGGCCAGGCCCGCCAGCGGCCGCGCGCCGACGATCAACGCCGCGCCCTTGATGCGGTGCGCGAGCCGGCGGGTGTCCTGGGCCTGCTGCGCGGCGACCGCGCCGGTCAGCGCCTGCACGTCGCCATCGGTCGTCAGGAGGAAATCCTCGAGCACGGCGCGCGCCACGGCCGCGTCTCCCCCGACGAGCTGGTCGAGCACCGCAGCGTCGATCGCGTCGTCGTGCGGCGCGCCAGCGGCGGCGGCATCGACGTCGGCTGCGGCCGGCTCCCACGTCACATCCGGGAGCCACTGGCGGAGCTTCGCCGCGAGGAACGGGATCGTGGTCGGCTTGGCGATGAAGTCGTCCATCCCGGCCGCGCGCGTCTTCTCCGGCTCGCCCTGCATGACGTTGGCGCTCAGCGCGATGACCGGTGTCGGCTGGCGGCCCTTGGCGCGCTCGAGGCGGCGGATCGCGAGCGCGAGCTCGTAGCCGTCCATGCGCGGCATGTTGAGGTCTGTGAGCACGAGCCCGTATCGCCCCGTCACGAAGCGCTCGAAGGCCTCCTCGCCGTCCTTGGCGACATCGACGTGAAACCCGACGATCCCCAGCTGCTGCGTGATCACCGTGCGGTTGACCGGGTGGTCCTCGGCGAACAGCACCAGGCTGCCTTCCTGCTCGGCCTTCGCGCGCGACGGCTTGGCGCGGGCCTCCGTGACGTGCCCTCCGTGGGGAGCGCTGCGGGTGTCGATGTCGGCCGGGTCCCCGACTCCGAGCGGCACTGCCAGGCGCATCGTCGTGCCCGTGCCGGGCGTGCTGTCCATCGTGACGTCGCCGCCCATGAGGATCGCCAGCCGGCGGCAGATCACGAGGCCGAGGCCGGTGCCGCCGTAGCGCTGCGTCGTCGAGGACTCGGCCTGGCCGAACGCGTCGAACAGCCGCTCCTGCTGCTCGGGCGTCACGCCGATCCCGGTGTCGATGACCGACAGCTCGACGTGCTCGATGTCCTGCGCGCGCTCGACGAGCCGCGCGGTCACCTCGATCCCGCCGACCGCCGTGAACTTCACGGCGTTGGAGAGCAGGTTCGTGATGATCTGGCGCAGGCGCAGCGGATCGCCGACGTGCGCCGCCGCGAGGCTGTCCTGCGCGCTCCACGTCAGCAGCAGCCCCTTGGCCGACGCCGTGTGCACGAACGTCTCCGAGGCCGCGCCCACGACCTCGCGCAGATCGAACGTGGTGGGCGCCAGCTCGAGCTTGTCCGCCTCGATCTTCGAGAAGTCGAGGATGTCGCCGATGATCTGCAGCAGCGAGCGCGCGGAGCTGTCAGCCGTCGCGACCATGCCGCGCTGCTGCTGTGTCAGCTCGCTGTGGCCGAGCAGCTCGAGCATGCCGGTGACGCCGATCATCGGCGTGCGGATCTCGTGGCTCATCGCGGCCAGGAACGTCGTCTTGGCCCGGTTTGCGTGCTCGGCCGCCTCACGCGCGACGACGGCCTCACGCTCGGCGACGTCGCGCGCCGCGACATCGGTCTCGACGGCGACGGCCATGTCGTTGAACGCGTCGGCAACCTGCTCGAGCTCCGAGACGGCGTTGATGTCGACCCGCTCGGCGTAGTCGCCGGCGGCAATCCGCCGCGTCGCGGAGATCAGCCGCCGCAGCGGGCGCAGGGCGACGCGCGAGAGCAGGATCATGGCCACGATCCCCACGACCGCGATGAGCACGTTGATCGCGAACTGGATCAGCGCGAGCGTGCGATTGTCGGCGCGTGCTGCGCGCACGTCGCGTAGCGTGCGCTGATCGACGAGCGCCATGAAGCGCTGGATGGCGCGCATGATCCGCCCCTTCTCGACGAGGTAGCCCGCATCGACGAGCCGCCCGTAAGCGCCCTGGACGTCGCGCACATACGCGGCGTCTACGCCGCGTGCGATCCGCGGCGCCACCTCGCGCATGACGATGCGCTCCCGCTGCGCCAGCACGTTGGAGGTGTTCAGCGCCGCGGCGAGCGCATCGAACTCGTCAGACGCGAACTGCGCCCCCCGCATCTGGTCGATCAGCGACAGGCGCGCGCCGTATCGCACGAACCCCTGGCCCTGCGCGAGCACGCGATCCCAGAATGAGCTGTCGTAGCCCCGCGGCCGCGGGGCCGTGCCGTCGCGGATCGCGAGGATCTCCTCGTAGTAGTCGCGGTAGCGGCGCTGCCCGGTCGCGACGTGCAGACGCACCATGTTCGTGAGGTCGTTGGAGCTCTGGCGCAGGCTGTCGGCGATCAAAAACGACTCCGTGCGGCGATTCTCCGCGCCGGTCTGGACCCTCGACGCGCGAACCTGCAGCGACGCGACTGCAAACAGGCCACCGACGAGGAACCCCAGGACGCAGAGCATGCCCGCCAGCAGCCGCCGCAGCGACCAGTCGCGCAGGCGCGACCCGGGGCTCAACGCGCGCCGTCCGCCGCCGCTGGGGGCGCCGTCCAGCCGCGAACGCGGCCGGCGAGCTGCGCGGCCGGCACGGGTGCGGCGAGAAACGGCCCGGACGCGAAGGAGCAGCCGAGCGCCAGCAGCAGGCCGAACTCGGCCTCAGTCGCGCACCGGCCGGCCACGGGAACGTCGAGCGCGCGGGCCCCGTCGAACGCCTCCTGCAGCGGCGCGGGGTCGCCGGCGGCGGCGCTTGCGACGAGCTGTGCGGACAGCTGGACATGTGTCAGCGGGACGCGTTCCAGCGACGCGCCGGGCGGGCCGCGCAGATTGAGGCACAACCCGAAGCCCTTCACGCGCAGGCGCGCGAGCACGTCGAACACCGCCGCTCGGTCACCACGGGCGAGGCTGGCCGCGTCGACGACCAGCACGACGCGGCCACGCGTGATCGCCGCCAGCCGATCGACGAGCGAGACGTCGCCGAGCACGCTCGGCGCGACGGCGACCCACACGTCGAGGTCGAGGTCGCCGACCGCGTCGCTGGCGCTGCGCAGCAGGTGCTCGGCGAAACGGCGCCCGAGCCCGGCGGCGTCGACGGCGGCCACGACGTCGCCGGGCGCCTCGGCCACGGCACGAACGCCGGTGATGGCGCCGAGCGCGAGGTCGACGATCGGCTCGAAGCCCACGCCGAGCGTGCCGCCGTCGAGCGCAGCAACGACCGCGGCTGCCGCGCCGTCGGCGGCTTGCGGGCTGACGGGCGGTGGCGGGCGGTAGGCCGCGAGGAGATCCTCCAGCGCCCGCGTCGTCAGCGGCTTGCCGACGGCGCCGAGCACCTGCAGCCCGTAGCCCTCGCTCGCTGCCCGGACCGTCTCCAGGACGCGGCGGTCGAGCCCGCTGGCGATCGCCACCGCGCTCGCCAGGCGCCGCGCGGCGACGTGACGGATGAACTCGACGCCGTCCATCCCCGGCATGTCGATGTCGCAGACGATGACGTCGGGCGCCGCGGACGTCTCCAGCAGGGCGAGCGCGGCCGCCCCGTCGGCCGCCTCGGTGAGCCTGCCGACGCCCAGGCCGCGCAGCAGGGTGAGCGCCGTGCGGCGCTGGAAGTCGTGGTCCTCGACGACGAGCACCGAGTACCCGCCGAAGCGCGACTCGGGCACGGCGCCCGGCTGCCCCTCGAGCGCGCGCTGCAGTGCCGCGTCGGTCTCCGCCGACGGGCTGATGCCCAGCTCGGCAGCGAGCAGCGCCTTGCAGTGCTCGTAGGCCTTCAACGCGCCGGCGCGGTCCCCGGCCGCGCCGAGCATCTCGATCCGCAGGCGGTGCGCCGCCTCGAGGAACGGGTCGGCGCGGACGAGCCGGTCGGCGGCGGCGACGGCCGCGCGCGCGTCGCCCGCTTGCGACAGCGCGCGGGCCTGCACCTCCAGGGCGCGGCTGTGCAGCGCGTCGAGCTCTGAGCGCAGGCCGTCGGCCCAGGTGCCCTCGTGGTGAGACAGGAACGGCAACGCGGTCGCGTCAGCCGCCCGCCCCGCCGCGTCCGCGGCCGCTGCGGCGTCGCCGGCCGCGAGCAGGTGGCGGGCCCGCGGCAGCGCGTCGCGCGCCTCGTCGAGGTCGAGCACGGCGCCCTCAGGGAGGCAGAACCGCAGGCTGCCGCCCTGGGTCAGGAGCGTCTGCGCCGGATCCAGCCCGGCGCCATCGAGGAAGCGCCGCACATCCGACAGCACGCTGCGCAGTCCCGCGTTCCACGTGTCGGGCAGCGTCTCGGGCCACAGCGCGTCGGCGAGCTCGTCGCGGCTCACGCTGCGGCGGTGCTCGGCAGCGAGATAGGCGAAGACGATCTCCGACCGCCGGCCGGCCAGGCCGGCGCCGGTGCTCGCGACCCCGTCGCGATCGATCGCGAGCCTTCCCAGCAGCACGATTCGAGTCGCCGAAGCCGTCACGGGCCAAGATTCCCAGCACCTGGCCCGTTCGACAACTGGCGTTGCGTTCGGAATGCGAACGCGTTGCGCCGCGCGCGTAGACATTGCGCCATGCAACTCGCGTTTGGTGAGCGCATCGCGGGCCTGAAGGTCGATGACAGAGAGCTGCACGCCGCCGTGTTCAACGAGAACGAGGTGCGCGCCGCCGCCGGACTGACGCTCGTGATCGGCGCCATCGCCTTCGCCTACGCCTACTTCGATGCCCAGTACGTCCCGCTCCAGGTTGCCTCGTCGGTCTTCTTCGTCGAGTTCCTCATCCGCTTGACCGCCGGCATCCGCTACAGCCCGGTGGGCGTCGTCGCGCGCCTGATGACGCGCCACCAGCCGCCGGAGTGGGTCTCGGCCAAGCCCAAGCGCTTTGCCTGGCAGCTCGGGCTGGGGATGGCGCTCTCGATGATGATCATCACCAACAGCGGCATCACCGGCGCGCTGCCCAGGACGCTGTGCGCGATCTGCATGACGCTCATGTGGATGGAGGCAGCACTCGGTCTGTGCCTCGGCTGCAAGCTGCACGCCCTGCTCGTGCGACGCGGCTGGACGACCAAAGACGAGGACTTCGAGATCTGCGCCCACGGCGTCTGCGAACTGCCCACCCCGAAGACCAGCGTGTGATGGAAGCCAACTCGATGCCGACAACGATCACCCCCGAGCGCGAGCTCCCGTTCGATCTCGCCGACCGCGCGCTGACGGAGGCGCTGTTTCACCACGCGAACCCTGCGTTCGGCAAGACGGCGATCGTCGATGCGATGCGCGCCACCGAATACGGGCGGCTCGACGCGCGCGGCGACGTGTATCTCGACTACACCGGCGGCAGCCTGTACGCGCAGTGCCAGCTCGACGAGCACATGCGCCAGCTAAAGGACACCATCTACGGCAACCCGCACTCGGTCAACCCCACGTCGTCGGCCTCGACGCGGCTCGTCGAGGACGCGCGCGCTGCGGTGCTGCGCTACTTCGACGCGCCCGAGGATGAGTACGAATGCATCTTCACCCCGAACGCCACGGGCGCGCTGCGGCTCGTCGGCGAGGCCTACCCGTTCGGCCCGCAGGACCAGTTCCTCGCGACGTTCGACAACCACAACTCGGTCAACGGCATCCGCGAGTTCGCCCGGGCGAAGGGCGCCCGCACGCGGTACGTGCCGCTCCATGCGCCCGACCTGCGCGTGGCCGACGGGCTGCTCGAGCGCTACCTCGACGATGTCGCGCCCGGCGGGCACAACCTCTTTGCCTACCCCGCGCAGTCCAACTTCTCCGGCGTCAAGCACCCGCTGGAGTGGATCGCGCTGGCCCACGAGCGCGGCTGGGACGTCATCGTCGACGCGGCGGCCTTCGTGCCCACGAGCCGGCTGGACCTGTCGGTCTGGAAGCCCGACTTCGTCCCGGTCTCGTTCTACAAGATGTTCGGCTACCCGACCGGCCTGGGCGCGCTCATCGCCCGGCGTCCGGCACTGGCGCGGCTGCATCGCCCCTGGTTCAGCGGCGGCACCGTGGTCGCGGCGAACGTCCAGGGCGAGATGGTCATGCCGCTGTCCGGCCACGCCCTCTTCGAGGACGGCACGGTCAACTATCTCGGCATCCCGGCGATCGAGATCGGCCTGCGCCACATCGAGCAAATCGGCATCGACACGGTCGCGCGCCGCGCCGACATGCTCGGGTCGTGGCTGCTTGAGTCGCTACAGACGCTGCGACACGCCAACGGCAGCCCGGCGACGTGCGTGTACGGGCCGACCGACTGGGATCGCCGTGGGGGCACGGTCTCGTTCAACTTCCTGCACCCCGACGGCCGCACGGTCGACGAGCGGTTCGTCGACATCGTCGCGGCGGAGCACCGGATCTCCATCCGGACCGGGTGCTTCTGCAACTCCGGCGCCGGGGAGACCGCGTTCTCGATCTCCAAGGACACGCTGATCGGAGCCGAGTTCGCCGAGGGGATGATCCTCGACGACTACATCGAGCTCGTCGGCATGCCGACCGGCGGCGCGATCCGCGTCTCGCTCGGCCTGGCGACGAACTTCGCCGATGTCTACCGCTTCATGAGCTTCGCGACGGAGTTCCTCGACGTCACCGAGGTGCCGGCCGGTCTGCCGCCGCGGCTCGCGTGCTAGCAGCACCGGGCGCGCTGAGGGCCAAGCGGGCGTGCGGGCGCACCGCCTGGCGCAGCGCCGCCACGAGGTCGCGGTGGATCACGTCGAGGAACACGTGCGATCCGGCCGTCTCGCCGTGGAAGAGTCGTTCGAACGGTTCCCGCGGGAGCACGAGCAGGAGCGTTCGCTCGCGCGTCGAGGCGGTGACCGGCGACTGGCCGCCGTCCACGAGGCTCTCATATCCGAACGCCTGCCCGGGACCCGCCAGGCCGACCCGGATGCGGCGGTCGCCACGGGTGATCACCTTCTCGACCGCACCGTTGATCGTCACGTAGCAGGCATCCGAGGCCGATCCCTCGGCGATCAGCGTGCGGCCCGCCGCGCACCGCGCGTAGCGTCCGGCGGTCAAGAAGCCCCACAGCGCGAGCGAGTCGAATTCGCGGAAGGTCGCCATCCGCCGGATGTATCCGCTGTCCGGCGGCCCGCAGAACTCGAGCTCGACGTTTGGCTCGGGCGCGGTGGCCGGGGGGTCGTCGCCGAGCGTCGCGGCGAGCCCGGCGAGGTGGATGCGCAGGCGCGCGCACGCGACGCGGGCGATGCGCCGTTTGAGGGCGAACGCGGTCGGGTGACGTCGTGAGAGCAGCGCGGCGAAGTCCGCCCGGCCGAGCATCAGCAGCGTGGCGGGCTCGGTCACGCTGGCCGTCCCGAAGTGCCGCCCGCCGTCGAGCAGCGGGACCTCACCGAGCATCTCCCCCGGCCCCAGGCTCGTGAGCTCCACCGTGCGACCGCCGGGCAGCGGCAGCGAGACCGAAACGCGCCCGTCGATGATCAGGAGCATCGCCTGCGCGGCATCGCCTTCACGCCACAGGACGTCGCCCGCAGGCCGCACGCGCCGGCGCATGACCCCCGCGAGCTCGGCCAGGTCCGCGTCCGGAATCCCGGTGAACAGCGGGACGGTGGAGAGGAACGCCACCGCCTCCGCACGGGCGCCGGCGGGCTCAGACATCGAGGTCGAGCGTCTCGAACTCCAGGCCCTGAGACGTCCGCGCCGCGGTGACCATCGAGTACTCCGGCACCTCCAGCCAGGTGGACATGTCAACCGTCAGCGGCTCGGAGGCGATCAGCAGCGAACGGGGCTCGTCGCTGGCCGCCATCGCTGACCCGTCCTCACCCCGCACGTACGCGCCGCCGACCGTGTACCAGAGGCTGACGTACGGCAGGTCGGTCTCCAGCAGCGCGTCCTCGTCGGGGTACCAGCCGTAGTCGAAGGAGAACCGCGTCGCCACGAGCACCTCGCCGGTGGTGAGACACAGGTTCACCGGCGACGACGTGTCGATGCCGTGCCGCGCGCGGACCTCGCGCAGGACGCGCAGCGCCGACGTCGTGGCATCGGCGAGCTCGGTCACCTCCGGCACGCCACAGGGATCCTCGAGCTGAGAGAGCACGAGCGCGTAGATCCACTCCGAGTCTGTCGTCCCCTCGATGCGCTGCGCCAGCTCAGGCCGGATGTGCTCCAAAAGCTCGTAGCGCATGCGCCCGAACTCGCGCAGATGCCCGTTGTGCGCGAGCGCCACGCCCGCGCCCGGAAAGCGGAACGGATGCAGGTTGGACTCGCCGACCATCTCGCGCTCGCCGTGCGTGACGCCGCGGACATGCGCGATCAGGCACGTCGGCTCGAGCTTGCGGGCGAGGCTGCGCAGGTTGCGGTCGAACTCCGGCAGCGTCGTCGCGCGGTACGTGAACGGATCCTCGGCCCGGACCGACCGCGGGTCCCACGCGATCATGCCGAAGCCGGCGAGGTTGAGGAACGTGGCCATCATCCGGGGGCTGTAGGACTGGCGCACGAGGGAGCTGTCGGTCTCGAACAGCACGTGCGATAGATCGACCGGCTCCCCGAGATATGCAAGAACTCGGCACATCGCAAATCGATCCTAACCGGCGCCTGGCAGCCTCGGAGTCCAAGAAGGTAGCCTGCGGCCACTCAACGATGAGGAGGGTCACATGAAGGAGTTCAAGTGTGGCGAGCTCGTTCCGGGCTGCGACCACGTGTTCGAGGGCGCCTCCGACGACGAGGTCCTCGCGCAGATCGGGGCGCACGCCCGCGACGCGCATGGCATGGACGAAGTCCCGCCCGAGGTCATGGACACGATCCGCGAGTCGATCACCGAGCGCTAGCCGGTCTCCCCGGCCTGCAAGTACGATCTCTCGCCATGAGCGAGCACCCGCCGCACCGGCTCCCGGAGCGTGACCGGCCGTGGATGATGCGCACGTACGCAGGGCATTCGACCGCGGCGAAGTCCAACGCGCTGTATCGCGGCAACCTCGCCAAGGGTCAGACGGGCCTGTCGGTCGCCTTCGACCTGCCGACGCAGACCGGCTACGACTCCGACCACGAGCTCGCACGCGGCGAGGTCGGCAAGGTCGGCGTCCCGATCGCCCACCGCGGCGCGATGGCCGAGCTGATGGACGGCATCCCGCTCGACACGATGAACACGTCGATGACGATCAACGCGACGGCGGCCTGGCTGCTGTCGCTGTACATCGTCGCCGCCGAAGAGCAGAGCGTCGACCAGCACGTCCTTCAGGGCACGACGCAGAACGACATCATCAAGGAGTTCCTCGCGCGCGGGACCTACGCGTTCCCGCCGGCACCCTCGATGCGGCTCATCGCCGACATGGTCGCCTACACGGTGACCGAGGTCCCGAAGTGGAACCCGATCAACATCTGCTCCTACCACCTGCAGGAGGCGGGCGCGACGCCGGTGCAGGAGATCGCCTACGCGCTGTCCAACGCGATCGCCGTCCTGGATGCCGTCAGCGAGCGCGTCGAAGCGGAGCTGATGGGAAAGGTCTTCAGCCGGATCTCCTTCTTCGTCAACGCGGGCGTGCGCTTCGTCGAGGAGCACGCGAAGCTCCGCGCGATGGGCGCGCTGTGGGAGCAGATCGGTCGTGAGCGCTACGGCGTGCAGGACGAAAAGCAGCTGCGCTTCCGCTACGGCGTCCAGGTCAACTCGCTCGGGCTGACGGAGTCCCAGCCGGAGAACAACGTCCAGCGCATCGTGCTCGAGGCGCTCGGCGTGACGCTCGGGCGCAACGCCCGGGCGCGCGCGGTGCAGCTGCCCGCCTGGAACGAGGCGCTCGGCCTGCCGCGGCCGTGGGATCAGCAGTGGTCCCTGCGCATCCAGCAGGTGCTCGCCTACGAGACCGACCTGCTCGAGTACCCCGACATCTTCGAGGGATCCAAGGTCATGGACGGGCTCGTCGCCGAGCTCACCGAGGGCGCGCGCACGGAGATGGCGATCGTCGAGGAGCACGGCGGCGCGGTCGAGGCCGTGCCGTACATGAAGGCGGCGCTCGTCGACTCCCACCGCGAGCGGATCCGCCGCATCGAAGCCGAAGAGCTCATCGTCGTCGGCCAGAACAAGTACGCCGAGACCGAGCCCTCGCCGCTGGCGACGGGCGAGGACGGCGGCATCATGACCGTCGACCCGGAGACCGAGGCAGAGCAGATCGCGTCGCTGCAGGCGTGGCGGGCGGCGCGCGACCAGGCGGCCGTCGACGAGACGCTCGCCGAGGTCAAGCGGGTGGCCGCCACCGAGGACGAGAACATCATGCCGGCGACGATCGCCGCCGCCCGCGCGGGCGCGACGACCGGCGAGTGGGCGCAGGCGCTGCGCGACGCCTTCGGCGAGTACCGCGGCCCGACCGGCGTCGGCGAGGCGAGTGCCGGCCCGGTCGCCGAGACCGCCGAGCTGGAGGAGCTGCGCGACGAGGTCGCCCGCGTGGGCGATGCGCTCGGCCGCCGGATCAAGATCCTCGTCGGCAAGCCGGGCCTCGACGGTCACTCAAACGGCGCCGAGCAGATCGCCGTCCGCGCGCGCGACGTCGGCATGGAGGTCGTCTACGAGGGCATCCGGCTGACCCCGTCGCAGATCGTCACGAGCGCGCTCCAGGAGGGCGTGCACGTGATCGGCCTGTCGATCCTCTCGGGCTCGCACCGCGAGCTCATCCCCGATCTCGTGCGCAGCCTCGAGGAGGCCGGCGTCGACGCGCCCGTCGTCGTCGGCGGCATCATCCCCGAGGCCGACGTCGCGCCGCTGAAGGCCGCCGGCGTGGCCGCGGTCTACACGCCGAAGGACTTCGATCTCTCGAAGATCATGCGCGACCTCGTCGCGCTCGTGGCCGAGCGCCACGGCGTGGGCGCCGCGAGCGCCTGACGGCGGCGCCGATGGCGCGCCAGATCGCGCTGCTGCGCGGGATCAACCTCGGCAAGCACCGGCGCATCGCGATGGGCGACCTGCGTGAACTGCTGACCGAGCTCGGCTACGAGGACGTCAGGACGCACCTGCAGAGCGGCAACGTCGTGCTCGCGAGCGACCGCTCCAACGAGGCGCTCGCCCGCGAGCTCGAGCGCGAGATCGCGGCGCAGCTTGGCGTCGGCCCGCTCGTCGTCGTGCGCACGCGCGACGAGCTTGCCGCCGTCGTCGCCCGCGACCCGTTCGGCGACGAGGCACCTGATCCCAAGCGCTACCTCGTGACGTTCCTCTCCGCGAGGCCCGATCCGGCGGTCGTCCGCGAGACCGAGAGGCGCGACTTCGGCCCCGAGCGCGTCCACTTCAGCGGCCGCGAGGTCTACTCGTGGCACCCCGGCGGGCTGCAGCGCTCGAAGCTGGCGGCCGCGCTCACCGACAAGAAGCTCGGCGTCGTCGCGACCAACCGCAACTGGAGCACGGTCACGAAGCTGCTCGCGCTGGCGGACCAATGAGGCCGAATCGAGCGGCGCATGGCCCGGATGCGGGACGCCCAGCTGCGGTGAGGTGGCGCGTTCTGGGTAATCGATGCAGTTGGCAGCGCCCAGGCCGTGCGCTACGGCACGAGCAGTTGCAGCTCCCCCGCCCGCTGCGCCGCGGCGACGCGCGAGCGACAGTCGAGCTTGCGCAGGATGTTGCGCACGTGCATGTCCACCGTGCGCGGGCTGAGAAACAGCTCGTCGGCGATCTCGCGGTTGCTCTGCCCGGCCGCGACGAGCCGCACGACCTCGACCTCCCGGCGCGACAGCCCAGCCCCGTCGATGTCCGCCGCGGCGCGGCGACCGAGCCGCCGGCTCACTGATTCACCGAGCGCCGCCACCTCTCGGGCGGCCTCGGCGGCCACCGGACGCGCGCCGAGCTTGCGCGCGGTGCGGTACGCGCTGCCGAGATGATCAAGCGCCCGTTCACGCTCCCCGGCGGCCGCGAGCGCGACGCCCGCTCGCAGCTCGATCTCGGCCTGCTCGAAGGGGACGTTGAGACCGCGGTGCAGCTCGACCGCCTGCGTGAGCTGCGCCGCCGCCGTGTCCAGCTCGCCGGCCGCGAGCGCGGATTCGCCGATCGCGTGCGCGAGCGCGGCCAGCGCCTCGGGGCGCGCCGTGCGCGAAGCGATCCGGGCCAGCGCCTCCGAGCAGGCGTGCGCGCCGCCGGCGTCGCCGCGGCGGGCGAAGAACGCCGCTCCCCAGCGCAGGCCCCTGACGGCGTAGTGGTGATCCTCGCTGCGCTCCCACCGTGCGAGCAGCGCGCGGCAGTGCTCGGCGGCCTCATCGTCGGCGCCCTGCGCGGCAGCGACCCACGCGAGCCCCGCGGTCGTGTCGACGGACATGTTGAAGTGGCCGACCCGCGACGCGGTCGCATACGACGACGACAGCAGGCGACGGGCTGAGCTGAGCTTGCCCTGATAGGCGTGGATGACCCCGAGCAGGCCCTCCGCCACCCAGACCGCGGTCCCCGACGCGATGAGCTCGCGGCCGAGCCGCAGCGCCTCGGGCCACTCGCCGCACTCGCGCAGCACGTACACGAGGCACGTCACGCACGCGACCTCGATCTCCGGCTCGTCGCCGGCGCGGCACAGGTCCAGTGCGCTGTCGAGCACCTCCTGTGCTCGCCGGTAGTCGGCGGAGTCGTAGAGCACGAGGCTGAGGCGCTGATAGAGCTCCGCCGCGACCGGCGTCAGGTCGTGATCGATCGCGAGCGCCAGCCCTTCGCGCACGGCCTTCAGCCCGGCGGCCCAATCGCCGCGCTTCGCCTTCGCGACGCCCTCCAGCCCGAGCGCGCGGGCACGCAGGTCCACCCGGCCGGCGAGCTGCGCCTCGCGCGCGGCGGCCCGGGTCAGCTTGATCGCGGCGCTGTAGCTCGCGCTCCCGCGGTGGTAGTTCGCCATCGCCAGGTGCTCGACCGCCGCGTCGGCGGGCCGGTCGGCCGCGGCATACGCCTCGGCCGCGGCGGCGCGCGCCGCGAGCGCCGCCTCGCGGTCACCGGTGAGGTCGCAGACCGCGGCCAGCCGGCGCTGCGCCTCGGCGAGGTCGCCGCCTCCGCCGCGGTCAGACCGGACGGCGCAGATCTCGCGCCACGCGCGCGCCGCCTCTGTGACCTCGCCCGACAGCTCGGCGCTGTTCGCGTAGGACTCGAGCGTGAGCAGGCGTAGATCCGGATCGTCGCCGTCCGGCCACAGCTCAAGGGCCTGGCGCGCCGCCCGCGCGGCGTCGCGGTAGGCATGCAGGCCGCGTGACTCCTGCGCCGCGAGCAGAAGCGCCGCGCGTGCACGAGCAAGCTCGTTGGCGCCGAGCCAGTGCGTCGCCAGCTCGCTGGCGCACGCGTCGGTTGTCTGTAGCGACGCGGCCAGCGCGCGGTGCAGGGCGCGGCGCTGCAGCCACGGGATGTCGGCGTACAGCGACTCGCGCGTGAGCGCGTGGCGAAACGCGCCGATCCCGGGGCCGGCCTCCGTGATCAGCCCGCCGTCCAGCAACTCGGCGATGCCGGCGGCCGTCGCATGCTGCCCGACGACATCGAGATCGAACGTCTCGCCAGCGACCGCGGCCACGTCGGCCGCGGCGCGCGCCTCCTTCGAGAGCTCCGAGACCCCGATGAGCACCGCGTCGCGGATGGTGTCCGGCACCGGCACGTCGCCGCCCTCGGCGAGCTCGAGCCCGCGGCGTCCGGGCGTCAGGAGCCCGGTGACGAGCAGTGCGCGCGCGAGCTCCTCGACGAAGAACGGAACGCCCTCGGTGCGGTCGTGGATCGTGCGGACGAGCGCCGGCGCGGGTGCCGCCGCGAGGATCTGCTCCAGCAGCTCGCCGGTCTCGGTGTCGTCAAGCGGCGCGAGCGTCACCTCCTCGAGGCGACGCGCGCGGCGCAGCTCGTGGCGTGCGCGGCGCAGCATGTGCTCGCGGGGCAGACCGTCGGATCGATAGGCGCCGACGATCAGCAGCGGCAGCTCGCTCACGTGCTCGGCCAGCACTACGAGCAGCTCGAGCGTCGCCTCGTCGCACCACTGCAGGTCGTCGAAGACCACCACGGCGGGGCCGTCGCGGGCCACGAGCGAGAACGCGCAGCGCACCGCCTCGAAGAGCGTCGCCCGATCGGTGACCGGCGCCGGCTCCCCGAGCTCGGGCAGGATCAGCGCGAGATGAGCGAGCAGCGCCCCGCACGCTGCGAGGCCGTCCGTCTCCGCGCGCAGGTAGCCGCGCAGCACGGCGACGATCGGCGCGTACGGCGGAGCCCCGCCGTGGCCCGCGCGGCCGACCAGCGTGAGCGCGTCCGACGCCTCGGCGAGTTCCTCGGCGAGTCGCGTCTTGCCCATCCCGGCATCGCCGGCGATGAGCACCAGCGAGCCGCTGCCCGCCCGCGCCCGAGCGAGCGCGTCGGCCAGCTGCCCGCGCTCAGCCTCACGTCCGACGAGCGCGCTCCGAGTGGCCATGATCGGACCGTACCGCGGCCAGGGTCGGCCGCGGCACGGAAGACCACGTCAGGCAGCGGCGGGCGCCGGATCGGGACGCACGATGACCGTGTCGGCGACCGCAATGACCTC
This sequence comes from uncultured Actinomycetes bacterium, assembly GCA_963705315.1. Taxonomy (GTDB): domain Bacteria; phylum Actinomycetota; class Thermoleophilia; order Solirubrobacterales; family Solirubrobacteraceae; genus CADCVQ01. Next base: position 2,918,622 of record OY970068.1, read on the forward strand.
GTCGACCGGCAGATCGGCACTGTCGGCGTGGGCGCGGATCGCCTCGGGGCTGTCGGCCTCGTAGATGCACACGGTGCCCAGCTCGCCGCTCTCCTCAGCGAGAACGTAGCTGCGAATCCAGCGCACGCCGGAGTCCGACTTGTCGCCCTCGGTGGTCGAGCGCGCGGCGGCGACCTCGAGGTCCGGTCCCGAGGCCCAGCCGTTGCGGCGGAGAATGGCGTAGAGCTGCATGACGTGTCCTTTCGATTGACAGTTGCGCCAACCTACGCCCGCCGTTGGCAGCGGTCATCAGCGCAACTGCCGTACTTTGGGCCGCGGGCTGCCGTAGTTTTGCGCCGCACCGCCACGAGCTGCGTCACAGCCCGCCAGAGCAACGATGAGCACATCGGCCCTGTGGCGATTGCCACTTATTTAAGAAGCGCCGCGACATCGCCTAGCGTCTGCCAGTGATGTGCGGCACCGGTGAAGAGCTCGGCAGGCGGCTGCGCGAGGGCGACCTCGGCGCGGCTCCCGCCGTACTCAACCTCGTCGAGAACAGCTCGCCGGCGCACCGCGACGAGATCGTGGCGCTGATGCAGGAGGTCTCCCCCGCCGCACTCGGCGGCGAGGCCCCGGCGCATGTCGTCGGCGTGACGGGTCCGCCCGGCGGCGGCAAGTCGTCGCTGCTGGCCGAGCTCATCCGCGAGTGGCGCGCGGACGGGCGCTCGGTCGCCGTGCTCGCCGTCGACCCGTCGTCCAAGCGCTCGGGCGGCGCGCTGCTCGGCGACCGGGCGCGCATCGCCGTCGACCCCGGCGACCGTGGCGTGTTCGTGCGCTCGATGGCGGCGGGCGGCCGCCTCGGCGGCCTCGCGCCCGCGACCCGCGCCGCCGCTCACGCGCTGGCCGCCGCATTCGACATCGTCGTCATCGAGACCGTCGGCGTCGGTCAGTCCGAGACCGAGGTTGCCGAGGTGGCCGATACCGTGGCGGTCGTGGTTCAGCCCGGCTCCGGCGACGTCCTGCAGTTCCTGAAGTCGGGGATCATGGAGATCCCCGACGTGCTCGTCGTCACGAAGGCCGACCTGGGAAAGGTCGCGCTGCGCTCGCGGCGCGATCTCACGTCCGCGCTGCGCTCGCTCGGCGAGCGCGAGACGCGGGTCGTCGCGGTCTCGTCGATCGCGCCGGCGCAGGGCCTGCCGGAGCTCGTGGAGGCGCTGAACGACCATCGCGCGCGACTCGACGTGCCGGCTCGCCGCCTCGCCGCGCGGCGCGCCAGCGCGCTGGCGGACTTCACCGCCGAGCACGGGGACAAGGGACTGCGGGCGCTCGGCGGGCGCCGCACCGCGCTGAAGCTCCTCGGCGGTCAGGACGAGGCGCTCGACGTCCCGGCGCTGACCCGCGTGCTCGAGGCGGCGAGCACATGAGCCGGGCGACCCTGCTCGTCGACCTCGCGATGATGCTCGGCGCGCTCGTCGCGGCGACCGTGGTGGCCGAACTGGCCGGCGCCGCGAACCTCGGCACCGCGCTGTCGTTCGGTCAGATCGCCTTCACGCTCGCGGCCGTGTTCGTCCTGCTGCGCCGCTGACCGCGGTCATGGCGCCGGATCCGGAGGGCCTTCGTTGGCGAGATCCAGCAGGATCCGCCAGCCGTCGTCCTCCTTCTGGAGCTTCACGGTGTCCGTTGACGGTCGCTGCCCGGCGGCACTGGAGTCCACCGTCACCTCCGCCTCGTCGCCGTCGATTTTGACGTCGCGGATCTCGACCGTCGGGTTCTGCACGTCCTCGAGCCCCGTCCCCAGCGCGACCTCGCACGGCTGCCCGGTGCTGCGCAGCTCCTGCACGTCGACCGTCGAGAGCAGGTCATCGCAGAGCGTCTGCACGTCCTTGTCGCGCGAGGCCTCCGCGAATCGCTCGACGGTCGTGCGCACCTCGGCCTCGTCGTCGCCGGAGCACGCCCTCAGCAGCACGACGATCCCGACGACCACGAGCAGTCCGATCAGGATCGCCTTCAGCGGCGGGCGCCGGCGTTTCGGCTTGGGCGCGGGAACGGGCTCGGGCGCAGCGGCCGCTGCGGGCGCGGGCTTGGAGGAGCGGCCGAACTTCGGGAGCGAGGGGCGTCGCATCGCCCGGCAGCCTAGGCAGAACTCGTCCGTCATGCATCCGTAACCGCCAGATGCGAGAACTCACGGCAGACGGATGATCGTCCTGCTCGCGTTCTCGCTGCTCGCCGGAGCCGCCACGGCCCTCACGCCGTGCGTGCTTCCCGTGCTCCCCGCCCTGCTGTCGGCGAGTGCCACCGGGGGACGCAGGCGGCCGTTGGGGATCGTCACCGGGCTGGCGATCACCTTCACGATCACGATCGTCGGGGTCGCCTCGGTCGTCGACGGCGTCGGCGTGGCGGACGGGACGTTGCGCACGCTCGCCGTCTGCTTCCTCTTCTTGTTCGGTATCACGCTGCTCGTGCCGCGCGCCGCGCACTGGTTGGAGGCGCGCCTGGCCTGGCTCTCACGCTTTGGGCCGCGCAGCGCCGGAAACGGCTTCTGGTCCGGCCTGCCGGTCGGCGGCGCGCTGGGGTTCGTGTACGCGCCGTGCGCCGGGCCGATCCTCGGAGCGGTCATCTCGGTCAGCGCCTCGCGCGGGACGACGACCGAGCTCGTCGCCGTCGGCGTCGCCTACGCGCTGGGATCAGCGATCGTGTTGCTGGCCCTCGGCCTCGGTGGCCGGCGCGTGCTCGACCGCGTGCGCCGCGCGGGGCGCGGCCCCGCGCTCCAGCAAGGCTTCGGCGTCGTCATGGTCCTGACGGCCGTGCTCATGCTCGCCGAGCTCGACATCAGGTTTCAGAGCGCGATTGCCGACGACCTGCCGGCGTTCCTGACGAACCCGACGCGCGCGCTCGAGCGCTCCGATGCGGTCGAGGACAAGCTCGCGGACCTGCGTGGCAGGGCGAAGTTCGACTCGTCGCGCGCGCCCGCGCCCGCTCCCGCGCAGCGCGCCGAGACCAAGCGCGCCGCGCCCCCGCGCGCGAACCTCGCGCTGCCCGGCGTGAAGACCCCCGACCTGCCCCAGCTCGGCGACGCGCCGGAGTTCGCCAAGACCGGTGCGTGGTTCAACTCCGAGCCACTGTCGATGAGGTCGCTGCGCGGACGGGTCACGCTCGTCGACTTCTGGACGTACACGTGCATCAACTGCCTGCGCACGATGCCCTACCTGAAGGCATGGGATGAGCGCTACGCCAAGCGCGGCCTGACGATCGTCGGGGTCCACACCCCGGAGTTCGCGTTCGAGCGCAAGACGTCCAACGTCCGCGACGCAGTCGCGCGCGAGGGACTGAGGTACCCCGTCGTGCAGGACAACGACTACGGCACCTGGAACGCGTTCGGCAACCAGTACTGGCCGGCGAAGTACCTCATCGACGCCAAGGGCCAGGTGCGCTACACGCACTTCGGCGAGGGCGACTACAAGGAGACCGAGGCGGCGATCCGCGCGCTGCTGGACGAAGTCGGTACGCGCGACGTCGGCGCGGCCGCGCGGCCCGGACGCCAGCCGGCGACGTCCGGGCAGTACGCGACCCCTGAGACCTATCTCGGGACCGCCCGGGCGCAGAGCTTCTCCCCCGTCGGCCCGCGCGCGGGCACGCACGACTACACCCCCACCGCCCCCGACAAGCTGCCCGACAACGTGTTCACGCTCGGCGGCCGCTGGGCCATCGACCGCGAATCGGCGCGCGCCGTGCAGGGCGCGACGATCACCGCCCGCGTGCGCGGCAAGTCCGTCTACCTCGTGCTGTCCTCCGCCGGTGACCGGCCGCGCAAGGTGCGCGTCGCGCTCAACGGCGGGCCGATCCCGCGCTCCGCGGAGGGCGCCGACGTCAAGGACGCGACGGTCACCGTGCGCCGCCAGCGCCTGTATCGGCTCGTGGACCTCGCGCGCTTCGAGGAGTCGGTCCTGAGCCTCCGACTCGACCCCGGCGTGTCCGGCTACGCGTTCACGTTTGGCTGAATCTGCCCTTCCCTACACTGGCGGGGATGGAAGGCTCAGAAGCCCGTCCGTGGCTGCGCTGCTATCGGTGCTGGTCCACGGACCTCGAAGTCCAGGTCCACTACGAAGGCATCCACAAGATCGACCCCGACACCGGCGAACCCGCCGAGCCGGTGGACGAACTTCAGGAGGCGGTCGTGCAGTGCCTGGAGTGCATGCACGACCAGCCCCATCTCGGCTTCCACAACGGCCGGGTCGAGCCGATCGAGGACCGCTGGGAGCGCATGATCGCCGGCACGCCGTGGGTCGCCTCGTGCACCGTGACGGTCGACGCCGACGAGGTCGAGACGTGCTCGGGCCCCGAGGCCGGCGACGCCCTCTCCTACGCCGCCTTCGGCGACCACGGCACGCGCGAGTTCTTCACTCATGTGCGCTTCCACAAGCACGACGCCGACAAGATCGTCGTGCACCTGCTCGTCGAGCTCTACGCGCGCCACGGCGACGAGGCCACGACGGTGCTCGAAGAGGCCGCCCGCGGCATGCTCGCGATCACCTCGCTGGCCGAGGAGTCGCGGCCGCCCGCGGCGAACAGCGACGCGCGGCACTGAAGCCGCGCGCGCCCCAACCAGCCGGGGCCGGGCCGGCTACGCGAAGGGCGCGTGCCGTGCACGAGTTCCGGTCCGCACGCGCACGCCGAACCGGACCGTCCGGCGCCGCGTCATGGGTAGATCCCCCGCAGCCGCGCCGCCTCCGCGACGTGCTCGATCGCGACCGACAGCGCCGCCGTGCGCCAGTCGACGTCGAGCCGCTCGACGGCGCCGGTCACGCGGTTGAACGCGCGCCGCATCTGGCGGCGCAGCCGCTCCTGGACGTCGATCTCGTCCCAGCTGTAGCGCTGCTGGTCCTGCACCCATTCGAAGTACGAGACGGTGACGCCGCCCGCGTTGGCGAGGATGTCGGGGATCACGAGGACGCCGCGCTTGCGCAGCATCTCCTCGGCCTCCCCGGTCGTCGGGCCGTTGGCGGCCTCGATGACAAGCCGGCAGTCGAGCCGGTCGGCGTTCTCCTCGGTGATCTGGCGCGCCGTCGCGGCGGGGATGACGACCTCGCAGGGCACCTCGAGCACGTCGGCCGACCCGACGTGTTCGCCGTCGGGGTAGCCGGCCACGACGCCGTGCTCGGCGACCCACAGGTCGAGCGCGGCGATGTCGAGCCCATCGGCGTTGACGACGCCGCCGCTGTGATCGGAGACCGCGACGACCAGCGCGCCGATCGCGTCGAGCTCGCGCGCGGCGACGCCGCCGACGTTGCCGAAGCCCTGGATGGCGACACGCGCCTCGCGCAGCGGCAGGTCGATCCGGTCGCACACCGCCTCGAGGACGTAGACGACGCCAAGGCCCGTCGCCTCGCGCCGCCCGCTCGTGCCGCCGAGCACGAGTGGCTTGCCCGTCACGACGCCGGGCACCGAGTAGCCGACCTGCTGGGAGTACGTGTCCATGAACCACGCCATCTCGCGCTCGCCGGTGCCCATGTCGGGGGCCGGGATGTCCTGCTCGGGGCCCACGATCGGGATGAGCTCTGCGGCGTAGCGGCGCGTCAGGCGCTCGCGCTCACCGTCGCTGATCGCGTGCGGGTCGACGCGCACGCCGCCCTTGGCGCCGCCGTACGGCAGGCCGAGCAGCGCGCACTTCCATGTCATCCACATCGCGAGCGCGGCGCACTCGCCCATCGACACGTCGAGCGCGTAGCGAAAGCCGCCCTTCGTCGGGCCCATGGTCAGCGTGTGCTGCACGCGATAGCCCGTGAACGACGCCGTGCGGCCGTCGTCCATGCGAACGGGGAAGTTGACGACCATCGAGCGGCGCGGATCGCGCAGCCGGGCGCGGAACTCCTGATCGAGCGACAGCAGGTCCGCCCCACGGTCGAACTGGCGCGTGGACATCCGGTACAGGTCGGAGTCCCATTCGGAGCCGGGTTCGACTGAGCCTTCGTCGTCGGCCACGTCCGCGCCGTGCGTGCTCATGCCCGGACGGTACCCCTCCGGACGCCGCGCGTCACTGCTTGGGATCGACGACCCGTCCCACGAGCCCGCACGCCACGACCTGCGCCGGCGTCACGGAGCGGGCGCGATCGGCTGGAAGACCGGCGTCGGCGCACAGTGCAGCGACCGCCTCGCCGCGCTGGGCGCGGCGGTCGACCCGCAATGCGTGGCTAGCGGCGCATCGCCTTCTTACGCTTGCGCTGCCGTAGCCAGCGTTTGAATAGGGCAATCATCAGGCGGTGTTGAGGCGCTCCTCGAACGCGTCGAGCTGGCGGCTGATCTCGGCTGGCAGGTCGTCGCCGAACTTCGCCAGGAACTCGCGCACCTGCGGGAGCTGCGCCTTGAACGCCTCGGGATCGACGGCCACGACCGACTCGAGGTCCTCGGCGGAGATGTCCAGTCCGTCGGTGTCGAGCTCGCCCGGTCCCGGGACGATCCCGACCGCCGTCTCGACGCCTTCGGCGGTGCCCGCGCAGCGGGCGAAGATCCACGCCAGCACGCGCGAGTTCTCACCGAAGCCGGGCCACAGGAACTTGCCCGACTCAGGGTCCTTGCGGAACCAGTTGACGTAGAACAGCTTCGGCAGCTGAGCCCCGTCGCGCGCCCCGATGTCGAGCCAGTTCTGGAAGTACTCGGCCATGTTGTAGCCGCAGAACGGGAGCATCGCGAACGGATCGAAGCGCAGCTGGCCGACGCCGCCGGCCGCCGCCGCCGTCATCTCCGAGCTCATCGTCGAGCCCAAAAAGACGCCGTGGTTCCAATCGAATGACTCGGTCACGAGCGGCACGACCGTCGCGCGGCGTCCGCCGAAGATCATCGCGTCGACCGCCACGCCCTTGGGGTCCTCCCACTCCGGCGCGATCGCGGGGTCCTGCGCGGCGGGCGTCGTGAAGCGGCCGTTGGGATGCGCGGCGGGCGTCTCGGAGTCGGGCGTCCAGTCGTTGCCCTTCCAGTCGATCGCGTGCGCGGGCGGCTCCTTGGTCATGCCCTCCCACCACACGTCGCCGTCATCGGTCAGCGCGCAGTTGGCGAACAGCGTGTTCTTCTCGACCGTCACCATCGCGTTGGGGTTCGTCTCCTCGCCGGTGCCCGGCGCGACGCCGAAGAAGCCCATCTCGGGGTTGATCGCGTAGAGCTTGCCGTCGTCGCCGAACTTCATCCAGGCGATGTCGTCGCCAATCGTCTCGACGGTCCAGCCCTCGAGCGTCGGGATGAGCATCGCGAGGTTCGTCTTGCCGCACGCGCTGGGGAAAGCGCCGGTGACGACCTTGACCTCGCCCTCCGGTGAGGTGAGCTTGAGGATGAGCATGTGCTCGGCCATCCAGCCCTCGTCGCGCGCCATCCGCGAGGCGATCCGCAGCGCGAAGCACTTCTTGCCGAGCAGCGCGTTGCCGCCGTAGCCCGAGCCGTAGGACCAGATCTCACGCGTCTCGGGGTAGTGCACGATGTACTTGTTCTCGGCATTGCAGGGCCACGACACGTCCGCCTCGCCTTCGGCCAGCGGCGCGCCGACCGAGTGCACGCACGGGACGTACTCGCCGTCCTCGCCGAGCGCGTCCAGCGCGGCCTGACCCATGCGGGTCATGATCCGCATGTTCACCGCGACGCATGCCGAGTCGGTGAGCTGCACGCCGATGTGGGCGATCGGGGAGCCGATCGGGCCCATCGAGAACGGCAGGACGTACATCGTCCGGCCCTCCATCGTGCCGTCGAAGAGGCCCTTGAGCTTCTCGCGCATATCGTCGGGGTCGGTCCAGTTGTTCGTCGGGCCCGCGTCGTGCTCGGTCTGCGTGCAGATGTACGTGCGGTCCTCGACACGTGCGACATCACCGGGGTCTGAGCGCGCGAGGTACGAGTTGGGGCGCTTGGCGTCGGCGAGCCTCGTGAACGTACCCGCGTCGACGAGCTGCTGCGCGAGCGAGTCGTACTCCTCGGCCGACCCGTCACACCAGTGGATGTCCTTCGGCTTGGTCAGCTCTGCAATGTCCTCGACCCACTGGATCAGCTTCGCATGCGTCGTCGGTACGGTCGTCGTGCTCACTCTTGCTCCTCGTTCGGCCCTTTGGTGCGCCAATTCTCGCGCAAGTGACCGTTCGACGCGTGTTCGCGGTGTGGCCGGGCCGCAACTTGACCCCCGAGGCCGGGTCGTATGTGACGTCGGCCGAAGGTCGTCGCAGGCGACGACCGGAGGCCGAAACTCGCAATTCACGACCTCAGGGGGGTCTCATGATGGACGATTCATCCGCGCGCGCACAGTCCAAGCCGCGCTCCTTGCGCCGCTCACCGCGCACCCGCTCGGTGCTCGCCGCGACCGCGCTGCTGGCCATCGGCCTGTCACCGTTCGCGGTCGCCAAGACCGGCGACTTCCTGCGCGAGGGCAAGCGCAACGGCACGACGACGAAGGAGACCGAGGTCATCTCGCGGATCTCCGCGGGCAACGGGCCCAAGGGCGGCTACGCGACGCGCCAGTCCAACGTTTCCGGCAGCGGCGGCGGCGCCATCTACGGCTGCCGCGCCAGCTCGCTGGCCAGCAGCAAGCCCTGCGTTCGTGCCAACAACCTCTCCACCGGCCGGGCGTTCGAGTTCAGCACGCTGAAGGGCCTCGTCGCCGGCATCATCACGGCCGGCTCGGGCGGCGACACGAAGAAGCCGTTCGTGACCAACGCGACCGGCGTCGCGACCGGGCTGAACGCCGACCGCGTCGACAGCAAGAGCGCATCCGAGCTGCAGACGCGCTGGCTGATCGTCAACGAGAAGGGCGTGATCGAGGCGCAGTCCGGGGGCTTTAAGATTCTCGACTGCTACACGACCAACGCCAACTGCTACATCGACTCGGGCGACGAGCTCGCCAACAACGGCCTGAGCGCGACGATCTCGCTTCAGAACGGCGTCAATGTTGACGGCGTTGCCGGCGCCGACCCGAACTTCGGCGGTGAGATCTCGATCGCACGCTGCCAGGTGCCAGGCGTCGTCGAGTGCGCGCCGCCGACGGCGAAGAACACGAAGGCGTTCGTCGTCAGCCCGCGCAACAGCGACGGCAGCGCGACGACGGCGACGACGCGCAAGCGGTTCTACGCATCGATCAGCGAGTAGCCCGGCAACACCAGAGCGGATGTACCCGAGGGGGCGCCGGCGGCGCCCCCTCGGTCGTTGCGACGCGCCAAGTTCGGGTCCGCGCAGGGCAAATAGTGAACCCGGGCGCTCATCCGCCGCGATACCCCTGGAAGTGGACGGCCATGCAGATTCCGGCTGCCCGACAAACGGTGTCGCGCTGCTGAGGCGGCGAGGCCGATGACCAGGAGGTCTCGAGATGGATGATTCAGCTTCCGCCGCCGGCACGCCGGCACGCCGATCGCGCCGCTCGCCCCGTACCCGATCCGTGCTCGTCGCCACCGGCGTGCTCGTGCTGGGCCTCTCGTCGTTCGCCGTCGCCAAGTCCGGCGACGTGCTGCGCGAGGGCAAGCGCAACGGCACGACCAAGCAGGAGACGCAGATCGTGGGGAACATCAAGGCCGGGAGCGGCGCGACCGGCGGCTACGTGACACGCCAGTCAAACCTTTCTGCGAGTGGCGGCGGCGCGGTGTACGGCTGCCGCTCCGGCGCGGCGCCCTCGAACAATCCGTGCATCCGGGCGAACAACCTCGACGCCGGCCGCGCGTTCTCGTTCAACACGAACAGCGGCCTCATTACCGGCTACATCTCGGCCGGCGCCGGCGGTGACACGAAGAAGCCGTTCACCACCAACGCGACCGGTGTCGCGACCGGTCTCAACGCCGACCGGCTCGACAGCCTGAACGCCTCGGAGATCATCTCCGCCGCGCGCCTCAAGATGGGCCTGGACGCCGACACGGTCGACGGCCAGAGCGCCTCGGCGCTGAAGGAGCGCTGGGTGCTCGTCGGAGCGGACGGCATGATCATCAAGCAGACGGGCGGATTCTCGCTGGTCAACTGCTACGCGGCCAACGACAACTGCTACATCGATGCCGGCGGCGACGTGCGCAACAACGGCGTCCACGCGCAGATCGTCACCGCCAACAACCCCGATGCCGGTGTTGACGGTCAGCTGTCCGGTGACACCTCGGCGGCTGCGTGCTTCTTCGACTTCGTCAACTGCGGACCGCCGGGCACCGACGACAGCAACGGCGGTAACCCCGGCGTGTTCGTGGTGACGCCGCGCAACAGCGACGGCAGCGCTCCGGCGGTCGGCGACCGCTACCCCTTCTACGCGTACGTCACGGGCTCACAGGCCCAGTAGAAGCGCCGACAGACACCCAGCCAGCAGCGAGGGGCGCCCATCGGCGCCCCTCGTCGTTCTGAATGCTTTTCCCACCGCGCTTGCGCGCTTTGAGAGGCTCGCGCCCTAGCCCTGAAACTGCTGGCCGGTGTATTACGACGCGCCGTGTCCCGCCTGCGGGGTGACAACGCAACCATCCCTGGAAAGCGAGGCTCATCCTCATGCACGATCCCGGCAAGCATCGGCGCCTGCTGGCAAGGCGCTCACCCCGTACCCGCTCGGTCCTGCTCGCCGCAGGCGTGCTCGTCGTCGCCGGCAGCCCGTTCGCGGTCGCCGGGACGGGTGACGTTCTGCGCGAAGGCGTAAAGAACGGCAACACCACCAAGGAGACCGAGATCGTCGGCAAGTTCAACTACAAGTCGCCCAAGGGCGGCTACGTCACCCGCCAATCCAACATCCAGACCGGCAACAACGCCGGTGGCTCGGCCATCTACGGCTGCCGCACACAGGACAAGGCCAACCCGGTCCCCTGCCTGCGCGCGAACAACCTCTCGACCGGACAGGCCTTCCAGTTCAACACCATCACCGGCCCGACCGCCGGGACGATCAACGCCGGCGCCGGCGGCGACACCAAGAAGCCCTTCACGACCAACGCCACCGGCGTCGCGACGGGCCTCAACGCCGACCGCCTCGACAGCCTCAACGCGGCGCAGATCATCGCGTCCGCGCGCCTCAAGATGGATCTGGACGCCGACACGCTCGACGGCCTGAACTCGACCGCCTTTGTGAAGACCGCCGATCGCGTCCTGGCGTACGCGACCGTCGCGGACACCGGCACCGTGGACGCGGCCAGGAGCCGCGGCATCACGCAGGCGAACGTCGATCCCGACACGCAGGCGGGGATCGTGTGCTTCACCGACCTGCCGTTCACGCCGAAGAACGTGATGGTCACGGCGCAGGGCGTCTTCGACGGCGGCCAGAACGACGTGATCGCGACGACGTTCGTCTCGCTCGGCACCGTCTCGACCGGCGACTGCGCCGGGAAGCTGCAGGTCCGCACGTTCGACGTCAGCAGCGCGGCGCTCGCCGACCGCCCGTTCCTGATCTGGTTCGCCGAATAGACGCACGCCGACGCAACCGGCGGGGTGACCCACGTGGGGGTCATCCCGCCGGCGCGGCTACTCGCTCGTGCCGTGCTCCCTGCGCGGCACGAGCACCAGCCGCTTGAACTCGGCAACGAGGACACCGTCCTGGTTGAGCACGCGCGTCTGCACGCGCACCGTGCCGCGGTCAAGCTTCGTCTTGGACTCGCGCTTCTCGAGCACCTCGGACTCGCAGAACAGCGTGTCGCCGTGGAACACGGGCGCCGGGTGCTTGAGCTCCTCGGTGGCGAGGTTCGCGATCGCCTTGCCGCTGACATCCGAGACGCTCATGCCGAGCGCCAGCGAATAGACCATCGGCCCGACGACGACGTTGCGGCCCTGCTGGGATGCCTTCGCGTAGACGTCGTTGAGGTGCAGGGGGTGGTGGTTCATCGTCAGCAGGCAGAAGAGGTGATCCTCGCTTTCGGTCACCGTCTTGGCCGGCCAGTGCTTGTAGACCGCGCCCACCTCGAACTCCTCGAGGTAGCGGCCGTAGGGGTGGGCGCCGGACGCCTCGCGCTCGGCCTGGTCGGTGCTGAAGTCGTCGCTCATCGGTCTCCTTGGGTCGAGCAGCAGGCGGATCATGCCGAACGCCGGTAGGTTGGCGCTTGCACCTCCCCCCGACCTCCGGAGAACTGGCCCCTTGCGCAACCCCCGCGCCTTCTTCAAGCCGCTCGCGATGGGCGCGCCCGACCCGCTGCACGAGATCCCCGTGACCCCGTCGCGGATGATCCACTTCCTCGACTTCTCCAACGAGAAGATGGTCGCCAAGGCGCCCGACATCGCGTCGAAGGTCGACATCCTGCTCGGCAACCTCGAGGACGCCATTCCGGTCGAGCGCAAAGAGGCCGCGCGCGAGGGGCTCATCACCGTCGGCCGCGAGATGGACCTCGGCTCGACGGCGCTGTGGACGCGGATCAACTCGCTCGAGTCGCCGTGGGTCCTGGACGACCTCACCCAGATCGTCAGCGAGATCGGCCACAAGCTCAGCGTCGTCATGGTCCCCAAGGTCGAGGGCGCCGAGGACATCCACTACGTCGACCGCCTGCTCGCCCAGCTCGAGGCGAAGGCGGGCCTCGACCGACCGATCCTCATCCATGCGTTGCTCGAGACGGCGCTCGGCGTGACCAACCTCGAGGAGATCGCATCGGCCAGCCCGCGCATGCAGGGGATGAGCTTCGGCCCCGCCGACCTCGCCGCCAGCCGGCGCATGAAGACGACGCGCGTCGGCGGCGGCCATCCCGGCTACGTGTCGCTCTCCGATCCGGACCCGGACGATCTCGAGGCACCGCGCGCGACCGCCCAGCAGGATCTGTGGCACTACTCGATCGGGCGCATGGTCGACGCGTGCGCGTCGCGCGGAATGCTGCCGTTCTACGGCCCGTTCGGCGACATCAAGGACGTCGAGGGCTGCGAGGCGCAGTTCCGCGCCTCGTTCCTCATGGGCTGCGTCGGTGCGTGGTCGCTGCACCCGGTGCAGATCGCCATCGCCAAGAAGGTCTACTCCCCCGACCCCGACGAGGTGAAGTTCGCCAAGCGCGTCATCGAGGCGATCCCCGACGGCCGGGGCGTGCACATGATCGACGGCAAGATGCAGGACGACGCGACGTGGAAGCAGTGCCGCGTCATGGTCGACCTCGCCGAGATGCTCGCCAAGAAGGACCCGGAGCTCGCCGAGGCCTATGAGATGGAGGGCGCGCCCGCCTGATCGCCCGCACCCCCGCCCGCCGGCTGTGGACCGCGGCGATGCTCATCGCCGGCATCGCGCTGGCTAGCTGCGGGGATGACGACGGCGGCGAGGCGAGCCAGGCTTCGACGCCCCCGGCGCCGGCCGCGACCGCGCCGACCACCACGGGGGCCGGCGAGGTCGCCGATGCCTGCAAGCTGCTCACCGACGCCGAGGTCACGCAGCAGCTCGGCAACGGTGCCAAGCGCGAGCGCAAAGCCGGGACTTCGCTGGACGAGCATCCGTTCACGCAATGCCGGTGGACCGCCGGCAAGAAGGAGATCGGCGTCGTCGTGATCGCCACCACCGCCCGCTTCGAGACGCACTCCAAGCTCGCTGGCGGCTCCACGGTGAGCGGCCTGGGTGACGCGGCAACGGTCAGGCGGGGCACCTCGCTGGAGACCCGTGGCGGTACCGGCGGTCGCACGGTCACCGTCAAGGACGGCGGGCGCACGCTCGTCGTGGCACTCGATCTCGGCGGGACCGTGGGTGTCACGGTCCAGTCCAACGGCGCGACGGCCACCGAGAACGAACCGGTGTCGGACGCCGACGTCGTCGCGCTCGCGCGCGTTGCCCACGCGCGGCTGCGCTGACGGCGTCGCCTCAGCGACGCCGTCGCTTCACCTCGGACGTCGCACCGCGCGGGCAGCTTCGCCATCCGCAGCGCGGGGCCTGAACGGATAGGGTTCGCGCCGCCCTGGCGAACGTCAGGGAGGTCGTCCCCACGGCAGGCAGGAGCAGATGCGCCTTTTCGAGTTTGAGGCCCGCGAGATCGTCAAGCGGGCCGGGATCCCGGTCACCGACTTCGGCTTCACCACGGACGCGAGCGAGGCGCGGCAGATCGCCGAGCGGATCGGCGGCCCGACCGTCATCAAGTCGCAGGTCCTCACGGGTGGGCGCATGAAGGCCGGTGGCGTGAAGTTCGCCGACACGCCCGAGGAGGCCGAGCAGTACGCGGCCGACATCCTCACGCTCGAGATCAACGGGCACATGCCGCGCGGCGTCCTCGTCGACCCGAAGGCCGACGTCAAGCAGGAGTACTACGCCGGCGTCGTGTGGGACGGGCTCGCAAAGAGGCCGGTGATCCTCTTCAGCGACATGGGCGGCATCGACATCGAAGAGGTCGCCGAGCAGCACCCCGACCACGTCGGCCGCGTGCACCTCTCGAACATCCTGCCGCTGAGCGATTTTCACGCGAAGGAGTGCATCGCCCAGACGGGCGTCACCGGTCGCGCGCTGCAGCAGCTCACGCCGATCGTCCGGCGCCTCGCGCAGCTCTTCGTCGACAACGACATGGTCCTCGCCGAGATCAACCCGCTGTGCGAGATGCACGACGGATCGTTCGTCGCGCTCGACGCGCACATGGACATGGAGAACGAGGCGCGCGGGCGCCACAAGCAGCTGCTGAAGGATCTCGGCGTCGGCGACGACGAGACGCGCCTCGCGCGCGAGCCCACGCCGTTCGAGCTCGCCGGCGAAGAGGTCGATGGCACCGACCACCGCGGGGTCGCCGGCAACGTCACGGAGTTCGACGGCAACATCGGCCTCGTCATCGGCGCGGGCGGCGGCTCGCTGACGCTCTTCGACGCGGTCCGAGCGCATGGCGGCAAGCCCGCCAACTACTGCGAGATCGGCGGCAACCCGTCCGTGGCGAAGGCCTGCGGGCTGGCCAAGCTCGTGCTCCAGAAGCCCGGCGTCGACAAGATCGCGGTGATGATGTCGATCGTCTCCAACACACGCGTGGACATCGTCGCGCGCGGCGTCATCAAGGCCTGCCTCGAGCTCGACATGGACCCGGCCGAGAAGATCGCGATCTTCCGCATCCCGGGCGCCTGGGAGGAAGAGGGCTTCAAGATCCTCGAGAAGTACGGCATCGACTACGCCGATCGCTCCGTCTCGATGCACGAGGCCGCGCGCCGGGCGGTCGAGAAGATCGCCGGACCCGCTGCGACGGCGGAGGCTGCCTCATGAGCATCCTGATCGGCTCCAACACGACGTTCATCGTCCAGGGGATCACGGGTCGTGAGGCCGTCAACCTCACCCGCGAGTGCCTGGACTACGGCACCGGCGCGAAGATCGTCGGCGGCGTCACGCCCGGCCGCCTCGGCCGCGACGTCCACGGCGTGCCGGTCTACGACACCGTCGCGCAGGCCGTCGAGGCGCACGGCGGCCCGATCGACGGCTCGGTCGTGACCGTCCCCCCCGCCTTCACGAAGGACGCGGTCTTCGAGGCGCTCGAGAACGGCATCCAGCTCGTCGTCATCGTCACCGAGCGCATCCCGCGCCGCGACGTCGCCGAGATGGTCGAGCTCGCGCACGCGCGCGACGCCCGCATCATCGGCCCCAACTGCCTCGGGATCATCGTTCCCGACGTCATCAAGATGGGCGGCATCGGCGGCCCCGCGGTCAACGCCGCACAGGCCTACACGCCGGGGCCGATCGGCGTCATCAGCCGCTCGGGCGGCATGACGACCGAGATGTCCTCGACGCTCAGCGCCGCGGGGCTCGGGCAGTCGACCGCCGTGTCGATCGGCGGCGACGCGATCATCGGCTCGACCTACGCGGAGCTCATGCCGCTGTTCGAGGCCGACACGCAGACCCAGGGCATCGTCATCTACACCGAGCCGGGCGGGCGGATGGAAGCCGAGCTCGCGGCGTGGGTGATCGAGCACAACTGCCGTATGCCGATCGTCGCGTTCATGGCCGGGCGCTTCATGGACGAGATGCCCGGGATGAGCTTCGGCCACGCCGGCACGATCGTGGAAGGCAAGGAGGACACGGCGGCGGAGAAGATCGCGCGCCTCGCCGACGCGGACATCATCGTCGCCGAGGAGATCTCCGAGATCCCGGAGATCATGAAGGACAAGCTGCCCTTCCACGTTGCGCACATGCGACCTCCGGGCCTCGGCATCCCGGCGTGGACGAGAGGTGGCTCGGCATGAGGGTCGACGGAATCTTCATCGGCATCGAGGTCAGGGACGAGATGCTCGAGCGCGAGCCGGGACTCCCGGGGCACCTCACGCAGGTATGCCCGGTCGACATCTATCGCGAGCCCAGCCGCGGCAAGCTCGAGATCGTCGCCGAGAACGTCGACGAGTGCGTGCTGTGCAAGCTGTGCCTCTACGCGGCGCACCTCGACGTCGAGGGCGACGCCGTCCGTGTCGTGAAGCTCTACGACGACGGCGCGACGCTGGAGTAGGTCAGACGAGCGCGTCCACCCGCGCCCGGGCACCCGGACGCGGCTGGCCGCCGTGCATCAGGATGTATTTCGGGACGGTCATCTTGCCGACGTCGTGCAGAAGTGCTCCGAGCTCGACGACCCCAGGTCGTCCTCGTCGAGATTGAGCTCGCGCGCGACGGCGACCGAGAGGGTCACCACGCTACGACTGTGCGCCCCGGTGTACGGATCGTCGTCGTCGATCACCTCGCCGAGAAGCAGCGCGGTGTTCCGGTAGGCCGTGCTCAGCTCGATCGTCTGGTCCACGACAAGGCCGTGCTCGCGCGCGAACGCCGCCATCAGTGCCCCGAGAGCAAGCAGGAGCAGGAGCGCGTAGGCCTGCTCACCCGACGCGAGCGCGGCCATCAGTCCGATCGCCGACAGGAGCACGTCGGTCCGCCAGATCGGCACCATCACCCGCAGCTGGACGCCGGACCTGACGCCGAGGCTGATTGATTCGCTCACGGCGCCCGCGCAGAAGTCGACGGCGAACTGGGCCGTGAGCGCGGCCAGGTAGATCGGCCAGTCGCCGAGGCTCGGCGCGCCGGGGTCAGCGAGGACGAAGACGAGCGCGGGACCGAGCGCGTACCACGTGTTGCCGGGCGCGGTCAGGACCCGGCTGACGTGCACGCGCCTGGAGGCGATCGCCGGGGCGAGCCCGATCGTCAGGCCGATCGCGACCAGCAGCGGCGCCCAGACCGGCGGCACGAGAAAAAGCCTTGCGACGAAGACGAGTTGCGTGGGGTCCGTGTAGCCCGATCCGGCCTGGAACTCGATGCTCGAGAACAGAGCGAAGGCCAGGACGAGCGCGATCGCGACGCCGGCGGGCGGCGCACCGGCCTCGGCGAACCTCGGACGGTGTGATCCGCGGGGCGGTTGCAGGGCTCGGCCGCTGCAACAGTTCGCTTAGTCGATCGTGGGCGATGACCACGGCTGGTCCTATCGACGGCGCGAACGGCCGCCTTCAGCCGGGGACACATGTACGACTCAGTGGCGAGCCGCCGGCAACGAGACCTTCCAGGTCCACGACGCGGCCGACAGCACCTCGCTGGCGCTACCCGCCGGCAGCTCGGCGACGAACGGCGCGATGTGCGTCGGCCTCGAGCATCCGACGCTGCGCTTCGCCAAGCGCACCGGCGGCACGGTATTCGGGACACTGCGCGTCGATGTGATCTACGAGGATCTGCCGCGATCGCGCTGCAGTTCACACCGCAGGGCTCGAGCAGCTGGACGATCGACGACGTGTACGTCGATTCCGTCCGTCGCCACTGACGGGTGCCGGCACGGCGGGGCGCGTCAGTGGCGCGCCCTGCGCGTGCGCTGGCGCTCCTCCTGCTTCTCCACGACGTGGACGATGAGCTTCATGATCTCGCCGACCCCGGTGGCCTTCGCCTGGCCGTACGTGAAGGCCTCGCGCCAGTCGGCGATGTGCGCCTCCTTGGCCATGACATTGAAGAACGAGCGCGGCATCTCGACGCGCACGCGCGCATCCTCCGCGATGCCCTTCGTGACCTCGATGTCCTCGTCCTTGCCGCCGAGCTCCAGGCGGTAGAGCTGAACATCGCCGCGCCCGCGAAGCTCGACGCCGACGATGAGCTTCAGCGGGGCGAGCGCAGGCACCTCCTGGAGGAACCGCTTGACCGCGATCTCGATGAGCGTCTTCGCGTCCTCGGCCTTCTCCTGAGCTGCTGGCGGCAAGGCTAGATCTTGTTGCGCTGAAGCAGCTTGCGGCCGATGACCATCCGCTGGATCTCCGACGTGCCCTCGCCGATCAGCAGCAGCGGCGCGTCGCGGTACAGGCGCTCGATCTCGTACTCCTTGGAGTAGCCGTAGCCGCCGTGGATGCGGAAGGACTCCTCGACGCAGAAGCGCCCGGCCTCCGAGGCGAAGAGCTTCGCCATGCCGGCCTCGAGCTCCGAGCTCTCCCCCGCGTCCTTCAGCCGCGCGGCCTTGCGCGTGAGCAGCCGGGCGGCCTCGATCTGCGTCGCCATGTCGGCGAGCTTGAACGTGATGACCTGGTGCTGGGCGATCGGCTTGCCGAACGCCTTGCGCTCCTGGGAATAGCGCAGCGCGAGCTCGAGCGCGCGCTGAGCGATGCCGACGCCGCGCGCGGCAACGTTCGCGCGGCCGACCTCGAGCGCATCCATCATCTGCTGGAAGCCGCGATTCAGGCCGGCCTCCTCGCCGCCGAGAAGGTTCTCGGCCGGGCACTTGTAGCCGTCGAAGACGAGCTCGGTCGACTCGACGCCCTTGTAGCCCATCTTCTTCAGCGGCGGCGGGACGGTGAAGCCGGCGTACTCGCCGGTGTTCTCCGAGACGCCCGGCTCCTTCTCGCAGATGAAGCAGGACATGCCCTTGTAGGGCGGGTCGGCCTTGGGGTCGGTACGCACGAGCGTGAAGACGATCGTCGAGCGCAGGCCGTTGGTGACCCACATCTTCTGGCCGTTGATCTCGTAGTTGCCGTCGTCGAGCTTCTTGGCGGTCGACTTGAGCGCCTGCACATCGGAGCCCATCTCCGGCTCGGACAGGCTGAACGCCGCGCGGCATTCGCCGGTCGCCATCTCGGGCAGGTACTTCTGCTTCTGCTCCTCCGTGCCGAACTTCATGAGCAGGTAGGAGCCGATGAAGTGCGTGTTGATGATCCCGGAGATCGAGATCCAGCCGCGCGAGAGCTCCTCGACGATCATGCAGTACGTCGTGAGGTCCAGCCCCATCCCGCCGTACTCCTCGGGGATCGTGACGCCGAACAGGCCCAGCTCCTTCATCTGATCGACGATCGGCTGAGGGAACTCGTCCTCGTGGTCGTAGTGCTCGGCGTTGGGCAGGATCTGCTCATCGGCGAACTGGCGGACCATCGCGATGATGTCCCGCTGCTCGTCGGTGTACTCGCTGTACGTTGGGGCTACGGCCATGCGCGGTTGCTCTCCTCGACGGGTGTCCTGAAGGAGGCTCAGACTACCGGGGTCGAAGCGCTTTAGGCCGTAGGGTCCAGACGTACGATGGACGCTTCGCAAAACGTACTCGCGGCGCTGGAGTCGGCGATCTTGATCGACGACGATCCCGAGCGCGCAGTCGATCTGTTTCTCGAGGACGCCGGCGACGTGCTGCTCGCGCTGCGCAGCGAGCACTCGCTCATGCAGGCCCGCATCGGGGATCGCTGGGATGACGCCTTCGACCTCTACGAGCTCTTTCGCGCGAGCTGCTTCGCGCTGGCGCAGCGCACCTGGGCGCCGGAGCAGGCCAGCACGCGCACGGACCTCGAGCGGCGCGTCGCGGTGCGGCTGCTGTTCGTGCGCGCGTATGTGACGGCGGGCGAGATCCTCGCGCTCGTCCGCGCCGGCTTCGGGAACGGCGCGGTCGCGCGCTGGCGCACGATGCACGAGGTCGAGGTCCTGGCGACGCTGCTCGCGGCCGCCGAGGACGAGACGATTCGCCGCTACGGCGACTACCTCGCCTACGAGACGTGGCGGACGCTTGAAACCTACGAGCGCCACCACGAGGAGCTCGGCTGGGAGTCGCTGCCGGAAGAGGAGATGCAGGCGATCACCCAGCGCGGCCAGGACGTGCGCCGCGAGTACCGCGGCAGCCTGGCGCGGTCAAGCTATGAGTGGGCGCGCCGCGAGCTCTCCGACGGGCTGCCCGAGCTCAAGGACGACAGCATGCCCGTCGAGCTGCGCCATCTCGAGGAGCACGTCGGCCTGGAGGCCAAGCGCGCGCTCTACCAGCTCGCCAGCGACGCGGTGCACGCCGGCTGGAAGGCGGCGCGCGGCTACGAGCTGCTGCTCGAGCCCGACGAGGGGAGCGTCGGCTGGGAGACGCAGGCGACGCTCAGCTCGCTGAAGGCGACGCTCGACGCCTTCCTCGTGCTGCACGAGCTCGCCGTGCCCGAAGAGGTCGCCGACGCGTTCGAGGCGTTCTACCACCGCGCCCACGACGCCTTCGCGGAACCCGACGCGTGAACTTCGCCCGCGACGTCGTCGAGGCCGCCCCGGCGGACCGGCTCGCGCTCGTCGAGATCGCGCGCGACGGCGCGCGGCGCGAGTGGTCCTTCGGCGCGGTGGCGGAGTACGCCCGCCTGTACGCGTGGGCGTTTCACGGGCGCGGCGTCCGGCGCGGTGATGTCGTGCTCACGCTCGTCGGCAACCAGGCGAGCTGGGTATTGGCGATGGTGGCGTGCTTTCGCCAGGGCTACGTCGTCCTGCCGTGCAACGAGCAGCTCCGTGGCGGCGACCTGCGCAAGCGCATCGACATCTGTCAGCCCGCGCTCGTCGTCTGCGATGAGCGCAACGCGTCAGTCCTCGCCGATTCCGGCTGGGACGGGCCGACGTTCTGGAGCTCCGCGTTCTTCCGCAGCGCGATCAAAATCCCGCCGCCCGCCGAACTGTCTGCGCTCGATCCGTGCCTGATCACGTTCACGAGCGGGACGGCGGGCGAGGCGAAGGCCGTCATCCACGGGCAGCGCTACCTCGCCGGCCAGCGCGTGCAGGCCGAGCACTGGCTCGCGCCGGCGGCGGGTGACCTCGTTTGGTGCACGGCCGCCAGCGGCTGGAGCAAGTCCGCGCGCAACGCGTTCATCGCCCCGTGGATCCGCGGCGCCGCCGCGCTGCTGCACGACGCGCGCTTCGATCCCGCCGAGCGCCTGGAGCTGCTCGAGCGCGAGCACGTCAACGTGCTGTGCATGGCGCCGACGGAGTACCGCGTCATCGCCAAGCGCGTGACGCTGCGCCCGCTGGGGTCGCTGCGCGGGCTCGTCGCGGCCGGCGAGGCGCTGAACCCCGAGGTGCTGCGCGCGTGGGAGGAGGCGACCGGCCTGCAGATCCGCGACGGCTACGGCCAGACCGAGACCGGCCAGCTCACGGGTTCGCCGCCCGGGGTCGCCGCGCGGCCGGGCTCGATGGGCCGGCCGCTGCCGGGCATGAAGCTCTGGATCGACAACGGCGAGCTCGTGGTCGATCCGGCGACCGTGCCGACGTTCTTTCTGAAGTACCGCGGTGGCGAGCCGCCCTCTGGCGTATGGCGGACGGGAGACCGCGTGACGCAGGACGACGAGGGCTTTCTGTACTTCGAGGGCCGCACCGACGACGTGATCATCTCCGCCGGCTACCGGATCGGCCCGTTCGAGGTCGAGTCGGCTCTGATGACCCACGAGGCCGTCGTCGAGGCCGCCGTGGTGGCCGCGCCCGACGAGGAGCGCGGCTCGGTCGTGCGCGCGGTCGTCGTGCTGCAAGACGGCTTCGCGGCGTCGGATGAGTTGGCGCGGGCGTTACAGGACCACGTCAAGGCGCAGACGGCGCCGTACAAGTACCCGCGGGTGGTGGAGTTCGCCGCGGAGCTGCCCAAGACGGCGAGCGGGAAGGTGCGGCGGGCGTTGTTGCGCGAGGGCGGTTGAGAGTTCAGAACAGCATCGATAAAGGAAGGCGGGGTGGACTCGCGCATGGTCCGCGGGGCGCCGCAGCAACATGTACGAGTGACGGATGGTTCTGCCGGGGCCGTTGGGCCGTCACTCATGCATACGTGAATACGTGACGGTCCGTCGAGCGCGTGGAGTGCATCCGTCGCTCGTACAGGTGCGCAACCCGCTACGCCGCCCCGCTCCCTCATCCTTTATCGATGCTGTTTGGAGCCCGCCACGCGGCCCCGAGCCCCTACCCCGGCAGCGCCACCACCGCATCAATCTCCACGCGCGCGCCCTTCGGCAGCGCCGCTACCCCGATCGCGACGCGCGCCGGGGGCTCGCTTTCGAAGTACTCGCCGTAGGCCTCGTTGACCTCGGCGAACGTCGTCATGTCGGTGAGGTAGACCGTCAGGCGCACGGCGTCGGCGAGGCTCGCACCCGCCGCAGAGCAGACCGCCGTGAGGTTCTCCAGGCACTGGCGTGTCTGGTCGCCGGGGGTCTCGGCGAGGATGCGCCCCGAGTCCGGGTCCAGCGGGATCTGACCGGAGCAGAACAGGAGGTTCCCGGTCCGCACGGCGTGGCTGTACGGGCCTATGGCAGCGGGGGCGCCGAGCGCCGTCACGGTCTCGCGATGTTGGGACACAGCCGGATGTTCTCCTCAGGCGAAGGGCGGGAAACCATCACGCTAGCGTCTACGTCATGCCCAACGCGCTCGCCAACGAGACGTCGCCGTACCTGCTGCAGCACCGCGACAATCCGGTCGACTGGATGCCCTGGGGCGAGGAGGCGCTGTCGCGCGCACGCGAGCGCAACTGCCCCGTGCTCGTGTCGATCGGCTACTCAGCCTGCCACTGGTGCCACGTCATGGAGCGCGAGAGCTTCGAGAACGACGCCATCGCAAAGCTCATGAACGAGCAGTTCGTCTGCGTGAAGGTCGACCGCGAGGAACGCCCCGACGTCGACGCGCTGTACATGGAGGCCGTCCAGGCGCTGACCGGCCGCGGCGGCTGGCCGCTGAACGTCTTCATCACGCCCGACCAGGTCCCGTTCTACGCCGGCACGTACTTCCCGCCCGAGAAGCGCGGTGGCATGCCGAGCTGGCCGCAGGTGCTCGACGCCGTCGCGAAGGCCTGGAAGCTCAACCACAAGGAGATCGTCGAGCAGAGCGAGCGCATGGCCGAGCAGCTCGCCGGAGCCGCGCGGCTGAAGCCGACGGAGGGACCGCTCGGCCCGGAGATCCTCGACGACGCGGTCGAGGCGCTCAGCCACCACTTCGACTCCGTCCACGGCGGCTGGGGCGGCGCGCCGAAGTTCCCCGCGTCGTCGACGATGGAGTTCCTCATGCGCCGCGGCGAGACCGCGTCGCCCCTGTACACGCTGCGCTCGATGGCCTCGGGCGGCATCTACGACCAGGTCGGCGGCGGCTTCGCGCGCTACTCCACCGACGAGACATGGACCGTCCCGCACTTCGAGAAGATGCTCTACGACAACGCGCTGCTCGCCCGCGCGTTCCTGCATGGCTGGCAGCTGAGCGGCGACCCGATCCTGCGCCGGACGGCCGAGGAGACGCTCGACTGGGCGCTGCGCGAGATGACCGGGCCCGAGGGCGCGTTCTACTCGGCACTGGATGCCGACTCGGAGGGCGTCGAGGGCAAGTTCTACGTCTGGAGTCTCGAGGAGCTGCGCGCGGTCCTCGGCGAGGATGCCGACGCCGCCATCGACTGGTTCGCCGCCAGCGAGCACGGCAACTTCGAGGGGCAGAACATCCTCGAATCCCGCGGCCCCGAGCCGGAAGCCGAGCAGCGCGAGCGGATCCGAGCGGCGCTCCTGGCCACGCGCTCCGAACGCGTGTGGCCGGGCCTGGACGACAAGCGCCTGACCGCCTGGAACGCGCTGATGATCAGCGCGCTCGCCGAGGCGGGCGCGGCACTGCAGCGCGAGGACTACCTCGCCGCCGCGCGCGGCGCGGCCGGATTCATCCTCGACGAGATGCGCGACGGCGACGGCCGCCTGCTGCGCACCTACAACGCCGGCGAGGCGAAGCTCAACGCGTACCTCGAGGACCACGCGTTCCTCGCCGAGGCGCTCATCACGCTCTACGAGGCGACGTTCGAGCCGCGCTGGTTTGCCGCCGCACGCGAGCTCGCCGACGCGATGATCGAGCGCTTCGCCGATCCCGAGCACGGCGGTTTCTTTCAGACCTCGGCCGACCACGAGCGGCTCGTCGCGCGCCGCAAGGAGATC
Organism: uncultured Actinomycetes bacterium; assembly: GCA_963705315.1. GTDB lineage: Bacteria > Actinomycetota > Thermoleophilia > Solirubrobacterales > Solirubrobacteraceae > CADCVQ01. Next base: position 2,942,577 of record OY970068.1, read on the forward strand.
GACGACGCGCCGATCCCGTCGGGCCAGTCGAGCGCCGCCTACGGTCTGCTGCGCCTCGCCGCGCTGACGGGCGAGGCGCGCTACGAGGAGCACGCGGTCGGCGTGCTGCGCCTCATCGGCGACCTGCTGCGCCGCTCGCCGATCGCCTTCGGCCATCTGCTGCAGGTGCTGGACTTCCACCTCGCGAGCGTGCAGGAGGTGGCGCTCGTCGGCGAGGACACGAGCGCGCTCGAGCGCGTCGTGCGCCAGGCGTTTCGCCCGCACATCGTCGTCGCCGGCGGCGACGGCACCGACGCGGCCGGCATCCCGCTGCTGGAGGGCCGGGCGACGCGCGACGGCCGCGCCGCCGCCTACGTCTGCGAGCACTTCACCTGCCGGCAGCCGGTCACCGAGCCCGATGAGCTCGCGGCCCTGCTGAGCGCAGCACGCTGAGTTCCGGCCAATCGCACGAGTCCGCCCGCTGAGTCATCAGCGGCGGAATGCTGGTAGGAGTACCGGCCGTGTCCTCCCTGCTCACCGTCCCTGCGCGCCGGCGCGCGAAGTGGATCGTGGCGCTGGTCTGGCTGCTTGCCATGCTCGGCGTCGGCGCCGCTGACCTGCCCAAGAAGTTCATGGACGCCGAGAAGAACGAGTCGACCTCGTTCCTCCCCGGCGACGCGGAGTCGACGAAGGCGCTGGAGAAGACCAAGCGCCTGCAGGACGGCGAGAAGGCGACGCTCGTCATCGTCTATCACCGCGACGGCGGCCTGAAGCTCGCCGATCGACGCCAGATCAACAAGCAGCGCGCCGAGCTCAACGCGCTGAAGCTCCCGAACACCTCACGGTTCACCCTGCCGGTGCGGTCGCAGGACAACACGACGCAGATCTTCACGGCGCAGATCACCGCCGACGGCGAGTCCGAAACGATCCTCGACGTCGTCGACGCGGTCCGCGAGCGCGTCAGCGACCCCGGCGGCGGCCTCGAGGTCAAGGTCACCGGGGCGGCGGGCTATTCGGCCGACGCGATCAAGGTCTTCGAGGACATCGACGGCACCCTGCTCTACGCGGGCTTCGGGCTCGTCCTGCTCCTGCTGATCCTCATCTACCGCAGCCCGATCTTCTGGCTCATCCCGATCATCGCCGTCGCGTTCGCCGAGCTGGCAACGCGCGGGATCGGCTACCTGCTGACCGAGACCGGCGTGACGGTCAACGGCCAGTCGTCCGGGATCCTGTCGGTGCTCGTGCTCGGCGCTGGGACCGACTACGCGCTGCTGCTCGTCTCGCGCTATCGCGAGGAGCTGCGCAAGACCGAGAACAAGCACACCGCGATGAAGCGGGCCCTGGGCACCGCGGGCCCGGCGATCTTCGCGTCGGGCATGACGGTCATCGCCGCGCTGCTGTGCCTGACGCTGGCCGAGCTCAACGGCACGGCGGGCCTCGGCCCGATCGGCGCGATGGGCATCGCCGTCGCGATGATCGCGATGCTCACGTTGCTGCCGGCGCTGCTCGTGATCTTCGGGCGGCGGGCGTTCTGGCCCTTCATCCCGCGTTTCGGCGCCGAGGGCGCCGACGAGACGCACGGCCGCTGGCGCGCTATCGGCAACAGGGTCGCCGCCCGTCCACGGCGCTTCGCCGTCGTGACGACGGTGCTGCTGCTGATCATGGCGGCGGGCTTGCTGAACTTCAGCGACGGCCTGACGACCGGCAACTCGTTCACCGGCTCCGTCGAGTCCGTCGAGGGTCAGAAGCTGCTCGAGAAGGGCTTCCCCGCCGGCACGAACGCGCCGACCGAGATCATCGTGCCGGACGCGCCGCTCACCGAGTCCGTGCGCGCCGCGGTCGCGAAAATCGATGGCGTCGTGGCGGTCACCGCCGACGTCCGCGGGCCGCGCGAGGTCCAGACGATCTTCCAGGACCGCAACGACGTGCTGCTCAACGCCGTGCTCAAGCCCGAGCCGTTCTCCAAGGAGGCCTACGCGCTGATCCCGCGGATCCGCGCGGCCGCCAAGGAGGCCGGTGGCCAGGAGACGCTCGTCGGCGGCGCGACGGCCGTCGAGCACGACGTGCGCGAGTCCGCCGCCCGCGACAGCAAGGTGATCGTGCCGATCGCGCTGGTCGTCGTGCTGCTGATCCTCATGGCGCTGCTGCGTGCGCTCGTCGCGCCGCTGATGCTCATCGCCACGGTGGTCCTCTCCTTCGCCGCGTCGCTGGGCGTCGGCGCGATCGTCTTCGACGTCATCTTCGGCTTCCCCGGCAGCGACCCGTCGCTGCCGTTGTTCACCTTCGTCTTCCTCGTCGCGCTCGGGATCGACTACAACATCTTCCTCATGGCGCGCGTGCGCGAGGAGACGATCAAGCACGGCACGCGCGAGGGCATGCTGCGCGGTCTGGCGGTGACCGGCGGGGTCATCACGTCAGCCGGCATCGTGCTCGCCGGCGTCTTCGCCGTGCTCGGCGTCCTGCCGCTCGTCTTCTTCACGGAGATCGGCTTCGTCATCGCGTTCGGCGTCCTGCTCGACACGTTCATCGTGCGCTCGCTGCTCGTCCCGGCGCTGACCTTCCAGCTCGGCCCGAGGATCTGGAAGCCGTCGTCGCTCGCCAGCCGGCCCTGACCTCGCAGGGAGGTCGGCCCGCTAGGCGGCGTCCTCGAGCTCGCGCAGCTCGTCGCCGGTGAGCTCGAGCTCCGTCGCGGCGATGTTCTCCTCGAGATGCGCAGGCGAGCTCGTGCCGGGAATCGGGACCATGACCGGCGAGCGGGCGAGCAGCCACGCGAGGGCGACCTGGCCGGCGCTCGCGTCGCGGCTGGCGGCGATCTCGGCCACGATGCCACCCGGCTCGGCGAGCTTCCCGGCGGCGAGCGGATGCCACGGAAAGAACGCGAGCCCGTCGCGCTCGCAGACGTCCAGCACGTCCGTCGACGTGCGCTCGGTGAGGTTCAAGCGGTTCTGCACGGACACGATCGCGACGATCCCGCGCGCCTCCTCGAGCTGCGCCACCGACACGTTCGAGAGTCCGATGTGGCGGATCTTGCCCTCGTCGCGCAGCTCCGCGAGCGCGCCGACCGACTCGGCCAGCGGCACGTCGGGATCCACGCGGTGCAGCTGGTAGAGGTCGATGCGCTCCACCGCCAGTCGTCGCAGCGAGCCCTCGCATGCGGCCCGGAGGTGCTCCGGGCGCCCGTTGCGCGGCCACTCGCCGTGATGCCCGGGCGGCCGGGTGAGACCGCCCTTCGTGGCGAGGACGAGCGCCTCGGGGTACGGGTGCAGGGCCTCGGCGATGAGGTCCTCGCTGACGTTCGGCCCGTAGCTATCGGCCGTGTCGATGAGGTTCACGTCGAGCTCGACCGCGCGGCGCAGGACGCGCAGCACCCCGTCGCGGTCGGTCGGCGGCCCGGTGACCCCCGGGCCGGTGATTCGCATCGCGCCGAAGCCGAGGCGGTTGACCACGAGGTCATCGCCGATCGTCAGCGTTCCCGCTGCGGCTGCCGACAGCGCCACCGCAGCCTCACAGCACCGGCAGGTAGCTGTCGAGCTCCCATTGGTGGACCTGGACGCGGTAGTCCTCCCACTCGCGACGCTTGATCTCCACGTAGCGGTTGAACATGTGCTCGCCGAGTGCGCGCAGCATCAGCTCTGACTCCGAGCCGAGCTCGATCGCCTCGCCGAGCGTCTCGGGAAGCTGCTCGATGCCGAGCCGGCGGCGGTCGTCGGGCGAGAGGTGGTAGAGGTTCTTCTCCATCGGCTCGGGCAGCTCGTAGCCCTTCTCGATGCCCTCGAGGCCGGCGTGCAGCAGCGTGGCGAAGGTCAGGTACGGGTTGCAGGCGGGGTCCGGGCAGCGCAGCTCCATCCGCGTCGCCTTCTCCTTGCCGGGGTGATAGAGCGGCACGCGGACGAGCGCCGAGCGGTTGCGCCGGCTCCACGCGACGTACACCGGCGCTTCGAATCCGGGCACGAGGCGCTTGTAGGAGTTCACCCACTGCGCGAAGACCGACGACAGCTCGCGCGCATGCTTGAGCTGGCCGGCGATGAACGCCTTGCCGATGTCCGAGAGGAAGTACGGGTCGTCGGCGTCGAAGAACGCGTTCTTGCCGTCCTGGAAGAGGCTCATGTGCGTGTGCATGCCCGAGCCGTTCTCGCCGAACAGCGGCTTGGGCATGAACGTCGCGTGCCACCCGTACTTCAGCGCGTACTCCTTGACCGTGATGCGGTAGGTCATGCAGTCGTCGGCCATCTTCAGGGCGTCGGCGTAGCGCATGTCGATCTCGTGCTGGCTCGGGCCGACCTCGTGGTGCGTGTACTCGACGTGGATGCCGAGCTGCTCGAGCGCCAGGACGGTCTCGCGGCGCACGTCCGAGCCGGCATCGAGCGTCGTCAGGTCGAAGTAGCCGCCGTTGTCGAGCACCTCCGTGCCCTTGGAGTCGCGGAAGAGGTAGTACTCAAGCTCGGGGCCGACGTTGAACGTGTCAAAGCCCATGTCGGCGGCGCGCCGCAGCGCGCGGCGCAGGACGTGGCGCGGATCGCCCTCATACGGCGTGCGCTCGGGCGTGAGCACGTCGCAGAACAGCCGGCCGACGCCCTGCTCCTCCGGACGCCACGGGAGGATCGCGAACGTCGTCGGGTCGGGCATCGCGAGCATGTCCGATTCCTCGATCGCGTTGAAGCCGGTGATCGACGAGCCGTCGAAGCCCATCCCGCCCTCGAACGCGTCGTCGAGCTCCTCCTGGTTGATCGAGAAGGACTTGAGCTGGCCGAGGATGTCGGTGAACCAGAGGCGGATGAAGCGGATGTTGTGCTCGGCGACGAGCGCCTTGACGTCGTCGGGGGTCTGCGGGCGGGCGTCGGGCATGGGCGGCAGCCTAACGGGCAGCCGGACGCGGTCGGTTGTACGCAGGGATAAGGCTTGCGGCCGCTACCCGGCCAGCCAGCGCTTGGCCCAGGCCCGCAGCTCCTGCACGGCCGGAGCCAGCTCGCGGCCCATCTCCGTCAGCGCGTACTCGACGCGCACCGGCCGGCCCGGCTGCACCGTGCGCTGGACGAGGCCGCGCGCCTCGAGCTCCTTCATTCGCTCGGACAGCAGCCGGTCGGAGAGCTCGGGCACCGCGGTGGCGATCTCGCCGAAGCGCATGCCCTCCTGCCGGACGATCAGCACACCGACGATTGCGCCGGTCCAGCGGCGGCCGATGAGCTCGATGGCTTCGTGGTACAGCGGGCAGCAGCAGGGCCGTTGCGTTGCGGTCTGCGTCTGTCCTGCTGCGGTCCGCCTGGCCGGCCCGCCGTTGCGCGGGACCGATACGGGACCCTCCTCCGCGAGGTCCATACCGCCGTAGGTTAGGCGGCGCGGAGGCTACGCGTGTCTTCGACGGACCCGTCGACCGGGACCTCGCCGGCGACGTTCAGCATCGCCGTGAAGCGCTCGAGCGCGACGTAGGCGATGGCCTCGAGGATCTGCTCATCCGACCAGCCCGCCTCGCGCGCCTCCTCGTGGAGGTGCATCGGCGGGCTCCCGGGGCTCTGGACGACTTCCTTCAGGTAGCGCAGGAGGGCCGCCATCTGCTCGTTCTTTGAGTCGAACTCGCGTGCGAGGGCGACCTCGTCGAGGGCGAGGCCGGCCTGCCGCGCGGTGCGCGTGTGCATCGCGACGCCGGGCTTGGAGCCGTGGTGGGCGGCGACCGCCAGCGCGATGCGCTCGAGGGTCGCGACATCCAGTGCGCCGCGACGCAGCTCAGAGCGGAAGCGGGCGTAGCCACGCAGGGCGGCGGGAGAACCGGCGAGTACGCCGAGGAAGTTCGGCAGCTGGCCACCGGTCGCGAGGGCGCCGCGCAGGACGGGGACCGAGCCCTCCGGCGCCGTCAAGTCATCGTGGATCTGGAACCTGCTCATCGGTGTCTTCATGAGTTGCCTTCTACGGGGGCGAGTGGAGAGAGCGTCCTTGCCAGTGCTTTACTTGGGGCCTGTTGCTTACGAGGAGTAAGTCTACGGACCCGGAGCAGCCCTCACAAGTGCCTACTGTCCGTTCTACGCGCGCAACCTAACGCCGGGTCATCGCCGGCTCACGCCGCATAAGTCCTGAGTCGGCCCACGGCGCGGCAGATCCAGGGGAGATCGGCGGAGTTGGCGGCCCCGCTACAGGCGAAAGGCGGCCGGCCCTGGCTCAGTGGCCGACGACCGACGCGTCCGCGGTGGTCACCGCGACGAGGATGAGCATCACGCCCATGAGCAGCGCCCACAGCGCCATGCGGTCCGGCCTGGCGCCGAACCGCTCGACGGTGATGTGCGACCGGCGACGGCGGGGGAAGTCGACGGTGCTGTCCAACTCGACGGCGCGCGGCACGGGCGGAGCGGGCACCGTGCGCCCGCGGATCTCGACGGTGCGACGGGTTGGCGCCGGGGCCGTGAGATCGGCTTCGTCGGCCCGGCGGCGCGCCTCGTCGGTGCGCTCGTAGTCGCTGCGAAGGTGCTGTACATCAGCCCACCAGGCGGTGGGCTCCCCGTGTGCCATGCGTTGTCTTCCTCTTTCCGTTGAGGCCTACGGGGTTAGCTGACGGGCTCGCGCTGAAAGAGCTGCGCTACGTCCAAACGGACGATTCGCCCCAACTTCTGGTTCCCCCGCTCCCGGTGCCGTGGCCCCGGAACTCGGCATGTGGCGGCGCCATCGTACCAGCGATGGATTTCCCTGCATATGCGCAGTGTTATGGAGACTGCGGACGGAACTGCGCACATTGCGGGGTCAACGAGCCCGCGATGGCTCCTGGCTGGTGCACGTGGCCCCGTGAACTAGTGGGCACTCCCGCAAGTACGTTCGTGACCACTACTAGCGGCCGGCGACCTTTTCGATGTAGGCCGCGACGGCCTTGGCCTCGTCGCCGTCGATGAGCTGCGCGGGCATCTGGCCCTGCCCGCGCGCACGGCCGTTCTTGATCGCGTCGAGCGTGAGAGCGGCCTTGGGTCGCAGGTTGTCGAGGTTCGGCCCGACGCGTCCGATCGCGCCGGCGTCCTTGAGGATGTGACACTGCGCGCAGCGCGCAGCGAATGTCTCGCGACCCTCCTTCGCCGACGCGCTGAGCTTCGAGCCGCTCGGTCCCGCCGACGCCTGGTCGCCCTGCAGGACGATCACCGGCACGACGATGCCGAAGACCGCGATCGCTCCGGCGACGGCGAACTCCGCCACGTGCAGCGGCTTGCGACGCCCAGCCTCCAGCGTGTCGCGGACGCCACGCGGCCCGCCTCGCATCGCAACGAGCACCACTCCGAGCCCAAGGGCGACGAAGAACGAGAGGATGAGAAGGGCTCCCATGCGGCGCGCAATCTACTTCACCGGGCCGACTTCCGACGCGCCGCTGCCCAAACGATGAGTGCTACGCGTTCGAGGATCCAGCGGGGCGGTGGCGACGACGGTTCCTCGTACTGGGGTACGGGGAACCGTTGGCGCTGCCGCATCCGCGCGGTCATCGGGCGCGTCAGCCTCATCGTCTCCTTCCTTGGGCGAAGGACATGACGGGCGGGGCGACCGCACGGAAGTCGTCGGTCCCCGTCGCGGCGGCCTGCTGCTCGGCCTGGCGCGCGAGCTCGAGCGCGGGGGCACCGCCGGCGAAGCCGGTGGTCAGCGAGAAGTCCTTGACCTCCGCGGACAGGCGATCGGGCACGTCGAGCTGCCTGACCTGGCGCGCGAGGATGTTGATCGCCCCGCCCGCAGCGGCGTGGCGCTCCAGCCGCCCCTCCACGACGACGAGCGGCTCGGTGCGCACGGTGAGCCGGTCGCGCTCGTAGACCTGCGGCGGGACGACGATGTTCACCGTCCCGTGCTCGTCCTCGAGCAGCAGGAACGTGACGCCCTTCGCGGTCCCCGGCCGCTGGCGCGCGACGACGAGTCCGCCGATCCGCACGGGCGCCTCGTGGTCCATCCGCGCGAGATCGGCGACGTGGACGGCGCGCTGCCCGTCGAGGCGCTCGCGCAGTAGCCCCAGCGGGTGTGTGGCGGCAGTCAGCCCGGTCGTCTCGTAGTCGGCGATCATCGACTCCCACGGCGACAGGCGCTGCAGCGCGGGCGCAGCGGGCAGGTCGAGCGCGAGCGAGAGCTGCGCCCCCTCCCCCACCCGCACCGCCGGCGCGGTCACGCCGAGCTGCCACAGCGCGATGCGGCGATCGCCGCCGGCGAGCTCGTCGCAGGCGCCCGACCACGCGAGCCGCTCGAGCGCCGCCCGCCCGGCGCCCGCCCGCGAGGCGAGCTCCTCCAGTGAACGGAACGTTCCGCCGCCGGCGCGGCGGGCAGCCACGAGCGCCTCAACCTCGTCGGCACGCACGCCGAGCACGTAGCCCAGGCCGATGCGCACCCCGCCTTCGCGCGTCACCGTGCAGCCGACCTCGCTGCGGTTGACGTCCGGCGCGAAGATCTCGATCCCGCGCCGCTGCGCCTCGTGGACGAGCGCATCGGGTGGATAGAAGCCCATCGGCTGCTCGTCGAGCAGCGAGCACAGAAACTCGGGCCCGTAGTGCACCCGCAGCCACGTCGACTGATAGGCGAGCAACCCGAACGCGGCCCCGTGGGCCTTGGGAAAGCCGAAGCCCGAGAAGCCCGAGACCATCTGAAAGACGCGCTCGGCGAGCTGCTCGGTCACGTCGGGATGCAGCGCCATCGCGCCCTCGACGAAGTTGCGGTGATGGGCCTCGATCGCCTCCGCCGAGCGCTTGCGGCTCATCGCGCGGCGCAGCCCCTCCGCCTCCCCCACGCTGAAGCCCGCGAACGCCTGCGCGACCTCGAGCACCTGGTCCTGAAAGATGATCGTGCCCAGTGTGTCGCGCAGCGGCGGCTCGAGCGACGGATGCAGGTGGGGCACCTCGTAGCCGGGGTCCACCCGCATCCGCTGGCGGCGCTCGATGTACGGATTGACCGCCCCACCCACGATCGGCCCCGGCCGCACGATCGCGACCTGGATCGTGATGTCGTCGAGGTTCTCGGGCCGCGTGCGCCGCAGCGATCCCATCTGCGCGCGCGACTCGATCTGAAAGACGCCGGTCGTGTCGGCGTTCTGGATGCACTCGTACGTCGCCGGGTCGTCGTAGGGGATCCGCGACAGGTCGACCCGCTCGCCCCGGCGCACGGCGATGTGCTCGACGCAGCGCTCGACGGCGCTCAGCATCCCGAGCCCGAGCAGATCGATCTTCAGAAAGCCCGCGTCCGCGCACGAGTCCTTGTCCCACTGCGCGAGCTGGCGGCCCTCCATCGCGGCAGGCACGAGCGGCACGCAGTCCACAAGCGGTCGGGTCGCGACGATCATCCCACCCGAGTGCTGGGAGAGATGGCGCGGCAGGCCGTAGGCCTCGTCGGCCAGGCGCGACAACCACGCCCAGCGACCGGTCAGCCGCCCCTCGCCCAGCGCGGTGCCGATGTCGCGATCGACCTCGCGCGAGGACCAGCCCTCGCTGCCGCGCGCGACGCGCTCGATCTCGCCCGGTGGCAGGCCGAGCGCCTTGCCGATCTCGCGGATTGCGCCCTTGCACCGGTAGGTCGGGAAGGCGGCGACGAGCGCCGAGCGCTCGCGCCCGTAGCGCTCGTGGATGCGCGGGATCAGCACCGCGCGCACGTCGCGCGGAAAGTCCAGGTCGATGTCCGGCAGTGCCGTGAGCTCCTGGTTGAGGAACCGCCCGAGCAGGAGCTTGTTGGCGATCGGGTCGACGTGGCTGAGGCCGGTGAGGTAGCAGACGATCGAGGAGACGCTCGAGCCCCGCCCGCGCCCGGGCGGCAGCAGCGCCCGCACGGTGTCCGTCCCGCGCACCTCGACGGCGACCTCGCGCGCGAGCTCGAGCATGTCGCGGTGCAGCAAAAAGAAGCCGGCCAGCCCGAGGTCGTCGATGACCCGCAGCTCCTCCTCCAGGCGGCCCGCCGCCTCGACGCGCAGCGCATGTGAGGCCGCGTAGCGCTCGTCGAAGCGCGCATGGCAGACCTCGGCCAGCGCGCGGATCGCCCCCTCGTCCTCCGCGCCGGGATAGCGGTACCCCAGATCGCTGCAGAGGTCGAAGCGCAGCGTCTGGGCCAGCCGCTCTGACTCGTCGACCGCCTCGGGGTGATCGGCGAAGCGCGCGGCCATCGCCTGCGGCGTCGCGATGACGTGCGCGTGGTTGCCGCGCCGCAACGGCTCGGACGCGTCGAGCGTCGTGTGCTCGCGGATCGCGACGAAGACGTCCTGCAGGTACGCGCGCTCGCGGCTGTGCGCGTGGACGTTGCCGGTCGCGACCGCCGGCACCCCGAGCCGCTGCGCCAGCCCGGCCAGCCCGCGGTTCAGTGCGCGGTCGTGGCGCGCGAGCGGGCGCTGCAGCTCGACGCGAAACGCGTCGCACCCGAAGGCTCCCAGCAGCCGGCGCATCGTTGGCTCGTCGCGCACGCCGCGCGTCGCACAGCCGCTGAGGCAGACGAGCCCCTCGTGGTGCTCCAGCACCGCCTCGAGCGACACCGCCGGCTCCGAGCGGTCGCGTTGTGGCCCGTCGCGGGTGTGCGCGTGCGCCCGGGTGAGCAGCCGGCACAGGTTGCGCCAGCCGGTCACGTCGCGGACGAGCAGCGTCAGATGGCGCTCGTCGTCGAGCGTCACCTCCGCGCCGTGGATCGCCCTCAGCCCGAGCGTCTGGGCCGCCTGCGCGAACTCCATCGAGCCCGACAGCGAGTCGTGATCTGTGAGCGCGAGCGCCTTGTGGCCCCGATTCACCGCCGCGGCGACGAGCTCCTCGGGCTGGGATGACCCGTCGAGGAACGAGTACGCGGAGTGGCAATGCAGCTCGGTGTAGGCCATGCGAACACATGTTCGCATATGACAGGGACGCCATCACACGCAGTCCAGACGCGGTTCCCACAGGCCGCCGGGCGGGCGACTCGATGCGGCGAGGAGGTTGAAGCGATCGATCGTGTGCTCGGTCTCGCCCCCGAGCTTGAACCCGATCGCGACGCCCAGGGCGGTGCCGTTGGACGTGCTCTTGGACTTGTACGTGCGCAGGTCGAGGTGGGCTCGCTCGCGCAGCGCCCGGGCGAGGCCGCGGATCGCCGTCACGCTCAGCGGCGATCGACGGAAGCGCTTCCAGGCCGCCGCGACGTCCGGATCACTCAGGTCCAGGCGGGCGGCGAACTCCCAGCGCCGGCCGACGAGGTTCGCCGGCGCGTTCTGATTGCCGTTGAGCGCGAGCGGCGCGGCGAGCGCCTGGGAGAGCTGCGCGCCACCCGCGACGTTGCCGATCGCCAGCAGCGACAGCTCGATCGGGCGCAGGTGCCGGTCGAGCGTGAGCGAGAAGGTCGTCAAGCCGTTGAACGACGCGGTCGGCCCACCGACGACCGCGGCCGCGAGCGCCGACCCGCCGTCGCCCAGACTGAACGAGATCGTCTTCGCGCCCGTCTTGTGGTTGCTGCGCACCGACAGGATCCGCAGCGAGTTGCGCTCGAATTCCAGTCCGGCGACGGGCCCGCCCGTCGCGAGGCTCGCGTCGAGGCGCAGCCCGCCTTCGAGGAAGCTCTCGACGACCGGCGCGGCCGGGTCGTCGCCTTCGGCGAGCGCCTGCATGATCTTCTCCGCCTCGCGGGCGTCGCGCGCGACGTACACATTCCCCGTGCCGTGGATGCCCTGGAAGCCGAGCTTCACCTCGCGCCTGATGGCGCCCGAGGTGAGGTCCTGATCGATCTGGGCCTTCGCGCCCAGGCCGAGCTCCGTGCCTCCACCGAAGCGCTTGACGACCGTCAGCCGCAGGGTGCCGTCGGACATCAGCTCGCGCACGACCCACCGATCCTTGTCGAGCCGGACGAACCCGATGTTGACCGCGTGGTGGCGCGTCTCACGACGCATCGCGACGGCGCACGGCCGCGGGCGATCCAGCGGGCAGGACCGGCCGGCGACGATGCACAGAGCGCGCTCGGTCTGCGCCCGCAGCGCGTTGGCCACCCCGCGCCCGGCGCCCGGCACGAGCGCGATGCCCGCGACGAGGAGCACGGCGACGACCGCCAGCAACGTCGTGTAGTCGATCGTCGCCTGACCGCGCTCGTCCATGCCTCGAGGCTTCCGCGCGGCACGTCACGAAACCAGACGTGCGTGCAACGAATCACCCCGGGTTGTGTGACAGGCCGTTCAGACCGTGATGGCGCCCGCTGCGCCAGCGGCCGCCAGGACCATCGCGACGAGCGCGACGTCCCACGTGCCCGTCCGCAGCGACGCGTCCTGCGCCGGCCGCGGCGGCACGAACCGGGTCGCCTCGGTCGCGATCCAGCTCAGCACCGCGGCCGCGAGCGGCCTCGGGCGGCGCGCGACGTGGCGGATCGTGTCGACGAGCGCGCGCGCCGAGCCGGTCAGCGCGCCCCTGGCGCCGAGGCGGTCGAGCACCGCGATCGTCTCCGCCATCGCCGGCAGCCGCCGCACGCGGTGCAGCGTGCGGCGAAACACCTCGCGCAGGCCCTCCTCCCCCGCCGCCGTGCGCAGCCACGTGGCGACGAGCACGAGCAGCAAGACGCGGACCGTCCGCTGGAGCGTCAGCTCGACGCCGATGTTCCCGACCAAGCCGAAGATGAGCGCACCGACCGCGAGCAGCGCGCCGAGCGCCAGTCCTGCCCGCACCGGTTCGCTGTCTGCGCGAGCGGTCGCCCACGCGAGCGCCAGCCAGCCGGCCATCGCGCCGAGCACGACCCACTCGGTGCTCACGAGGAGCACGACGAACGCGACCGTCGCCGCGGCCGCGACCGCGCGCGGGTCATAGCGGCGGCGGTCCGGGACATCGTCCTTGGCCTGCACCGCCGTGGCGGCTCGACGAGCGGTGGCGGCCTCCGGCGGCCACGCCTGCAGTGCCGCTCGGTAGACGAGCACCTGCACGATGCTGGCAAAGATCGTCCACGCGATCAGCCCGATCGCCGTCGCGACGAGCGCCGCCGACGCGCCCTGCGGGATCCCCGGGATGCTGCCCGTCAGGGCGTCGTACGTCGCGGCGTAGGCATCGACGCCGCCGGCGACGATCCAGATGTAGAGGCCCACGGTCGCGAGCTGATCCAAAAGACGGATCACGCCGCACGCGGCGAGCATGGCCGCCAGCGATGCGCCACGCGCGAACATTCGGCCCATGAGCGGGGCGGAGAGCGACTGCGTCAGCGGGATCCCGACGCGCAGCGGCCCCATGACGGCGACCGCCTGGAGCATCGCCGCGAGGCTCGCGCCGTAGCCGACCCGCGCACCCGCGCGCTGGCCGACGCGCGCGAGCGCGACCCCACCGGCGAGCGCGACGGCGAAGCCACCCGTCGGGACGATCCGCGAGGCGATGAACGACGCGGTCGCCACATGGGCGAGCCCGGCGTGCGCCGCAGGGCCGTCAGCCTCAGCCGGCGCAGGCGCCGGATCGGCCTCGGCGAGGGCGTCGTCGCTCATCGCGACACAGTGTGGCGAGCTGCACTACTGTCGATACCAGCGCCGCTCGACGAGCTCGTGGAAGACGACGAGGTTGCGCCCACCGGCCGTGACGACCTCCCAGTAGCGGCGGCGCAGCGGCTGGTCGGTCCACCAGCGGTCCTCGACGAGCCAGGTCTCGCGCACGGCGTCGACCGTCTCGTCTGCGACGGTCACGGGCTGGCCGGTGGCGTCCGCCCGGACCACGGCCGCCCGCGGCTCGCCGATCCTGCGTGGTCCCGGGGCGGTCACGTGCCGCCGGACTCAAACGGCGTCAGTACGACGCGCCGCTCGGGCACGCGCGAGTCGGGATCGATCTCCAGCACGCGCAGCGCGGCATGCGGGCCGGCGGTGGCCCGTGCCTGGCGCACCGCCTCGCGCAGGCGCTCCTGGCGGCGCGCGGCGCCGTCGTCGAACAGCGCCCGCGCCTCGGGATGCGGCGGACCGAAGCGCTCGACCGTGAGGTGCAGCGTCTCGGCCGGGGCGGGCAGCAGCGCCAACCGGCCGCCGAGCGCGAGCCGCATCCGCTGTGCATCGGCGAGCGCCTCGCGGAAGACGACGCGCTCGCGCCAGGTTCCGCCCTCGACGAGCCGGGCCGACAGCACGACGGCGCGCAGCGTGCGACCGCGCCGCTCGCGACGGGCCAGGAGACGGTCGATGAGCAGCCCGAGCGCGCGGCCGAGCTGCTCGCCCGAGCCGGACTCCGGCAGGTCGAGCACCTCGCGCAGCAACTCGCCCGGACGGCGCGGGCGCAGCTCCGTGTCGCGCCCGCGCGCAAGGTCGTGGGCGAGCAGGCCGGGACGGCCGAAGCGGTCGGCGACCGCGCCCCGGGACAGCGCGGCGAGCGCGCCGAGCGTCGCGATCCCGAGCCGCTGCAGCGGCTCGACGAGCGCGGCGACCTCCGACCGGCGGCGCAGCAACTCGACCGGCCGGTCGGCAAGGTCCGCCTGCCCTGCGACCTGTGCCGGGCGCCGGGTGCGGGTGCCCGCGGCCGCCACCATCGCGCAGAAGCGAGTCGGCCCGAGGCCGATCTTCGCGCCGGGAAGCGCCTTGCGTGTCGCAGCGAGCACGCCCGGCGTGCCAGACAGGAGCCGGTCCAGCCCGTCCGCGCTGAAGCACGCCTCGCCGGGGCGCAGCGACTCGACCGCGGCGCCGATGTTCTCGAGCTTCGTCAGCGCGTGCTCCCATGCCTCGGCGACACCCATCGGATCGGGTGGGACGAGCGACAGTCGCGGGCAGCGCGCCAGCGCTTCGCCCATCCGCATCCCGGGGTGGATCCCGAACGCCTCGGCGGCCTGGGAGACCTCGCCGATATGCAGCTCGCGGCCGAGCTCCGGCGCGAGCGCAGCCGGCTCGCCGAGCAGGCCGGAGCGCCCGCCGGCCGCGACGGTGAGCTCGAAACGCTCGAGAAGGACGCAGATGATCACGATACGAACAGATGTTCGCATCTTCGCGAACGCCCCGCAAGGTGGACCGCAGTGCGGCGCGCTCGTAAGCTCTGCGCCAGTGGGCCACTCGATGTTCGACAGCCGGACGAAGGCCCGCTCGCTGGCCTTCCTGTTCGTCTCCGCCGCCCTCGCCGGCTTGCTGGCGGTCGTGCTGCCCGTCGAGACGCAGGTCCAAGAGACCACGGTGCTCGCCGTCGCCGCGCTCGCCCTCACCTGCGGATTCGTCCTGCTGCGCTACGGCATGCGGATCTCCGACCCGATGTGGCACCTCGCGCTCGCCGGGTCGACGTTCGTCCTGAGCGTCATGGTGCACTTCACGCACCAGGTCACGTTGTACGCGCTGCTGTACATGTGGCCGGCGCTCTACGCGTTCTTCTTCTTCTCGTGGGCGGCCGCCATCGCGCACCTGGCGTTCATCGGCGCGGCGTACGCGATGGTCCTCAGTCTCCAGGAGGAGACGATGGGGTCGTCGGTCCGCCTGCTGATCGTGCTCGGGACCCCGCTCGTCGTCGGTCTCATCATCACGCGGCTGCTCGGCACCCTGCGCGCGGGCCTGGAGCGCAGCGCGCGCCAGGAGAAGGCGCTGCGCTCGAGCGAGCAACGCACGCGGCTCATCGTCGAGAGCGCCCGCGACGGCTTCATCTCGACGGACTCTGCAGGGCGCGTGACCGATCTCAACGCTGCCGCCGAGCGGCTGCTCGGACGCTCGCGCACGGACGCGGTCGGGCGCAAGTTCCAGGATCTCGGCGTTCCGCCCGAGGTCCACGAGAAGTTCGACGAACGGCGGCGCAGCCTGCTCGAATCCGCACGTGACCAGCGCCCACCCCACCTCGAGCTGCGCGTCAACATCGAGCGGCCCGACGGCACCCTGCTGCAGGGCGAGACGATGATCTGGGTCGTCGAGCGCGACGGCGAGCTCATGTTCAACGCCCGCCTCACGGACATCGGTGACCGTCTGCGACAGGAACGCGAACGCGAGGAGCTCGTGCGCTCCGAGGCCGCTCGTGAGCAGGCCGAACGCGCGGCGATCACGATCGCACGCCTGCAGGCCGTTGCCGATGCCGGGCTCACGCAGCGCGACTTCGACACGCTCGCGCCGACGATCCTCGCGCGCACGCGCGACGTCCTCGGCGCCGACGCCGCGGCGCTGCTGCTGCTCGAGGACGACGGTGATCTGTCGCTCGTCGCCGATGACGGCGTGACCGATCCCGGCCGCGTGCGGCGCGTCGCGGCCGACGCCGGGCTCGCCGGGCGCGTCCTCGCGACGGGCGGCCCCGTGGTGCTCCACGACGCCGAACCCGAGGACATGGCCGAGCCGCTTGTCCTCGAGACCGGCATCACCTCGATGGTGGGCGTGCCGCTGGTGGCGCACGGCGCGGTCATCGGGGTCATCGAGATCGGCGTCGTCGCTCCGCGCCGGCTCGGAGCCGAGGACATCGACCTGCTGCGCCTCACCGCCGACCGCGTCGCGCTGGCGGTCGACCACGCCCGCGCGTTTGGCCGGGAGCACCGCATCGCCGAGACGCTCCAGCGCAGCCTGCTGCCGCAGACTTTGCCCGACCTGCCGGGGATCGAGCTCAGCGCGCGGTATCTGCCGGCGGCGTCGGAGTCCGAGGTCGGCGGCGACTGGTACGACGCGATCTCGCTCAGCGGCGGGCGCGTGCTGCTCGTCATGGGCGACGTCTCGGGCAAGGGGCTCGCCGCAGCCTCGGCGCTCGGCGCGCTGCGCAACGCGATCCGCGCGTACGCGTTTGACGGCAACGGCCCGGCGGAGATCGCCGAGCGACTGAACCGCTTCGTTCTCGCGGAACCCGCGCGCGAGCAGATGGCGACGCTCGTGCTCGCGACGTTCGACCCCGTCGACGGGAAGTTTTCGTGGGTCAACGCCGGGCATCCGCCGCCACTCACGCTGGACGCCGACGGCACACCGCGCTATCTCGAAGGCGCGCGCTCGGTGCCGCTTGGCGTGCTGCCGTTCCCCTCCTATGAGGAGCAGGTCACGACGCTCGAGCCGGGGAGCGCGATCCTCCTCTACACCGACGGGCTGATCGAGCGCCGCGGCGAGCACCTCGACCACGGCTTCGGGCTGCTGGCGAGCGCCGCAAGCACGGGCCAACTGGATCCGGGCGCCATCTGCGATCGCCTGCTGGCCGCCGCGTTTCCCAGCAGCGAGCCGAGCGATGACGTCGCGCTGCTGGCACTGTGCCACGTGCCGCTCGGCACGCGGCTCGTCATCGACCTGCCGAGCGAGCCGCGCGCACTCGGCTCGCTGCGCGCCCTGCTGCGCCGCTGGCTGGCACAGGCCGACGCGCTCGAGGCCGACGTGCACGCGATCGTCATGGCCTGCAGCGAGGCCTGCACGAACGCGATCGAGCACGCCGGTGTGGACCCGGGCGACACGATCGCGTTCGAGGCGGTGCTCCGCGACGGCGAGGTCGAGGTCACGGTGAGCGACCGCGGGACGTGGCGCGACCAGCGCCCGCCGAGCGATCAGGGGCGGGGGCTGGATCTCATCGAGGCACTGATGGACGACGTGCACCTGGAGACGCTGCCCGAGGGCACGACCATCAGGCTGCGCCGGCGGCTCACCGAGTCCGTGAGCGCATGACCCAGCCGGAGGCAGTGGTCGAAACAGAGCCGCACGGCGACCACATCATCGTCACCATCGTCGGCGAGCTCGACGTCTTCAACGCGGCCGACGTGGCACGCGAGGTGGAGACGGCGATCCCGACGCAAGCGCACGGCGCGGTCATCGATCTCACCGCCGTCGGCTTCCTCGACTCCACGGCGATCCGCAAGCTGTTCGGGCTGGCCACCCGGCTCGCCGAACGCCGCCAGCGCCTGGCGATCGTCACGCCCTCGGGCAGCACCGTCTGGCGGACGCTTCAGCTCGTCGAGTTCGCGCGCGCGGCACCGATGCACGCAACGCTCGAGGATGCGATGAGTTCGCTGGGCATCGACGCCGCCAAATAGAAAACCCCCGCCGGAGCGGGGGTTTTCCGTAGTCAGCCGATAAGCCGGATTCTGTCGTTGAGCAGTCATCCATCTGAGCGGCCTACCTGGACCTCGGCGAGCAGCTTCATCGGTCCTGCTTGGCCTTGCATCCGGTGGGGTTTACCTGGCCGCCGTGTCGCCACGACGCCGGTGCGCTCTTACCGCACCATTTCACCCTTACCTGTGCGCGCCGCACGTGCTGACGCGCCATCGGCGGTGTGTTTTCTGTGGCACTGTCCCGCGGGTTTCCCCGGGTCGGGTTCCCGACCACCGTGCTCTGTGATGTCCGGACTTTCCTCGAAGGGCGAGCCTCCGCGACTGCCTGGCTGACCCGTCCAGCCTAGGGGATCGCTGAAAAAATTGGTCGCTGTGACCGGTGGCGGCGCAGACCGAGCCGGGCGCCGCACGAATCCGTAGGGAATACGAACGTATTTCCGAGGATTCGGGTGGCGATCCGGCGATGTGTCTGCCTCGTCACCGGGCGCGGCGGACTTTTTCAGCGGTCCCCTAGCGCCCGCAGGCCGGAAGGCAAGCGGGGCCGGGGCCTCGATAGGGTCCCCGCGGCATGCCCGAACAGGACGCCATCGGCCGCCGCATCGGCGCGGCGGCCATCGACATCGCCCTCGTCTTCGTGCTCTACGTGATCGTCGCGTTCATCTTCGGCGAGCGACGCGGAGGCAGCGGCTCGAACACGATCATCCGCCTGGAGGGCGCAGGCTTCCTGCTGTTCCTCCTGCTGGCGTTCCTCTACTACTGGCGCACCGAGGCGATGTGGGCGCAGACGCTCGGCAAGCGCTGGCTCGGCCTGAAGGTCGTCGGCGAGGACGGCGGGCCGGCGACCTCACGCGACGTGCTGATGCGCAACCTCCTACGGCCGATCGACGGGCTGCCGGCGTTCTATCTCGTCGGCTTCGTGCTGGCGATGACGAACCCACGGCGCCAGCGCCTCGGCGACATGGTCGGGCACACGCTCGTGGTGCCGGTGGGAGCGCAGCCGCCGGTTGACCGCCCAGCGGACGAGGGGCCATCGGATGACGAGGTGCTGGCGCAGGTGCTGGGGCGCTAAGGGAGTTCGGTGGCTGCGCCAGGCGGCGCGGGCGGGTCCAGCGAACGGCATCGATAAAGGAATGTGGGTTCCTTCGCGGGGAGGGTCGCTGCTGTTCGAACCCGGACGGGCTAGCCCAGCTCGCTAAGACAGCTACCACACCGACCCCCGACCGCCGACGACCCGGACCCATAGCGCGGTGTCATCTCCGCGGTGCAGATCGGGCACGTGGCGGTGCGGTGCGCGGTGAGGTCCTCCCAGGCGCCGGAGATGACGTCCTCCAGCGTCCGGCCCTCGCGCTGGGCGGCGAAGTGCATGACGGGGTGGTCGAGCGCGGCGGTGGTCACGGGGTCACCCGACGCTCCTGAACAGGCCGACGACGCGCCCGAGCACCTGCACCTCGCGCGAGCGGATCGGCTCCATCGTCGCGTTCTCGGGCTGCAGGCGGATGTGGTCGTTCTCACGGAAGAAGCGCTTGACGGTGGCCTCCTCGCCGACGAGCGCGACGACGATCTCGCCGTCCTCGGCGGTCTCCTGCGGGCGGACCACGACGTAGTCGTCGGGCAGGATCCCGGCGTCGACCATCGAGTCACCGCGGATCCGCAGGATGAACTCGCCCTCGTCCCCGCCGGCGAGCTGCGGCACCGGGACGTACTCCTCGATGTTCTCCTCCGCGAGTACAGGCGAGCCGGCGGCGACCTGCCCGATCAGCGGCAGCCCGTCGGGTCGCACGATCGACTTCACCTGCTCGACCGCGCGGTCGAGCATCTCGATCGCCCGCGGCTTGGTCGGGTCGCGGCGCAGCAGGCCGAGCTTCTCGAGGTTCGCCAGGTGCGCGTGCACCGTCGACGACGACGCGAGGCCTACGGCCTTGCCGATGTCGCGCACGGTCGGCGGGTATCCGAACCTCGCCGAGTAGCTCTTGATGAAGTCGAAGATCTCCTGCTGGCGCTTCGTCAGGTCCATCAGGCAAGCTCCTTGACGCGGGCGGTGATTGCTGGATAGGCGAACATCTGTTCGTACAAGCTAACCGCCCCCGCGGACGGAATCAAGCGTGGATAGACTCACCGTCCCTGCGCCGGTGGCGGAATTGGTAGACGCGCAAGGTTGAGGGCCTTGTGGGCTGTATGGCCCGTGGAGGTTCGAGTCCTCTTCGGCGCATGGAAAGAGCCCCGCGCTGCACGGCGGGGCTCTTGGCGTTTCTCAGCTCGCCAGCGCCAGCGCCCGCCGGTCGGCCTGAAACTCCGTGCTGACCTCGGCGAGGATCTCGAGCATCGCCTGCGCGGCCGGCGACACGTAGCCGCCCTCGAGCGTCGCCGCGAGGATGCGGCGCACGGGCGCGCGGCCCTCGAGCTGGCGGATGACGACATCATCGCGCACGGTGTAGAGCGCCAGGTCGGGGATGAAGCACACGCCGACGCCCGCGGCGACGAAACCCTGGATCGCCGTGTAGTCGTCGGAGTGAAACGCGACTCGCGGCTCGAATCCGGCGGCCTGGCACGCGCGCAGCAGGATCGCGCCGTCGGGGCACGTTCCCGTCGTGCCGAGGATCCACGACTCGTCGGCCAGGTCGGACAGCTTCACGCGCGCCTTGCGGCGAGCCGCGGGGTGGCCCACCGGCAGGCAGACGTAGAGCGGGTCGTCGAGCAGGCAGCGGACGGAGAAGCCCTTCTCCTCGATCGGATCGAACGTCGCCTCGAGCGTCACCGCGATGTCGCACTCGCCGGCCCGCAGACAGTCGAGCGCCTCGAGCGGCTCACGCGGCTCGAGCGTGACCTCGACGCCGGGATGCTCGCTGCGAAAGCGCCCGATCGCCCGCGGCGCGATCGTGGCGCCGGCCGAGGGGAACGAGACCATCCGCAGCCGGCCGCCCCGAGCGCCGGCGATCGCGTCGAGCTCGGCCTCGGCGTCGTCCAGCCGCGCGAGGATCACATCGGCATGGGCGACGAGCGCCGTGCCGGCTTCGGTGAGGCGCACGCCACGCGCGAGGCGCTCGACGAGCACCGCGCCCGCCTCGCGCTCCAGCGCGGCGATCTGCTGGGAGACCGCCGACTGCGTGTACGCCAACGACTCGGCCGCCGCGGAGAACGATCCGCGCGCCGCAACCTCTCTGAGGACCTTCAACCGCTTCACGTCGAGCATTAGCTCATCTTATCGCTCCTACGTCCAAATGTCATTTGTGCTCATGGCCTCACGCTGGGAAAGTAGATGACGTTGAAAGAGCAGAACGAGAGGAACGGACCGATGTTCACGAACAAGCCCATCGTCATCAGAAACGCCACAGACGCCGACGCTCGCGTGCTGCGCGACCTCGCCCACCTGGACGACCGCAAGCAGATGAGCGACCGCGCACTCATCGCCGAGGTGGACGGCGTGCCGCACGCGGCGCTCGATCTCTCCGACGGCAGTGTCGCGGCCGATCCGTTCGCTCCCACGGCGCAACTCGTCGAGCTGCTCCAGCTGCGCGCCTCCACCCTCGTATCCGTGAATCCCCCCACACGACGTAAGCGCGCCGCAGCGTTCGGCCACCCCGCGCGAGTGGCCGGCGCCCGGTAGTTCGACGGCAAGCCGGCGCGGCCGCCCGCGCCGACCCGCGCGATCCGCGCGGTGCATGATGAGATAGCCGCATCGCGGCGGTGAGCTTCACCTGGCAGGACGGCGACCGGACGGTGCGCTTCGGGCGCGGCGCGATCAGCGACGCGCCCGACCTGCTCGGTGACGGCTACACGCTGCTGACCACGCCGCGGGCGCGCGATCTCGCCCCCGCGATCGCCGCCCGCGCGGCGGCGATCCACGAGATCCCCCCCGGCCGCGTCGACGAGCTCGCCGGCGCCCTGCTGCCCGTCGTCGACGGTCAGCTGCTCGTCGCGCTCGGCGGCGGCCGGGTGATCGACACCGCCAAGGCGCTCGCGGCCGCGCACGACCCCGCCGACGGACGGCCGCGCGTCGCGGCGATCCCCACGACGCTCAGCGCCGCCGAGATGACGCGCGGGCACCGCCGCGCGACGGGCGCCGACAGCGCGCTGCCCGGTGCGCGCCCGCAGATCGTCATCAACGACCCGGCGCTCACCGCCTCACAGCCCGACGCGGGACTCGCCGCGAGCGCCGCCAACGCGCTCGGGCACGCGCTCGAGGGGCCCGCGACGATCCGGGCCAGCCCGGTCCCGTCGCTCGCCGGGCACGAGGCGGCGCGCCTGATCGCCGCCGCGTACCGCGAACGCGGAGACCCCGATCGCGACGCGCTCGCGCTCGCCGCGCTGCTCTCCGGCTACACGATCGACGCATGCGGCTACGGCCTGCACCACGTCATGTCCCAGACGCTCGCGCGATTGGGCGGCGTCGGTCACGGGCAAGCCAACGCCGTGATGCTGCCGCACACGCTGCCCGCGCTCTGGAGCCGACGCGCCGCCGGCGCCGCGTACCTCGACGTCGCGCGCGAGCTCGCCAAACGGTCAGGCGCCGACCGCCTCAGCGCGCTCGGCGTCAGCGCAGCGGACCTCGACGCCTGCGCGGATGCCGCCGCACAGCGACCCGACCTCGATCTCACTCCGCCGCGCCTCACTCGCGCGGAGTTGCGCAGTATCTACGCATCCGCCCACTGACGGACGCGAGCGCTACCTTGCCAGCTCAATGTTGAACATGCTCGTCGACGTCATGAGCGCGACGCCCGATCGCTGCTCGTACGCCGAGATCCGGCACGTGGCGACGGACAGCGAGGAAATCCTCGTGCGTAACGGCCGCGTCGACCAGATCGAGCGCCAGGACTTCACGGGCATCGGCGTGCGGGTGCGCGTCGGCGGCGGGTGGGGCTTCGCGGCGACGGGGGACGCGACCCGTGCGGGCGCCGATCGCGCCCTCGGCCGCGCCATCGGGATCGCCGAGCGCCAGCCGGCGGCAGCGGCGGGGCCGCTGGCGGCCGCCGAGCCCGCCGTCGGCCATTGGAGCGGGCCGCTAGAGCAGGATCCGTTCGCGATCTCGCTGGAGGACAAGCTCAAGCTGCTGTTCGCCGCCGAAGGTGCGCTGCGCACCGACCCGCGCATCGCGCGCTCGGAGGCCCACTGCGCCAGCCGGAGTGTGCGCACGGCGTTCGCGTCCAGCGAGGGAGCGGCCTGTACGCAGGAGCGCACCGAGTGCGGCGCCGGCCTCGCGGTCATCGCCGTCGACGGCAGCGAGATGCAGCGCCGCTCCTACCCGGGCAGTCACGGCGGCGCGACCGCGTGCGCGGGCTGGGAGTACATCCTCGGCCTCGATCTTCTCGGCAACGCGCCACGCGTTGGCGCCGAGGCGGTCGAGCTGCTCAGTGCACCCCGATGCCCGAACGCGCGCACGACGCTCGTGCTGCACGGCGAGCAGCTCGCGCTCCAGATCCACGAGTCCATCGGGCACGCGCTTGAGCTCGATCGCATGCTGCTCGCCGAAGCCGCCTACGCGGGCACGAGCTGGGTCGCTCCCGAGGACATCGGCTCGCTGCGCTACGGATCGGAGCACCTGAACATCACGGCGGACGCGACGCTGCCCGGCGGCCTGGGCTCCTTCGGCTGGGACGACGAGGGCGTGGCCGCCAAGCGCACGCCGCTCATCACGCACGGCGTCCTGCGCGCGGCGCTGTCAGATCGCCAGTCGGCGGCGGCGATCGGGCTGGCTGCCTCGGGCGGCTGCGCCCGCGCCGACGGCTTTGCGCGCCAGCCGATCGTGCGGATGACAAACGTTTCGATCGCCGCGGGCGACGCCGGCACGCTGGACGACCTCGTCGCCGACACCGACGACGGGCTGTACATGGAGACCAACCGCTCGTGGTCGATCGACGACCGTCGCCTGCACTTCCAGTTCGCCACCGAGGCGGCGCGCGAGATCCGCAACGGCAAGCTCGGGCGGCTGCTGCGCAACCCGTCCTACGCGGGAATCACACCGCAGTTCTGGGGGAATCTGGACGCCGTCTGCTCCGCGTCGGACTGGCGGCTGTGGGGCGTGCTGAACTGCGGCAAGGGCGAGCCCGGACAGACGATGCGCGTCTCCCACGGCGCGGCGCCGGCACGCTTTCGCGACGTCGAGGTGGGGGTCGCGTGAACCGGCCGACCGCGTTGCAGGTCGCCGAACGAGCGCTCGAGATCGCCGCATCGCACGGGGACGGGTTTCAGGTCAGCGTCGCCCACGAGCGATCGCTGCTGTCGCGCTTCGCGCGCTCGGCCCCGACGCAGGCGACGACGATCAACAATTACTGCATCGATCTCTTGTGCGTGCGCGACGGCCACACCGCAACCGTCACGACGAACAAGCTCGACGACGACGCGCTGCGCGCGGCGGCGATGCGCGCCGACGCGGCCGCGCGCGCGGCGCGCACCAACGGTCTCGGCAGCTACCCCGGGCTCGCCGAGCCGGCGATCCCGCCGCCCCACGACGGCTTGGACGCCGAGACCACGCGGCTCGATCCCGGGCGCGCCGGCGACGCACTCGCCGACGCGTTCGCGGTCGCACGCGCGCACGACCTGGAGGCATTCGGCATCTGGACGACCGGCGTGGTGCAGACCGCGATCGCCTCGACCGCGGGCAGGAGCATCGTCGACCACGTCTCCGACGCGTTCATGAAGGTCGTCTGCCGCGACGCGACCGGACGCAGCGGCTATGCGGCGGACGCCGCGGTCGCCGCGTCCGCGCTTGACCCGGAACAGATCGCGCGGCGCGCGGCCGCGAAGATCACGCGCGACGCGCCGGACGAGCTTGCAGCCGGCACGTATCCCGTCGTGTTCGAGCCCCAGGCGGTCGGTGTGCTGCTCGAGATGCTCGGGATGCTCGCGTTCAACGGCCTCGCTCACGCGGAGGGACGCGGGGCGTTCGCCGGCCGGCTCGGCACGAGCGTAGCGGCCGAGGCGATCAACCTCTCAGACTCGCCGCGCCACCCGGGCACGCTGCCGCGCGCGTTCGACGCCGAGGGCGTCGCGAAGGAGCCCGTGGCGCTGATCGAGAACGGCGTCGCGCGGGGCATCGTGCACGACCATCGCTCCGCCGCGGTGGAGGGCAACGGCGGGACGTCGACGGGGCACGCGCTCGAGCCGGGCGGGTCGGCGTTCGGGCCGTACCCGACGAACCTCGTGCTCGGCGGCGGGACGGCCGCCGACCTCGCCGAGCTCGCGGCGCCGGTGGAGCGCGGGATCTACGTCACGCGGCTGTGGTACCTCAATCCCGTGCGCGAGAAGGAGACGCTCGTCACCGGCGTCACGCGCGAGGGCACGTTTCTCATCGAGAACGGCGAGATCACGCGGCCGCTGCGCGACGTGCGCTTCACCGACTCGGTCCTGCGGCTGCTGAGCGCGACCGAGGCGCTGACGAGCGCGCAGCGACTCGTCTCCGAGGGCGAGTTCTACGGCCGGCGCTTCGCCAGCGGCATCGTGTGCCCGGCACTGCGCGCCGTGGAGTTCCGCGTGGTCTGCTAGTTCTAGAGCTTCAGCAGGATGACCGTGTTCACGACGAACAGGATCGCGAAGGCGAGCGTCCAGCGGTTCAGGTTGCGTTCGACGAGCGAGCCGCCGCCGAACGGGCCAGAGCCGGTGCCGACGCCGAAGGCGCCCGACAGGCCGGCGTCCTTCCCCGAGTGCATGAGGATGAGGAAGATCACGATGATCGCCAGCGCGACCTGGACGACGGAGAGGATGGTTTCCACGGCCGTCAGGCTACCGCGTCAGGACTCTGCTTCGTCGAGTTCGCGCAGGATCTCGGCCGCCTGGGCACGCAGCTGCCGGTCCAGCTCGCGATGGTCCTCCTCGGAGAGCTTGCCGGTCTGCTGATCAAGCTCCGCGTCGCGGATCTCGCGGTATTTCGCATCGCGGCGTGCCCGTAGCTCGGCGACGCGGTCGGCGACCTCGCCGCCGTCGGCCTCGCCGCCCCCGCGCAGCGGCGCCGAGATGATCCACGCCACGGCGCAGACCACAGCGAGGATGACGAGCGCGGCTGCGACGTCCACTACGCCGTTCGGGCTTCGGTGCGCCCGAGATCCTCGGCGACGCGCGCGGCGGCCCGCGCCGACGCGCGGCGGCGGGCGGCATCCGGGCCGGGCCACATCGCGATGAGGCCGCCACCGAACACGATGAGCGCCCCGAGCCAGATCCACGTCACGAGTGGCGACACGATGAAGCGGAACGTCGCCGGCGGTGGATCCTTGGCGTACGCGTCGATGAAGCGGGACTTCAGCGCCCGGCCGATCACCTCGGCCCGCGCGGTCGCCGGCACGTTCTTCTGCTCCAGGTCGGTGATGAGCGCGTTGCCTTGCTTGATCGTCGGCATGTACGCGAGGATGTTCGGCGTCATCGCCGCCCACACGTCGCGCCGTGTCCCCGCATCCAGCCCGATCTCGCTCGTCGCCTCGCCGGAGAAGTAGCGGCCGATCGGGCCGAGCGTGTCGTCCAGCGACGGGTAGTAGCCGCGCTCGGGTCGCAGCGTCGTGACCGTCCTGCCGTCCTTGCGCACCTCGACGAGCGAGCCGAACGAGATCCGCTCGAGGTTGCCCGCGGCGGTGAAGTCCGCCCGCGACGTGGACTTCACGTAGCGAAAGTCGTAGTCGCCGACATGCACGACGTCGCCGGGGCTCATCCGCACGTCGCGCGCGTCGCGGAACGCCGTCGACGCGGCCACGCCGATGAAGAGGACGGCCATCCCGACGTGAACGACGTAGCCGCCGTAGCGGCGCCGGTTGCGCGCGACGAGCGAGCCGAGCGCCGCGACGGGGTTCTCGCCGGTCATCGCGCGACGCGCGCGCACGCCGCGCCAGAACTCCTGCCCGACGCTGAACACGACGAAGCCGCCGATGACGAACATCGCCAGCGCGAGCGGGCGCGATGCCGCCCCGAACGCCGCCAGGACGACGCCGAGCGCAAGCGCCAGCCCCACCGGCACGGCGAAGTTGCGCCGCGCGTTGGCCGCGGTGGCCCGCCGCCACGCGATGATCGGGCCGATGCCGCTCAGCAGCACAAGCACCAGCGCCAGCGGCACGGTGTAGCGGTCGAACCACGGCGGCCCGAGCGCGCGGCGCGTGCCCGTCAGCGCCTCGGCGATGAGCGGCCAGAACGTGCCCCAGAAGACGACGAACGCGAGCGCCACGAGCACGAGGTTGTTGCCGAGGAAGATCGCCTCGCGCGAGAGCATCGAGTCCAGGCGGTTCTCGGACCGCAGCTCCTCGCGCCGGTACAGGACGAGCCCGACCGAGCCGGCGATCAGGACCCCGATGAGGATCACGAACGGCACGCCGAGGGTCGATGCGCCGAACGCGTGGATCGAGTCGAGGATCCCCGAGCGCACGAGGAACGTGCCCATGATCGCGAGGATCCCGGTCGCCAGGACGAGCGACACGTTCCAGATCTTCAGCATCCCCCGCTTCTCCTGGATCATGATCGAGTGCAGGAACGCGGTGCCGGTCAGCCACGGCAGCAGCGACGCGTTCTCGACCGGGTCCCAGGCCCAGTAGCCGCCCCAGCCAAGCTCGGCGTAGGACCAGCGCGCGCCGAGCATGACGCCGATGCCGAGGAAGAACCACGCCGCGAGCGCAAAGCGGCGCGTCGAGCGGATCCAGTCCGCCGCGCCCACCTGACGGGAGATGAGCGCGCCGATCGCGAACGCGAACGGGATCGCGAACAGCGTGTAGCCCGAGTACAGCATGGGCGGGTGGATCATCATGCTCGGGTGGCGCAGGAGCGGGTTGAGGCCCTTGCCCTCCGCGGGCACCACGGGCAGCTGGTGAAACGGCGAGACCTTGAAGACGAGCAGCGCCGCGAAGAACGCCGCGAAGCCGAGCAGCACGGCGGTCGCGTATGGCGCGACGCGGCGCAGCTGGCGGCGGGTGAGGAACAGCACGAGGCTCGACCACAGCGACAGCAGCCAGAGCCACAGCAGCAGCGAGCCCTCCTGCGACGACCAGGCGGCCGCGCCCTTGTAGAACGTCGGCGTCGTCGTCGACGAGTGCGCCCAGACGGTCGCGAAGGAGAAGTCAGAGCGCAGGAACGCGATCTCGAGGATCGCGAAGGCACCGGTGGCGAGCGCCGCCACGGAGTACACGGCGCGGCGGCCCGACGCGACCCACTCCGGCCGTCCGCGGACGGCGCCGTAGATCGAGGCGCCGACGCCGTACAGGGCAGCGACGAGCGCCAGGATCAGCAGGGCACGGCCGACCGTCGCCATGAACTAGCTCGGGGTCTTGTCTTCGGTGAACTTCGACGGGCACTTCGTGATGAGCGAGTCCTTCTCACCGACGTACGTCGCGCCCTGCTTGCGGACGGTGACGATGACCTCGCGGCCCTCCCGGAACGGGTCCGGGATCGCGCCGCTGTAGCTCACGGGAACCGATGTCGTGCCCTCGCGGTCGCGGACGCGGAAGTCGACGCCGCCGGAGCGCTGACGCACCGAGCCGTCCGCGACCTTCCCGGTCAGCTGGTAGGACGATCCCGCCGCTGCGGTCGCGAGCTGGCTGGGCTGGACGGTCTCGTTGGACGCGTTGAGGCTCGTGTAGACGAGCGCGGCGGCGAGGATCACGGCGGCGCTGAGCGCGGTGATGAGCCGAATCCGGCGCTTTCGGGACGGGTGCATACGCCGCTCAGTATCGCAGTCAGGCGCCGCCAGACCTCCGCTTCCCGGCGCCAGAATGGCCGCCCAGCGGCCTCACGCGGGCGTGCGGACGCGCCAGAAGTACAGGAAATGTCCGTCCAGAGCAGAAACCTTTGGTGGGTTGGGGAGTCAGTGTCGATGTAGCCATGACTTCGATGAGCGTCCACCTCACCTCAGCACTGCGCCGGCCGCGCCCACAGCGCCGCCTGCACGTCGTCCCCGCGCCGGAGCCGCGTCCGGCCCCGATGCACCCGGCCGAGCGCCGCATGCGCGCCGCCGGCGGCCCCGACGATCGCGCGTGCTACTCCTGCGGGTGCGGCTACCTGTTCGAGGCTCGCGTCACCGCATCGGTGACGTGCCCGAACTGCGACACCGTCCAGGCCTGGTAGGCGCGCCGCGCCACGCCACGCTTGCCCGTGTGAGGCGCGGGGTAAGGAACAGGTATGCCCGACGATCCCGCCGGTGACGCCCCGCTGAACGTCTTCGACGCCCTGCTCACGCCCTTGCGGCTGCCCGGCCGCGTCGCCTCAGACATCGAAACGCTGGCACGCCATGCCGGCACGCTCGTCAACGGCCTGAGCGAACTACAGGTCTCGGTCGAGCGCATCGAGGGCCGCATCGTCGAGCTCGAGTCACTGGAGGAGACGCTGACGGTCCGTTTGGACGGCCTGCGTGCCGACCTCAACGAGCGCATGCTCGCCGTGGAGAACGAGGTACGCGGGATGCGCCCGCCGATGGACAGCATGGCGCGCGACGTCGAGAAGATCGACGAGCTCCTGCCTGATCCGAGCGACGGGCCGCTGACGCGCCTCAAGGACACGCTGACCTCCTCGGGCTGACGGGCGCGGCTAGAGCAGCGTCGGCCCGGCCGCGCCGAGCCGCAACAGCCGTGCGATGCCTTCGACCTCGAGCGGCGCCGCGGTCATGATCGCGCCCGTCCCGCCGGCCGTCGCCCTGCGCTGCGTCGAATGGATCCCGACCGTGTGAAAGCGCTCCTCGTCGCGGTCGGCGAGCTCGAGCTCGGGAACGAAGACCGTCAGCGTCACGGTCTGCAGGTGCGTGTCGACGCTGAAGCTGACCTCCAGCCCGCGCGCGCTGTCATGAAGCTGAACGTCGTCGCCCTCGAAGGCGTGCTCGCCGAGCGGACCGGAGTACAGGACCCGGGGCGTCGCCCCCGAAAGACCTGGCTCGAACGTGATCTTCGTCTCTTCGTAACTGAGCTCGTAAACGTCCGGACCTTGCGTTTGCACAGCCATGGGCGTGTCCCTCGGTAAGGCGGCGGGCGGCGTTGGCGATCCATAGTGAGGCCGAGGGGCCTCCGTGTCCAGCATTTTGCGTGTATCGACGTTTGCCAACGATTAGTCGAAAGCGAGCAGTGGCACGTTTAGAAGCTCGGCGAGCCCGTGCGCGCCGTTGCGCATGACGTAGTCGTGGTTCCATTCGAACGCCGGGCGCGCGACCGGCGCGAGGCGGTTCATCCAGCGTCGCGTCGTCGAGATGTCCCACGTGTAAACGAGCGCCGTGCCGGCCGCGCCCTCATACAGGCGCCACACGCCGACGCCTTCGAGCTCGCCGCTCGCGTGACCCTCGAGCAGGTACGGAGGCTCCGAGCGCGTCACGCGCGTGTCGAACTCGATCGTGTACGGCAGCTTGGCGCGCCACGTCAACCGGAACAGCGCGCCCAGACCGTTCTCGTCGCCGGGCTCGAGCTCGGTGGAGCTGACGACACCCTTCCACCAGTTCGGATAGTCCTCAGCCGCGTATATGACGTCCCACACGCGCTGGATCGGCGCGTCGACGCACCAGGTCGTCACGAAGCTGTAGGTCGCCATCAGGTGCGAGCATAACCCGCTCGCCCGACCGTACAACGGCCTATCCGTCGGCTTCAACGCTCGTCCAAAGCCAGCGCCGCGCCCGCGCCGTACGGTGCCCGCACCTGCTGGCGTCGCTGGCAGGCTGCCGCATGACCGAGCGGTTCTAGATCGACCGGCTTCGCCTCCCCCGGCAAGCTCGACGACCCCGTAGCCCCTGCGAGCTGTTCACATCGCCGTCACACCGTGATCACACGCCGCCGGGACCCGTCGCAGATGGTGAGCGCGATCGATTTCCCAGAAACCGAAGGAGCGCGAATGACCACCCACGACCTGCGCCAGGACCCCGACTCAGGGTCCGGGCTGTCTCGACGGTCGCTGCTGAACCGTTCTGCCGCGGGCGTCGGGATCGTGCTCAGCGGCGGCATCCCCGGCCTGTTCGGCGCGGGCGCTGCCGAGGCGCACGGCGACCACGGCGCGGCAGGCTACGGCCCGCTCGTGCCCGATCCCGCCGGGATCCTCTCGCTACCGGCCGGCTTCACGTACACGGTCGTCGCGCAGTCGGGGGTCACGAAGCTCGACAGCGGGGAAGTCACGCCCGACGACCCGGACGGCACGGCGGCCTTCCAGCGCACCGGTGGCAACGGCACCGTGCTGGTCCAGAACCACGAGATCGGCGGCAGCGAGCCCAACCCCGTTCCGGCGATCCCCGGCTTCGTCTACGACCCCCGGGCGCGCGGCGGGACGACGAACATCGTCGTCGATCGCCACGGCAAGCGCGTGCGCCAGTACGTCAGCCTCGCCGGCACGCACAACAACTGCGCCGGTGGCCGCACGCCGTGGGAGACGTGGATCACGTGCGAGGAGACCGAGGCGATTCTCGACAAGCGCCACGGCTATTGCTTCGAGGTCGACCCCTACAGCCAGCGCGCCAACCGCGATCCCCAGCCGATCAAATGCCTCGGCCGCTTCGCGCACGAGTCGGTCGTCGTCGACCCGCACTGCCACACGATCTACCTCACCGAGGACGCCGGTAACCCGAACGGGCTGCTGTTGCGCTGGACTGCGCCGCGCCGTGCGCTTCCGCTCCGCAAGGGCTCGCTGAAGAAGCTCGCCGACGACGCGGGCACGCTCGAGGCGCTGCTGGCGTACACACGGTCGGGCGAGTTCGTGCCCGACCTGTCGGTGGCGACGAAGCCCGGCACGCGCTACCGCGCGAAGTGGGTGCCGGTGCCCGAGCGCGACGCGACGACGACATCGGTGCGCAAGCAGTTCGACACGATCACCCGCAGCCGCAAGCTTGAGGGCATGTGGTGGGGCGACGACGGCGCGTACTTCGTGGCGTCCTTCGCGCGCACGTCTGACGGCAGCGTCGGCCAGCACGACGGCCAGGTGTGGTTCCTCGACCCCGACCGTCACACGATCGAGCTGAAGCTGTGGTTCGCCTACACGCCCACCGACCAGGACAACGACCCCGACGGCCCGGACAACATCACCGTCTCGGCCTACGGCGGCGTGATCCTCGCCGAGGACGGCGAGGGCAAGCAGCATCTCGTCGGCTCGACACCGAGCGGCAAGCTGTTCAACTTCGCCCGCAACGAGCTGCCCGACGACAACGAGTTCGCCGGCCCGACGTTCTCGCGCGACAAGAAGATCCTGTTCGCCAACGTCCAGTCCCCCGGCCACGTGTTCGCGATTCGGGGGCCGTGGCGCAAGCAGCGCTGAGAGCGGACGACGAGGCTCGAACTCGCGACCTTCGGCTTGGGAAGCCGACGCTCTACCAACTGAGCTACGTCCGCAGCGCGCCAGATTCTACGGCGGGTGCGCTGCGGGCGGAGGCCCAGCACTACCCTGATGGCCAGTGCAGCGCTTCGCCGTCTGGATCATCGCCGCCGTCGCGGCGGTCGCTCTCATTGGGCTGCTCGCGTTCGGGCTGAGCTCCCGCGAGGACGACCGCTCGCTCGATAACGCCGTCGCGCGCAGCGAGCGGCCGGTCGCGCCCAGCGCGACGCTCCCGGTGCTCGGAAGCGACGCGAAGCGGTCGCTCGCGGAGCTGCGCGGCAAGGTCGTCGTCCTGAACTTCTGGGCCTCATGGTGTGACCCGTGCGAGGCGGAGTCGGCCGATCTCGCCCAGGTGCAGACGCGCCTCGAGCGCGACGGTGACGGCACGGTTCTCGGCGTGACCCGCGACGACTCGACGCAGGACTCGCTGCGCAAGGTCGGCGAGTGGAAGATCAACTACCCGAGCCTGCGCGACGTCGACAACGTGCTCGCCAAGAAGTACGGCTCGAAGAACGTGCCCGAGACGTTCGTCATCGATGCGGAGGGCCGCGTCGTCGCTCTGCACCGCGGCCAGATCGACAAGGCGTTCCTCGACGCCGCGCTACAGGCGGCGCTGCAATGAGGCGCGCGGCGGTGCTGCTGGCGCTGCTTGCCTGCCTCGCCGCGCCCGCCGGGGCGACGGCCGCGCAGGCGTCGCTGATCGACATCGAGGACGAGGTCATGTGCGTCTCGTGCGAGATCCCGCTGAACATCGCCGAGAGCGCGCAGGCCGACCAGCAGCGCGAGTTCATCCGCGAGCGGATCGCCGCGGGCCAGACGAAGAGCCAGATCAAGACCGCGCTCGTCGCCGAGTACGGCCGCGACGTCCTCGCGCTCCCCGACAGCGACGGGTTCGGCATCACCGCGTACGTCGTGCCGCTCGCGCTCGTCGCGCTGCTGGCCGGCGGGCTCGCGCTCCTGATCCCGCGCTGGCGCCGCCGCCCGCCGTCAGGCGGTCCCGGCGGCGACGACGCGCCGGCACTGAGCCAGGCCGAGGGGCGCCGGCTGGATGAAGAGCTCGCCCGCTACGAGCGCTGAGCCTGCGGGCGGTGAAACTCGGCTCGCCAGCGAGCGGGCACGTCGGGCCAACGGACGTCCTCGATGAGAACCGGCTCGAGGCCGTCCGAAGCGAAGGCCTCGACCTCCGAGCGCGTGAGCGGGAACGGCGGTCCGTCGGGTTCCCCCGGCGCGTGACGCGCCGTGGCGATCACGAGCAGCGTCCCGCCCGGCGCCACCAGGCGTGCCACCTGCGCAGTGGCGGGTGCGTGGAACGCAACCGGCATCGACTGCACGGTGAGGCTCTCGACGACGAGGTCGAACGCCTGGTGCCACTCAGCGGGCGGATCGAGCAGGTTGGCGGTGCGGTACTCCACGGCTGAGGCGGGAAAGCGCTCGCGCGTCGTCGCGATCGCCGTCGGCGACACATCGAAGCCGACGACGTCGAAGCCGCGCTCGGCGATGAACTCCGCGTCTGACCCGAGCCCACTGCCGACGATGAGCGCGCGACGGCCTGCACCGTCCACCCCATCGGCCCATTCGGCGATCAGCGGGTGAGCTTCGCCGCGGTCCCACGGCACGACCCGCTTGGCTTCGGCGGCCTCGACGTAGAACGTTTCGAAGAACCCCGTCGGATCGACGTCGTCCATCGAGCTACATCTTCAGCGGCGCGCTGACTCCGAGCAGGCCGAGCGCGCGAGCGATCGTGTGCTGTGAGACGAAGCTGAGGCGCAGCCGGAACGGGCGGGTCGCGTCGTCGGCCTTCAGCACCGGGCAGTCGTCGTAGAAGCGTGTGTAGACCTGCGCGAGGTCGAGCGCGTAGGCCGCGATCCGGTGCGGCGCCCGGCGCTCCTCGGCCTCGGCGACCTCGTCGGGGAACATCAGCAGCTTGCTGATCAGCGCGCGCTCGGCGGGCTCGAGCTCGTGCGCGAGCCCGGCGGGGCTCTCGATCGCGGCCTGCAGCTCGCCGCGTTCGGACTTGCGCAGCATCGAGACGATCCGCGCGTGCGCGTACTGGACGTAGTAGACGGGGTTCTGGCTGGACTGCGAGACCGCAAGCTCGAGGTCGAGATCGACGACCGTGTCGTGCGAGCGCTGGAGCAAGAGAAAGCGCGCGGCATCGACGCCGATCTTCTCGATGAGCTCGTCGAGCGTGACGAAATCGCCGCGGCGCTTGGACATCTGGGTCCGCTCGCCCTGCTCGATGATGTTCACGAACTGCATGATCATGAGCTCGAGCGAGTCGGGATCGCGGCCGAGCGCGGCGAGCATCGCCTTCATCCGCGGCACGTAGCCGTGATGGTCTGAGCCCCACACGTCGATCAGACGATCAAAGCCGCGCTCGAGCTTGTTGAGGTGGTAGGCGATGTCCGAGGCGAGGTAGGTGTGCTCGCCGGTCGAGCGCTCGATCACGCGGTCCTTGTCGTCACCGTGGGCGGAGGTGCGCAGCCACAGCGCGTCGTCCTTGCGGTACGTCTCCCCGCGCTCGTCCAGCTCGGCGAAGGCGTGCTGCACCGCCGTCGGCTCGCCCTCGTGCAGCTCGCGCTCGGAGAACCACGTGTCGAACTGCACCCGCATCGCGGCCATCGACTGCCTGATCGAGTCCACGAGGAGCCACACCCCGCGTTCGGCAACGACCTCGACGTCATCGAACGCGGCGTTGGGGATCCGCTCAGCGAGCTTGGCGACGTAGTCGCCGACGTAGCCGCCCTCGGGCGGCTCCTCCCCCCGGGCGCGTGCCGCGATCGACTCGCCCAGCCGGCGGATCTGGCTGCCGTAGTCGTTGACGTAGTACTCGCGGTGCACGTCGTGGCCGCGGAACTCGAGCAGCCGCGCGACCGCGTCGCCGTAGGCGGCGTGCCGTCCCCCGGCCGCGGTCATGGGGCCGGTCGGGTTCGCGCTGACGAACTCAACGTTGTAGCGCAGCGGCGGATCGGCGCCGCCGCCGCCGAAGGACTCCCCCGCGGCGAGGACGTCGGCAAGCGCGGCGGCGTACCAGGCGTCGGTCAGGAAGAGGTTGAGAAAGCCCGGGCCGGCGACCTCGACACGATCGATCGCGTCGCCCAGGCGCGTCTGCAGCTCCTCGGCGACGCGCTCGGCCACCTCGCGCGGCGGCTCGCCGGCGGCCTTGGACAGCAGCATCGCGACGTTGGAGGCGTAGTCACCGAAGCCCGCCTTCTTGGGGCGCTCGAGCGTCGGGCGCACCGCGGGAGCGTCGCCATTGCCGGCCGCCGCGCGGGCGGCTTGCTCCACGGTGGTGCGCAGGTCTGCGAGCGGTCCGGACATTGCCTGAGAGTAGTGGTGAGCGTCGGTCAGTAGTGGTACGGCTCGCCGGCGAGGATCTTGTGGCCACGGTAGAGCTGCTCGAGCAGGACGACCCGCGCGAGCTGATGGGGCAGCGTCATCGGCCCGAACGAGAGCCGGTGGTCGACGCTGTCGAGCTCGAGGCCAAGCGGCCCGCCGATGACGAAGCAGACGTCGAGGCCGGCCTGGCGGCGCGCCTCGAGGAAGCGGCTGAAGGCCATCGAGTCCAATTGCTTGCCCTCGCGCGCGAGCAGCGACACGAACGCGCGCGCGGGAATCCGCGCCGCGAGGCGCTCCTCCTCGCGCACCTCGATCATCTCCACCCGCGCGTAGCGGCTCAGCAGCTTGAGGTAATGCGCGACGTCGTCGGCGTACGGAGCGCGCAGTCGCCCGACGGCCAGGACGATGATCCGCACGCTGCGATACTAGTCGCGCAATGGCTGACGACGACGAACCCGAACGGCACATCAACATCCACTTCGCGCCCGAGGATATGGCGGGGCATTACGCGAACTTCGCGAACGTCTCGTTCTCGGACTACGAGTTCACGATCACGTTCGCCCGCGTCGACCACGAGGTCGCCGACGACGAGATCCCGGGCGTCGTCGTGACCCGCGTGAACATGTCGCCGAAGTTCCTGCGCGAGCTCGCCGACGCGTTGGAGGATTCGTGGTCGAAGTACCGCACCCGCGAGGGGATCAAGAACCTGCCGGAGTTCGGGGTCGACGACGACGAGGACGACGAGTTCGAAACGCGGTAGGGCCGGCGTCGCGCGGTTCCTGAAACTGCATCGATAAGGAACGAGCGGAAGCGGCTACGTCGGCCGTGTGGGCGGGTTCTTCGGGGTTGGGTTCAAAACGTCCATATAGGGGACGTTTTGAACCCAAACCCCCACTCACCGCCTCGCGACCTGCCTCCCGAAGGGAACCTGCATCCTTATCGATGCTGTTTCGTGAACCGCGCCGGCCGC
Source organism: uncultured Actinomycetes bacterium (assembly GCA_963705315.1). Classification (GTDB taxonomy): domain Bacteria; phylum Actinomycetota; class Thermoleophilia; order Solirubrobacterales; family Solirubrobacteraceae; genus CADCVQ01. Next base: position 2,978,929 of record OY970068.1, read on the forward strand.
GCCCCCTACCGATCGCCCCGCTCGTACGCCTCTCCGATCCCGATCCGTTCGATCACCGGCGGGTGGGTGCCCAGCAGGAACGTCACGACATCAGCCGGATCCGGGTCTGAGAGGTTGCGCTTCGTGATGCGCTTCTCAAACGAGATGAACGCGTCGGGCTTACCCGTGAGCTGCAAAGCGAACGAGTCCGCCCGCGCCTCGACCCGCCGACTCAACTGATTCGACACGGTCGTGATCGCCGTCGACATGACGGCGACGCTCAGCGCCAGCGCGGGGAGCACCGCCGGCCCGGGCGTCGAAGAGCTCTCCCCCGGCGCCAGGCGGCGCGTGAGCTGTGCCGCCGCGAGCATCCCGAACGGCGCGACGATCACGAGGTACAGCAGGCCGCGCGATACGTCGGAGTGGTGCACGTGCCCAAGCTCGTGGGCGACGACGAGGCGCAGCTCGTCACGCGTGAAGTTCTCCAGCAGCGTGTCGTAGAGCACGACGCGCTTCGTGCTGCCCAGGCCGGTCACGTAGGCGTTGGCGGCGGTCGTGCGCCGGCTGGCGTCGATCTCGTAGACCTTGCCGACCTCGACGCCGGCGCGGCGCGCGAGTTCGAGCACGTCGGCGCGCGGCCGGCCGTCCAGCGGCGTGAACTTGTTGAACAGCGGGTCGAGCAGCACCGGCCCGGCGTAGATCGTGACGGCGCCGAACGCGACGACGACGACCGATCCCGGCACCCACCAGCGGCGCGGAAAGCGCCGGATGAGCGCGAGCGCAGCGGCGGCGCCGATGGCCGCGATGATCGCCCCGATACCCCACGACTTCGCCTGATCTGCGGCGTAGCCCCCCCACGCCTGCGTCGACAGGCCGACATCGCGCGACCGCTCGTGCGCGATCGCGTCAAAGGGCAGTGCCACCGCGGAGATCGCCAGCGACAGCGCCGCGCCGGCGGCCGCTCCGGCCAGCACGGGCCGGGCAAACGGCCCGCGCAGGCGGCGCGGCGGGCGCGCCACGAGCACCGCGAGAAGCGCGAACTCGGCGGCCAGCCCGGCGCCGAAGAGCAGCAGCTGCGGCCGGCGAAATTCGCGGGCGCGCTCGACGTAATCGGGGCTGAAGTACGATTCCACGCGCACCGGCGCGGGCTCGATGACGCCGTCGCGCGGGCGCATCAGCACCACCGCCGCCTCCGCTACCACCACGGCGACGACGACCGCCGCTGGCCAGCGCAGGCGTACCCGGTCCACGATCTCACTGTACGAGATGCAGGTCGCAATCCTGTCTGACATCCACGGAAACCGCCACGCCTTCGAGGCGGTGCTTGCCGACGCCGATTCCGCGGGCGCCGACGAGATGTGGTGCCTCGGCGATCTCGTCGGCTACGGGGCGGAGCCGGACGCGTGCGTCGAGCTCGCGCGCCGCCACGCGGCGATCTGCCTGGCCGGCAACCACGACATGGGCGTGACCGGCGAGATCGGCCTCGACGAGTTCTCCACCGGCGCGGCAATCGCCGCGCGCTGGACGCAGGAGACGATCACGGCCGCCAACCTCGAGTTCCTGTCGGCGCTCCGGCCGGTCGGCGAGGAGGCCTCGATCGGCCTGTACCACGCCAGCCCGCGCGATCCGGTGTGGGAGTACGTGCTCAGCGCGCTGCTCGCCGAGCTGTGCCTCGACACGCAGTCCCAGCGCATCGCGCTGATCGGCCATTCGCACGTCGCCCTGTCGTTCATGCGCCCCGAGGATGATGTGGCATCCGGCGAGCCGCGCCGCGACGGCGACGAGCTCGACATCGCCGCGGGACAGTGGCTGCTGAACCCGGGATCGGTCGGGCAGCCGCGCGACGGCGACCCCCGCGCGGCGTGGCTCATGCTCGATCTCGACGGCCTGCGCGCGCAATGGCGGCGCGTCGAGTACGACATCGCGGGCGCCGCCGGCGCCATCCGGGCCGCGCGGCTACCTGATTCCCTCGCCGAGCGGCTTGGATACGGTCAATGATCGTGCGCAGATGCCTTGCATACCTCCTCGCCGCCGTCCTCGGCGCCGGCACGGCGGCGCTTGCGGCCTGCGGCGACGGGACGAAGAACGGGATCCCTGCCGCCGACGCGTCGTCGCTGAAGAGCGACATCGACGACGTCCGCCAGCGCGTCGAAGACGCGCGCTGTGAGGCGCTCGCCGGACAGCTGCGTCAGGTCATCACGCGCGTCGACCGGCTCGACGCCGACGTCGACGCGCAGCTCCGAGAGCGGTTGCGCGAGGGCTACGAGAGCCTGCGCAGCAAGGCGCTGAGCGAATGCGACGAGAACCGCACGGAGACGGAGACCCAGACCACGACCACCGAGACCCAGACGACGCCCGAGACGCAGACGCAGACGACCCCGCCCGAGACGCAGACGACGCCGCCCGAGACCACCACGACCCCGCCGCCGACATCGACGACGCCACCTGTGCCCGTGGCACCGCCGCCTCCGGCGCCTCCGGGCGGCGGCACCCCGCCGGAGGTCACGCCGTGAGCACGGTCGTCATCGCGGGCCGCTACGAGCTCGGCGAGCGGCTGGGCTACGGCGGCATGTCGACGGTCCAGCTCGCGCTCGACCGCCGGCTCGAGCGCCAGGTCGCCGTCAAGCTGCTCGCCGAGCATCTGGCCAACGACAGCCAGTTCATCTCGCGCTTCCGGCGCGAGGCACTGTCAGCCGCGCGGCTCGTGCATCCCAACATCGTGCAGGTCTTCGACTTCGGCCTCGACGAGGCCAGCGACCGGCACTACATCGTCATGGAGTACATCCAGGGTCGCTCGGGCGCCGAGATCCTGCGCGAGGAGACGCGGCTCGGCGTCACCGACACGCTGGAGCTCGTCGACGGCGCGTGTCGCGGCCTCGCGCACGCACACCGGATGGGCGTCATCCACCGCGACGTCAAGCCCGGCAACATCCTGCGCTCCGACGAGGGTTCGGTGAAGCTCGCCGACTTCGGGATCGCCAAGGCGATGGCCGAGCCGACGTCGCAGATCACGCAGGTCGGATCGGTCCTGGGAACCGCGGCCTACCTCGCCCCCGAGCAGGCCAGCGGCGGTGACGTCGGGCCCGCCGCGGACCTCTACGGGCTCGGTGTCGTGAGCTACCAACTGCTCGCCGGCCGCCTGCCTTACGACGCCAACTCGCTCACCGAGCTTGCGCTCATGCAGCAGCGCGAGTACCCGCCGCGCCTGGACGAGATCGTCCCCGACGTCCCGCCGGCGCTCGGGATCGCCGTGCAGCGCGCGCTGGCGATCGATCCCGAGGAGCGCTACGCCAGCGCGGATGAGATGCGCAAGGCGCTGCAGAACGGCGCGCGCGGGATCGCGCCGCCGGGCGGCGAGCCGACCGCCGCGACATCGATGCTCGCGCGCGCGGCGCCCACAGCCGCCACGCGCGCCGTCCCGAGCGCGCGCCGGCTCGAGCCGCAGGCGCCGCGCAGCAACGCGCCACCGCTCTACGAGCCCGAGCCGGTCGATCGCGTCAGCCGTCGCGACGAGCCGCGCAAGAGCGGCGCCGGCCGCTGGGTCGCCTTCCTGCTGATGTTCGCCATCGCCGCGGCGCTCATCGCCTACGCGCTGGGCAACTCGGCGGGCGCGGGCAACGTCCAGCTGCGCGACATCGACGGCAACACGGCCAGCGAGGTCGTCGATCAGATGAAGCAGCTGATCGACGACAACACGAAGTAGCGCCACCGCTGCGCGGCTCGCGCGGCATCTGAGTCGTGTGCAGAGGCAGGACCGGTCAGCGCTGATCGACCCGTTCGCCGCCGGCGGGGCGAGGCACGCTGGGAACAGGCACCCGGGGCGCATCCCCCGCCCGCAGCGCCGCCGCGCGCTGCACGAGCGTGCCTGCGGCGATCGCGGCACGCAGATCGGCCATCAGGCGCGCGATGTACGCGAGGTTGTGGAGCGTCAGCAGCCGCACGCCCGTCAGCTCGCGGTTGCGCATGAGGTAGCGGAGGTAGCCGCGCGGGTGGCCGCCCTCGCAGGCCGGGCACGGACAGCCCTTCATGATCGGCTCGGTGGACTCCTTCCAGCGCGCGCCGGTGAGGTCGACGCGCCAGCGCGACTCCGGCTCGGGCACGAGCGCCACGCCGTGGCGGCCGAGCCGGGTCGGCATCGCACAATCGAAGGTGTCAATGCCCAGCTCGACGCCGCGGATGAGGTCGTCCACGTCGCCGATGCCGAGCAGATGGCGCGGGCGCGCCTCGTCGATCGCGCCGACGGCCCAGTCCACGACCTCGTACATCTGCGCCTTCTCGGCGCCGAGCGAGCCGCCGACGGCGATGCCGTCGACCGGCCGCGCGGCGACCTCCTGCGCGGAGGCGATCCGCAGGTCCTCGTGGACGCCGCCCTGCACGATGCCGTAGACGAGTTGGCCCTCGGGCCCGTGCTCGGCGTGCCATGCCAGGCAGCGATCGAGCCAGCGGTGGGAGCGGTCGGTCGAGCGGGCGGTGTAGTCGCGTTCGACGTTGAACGGTGTGCACTCGTCGAAGACGAGCGCGATGTCCGACCCGAGCGCGGCCTGCACCTCCATCGACGTCTCTGGGCCCATGAAGCGCTCCGAGCCATCGATATAGGACCGGAAGCGCACGCCCTCCTCCTCGATCGAGAGCACGCGGCCCATGCGGTCGGCGCCGCTCGGCGCGCGGCCCTTGATCTCGTCGGCGACGGTGCCGTGGCCCATGGAGAAGACCTGAAAGCCGCCCGAGTCGGTGACGATCGGCCGCTGCCATCCCATGAAGTCGTGCAGCCCGCCGAAGCGCGCGATGAGCTCGTGCCCAGGCTCGAGGAAGAGGTGAAACGTGTTGCCCAGGACGATGTCGTAGCCGAGTGCGGCCACCTCGCGCGGCTCGAGTCCCTTGACGGTCGCCTTCGTCGCGAGCGGGACGAACCCGGGCGTGCGGACCTCACCGTGGGCAGTACGAAGAACCCCGGCCCGCGCGCGCGAACCGGGGTCTCGATGGGTGATGCTCAGGGCGCTCACGCGCCCTCAGTATGAGGTTTCGTCCGCTTCTCGCCGCTCGGCGACGAGCTACGGACGACGTTGCGTCCGCTACTCGGCCTCGATGGTCTTGCGCTCGGCGCCGTTGACGCCGATCTGCACCTTGCGCGGCTTGGCCTGCTCGGGCTTGGGGATGCGCACCTCGAGCACGCCCTGGTCGAAGCTCGCCGCGATCCCTTCGGGGTCGATGCCCTCCGGCACCGTCAGCGCGCGGGAGAACGAGCCGGTGGCACGCTCGAGGCGGTAGTAGCCCTCGTGCTTCTCCTCGTGCTCGGTCTTGCGCTCCCCAGCGATCGTGAGGACGTTGTTCTCGAGTTCGACACTCACATCGGACTCGCTCATCCCGGGAAGGTCGGCCTTCAGGATGAAGTGCTCACCGGTTTCCACGAGATCCATCGCGGGGATCCAGCGACGGCCGGCGGCGCCACCGTTGCCGGTGCCGGCGCGGGTGGGAGTTTCGAAGAACGACGAGAAGAGCCGGTTCATCTCGTTCTGCAGCGAGTCCAGCTCGCGGGTGGGGTCCCAACGGACGATTGCCATGTCATACACCTCCTGATCAGCGATTTCTGCTGGCAGTAAGTATACGAAATCTAAGTCGGCTCCTGTCAAGGTTTACAGCAGCTGAACCCGATGCCCTCGAGCACCACGTCCCAGGCCGCGCCCATCTGATCGAGCTCCTCGGCAGTGAAGCGGTCGAGGAACATCGCTCGCACGCCGGCGAGGTGCGTCGCGCGCGCCTCGGCGAGCTTCTGGCGGCCGGCCGGGGTGAGCTTGGCGAACGCGCCGCGGGCATCGGCGTCGCAGGCGACGCGCTGGAGCAGCCCGTCGCGAGCGAGCCGGTCGACGAGGCGCGTCAGGCCGCTGCGGCTCAGCAGGATCGACGACGCGAGGTCGCACATGCGCATCCGCTCGTCCTCGGCGTCCGCGAGGTACATGAGCACCTCATAGGAGCTGAGCTGCAGGCCGTGCGCGGCCTCGAGTTCGGCGTCGAGCGCCTTCGACATCGCCGCATGGACCCGCAGGAGCCCCCGCCAGGCGCGCAGCTCCTGGGGGGTCAGAAGCCGGAGCGGTGGCGAATTGGTCATCGTGCTCATGGGATACCAACGAGGATAGAAGCTTCTGGTTGCATGCTCAACAACCCTGGACTATATTGTTGCACAGTCAACTATCTAGGGGTCTGACATGACTGACGCGCTCGTTCACGACGTCCGCGAGGCCGCCGGCGAGCCGGAGGGCGCGCTGATCCTCCTGCACGGCCGCGGCGCCGACGAGCACGACCTCGTACCGGTCCTCGACGTGCTCGATCCCGAGCGCCGGCTCGTCGGGCTGACCCCCGGCGCGCCGCTCCCCGGCCCGGGCGGCGGGCGCTGGTGGTACCACGTGCCGCGCGTCGGTTTCCCCGATCCCACGACGTTCCGCGCGACGTATCCGCGGCTGACGAGCTTCCTCGACGGCTGGCTCACCGAGCGCGGCATCGGCTGGGAGCGGACCGTGATCGGCGGCTTCTCGATGGGCTGCGTCATGTCCTACGCCACCGCGCTCGGCCCGGGTCGCCCCTCCCCCGCCGGCGTCCTCGCCATGAGCGCGTTCATCCCGACGGTCGAAGGCTGGGAGCCCGAGCTCGACGGCCGCGCCGGACTTCCGGTGTTCATCACCCACGGTGCGCGCGATCCGGTGATCTCGGTCGACTTCGCGCGCGACGCGCGCTCGCGCCTGCAAGCCGCGCGGCTCGGCGTCGACTATCACGAGCACAGCGGCGGCCACAACATCGACCCGGGGACGATCCCGGCGATGCAGCAGTGGATGCAGCAGCGAGTGGCGTCCTTCGCGCCGGGCGGCGATTAGCGCCGGCGACGCCTCCTCGCTGCGCTTGCGCGCGTTTCACGAACTGCATCGATGAAGAACGAGCGATCGTGGCTGCATCGGCCGTGCGGGCGGGCCGCTGCGGGAGCGAGTCGGCCGAGAGGTGCAGCGCGCCCGCTACAGCGCGATCACCGACAGCACGTGCGCCGCGACCTGCTTGCGCTCCTTGCGGCGGGTGGCCTCGGAGATGTTGTAGACCTTGTTGTCCTGCTCGACCCAGACGCGCATGCCGACCTCCCCCGCCCGCCAGACGACGTCCGCCTCGTCGCTGGGCATGCGCACGCAACCGTGTGACGCGGGGAACGCGGGGACGCTGAAATACTGATGCAGCGCGATGCCGCCGTTGAAGTACTGCGCCAGCGGCAGCCACGTCTTGAAGGGCTTGGACCAGCTCATGACCTGCTTGGAGTAGATCGTGAAGCGCCCGGGCGGGGTCAGGCCGCCGGCTCCGGTCGAGACGTGGATCGCGCGTGACGTGCGACCGTTGCGGACGATCAGCAGCGTCTGCGCGCGCAGATGGATCTCGAAGCCGTCCTGCTTGGAGGATGGCCGCGGGCGCGTCGCGTTGCGCAGCGCCCGGCGCGTGCCGCCGCTGGCGACGCCGTCGACCGTGAGGCCCTGCCAGCCCTGGAAGGCGACGACGGCGTGCCACGTGCCCTCGTCGAAGGTGCCGCTCACGCCGCTGCTCGGCAGGTAGCCGAGCTCCGCCAGGCGCTCCTGGAAGTGCTCGACGTCCACGCCGCTCGTCCCCGTCGTCAACTCGCGCGCGGACGCCGCCGGCGCGCAGGCGAGAGCGACCAGCACGACCGCGGTGACGGCGGCGCCGCACAACCGCCCCAGACGGGCCGCAGAACGCGGGCGCAGGCGGGTGGCGGTCGTCATGGGCCATCTGCACCGTACCGCGACGGCAGCCGTAATCCTGCTCGAACTCGCCGTGAATCGCGCCAACATTTGTCCGGCTAATGCGGCGTCCTGAGCGCAGCGCGCACGATCAGCGCCGCCGCCACCGCCCACACGCCCACGAGCACGACGGCGAGGTTGCGCGGGTAGTCGAGCGGCAGGATCGACGGGTTGTTCGCCAGCCGCCCGTCGCCCCACACGACCGGGTAGGCGACGAGCAGCACGGTCGCCGTGACGATCAGCGCTCCCTGGAGGACCGGCAGGACGGATCGCGGCACGACGCGAACGAGGACCACGGAGCCGACGACGACGAGCGGCGCCCACACGACATCGTGCGCGAGCAGACCGCCGACGAAATACGTCAGCCAGCTCATGCTGTCGCCGACGCGCTCGTCGCGCAACAGCCCGGCCAGGCCGAACACGCTGAGCGCCGTGCCGGCGAACGCCATCGGCCAGAACGCGCGGCTGCGCTTCATGCGACCTCCACCCGCGCGACCCACTTCGTCTGCTGCACGCCCGGGCGGTTGGGCGCGATGAGCCGCGCGGGGAAGCCATGGTCGATGTGCAGTGGCTCGCCGTTGACCTCGAGTGCCAGCAGCGTGTCGTCGTGGCGGACGTGGGGAGCATTGAGGCGGCTGTGCGAGTACGCCCCTGCCTTCTGGAGCGAGCGGACGACGACCTCGGCGCCGTCCGGCGCGCCGACCATCGCCGCGAGATCGCGCACGCGCACGCCGCTCCAGCGCGCGGACGCGCTCCAGCCCTCGACACACGCGATCGGCAGCTCCGCGTCGTGGCGCGGCAGCGCGCGCAGCTCGTCCAGCGTCAGGATGCGCTCCTGGCCGTCGCGGCCGACGAGCGTCAGCGTGTAGTCCGAGCTCATCGCCGCGTCGACCACTCGCGCGCCGACGGCCGACTTGTTCACCGGGATTCCCTGCGGGCCCATGTCGGGATGGCGCGGCGCGAGGAGCGCGAGCTCGCGCAGCGGCCGGATGGTCTGCCCGACCGTCGTGAGCGTCGCGACCCCGGCCGCAGCGGCGACCGAGATCAGCATCCCCCGCCGCGACAGCCCGCTGCCCGGTGGTTCGGGCGCGCGGGCCTCGTCGCGCGACAGGGCACGCCGGGTGACCGGGAGCTGCGCGCCGATGTGCGTGATGAGCGCGCCGATCGTGATGAGCGCCGTCCAGAAGTGCGCGGCCGTGAAGTTGAACGTCCACGGCGCCCAGCTCGACGTGTTGATCAGACCGGTCATCAACATGAAGATCGAGCCCGCGACGAGCGGGACGAGGCTCAGCCGCTCGATCAGGTGCGCGACGTCGCGGACCGGGGGCCAGATGAAGAGCTTCGGGAAGACGGTCCACAGCTTCGCGACGAGCAACGGGATCGCGGCGATGCCCGAGGCGACGTGGAGCCCCTGCGTGAAGCGGTACAGCCAGGCGGGCGCAGCCGGCATCGAGAGGAAGCCGATGTCGGCCGGATGCTGGGCGAAGTGCGAGATGAGCCCGGTCGCGAGGCACGTGAGGAACGCGATGCCGAGCGCGACACCGAGGATCGCGGCGATGCGCTCGTCGTGCAGGCGGCTCAGGCCAGGCACGCGAACCACCGCCCCTGTATGTCCCATCGTTCGATCACTTGCATCCGGGCCGCCGCTGCGACGGACGTGATCGCGCCGGCGTCGACGCTGCTCCATGCAAACCAGTCGCTCGCCCCACCGCCCGCCTCGATACGCGCCCGCGATCCGTGCCCGCCGGTCCCGGGCTCATCGAGCTCGACGAGCAGGTGGCCGCCGGGTGCGAGCAGCGAGGCGACGCGGCGCAGGAGTGTCGCCGGCCGGCCGCCGATGCCGATGTTGCCGTCGAGCAGCAGCGCGCTCCCCCACGTCCCGGCCCCCGGGACATGCGAGAAGACGCAGCCCTCGACGACCATCGCACCGCGGTCGCGGGCCACGCGCACCGCGACCGGCGAGATGTCGATCCCGACCGCGAGGCGGCCGCGGCGAGCGAGCGCGAGCACATGGCGGCCCGGTCCGCATCCGACATCGAGCACCGGCTCGACCGCGCGCGCGAGAACGTCGTCGTCGGCGCGCGTGGCAGGTCCCAGCCAGCGGCCGAGCGCGAGCGGTCGTGTGGCGCCGCGATCGTCGCGCAGCACAAGCTCCCCCTCGGTTCCCTCCAGCCCGCGCCCGTAGAGCTCGACGGCGGCGAGCGCCGTCACGCCGCGCGCACCTCACCGGCGAGCTCGAGCCCGGCAACGGCGCGGGCGAAGCGGGTCGCCGGAGCCGCCGCGGCGACGGCGAGCGCATCGGCGATGACGTCGACATCGCGTAGCTCGGGGAGCGTCACGGGCGCGAGCCCGAGCTCGACGAGCCGGGCCCGCTGGACGGAGCCGGTGTGCGCAACGCTCATCGGGATGCCCTGGAAGACCGCGACGTTCGGGCGTTGCAGACCGATCGCCCAGTAGCCGCCGTCGGTGGCGAGACCGAGGACCGACGGGGCGCCGTCGCGCAGGGCTCGGACGCCGCCGGCAATGAGCGCCGGCGTGAGCTGCGGCGTGTCCATTCCCACCAGCAGCGCCGGCGCGCCGCACGCCGCAAAGGCGTGTGCGAGGCGTTCGGCCAGGCCTTCGCCGCGCTGCGCGACGACCTCGTACCCCGGCGGCAGCCACGGACCGATCGCGCCATCGAGGACGAGCACGCGGCGGTCGACGCCCGCCGTCGCCGCGACCGCCGCAAGCGTGTCGCGCAGCGCGGCCTCAGCCAGCTGCGCGGCCTGATCGGGGCTGCATGGCGGGCACAGCCGCGTCTTGCTGTGCCCGGCGCGCGGCGCCTTGGCGATGACGAGCAGCGCCGAGCTCATCCGAGCACGGCCGCCATGTCGCGCACGGCGCGGACCGTCCCGCGCACCGTTCCGGTGACCTTCGAGCGCCCGGCGCGGGCGCGGTAGGCCACCGGGACCTCGTCGATCCGCCAGCCCGCCGACGCAGCGAGCAGGACCATCTCCAGCGGCCAGCCGCACGCGCGATCACGGATGCCGAGCGCGAGCAGCGGCGCGCGCCGCGCCGCGCGCATCGGGCCGAGATCGGTCACGCGCACGTCGGTGCGGCGGCGCAGCTCGAGCGCGAGCGCCCGGTTGGCAAGCCGCGCATGCACGGGCCATGCTCCGGGCGCTGCGATGCGCGCTCCGAGCACCAGGTCGGCCTCGCCGGCGAGGACGGCCGCGGCGACGCGCGGCAGGTCGCCCGCGTCCAGGGACGCGTCGGCGTCCATGAAGCAGACGACGGGATCGATGGCCGCGCACAGGCCGGCGAAGCATGCCGACCCGAAGCCGCGGCGCGGCTCTGCGACGACGTGCGCTCCGAGCGCCGCCGCGATGTCAGCCGAGCCGTCGCGCGAGCCGTTGTCGACGACGATCGGCCGGTAGCCGGGCGGCATGGCGGCCAGCACGGACGGCAGCGCCTGCGCCTCGTCGAGCACCGGAAGGATGACGTCGGGCATCGCAGTGACCGTACGGCTGCACCATTACGAGTCTGAAACAGGCCGCCTCCACGCCCTGGATCCGGTCGCGCAGCCCCTAGCCTCCGGCAGGGTGCACGACCTAACCGCAATCCGGGCGCCGGCGCTTGCCCTGCCAGCGCCCTGGGTCGGAGCGGCTTTCTGGGCCGCCATCGTCGTGGCCGGCCATCTGGTCGGGGCGAGCCTCGTCGCGCACGACCCGCTGGTGCACATCTCCAGCCCGCCGCTCGTCGGCGTGCCCGACGTGCGGATCGGCCGCGGGCTGCTGCCCGCCATCGCGCTCGCGCTCGCCGCTGTGCGCTGGGCACCGCTGCTCGCCGAGCAGCTGCGGTGGCGCGGGCTGCTCGTCGCGACGTGGCTCGCGGGAGTCGCCTGGGCCGTCGTGCTCGCCGCCAGCGCCGGCGTGGGTGCGATCGCAGCGCCGCTGGCCACGCGCTACGAGTACCTCGCAGCGGTGCCGCGCGTCGACACGCCCGCAAGCTTCCTGGCGGGCTTCGTCGCGGCGCTCCCGAGCTACCCAACGCACGTCAAGGGCCATCCGCCCGGGATGGTGCTCGTCCTCTGGGTACTGGACGGCGCCGGCCTCGGGGGGGCCGAAGCCGCTGCGGCGCTCGTCATCGGCGCCGGCGCCTCGGCCGCCCCCGCGGCGCTCGTCGCGCTGCGCGCGGTCGCAGGCGAGGCCTCGGCGCGGCAGGCCGCACCGTTCGTCGCGCTCACGCCCGCGGCGGTCTGGATCGCGACGTCCGCGGATGCGCTCTTCGCGGGCGTCGCCGCGTGCGCAATCGCGCTCGCCGTGCTCGCGTTCTACGCCGACGCCACCGGCCGCGCGCTCGTCCTCGGGCTGGCTGGGGGCGTCGTGCTGGGCGGCGCGCTCATGCTGTCCTACGGCGTCGCGCCGCTGAGCGCGATCGTCGTCGTGCTGGCAATCGCGCGCCGGGGGTGGCGGCCGCTCCTGGCCATCGCTGCGGGCGTCGGGACCGTGTTCGCTGCGTTTGCCATGGCGGGGTTCTGGTGGTTCGACGGCCTGACCGCCACGCGCGAGCTCTACTTCGGCGGCAACGCGGCGCTGCGGCCCTACGCGCCGTTCCTGCTCGTCTCGCTCGCCGCCTTCGCGCTCGCCGTCGGGCCGGCCGCCGCGGCCGGCGTCGCGCGGCTGAGAGACCGCCGCGTATGGCTGCTCGTCGGCGCGGCGCTCGTGTCGCTGGCGGCCGCGGACGTGTCCGGTCTCTCGCGCGGTGAGACCGAGCGGATCTGGCTTATCTTCGTTCCGTGGGTCGGGCTCGCGGCGGCGGCGCTCGTCGTGCATCGGCGCGGCTGGCTCGCCGCGCAGCTCGCGCTGGCGATCGCGCTTCAGGCGGGGGTGCGCTCACCATGGTGACCCCGCTGCGCGTGCTCGTGACCGGCGGGTCCGGGTTCATCGGATCGCACATCGTCGACGCGCTCGTGACCCGCGGCCACGGGGTCCGCGTGATCGATCTGGCGCCCGGCGAGGCCACGCCCCGGGCGAGCGTCACCTACGTGCGCGCCGACGTCCGCGACGGCGGCGCGCTCGCGGCGGCGCTCGACAGCGTCGACGCCGTCTGTCACCAGGCGGCGATGGTCGGCCTCGGCGTGGATCTCGACGACATCGCCGACTACGTCAGCCACAACGATCTCGGCACGGCGGTGCTGCTGCGGGCGCTCGCCCGCAGCGCGTTTCGCGGCCCGGTGGTCCAGGCGTCGAGCATGGTCGTCTACGGCGAGGGCCGGTATGTCTGCCCGACCCACGGGCGGGTGCGCCCCGGGCCGCGCAGCGGCGCGGCACTCGAGTCCGGCGAGTTCGAACCCCCGTGCCCGCAGTGCGGCGCGCGATTGGACCCGGCCGCGGTTCCCGAAGACGCGCCGATGGATCCGCGCAACGTCTACGCCGCGACGAAGCTCCAGCAGGAGCACCTCGCCGCCGCCTTCGCGCGCGACACGGGCGTGCCCGTGACGTCGCTGCGTTACCACAACGTCTACGGGCCGCGGATGCCCCGGGACACGCCGTATGCGGGCGTCGCGTCGATCTTCCTCAGCGCGCTGGTCGGCGGGCGCGCGCCGCGCGTCTTCGAGGACGGAGCGCAGCGGCGCGACTTCGTCCACGTCCGCGACGTCGCGCGCGCCAACGTGCTCGCGCTGGAGGCCGAGGCACCACGCAGCGGGGCGTTCAACGTCGCGAGCGGCACGCCGCGCACGGTCGGCGACATGGCGCGCGCCCTGCATACAGCAGCGGGAGACGGAGCCCCGCCGCCGATCGTGACCGGCGAATACCGCCTCGGTGATGTCCGCCACGTGTTCGCCAGTGCGTCGGCCGCGTCGCGCGAGCTGGGCTTCACCGCATGCGAGGACTTCGACGACGGCATGCGCGAGCTGGCGCAGGATCAGACCTGAAGCGCGCCGCCGACGGCGAGCATGAGGCCGGCGCCGAGCGCCGTGCCTGCGATGACGCGCCCGTGCGACGTGTGCTTCCACGCGTCGGGCAGCAGGTCGACGAAGCACTCCGGCTGATCCACACGCGGACAACGTCACAGAAAAGCTGACCGTGGTGCACCGCGTGGTGTTCGGCGTCCTGGGTCCAACGGCGATCCGGACGCTGCTGGATCTGTTGCACCCGTCGAGCGACAGCCGCGCCTGCTCGGTCTCGACAGGCGCCAACGCCGCGAGTTCGCAGTTCAGCCCCAGATACGCGTCAAACTGCGAACTCGTCGCGCGACCTGCCGCGCCGGGGCGCTCCCCCTCTCTCAGAGCTGCCGTTCGCCAATTACGCGACCTGAAACGGCTAGTGGGCCTTCTCGGAACGTTCGGTCAGACGTTCGGAGAAGGCCCACTAGATGCCCCACGAGCCCTGGCGGCGCGTGGCCGTGTTCCAGGCGTTGTCCGTCTCCGCGTGGGCCAGGCTCGACGGGTACGGCGGCCGCTTCCAGACGTGAAAGCCCACGCTGCCGTAGTGTCTGCGCAGGTACGCGACGAGGTCGCCGCGATGCTCCGCGCAGGCGTAGCGCGGCGCGCCATACAGCCCGCGGGCGTGAAATACCAGCCAGCGCCCGGGCAGACAATCCTGGTAGGCGCCCCATGTGCGCTCTCGCATGGCCGTCTCGAGGCTCAACTGCGTCATCGGATCGGGCTGCTCGGCACAGAACTGACACCGGAAGATGAAGCGCATCGGCATCCAGGCAGCGTAGCGCGGACTTCGGGCATGGTCAGACGGATCCGCGCGATCAGATCGCGCTGGCGGCGAGCGCGATGAGCGCCGCGGCGGCGAGCACGACCAGCACGGCATTCTCGTAGCGATCGCCGGCGAGCCGTGCGAACAGGCGGCGGCCCACGATCTGGCCCGCGAGCGCCGCGACGAGCAGCGCCGCAAGGGCGCCCGGCACGTCGAACGCTTCGGCCACGACCAGCGCCGGCAGGCTGAGCGCGGCAAGCCCCACGAACACCGCCGCGAGCGTGTCGCGCATCTGGTCCGGCGCGACGCCCCGAGCCAGCAGGTGCAGCACGATCGGCGGGCCGCTCAGCGAGGTCGACGTGCTCAGCGCCCCGCTGCTCAGGCCCGCGAGCGGGGCGCTCCAGCGATGCGGCTCGCGCACACGGGCCGAGCGGGCGCGCAGTCGCAGCGCGAGCCCGCCGAGCACGCCGGCGGCGACGAGCGCCGACAGCAGCCGCTCGGGCAGCTCACGCAGCGCCAGCGCGCCGAGCGCGAGTCCGGGCAGCGACCACGCGAGCAGCGCGACCGTGTCACGGCCCAGGACGCGCGGCACGCGCCGCTCGGTGGCGAGCGTCAGCAGCCCGATCTCGAGGCCGAGCAGGACGCCGGCCGTCACCGCCGCCTGGGGGCCGAACGCCGCGAACATGATCGGCGCGGCGATGAGCGCGAAGCCGAAGCCGGTCGCGGATTGCAGGCTCGCGCCGAAGAAGACCGCGACGACGGCCAGCGCCGTCAATGGACCAGGAGCGAACGGCCCGTCATCTTCGGCGACTGATCGATGCCGAGCAGTTCGAGTGTCGTCGGTGCGACGTCGGCGAGGACTCCCCCAGCGGGGTCGAGTCGCACGTCCTCGACGGTGACGATGAGCGGCACCGGGTTGAGCGAGTGCGCGGTGTTCGCAGCGCCGTCGGGCTCGAGCATCTGGTCGGCGTTGCCGTGGTCGGCGGTGATGAGGCAGACGCCACCCGATGCCTGCACCGCGTCGACGATCCGCCCGAGGCAGGCGTCGACGGTCTCGACGGCCTGCACGGCGGCGGGGATGACCCCGGTGTGGCCGACCATGTCGGCATTGGCGTAGTTGATGATCGCGAAGCGGAAGTTGTCGTCGCCCCACGCGTCGACGAACGCGTCCGTCGCCTCGGGCGCGCTCATCTGCGGCTTGTGGTCGTACGTCGGCACGTCGCGCGGTGACGGGACGAGCCGGCGCTCCTCCCCGGGCTCGGCGTCCTCCTCCCCGCCCCCGAAGAAGTACGTCACGTGCGGGTACTTCTCCGTCTCGGCGACGTGCAGCTGCCTGTCGCCGGCGGCCGCGATCATGTGCGACAGCGTGATCGGCGGGCGCCGCGGCGCGAACGCCACGGGGAACGTCCAGTCCTCGTCGTAGGAGGTCATCGACGTGTAGCGCGTGACCGGCGCCACCCCGCCGCGGTCGATCGTCGCGAGCTCGGGGTCGGTGAGCGCCGACGTGATCTCGCGCATGCGGTCGGGGCGGAAGTTGAACGCGATGACCGAGTCGCCGGGACGGATGACGCCCTCCCGCCCGACGGCGGTCGGCAGCACGAACTCGTCGCTCTCCCCGCGCTCGTAGGCGGCGCGGACGGCCTCCCCCGCGCTGGCGGCGCTGTCGTCGGCGAGGCCGCGGACCAGCAGGTCGTACGCGCGCTGCACGCGCTCCCAGCGGTTGTCGCGGTCCATCGCGTAGTAGCGCCCGATGACGCTCGCGACGCGCCCGACGTTCGCGTCGGCGCACGTGGCTTGGACTTCGTCGAGGAAGCCCGCGCCGGCCGTCGGCAGCGTGTCGCGGCCATCGGTGAACGCGTGGATGACGAGATCCTCGACGGCCGCGTCGGCCGCCAGGCGGATGAGTGCCTTCAGGTGCTCGAGGCTCGAGTGCACGCCGCCGTCGGAGACCAGGCCGACCAGATGCACGCGCGGCGCGGCGCGCATCGCGGCGGCGAGCACCGCATTGCCGCCGAACTGCGGCTGGCGCGCGGACTCGTCGATCAGCGTCAGCTCCTGCTTGATGACCGACCCGGCGCCGAGGTTGAGGTGGCCGACCTCGGAGTTGCCCATCTGGCCGGGAGGTAGGCCGACGGCCTCGCCGCAGGCGGTCAGCGTCGTGTGCGGGTAGCGCGCCCAGAGCGCGTCGAACACCGGCGTGTCCGCGAGCGCGACCGCGTTGCCCGGGCCCTCCGCAGCCAAGCCCCAGCCATCGAGGATGACGAGGCAGACCGAGGCGGGCGCGGCCACTATGCGGCCGCGGGGACCGCGGCGTCGACGATCTGAGCGAAGGTCTCGGCGTCGAGCGACGCTCCGCCGACGAGCGCCCCGTCGATGTCCGGCAGGGCGAGCAGCTCGGCGGCGTTGTCGGCATTGACCGAGCCGCCGTAGAGCACGCGTGCGAGCGGGGCCGCGCTCGGCGCGCGGTCGCCGATGAGCGCGCGGACGAACGCGATCGCGTCCTGCGCCTGGTCGGGCGTCGCGACCTTGCCGGTTCCGATTGCCCAGATCGGCTCGTAGGCGACGGTGACCTCGGCGATCTGCTCGGGCGTTAGGCGCTCGAGGCCCTCCTGGACCTGGTGGCGCAGCTTGCGCTCGGTGTCGCCGCGCTCGCGCTCCTCCTCGGTCTCGCCGACGCACAGGATCGGCTTCAGCCCGGCGGCGAATGCGGCCGGCAGCTTCATCGCGAGCGCCTTGTCGGTCTCCGCGTAGTACTGGCGGCGCTCGGAGTGGCCGAGCACCACGCCGTGGACGTCGAGCTCGGTGAGCATCGGGGCCGACACCTCGCCGGTGTACGCGCCCGACTCCTTGTCGTGCATGTTCTGCGCGAAGACCTCGACGCGCGAGCCGCGCGTGGAGTCGACCATCGCCTGCAGCGCCGTGAACGGCACGCAGATCGCGACGTCGACCCCGTCGATCGAGGAGACCCGCGGCAGCAGGGCGGCGATGTACTGCTCCGCCTCAGCCACGGTCTTGTGCATCTTCCAGTTGCCGGCGATGAACGGGGTCCGGCTCATTGAGGCCAACAGCTTACGAGGACAGGGCGGTGAGCCCGGGGAGCTCGGCGCCCTCGATGAGCTTCAGCGACGCGCCGCCGCCGGTCGACAGGTGCGTGACGCTATGGGCCAGGCCGAAGTCGCGCATCGCCGCGCCGGAGTCGCCGCCGCCGACGACGGTCACGTCCTCGGATGCCGCGAGCGCCTGGCCGATCGCCAGCGAGCCCGCCGCGAACGACTTGAACTCGTAGGCGCCGATCGGGCCGTTCCAGAAGATCGTCCTGGCCTCACGGATCTCGGCGACGTACCGCGTACGGGTGCGCGGGCCGATGTCGAGCTGCATCCAGCCGTCCGGCACGTCGACGCCGTTGAGGATCCGCGTATCACCCTCATCGGAGAACCCCTCCGCCAGGACGAGGTCCTCGGGCAGGACGATCTTGCCGTTGGGATAGTCGTCGGCGTTCAGCGACTCGCGCGCGTGCTCGATGCCCGCGTCCTCGCACAGCGAGTCACCGGTGCTGTGGCCGAGCGCGGCGAGGAAGGGCGTCGCCATCGCGCCGCCGATGAGGATCCTGTCGGCGAGCTCGAGGAACTTGTCGATGACGCCGATCTTGTCGGTCACCTTGGCGCCGCCCATGATCGCCAGGAAGGGGCGCCTGGGGTGGTGCATGATGAGCCTGATCGTGTCGACCTCGCTCTGGAAGAGCAGGCCGGCCGCGGAGCGCTCAACGAGCGGCACGACGCCCGCCGTCGAGGCGTGCGCCCGGTGCGACGTGCCGAACGCGTCGTTGACGTAGTAGTCGCCGAGATCCGCGAGCCGCTCGGCGAGCTCGGGATCGTTCTTCGTCTCCCCGGGCTCGTAGCGGATGTTCTCGAGCATCACGACGTCGCCGTCCGGGATGCTGTCGAGGTCCGGGGCCAGCGGGACGTCGGTGTGCAGCAGCTTGGCGATCCGCTCGGCGACCGGCTTGAGCGAGAGCTCCGGCTCGCGGTCCTTGGGCCGGCCGAAGTGCGAGACGAGCAGCAGCTTGGCCCCGCGCACGCGCAGCTCCTCGAGCGTCGGGATCGCGCGGCGCATGCGCGCGTCGTCGCGGACCTTGCCGTCCTGGAGCGGGACGTTGAAGTCCACCCGGACCAAGACGCGCTTGCCGTCGATATCCCCCAGCGAGTCGAGTGTCCGCACTTACAGAACCTGCTGGAGCACGTCAACGCAGCGGTTCGAGTAGCCCCATTCATTGTCGTACCAGGACACGACCTTGACGAGCGTCCCCTCCATGACCGCGGTGAGGCCGCCGTCGACGATCGAGGAATGCGGGTTGCCGACGATGTCCGACGAGACGATCGGGTCCTCCGTGTACTGGAGAATGCCCTGCAGATCGCCGCCGGCGGCCGCGGCGAACGCGCCGTTGACCTCTTCGACCGTCGTCTCGCGCTCAGACACGAAGGTGAGATCGACGACGGACCCCGTGGGAACGGGAGCGCGGATCGCGAAGCCGTGCAACCGGCCGTTGAGCTCGGGCAGGACGAGGCCGACGGCCTTGGCGGCGCCGGTCGATGTCGGCACGAGGTTGATCGCGGCGGCGCGGGCGCGGCGCAGGTCTGAGTGCGGGCCGTCCTGGAGGTTCTGGTCGGCGGTGTACGCGTGGATCGTCGTCATGAGGCCGTGCTTGATGCCGACCGCGTCGTGGATCGTCTTGGCGAACGGCGCGAGGCAGTTCGTCGTGCACGACGCGTTGGAGATGACGTGGTGCTCGTCCTTGTCGTAGTCGTCGAAGTTCACGCCGAGCACAACCGTGATGTCCTCGCCGGATGCGGGCGCGGAGATGATGACCTTCTTCGCGCCGGCGTCGAGATGCTTGGCCGCATCGTCGCGCTTGGTGAAGAAGCCGGTGCACTCGAGCACGACGTCCACGCCGAGATCGGCCCACGGGAGCTGCGCGGGGTCGCGCTCCTCGAGGACGATGATCTCGTTGCCGTCGACGGTCAGGCCCTTGTCGGAGAGCTCGACGGTCTCAGGGTAGGGGCCGAGGATCGAGTCGTAGCGCAGGAGATGAGCGAGCGTCTCGTTATCGGTGAGGTCGTTCACGGCGACCCATTCGATGTCGGCGCCCGCGGCTTGGGCGGCACGGAAGACGTTACGGCCGATGCGGCCGAAGCCATTGATCCCGACGCGTACTGGCATGCTTGGTAGGTCCTTTGTAAGGGGTTCTCGTGGTGATCCCGGCGGGACCTCCCCGCCCGTCGCCGGGGGACCGACAAATCTAGCGGGCGAGCGGAGGGCCCTGTGTGCTCGCGTACCCTCGCGCCTGGGCGCCCACGCGCAACGAGGGTGGTGCGTTCGCGCCGATAAGACCTTGCGCGAGAGACGACGCCGTTGCTGGGTGCGTCCTCGCACCGGCGCGCGGAAGATCGAGATGGTTCAAGACCACGTATATCGGGGCTTTCATCCGTCTCGATTACTCAAAGCCGGACCTCGCGCTCTTGCGGGGCGCGCGACGCTCCTCCCTCGTTGCTTGTCGATGCAGGTCCGGGAACCGCGCCGCCGCGTCAGGCGCCGGACACAAGCTCGACCCGCAGCCCGTCTGGATCGAGCAGGTAGCCCGCGTAGTAGTGCGTGCCGTACTGCGGGCGCGGGCCGGGCGCGCCGTCGTCGGTTCCGCCGTTCGCCAGCCCCGCCTCGTGCGCGCCGTTGACGGCCGCGCGGCCCGCGGCGGCGAATGCGACGTGGCCGTAGCCGGGAGCGGGCGTGCGCCCGCGGGCGACGATCCAGATCTGCTCGTGATCGCGGCCGTAGGCGATCGCGCCCTCGTTCTCGAACATCCGCCGCGCGCCAAGCGCGTGGAAGATCGCGTCGTAGAACTTCGCCGAGCGGGCGAGGTCTGAGACCTCGAAGGCGACGTGCACGATCATCGCGAGGCGTGTCCCACGTCGCGATGGACGACCTCGACCTCGACGTCGTCGCGCTCCCGGTAGCGAGCCGCGAGCGCCTCGGAGATCGCGACCGAGCGGTGACGGCCGCCGGTGCAGCCGATCGCGACGGCGAGGTGCGCCTTGCCCTCGGCGATGTACTCGGGGACGAGCCAGTCCAGCAGCGGATGCAGGCGCTCGTAGAATGCGTCGAGCTTGCCGTCGCGCTCGACGTACTCGATGACCTGCGGATCGAAGCCGGTCAGCGGGCGCAGCTCGGGCACCCAGTGCGGGTTGGGCAGGAAGCGCACGTCGAAGACGATGTCAGCGTCCCGCGGCGGGCCGTGCTTGTGGCCGAAGGACGTGAACGTCAGCGCGAGCTTCGTGCGCGTCTGGCGCGGCAAAAGCTCCTCGACGATCCGCCGGCGCAGCGTCGCGGCGCTGATCCCGCTCGAGTCCACGACGAGGTCGGCGCGCGCCTTGAACGGCGCGAGCATCTCGCGCTCGGCGGCGATGCCCTGCGTCACCGAGCCGGTCGGGCTCAGCGGATGGCGCCGGCGCGTCTCCTTGTAACGGCCGATGAGCGTCTCCTCGTCGGCCTCGAGGAAGAGGACGTGGTGGTTGATGCCGAGCTTCGGCAGGTCGTCGAGCACGGCGCTCAGCGCGTCGAACAGCGCGCCGCCGCGCACGTCGGAGACGACCGCCGCGCGGCGCACCTTCGATCCCTCGTGCATGAAGAGGTCGACGAGCCCGCGGATCATCTCGGGCGGCAGGTTGTCGACGCAGAAGTAGCCCGTGTCCTCGAAGACGTTCATCGCCGTCGACTTGCCGGCGCCCGAGAAGCCGGTGATCACGACGAAGTCCTCGAGCGCGGGCTTGACGGGCGCGTCGTGGGTGACAGTCACGGGATCGATTGTTACGGGTGGGCCGGTCATCCGGAGGTCCGATTCAGATACGCGTACAGATCGCGTGCGGTCTTCGACGGCAGGCCGGGCACGGCCTCCAATTCCTCGCGCGAGGCGTTGAGGACGGCGCCGGGCGATCCGAAGCGCTTCAGCAGCGCGCGCTTGCGTGCCGGCCCGACCCCCGGGAGGCCGTCGAGGACGGACTCGGTCATCTGCTTGTCGCGGCGCGCGCGGTGGTGCGTGATCGCGAAGCGGTGGGCCTCATCGCGCAGGCGCTGGAGCAGCTGGAGCTCCGGCGTCTCGTGGCCGAGCACGAGCGGCCGGCGCTCGTTTGGCCGGAAGACCTCCTCGACGCGCTTGGCCAGCGAGATGACGGCGACGCCGCGGTCGCGGAAGCCCTGCAGGGCCCGCAGCCCGGCGGACAGCTGTCCCGGTCCGCCGTCGATGACGATGAGGCTCGGCAGCGTCGCGAAGGACTCGTTGCGCTTGGGGTCGTTCGGGCTGAGATCCTGCTCGGACTCCCAGCGCGCCAGGCGCCGCGACAGCACCTCCGCCATCGCCGCGAAGTCATCGGGGACGCCCTCGGTCGTGGAGCGGACGTTGAAGCGCCGGTAGTCGCTCTTCTTCGGCGCGCCGCCCTCGAAGACGACCATCGACGCCGTCGTGTTGGTGCCCATCAGGTTCGAGATGTCAAAGCACTCGATGCGCAGCGGCAGCGCGTCGAGTGAGAGCACCCGTTGCAGGCCGTCGAGCGCCTCGACGCGCTGCTGGCGGCGGCGCTCCTCCTTCAGGCGCTCCTGGTCGAGGGCGAGGGCGGCGTTGCGCTCGGCCATCTCGAGGATGCGCCGCTTGTCGCCGCGCTCGGCGGCGCGAACCTCGACCCGCGCCCCGCGCTGCTCGGAGAGCACCTCGCCGAGCACGTCGCGCTGCTCGACCTCGGGCTGAACGATGACCTGCGGCGGGATCGCCATCTGCGCGGAGTAGTACTGGAGCAGGAACTCCTCGGCGACCTCTCCGACGCCCCAGCCGGTCTCGTTTGACAGGTAGAAGGACTGGCGGTCCAGCAGCACGCCGTCGCGGATCTGGAAGACCTGCGCGTTGGCGTCGACGCCGTCGACCGCGACGGCGATCGCGTCGAGCGTGCCGACCGACTCGTTGGCCACGCGCTGGCGCTCGAGCAGGCTGCGGACCGACCGCAGCCGGTTGCGCTCGAGTGCCGCCTGCTCGAACTCCTGGACCTCGGCGGCCGCGTGCATGCGCCGCTGGAGATCCTGCTCGATCTGGCGGTAGCGGCCGGACAGGAACGCGATGACCCCGTCGATCGCCGCGCGGTACTCCTTTGCGGACTGGTAGCCGACGCACGGCGCGCCACAGCGCTTGATGTAGAAGTCCAGGCACGGCGAACCGCTGCGGCGCCCGGGCTCGATCCCGCTGCACGAACGAAACGCGAACACCTTCTGAAGCAGGTCGAGCGTGCTGCGCACCTTCTTGGCATTCGAATAGGGGCCGAAGTACAGCCGGTCGCTGCGATGGCGCTCGCGCGTGAAGTAGACGCGCGGGTAGTCCTCGTCGGTCGAGATCGCGAGGAACGGATAGGACTTGTCGTCGCGCAGGCGGACGTTGAAGCGCGGCTTGTACTGCTTGATGAAGCGGTTCTCGGTGAGCAGCGCCTCGGCCTCTGAGGACACGAGGAGGAAGTCGATCTCGTGGATGAGGCTCACCATCTCGATGGCCCCGCGGGTCGCTCCGGCACCGCCCACCCTGGAGAAGTGACCGGCGACGCGCTTGCGGATCGACTTCGCCTTCCCGACGTAGATGACCTTGCCGCTCGCGTCGCAAAACAGGTAGACGCCCGGCCCGTCGGGCAGGCTGCGGCGCTCGTCGCGCAGGCGCGTCTGGCGGGGGGATGTCGGCGTCGTCGCCATCCCCATCGAGGATAGGCCGAGCCGGGATGGATCCGGTCAGATCGCCCGATGCCGTAGCGCGCGAGGACGCCCGTCGCGCCCGCGACCCCGATGATGAGGACGGTCACGCCGGTGACTTCGATCCTGCGCGCCCGCTCCTGCGCTCGCGTCACGGGCACAGCGCCGGCAGCACGACGCACACCGGCGGCGGCTCGGGCTTTGGTGCGGGCGGCGACGGCGACGGCGGGGGCGGGTCGGGCGGTGCCGGCGGGGCGGGCTTCAACCCGAGGTTGCGGCGCACGACGTAGTACGCGGGGCGCGGGTTGCCCTGCGGCGTCGTCAGGCCGGTGTCGAAGCGCGCCTTGCGGTCGGCGCCCGTCCAGTTGTAGATGTACAGGCGCGTGATGCGCCGGTTCGCGTGCGCCAGGCGGAACATGTACTTCGTCGCCCGCTTGGCGCGGCTCGGGCTGAACCGGCGGTTGCCGAACTTCACGATGCCGCCGGTCTCGGTGAGCCAGATCTCCCCCGCGACCGCGCGGAGCAGCCGGCGCGTCGAGCGCGAGTGGCCGTCGTTCGTGTCGCGGTAGTTGTGCAGGCCCCAGATGCGCGGCGAGCCGTCAGCGTGGCGCCGGAACGCCCGCACGTAGCGCGTCATCCCCGGGATGTCGAGCACGTCGACGGCGACGACCGTGCAGCCCGGGCACGTCCGGCGCACGACGTTGTAGAACGCCGCTGCCCGGTCCGGGCGCCTGCGTGTCGGCTGGCCGCGGTGGTTGACCTCGTTCCACGGCGAGTACACGGTGACGAAGCGATAGCGGGCGCGGAACGCGTCGAACGCGGCCTGGAAGCGTGCCGCCGTGGGCAGCCGGCAGCGCTTGGAGCGTACGACGCCCTTGCCGTCGTAGCAGCCGCGGGCATGGTCGAACGCGACAAGCGGCTCGATGCCCGCGGCCTGGGCGGCGATCAGCCAGGCGTCGACGTCGGCGACCTCGAAGGTGCCGCGCAGCACGGCGTCATAGGAGACGACGAGCCGCGAGATCGGGACGTCGAGGCTGCGGAAATGCGGGTTGGAGAACATCGTGGCCGACTGGTCGGCGATGCCCATCAGCTCGGCCGCGCCGGCGGCTGGGGCCGTCGCCACCGCCAGGAATCCGGCGGCCGCCATGGCGCAGAGCGCCCGCCGGAGGATGCGCATGCGACGTTCGTAGCACGTTCGGGCGCCGCTCAATACCGTTAGCGCATGTCCACTGTGCGCAACATCGGCGCCACCGCGGCGCTGCGCCCGCCCGCCGACGGAGAGCCCGACGACCCCGATTTCGCGAACGTCGCGGTGCGCCTGTTCGCGCGCACCGACGACGGGACGCAGGTCGACGACCCGCAGGAACAGTCTCTGAGCGTCAAGCTCGAGAGCTCCAAGCTCGCGGCCGTCGAGCTCTCAGTGCAGATGTCGCTGCGCCTCAGGCAGGCGCCGACCGGCATCCGGCTCGAGGCCTGGGAGCGCGTGTGCGGCGCGCTCGCCGACCGTGGCATCGAGTCCGATCCCGCGACGCTGCACGTGCTGCGCTTCGAGTTCGTCCCGAACGAGCGGCTGCGCCGCGAGATGACGGCGGTGCAGGCGGCCCAGCAGCAGCCCGGGCCGCCGTCACACTAGGTGGGCTGGATCACAGCGGCGAGCAGGCGCCGTCGGGGCGGGCGCGGCCAGAGCGATCGCGAGGACCGCGCACGTGAGGACGGCGCGGGGCATGAGGTTCGGGCGTTCATGGGCGGAGTATCGGCGCGCGCGGTGCGCGGTCTGGCCACACCTGGGGCTCGACCGCTCACACCTATGTGGGGGTCAGGCGGCGAGCGCGAACTCGGTCTCGTCGAGCTCGTGGAGCTCTGCGAGCTCGCCCGCGAGACGTCGCAATGCGCGATCCAGGGCGCCGCCGCTGAGCAGCGCGCCGGTTGCGGCGCGCAGAACGCGGCCGCTGAGGCCGCGCTCGCGCTGCAGCGTGATCTCCGCCTCGACGATGACGCCGGTGTCGGCGGGCGCGATGCGGTAGTCGACGTCAAGTCCGACGGGTCCGCGGGCAGCGAGCCGCAGCCCGCGCTCGTCGGCGCGCAGCACGTCGATCTCGAACTCGGCGGACACCCCGCCGAGCGAGCCGTTGACCCAGGCGTGGCTGCCCGAGCGCAAGCGCCGGCCGTCGAGGCCGTCGACCTCGAAGCCGATCGGCGCCCAGATGCCGATGAGCTCGGGATCGGTGAGCGACGCGAGCACCGCGGGCGCCTCGGCGGGGACGAAGCGGCTCGCCGTCCACACGTCGCGCGCGGGCGGGTCCTGCCGGGAGACGCTGCGCCGGTTGCTGGGAAGCGACGACATGAGCGCAGTCTCTTGCGCCCGCGCAGGCGCGGCCAGCGGGGCAGCCGGTGTCTGCGGGGGCGGTTAGCCGCACCTGCCGCCGGGAGTCACAGATCAGTTCCGGGCAACGTCCGGGCTCCTGGGAGGCTTCCTCGCGGCCGCGATCGCGACGCGGCGCAAGGGCTCGCGGGAGCGGACGGCTGATGCGCGCGGCGGGTCATTTCACGAGCCGCACATCCAGACCGCCACCCGCCACCAGCTCTCCGGCTCCGCCCAGCAGCCCGAGGATCCGCGCGACATATCCGCGCGTCTCCGGATACGGCGGGACGCAGCCGCAGCGGGCGACCGGCGCCGGTCCCGCGTTGTAGGCCGCCAACGCCAGCGGGACCGCACCGAACTGGCGCAGGAAGTCGCGCATGAGGTGCGCCTGGGCGTCGATCGCCGCCACGGCGTCGAACGGATCGTGCAGGCCCATCGCCTTCGCCGTGCTGTCGATGAACTGCGCGATGCCCTTCGCCCCGGCCGGCGACTGCGCGAACGGGTTGAAGTTCGACTCCGCGTAGAGCTGCGCAGCCAGCAGCGCGGCGGAGACGTTCCAGCGCCGCGCCGCTTTGGCGATCGGCGCCACGAACCGCGCGGGGACGAACGACGGCATGGCGCTGGAGTGCTTGCCGTCTGAGTCGGTGGCGTTCCCACCACCAAAACCGACGGAGGACGTCCCCGCATTTAACGTAAAGCCGAAATGCCACGGTTCCCAGCTGTACCGTTTAATAAAGTGAAACCGAGTCGCGTTCGCCGCAAGCCAGCCGTACGCCGCGGGCGGGCCGAGGTCGAGCTCCGTCCCGAGGCGGTGCAATGACCGGCCCGGCGGCGCAACCCACTTCGGGTCGGGGTGCCGCGCGAAGAGCACCGCCTGCTCGGCATTTGAGCGAAACCCGCTCACGACGACGAGCGACAGCCCGGCCTTGCGCGCCGCTGCCTCCATGCGGTCGAACGCGGCGGCGACGTCGGGACGCATCGGCTTGCCCTGCCGGTAGGCCAGCGGGCCGCGGTACTCCCCGACCCCCGGCTGGCCGAACGCCGCGCCAGACGGCGGCGCCAGCTCGGCCTCGGCGCGGGCGCCCGCCCGCACGGGCACGCGGTCGCCGACCTTGATCGGATCGCTCACGGTGACGCGGACCCGCACGGGCGCGAAGGTGTCGGCGTCCGGGAAGCTCACCGCGACGATGCGCCCGCCGTTGCGCCGCGCCGTGGCGAGCCCCGCGCGCCGCCCCAGCGCCATGTACTGCGCGGGCTCGAGGTGCGCGGGGTTGGGGCGTCCGTCGACCACGGGCGACTGAAAGAGGCGCGGGTAGGCCTCGTGCATCGCCTTCGCCGCCGCCAGCGCGCCGATGTCCGCCGCCCGCTGCTGCTTGCCCTGCGTCCCGACGCCGCGCGCGATCGCGCCGAGCGCGAGCGCCCCGAGCAGCACCGCCATCGCGACACCGAGGACGACAATCGTCGCCTGGCCGAACTCATCGCTGGTGCGCCCGCGTGTCGCGCTCATCCCATCGCCCCGAGTGGACCAGCGAGCGCCCGCCGCGCCGACGGCAGGAGCACGAGCCCCGCCCCTGCCAGAGCGCGGGCGGGTGGCGCCGGCGGGACCTCGCATGTGCACGCGCACACGGCCGTGTCAGCGAAACCGTCGACGGCGAGCCGCGCGAGCATGGGGTCTGCTCCGCTGCACGGGGCGACGACGACGAGATCCTGCGCGGCGAGCAGCGCGTCGAACGACGCGACGCGCGGCCCGCCGAGGGCGAGGACGGTCGGTGCGGCGCCCGCTGCCGCCGCGGCGCGGGCGGCCTGCGCACACGCCTCATCGGGGTCTTCCGGCAGACGCACGACGACCAGCCGACCGGCTCCGAGCGCGTCGTGACCGCGTGCGAGCAACGCCGCCGCAAGCCGGCGAGCGCCGGGGAGCGCCGGCGCCCGCCAGCGCGCGCGCCCGCCGTTGTTGAGCGTCCACAGGCAGACCACCACGGCCGGCGACCGCTGCTCTCGCGCGAGTAACAGTCCGAGCGCCGCGCCCAGGACGCCGGCGTCCCGAGGCCCCGCCAGCAGCGCGACTCCGGGGGGCGTGCGCGGCACGGGAACCGCGCACGCCCAGTCCGGGTCTTCGCCGGGGGGGACGAAGTTCTCGACGCCGCCGCGTACCCGGCGGGGGCGCGCTTGATCCACGGGCGCGACGAAGTGCTCGCACACGGTGCGCATGAGGCTCATCGCGGCACCGGCCCTGCGTCCGCCCGGCGGGTCACCTCGAGCAGGTCGCCCATGCCGGGGACCGGAGACGGCGGGCGCATCCGCACGCGCACCCGCCGGCCCTGCACGTGGACGACCATCCGCTTGCGCGACCAGCGCGGCACCGCGTCGCGTGCGGCGGCCCGCGGATCCTCGCCCTGGAGCAGCGCGATCGCTCCGGCCTCGGCGGCGTGATCTGCGAGCTCAGCCGCGGCGCCGCCAGCCAGCAACTGAGCCGCGGCGAGGACCACGGCCAGCAGCAGCGGCGCGAGCACGACGAGCTCCACCGCAGCCTGTCCGCGCTCGTCCGGCGTTCCGGAGCGGCGCCTCATCGCGTCTGGTCGCGCAACCGCGCCCGCGCCGAGACGGTCGCGAGCGCCCCGCCGCCGACGATCGAGGGGATCCGGATGGCGACGCGTACGCCGTCGCGCGTTCCTCCCTGCCGCTCGCGTACGACGAGCCCACGTTCGAGGCGATCGGGCAGCACGCGCCGCGCCGCCGCGCGCGCGTCATCCCCAACCGCGCTCGCCCGCGCCGCGGCCCGAGCGGCCGAGCCCGACAGCCAGATGGCCTGCCCCGCGAGCGTCGCCTGCCAGAGGATCCCCGCGAGCACCGCGACGAGCGGGAGCAGCGCGACAAGCTCGACCGACGCCTGGCCACAGTCGGCGCGACCACGGTCGGGACGGGACGTGCGAGGGGCCGCGCGGGGCATGCCACCACGCTGCCGAATTCCGCGTTACGGAACTACACGCAGGTGTGCCAATCCGAGCGCGACGGTGTGTCGCAAGTCCGCTCTGATGCATATCGGGCGGGGCTGGGGGTCGAGCGAACCGCATCGATAAAGGAGTCCGACGGGGTCCGCGCGGTGAGAGCTGGCGCAGCCGTGGCGCCTCAGGCGCGGACACGGCCCCCGACGCGCCACAACCGGACCCCGGAACATCGAGATGGCTCAAGACCACGTATATCGGGGCTTTCGACCGTCTCGATCACGGACGCCCCCCCCCCCGCTCGCCGAGCCGCTCGCCCCTCATCCCTCATCGATGCTGTTCGCTCAACCGGCTCCAACACAACGGCCGACACCATCGCGGCGCAAACAGCTAGCTAGTACGCGCGGTAGCGCTGCCACACGGCAAACAGCATGTACGACGAGCCCGCGAGCAGGGCGAGCCACACCATCGTGCCCGCCGCGCCGAGGTCGAAGAGCCGGCGTGAGGCGGCGACCGTCACGACCGCCACGCCGACAGCCGCATAGAGCGCGAAGCGCCACGGGTCGCCGAGGCTGAAGATCTCGCCCTGAAACTGCCGGTACAGGCGTATGAGCATCAGCACGACCATCACGATGAAGGCCGCGCCGAGGATCTGCCCGACGAGCGCGGCGCCGTCGCCGCCGCCCGGAACGAGCCAGACGACAAGCGCGATCGCGACAATGATCGCGATGTTTCGGGCGAGCTCGAGGTTCATGCGCACAGGCTAATGCGTCGCCCGTGTCCAGGCGCGGATGGCGAAGTTGCTGCGTGACGCCGCACTCCCGCACCCGCCCGGAAGTTGTCCGGCCCGATCGGACCACACGCGCCGCAGCATGTCGACGAGCGCAGCCCAGCTCAGGCGATGGCCCGGAACGCCCGCAGCGTCTCCGGGTCGCGGTCGGGCTCGCGGGCGGGCATCGCCGCCGCCGGGATCGGCGGCGATGGGTCGCCCGCTCGCTCAGCCGCAAAGCGGTACCCGACTCCGAAATGCGTGTGGATGTAGCGCCAGTCCGGCGACGCCCCGACCAGCTTCGAGCGCAGCTTGCGCACGAACACGTCCACCGAGCGGTCACCGTGGGCCATCGCGTAGCCCCAGACTCGCTGGTAGATCTCCTCGCGCTCCAGGACGCGCCCGTCAGCGGCGGCGAGCATCTGGATGAGCTCGAACTCGCGCCGCGTGAGATCGATCGAGCGCCCGTGCGCGAAGGCCTGGAACTGGTCGGGCCGGACCTCGATCTCCCCCGCGACGACAGCGTCCGGGGCCATCGGCCCGCCGCCGCTGCGCCGACGGCGCGCGACGGCCTCCAGGCGTGCGATGAGCTCCTCGGGATGGCAGGGCTTCGTGACCCAGTCGTCGGCCCCGAGCCGCAGTCCGCGAACGCGCTGCGCGACCGTGGACTGCCCGGTGCACACGACGACCGGCAGGCTCGGCAACTCGCTTGTCACGCGCTCCAGATACTCCCAGGCGTGCTGGCCGAGGAGGGCGAGGTCGAGCACGAGCGCACCGAGGCGCATGCTCACCAGGCGGTCGACGGGAACCGCGCTGCCGAGCACGCGGTGTTCCCAGCCGAGGCGGTCGAGGCGGTTCGTCAGAACCTGGACGAACCCGGAGTCGCCGTCGCATACGGCAACTCGCAGCGCGGCGGATGCAGGCGCTGCTCTGTTCTTATCGCTCATGTCCTGTTGAAGTCTATGAACCGAACGGGACGACCCGACAGCAGGCCGGGGTCCCGATTACAGGATTTTCACAGGTACAACGTCGCAAAGTCCGGCGTTTCTCAAGTCGGGACGCCGTGAGACGCGTCCGAGAACTCGCGAAACAGTCCGGTGACGACGAAGGCCGTCTGCTCGCCGATGTCCACCGCGTTGTCGCCGATGCGCTCGAACGCGCGGGCGACGAGCGTCATGATCATCGCCCACTCCCGCACGTCAGCGTCGTCGCCCGCCTCGATCGCGAGCTGGAAGATCTCGCGGTTCAGCCGGTTGATGTCGCGATCGCGCGCCAGCAGGTCCTCGGCCATCGGGACGTTGCGCTCAGCGAAGCTGCGCTTGCACTGCACGACCTCCGCACGCGCGAAACGGCCCATCTGCACGAGCTTCTCGAGGATCTCGCTCTGCACGGGCGGCTCGTGGCCCGACAACGGGATCATCTTCGCGACGTTCACGCACTGGTCGCCCATCCGCTCGACGTGCTTGATGACGTGCAGCAGCGCCGCCACGAGCCGCAGGTCGCCCGCGACCGGCGCCTGGAGCGCCAGCAGCGACAGGATCCCCTGGTGGACCTCGAGGTACCGGCCGTCGAGCCGGTCGTCGTCGGCGATGACGAACTGCGCGAGCTCGACGTCTTGATGCTCGAGCGCCTCGACCACACGGTCGAGCTGACCGAGCACGAGGTCCAGCCCGCCGAGCGCGCTCTCCTCGAGTTCGGCGAGCGCGTGCTGGAAGTGCTGGCGACCCGTGTCGGGGGTCATCCGAACTTGCCCGTCACGTATTGCTCGGTGCGCTCGTCCGCCGGCGTGGTGAAGATCTTCTCGGTCTCGTCGAACTCGACGAGCGTGCCGACGCGCCTGCCCTCCTCGAACGTGTCGACGTTGAAGAACGCCGTCTTGTCCGATACGCGTGCGGCCTGCTGCATGTTGTGCGTGACGATGACAATCGAGTACTTCTCCTTGAGGTCGAGCATGAGCTCCTCGATCGCGCCGGTAGAGATCGGATCGAGCGCCGAGCACGGCTCGTCCATGAGGATCACGTCGGGGTCGACGGCAAGCGTGCGCGCGATGCACAGGCGCTGCTGCTGGCCGCCCGACATGCCGAACGCGTTCGTCTTCAGGCGGTCCTTGACCTCGTCCCACAGCGCGGCGCGCGTCAGCGCGCGCTCGACGATCTCGGCCATGTTCCCCTTCATACCCAGAACCTTCGGCCCGAAGGCGATGTTGTCGAAGATCGACTTCGGAAACGGGTTGGGCTTCTGGAAGACCATGCCGATGCGCTTGCGGACCTCGACGGGATCGACGTCGGGCGCGTACAGGTCCTGGTCGTGGTAGAGCACCTTGCCGGTGACGCTTGCGCTCGTGATGAGGTCGTTCATGCGGTTCAGGCACCGGATGAGCGTGGATTTCCCGCAGCCCGACGGCCCGATGAAGGCCGTGATCTGGTTCTCCAGCAGGTCGAACGTCACGTCCTCGACCGCGGTCACCCCGCCGTAGGCCACGCGCACATCGGCGAGCGAGAAGATCGCGTGCTTGAGCGCGGTCGGGTCGGCCGACTTGTCGACCTCAGGCAACGCTCTGGGAAGACCCGCGGACGCAGTCACGCCGGCGCGCTCGTCGGAGGCGGAATCGGACATCGTCGGTTCCAAATCATCACCACTTGGTTTCATAGCGGTTGCGCAGGTAGATCGCGAACGAGTTCATCAGCAGAAGGATCCCGAGAAGCACGAGGATCGCGGCCGCGGCAAGGTCTCGATAACCGGGCTTGGCCTCGCCGACGAAGTTGTAGATCGTGACCGGCATGGCGGTGAACGTCTTGCCGTCGAGCGCCGGGTCGAACAGCAAAAAGCCGCCGGCGCCGAGGAGCAGCAGGGGCGCGGTCTCGCCGATCGCTCGTGAGAGCGCGAGGATGACGCCGGTCGCGATGCCCGGAAGCGCGCCGGGAAGCACCTGCTTGTAGATCGTCTGCCACTGGGTGGCACCAAGCGCGAGCGATCCCTCACGGATCGACGGCGGGACCGCGCGGATCGCTTCGCGCGCGACGATGATCACGACCGGCAGGACGAGCAGGCCGAGCGTCAGCGCCCCCGCCAGCAGGACGGGGTCGCCCTTGCCCAGGCCCCAGATGTCGACCGGTCCTCGGACGATGAAGGCGAGACCGAGGATGCCGTAGACCACCGACGGCACCGCCGCGAGGTTCTGGATGTTGACCTCGATGAGCCGGTTGTACCAGCGGTCGGGGTGGGCGTATTCCTCGAGGTAGACGGCCGCAGCGACGCCGACGGGGACGATGAACGCGGCCGTCATCACCATGAGGTACAGCGTGCCCAGCAGCGGCGAGCGCACGCCGGAGGCCTCGGCGTCGAAGCGCGACGCGTAGTCCGTCAGGAAGTCGAAGCTCAGCAGCGGCACACCGTCGATCGCGACATCGATGAGCAGCACGCCGAGGAACAGGATCGCGATGAACATGCACAGCAGGAGCGACGACTGGAACAGGAGGTCGCGCGTGCGCGCCCCTTTGGAGGCCCGCTCGACGGCCTTGCGCGCGATGGTGCTCTCGGCGACGGCCATCAGTCGTACACCTGCCGGTACCTGCGCACGAAGCGGATCGCGACGAGGTTCAGGAGGAACGTCATGACGAACAGCGTCGCACCGACAGCGAAGATCGTGGAGTACGCGGTGCTGCCGGCCGCGGCGTCAGAGCGCGCCGCGTTGGCGATGAACGCCGCCATGTTCTGGTGTGCCTGGGCAAGGTCGAAGGTGAGGTTCGGGTTGTTGCCGCTGGCGACGAGGATCACAACGGTCTCCCCGATCGCCCGCGACGCGCCGAGCACGAGGGCGGCGACGACGCCGGACAGCGCCGCCGGGAAGACGACCCGCACGACGACCTGCCACTTCGCCGCCCCGAGCCCGAATGCGCCCTCGCGCAGGGAGTACGGGACCGCCGACAGCGCGTCCTCGCTGACCGACGCGATCGTCGGCAGCACGAGGATGCCGAGGATGATGCCGCCGGACAGTCCGTTGAAGACGCGCAGGTCCAGACCGAGCTGGTCCTGCAGCAGCGGCGTGAAGAACACGAGCGCGAAGTAGCCGAACACGATCGTCGGGATTCCCGCCAGCACCTCGATGATCGGCTTGAAGATCTTGCGCACCCGCGGAGAGGCGTACTCGGCGAGGTACACGCCGACTCCGAGGCCGAGCGGGATCGCGACGACGAGCGCGACGAACGTCAGGTACAGCGTGCTCCAGACGAGCGGCACGACGCCGAAGCTCTGCTGCGCGCCGCCGGCGAGCGGCTCCCAGCTCGTGCCGAAGAAGAAGTCGCCGAGCGGGACGTCCTCGAAGAACTTCGAGGACTCCGTGATCAGCGTGACGACGATGCCCGTCGTCGTGAGGACCGACAGGACGGCGGCGGCGCCGAGCAGGACCTTGATCGCGCGCTCGCCCACCGTCCGGCGAGTCCGGGTCCGGATCAATCCCGATGATCCGGACCCTGGGCTCGCAGCCATCTTCTGCCCTCCGTCCACGTCGTTAGGACGCCGGCGTGGCGACCTTCGCCGCCGTGAGGTCGGCCTTGGCCTGCGCGAGCAGCTCGGGCGTCAGCGGAACGTAGTCCGCCGCCGTGACGATCTCCTCGTTGTTGTCCAGGACGTACTGGAGGAACCCCTTGACCTCGGGCTTCTTGAGGCTCGCGGTGCTCGGGTACATGAACAGCGGCCGTGACAGCGGCTTGTATGTGCCGTCGGCAATCGTCGCGATCTCGGGCTTGACACAGCCGTCGCCGCCGTCGACCGCGAGGATCTTCAGCTTGTCCTTTTGCTGATCGGCAAACGCGAAGCCGACGTAACCGAGCGCGCCCTTCGTGCCCTCGATGCCGGTGATGATCTGGTTGTCGTCGGCCGACGTCTCGACATCCTTCGTGCGCTGCTCCGCGTCGGTCTTCAGGACCGCCTCGGTGAAGTAGTCGTACGTGCCCGACTCGGTGCCCGGCGTGAAGAACTGCACCGGCACATCCGGGAAGCCGTCGCCCAGCTCCGAGTAGTTGGCGACCTTCGACTTCGGATCGAGCAGTTGCTTGAGCTGCTCGGTCGTGATGCAGTCGTTCGGGATCGCCAGGTCCTTGTGCGTGACGACCGACAGGCCGTCGATGCCCACCTGCACCTGGACGGGCGCGATCTCGCCGGTCTTGCACTGGTCGGCGATGTCGTCCTTCTCGATCGCGCGGGACGCGTCGGCGATCTGCAGCTCGCCACGGCAGAAGCGCTTGAAGCCGTCGCCCGTGCCGATGCCGCCGACGCTGATCTTCACGCCAGGGGCCGCGCCGTTGAACTTCTCCGTCGCCGCCTCGGCAACCGGCTGCACCGTCGACGAGCCGTCGATGCGGATGCTGCCCGTCAGGGCGCTGGAGACCTCGGCACCGCTGTCGCCTCCGGTCGTGCTCGAGCTGCTGTCGTCATCGCCACACGCCGCTGCCCCGACCGACAGAGCGCAACAGCCGGCGAACACCGCGATAAGGCGATGATGCCTCAAGATCGTCCTCCTCGTTTTCAGTTCCCGTACAAGCGGCACCGTCGCAGCGCTGGAGCGCCAGGCTGTTACGAGTCGGTGGTCGCCGTGTGAAAAGGATGTGAAGGACCGCTGTCGAGGCGGTAGCCGAATCCGACGTGCGTATGGATCGTGCACTCGCCTGGGAGCACGACGGCGAGCTTCACGCGCAGCTTATGGACGTAGACGTCGACGGAGCGGTCGCCGCTGCGCAGCGGCTGGCCCCATACGGCGCTGTAGAGCTCCTCGCGGGCGACGATCCGACCGGCGCGGCTCGCGAGCACGCTCAAGAGCGCGAACTCCCGCACGGACAGCGTCATCGCCCGGCCGGCGGCGAGCGCGAGACCCTCTCGCGGCCTGATCTCCAGATCACCGATGCGCAGCAGCTCCCCAAGGCTGAGTGCGTGGTTCATGACGCGTTTCACGCTCCCGCCCGAGCCGTCCACGCGAGTTATCACGACGTGAAGGGCCTGTGAACGACCGGTGAAGGACGCGGTGCCCCCGGACGCGGTCGCGAGGCCCCACACGGTGCATGTCTAACCCTCAAGTCGAGGGTTAGTAGGCGCATTTCCCGTAACCCATGGTCCCCAGGGGCCGGACGTTTATCCCATGTCGACGACCTGACGGTCACGAACGCCCGCCGGACCGCCGATTAGCGGCCCGATGCGTTCAGAGATGACGAGACCGACCAAGCGCGTGAACAGAGGCCGCATGGCGGCCGCGCTGTGCACCGCCGGCCTCATCGCCAGCGGCCTTGGCGCGAACCTGCTGGGTGCAGGCGCCGAGGACGTCCCGGTCCCGGGCGAAGACGTCGCGCAGGCACCCGCTCAGATCTCGCAGACCCCGCCGACGACCACACCCGTGGATCCCGCGCCCGCGCAGGAGACCCCGCAGTCAGACGCGGGCGACGCCCCGGCCGGCACCGAGGACCCCGACCGGCACAACCCGCCCGCGCCGCAGCAGACCACCACCGTCACACTCCCTCCCGCAGCGCCCGCGACGGCCACGGCCCCGGCGACGTCGGCGCCCCCCGTCGCGACAGCGGCCGCGACGCCCGCCCCGAAGCTCGGCGACGTCGCCGGTCCGGCCGGCGAGGAGCAGCCCGACGAGGACGCCTGCCGTCCGGCCGGCAAGAAGGGCAAGGTCGCGAAGTCCACCGGCAAGGCCGACCAGGCCAAGCACGGTGGCCTCGTCGCGACGCCCGAAGCTGCGAAGTCGGCGAAGACCCGCTGCCAGCACACGCCGAGCAAGAAGGCTTCCAAGCAGAAGGCAAAGGTCACCGACACACCGGCCCCCCAGCCGCTGCGCAACTCGGGCGGCCTGCCGACGACGTCCAACCCGACGACGTCGCTTGCCTCCCCCGGCCCGGTGCCGGTCGGCGTCCCGAACTTCTTCATCGACAAGTTCCGCATCCCGCCGTTCCTGCTGCCGATCTACCAGGCCGCCGGCATCCAGTACGGGATCCGCTGGGAGATCCTGGCGGCGATCAACGAGATCGAGACCGACTACGGCCGCAACCTCAACATCTCCTCGGCCGGCGCGCTGGGCTGGATGCAGTTCATGCCCCCGACGTGGAAGGCCTACGGCGTCGACGCCAACCGCGACGGCCGCAAGGACCCCTTCAACCCCGTTGACGCGATCTTCGCCGCCGCGCGCTACCTCAAGGCTGCCGGCGCCGACAAGGACCTGCGCCGCGGGATCTTCGCCTACAACCACGCCGACTGGTACGTCGACTCGGTCCTCATGCGCGCACGGCTCATCGGCGGCATCCCCGCCGACCTCATCGGCTCGCTCAGCGGCCTGACCCAGGGGCACTTCCCGGTGCATGCCAAGGCGCGCTACGCCGACGACATCTCCGAGCGCGACGCCGCGCGCCGCGTGAAGACCGGCACGAACGCCGCCATGCCCGTCGAGTCCGACGGCTCGCGCCGCGCGATCAACATCTACGCCAACGCCAAGGCGCCGGTCATCGCCGTCCAAGACGCAACGGTCATCGCCGTCGGCGAGTCCAAGCGGCTCGGGCGCTACGTGCGGATGCGCGACGTCTACGGCAACACGTACACGTACGGGCACCTCGGGAGCGTCGCCACGAAGGTCGCCGTGCCCAAGCAGAAGAGCCAGAGCAAGGCGTCGATCGCCAAGGAGCTCGACCTCCCCAAGAACGACCCGAAGCCGACCCGCCCCGCCAGCGCCGGCAAGCAGCTCTCCAAGAAGGCGGCCAAGGCGGCTGCGACCAAGGCCAAGGCGGCCGCGGCCGATGCCGACGTCGAGCCCGAGACGGCCCCCGTCGTCAAGGAGCGGCTGTTCGCGCATCCGACGCGCAAGCGCGCCCTGCCGCACGGCGGCGCCCGCCAGATCGCCGAGCTCGAGTACGCGCTCGCCGACGACGACAGCCTGCGCAACTACATCACCGGCTTCACCGGGCTCACGCGCGAGGACGTCGCCCTCAAGCCGCTGGCCAAGGGCCGCCGCGTCATCGCGGGCACGATCCTCGGCCGCATCGGCAAGACCTCCGAGACGACCTCGCCGCACCTCATGTTCGAGATCCGCCCGGCGGGCCGCGGCGCGCCGCGGATCGATCCCAAGCCGATCCTCGACGGCTGGAAGCTGCTCGAGTCGACGGCGATCTACCGCGCACAGGGCAAGAACGCCCTGATCGGTCCGGACGCCCCGAGCGCCTCGATCGGCCAGATCCTGCTCATGAGCAAGGAGGTGCTCGCCAAGCGCGTGCTCGCCAACCCGCGCATCGAGGTCTACACCTGCGGGCGCCGCGACATCGAATCGGGCGCGATCGACCGCCGCGTCCTGGCGACGCTCGAGTTCCTTGCGAGCTCAGGCCTCAAGCCGACGGTCACGTCGCTGACCTGCGGCCACGGCTACTTCACCTCCAGCGGCAACGTCTCGGCGCACAGCTCCGGCAACGCGGTGGACATCGCCAAGGTCAACGGCATCCCGATCCTCGGCCACCAGGGCGAGGGCTCGATCACCGACATCGCGATCCGTCGCCTGCTGACGCTCCAGGGCACGATGAAGCCATCCCAGATCATCAGCCTCATGACCTTCGAGGGCACCGACAACACGCTCGCGATGGGCGACCACGACGACCACATCCACGTCGGGTTCCGGCCGACGCTGGTGCCGGGCTCCAAGGATGCGCGTCAGCTCGAGGCCGTGCTGAAGCCGGCGCAGTGGATCAAGCTCATCGACCGCCTCGGCCGCATCGACAACCCGACGGTCCGCGTCAAGCCGTCGAAGTACTCGATCCGCGTGCCGGTCAAGCGCGCGTCGAGCTCGCACCGCGGCGAGTAGCGCCGTCCGCCGCGACGAGCCGCTCGCGCAGCTCCTCCCACAGCTCGCGATACGCACGGGCGGCCCGCCCGCGCGGTGCGAAGTCGGCGATGGCCGCGCGCTGCACGGCCATGCGCTCGACGTCGCTGGCGGCCGGGATCGCCGCGGTCAGCACGCCGTCGTGCGCGGCCGAGATCTCCGCGATGACCTCACGGTGCAGCCGCTTGCGGCCGTCGGTCATCGAGAAGAAGGCGAAGATCGCCGGCCCGTCGCGCACCTCCTTGGCGACGAAGCGCTGCAGCTGGTCGAACGTGCGCACCGACAGCGGCGTCGGGATGAGCGGCACGAGCAGCGCGTCAGAGGCCTCGAAGACGCTCTCGGAGGCCAGCGAGATCGCGGGCGGGCAGTCGAGGAAGACGTAGTCGTAGTCCGCGGCCAGCGGCGCGAGCACGCCGGCGATCCGGCGCGTCGGGCGCTTGGTCGCGTCGAGCGCGAGGTCCATGTTGCGGTAGGAGAAGTCGGCCGGGAGCAGATCCAGGCCCTCGTAGTCCGAGCCCTTGATGAGCGGCGCCGGGTCGCTCTTGCCGCGCACGAGCTTGCTGCCGCCGCCCTTGATCTTCGCCTTGACGCGCAGCATGAACGTCGCGGCGCCCTGGGGATCGAGATCCCACAGCAGCACGCGGGCCCCGCCGGCCGCGGCGAGCTGGGCGAGGTTCACCGCCGCCGACGTCTTGCCGACGCCGCCCTTGATGTTGTAGGAGGCAATGACCGTCGTCACGCGAACGTCTGCTTGACGAGCTTGCGCTGATCGGGCGACGCAAACGTCTCGAAGCGCTCGGCGAACTCCGTGCGCGCCTGCTCCTGGTCATCGGCCAGGCGCTGCACGAGCACGCCCATCGCCATGAGCGCGGCGGCGCCGCCCTCGAGCGTGGCCACCTCGTCGCCGACCGACCGCAGCTCGACGGCCTGCACCTCGCGGTCCTGGAAGCGACCGAGCACGTCTTGCAGCGACTTCAGCGACGACACCATCGGCTTGAGGATCTCGGCGGGATACAGCGAGGCGAAGAACTCGAGCAGGTAGCGCAGCTCCTTGCCCTGCTTGCGCAGGTCGTGCAGCACCTCGTGCGGGCTCGTGTCGTCGATCGCGTCCCCCATGCGCACCATCCGCTTGTAGACCTTCGCGATCCGCGCACCCGCGACCTCGCCGACCGGGCGCGCGGCGTCGGGCCGGTCGGCTGTGCTCGCCGTCATGAGGCCGTCGAGATGCGCGGCCCAGTCCTCGAGCAGCGTCGCCGTCGCGGGCGACGTGAGCGCCGTCACCAGCTGCGCGCGCTCCTGCTCGCGCCGGCGCTCGAGCAGCGCGCGCAGCGGCGCGACGTCCGGCGCGATCGTCGGCGGCAGGTCGCGCGTGAGATCGTCGAACTCGAGCAGCTGGACGTCGAGGTCGCGCGTCGGCCCGGTGACCGCCTGCAGCTGCTTGAAGCCCGCGCGGAAACGGCGCAGGGCGGCAGGCTCGAACACGCCCTGCAGCTCGCGCTGCAGCGCGCGTGAGCGCCGCACGGCGACGCGCAGGTCGTGCAGGAACTCCGTGTCGACGTCCTCGAGCGTGCCCGGCAGGTTGGCCTGCACCGTGGCGAGGAGGTGCGTCAGGACCATGACGGCCGCGTTGTCCGCGCGCTGGTCGGGGCGCAGCTTGACGCGCAGCTTCGACGACGTTCCCCCGGGAATGCCGCCCGACGCGGCGACAGCGTCGTCCTGGACCGGGCGCTTGGCCTCGATCAGCCCGAGCCGGCCGGTCAGCAGCGCCCGCACCTGCTCGAGCTCGCTGTCGTAGCCGCGCACCGCGATGAGGTGCAGGCGCGGCGGCAGCGACACCCGTTCGCTTGAGGCGGCGAGCGCATCGGACTCCTCCACGCGCAGGCGCACGACCGTCTTGCCCTCGTCGTCGAGCACGCTGACCGGCAGCAGGCGGCTGCGCACGCGTGCGACCGGCATCGCAGCGCGCATCTCGAGCACGGACGCCAGGCGCTCGCGCAGCGGACCGGCGGGCACGTCCTCGGCGAACAGCCGGCCGGCAAGGCCGTTGATGGCGTCGCCGGCGTGCTCGGCGTACGTCGTGGCGTCGGTGAGCGCGAGCCGCCCGCGCGTGACGATGAGCGCGAGGCCGGCATCGTGCACGCGCCCGTCGAACGTGTCCCAGAACGTGCGGTCGATCGTGTGCGCGCGCTGCGTGACGATCGGGATCTCCCCCGCGAGCGCGTCCGCGGCGCCGGAGGCGGTGAGGCCGTCCGGCAGGAGCATCTGGATGCCCTGGGCGGCGGTCATGGCGCACAGTGTGCCATCCGGCTGCAACGCACCAGATCGGTGCATCTCATGCGGCTGGATTTCGAAATCGGACGCGCCCGACGGCCGAGACTGGTCACGACCCCGATATGCGGGGCCGGCGCCCGTCTCGATGGCTGCGTGCTCCCACGTCGTCCTCGCGTAGGCGCCCGAGCGCGCCGATCGTTGCCCGCAGCTGGGCGAGGTATGCGGTGCAGTCCGGGCACGTGTCGAGATGCGCCTCGACGCGCGCGCGCCGCGTCGGAGTCAGCGCATCCTCGAGATAATCCGACACGAGCTCGACGACCTCCCGGCAGGCCAGGCGCGCAGCGCGCAGCTCGGTCATCGGTTGCAAGCGCGTGCGGTGTGGTCCATCGCCAGATGCGTCCCGTGCAGATCGCAGGCGTTACACGGCGCGATCGGCTGCGTAACGCGCCGCGGATGCGGGAGACTGAGGCTGCGTGCAGCCAGCTGCGATTCCTGCCCGGCGGCGACCTGACGACGCGGATGAGCGTGCGCTCGTCGCCGCGTTGCGCCGCGGCGAGGAGGCGGCGTTCGTCACGCTCGTTGATTGCCACGGCGCGTCCCTGTTGCGCGTGGCGCGCACGTTCGTCCGCGACGGCGCCGTCGCCGAGGAGGTCGTGCAGGAGACCTGGCTGGCGGTCCTCAACGGGATCGATCGCTTCGAGGGCCGGTCGTCGC
Organism: uncultured Actinomycetes bacterium; assembly: GCA_963705315.1. Taxonomy (GTDB): domain Bacteria; phylum Actinomycetota; class Thermoleophilia; order Solirubrobacterales; family Solirubrobacteraceae; genus CADCVQ01. Next base: position 3,020,065 of record OY970068.1, read on the forward strand.
TGAAGACGTGGCTGTTTCAGATCCTCAGCAACCGCGCGCGGACGCGTGCGGTGCGCGAGCGTCGCAGCGCCCCGTTCTCGGCCCTGGCGGCCGACGGCGAGGATGACGAGGCGGCGGTCGACGCCGCGCGCTTCCGCGGTGAAGGCCATCGCTGGGTCGGCCACTGGGCCGTCGCGCCGTCGGATTGGAGCCATCTGCCCGAGGAGCGCCTGCTGGGCCGGGAGACGCTCGCGCGCGTGCACGAGGCGATCGGGATGCTGCCGCCCCGCCAAGCGAACGTCATCGTGCTGCGCGACGTCGAGGGCTGGGAGCCCGGTGAGGTCTGTGCCGCTCTGGGTATCACCGACGGCAACCAGCGCATCCTGCTGCACCGTGCGCGAAGCAAGGTGCGCGCCGCGCTCGAACGCTATTTCGCTGAGGGAATCACAGGATGAGCGCCGATGTCGAACATGTGACGTGCCAGGAGTTCGTCGAGGTCCTGACCGACTACCTCGAGAACACTCTGAACTCGGGCGAGCGCGCGGACATCGAGCGCCACATCGTCATCTGCCGCGGGTGCGCGGACTACGTCGAGCAGATGCGCAGCACGATCGACCTGCTCGGCCAGATCGCCGCTGAACATGACGACGACGCCGGGGAGCGGAGCGAGAAGCTGCTGTCGATGTTCCGCGCGTGGCAGGCGCGCCGCGCGTGATCGCCTACAAGTTCCTCCGCGACGGGCAGGTCGGACCGTTCTCCGGCGTGCGCTGGCCGCCCGCCGGCGCGTGGCTGTCGGCAACCGCGACGGGGGCCGGCGCGCGCGTGTGCGTGGACCGCGTCCACGCCTGCCGCGTCGCGGACCTGCCCGAGTGGATCGACAGCGAGCTGTGGCGCGTCGAGCTCGACGGTGACGTCGCGGTCGACTGCGGCAAGCTCGTCGCCGACCGCGGACGGCTGGTCGAGCGCGTCGAGCTGTGGAACACGGCGCTCATGGTGGCGTTCGCAGAGGCCTGCGCGCTACGCGCACGCGACGCGGCGCTGACGGTGCTGGCCGGCGACTCACGGGCCCACGAGACGCTCGCGTCGTGCGACACCGCCGAGGATCTCGCCGCGGCCTGCGCGCACCTCACCGAGCTTCAGTCTGACGCGGAGCGCGCCGCCGGCTACGCCGGCGACGGCGCGCGTCACGTGCTCGGAGCGATCGCCCGGCCGTCCACGGCGCCGACGCATGCTGCCGTCAATGGCTTCATCGCGTCTCACGCGGCCGCGTTCGCCGAGGACGACGTCGACGCGGTCGGGCGCGAGCGCGCGTGGCAAGCGGATTGGCTCGCGCAGCGGCTGGGCGTGCAGACCGGAGGCTGAACGCGCGCTCGCGCCGTCGTTACGATGTGGCAGCGCCGTCGGGCAGCAGGCTGACGGCGATGTCGTAGACGCCGTTGGCGATCACGGCGTCGACGTACTGATCGATCGCGGCGCGGCGCTCGTCGAAGTCGGAGTCGTCCTGGCTGCGCTGGAGCTCCTCGAGCGTCCCGTCGAAGAAGCCGAAGGTAACGACCTCGTTCTCGTCGGCGAGCCCGCGCAGGACGTGGAAGCGCACCCAGCCGGCGGGGGCGTCGTTCTCGGTCGGGGCGAACGCGTTGACGAACTCGTCGAACGTGCCGGGCTTGAGCCGGCGTACGGTGTGGGCACAGAGCATGGGGCCTCCTCTGGTGGCTTGATGTCTTGCAGAGGAGTCTCTGGAGCGGTGGTCTTGTTACTGGCCCATCGGTTACGACAGTCTTACGCCGTTTGTTGCAGCTCACCGAGGCGCGCGAGGTAGAACGCGAGTGCCAGCGCGCGCGGATCGTCGCTTCCAAGCAGTTCGCCCAGCGCAAGCTCTGCCCCCTCAAATCCGATCGCGTTCCACAGCTCGCCCGCGCGCGGCTCCCAGGGTCCGACGTACAGGTAGGGCTCGGGGTGGTCCTCGTCGCCGGGCGACCCGCCGTAGTTGGCGCGCGATCCCGTGCTCTGCTCACCTGCGGTGATCGCGTAGTCGAAGTGCTCGGGCCAGATCACGGGGTCGTCAGCGTCGACGTGCTCGCGGAGGTCTTCGAGGACCGCGAGCACGAAGCCGTAGAACTCGCCGAGCCAGCGTGCCGCGTCGGGGTCGACCGTGAGTGATCCGGTCGGCCGGCCGGCCGGGTCGAGACCGGCGAGCGCGGCGGCCTCGCGGCAGGAGGTGATCGGCTGGCGCCGGCACGAGCCGCCGGCGGTGACGCTGAGCTCGTCGCCCTCGACGCGGATCTGCTGGTCGACGCCGAAGCGCGGCGTGCCGAACCCGCCGGGTAGCCAGCGCAGCCGGATGCGCTCGTCGACCGCATACCGCGCGGGCGCGATGACGTGTTCGGCGAGCACATGCAGCGACTCACGCGTGGTCTCCCAGCCGGGCGGCGGCGCGCTGATCGAGCGTGGATCAGGCGCAGGGGGTTCGAGGACTGCGGCCCTCGAGTCGTCGGTGTCCATGCGGTTTTCGTCCTCTTTGCGACCGGCGCGTTACGAATCGGCCGCTCGCGAGACAAACGCAGCATGGACTACTCAGATCTCACAGCGCTGTACATCAACTGCACGCTCAAGCGTTCACCTGAGACGTCGCACACGCAGGGGCTCGCGGATACCTCGATCGCGCTCATGCGCGACCAGGGCGTCGAGGTCGACGTGATTCGCGCCGTCGACCATCAGATCGCGACCGGTGTATGGCCGGACATGCGCGAGCACGGCTGGGCCGAGGACGACTGGCCCGACATCCACGAGAAGGTCATGGCCGCCGACATCCTCATCCTGCTGTCGCCCATCTGGCTGGGCGAGAAGTCGTCGGTGTGCACGCAGGTCATCGAGCGCCTGTACGGCAACAGCCACATCCTCAACGACGCCGGCCAGTACGCCTACTACGGCCGTGTCGGCGGCTGCCTGATCACCGGCAACGAGGACGGGGTCAAGCACTGCGCGATGAACATCCTCTACTCGCTGCAGCACCTCGGCTACACGATCCCGCCGCAGGCCGACGCCGGCTGGATCGGCGAGGCCGGCCCGGGCCCGAGCTACCTCGACGAGGGCTCCGGCGGCCCCGAGAACGACTTCACCGCCCGCAACACGCATTTCGCGACCTGGAACCTGCTGCACGTCGCACGCATGCTCAAGGACACCGGCGGAATCCCGGCCCACGGCAACGTGCGTGCCGAGTGGGATGCCGGCTGCGCGGCTGAGAACGCGAACCCCGAGCACCGATGACCACCGTGCAGCAGCCCGCCGCGCTCAGCTGGCATCGCGTCCTGGAGTCGCCCGACGAGCTGCCCGAGGGCCGCGTGCGGACGGTCACCGCCGGGCGCAAGAGCATCGCGCTGACGCACTACGACGGCCGCTTCGGTGCGCTGGACAACCGCTGCCCGCATCAGGGCGGACCGCTGGGCGAGGGCTCGATCGAGAACGGCAACCTGCGCTGCCCGTGGCACGGCTACGACTACTGCCCGCTGACCGGCTCGCCGCCCGGCGACTACACCGACACGGCCTCGACGTATCCGCTCGAGATCCGTGAGGACGGCGTGTACATCGGCGTCGAGGAGGCACCGCCGCACGCGCGCACCGTCACCGATCTGATGGTGGAGACGCTCGTCGCGTGGGGCGTCACGCACGTCTTCGGGATGGTCGGGCACTCCAACCTCGGGCTCGCAGACGCGATCCGGCGCCAGGTGGAGGCCGGCAACCTCACGTACGTCGGCATCCGTCACGAGGGCGCCGCCGCCTTCGCCGCGTCGGCCTTCGGCAAGCTCACGGGCCGCCCGGCGGCGTGCCTGACGATCGCCGGCCCCGGCGCCACGAACCTCATGACCGGGCTGTGGGACGCCAAGGTCGACCGCTCGCCGGTCCTCGCGCTCACTGGCCAGGTCGACGTCCAGGTGCTCGGGCCCGGCGCATTTCAGGAGATCGACCTCGCGGGCGCGTTCTCCGCCGTCGCGGGCTGGTCGCAGACCGTGCTGCCTGAGAGCCGCCACGCGGAGCTCGCGGCCCTGGCCGTCAAGCACGCGCTGCTCAAGCGCGACGTCGCGCACCTGATCTTCCCCGACGACGTCCAGACCCTGCCCGCGCCCGACGCGCCGGTCTCCACGCCGCAGGGCCGGATACCCGATCTGGGCATCTCCCCGCCGGCCGCGGCGGTCGCGCAGGCCGGCGAGCTGCTGCGCGCATCCCGGCGCCCCGTGATCATCGTCGGCCACGGCGCCAAGCAGCACATGCCCGCCGTGACGGCGCTCGCCGAACGGCTGCACGCCCCGGTCATCACGACGTTCAAGGCCAAGGGTGCGATCGCCGACGACCACCCGCTCGCGACCGGCGTCCTCGGCCGCTCCGGCACCCCGGTCGCCTCGTGGTTCATGAACGAGTCCGATCTGATCGTCGTGCTCGGCGCGTCGTTCTCCAATCACACCGGCATCTACGAGCACAAGCCGATCATCCAGGTCGACCTCGACCAGCTGCAGCTCGGCAAGTTTCACCCGGTCACCGTGCCGGTGTGGGGCGAGATGGGCGCCTCGGTCACGGCGCTCGCCGCCGAGCTCCCCGACGATCACGACACGGTTGACCAGCGACCCGAGGTCGCGGCACGCCAGGCGATCTGGCGCGCCGAGAAGGCGTCGCGTATGCACGACGACCGCGGCCGCGGCGTCAACTCGGCGGCCGTGTTTGCCGCGCTGAACCGAACGATCCCCGACGACGCCGTGATCGCCGTCGACGTCGGCAACCACGCGTACTCGTTCGGCCGCTACTTCGAGTGCCGCCGCCACGACGTGCTGATGTCCGGCTACCTGGGCTCGATCGGCTTCGGCTATCCCGCCGCGATGGGTGCCTGGGCGGCCGCACCGGACCGCAAGCTCGTCGCGGTCACCGGCGACGGCGGGTTCGGGCAGTACATGGCCGAGCTGACGACCGCCGTCAAGGAGCACATGAACATCACCCACGTGCTGCTCAACAACGGCCAGCTCGGCAAGATCTCCAAGGAGCAGCGTGCCGGCGAGTGGGACGTCTGGCAGACGACGCTGCACAACCCCGACTTCTCGCAGTACGCCACGCTGTGCGGCGCGCTCGGGATCCGCGTCACCGACAAGGCCGACCTCGACGCCGCGCTGAAACGGGCGCTTACCCACGACGGACCGGCGCTCGTCGAGGTCATGTGCGACGCCGAGCTCGTGTAGCCGGGTGAAACTCGGTTCACCAATCTGCTGACCCTCGGCGCGGATCGAGCACGCTCGACGGTGCCCGAGCCACGTCGGCGTCGCCGGGACGACGATCTGCGCGGCTCCGATCCGGCTGAGTCAGCCGGCGGCGACGTTGATGCTGCGTGAGGCGGCCGCGAGCGTCGAGCCCGTCGTCTTGGCCGACATCTTCAGCTTGCCGCCCTTGGACTTCAGGCGGTTGCGGGCGGACGACTTGAGCGTCACCTTGACCGTCCTCGTCTTGCCGCGCGCGACCGTCGCCGACTTGCTCTTCGCGGCGGTCTTGCCGGCGAGCTTGCCGCTGATCTTGACCTTGCACGAGGCGGGCGCGGCGGCGGGGCACTTGAGCTTCACCTTCACGCTGCGCCGGTTCTTTGCCACCTTGAGCGACTTGATCGTCGCGCGGGACGCGCCCATCGGGGTGGCGCCGTTGCCGTTGCCCGCGTTGGAGGAGCCGCAGCCGCCGTTCGTCCAGCGCGCGATCTCGCCGTTGACCTCCCCGCGTAGATCGGGCGCGTAGGCGTCGATGTCGGGCGAGATCTGGCTGCGCACGTACTCGAGCTGCGCCTTGGAGAACTTGCAGGCCGTGATGTCGCCGTCGCCGGCGAAGTCCGTGATGACGGCGTTCAGGTCCGCCGTGCCAACCGCCGAGGCGCCGGGAGTGAACACCGCGCCGGCCAGGACGGCCGCGGCAACCGCCAGTGCGCCTGGTACAGATCGCTTCACGGGTACTGCATCGACGCGAACGCGCCAGGACTTGAGCGCGACGGTGAAACGCATCGCCGTCGTCGCCGGCCACGGCGCGTGGTGGATGGCGGGGCGACGTCCGCACCACGCGCAGCACGGATCGGCGAGGACTCACGCGGCACGGACGGAGTCCCCGAGCGCCTGACCCTGGTCAGCCGGGTCCAGCGCGCGACGGTACCCGTCGGCGAGGCGCTGCAGGGACCGCTCCCAGGTTCGCTCGCCGACGGCTTCGAGCGCCGTCCGGGCGAGGCGCTCACGCTGCGAAGGCTGATCGGCGAGCTCCGTCACCGCGGCGGCCAGCGCATGCGCGTCCGGGGGGCACAGGCGGCCGGTGGCCCGATCGGTGACGATGCTGATCGGGCCGCCCTCGGCGACGGCCACGACCGCAAGCCCGCTGGCCTGTGCCTCGAGCAGCACCTGGCCGAACGTGTCCGTCCGGCTGGCGAACAGGAAGATGTCCGCGCTCGCGTAGGCGACGGCGAGCTCGTTGCCCTCCAGCCAGCCGAGGAACGTCGCGTGCTCGCCGAGGCGCTCGCGCAGCATGTCCTCCTCCGGCCCGCCGCCGGCGAGTGCGAGGTGCAGGCGCGGATCGCGCTCGCGTGCGGCGAGGAACGCGTCGGCGAGCAGATCGGCGCCCTTCTCGTTCGTCAGGCGGCCGGCGTACAGCACGGTGATCGCGCCGGGCATGAGGCCCTCGACGCGGCGCTGTGGCGAGAAGCGGCTCAGGTCCACGCCGCGGTCCCAGCGCCCGATCCGGTCCTCGCCGATACCCATGCCGCGCAGCACGTCATCGGAGGCGGCGCTTGGCGACAGCACGCGCCGGCACTGGCCGTAGAAGGCCGCGATCGCCATCCGCGCGGCGAGCTCGAGCCCCGGGTCCTGCGAGCGCAGGCCCGCGTAGACGGCGAGCTCGGTGTGGTAGCTGCCCATGACCGGCACGCCCATGACGCGCGCAATCACCGCGGCGGCGGCGCCAGACGGTCCCGGCGAGCACAGGTGGACGAGGTCGTAGCGGCCCTCGGAGAGCGTCTCGACGATCGCGGGCAGGCTCGGGACGCCGACCTTCAGGCCGGCGTAGAACGGGATGTCCACCTCGGCGACGGCGCTCAGCCGGCGGTCGACGCTCGCGTCGGTGCCGACGACCTCGACCTCGAAGCCCGGCACGCCGCGCTCGCGCAGCTCGTCGAGCGTGTGCGTGACGCCGTGCATGCCGCCGACGGCGTCGGCGACGAGGGCGACGCGCAGCGGCTCGCCGTCGCGATGGGCGAGCTTGGCCTTCTCGCGGCCGAGGAAGGCCGCGGCCGGCGCGTAGGGGATCGCGGCGAGGCACGCGTCGAAGAGCGACGCCGCCGCGGCAGGGAGGTCGGCGCCAGCGGGCGCCGTGCCGACGATGTCATGTACCGCGCGGGCGAGCTTGCGCTCGTGACTACAGCGAGCGCGGCGGAAGAGGTCAGCGTGGAGGAAGTCGTCGCGCTGCAGGTAGGCGAGCAGCTCGGTCTCGGAGAGGTCGAGCTCGACCGCGCTGAGCCAGGCGCGCAGGAGGGCGCGAGCGTCGTCGGGTACGAGGCCCGTGCCCGTGTGGCCGCTGCGTGCGTCGCCTTCCCTCATCAGCCGCTGGACCATGGCGAACACGGCCTGCGGGGAGGGTGGCGCTCCGCCCAAGTCGCCCCGCCCGAGTGCGCGCGTGGCGAGGCCCATCGCGGCATGCGTCCACTTCGCGGCGCTGCCCTGCTCGCCGCGCGGCCGCGCGTCGCCGGCCGCGACCGAGTCGAGGAACGCGCGCCAGGTCGTGCACGCGGGGGTCTCGGTGAACGTGCGGCCGATGTCGACACCGGCGTGATCGTCGCTGCCGCCGACACCGGTGCCGCCGTGCGTCTCGATGTACACGGTGGCCGGCGCGTTCAGTTCCCGTGCACGCGAGCCGTTGCGCGTCTCCCAGATCGCAAACAGCTGCGCGAGGCGCCGGCGGTGACGCGGCATGAGCGGCGCCTCGACGGCGTAGAACGGGTGCGCGAGCGCGCAGGTGATGTCGCGCTCGACAAGCTCTTCGGCGACGGCCTCGACGTCGCCGGCGAGCGCCTGCAGGCGCTCGTGATCGTCCGGAGTGATCCCCCAGACAAGAATGTGGACGGCCCGCTGCTCGCCGCGGAACCACGCCGTGAGCTCCTCGGAGACGAACGCGTCGTCGTAGCGCTCGGCGAGCTCCAGCGCACCATCGATCGTGTCGTGATCGGTGATCGTCACGAAGTCCATCCCGCGACGCTTGGCGAGCTCGTAGACCTCCTCCGGAGGCGTGGCGCACTCCGGTAGTCCCAGCGCGCGCTGCACGCCGAGCTTGGACACCGCCGAGGCGGTCGAGTGGCAGTGCAGGTCGACCCGGCTGGTCGATTCAGGGGTCATCGTTGCTCCCTTTGTTCCTTGGTCGGACTCCTTCTATGCCTGGGAGTCTCCCTGCAAATCGCGGGATTTTGTGAACCGGGTGGATCTGGGATGTGACCTTCGCGTGAAGCGCAGTCAGCGCTCACGCCGTCAGATCCTCCGGCCGCGACCACGCGCACCGGCGGGACGCCCGTCCGTCAGGGAGAACGCTAGCTGGGCTCGCGACGGCCGTCCGCCGCAGCGGGCGGTCGACCCGCGCCCACGGTCACGCGCTCGTCGCTGTCACTGTCGACCAGGGCCAGAGCGTCCTCGAGGCCCTCGATAACCGCGGCGCTGATCTGCTGCTGTCCGCCGATCGGCCCGGCGGTGTTGTGCCGACGGTCGTCGCCTGACGGTGGAGTGGCCATGATCGGCCTCCTGATGGCGAGGCGACGAGTCTCGGAGAGCCCCGCGCCTATCCAATAGACCGTTTCAGTGTACGCCCTGCGCCGTCGTCACCAATCAGTCCCATCCGGGACTCCGCCGCCTGGCGAGCTTGGACCGCCGCTGGTCGCCCCCGTCTACCGGGCGTGCGGTCAAGTCAAGCTCGCGACGCCGCGCGCCGATGCACGCATTGCAGTAATCAGCCGCCGGGCTCGGACAGCCCCGCCGCCGGGCTCGGACCCAGCCCCTCTTTGGAGGTGCTCGTTCATGTCCCGCCCGTGGTTGGCATCGTGTCGTCTCGCCCTCGCAGCACTTGCCAGCGGCCTCGTGGTCGCAGGCTTCGGGGCGGCCGCCCCGTCCGCCGTCGCAGCTGCCACCCCCATGGTCGACCTCGGCACGGCGTCGACCTACGCGGTGCTGAGCGGCACCTCGGTCGCCAACACCGTCAACGCCCCCACCGCCCCGCACACCACGCTCCGTGGCGATCTCGGCGTGAAGGCCAACACGCAGCCCCTCGGCTTCCCGCCCGGCGTGGTCACCGCAACCAAGCGGATCGGCACCGCAGCCGCCGCGCAGGCGCACGACGACCTCGTCGCCGCGTACGACAACGTCGCCAATCGACCGGACGGCGCCCCACTCGCCCTCGCTCTGGCCGGCGCGACGATCGCTCCGGGGCTGTACACCATCCCCGGCGCCGCGTCGAACACGACGACGGTCACGCTCGACGGCGGGGGCAACCCGAACGCCGTCTTCGTCTTCCAGGTCGACGGCGCCCTGGCCTTCGCCGCGGGCAGCCACGTCAATCTGATCAACGGCGCGCAGGCGTCCCGGGTGTTCTGGCAGGTCAACGGTGCCGGCGCTATCGGCGCCAACGCCGATTTCGCGGGCACGCTCATGGCGCTCAACGCGGCCGGGGTGGGTGCCGGGACCCTAGTCAACGGCCGCGTGTTCGCTCGCAACGGCGCCCTCACGCTGGACTCCAACGAGTTCTACAGCTCCCCGCCCACGGTCACGATCGCCGGTGGGAGCACCGCGTACACGACCGATACGACTCCGACGATCAGCGGCACGACCGACCTCGAGGCGCCCGGCCTCGTCACGGTGACCGTCAACGGGCAGACGCTGACCGCGACCCCCTCCGCCGGCGCGTGGTCGGTGAGCCCGGCGATCCTGGCGAACGCCAGCTACCCGGTCGTCGCCGCGGTCACCGACGCGGCAGGCAACGCGGCGAGCACCACCCAACTGCTGACCGTCGACACGGTGCTGCCCGAAGTCACCATCGACGGCGGACCGTCGGACACGACGAACGACTCGACCCCCACGATCGCGGGCACCAGCGACGTCGCGCCGGGCACGATCGTCCGCGTGACCGTGGGCTCGCAGACCCGGGCCGCGCTCGTGCAGCCTCAGGGCGTGTGGAACGTGAGAACGACGGCGCTGACCGACGGCCCGCGCGCCGTCACCGCCTCCGTCACCGACCCTGCCGGCAACGAGTCCAGCGCCAGCCAGGTGCTGACGATCGACACTGCCGCGCCCGCCGTGACGATCACCGGTGCGGCGAACGCGCTGACCAACGATCCGACACCGAACGTTTCAGGGACGGCGAACGTGCCCGTCGGCACGACGGTGACCGTGACGCTCGCCGACGAGACGCTCACCGGCCTGACCCAGGACGACGGAGCCTGGTCGGTCACCGCAGCCGACCTCTCCGACGGCCCGCATCGCATCGTCATGTCGGTCTCGGATCCCGCCGGGAACACGGCGACGTTCACTCAGTGGCTGACCGTCGACACGGTGTCGCCGGTCGTCGCGATCACCGGCGGGGCAACGCGAACGACGAGCGACGTCACCCCGACCATCGCGGGGACCTCCAACGCTGCGTCCGGCACGACCGTCACGGTCTCGATCGCGGGCCAGTCGATGACGACGCTCGTGCAGCCCAACGGCACGTGGAACGCGACCCCGACCACTGTTGGGGTGGGTTCGTGGATGGTCGCCGTGTCGGCACCGGACCCCGCTGGCAACGTGGGCAGCAACAATCAGGTCCTCACCATCGCCACCGACCCCCCCGCGAACCCGGGTGGCCCCGATTCGCCGCCGCCACCACCGCCCGCATCGACGCCGACGCCGGCGCTCAGCGGCGGCAACGCGATCAACCCGGTGGCCAACACCGTGATCGCCCCGAACGCCAGCCAGAAGGTCACGGGCACGTCGCTGTCGATCGGCACGAAGGTCAGCGCTCCCTCCGGGAGCTATGTCGTGGTCACCGCGAGCGGCTCGGTGAAGATCAAGGGCGTCAAGCGGGCGATCAAGCTCACCACCAAGACCGTGACGATCGCCGCCGGCAAGAGCACGACGCTGAAGCTCAAGCCGCGGGGCACCAAGCAGGCGTCCAGGGCAGCGTCCAAGAAGATCAGGAAGGCGATCAAGAAGGGCACGAAGGTGACCGCCACGATCAGGCTCAAGATCGTCGACGCCGCCGGCAACAGGCGTAACATCAAACGGATCGTGAAGTTGAAGAAGTAGGGTCCGGCTAGCCGGGTTTGACGCCCGCCAGCAGCGCCATCTCGCGCCACTTCCAGTAACAGTCGACGTCATCGAAGCCGTGCTCGCGCAGCCACCCGAGCTGCGTTTCGACATCCAGCAGGCGGTCGGAGGGGTCCTCGTGCTCGAGCGGCTCGTTGATCGCTGCGAAGAACGCGAGGTGCAGGCGATGCGTGGCCGACGCCACGTGCTCGAAGTTCGCAAACACCCCGCCCGGCTCGAGCAGCTCGAAGACCTCGCGGTACAGCGCGCACTTGCGCTCGTGCTCGAGATGGTGGATGGCCATCGACGACACGACGACGTCGAAGGACCCCAGCGCGAGCAGCGGTGCTGCGAAGTCATGCTTGACGAGTTCGATGCGCTCGTCGTCGGCGAAGCGGTTGCGTGCCGCCTCGAGCATGACATCGGAGAAATCGAGGCCCACGCCGACCGTGTCGCGACGGTCAGCGAGCAGCAGAGCGAGCAGGCGGCCGTCGCCCGTCCCGAGGTCGAGGATGCGACGAGCATCGGCGGGCACCAGCTCAGCCAGGACGCCCTCTCCCTCTGCGCGGCGCGGAACGCTGTCAGCCAGCGCCAGGTAGCGGTTGGCGTGCTCAGCCTCGGTCCATTCCTCCGACGCCATGCCTGGGCGACCGCTACGGCCGCACGAACACGTCCGGATCGGGGCCGATCCGCGCGCCGGCGTCGAGCGCTTCGATCGCCTCCATCTCCGCCGCCGACAGATGAAAGTCGAAGACGTCGAGGTTCTCCTCGATGCGTTCGAGGGTCGCGGACTTCGGGAAGACGATGGTGCCGAGCTGCAGGTGCCAGCGCAGGACGACCTGGGCGACCGACCTGTCGTGCGCCCGGGCGATCCCGGTGATCACCGGGTCGCCGAGCACCTGACCCTGGGCGAGCGGGCTCCACGCCTCGGTCTCGATGCCGAGCTCGGCGTGCTCGCGTCGCAGGCCGGTCTGCTGGAGGCGCGGGTGCAGCTCGACCTGGTTGACGGCGGGCGTCACGCCGGTCTCCTCGATGATCCGCTTGAGGTGCGCCGGCCGGAAGTTCGACACGCCGATCGATCGCGCCAGCCCGTCGGCCTGCAGCTCGACGAACGCGCGCCACGTCTCAACGTAGCGATCGTGCGCCGGTACCGGCCAGTGGATGAGGTACAGGTCGACGTGCGACATCTCGAGCCGGTCGAGGCTCGCGCGCAGTGCCTGCTTGGCCTGCTCGTAGCCGTGATCCTGGTTCCAGCACTTCGTCGTGATGAAGACCTCCTCGCGGTCGAGCCCCGCGGCGCGGACGGCCTGGCCCACGCCTGCCTCGTTGCCGTAGGCGGCCGCGGTGTCGATGTGGCGGTAGCCCGCCTGCAGCGCCTGCGTGACAACCGCGGCGGTGTCGCCGGGCGGGACCTGGAAGACGCCGAACCCGAGCTGTGGGATGTCGACGTCCCCGCGCAGCGGCACGAGCGGGACCTGACTTGTGGTGGAAGGGTTCATCCCCTTGCGCTGCCCGTTGTGCGCCCAAGCAAACATCGCAGACGAGCAGCTACGGCGCCGTGTGACGTTCTGGTGAAACGGTGGAGGGTCCGGGCGCAAGCGGCGAACCTCTCGCCCATGACAATCTCGACCGCGACGATGCTCGACGGCCTCGTGCTCGATCGCGGGGCGGTCCGGGTGCAGATCACGCACCACCCCTTCGCAATCCATGTGCGCCGCGACGGCAGGCGGCTCATCCGCGCGCTCGGGCTCTTCGGCATCGAGGGCGAGATCGAGGACATGTTCATCCAGTTCACCGAGGGCGTCGTCGCCGGCGAGGACCTCGGCCTGCCCGAGCGTGTCATCGCCGTCAGCGTCGCCGAGCCGCTCGCCGACGGCGTCGAGCTCGCCGTGCGCTGCGACGGCGACCGGCGCGGTCGGCTGCGGATCACGCTGCCCGACGCCGAGACGGTCGCGTTCGAGCTCGAGCTGGACGGCGATCCGCTCCGCCTGGCCGTCGACTGGGACGGACGCCCCGAGGAGCGCTTCGCCGGGCTCGGCGCGCGCCACAACCGGCACGTCGACCACGCCGGCCGCGAGATCCAGCTCGGCGCCGACCGTCGCTACACGGGACCCGACTGCCCCGAGGATCTGCTCGCCAGGGGCGGCGTGCCGCAGGGCGATTACGCGCCCGCGCCGTGGCTGCAGTCCGCTCGCGGCTACGCCGTCTGGGCCGATGGCCACGGCAACGGGATGCGCTTCGAGCTCGGCGACCGCACGATCGTCTCCGCCCGTGCCCGCGCGGGACCGCTGCGGCTGAAGATCTTCACCGACCCCTCCCCCGCCGCCCGGCTGCGCCGCTACCTGCGCGCGACCGGGCTGCCGCCGGTGCTGCCCGAGTGGGGCTACGGCTTCTGGAAGTCGCGCGACGTCTACAACCACCAGGTCGAGGTCGAAGACGACGTCGACGGCTGCGAGCGCGAGGCGATCCCGCTCGATGCCGTCGTGCTCGACTCCCCGTGGGAGACGCAATACAACACCTGGGAGCCCAACCCGCACCAGTTCACCGACTTCGACGCGATGGTGCGCGACTTCCGCGGTCGCGGTGTGCGGACGGTCGTGTGGGTCGCGCCGTGGGTGAACCTCGAGTCGGCCGACGGCCAGTTTCCGCCCGACGCGCAGTCGCGCGCGCTGCACGAGGCGCCGGCGTCGAACTACGCGGAGGGCGCCGCGGCCGGCCACTACGTCCGCGACGCGCATGACGACGCACCGTTCGTGACCCGCTGGTGGATGGGCACCGGGTCGCCGATCGACTTCACCTCGCCCGCGGCGGAGGAATGGTGGCGCTCGCAGGCCAAGCGCACGCTGGAGCGCGGCGTCGAGGGGATCAAGGCCGACGACGGCGAGGGCTACTACTTCCCCGACGACGTGCGCTTCGCCGACGGCACGACCGGCGCCCGGTCAGCCTGGACCGTCGGCGGGCGCTACCGCCGCTGCATGCAGGGCGCACTCGACGAGGTCCACCCCGGTCGCGGCGTGCTGTTCGGGCGCAGCGGCTGGACCGGCCAGCAGGCCACCGGGATGCTCTGGGGTGGCGACCAGGTATCGGACTTCTGGTCGCTGCGGATCCTCGTCGCGTCGTCGCTGTCGGCCGCGGCGAGCGGCTGCTCGAACTGGTCGCATGACGTCGGCGGCTACCTCGGCCATCGCCTCGTCGAGCGCTGCGCACCCGAGCTGCTGGTGCGCTGGGCGCAGCTTGGCTGCTTCACCCCGCTCATGCAGGCCCACGGGCGCATGAAGCAGGAACCCTGGACCTACGACAGGCGCACGCTGGACATCTACCGCGCCTACGTCCTGCTACACGAGCAGCTCGTCCCCTACGTCCGCGCCGCGGCCGCCACCGCGGCGCGCTGCGGGCTGCCGATCATCCGCCCGCGGCACCTCCTCGACCCGTCCGACGACCGCGGCTGGACGGTGGCCGACTGCTACGGCTACGGCCCGTCGCTGTGGGTCGCCCCGGTGCTCGACGAGGGCGCGCGCGAGCGCGAGGTCGCGCTGCCGCACGGCGACTGGATCGAGGCGTGGTCCGGCGAGCACGTTCGCGGGGGCGCCGAGGTCGTCGCGCCCGCTGCGCGCGACACGATTCCCGTCTGGGTGCGCAACGGCGCGATCATCGTCACGTACCCGTCCGCGCACGTCGCGGCGGGCCTCGGCGACACCCCCGAGACGGAGCGCCCGCTCGAGGCGACGCTGTGGGGGGAGCCGCGCCTCGGTCACGCGGCCGCGCGACTGGCGGACGGCACGCGGATCAGCTGGCGCCACGGGCGCTGGTCGGTCGATCGCGACCGTGACGTGCGCTTCGCCGAGCGCTGAAGGCGTAAGCGGCACGTAAGCAGCGGCGGACAGGATCGGCGCATGGCCCGACGCATCCCTTGTCGCACATCGCTCGTCGTGCTGGCGCTCATCGCGCTGCCGGCGCCCAGTGCGATGGCCGCCGGGACGAAGATCACCGCCCGCGGGTCGGACTTCGGCACGATGCTCTTCGGCCCGCACAGGCAGGCCGTCTATGTCTTTGATCGTGACCGCAAGGGCACTTCTCGCTGTTACGGCGGCTGCTCGAAGGCGTGGCCGCCCGTCTACGCCAAGGGCAAGCCGGTGGCCGGCAAAGGCGTGCGTAGATCGCTGCTCGGCACGACCCGCCGCAAGAACGGGCGCCGGCAGGTGACGTACGCCGGCAGGCCGCTGTACTACTACGTCAACGAAGGGCCCGGCGAGGTGCTGTGCCACGACGTCTTCCTCAACGGCGGCCTGTGGTGGGCGATCGGCGTCAACGGCAAGCCACGGCCGTAGCCGCGCGTCTGCCCACTACGAGCCGCCGCGACGGCGCCGCTCGGCCTCGAGCTGGCGGCGATCGCGCTTCGTCGGCCGACCGCCGCCGTCAAAGCGCGGCGGCGCTGATAGCCGCCGCTCCGCGGCCAGTCGCTCGCGCTCGGCGATGCTTTCCGCGCTTTCCTCGTAGAGCAGCGCGGCCTCGCTCGCCGGCCCGCGGCGCGGCGCGATGCCGAGCACGATCACGCAGCGGCGCACGTGCCCGATCGTGATCTCGAGCGGGTCGCCCGCGCCGATCTCCCGGCTCGGCTTCACCGGCTGCCCGTCGACGTGCACGCGGCCGCCCTTCACCGCGTCGGCGGCGAGCCCGCGCGTCTTGAAGAACCGCGCGACCCACAACCATCGGTCGATCCGCATGCGCTCGTCAGGTTCTTGCACAGCACTGCATGATCGCGCGAGAATGCGTGGGTCCATGCTGCACACGCCGTTCACCGCGATGTTCGAGATCGAGGTTCCGGTGTTGCAGGCTGCGATCTGGCCTGCCACGTCGCCCAAGCTCGTCGCCGCGGTGAGCAACGCGGGCGCTATCGGCACCGTCGCCGCGATCTTCGCCTCGGCAGATCATGTCCGCGAGCAGATCGGCCGCGTGCGGGCGCTGACGGACCGGCCGTTCGTCGTCAACCACGTGGTTCCGGCGCTCGACGCCGAGGCGTTCGACGTGACGCTCGAAGCCCGGCCCGCCGCTGTGTCGCTCGCGCTCGGGGACCCGGGCGAGCTCGTCGCGCGCGCGCACGACGCGGGCGTCCGCGTCATCCATCAGGTGCACACCACCGCCCAGGCGCGCGAGGCGGCGCAGCGGGGCGTCGACGTGATCATCGCTCAGGGCAGCGAGGCCGGCGGTCAGGGGATGGTGGGGGGCGTCGGCGCGCTCGCGCTCGCAACGCAGGTCGTCGACGCCGTGGCGCCCATCCCGGTGCTCGTCGCCGGCGGCGTCGCGGACGGGCGCGGGCTCGCCGCCGCGCTCGTGCTCGGCGCCGCGGGCGCGAACGTCGGCACGCGCTTCCTCGCCTCCGACGAGGCGGCCGCGAGCGACGAGTGGAAACAGGCGATCATCGCCGCGCAATCAGAGGACACCGTGCGCTTCGCGACGTGGGCGTCGATCATGCCGCCCGGCCCGGGCGCCTACGAAGTCGTGCCGCGGGTCATCCGCACGGACTTCGTGTCCGAGTGGCAGGCGCGACCCGACGACGCGCGCGATCAGGCGGAAGAACTGCGCGGCCGCATCATGGGCTCGGTCAAGCGCGGGCGGCCGGATGAGCTGACGCCGTTCACCGGCCAGACCGCGGGCCTCGTCGGCGACGTCCGGCCGGCCGCCGAGATCGTGCACGCGATGGCGCGCGAGGCGCGCGCCGCGCTGTCGCGCTAAGTGCTGTCGGCCTGAGCAGTCGCCGGCCCCGCGCGGACGGCGAGCGGGGCGCCCAGACGCCGCAGCGGCACATAGAGCTTGGCCGAGGTTTGACGGCGCGGGCACGCCCGCGCCGGCCAGGCATGTCTGTGGGCGGCAAGCATTACGGTCTTCGAAGACCATGATTTGCTACGTTGACTGAACGGACGGGTACCGCCCAATCAGCCGGCGGACCGCCTCTTATGAAGCAGCCACGCGCCACACGCCCCGAAACCCTCCCCGTCGACCGCGTCAAGGCCGAGTTCTTTCGGCTCCTCAGCCATCCCGCCCGCGTGCGGATCGTTGAATTGCTGCGCAACGGCGAGCGCACCGTGGGCGATCTGCAATCGGCGCTCGGGCTGGATTCGAGTGGCACCTCGCAGCATCTCGGTGCGATGCGCCGGCAGGGGCTGCTCGAAAGCCGCCGCGAGGGCACGAGCGTGTATTACAGCGTCGCTGATGCGCGCGTTTTCGCGCTCCTCGAGGTCGCGAAGGACATCCTCACCAAGCAGATCCAGGACACGAGCGCACTGCTCGACGACTTGGCCTCCGGCAGCGCTTAATCGCACGAACCGCACAAACTCCGACTAATCGGGTACGGTCGCCCTCCCTCGAAGCCGAGACAGGACAGCGTCATTCCGGGAATCCGACACGACCCGTCGGTCTGCAGCCGCAGAGCTGATCTGTTCGCGCTGCTGGCAAACCCGACCCGTGTCCGGATTCTCAGCGTCCTGCGCGATGGCGGCGAACGCACCGTGGCCGACCTGAAAGCCGAGCCGGGGATCGACGCGAACAACATGTGCGAGCACGTCATGGCGATGCGCAGCGAGGGCCTGCTCGCGAGCCGCCGCGCCGGCCCGCAGGTGTTCTACAGCGCCAAGGACCCGCGCGTCTTCGATCTGCTCGAGCTCGCCTCCAAGGTTCTCGAGACCCGCGCCGCGCTCGAGCTAGCCGGCCGCGCGGTTGACCAGTCGGCTCAGCACGATGATCGTCTTGGTCCGCGCGATCTCGGGGTGCGCGCGGATGCGCTCGACCGCCGCCTCGAGGTGCTGGACATCGGTCGCGCGCAGGTGCGCGAGGGCGTCGGCCTCGCCGGTCACCGTGTACGCGCCGACCACCTCGGGCTCATGCACGAGCGTCTCCCGTAAGACGCTCGGGCTGATGTTCGCCGCGCAGTGGATCTCGACGAACGCCTCCGTCTTCTGACCCATCGCCGCGGGATCGATGAGCGCGGTGAAGCCGGTGATGACGCCCGTCGCGCGCAGCCGGTCGACGCGGCGCTTGACCGCGGGCGACGACAGGTTCACGCGCTCCCCCAGCGCGGCAAAGCTCATCCGACCGTCTTCGAGCAGGAGAGCGACGATCTGGCGATCGAGTTCGTCTATGCGGCGAAGGATGCCGCGTGCATCGGCGCGAGTGCGCCAGTTGGCGCCAGATACAGCGAGCGGTCACCGGCGAGCACGGCGACGAGCCGCTCGAGCAGCCAGTCGGCCTCTGCGTCCGTCACGGTCAACGGCGGCGACAGGCGCACGGTTCGCGCGTGCGTCTCCTTGGCGAGCACGCCGCGCGCAAGCAGCTCCTCGCAGATCTCCCGCGCCCCGCGCTCGTCGGGATCGAGTTCCAGCCCGAACCACAACCCAGCCGATCGGATCTCGCGGAGCGCCGGCAGATGGGCGGCCTGCAGGCCCGAGCGCAGCCGCTCGCCGATGCGTGCAGCGTTGCGCTGCGGCTCGCCCGTCGCGATGAGTTCGAGTACCGCGCGCCCCACCGCGCACGCGAGCGGATTCCCGCCAAACGTCGAGCCGTGCGTGCCGGGCGCGAACACGCCGAGGACGTCGTCGTCGCCGACGACCGCCGACAGCGCGACGATCCCGCCGCCGAGCGCCTTGCCGAGCACGAAGAGGTCGGGTGCTACGTTTTCGTGCTCGCACGCGAACGTCTTTCCCGTGCGCCCGAGACCGGACTGGATCTCGTCGGCGATCAACAGCACGCCGTGCTGGCTGCACAGCCGCCGCGCCGCGCGCAGGTAGCCGGCGGGCGGGACGATGACGCCCGCCTCGCCCTGCACCGGCTCGACGAGGAACGCCACGACGTCGTCGTCGCTCAGCGCCGCGGCCAGCGCGGCCTCGTCGCCGAATGCGATGGAGCGAAATCCGGGTGCAAAGGGGCCGAAGCCCGAGCGCGCCAGCGGGTCGTCGGAGAACGACACGATCGTCGTCGTCCGGCCGTGGAAGTTGCCCTCGCAGACGACGATCGTCGCGCGATCCGGCGCGACACCCTTGACGTCGTAGCCCCACTTGCGCGCGGTCTTGATCGCCGTCTCGACCGCCTCGGCGCCGGTGTTCATCGGCAGCACGCGGTCCTTGCCGCACAGCGCCGCGAGGTCGCGTGCGAACGGGCCGAGCTGGTCGTTGTGGAAGGCGCGGCTCGTGAGCGTCACGCGCTCGAGCTGCTCGCGCGCGGCCGCGATCAGGCGCGGATGGCGGTGGCCGAAGTTCAGCGCCGAGTACGCCGACAGCGCGTCGAGGTAGACGCGGCCGCGATCGTCGCGCACCCAGGCGCCGGAGGCCTCGCTGACCGTGACGGGCAGCGGGTGGTAATTGTGCGCCGCGCGCCGCTCGGCCAGCGCGGCGGTGTCCTCGACGCCGAGCGCGACGTCCAGGGCGAGGGTGAGGCAGCGGGGTCCGCCACCGGCCTTGAGGAACTCCGAGACGTCGACGACGACCGGCTCGAAGCCTCGCGCGCGCAGCTCGCGCTCGAGGCGCGGCGTGCACGCCGGCATGACGAGCGTGCGCCCGACCGCCACGGAGTTGGCGCAGAACGCCGCGGCCTCCGCGGTGGTCAGCTCGATCAGGTCGGGGACGAGATCGGTCACGCGCCGGGCGCTGTCGGGGTCCATCGCCGACAAGACGACGAGCGCCGACTGCGAGTCCAGCGGGGTGAAGGCGATGTCGACGTGGTAGTAGCGCTCGTCGACGAGCTCGACGGGCAGGATGCGACCGCCGACGATCCGGGCGAGTTCGGCGTACGCGCCGGCGCAGGAACGCGTGCTGTAGCCGGCGACGAGCGCGCGGCCGAACGGGAGCGCGTCGCCGGCGCCCTCCTGGACGACGTCATCGCTCAGGTGGCGCACCGCGAAGCCCTTCGCGCGGAACCAGTCTTCGGCGCGGCCTGCCTCGGGCTGGCGCTCGGGATGGCGCATCCGCGCCGGGACGAACGTGGCGCCGTCGACGATCCCCAGGTTGGCGGTGAAGACGAGATCTGGCAGCGCGGGATCCGGATCGATCAGCTCGATCTCGGCGCCGGCGGCACGGTACGTGGCGACGAGCGCGTCCCACTGGCGCTGCGCTCGCGCGCGATCGACTGTCACGGAGAGGTCCATCCACGGGTTGATCGCGTAGGAGACGTCGAAATGCGTCGGGGGGCACATGAGCAAGCGCCGGCCCCAGGTCAGGTCTGTGCTCATCACACAAGAGACGATGGCACCGGGGCGCTGATCCGCCAAGGCGTCCCTCTTGCGCATGTACGCAAGATTTATCCGCAGGAGCGCGCTAGCACGTCGATTTCTTCCAGACCAGCCGCCCATTGGTGGCGATCATCTTCAATGCTCTCGATTCGCGGAGGCCCGCTCGCGCCGTCGCGCGCACGCGCGGCGAGATGATCTTGGTCAGCGCGCGTCCGGGCTCTTGCATATCTTAAGTCTTTCTAAGATCCCACAGGTCTAAATCTGTTAGCTTGGCGCGAATCGCGACCCACACAGAGGAGAATTCATGGTTGCAGCAGGCGGCTACCAGGACTGGTACATAGGACTGTCGCTGTCGTTCTTTGTCATCGTCGTCGTGGTCGTGATCGTGGCGACCATCCTCACGCTGGCGGCGAAGATCGCCGACCAGGCGGCGGACGCCAGCGCAGGGGTGGACGTCGTCAGGGCTCAGACGACGAGCCTCGATGGAGGGGTCGACAGGGTCAACGACTCTGCGATCCGGATCCTGCACATGGCTCGCGTGCTCAGGAAGGTGGCGGTCGGCAAATGACCTCATTCGCAGCCAGTGATACGCACGCCCTCTGGCAGGTCGTGCTCGGTATGGGCGGCGTCGTTCTCGCCGTCGTGATCGTCCTGATGATCCTGTTGCTCAGCCTCATCAGAGACATCAAGCAGAACGTTGCCATCCTGCTGGATGCGGCGCCCGTCCTCGCCGGGCAGACCGCGAACCTCACGAAGCTCGCGGCGACCCCGGGAGTCCTCGACCTCATCATCGAGGAGGCCATCGTGCAGGACGGCTACATGGACGTACTCGGCGCCCACTACGCCGCCCCGGGGGAGGTCATCGCATGAGCAGAGACACTCTGATCGCGATCAGCATCGCCGAGACGCTGCTGCTTGTGATCATCCTCGCCATCGCGCTCACGCGCGTGCGTCAGGGGTTGTCGACCATCGCGGACGGCCTCACGGCCCTCGCCGGCGCGCTCACCACCGTCCAGTCACAGCACCTCGCGCCGCTCAACGGCGTGGTGGGGCAGATCAACGCACGGTTCGCCACGATCCTGACCGTACTGCCGGGGATCGCCGCCAAGGCGGCGTTCGTCGTGCGCAAGGTCACGGGGGGTTAGGTCATGGAAATCCTATGGGTCATGGTCGTCGTCCTCATCCTTGCTGCGGTGGTCTTGGTGCTGCTGCTCAAGGGCGTCCTGGACGCCGCGAAGCGCATCACGCCGGTGGTCAAGGCGATCTCGGGCGTCGCGGCGGCGGGATCTCGTGATCTCGATGCGGTCATCGCGCTCGTGACGACGCAGAACTACATCAGCCAGGTCGTCGCCGGCCTCGCCAACTACGGGGGCTCCCTCGACGCTGCCCTCCCCGACGCGTAAAGGGGATATCGATGGAACTTCCAGTAGCCATAATCATTCTGCTCATCACGGCGATCGTCGCCGCGCTCGCGCTGTTTCTCATCGCGACGATCATGGAGCTCCGCAAGATCAACGCGGGTCTCAACGACACGCTGAGCGGGGTCGGTGAGATCGCGACGAAGACCGCGCCCGTCAACGGCGTGCTCGACGCGATCAACGCCACGCTCGTCGCGGGCCGCAACCTGCTCGAGGGTTTGGCCTTGAAGAAGGCCGGACCCGACGCGGCAGGGCTGGTGGAGTCGTGCTTCCCGGGCGAAGGCTCGAGATTCCTGCAGCGCATCGGCCGCAGCGGCGCGGTTCTCCCCATCGGCGAGGAATACCCTCGCGGCGCGGCGATCCTCGGCTCGCTTCTCGGCAGCACCGACCCGGTGCCGGCGGCGGGCTCGGGCTCCAACGGCGCAGCGGCTGCCGCGCCCGCCCCGGCGGCTGCGGCACCGGCGACGGCTCCGTCCGGTCGCATCGTGTTGCGTGGCGCTGCCCCACCGCCGGCTGCGGCTGGCGGAGGCGGAGGCGGCGGACGCATCAAGTTGCACGGTGCGGGACCACCGGCGCCGGCCGCGGCACCCGAAGTCGCCGGCCGCCTGTCAGCGCGGGGGTCGCGGCCCTGGGAGTAGACGCCCGACCAACAGGTCACTTCCGTTTCAGCGTGACCCGTGTGAGCTTCTGGTGGTTGCCCGACCCGTCGCGGGCGCGCAGCCCGATCCGGTAGCTCCCGGTCTCGAAGGAGCCCTTCAGGACGACGCGCCAGCGCTTGCGCCCGCGTGCCTTGATCCAGATCGGCTTCGAACAACTGCGCGGCGGTGAGAGCGTGCCCTTTCCGGTGTAGAAGGAACACCTCTTGCCGCCGCGCATACCAATGCTGACGCTCATCTTGCGCACCGTGCCCTTGCGCTTGCGCGTCTTGACGGTCGCCTTGCAGCCGCGGTCGCTCGCGACGCCGCGCAGGACAAGCCGCTTGGTACCGATGCTCGACCGCGAGCGCTTGAGGCTCGAGCGCGGACGCTTCTTGTCAGTGCAGTACGGCAGCTCGCTGTCATCGTAGGAGAGCGAGTACAGCCCGCCAGTCATGTCGGCCGCCAGGACGTACCCCTTGTAGGCGACCATGTCCCACACCTCGGGCCGGCCGAACGGGAAGTCCGTGAAGAAGCGCCCGAGTAGCCCGGTGTTCACCGTCTGGCCGAGCAGCGGACGCGTCTCGGGATCGTGCGGCACGATGAAGCCAAGCTCCTTGGGCCGCTCGGGGATGCCGGCGAAGGCGGCCTTCGCGTCGAGCACGTACACGCCGCCGTGGTAGTGCGACAGATAGATCTTGTCGCCGACGATCTGCTGGTTGTGCGGTGAGAAGCGCAGCGGGCCGCCCGCGCGGCCGGCCGGGTTCGTCCATGTCGCGACGAGCGCCGCGCGCGAGTTCTCCTTCAGCAAGCTGTCGGTCCCGGCAGCCTCCGCGGGCGTCTTGACGTCATTCGCCGGCCCGAGCTTCGACCAGTCCGTCGCGTCGACGATCCACAGCGGCCCGGGCTTGTCGCCGTTGCCCACGAACGTGCCGCAGCCCTGCGCGCGGTCCTCGGGCGTCTGCTCAGCCATGCCCGTTCCCGTGCCGCGGTCGAGGGAGAGGAACATCTCCGCCGGCATCGTCACGTAGCGGCGGCCGTTGCGGTGCGTGACGTCGATCGTGTGCGAGTACCAGTCCTCCTCGCACTCGGGCGTGAGGTCCCACTCGGCGACCTGCCGGATCCGCGCCGGGTCGGTCATGTCGTAGACGTTGAAGCCGGTCGCGAAGCCGGCGGCGTTGTAGAGGTACGTGCGGCCGTCGAGCGGGTCGTTCTGGATGAACGTGTCGTGCACTTCGTTGTTGACGATCGTCGCGAGCGGGTTGCCGAGGTTCACCTGGCGCATGGTCGTCAAAAAGCGCTTGCCGAACAGGCGCGAGACGCGCGCGATGTCGATGCCGATGCCGTTCTGGTTGGAGATCACGTACTCGCCGGGCCGTCGCGGGCCGCCGCTCGTCGAGCCTCCGGGCACCGTGTGCGAGCGCACCGTGTGCACGCCGCCGAGCCCGAGGATGGGGTAGAACTGCGTGCGGACCGGCTTGCGCGGGTTGGCGATGTCGATGACGTCGACGCCCGGCCCCGACTGGTTGAGGACGTTCGGGTTCAGCGGCAGCGTCGGCAGGAGCGTGAGCTTCTGGATCGAGAGGTACGCCGTCTTGCCGTCGGCGGAGAGGTCGACGAAGGCGCCGCAGTTGATGTCCTCGAGCAACTGGTCGCACTCGGTGGCGTTGTAGCGCGACAGGAACTTCGGCTGCGACGGATCGGAGACGTCGAAGAACAGCACGCCGCCCTGCGGGTAGGTGATCGCGACGGCCGCGATGTTCGCCTTGACGTCCATCTCGCCGAGAACGACGTTCGGCCGGTCCTTCAGCTCCTGGCGCAGAGACACGAACGCGACCTGTTCCATGCGGCACTGGAACTTGTGCTCGTCGATCTTGGCGTGGTTGTGGTTCGGGCCCTCGGGCATCGACCGCGCCGCCTCGTCGGTGCAGGGTCCCGCCGGCAGCGGCGCCTGGCGCGGGTTGCTCGCGCGCGTGAGCTGCGCGGCCGCGTCGGCCTGGCGCGCGCTCGGCATGCTGCTGAGCAGGCCCTTGCCCCCGGCCTCGTGCGCCTCGCCCGGATGAGCGACGCCCGTGGCGGTCGGCAGAACGACGATCAACGCCGCCAGCACGCCGAATACCGACAGCAGGACACGACGATGCATCCGCAAGCCTCCCTCTGGAACCCGGTGCACCGTATCGCGTGCGGTTGGCGCATGCTGATCACGATCGGCGAAGGATGCGGGTTGGGCTCGCGCGAACGGGACGCGCGAGCGGTTCGGCAGCGCGAGTTCGCAGTTGAGCCCCAGATAGACGTCGAACTGCGAACTCGTCGCTCGCGCTGGCCGGAGATCACTTGCACGGCTCGCTCCCTCACCCCTCTATCGATGCTGTTTGGTCAACCGACCCGGCCGCACAACTACCCCGCCGCGGCCTCCCAGCGCGCGAACGCCTCCTCCACGGCGCGCTTCGCGGCGACGTGCCGCTTGGTTGACAGCGCCGACCGCTGCGGCGTTGACCACGCGTCCGGCTCGGTGAGCTCGGCCTCGATCTTCGCCAGCGTCTCCTCGGCCTGCTCGATCTCGCGCTCGAGATCGCGGATGCGCCGCCGCGCGTTCTTCGACAGCTGAGCTCCCCCGCCGCCGTTGCCGGCGCCGTTTCCGTCGGCGAGCAGCGCGGCGGCCTCCTGCGCCATCCGCTCGCCCGCGCAGCCCGGCGCCGGGGCGGCCTTCGGCGGCTTCTTCGCCTTCGGCTTGGGCTTCGCCTGCGGCTCGCGCGGGACGGCGGCCGCCGCCGCGCGCTCCTCCTCGACGAGGCGCAGGTACTCCTGCCAGCCGCCTTCGTAGGAGCGCAGCGTGCCGTCCTTCACCGCCACGGTGCGGGTGCCGACGGCCTCGAGCAACGCGCGGTCGTGGGAGACGAGCAGCAGCGTGCCCTCGAAGGACAGCAGCGCGTCCTCGAGCGCCTCGCGGCTCTCGATATCGAGGTGGTTCGTCGGCTCGTCGAGGATGAGGACGTTCGAGCCCGAGGCGACGAGGATCGCGAGCGACAGGCGGCGGCGCTCGCCGCCGCTGAGCCCCTCGAGTGGCTTCTCGGCCTCCTCGCCGCTGAAGAGAAAGCGTCCAAGCAGCGCGCGCGCCTTGTTCGGCGTCAGCCCGGTGTGCACCGCGCACGCCTCGAGCACGGTCCGGGCGCGCGCCCCCGGCCCCTTGCCCAGCTCGTCGGCGTGCTGGGAGAGATGGCCGAGCTTGACGTTGTGGCCCGTGCTGAGCTTGCCCGCGGCGAGCGGGCGCTTTCCGGCGAGCGTGTCGATGAGCGTCGTCTTGCCGGCGCCGTTGGGACCGACGAGCGTGACGTGCTCGCCGCGCTCGAGCCAGATCTCGGCCTCGTCGAGCAGGACACGGCCCGGACCGACCTCAACCCGCCCTCCGGTCATCTCGAACACGACCCGCCCCGACCGCTCGGGCGCCTTGAAGTCGAACTTGAGTCCCTCACGATCGCGCGGATCGCGCTCGATGCGCTCGATCTTGTCCAGGCGCTTGACGCGCGACTGCGCCTGCTTGGCCTTCGTCGCCTTCGCGCGGAAGCGCTCGACGAAGCGCTCCAGGCGCGCGATCTCCGCCTGCTGCTTGTCGATGGCGCGACCGAGCGCGATCTCGCGGGCCGCCTGCTCCTTGCGCCACGTCGTCCACGTGCCGGGAAAGAAGCGCGAACGGCCAGCCTCGAGCTCGAGCACCGCGGTGCCGACCGCCTCGAGGAACCAGCGGTCGTGAGCGACGAGCACGATCGCCGCATCCAGCGACGTCAGCGTCCGCTCGAGCCATTCGAGCGATTCGATGTCCAGATGGTTCGTCGGCTCGTCGAGCAGCAGCAGGTCAGGGTCCCCCGCGAGCGCGCGGGCGAGCGAGGCGCGCGTCAGCTCGCCGCCGGAGAACGTCTTCAGCTGCCGTTCGAGGTCGTCGTCGGTGAACCCTAGGCCGCGCACCATCGAGGTCGCGCGATCGCGCCACGTCCAGCCGCCGGCGTGCTCCAGCCGCGTCTGCGCGCGGCCGTAGGCGTCGATCGCCGCCTGGTCGCCGCCGGCCATCTTCTCGGTCAGCCGCGTCAGGTCGGCCTCGAGCGCCAGCAGCTCCTTGCAGCCGCTGAGGATGTAGTCGCGCAGCGACAGCTCGCGGTGGGCACCGCCGGCGAAGCCGGTGGTCGGCGGGCGCTGGTCGTGCAGCGCCACGCGGCAGCCCTTCTCGAAGGCCAGCTCGCCGCCGCCGACCGACGTCTCCCCCGCGAGCATGCGCAAGAGCGTCGTCTTGCCCGCGCCGTTGCGGCCGGCGATTGTCAGCCGCTCGCGGCGCTCGAGCTTGAACGAGACACCCCGCAGCAGCGGGTTACCGGCCATGTCCTTGCTCAGGTCGGAGGCGATGAGGACGGCCATGGCTCCATGGTAGGAGCAGGCAGGACCTCGCTGCGGCTGTAATGGCCGACCGCGTCGAACCAGCGCTTGGCGTGCAATCCCTCACGCAGGTCGCAGTCGGCGACGACCATTCCCTCCTCGCCGTACAGCGGCCCGGCCAGGACCTTCCCCCACGTCGGCTCGACGATGACGGCGCCACCGTTGCCCATCACGCGGTCGGGCACGTCAACCGGGAAGTCATCCGGGAACGCGTCGCGCGGGATGTACTGCGGGGCGCCGATGACGAAGGCGCCCGATTCGATGGCGATGTGGCGCATCGTCGCCTGCCAGCCGTCGCTGTCGTCGGCGGTCGGGGCGACCCAGAGCTGCACGCCGCCGAGGTACAGCGCGTGGCGCGCGAGCGGCATCCGGTTCTCCCAGCAGATGAGGCCGCCGATGCGCCCGAGGGGTGTGTCGGCGACGTCGAGGTCATCGCCGGCGCCGATGCCGTGAAAGAGCCGCTCGTGGTGCGTGGGCATGAGCTTGCGGTGGCGGCCGAGCAGCCCCTCCGGGCCGAGCAGCAAAAGCGTGTTGTAGAGCGTCCCGGGGCGCTCCTGCTCGCGCTCGTTGACGCCGATCGCGCAGTAGATGTCGTGCTTCGCGCAGGCGGCGACGAGGCGGTCGACCAGCGGGCCGGGCACATCGACCGAGGCATCCCACATCCGCTCCCACAGCTCGTCGAAGCCGTCGAAAGCCGACGCGCCGCGTGCCCACGCGTTTGAGGGGTACACCGCGATGAACGTCTCGGGCAGCACCGCCAGCTGGACCCCGTCGGCCGCCGCCTCGGCGAGCAGGCGCTCCACTTTGGCCACCGACGCGTCGGCGTCGAGGATGACCGGCGTCGCCTGGACGGCGGCGACGCGCACTGTCACGAAGCTCGTCATCGGCGCGAGCTTACTGCGCGCCGGGCTCCCCGTCGGACAGATCCGCGAGCAGGTTCCCGACCCGCCGCTCGATCTCGTCGCGCGTGGCGCGCACCTCGTCGAGCCGGCGTCCCTTGGGGTCGGGAAGGTCCCAGTCGATGTAGCGCGTTCCCGGTACGTACGGGCAGGCGTCGCCGCAGCCCATGGTCACGACGACGTCCGCCCATCGCGCCAGCTCGTCGGTGAGCGGCCGCGGCACGCGGTCGGCGATATCGGCGCCGCGCTCACGCATCGCCGCGACGACCACTGGGTGCACGCAGCCGGCGGGCGTCGTGCCGGCCGACGCGGCGGCGTGGTCCGTGCCAGCCGCCGCGCGTTCGAAGAGCGCCTGGCTCATCTGCGAGCGCCCGGCGTTGTGCAGGCACACGAACAGGACGTTCGCCATCACGTCACCTGCGGCGTGCGGATGAACTGGTAGGCGCCCGCGCCGAGCGCTGCGCCGGCGACGGGGCCGAGCACGTAGACCCAGAAGTCCGTCCACTCGCCGGCGGCAAGCGCCGGCCCGAACGAGCGGGCAGGGTTCATCGAGGCGCCGGTGAGTGGACCGCCGAAGAGCGCGTCGAGCGCGACGGTGCCGCCGATCGCGATCGCCGCGCCCGCGCCCACCGCGCGCGTGTCGGTGGCGACGGCGACGATCACGAACATCAGCAGCGCGGTGAGAACGATCTCGTAGAGCAGTGCGGTCCCGGTCTGCACGCTCGGGACCGTGGCGCCGAGCGCCGCCGGCTTGTCGCTCCACGCGGCGAGCAGCAGCAGCGCCCCCGCGGTCGCGCCCGCGAGCTGCGCGGCCACATACGCGACCGCATCGCGCGGCGGGAAATGCCGCGTCAGCGTGAACGCGACAGTCACCGCCGGGTTGATGTGGGCACCGGAGAGATGGCCGGTCGCGTAGATCATGACCATGATCACGAGGCCGAAGACGGCCGCCACGCCCGTCACGCCGAGCGCGCCGCCCCGCGTCGCGTCGGTGACGATCGCGCCGCACCCGGCGAACACGAGCGCGAAGGCGGCGAGGCCCTCGGCCGCGGATCGCCGGAGAAGGTCGGGTTGCTCCACGCGCGAGAACTTATCGATTGACAAACATCACTTCAATCGATATTTGTACATCGATGAGTGTCGATCTGCAGCTCGCCCCGAAGCGCAAGCGCTCCGCCGGCGAGCGCTGCTGCGAGCCGGTCGTCTATCCCGACGTCAAGCGCGAGCACGCGGCGCGGATGGCGACGGTGGCCAAGGCCCTCGGCGACCCGGTCCGGCTCCAGCTCGTAGACGTGCTGCGCCAGCACGCCGGCAAGGTCTGCGTCTGCGAGCTCGTCCCGCTGTTCGACATCTCCCAGCCCACGTTGTCGCACCACCTCGGCAAGCTGCGCGCCGCCGGCATCGTCGACTCCGAACGCCGCGGCCTGTGGGCCTACTACTACGTCCGTCCCGATGCACTGAAGGAGCTGTCCACATGGCTGAGCTGACGCAAGACGACATCCGCGAGCGCGTCCGTGAGCGCTACGCGGCGGCGGCGACCACGATGGCCGGCGGCGGCCCGGCGAGCTGCAACCCCGACGGCGCATCGTGCTGCGCGCCCGATGTCGGCACGACCGACAAGCACGGCCGCGAGGTGTTCGGCGGCGCGCTCTACGACGCCGACGACGCGGCCGAGCCCGCGCTCTCCGCGTCGCTGGGCTGCGGCGTTCCCACGGCGATCGCCGAACTGCACGACGGCGACACGGTGCTCGACCTCGGCTCAGGCGCCGGCGGCGACGTCCTCATCAGCGCGCGGCGCGTCGCCCCCTCCGGCCGCGCGATCGGCGTGGACATGACCGACGAGATGCTCGAACTCGCGCGCGCCAACGCCGCCGATGCCGGCGTCGAGAACGTGGAGTTTCTCAAGGGCTACCTCGAGCAGCTGCCACTCGCCGACGCCTCGGTCGACGTGATCATCTCCAACTGCGTCATCAACCTCGCGGGCGACAAGTCCCGCGTGCTGCGCGAGGCTGCGCGGGTCCTGCGACCGGCCGGGCGCTTCGCCGTATCCGACGTCATCGCCGACGCGGACATGGACGCAGCCACCCGCGCCGACATGGCGCAGTGGACCGGCTGCATCGCCGGCGCACTGACGCGCCCCGAGTTCGAGCGCGCGCTCGCCGACGCCGGTCTCGTCGACGTCGAGATCGAGGTGACACATCGCGTGCACGAGCACGCGGCTGCCGCGACCATCCGCGCGCGCAAGCCGGAGGTGCCCTCCGTCGTCTGAGTGAATCTACCCGTCGGCCTGGCCGTACTCGACCGTCGCGCGGTCGGATTCGAGCTCGGGCGTGAAGGCGTCGCGCTCGGGATAGCCCTTCCCGTCGTCGTGGCTGGCGTTGCGGATGAGATCGAGCTCGGCGAGCTCGAAGCCCTCCTCCTCGCCGCCGCCGGCTTCGATGACCGGCCGCAGCGCCGGGTCGATCTCCTCGCCCGAAAGGTCGGCCAGGGGCTCCGGCGGCCCGCCCAGCGCTCGCGCCTCGGCGGCCGCCGCCCACTCCTCGCGAGTCTCCAGGTCCACCGTCTCGTCGTCGTCGTCGCGCGCTTGCATGGCAGCCCTCCTGGGGGTCGTTCTGGCGCTTGATGGGAAGCTTGCCAGACGGGCACGCTGCCGCCGAGGCGCCCCGATAAACTCCGGCGCCGTGATCCGCCGCCTGTCGACGACCGCCCTGCTCGCCCTGACGGGGCTGCTCGTCCTCGCGGCCCCGGTGCTCGCCCACGACGGCGGCGAGGGCCTCTACGGCGAGACGAACGACAAGGTCATCACGAACGCCGGCTTCATCCTCATCATCTTCTTCCCGCTGTTCATCTTCCTCGTGTCGATGCTTCAGTGGCGCCTGGAAGTGCGCAAGGCCCGCCGCAAGGCGGCGGCCAAGGCGCGCCCTCAGGGCGGCGGCTGGTAGCGCCCTAGACAAGCGTTCGATCCGGCCGGCTGCGGCCCGTACCCTTCTCAGGCGGGTACGGGATGCCCGCGCGTGCGCAAGGAGGCGCAGGGCATGAGGCAGATCTTTCGTGGTGCGCGGTACGCCAACGTGACGTCGACGCTGGCGCTGATCGTGGCGCTCGGCGGCACCGGCGCATACGCCGCCAACACCATCGGCAGCAAGGACATCCGCAACGGGCAGGTCAAGCACGCCGACGTCGGGCGTGACGCGATCACGTCGTCAAAGGTCAAGGATGGATCGCTGCGCGCGCGAGACTTCCCCCAGGGAGCGCTCCCGTCCGGGGCCGCCGGGGCGACGGGTGCCGCCGGCAGGACGGGCCCGCCCGGCCCGCTGCTCGACACGCTGCCGAGCGGCCGGACGCTGCGCGGCGCGTACGCCTTCTCCGGCTTCTACTCCGGCGGCGCCGCCGAGACGCAGTACGACATCGCGCCGGCGGACGGGCAGATCAGCTTCCAGCTCCCGCTCCCGAGCGAGCCCGTCGTCGAGATCGTCGCCAAGGGCGAGCCGGCAACCGCGACGTGCCCGGGCAGCGTCGGCAACCCCGCTGCCACGGCCGGGCGGCTGTGCGTCTATGAGAGCGCGATCTCCAACAACGACGGCCTGACCGCATTTCACCCGCAGACCGGCGTCCACGGCACCGCCACGCGATTCGGCACGGGCCTGTTCATCACCGGCCCCGCCGGCCCCGCGAGCGTGCACCGGACGAGCAAGGGAACGTGGGCGGTCAGGGCGTGAACTAGGCTTGGGCCGGACGCACGCATCCTGGAGAGGAGATCGATGGCGTACTTCGTGACGGGCGCGACCGGCTTCATCGGCCGGCATCTCGTTGAGCGGTTGCTCGAGCGCGAGGGCGACATTCACGTGCTCGTCCGCGCGAGCTCGCAGGATCGCCTCAACGATCTCGTCGAGCGCTGGGGAGGCGACGCCGCGCAGCGCATCAAGCCGGTGATCGGCGACATCCAGGAGCCGAACCTCGGCATCTCCGGGGATGAGCTCGGCGCGCTCAAGGACAACGTCGAGCACTTCTTTCACCTCGCCGCGATGTACGACATGACCGCTCCGGACGAGGTCAACGAGCGCCTGAACGTCGACGGCACCCGCAACGCCGTGGGCCTCGCCAACGAGGTCAGCGCCAAGCACCTGCACCACGTCTCGTCGGTCGCCGCCGCGGGCACGTTCAAGGGCCTGTTTCGCGAGGACATGTTCGACGAGGACCAGAAGCTGCCCTCGGCCTATCACCGCACGAAGTACGAGTCCGAGCGGATCGCCCGCACCGAGTCCCGCGGGCCGTGGCGCGTCTACCGCCCCGCGCTCGTCGTCGGCCACTCCGAGACCGGCGAGATGGACAAGATCGACGGGCCGTACTACTTCTTCAAGGCGATCCAGAAGGCGCGCTTCGCGCTGCCGGAGTGGTTTCCGCTCATCGGCCCCGAGCTCGGCTACACGAACCTCGTGCCGGTCGACTTCGTCGCCGCCGCGCTCGACCACATCGCCCACCAGCCGAACCTCGACCGCCAGGCGTTTCACCTCACCAATCCCAAGCCGATGCGCGTCGGCGAGTCGCTCAACGAGTTCGCCAAGGCCGCGCACGCGCCGCAGCTCGCGGTGCGCATTGACAAGCGGCTGACCGACGCCCTGCCCAAGGGCGCGATCTCGATGCTCATGAAGCTCCCGCAGGCGCGCGAGCTGCGCCGCACGGTGCTCGCGGACTTCGGCATCCCCGACGAGGTCATCGAGCACATGGCGCTCAAGCCGCAGTTCGACACGCGCGACACCGAGCGCGCGCTCGCCGGGACGGGCATCGAGGTGCCCGAACTGCGGACGTACGCAGACAAGCTCTGGGACTACTGGGAGCGCAACCTCGACCCCGATCTCTTCAAGGACCGCTCGTTCGAGGCCGCGATCAACGGCCGCACGGTCGTCATCACCGGCGCATCGAGCGGCATCGGCCGCTCGAGCGCGCTGAAGATCGCGGCGGCCGGCGGGATCCCGCTGCTCGTGGCGCGCGGGCAGGAGAAGCTCGAGGCGGTGCGTGACGAGATCATGCAAGCCGGCGGGACGGCACACGTCTACACCGCCGACCTGTCCGACATGGACTCGATCGACGATGTCGTGGCGCGGATGCTCTCCGATCATCCCGCGATCGACATGCTCGTCAACAACGCGGGCCGCTCGATCCGCCGCTCGATCGCGCTCAGCGAGGATCGCTTCCACGACTTCGAGCGCACGATGCAGCTGAACTACTTCGGCGCGATCAAGATGATCATGGCGCTGCTGCCGCACATGCGCGAGCGGCGCTTCGGCCACATCGTCAACGTCAGCTCGATCGGGGTGCAGACCAACCCGCCGCGCTTCAGCGCCTACGTCGCATCGAAGGCGGCGCTCGACTCGTGGACGCGCGTCGTCTCGTCGGAGGTGATCGGCCACGGGATCACGTTCACGACGATCCACATGCCGCTCGTGCGCACGCCGATGATCGCACCGACGAAGCTCTACGACCACTTCCCGACGATCAGCCCCGACGAGGCCGGCGACATCATCTGCGAGGCGCTGCGTGCGCGGCCGAAGGAGATCAACACGCGCCTGGGCACGTTCGGCGAGGTCGCGCACGCGCTCGCGCCGAAGGCGATCGACCAGATCCTCCACATGGCCTACAAGGTCTTCCCGGACTCGGCCGCGTCGAAGGGCGAGAAGGACCCGGCGTCCGCCGAGAAGGCGAACATGGAGCAGATCGCGATGGCGAACATCATGAAGGGCGTGCACTGGTAGGGAGGGCACTCGGCGGGGCGCTGGCTCGCCGCGATCGTCGCCGCCGTCTCGCTGCTCGTCACGGGCGCCGAGCCGAGCTCAGACGAGGTCAAGACGCAGACGTTCACGCAGCACAGCCGGCTGCTCGATCGCGACCTCGAGCAGATCCTGCTCGTCCCGGACGCCGCTGCGCCTGAGCTCAGCCGGCGGCTGCCGCCGGCCGCGCGCCCATGATCCGCCCCACGTTCTCCGGGGCGAAGAACTCCGGGATCGGCATGGTCCCGGCCAGCGCGCTGACGAAGTCGTCACAGGCCGCGGGGTTCTGCGACACGGCGCCCATGAGCTGCTGCATCTCCGGCGGCGGCGGCTCGATCTTGGCGAAGTCGCACGTCAGCCCGTACACCGGCAGCGAGGACTCGTCGCGCTCGCGCTGCCAGGCGCCCATCGCGTCGTCGTAGGAGCGCTGCTCCGTGAAGGCCTCGTCGAGCGCGGCCGACACCGCCTCGGCATCGCG
The DNA here is from genome assembly GCA_963705315.1 of uncultured Actinomycetes bacterium. GTDB lineage: Bacteria > Actinomycetota > Thermoleophilia > Solirubrobacterales > Solirubrobacteraceae > CADCVQ01. The sequence continues at coordinate 3,054,202 of OY970068.1, forward strand.
GAACGCATCGGTGATGCCAAACGCCGTGATCGGGTCCTTGTGGTAGCCCGCGTCGCCGACGAGCACCCAGCCGCGCCCGAAGGGCTTGCGGAAGAAGCCGGGCAGGTCCGCTGTGCCGGTGAACCGCGTCTCGCGCTTCGCGCGGCTGATGAGCTCGGCGAAGGCGGGCGCGAGCTCGAAGGTCCGCAGGTAGTTGCCCTCGTAGTCCTTGCGGTTGGCCTGGAACTGGGCGATGGGCCAGCCGACGACGACGCACGTCAGGCCGTCATTCGTGGGAAACACGCCCCACCCGCGGCCGCCCTCGCCACGGACGTACAGCTCGGCCCGGTCGATGGGAAGCCCGCTCCAGTACGCGTAGTAGCCCGACTGGAGCGTGGCCACCTCGTTGTAGGTCTCGGGCAGCACCGTCTTGGCGACGAGCGAGTGCTTGCCATCGGCGCCGATGACGACACGCGCCCGCTCCGTCACCGGCGCCCCGCCCTTGGCATGGCCGCGGATGCCGATGACCGCGCCATCCTCGGTGAGGATCTCGTCGACGGTGAAGGCCTCGCGCAGCTCAGCACCGGCTGCGACGGCGGCCTTGACGAGCAGGTCGTCGAGCACGATCCGGCGCGGGCAGAACGCCGTGGCGACGCCATCCGCCGGTCGCGGCGAGCCGGCGACGGTGATCGGCCCGAAGTCGTAGGCGTACGTCGTCAGCGGCGGGCAGTTCGTCGCTGCGAGCTGATCGAGCAGTCCCCAGCGCTTCATCGCCGCGACCGCCGGCGGGTGCATGAGATGCGTCGACATCGTGTCGCTCGGGAACGTCGCCTTGTCCACCAGCAAGACGCGGTAGCCCTTGCGCGCGAGCAGCATCGCCGTCGGCGATCCCCCGCATCTCGCCCCGACGACGATCGCGTCGTAGCCCGTGCTCATGTCGGCCTCCTTGATTGCATGAGGCAAGTTTCTCGCCGTGGGGCTGGCGAAAGCAATGGCGCGCCGCCGCTCTTTCGTGAATCGTCACTTCTGCGTTGCGCGCACGTTTCGGAAGAGATGCGCTTCGGCACTGCGTTCGCGCGGCGCTCGCCGGCTGCGCTGTCGCGGGAGAACTCAGCTCGACCGCCCCCGGGCAGGCCGCGTGCGCCGACGCAGCCGGAGCGCGCCGCAGCCGTCCCTACCCAGAATCGCATTCGGGCGCGACGCTACGTGACCAATCAGCCAGCGTGCAACCGCACTGAAACGACGAAGGGCCCGGCATCCGTGCCGGGCCCTTCGGGTCTCGTCAAGTCAGGAGGGACTAGGACTTGAAGAGCGGGGTGACCTTCTTGACCACCGTCTCCATCTCGGCCGGCTTGTCGAACGACAGCGGCGCGGGCGGCTTGCCGCGCGCCAGGCGGATCAGCGCGGCGTGCCGCGCCTCGACCTGGACGATCCCGCCGGCGGCCGCGAGGACCTCGACGCTCGAGATGCCGGTTGCGGCGCCATTGTAGGCGCTGACCCCGAGGTCCTCGAACGTGTTGGCGGTCTTCAGGAACGTTCCGCGGTCGCCGAAGGCGCCGCCGAAGTCGAGCTTCGGCTTGGCGCCGGGCTTGCCGCCGAGCTTCTTGATCGTCGCGATGAGCGCGTCGACATGCTCGTCCTCGTTGTCACGGATCTCCTTGGCGAGCTTCTTCTCGTCGCCGCTGAGGCCGTTCACACGATTGAGACCGAGTTTGTAGAACTCCGCCTCGATGTACTCGAGGGTCAGCGCGTAGTTGAGGATGTCGATGTCGCCACCGCCGTCCTGCGCGAGCGCTGCACTGATGTAGGGGGTTGCCGACATGGCGCCGTAGGTGGCGCCGGCGGCGAGGGTCGCACGCACGAGGAATGCCTCGCGGGTGAGCCCTTGGACCTTGATGGTGGTCAGCTCAGGAGCCACCAGTCGCGATGAAGCCATGGTTCAATCTCGCTTTCGTCGTCGTGGTGGGTTAGCTGGCGATGAACGGCTGGGCTGCCATGAGGACCGCTTCCTTGTCCAGCGGCTTGGCGAACGCGCCGTCGGGGATCGAGCCCTCAAGCCCGCCCTTGCCGCCGAATCCGCGGCCGATCAGTGCGTTCAGCGCAGCGGCGTGACGTGCCTCCACGGAGTGGATGGCGAGCGCCGCGGCCAGGACTTCCTTGTTCTTGATGTTCCCGGCCTGGCCGAGGTACGCGGCGGCGCCGAGGTTCTCGACCGTCGCTGCGGTTGCGAGGATCGTCTTCGGACCCTTGCTGATGACGTCCTCGAACGCCGTCTTGGGCGCCGCGACCGGCTTGCCGCCGAGCTTGACTGCCGTCGCCTTGAGGGCGTCGACGTGCTCCTGCTCGGTGGCGCCGAACTTCTTGGCGATCTCGACGACCGCCTTGTCCTTGATCTGGCCGCTGGCGATGACCTGCTCGTAGAACGCAGCCTCGAGGTACTCGAGCGTCAACGCGTAGTTGACGATCTCGATGTCGCTCTTGTTGTCATCCGCGCTGCTCGTCGTCGAGCTCGAGCTCGACTTGTTGTCCTTCTTGTCATCGCCGCACGCGGCGAGGACGACGCCGAAGGCGCCAACCGCACCCGCGCCGCCGACCATCTTGAAGAAGCGCTTGCGCGAGGACGGATCGTCCGCGAGCTCGCGCACTGCCGAGTCGCTCATGGGGCCTCCGGTGTCGTAGTAGTCATTGCAACCGTAAGCGGGATTGGCGCGACGACAGATCACGCGCTTGGCGCGTCGGCGTTCACAACCGGAAAATAGGTACAAGCCGCTGCTCGTGCTCGGCGTCGATGCGCGCGACCACCTCGATGTGCTGCTCGAGCGGTGTTCCGCGCAGCTTCGTCCCCAGTCCTTCGTCGACCTGGAAGATGCCCGCCGAGTTGGACATCTCGATCTCGACGCGCACGGCCTTGTCGTCGCCCGCGCCGATCGAGACCTCCTCGATCGCGTAGGCCGACAGTGAGTGGATGTTCGTGTGACCGGCCTCGAACGGCACGCGCGACCGGCCGCGGGCCATGTCGAGCGCATCCGCGACGCGCAGGATCGCGCCCTCGACGGTGAACGGCGCGCCGCGGGATCGGTGCGAGATGATCGCGTGCAGCGTCTCGGCGACGATGATCGAGCGCGTCGGCTCCTCGTAGATGTCCTCGAGCAGCGCCGGGAGCTTGTCCGCGGCGAGAAACAGTGAATAGGCCTCATGGTCGATACGGTGAATCGACATCCCGATGCAGTGCAGGAGCGCCGCGCCGGCGATGACGACCTCGGCGTCGTGCACCTCCAGGCCGTGGTCGGCGACGATGCTCGGCTCGACGCCGCGCCGGAACAACAGCCGCGAGAGCTTCAGCGCCATGTTGAGGACGATCTGGATGTGGACCCACGAGTGATCGGACATGTGCAGGCGCTCGGCATTGACTCCGGCCGCGTGCCACCACGCCTTGACCTGCAGGTCGCCGTCGACCGCATCCAGCAGCTTCTGCAGCCGCCGGTTGTCGCGCGCGGGGGCGTGCACCCGCGCGTCGGCCGGCGCCGCCGAAGGCGCGGGTCGCGGCGCTGGGTCGTCGGTCATGTCACCCGTCGCTGCTGGTCTGCGACGCCTCGCTCGCTCGCGCGGCGTGGCTCGCCATGAGCTCGCGCTGCACCGAGCGCGGCGACTCGCCCCGCGTCCGCTCGCGCCAGGTCCCGTCGGGTTGCAGGTCCCAGGCCCAGACGTCGGTCGCGAGCGAGCGCTCGAGCGTGTCGAGCAGGTCCTCGCGGGCCGCGTCGTTCTCCACCGGCGTCAGCAGCTCGACACGAGTGTCGAGGTTGCGCGGCATGAGGTCGGCCGAGCCGATGATGACCGTCGTCTCGTCCCCGCGTTCGAACGCGTAGACGCGCGAATGCTCGAGGAACCGGCCGAGCACGCTCACGACGGTGATGTTCTCCGAGATCCCCTCCACGCCCGGCCGTAGGCAACAGATCCCGCGAACGTTGAGCTCGACGGGTACGCCGGCCTGCGAGGCGCGGTACAGCGCGCGGATGCAGCGCCGGTCGACGAGCGAGTTCATCTTCAGCGCGATGCGCGCGTGCTCGCCGCGCTCACGGGCCTCAACCGTCTCGTCGATGAGCTTGAGGATCCCGTCGCGGATGCCGGTCGGCGCGAGCAGCACCTTGCACGTCTGGGTCGGGCGCGCCATGCCCGTGAGGAAGTTGAACATGTCGGCGACGTCCGCGCCGATCTCCGGGTCGACGGTGAACAGGCCGAAGTCGGTGTACAGCCGAGCGGTCGTCGGGTGGTAGTTGCCCGTGCCGATGTGCACGTAGTTGCGCACGCCATCGCCCTCGCGGCGCACCACGAGGATGCACTTCGCATGCGTCTTCAGGCCCGGGTAGCCATACACGACGTGGACGCCTGCCTCTTCCAGCGCCCGCGCCCAGGTGATGTTCGCGCGCTCGTCGAAGCGCGCCTTGAGCTCCACCATGCAGACGGCCTGCTTGCCGCGTTCGGAGGCGCGGATGAGCGCCGGCACGAGCGGCGAGTCATCCGACGTGCGGTACACGGTCTGCTTGATCGCGAGGACGTCGGGATCCTCCACGGCCTGGTCGACGAACCGCTCGACCGACGTGTTGAACGAGTCGTAGGGGTGGTGCACGAGGATGTCGGCGCGGCGCATCTCTGCCATCACGCTCGCGGGCTGGCCGTCCTCGCCCCGCAGTCGCGGCTGCGTGACCGGCGTCCACGGTGCATCGCGCAGCTCGTTGAAGCCGGAGATCTTGTGGATCTGCCACAGGTCGCCCGTGTCGAGCAGGCCGTCGACCTCGTAGACCTGGCGCGCCTCGAGGTCGAGCGCCTCGCGCAACTCCTCGCGCACGCCCTTGTCCATCCCGGCGTCGACCTCGAGCCGCACGGCCTCGCCGAAGCGCCGCCGGCGCAGCTCGGCCTCGACGGCCTGCAGCAGGTCGTCGGCCTCGTCGGAGACCTCGAAGTCGGCGTCGCGGGTGACGCGGAAGAAGCCGTGGCTGACGATCTCCATCCCGGGGAACAGCGCATCGAGGTTCGCCGCGATGACGTCCTCGAGCGAGACGAACGACAGCGGGTCGTCGTCGAGCGCGACGAAGCGCGGCAGCATCTCCTTGGGCACCTTGACCCGCGCGAAGGCCGTCTGCCCGTTCGTCGGGTCGCGCACGACGGCGGCCAGCGACAAGGACAGGCTCGAGATGTACGGAAACGGCCGGCCCACGCCGACGGCGAGTGGCGTCAGCACCGGGAAGATCTGGCGCTTGAAGCGCTCGACGAGCGCGCGGCGATCCGCCTCACGGACGTCTCCCATACCGACGATCCGGATGCCGTGCTCGGCGAGCGCCGGGAAGAGCGTCCCGAGGACCGAGCGCTCGAGGCGCTCCTGCTGGTCGAGGACGCGCTCGCGGATCGCGTCGATGGTCTGTGACGGGGTCACCCCGTCGGGACCCGGGTCGGTCAGGCCCGCGTCGATCTGGTCGTGCACTCCGGCGACGCGGATCTGGAAGAACTCGTCGAGATTCGACCCCCAGATCGCGGCCAGCTTCACCCGCTCCATGAGCGGCATTTCGAAATCCTCGACAAGCTGCAGTACGCGGTCGTTGAAGTCCATCCACGACAGCTCGCGGCCGATGTACAGCGACGCGTCGTGAAGGTCGTGATCGGGTGGCTCAGGCGGCGCGGGCATGAGGTCGACCGCGCGGATCGACTCCTGTACCGGCGTGTCTGTGTCAGATGTGCTCATTGCGCGAAGCAACCCACAGCCATCAGAGTAGAACGCACGCGCACGCGGGTGACAGTCGCGTGAACGTCAGTGCGCCCCCCGGCCCCGCAATTCCTCGAGCAGGATACCTTCGCGCAGCCCGCCGCTGCCCATCTGCAGCGGCGCCTGCAGAGCGCGTGCGGCCGCGTCGAGCAGCAGGATGCCGGCGGGCAGAAGCCGTACGCGGGCGGCGTGCAAGCCGAGCCGCTGGGCGACCTCGGCCGCCGGATGGCCGAGGAGCGCCTGGAGTCCGCGCGCGAGCGAGTCGAGGCTGAGGACCGAGCCGACGAGCTGCTGCAGCGATGTCGCGCTGCCGCCGACGGCGTAGGCCGCGGTGGGGTGCGGCGGGTCGATCGCATCGAAGATCGTGCCGATCCGGCTGCGCAGCCGGGTGAGCTCCTCGACGGAGGGCGGATCGTGCGGCAGGTCGGTGTGGGTCACGAGGCTCGATCCGACCGGCAGCGACACCGACCACGTCACGCCGACCGCGACGGTGCCGACGACGAGCTCCGTGGAGCCGCCTCCGACGTCCACGACGCCCAGCTCCCCCGACGGCGGGTCGACCAGCATGCCGATCGCGCCGGAGAACGACAGGCGCGCCTCCTGCTCCCCGGTGAGCACCTCGACCGGCTGCCCGCTCGCGGCCTCGATCGCGGTCACCAGCGCGGCGGCGTTCGTCGCCCCGCGGACGGCCGACGTCCCCACGACCCGCACGCCGCCGACGTCCAGCTCGCGCGCGAGGCGCACCTGACGCGCCACGACCTCGGCGACCTCGGCGACCTTCTCGGGCACGATCGCGCCATCGCGATCGACCGCCGTCGCGAGGTGCGTGAATGCGCGTTCGGCGAGGACCTCGCGCAGGCGCCGACCGTCGTCCTCGGCCACGAGCAGCCTCGTGGTGTTCGATCCGATGTCGATGCAGGCGCGGCGAACCACGTGGACGCGCCAGCGATCTTGTCATGATCTCGGGCCGCGCCACCGACAAGAGTGCGCGCGAACCCATCATGGACACCCCCGCTCCCGCCATCCTCGTTCGCGACCTGCACAAGTCCTACGGTGCCGTGCAGGCCGTGCAGGGCATCGACTTCGATGTCGCGCGCGGCGAGGTCTTCGGCCTGCTTGGGCCCAACGGCGCCGGCAAGACCACGACCGTCGAGATCCTCGAGGGCTATCGCCAGCGGACACGGGGAATCGTGTCGGTCCTCGGCCTCGATCCCGGCGGCCGCCCGCGCGCCCTGCGCGAGTGCGTCGGCATCGTGCTGCAGAGCAGCGGCACGTACCGCCACCTGACGGCGCGCGAGCTCGTCTCGCACTGGGCGGGCTTCTACCCCGCGCCGCGCGACGTCGACGAGGTCATCGACCTCGCGGGCCTGCGCGAGTGCGAGGACGTCCGCGTTCGCAAGCTCTCCGGCGGCCAGGCGCGGCGGCTGGACTTCGCGCTCGCGCTGATCGGCGATCCGGAGCTCATCTTTCTCGACGAGCCGACGACCGGCTTTGACCCGGCGGCGCGGCGCGCGGCGTGGGAGACGATCCGCGCGCTCGCCGATCTCGGCAAGACCGTGCTGCTGACGACGCACTACCTCGACGAGGCGCAGGCGCTGTGCGACCGCGTGGCGATCATCAAGGGCGGGCGGATCCTCGCCGTCGGCGCCCCGGCGCAGCTCGGGGTCGGCGCGTCGTCGCGCTATCGCGTCTCGTGGCGTGACGAGTCCGGCGAGCTGGCGAGCCGCGAGACCGACGACCCGACGGCGCTCCTGCATCAGCTCACGAGCGCCGCGCTCGCGCGCGGGGTCGGCCTGGAGGATCTGAGCGTGAGCCGCCCATCGCTCGAGGACGTCTATCTCGAGCTGACGGCCGAGGCCGCGAGCGAAGGCGCCGCCGGAGTCGAGGAGGAGACCGTGCGATGAGCGACGCGCTCACCCTCACCTGGCGTCAGTACCGCCTCGAGCGCAAGATGTTCTGGCGCAACCCGAGCGCGGCGTTCTTCAACTTCGTGCTGCCGTTGCTGTTCCTCGCGCTCTTCGGCGCGATCTTCGCCGGCAGCCAGACGGACCTCAACATCATCGTCCCGGGCATCGCCGGTATGAGCATCATGACCACGACGTTCGTGGCCCTCGCGATGAACATGGTGTTCCTGCGCGAGCAGGGCGTGCTCAAGCGCCTGCGCGGCACGCCGCTGCCCAGCGGCGCCTACCTCGGCGGGCTCGCCGCGCACGCGGTGACGAACACCGCGATCCAGCTGTCGATCGTCATCGGCGCGGGCGCGCTGTTCTTCGGCGTCGGCCTGCCGGCGGAGTGGGGAGCGCTGGCGATCTTCACCGCCGCCGGCGTCGTCTGCTTCGCCTCGCTCGGCGTCGCGCTGTCGCACGCGATCCCGAACTTCGACTCCGCGCCCGCGTACGTCAACGCGATCTTCCTGCCGGTGATCGTCATCAGCGGCGTCTTCTACGACGCCGACGAGGCCCCCGCGTTCCTGCGCGACATCGCGCAGGCCCTGCCGCTGACACACCTCATCGACGGTCTGTCGGCGGCGATGGTCAGCGGCGCCGCGTTCACCGATCACCTGTCGGACCTCGCGGTCGTCCTCATCTGGGCCGTTGCGGGCTCCGTCCTCGCCGTGCGCGGCTTCAGCTGGGAAGCGCGGCGCGGCTAAGGCCAGCGCGTGGGTTCGAACAGCATCGATAAAGGAATGCGGGATCGCCGGCGCGGCGATCCTGGCGGTGTGGCCGGTGAGATGGGTGAGGACCGCGATATACGCGGTGTCTAGCCATCTCGATCGATTCGCGGACCGAGACGGCTGAAAACCACCGTATAGGTGCGTTTGAACCATCTCGATGCTTTCGCGCGCCGTTCCGCCCGCCTCCCGGCCGGAACGAGCGCCACGCGATCCGGTACCCACTTCTTTATCGATGCTGTTCACCGGACCCGCCGCGCGGCCGCGACGTTCTCTCGGCCTCGTCGCCCACGCGCCAGCGCACAGTTTCCCGTCACAACATCAGTCAGATTTAGTGATGCAAACTCCCGCCCAGCGGGATGATCGCCCCGTCGCTGATCGAAATGCGGACGGACGATGGCGCTTGGCATCCCGACTCTCGGGCTTCTCGTCGCGCTCGCGTGCACGTTCGGCACGACGCCCGCGCACGCCACGACCGGACGCGCCGACACCGCCGCGCTCCAGGTCGCGCTGCGCGCGTTCGGCGTGTACTCCGGCAGCATCGACGGCGTCCGCGGACCGGGCACGACCGCAGGAGTGAAGGCGATCCAGCGGCGGGCCGGACTGACCGTCGACGGCGTCGCCGGCCCGAGCACGCGCCGCGCGCTCGGACGCCGTGGACGGCCGCCGTACGCCAGCCGGACGATGCGCGCTGGCCTCTCGGGCTGGGACGTCGCCGCGCTGCAGTTCAAGCTCGGCGCGCACGGTTTTCCATCGGGTCCCGTCGACGGCGGGCTCGGCCCGCGTTCGGCCGCGGCCCTCCAGCGCTTTCAAGCGCGTAGGGGACTTGCCAGCGACGGCGTCGCGGGACCGGCCACGCTGCGCGCCCTCGGCGCTCCTGCGCCGCGCTCGCCGGTGCGGCTGCTGCGTCCTGTGCAGGCGTCGATCGGCGATCGCTACGGCCCACGCGGCCAGGGCTTCCACGCGGGACTCGACTTCCCCGCCGCCAGCGGCACGCCGGTGACCGCCGCAGGCTTCGGCACCGTGTCGTTCGTCGGCTACAACCCCGGCGGCTGGGGAAACTTCGTCATCATCCGCCACCGTTTCGGGCTGCGCACGCTCTACGCCCACCTGTCGCAGATCAGCGTCAACCGCGGCCAGTTCATCTCAGCCGGAGGCGGCATCGGCCGCGTCGGCATGACCGGCGCGGCGAGCGGACCGCACCTGCACTGGGAGATCCTGCTGCACGGGGCGAACGTCGACCCGCTGAGCGCGCTGTAGCGATCGCCCTGCGTGCTCACGTCACCACGAACGCCGCAGGCGGTTCGCCGCTGACCGTCACCGGTACCGCGCGCAGCGGCCCGTCCTCCCACGCGGCGCGCAGCAGCCCGTAGACCGCGACATCGAGGACCCGCTCGCCGTGGCGGTGAAAGCCGCGCAGGACGCCCTCGCGTACAAAGCCGAGCCGCTCGAGCGCGCGCTGTGAGCGCTCGTGGTCGACGTTCGTGTAGCTCCCGAGCCGTTCGAGCCCGAGCACCGCAAACGCGAGGTGACACATGAGCGCCTTGGACTCCGTGTTCGCGCCGGAGCCCCACCAGTCGCGCCCGAGCCAGGTGCCGATCGACGCGCGACGGTCGCGCCGCGAGAGCTCGGACAGGCCCGTGATCCCGATCGGACCGGACTCCCGGTGCTCGATGACGAGGTCGAGCTGCTCGCCACGTGCGCGCTGTGCGGGCAGGCGCGCGAGGTACGCCGCCGCCTGTGACTCCGCCTCGTAGGGACCCCACGAGAACCAGCGCGTCACCTCCGCGTCCGAGCCCGCCGCGAAAAGCGCCGCGGCGTCCTGCGCACGCGGGATCCGCACGCGCAACGTCGGTCCGGTCAGCGCGAACCCGGCGTCCTGCGGCGACGCCTCGAGGCGTGCTCCTTCCACGAAGCGGAACACTACGGGCATGCTCGCGCTGCTGTACGACATCCACGGCAACCTCCCGGCGCTGGAGGTGGTGCTGAAGGACGCCCGCGAGCGCGGGGCGGACCAGTGGTTCATCGGCGGCGACGTCGCGCTCTTCGGACCGTGGCCCGAGGACAGCGTCACGAGGCTGAAGGCGCTGGAGCCCGCGACCTGGATCCGCGGCAACGGCGAGCGCTGGACGGCCGACCCGGACTCGGCGCCCGAGCCCGTGCGCGGCGCGACCGACGCGGCACGGACGGCCCTCGGCGACGCGCTCGTCGACGAGCTTGCGGCGCTGCCGCAGAGCGCCGTGATCGGCGCGCGCACCCGCGGCTGGCACGGCTCGCCGGTGAGCGACGTGCGCTCCTTCCTCCCGGAGCCCGCCGCGGATGAGGCCGAGCTGCTCGGAGGGGTGAGCGAGCGACGGCTTGTCTTCGGTCACACGCACCTGCCGTTCCAGCGGATGTCGCCGATGTCGGACATCGAGCTCGTCAACCCGGGAAGCGTCGGCATGCCGTTCGACGGCGACCACCGTGCCGCGTACGCGCTCGTGCACGACGACGGCGCGATCGAGCATCGCCGCGTCGCCTACGACCACGCCGCGACCGCCATCGCCCTCCGGGAACGCTACGGCGAGGCCGACTGGGTGCAGGCGCCCGCCTACCGCTTCACACACGCCCGCGCCGGGCCCGCGTGACCGCGCTCGAAGACGATCCTGAGCTCGCGCTCGCGATCGCGCTCGCGCGCGAGCTGATGCACGGCTCGGGCGCGCTGCTCGTGAGCGTCGCGCTGGACCGCGAGCGCCCCACGCTCATCGAGTGCGCGCGGCTGCGCGCGATCATCGTGCGCACGCAGGACGGCGAGTTCGAGCTTCCCCACGACGCCGCCGCCGATGTGGAGCTGCCCGAGCTGCCGCTGATGCGTCAGCTGCCGCCGATGGAAGTCGATCCGCAGACCGGCCAGGTCGCCGGCGTCATCGGCGGCCTCGAGATGCTCGCTCAGGCGGTCCGCGAGATCGCCGAGATGCTGCCGGGCGTCAGCGTCGTCGCCGCCGAATACGAGACGACCGATCCCGACATCCCGCTCGGCCTCGCGGGGCAGAGCAACGAGCCCGTCGTCGTGCTGCTCGGCGACAGCGAGTTCCAGCTCGACGCGTGAGCCGCGCCGTCAGCCGTGGCGCTCGAGCGCGAGCAGGCCGGCTTCGCGGCTGTCCGTAACCGTGAGCATCTCGAGCAGGCCCGTCGTCTGGACCGTCCGCCGGACCGGGTTGTCGCTGCACGCGACCGCGAGCGCGCCGCCCGCCTCCCCGATCGCGATGTGCGTTCGGATCACGGCCGCCAGACCGGTCGAGTCGATGAATTCGAGCTGCGTGAGGTCGAGGCACACGCGCGGTTGCGCGCCTGCGCTCGCCGCGCTGAGCGCCGCCTCCATCTCGCCGACGGATGCCAGATCGAGCTCACCGGTCAGCGCGATGACGTGCACCCCGCGATCCTCGAAATGCTCCACTTCGAGCTGCGGGAAGTTCAGCCCCGATCCCATCGGCGGGATCATCGCGCATCGCGGCGCCTATGCCGATGTCAGCTGCGCCGGATCGGCACCGACGAGCGCCTTCGAGTCTGCGGTGCGGATGAGCGTCAGCGCGGCGATGATGCCGAGCACGGCGATGCCGGCGCCGGCCAAAAAGGCGGCCTGGAAGCCGTCGTTGAGGTCGGCGAGACTGCGCTCGTTCGTCGTCACGCCGCTCGCGACGGCGACGAGAATCGAGAGGCCGAGCGCGCCGCCGATCTGCTGCGTGGTGTTGATCAGCCCCGACGCGAGGCCCGAGTCGTCCTCGGACACGCCGCTCATCGCCCCGATCGTCACGGGCACGAACGCGAACCCGAGCCCGACCGCAGAGACGATCATCGGGCCGAGCAGATCGCCGAGGTAGCTCCCGCCGACGTCGATCTGCGCGAACCAGACGAGCGCGATCGCGATGAGGAACATGCCGGTCAGCAGGATCGGCTTGAAGCCGACCTTCGTCACGAGCACGGACGCGACCCCCGCCGAGACGACGATGAAGATCGCCAGCGGCAGGTATGACAACCCGGCCTTGATCGCCGAGTACCCGAGCACCTGCTGCATGTACAGCGAGATGAAATAGAACATCGAGAACAGCGCGGCGCCGACCAGCAGCGCCGTGATGTTCGAACCCGTCAGCGTGCGCAGGCGGAAGATCCGGAACGGCACGAGCGGAGCGGCGGAGCGTTGCTCGATGACGACGAACGCGGCGATCAGCGCGATCGCGACGATCAGCAGGCCGATCGTCTGCGTCGAGTCCCAGCCCGCGCGATTGGCGTCCACGAGCGCGAAGACGAGCAGCGCGAGCCCGCCGGTCACGGTCACCGCACCAGCCACGTCGAAGGTGCGCGTCCCGGACTCCTTGCGGCTCTCGCGCAGCATGCGCGGAGCCAGGAAGGCCGCGGCGATGCCGATCGGCACGTTGACCCAGAAGACCCACTCCCAGCCGAGGTACTCCGTCAGCAGGCCGCCGAGCAGCACGCCGGCGGCGCCACCCGAACCCGAGACCGCGCCCCAGACGCCGAGCGCCTTGTTGCGTTCGGCGCCCTCCTCGAACATGTTCGTGACCATCGACAGCGCGGCGGGCGCGAGCAGCGCGCCGCCGAAGCCCTGCAACGCCCGTGCGGCGATGAGCTGGCCCTCGTTGGCCGAGAGGCCGCCGAGCAGCGACGCGAGCGAGAAGACGGCGAGGCCGCCGATGAACAGCCTGCGGCGGCCGAGCAGGTCGGCGAGCCGCCCGCCGAGGAGCAAAAATCCACCGAACGTCAGAACGTAGGCGTTGACGACCCAGGAGAGGTTGTCCTGCGAGATCTTCAGGTCGTTGCCGACCGTCGGCAGGGCGACGTTGACGATCGCCGCGTCGAGCACGATCACGAACTGCGTGGTGGCGAGAAGGGCGAGCGCCAGGCCCTTCTGGCGCTGCGTCAGCGGGGCATCGGTCATGGGTGGTACTCCGGGGTGGGGTGGCCTAAGATGAGTCGAGGTTCCGTTTTAACGGGGCCAGCATACGGAAGGATCGTTCCGCTTGTCAATCACCGCCCCCCGTCGTCTGCGCGCGGACGCGCGACGCAACCGCGAGAAGGTTCTCGCCGCTGCCCGAGCCGCATTCGGCGAGACCGGAATCCACACCCAGGTGGACGACATCGCGCGCCGCGCCGGCGTGGGTGTCGGGACCGTGTACCGCCATTTCCCCACGAAGGACGCGCTCGTCGACGCGCTCGCCGAGGTGCATTTCGACGGGCTCGCGGACGCGGTCGAAGCCGCGCTGGACGTCGAAGGCGATCCGTGGACGGTGTTCGCCGACACGATCTGGAGCACGGCCTCGCGCGCGGCCGCGGACGTCGCGTGGTGCGAGATCATCGCCGGGCATCCGCGCAGCGTCGAGGCCGCCGCCATCGGCCAGCAGCGGCTCGCGGCGGCGACGGCGACGCTCATCGGGCGCGCCCAGGCGACCGGCGCGATGCGCGCCGATGCCACGGTCGCCGACATCAAGACGATCATGTGCGGATTCGGCCACATCGCCGCGTCCCAGCGTGCCGGTGGGCCGGTCGACTGGGAGCGCTACCTCACCATCGCGCTCGACGGGCTCCGCGCCCGGTGAGCTGGTCGCGCCGCCTGCTGAGCGCCTGGTTCATCACGCTCGGGACGCTGCATTTCCTGCGCCCGGAGATGTACGAGCAGATCATGCCCGACGTCCTTCCGGCGCACCGCGAGCTCGTGCTCGCAAGCGGCGCGGCCGAGATCGCCGGGGGCATCGGCGTCGCGTTTGAACCGACGCGCCGGGCCGCCGGATGGTGGCTCGTCGCCACGCTCGTCGCAATCTTCCCGGCGAACGTCAACATGGCGCTGCACCCCCGCCGCTACGGCGCGCTCGCGCCGGCTGTGTTGTGGGCGCGACTGCCGCTCCAGGCGGGCCTCATCTGGTGGACGAGACGTGCCACGCGCGGTCGCTGAGGGCCTCGTCCATTTCTCCTCCGGAACCTAAAGGGACATAAGTGAAACCTTCATCGCGGACTTAGCCGAGGTTGAGATCTGGGGGGCACAATATTCCGCAGGTTCCTGTTCCGTCGATCGGATACCCCTCCCCCATCTGGTCGACCGCGTCCGCTTCGACGTTTACGTCGGGACGGTCAGCAGGGAACCGCGGCTCACGCTCCCGAAATGGCGCGACCGCAGACCGCGAGGGTCGGGGCGGGAGATGATTCTTCCGCCCCGCACCCCGCGCGTCATCCTCTGAAGATCGACGTGACAGGGCGGCCGGCTACGCGCGTTCGGCTGCTCGCTTGGCGAGTCGCTTCGCGTGCTCGCGCTCCTCCCACTCCTTGACGACCTGACAGACCGTGAACGCCCACCGGCGTCCGCGGGCGAGACGAATCACGTTGAGCGCGAGGTAGGGCAGCGCGAGCACGATGAGCACGATCAGGGCACCGTTCATGGTCGTGTCTACGTGAGCACCGCCCGAATGGATGCTCAGGGTTCGCGCGACCGGGAGACGAGCGCGCCGACAAGCGCCAGCGCGGCCATCGCGGCGCCGACGCCGAGCACGACATCGCTCAGGATCAGCGCGCCGGCGGCCAGCGCGATTGCCAGGACGCAATAGAGCGCGACCTCAACTCGCGTGCTGATCTTCTGGCGCATGCGCTCAGCGTGACCGTCGCCGCTTCCGTACGGCCACGGTCAAGCCCTCAACCTACGCGGCGACCCGAGCAGGTTCCAGCGCGATCTCCAGCACCTCGTCGATCGTCATGACCGGGTGGAAGGTCATGGCCTCGCGGACGTCCGCGGGAACGTCGTCGAGATCGCCGCGATTGCGCTCGGGCAGGATCACGTCGGTCAGCCCCGCTGCGTGCGCGGCGAGCACCTTCTGCTTCAGCCCGCCGATCGGCAGCACGCGGCCCTGGAGCGTGACCTCGCCGGTCATGCCGACGGTGTGACGCACCGGCCGCCCGCTGAGCAGCGACGCCAGCGCCGTCGTCATCGTGACGCCCGCGCTCGGCCCGTCCTTCGGGATCGCTCCCGCCGGAACGTGGACGTGGAACTCGCGGTCCTCGAAGGCGTCCTCGTCGATGCCGAGCTGGTCGGCCCTGCCGCGCACGTAGGTCAGCGCGATCTTGGCGGACTCCTTCATGACGTCGCCGAGCTGGCCGGTCAGCGTGAGTCCGCCCTGGGTGTGGCGGGACGGTATCGCGTTTGCCTCGATGAACAGCACGTCGCCGCCGACGCCGGTCACCGCCAGGCCCGTGGCCACGCCGGGCACCGCCGTGCGTGCCGCGGCCTCCTGGAAGACCTTCTGGCGTCCGAGGGCATCGCGTACCGCGTCCACGTCGACGGTCACCGGAGCGACTGACTCGTCGGTGGCGATTTTCGTCGCGGTCTTGCGCAGCACCGACCCGAGCTCGCGCTCGAGCTGGCGCACGCCCGCCTCGCGGGTGTACTCGCTCACGATGAGCGTGAGGATCTCGTCATCGGCGATGACCTCGTCCTCGCGCAGCCCGTTGCGCTCGCGCTGGCGCGGCCACAGGTAGTCGCGCGCGATCGCGGTCTTCTCAGCGACGGTGTAGCCGTCGAAGCGGATGACCTCCATGCGATCCAGCAGCGGCCCCGGGATCGTCTCGGCCTGGTTGGCGGTCGCAATGAACAGGACCTCCGAGAGGTCGAGTTCGATGTCGAGGTAGTGATCGCGGAACGAGTGGTTCTGCGCGGGGTCGAGGACCTCCAGCAGCGCCGCCGACGGGTCGCCGCGCCAGTCGGCGCCGACCTTGTCGACCTCGTCGAGCATGATCACCGGGTTCATCGTCCCGGCGTCGCGCAGCGCGCGCACCAGGCGGCCCGGAAGCGCGCCGATATACGTGCGGCGGTGGCCACGGATCTCGGCCTCGTCGCGGACGCCACCTAGCGACATGCGGACGAACTCGCGTCCGGTCGCGCGGGCGATCGACTCGCCGATCGAGGTCTTGCCCGTGCCGGGCGGGCCGATCAGGGTGAGGATCGCACCGGCCTTCTGATCTCGGTTTCGCCGACCCACCCCCCGCCCTTCGGGCGTGGGGCGTGTGCCCTCCGCCGGAACCGGCGAACTCCCAGCGACGTCACCAGATCGCTCCTCGCGCAGCTTGCGCACGGCGATGTACTCGGTGATGCGGTCCTTGACGTCCTCCAGGCCCGCGTGATCGGCGTCGAGCACTTCACGCGCGTGCACCGGGTCGAGAACCTCGTCGGAGTGCTTGCTCCACGGCACCGAGACGAGCCAGTCCAGGTAGGTCCGGATCATCGACGCCTCGCCGCTCTGCTCGCCCATGCGCTCGAGGCGGTCGAGCTCACGCTCGGTCTGCTCGCGCACTGATTCGGGCATCCCGGCCTCGTCGATCTTCGTGCGGTACTCGTCGGCGACCGAGCCCTCGTCCTCGCCGAGCTCCTTGCGGATCGACTCCATCTGCTGGCGCAGGAAGTACTCGCGCTGCATCTTCTGGGCGTCGGACTCGACGTCGTTGCGGATGCGGTTGCGCACCTGCAGCTCGGTCAGCCGCTCGCGCTGCAACTCGACGGCGAGCGCGAGGCGCTCGGAGACGTCGAGCGTCTCCAGAAGGCGGACCTTCTGCTCGAAGTTCAGGTCGGGGCTGTAGCCGGCGGTGTCCGCCAGCGCCCCGGGCTCGTTGACGGAGCGCAGGAACGCGCCGACGCGCTCGTCGGCTCCACGCTCGACGAGGATCTCCTCGACGACCGCGCGGTACTCGCGCTCGAGATCACGGGTGGGGCCGTCGACCGGGTGGTCGTCGGTCTGCTCGGTGACCTCGACGCGCAGGCGCCCGTCGGGGTCCGTTTCGGCCGCGCCGATGACGCCGCGTGCCACGCCCTCCAGTGAGACACCGCGGCCGCCGCCGGGCAGGCGGATCGTGTCGGCGACCTTGGCGATCGTGCCGACCTTCGCGTAGTCGCCGTCATGCCGAGGGACGAGCAGCACGCGATCCTCGCCGGTCGCGTCGACCGGAAGGTGAATGTCCATCGTGGGGAAGATGACCGTCTCGTCCAGCGGTATGAGCAGCAGCTTGGGCATGTGCCTGTTCCTTCTTTGGTTGCACGCGCAATCATAGCCAACAACGCTTACGAAGAGTGAGTAGCTTACCCTCCCGGCGCGCAAACACTCCTCGCATCACTCGTCGAGGAAGAGGTCCACCTGGAGGTCGGCATCCGGTGCGTAGGCGTACGGGCTGAGATCGGTCACGCCGGCGGCAGCCAGGACCTCGTCGTCGATGAAGAAGTTGCCGGTCGTCTCGCGCGCGGAGCTGGTGAGGATGCAGTGCGCGGCGTCGGCGACGATCTCCGGCCTGCGCGAGCGGGCGATGGCGGCCTCCCCGCCGAGCAGGTTGCGCACGGCGGCCGTGGCGATGATCGTCCGCGGCCAGAGCGAGTTGAACGCGATGCCCGCGTCGGCGTGCTCGGCCGCCATACCCACCGTGCACATGCTCATCCCGAACTTCGCCAGCGTGTAGGCGAGGTGTGGGCCGAACCACTTCGGGTCGAGGCTCAGCGGCGGGCTGAGCGTCAGCACGTGCGGGTTGGCGGCCTCGTGCAGATACGGCACACACGTGCGCGAGAGCAGGAACGTCGCGCGCGTGTTGACGTCCTGCATGAGGTCGTAGCGCTTCATCGCGACGCTGCCGCTCGGGCTGACGTCGATCGCACTCGCGTTGTTGACGACGATGTCGACGCCGCCGAAGCGGTCGACGGTGCGCTCTACGGCGTCGATGACCACCGCGTCGTCGCGCACGTCGCCGACGATCGGCAGCGCGTGCCCGCCGGCCAGTTCGATCTCCTCGGCTGCGATGTAGATCGTCCCCTCCAGGCGCGGGTGCGGCTCGGCCGTCTTGGCGATGAGCGTGACGTTCGCCCCGTCGGCGGCAGCGCGTAACGCGATCGCCAGCCCTATCCCCCGGCTCCCACCGGACATGACGATCGTCTTGCCGTTGAGGGTCCCGTCGCTCACGGAGGCGTGATCACGATCCGGGGTAGGGGCTGTGGGTCGGGAGCGATCGCCTTGACTTCGAGGTTGCGCCACGTGCCCGGCATCGTCTCGCGGAGGCTACCCCGCTTGCGAGCGCCTGTCTGCCGGTGGAGCGGGTGCGGCTAGTGGGTCTTCTCGGAACGTTCGGCGGCTTTCCGGTCAGACGTTCGGAGAAGGCTTACTAGTAACCGAGGCGGGCGAGGCGCTCGCGCTCGGCCCGACGCTTGGCCTCGCGCTGCTCCTTGCGAACGCGCTCGCGCTCGCGGCGCTCCTGGTCCTCGTCGTGCCCGGTGATGATGCGGATGCTCTTGCGCAGCGTGCCGTCCTGCGCGTGGGAGGCGAACGCCTGGCGGCTGGTGCGGTCGTCGCGCCGCGAGCGGTCGCGGCGTCCACCTTCGCTTGCGCGCTGGCCGCCGTTGCGGCGACCGGGCTCGCGGCCGGCGGGACGCGCCGCCGGCTCGGGGCGCGGAAGCTGTGCCTTGACCTCGCGCACGGGCGTGGCGGCGAGCCGCACCCAGGCGTTGAAGACGGGGTCGCCGGGCTTCAGGCCCTCGGCGGCCTGGGCGCACACGGCCGCCCACTTCAGCGGCTGGCCCTTCTCGTCCTGCTTGGGCTTGAGGGCTTCCTTGATGACCTCGGCGCCGCCGACGCGCTCCATGGCCGCGGCGACACGGGCGGGCAACGAGGCTGATCGGTCGGCCTGCGACGCGGCGGGCTCGGGCGCGGCCTCAGCGGTCGCAGCGGGCTCGGGCGTGACCTCGGGCTCGGGGGCGATCTCCGCGGCTGGTGCCGGCGCCTGCTCGGGCGCCTCCGCGACGACTTCCGGCGCGGGCTCGGGCGCCTCCGCGACGACTTCCGGCGCGGCGGCGGCTGCCTCCGGCGCGGCCGCAGGAGCCGCGGCGGCGGCCGGGATCTGTTCAGTCGGAGTCGGCGCTGCCTCGACCTCGGGCGTCTGCGCAGCAGGCGTGGCATCTGGCTCTGCGGCCGAGCCGTCAGCGGCCGCGGGAGCCTCGGCGGTGATCTTGCCGCTGCGGCGAAGTTCGGTCAGCGCAGAGAAGAACGCGCGGCGATGTCGCTCGGCGGCCGACGGCCGACGGCGGCGGCGCTGCTTCTTGACCGGCGCCGTCTTGGACGGCAGCGGCTTGACCGGCTCGGCGATGCCGAGGATGCGCGGTCCGAACGCCGGCTTCTCGGCGTCGGGTGTGATCGTCACCGGCGGGCCAGCCGTCGCGGCGGCGGGCCCGGCAGGCGCCTCAGCCTCGGCGGGGACCGGCGCGTCCGAGGGCGCAGCTGGTGTCTGCGCGGTGGCGGGCGCCTCCGGCGTGGCGGGCGCGGACTCGTCAGCCACAAGCGCAGGCGGCTCCGTGGGGTTCTCGGGCTCGGCGTGGCCGTTGGACACAGCGGGCGCAGGGGCCCGCGCGGCGTCCTCTTGCACGAGCTCGTCCGCCGGGGCGGTCATGCTCGTCTCGGGAGGCACTGTCGCCGTCTGGCCGTGCTCTTCGGCCTGCGTCTCGGCTGACGAATCGCCAGTCACTGACCCCAGGTTATCGAGGCTGGCAACCTGGGACGTTGACGTTGCTGGTTCCCGCACCCCGCGAGCCTAGCCCAGCGGGCGCGCAGAGACGCGCTACGTCGCTCGCGGACTAGTCGATTGGCACGCTCGGCGTCGCTGCGAGCGTCGCCGCGACGACGATCAAGTGGATACGCGGGAGACGAGCGGCGAGTGCCTCGCCGGGGTCGAGTTCGTCCGCGAGATCGAGCAGCTCGACGACCGAGCGGCAGATCGCCGCCTGGGGCGAACCGTGGCCGACCTGACACGCCAGACGGGTGAGCTCGCAGAACTCGGTCGCGGCGCCCCCGGCCAGGAGCGTGGCGAACGCGCAGACCAGGTAGTAGCTGACGCGGTCGAGCAGCGGATCGCTGCGCAGCGCACCCGGACCGGGCGCCGGACCGACGTCCAGCACGTCCTCGCCCTGCACCAGCCGTTCGAGCTGCGCGCCGGCGATCGCGGCGATCTGCTCGCCGCTGAGCCCGGCCTGGAGCGCGTTGCGAAACGCGACGACCATCGTCTGGGCGGGCGTCCCGTAGGGGATGTCGGTCGCGTAGAGCACCTGTCCGGGCGGGACGAGCGCGAACAGCGCGCGCAGATCCGCCGAGCTGTACCACGAGGTGTCGAAGAACACGTTCGGGTGCGTCTGGATCTGATTCCAGATCCAGGCGAGGTCAGACACGCCCGCGTGGGCGAGGATGAAGCGGGCGTGCGGATACGCGCTGGCGAGCTCGAGCACGTGCGCTCCGAGCGCGGGGATGCCGCGCCCGGCGTGGATGAGGATGGGCAGGCGCGCCTGGTCTGCCACCGCGACGATCGCGCGCACGCCTGGATCGAGCAGCACGAAGCGCTCGGCACGTGGATGCAGCTTGATGCCGCGGGCACCCGCGTCGAGGCAGCGGCGTACCTCTGCCACGGGATCGTCATGCGGGTCCACGCGGCAGAACGCTGCAAGCGTGCCGGCGGACTGCGCCGCGACGCGGATCACCTCGTCGTTGGCCGCGGAGTAGCCGTCCGGCTCGTGCATCGGGAACACGACGGCGCGCGAACCGGCCGCCGCGAGGGCCGCGAGCAGCTCCTGCGGTGAGCACGTGAAACCGTCAGGATCGTTGGCCCCGATGTGCGTGTGGGCATCGAAGATGCTCAACGGCGGCAGCAGGCGCATGACCTGCTCGTGCCAGGGAGCCAGCAGGTCATCCGCGTACACCGTCGGGAGTGTATTTCCCGACGCCGGGCGGTTTGCGCACACACGCCTGTCGGTTGCTTAGACTGCTCGTCGTGGATTCGCACTACACCGGCTTCTGTGCGTGCGGTTGCATCGCCGTGGCGACCTGCAATTCGTGTGCATCGCCGCTCTGCGAGGAGCACAGCCGCACGTATCCGCAGACCCCCGATGGCGTCTCCCTGTACGCGGCCGCCAAGTTCGCCGGCGCCGTACGACTCGTCGGCGGCGTGGAATGTGAATCGTGCCGCGCCGAGAAGGGGCGCCTCGCGCTGCAGGAGGCGAAGAATTCGCCGGCCGAGCCGCTGCCCGATCACTGGCTGGACCGCGCCATCGCCTTGCACACCGACCAGACGCGCAGCGCCGACGAGAAGCGTGCCGAGTCCGAGCCGCCGCCGCACCTCACCGCCTCCGAGGTCATCGCGGAGTTCCTGCGGCGGATCGACAAGCAGCCGCGCGAGCGAGCTCAGGTCACCCGCGGCACGCTGCTGCGCAAGCCGGAGTTCGTGGAGGGCTGGAAGGTGCACTGCGGCACCGACGAGTACACCCAGCGGTACGCGGACGGGTCGTCAGAGCGTCACCCGCTTCCGGTGCTCGTCACGCTCGGCGCCGAAATCCTCGGGCCGCCCGACGGCGCTGACGAGCAGAACCTCATGGCCTCGACGTGGGAGCCGGTGTACGACAACGAGATCGATCTCGGGCTGCTCGTCAACGGCGTCGCGAACATCCTCGTGATGTCGCACTACGAGCCGTGATCGAAAGCTAGTGGGCCTTCTCGGAACGTTCGGCCGCAAACCCCAGGATGCCGGCACCGGCTGGCAAGGACGCAGGGAGGGCGCAATGGCAGGGGGGCCATTGCCCCGACCGAGGACGCCGCCAGGCGGCGATCGGCGCGCGGGGTTTGCGGTCAGACGTTTGGAGAAGGCCCACTAGCCGGCGGCCGTGATGGCGTACACCGGCGGCAGCCGGCTCGTCACTTCCGACCAGCTCGCGCCGGCGTCGCCGGAGCAGAAGACCTCGCCCGATGTCGCGCCGAAGTACAGCTGCACTGGCGACGCATCGCGGCTGCGACAGAAGGCCTGACGCAGGACGGTGAGATACGCCTCGTGCTGCGGCAGTCCTTCGCCGCGCGCCGCCCAGCTCGCGCCGGCGTCGCGCGTCTCGTAGACGCGGACGCGGCCGCCGGGCGTCACGCGGTCCATGTCCGCGTTCAGCGGGATCACGTACGCGCTGTCGGGATCCTCCGGGTCGACCATCAGCGGGAAGCCGAAGTCCGACGGCAGGCCGTCGCCGATGTTCGTCCAGGACTCCCCCGCGTCGTCGGAGCGATACACGCCGCCGTGGAACTGCATGAAGATCCGCTCCGGGCGCAGCGGCGCGCGCTCGAGGTGGTGCACGCACAGCGCGGTCGTCTGCGCCTGTTCCTCCTCCGGGACGTAGCCGGCTACGAGGCCCTGGTTGCCCCGGTGCCAGGTCTGGCCGGCGTCTTCGGTGTGCCAGACGCCGGCGGCGGAGACCGCGACCGTCAGGCGATCGGGCTCGCCCGGCCACGGCACGATCGAGTGCAGGCACAGCCCGCCGCCGCCCGGCTGCCAGTCCTCGTCGTTGTTGTGGCGCCACAGCGCCTCGTTGAGCTCCCACGTGAGGCCTCCGTCGGAGCTTTCGAAGAGCACGCCGGGATCGCCGCCGGCAAAGACCTGCCCGTCGGCCTCGCCCGCGACGAGCACCCAGATGCGCTCGAGCGCCGCGTCGCCGCCGGCCGGCAGCTTGATGTGAGCGGCCTCCTGCCACTCCCCGGCGGGATCGTCGGCGTACCAGATCTTCGGCCCGTAGAAGGCCGACGTCACCGATGCCAGCACGCGGCCACTGTCGGGGTCGCGCAGCGCGTACTCGACCGGCTCGCCGGCGAAGGCGCGCGCCGTCGGCGTCCATTCCCCGCCCGGCTCACCCTCGAGCACGAACAGGCCCTTCTTGGTTGCGACGAACAGCTCGGTCATGTCAGCCTCCGGATATCGCGGGCAGGACGTCGACGCGGTCGCTTGCCTGCACGGTGGTCTGTTCGTCGCCACGCTCGCCGTTGACGAAGACGTTGATGTGGCGACGGATGTGTCCGCGCTCGTCGAGGATCCAGCCGCTCATCTCGGGGTACGTGCGCTCGAACTCGGCCATGAGCTTGGCCACCGTATCGCCCTCGATGGCGTGATCGGACGTGCCGCCCGCGAGCTTCTTCAGCGGCTCGCGGACTCGGACGGTTGCCATGGTGCGCTCCCCTAGCCGGCCGCGGAGTAGGCGGGCTCGGCGGTTGCGTGCGGATCGGCCGGTTCTGCCTCCGCCTCGATCATGGCGGCCGGCATCTGCGGCGAGCGCAACACGGCGACCGCCGTGACGACGGCCACCACGACGAGCGCCGCACCGATGAGATACGCGAGGTGGTAGCCCGAGTTCAGCGCTGCCCTGAGCGGCTCGCCGCCGGCCACGAGGCCGGCGGTCCGCTCTGTCGCAAGCGTGGCGAGCACCGCCAGGCCGATCGCGCCGCCGACCTGGACGCTCGTGTTGACCAGGCCGGACGCGAGGCCCGAGTCGCGCGGCTGGACGCCGGACATCGACAGCATCATCAGCGCGGGGAAGCCGACACCGGCGCCGACGCCCATGAGCACGACCGGCGCCAGGATGTCGACGATGTAGTTCGCGTCGACCGGCGTGCGCGCGAACAGCAACATCGCACCGCCCATCGCCACGAGGCCGGCGAGAAGCACGTTGCGCGGGCCGAAGCGCATGTTCAGCGGCTCGGCGAGGCGCAGCGACATCGTTCCCATGACGACCGTGGACGGCAGGAATGCGAGGCCGACGTCAAGCGCGCCGTAGCCGAGAACGCGCTGCATGTAGAGCGCGCCGAGGAAGAACGTCCCGAACATGCCGACGACGAGCAGCGCGATGACGATGTTCGCGCCCGACACATTGCGTAGGCGGAACAGGCGCAGCGGCATCAGCGGGTTCTCGATCACCGCCTGGCGCCGCACGAACGCGGTCACCAGCGCGATCGACACCGCGGCGAGGCCGAGCGTCTGGGCCGAGCCCCAGCCCTGGTTGTGGACGTCGAGGATCGTGTAGACGCCAAGCATGAGGCCGGACGTGAGCAGGATGGCGCCGGGGATGTCGGCGCCCGACTTCAGGCCGATACCCGGGAGGTCGTCGACGAGCCGGGTCGCCAGCACCGCGGTGGCGATGCCGATCGGGATGTTCACGAAGAAGATCCAGTGCCAGCTGATCGCCTCGGTGAGCGCTCCACCGGCGAGCAGCCCGATCGATCCGCCCGCGGAGGCGACGAAGCCGTACACGCCGATCGCCTTCGCCTGCTCGCGGGGCTCCGGGAACATCGTGACGATCATCCCGAGGATGACCGCCGAGGCGAGCGCTCCACCGACGCCCTGGACGAAGCGCGCCGCGATGAGCAGCCCCTGCGTGTTCGCGACCGCGCACAGCAGCGAGGCCACGGTGAAAATACCCAGGCCGATGAGGAAGATCTTGCGCTGGCCGATGAGGTCGCCGATCCGGCCGGCGAGCAACAGCAGACCGCCGAAGGCGATGAGGTAAGCGTTCACGACCCAGGCGAGGCTGTTCTGCGAGAAGCCGAGATCCTCCTGGATCGAGGGCAGGGCAACATTCACGATCGTCGCGTCGATGACGATCATCAGCACCCCCGCGCAGAGCACGTACAGCGCGATCCAACGTCTACGGTCGGTTGTGGCTTGAGCAGTCACGGCCCTGCCTCCTCGTCGTCCAGGCTTTCTCGTAGGACGGCGCATCAGCTCGAAACTCATCGGTCCCCCGGCGATGCGACATCCATTGTTGCGGGTCGGTTTACCCTACTTCCTAGTTTGGAAAAGCCACTATATAGATGGACTTCCGGATTACAAGCCCCTAGGATGTGAGGCCATGTCCGCGAAGCGCACCTACCAGGACGCCTGCGGGATCTCTCGCGCGCTGGACATCGTCGGCGAGCGCTGGGCGCTGCTCGTCGTCCGCGAGCTCGTGCTCGGGCCGAAGCGGTTCACGGACATTCGCGAGGGCCTCCCCCACCTCGGCTCCGACGTGCTGTCACAGCGCCTGCGCGACCTCGAGGACGCCGACATCGTCCGGCGGCGCAAGCTGCCGCCGCCGGCGGCCTCACAGGTGTACGAGCTGACCGAGCGCGGCGCGGCGCTCGAACCGGTGCTCATCGCGCTGGGCCGCTGGGGCGGCGCCAACGCGGCTCCGCCCGCCGAGGGCGTCGGGATGAGCCTCGAGGCACACATCCTCCACTTCCGCACGCTGTTCTCTCCGCAGCTCGCGGGCGACTTCCAGGCGACGCTCGAGCTGCGACTCGCCGAGCACCGCTATCGCATCGTCATCGCCGACGGTCAGCTCGAGGCCGCGCGCGGGGAGGCTCGCGACGCCGACGTGCTGGTGGACACGACGCCCGCGACGCTGCTGGCGCTGGTCCGCGGGTGGGGCTCGTTCGATGATGCTCTGGCGGCGGGCGAGATCGTTGTGGACGGCGACCTGGCGGCGTTCAGGCGGTTCCTCGGGCTGTTTCCGCTGCCCGAGGCGGCTGCTGTGTGATGCCGCGCGGTTCGCCGCGCGGACGGATGCGCGGACGCATCGGGCCAGCCAGATCGAGATGGCTGAAGACCACGTATATCGTGGTTCTCAACCATCTCGATTGGTGAAGCCCTTGCGCGCGGCCTCGCGGGAGCCCAAGCCGCCCCGCTCCCTCAGCTCTTATCGATGCTGTTTGTCGAGGACCGCGCGGACCGCGCCCTACGACGCGGGCGCCTTGACCTGCGCCCACTCGGCCTTGTGCACGCGCTTGGCCGCCTGGTAGTCGGCGAGCGCTTGGGCGGAGTCGACGTCGCCGAGCGTCGGGTGCGCGGGCACGAGCGGGGCTGCCGCCTCGACGCCGAAGCGCTTGGCGAGGACGCCGCTCAGCGCCTTGATCTTCATCTCGCCGAAGCCCGGGAGCGCGGCGAGGTTCGCGCGCAGCTGTCCCGCGTCGGCGGCGTCGGTCCACACGCGCGCGGCGTCGCCGTCGTACTCGTCGCGGATGTACACGGCGAGGTCGTGGACGCGCTTGGCCATCGAGCCCGGGTAGCGGTGCAGCGCGGGGCGCTCGCGGAACACGGGCTCGAGGTCGGCGGATGCGAGCGTGGCCGCGTCGATGGCGCCGAGGCGCTCGCACAGGACGAGCGGCCCCGCGAACGCCTTCTGCACGGTGACCTGCTGATCGAGCGCGAACCCGACGAGCAGCGCCATCGGGTCCGTGGCGATCAACGCGTTGGCCTCGTCGGAGTCGGTGAAATGCAGACGATCGGTCATCTGCCGATCGTATCTCGCGGGCGCAGCGGAACTTCGTTCAGCTGGTCAGGTCAGCGCCCGGGCAACCCGAATCGACGGCGGCGGTCGTCGGATCGGCTGTGCACTCGGTGTGGCGGATGCGCTGGTAGAGCACGAGGCTGCCGGCGCCTCCGATGACCGCCCGCACCTTCACCAGCACTCGGCGCTGCACGGACCCGGCCTTGCCCGTCGACACGATGCTGCGCACGAGCAGGTTGCCGAGGCTCGTCGTCACATTGGCCGCCGTCGACAGCTGGTAGGTGTACGTCACGCCGTCCACGGTCTCGGTCGAGCCCTGCTCGGCAGGGCAGTACGCCTGCGGCGCGCTCGGCGAGATTTGCGAGATCGTGTAGACGCCCAACACGTTGACGCTCGTGCAGCCAAGTGACTGCACGGCGTTCGGGATCGAGCCCAGGACGGCGCCCGACGAGCCGGCAACGAGCATGTGGTTGAGCCGGAAGATCGCGACGTCGACACCTGCGTCGGCGCCCTGGAGGGCGCGCACGACGCGCCGGTCGCGGTTGGAGGTGCTCAGGGAGTTCAGCGAGAGGGTGATGGCCCCGGCCACGAGCACGAGCAGCAGCGCCATCAGCGCCATCGCGCCGGGCAGCACGAACCCGTGCTCGTCGCGCTGCCCGCTCACAGCAGGCCGTCCTTCGGGTCGCTGACCACCGTCGCGGCCCAGACGGGCTCGCGCAGACCCGCGTTGAGCTTCCCATCGAGCCAGACCGCGACCGTCAGGCGCTTGGTGTTGTGGGTCGTGTTCGGGTTGGAGAGCAGCGTCTGGATCGCGGTCTTCGTGGTCGCCGACAGCGAGCTGATCTGCGCCTGACCGTTCGCCGACGGGCCCTTGATCGAGTTCAGCGCGCTGTTGAGGCCGGTGACCACCGTCGTCAGGCCGTTGACGGCCGAGGGCAACGTCAGCACCGCGTTGACGGCGCCGACGAGGAGCTGAACGAGGTTCAGGCTCGCGAGCGGGCTGATGATTCCCGTCAGGCTCTGGATCGGCGCCTGGAGCGCGGCGATCGTCGGGGCGATGACGGTCAGCGCGGTCTTCAGCGTCTCGAACGAGCTGAGGTCGAGCAGCTTGGGCAGGTCGCACAAATCAAGGCGCTGCGTGACGGCGTCGAGCAGGCTCTGAAGCGGGGCGAGCAGCGAGGTCAGGGGCGCGACGAGCGGCGTCAGCGTCGTGAGCAGCGGGTTCAGCGTGTTGGCGAGCAGCGGGTTGAGGATGTTGCCGAGCGTCACAATCGCCGGGTTGAGCAGCTTCTGAAGCGCGTTCGCGCTCTGAGCCGTGCCGTTGACCGCGTTCGTCTGGTTGATGAGGTTCACGAGCGAGCCGCCCGGGCCGATGAGCGACGTCAGCGTGCCGGTCGTGCCCGCGAGCCCGTTCGTGAGCGTCTTGAGGTCCTGGATCAGGCCCTCGAGGTGCGTGAGGTTGAGGATCGGGCACTCCTCGTCGCGCCACGAGACGAAGCGATAGACCTTGCCGGTCACCGCCCCGCTGCCCGATCCGATCGTGATCGTGCTCACGGGCGTGACCGCGGCGTCGACCTTGCCGTCGCCGTTGGCGTCGGTGCAGCCGTCGCCGGACAGCTTGTCGACCTGCTCGCTCGCAACGTCCTCGACAAGGCCCGTCTTGACCGTGAAATGACCTGCCGACACGCGCCGCAGAGGGTCGCTGGTGCTCGCGCTCGGACCGGGGTGCGCGGTCTGCATGCTCAGCGCGCCGTAGCACTGCCCGCGCATCTGCTCGAGCTGGTGCTCGGCTTCTCGCGAGGCGATCTGGTTGCGCTGCGAGGTCACCGTCGTGTTGGTCGACGACGTGAGCACGCTCAGCGCCGTGACGATCCCGATCAGCAGCACGAAGGCCGCGATCAGCACCTCGACGACGGTGAAGCCCGCCTGCGCCCGGACGCGCGCGGTCACGGTCCGACGCACGACGACAGCGCTCCTGTGCAGTTGCGAGGGCTCGCGCCGCTGTGCAGCACGACCGGGTTCGTCGCACCCGCGATCAGTACCGACAGGCGCAGCCCGAGGTCCGGCGCACCGGCGGTGGCCGTGAAGACCGACGGGCTCGACAGCCGATCGATGACGGTCTCGCCCGGGGTTCCGGCCGTCGTGTCCGTGCGCACGCAGCGGTAGCTGGAGGACACCCCGCCCGCGAGGCCGCAGTCGTACGTGACGACGTGCAACGCGCTCGGCGTCGCGGCTGCGTGGTCACGCGTCCAGAGCTTGAGCGTCACGGCGCGATCGGTGATGCCGGTGACGGCGACCGCCTCGCGCACGTCGCGCGTCATCCGTTCGAGCGCGGTACGCGCCGTGTCGAGGCTGTGGAAGCGGTCGGCATTGCGCTGCTCGTTCGCCGCCGCGCCGGACCACACCGACAGCACGGCCGCCAGGATCGTGAGGCTCACCGTCATCGTGACGAGCAGTTCGATGAGCGTCCAACCGTCCTGCGAACGCTCGCGCATGGTGTCAGTCACACACGCCAGCGGAAACGGCCGGATCTCCCGGTTCGGACGCCACGAGCTTGGACAGCAGGCACTGGCCGGCGAGCGGCGACTTCGGGGCCGATCCCGAGACGGAGCGGATGCGCACGACGGTCAGGCGCCGCGTCAGCGCCTTGCCGTCGGACCCGACGATCGTGATGCGAACGCTCCGGCCGGCGCGCAGGTCGATGTAGCGGCACAGCTCGTCGATGCGACGGCAGTCCACCGAGCCGGACACGATCGTGTTGGGCGAGACCGCGAAGACCGCCCGGTTGCGCGAAGCCGAGTACTTCACGAAGCTCGCGACGACGAGGCCGCCGGCCTTCAACGGCGTCAGGCGCGGGATCTTGCGCTGCACCGCGCCCCTGGACGTCACGGCGAAGCGCACGTCGACGGCGGTGTACGTCGAGCCCGGGCCGCTCGAGGAATCGTCGCTGGTCTTCTCGCCGCTGTCGGTCGTGGCGGGCTCCTGCGCCTTGCCCTTCGAATCGGTGATGACGACCGGAACCGGCTTCTGCTCGGTCGCAGCGCTCGACGGACCCGCCGCTGCCGCGGAGCTCGCGGGGCTCTCGTCCGCCGAGGCGCCGGACGGCGCGGCGCGAACCGAGCTCGGCGCCTGGAACGGGTCGGCAGCCTTGGGGCGCTTCTTGGTCTTGCGCTTCGCCGCCGAGTCGGTGTCCAGCAACTGGCGCGCGCGCACCGGAAGCTTGTCGCTGGCGCTCACGTCGACCGCCACCTGCCCTGCCGAGC
Organism: uncultured Actinomycetes bacterium; assembly: GCA_963705315.1. Lineage (GTDB taxonomy): Bacteria > Actinomycetota > Thermoleophilia > Solirubrobacterales > Solirubrobacteraceae > CADCVQ01. Next base: position 3,083,985 of record OY970068.1, read on the forward strand.
CCTGCGCAGGCAGCGCGTCGGTCGCCGGCGAGGACTTGAGGAACAGCAGCGGCGCCGCCACAGCGACGAGCACGGCGACCAGCGGGATCGGCCACAGGCGCCGGCGCACGATCTCTGCGATCAATCCGGAGAGCATCAGGAACCCGCCTTCGGTGCAGTGGCCGGCGCGGAGCCCGCGGCGGCGGGCTCCGCTGCCGCCGATCCGGCCGGAGCTGCCGTGGCCGCCACCGGCTTGCTCGCATCGGCCGCGATGTACGCCGTCGCGTTGAGGACGACCTTCGTGAGCGTGGATTTCTCCTCGGGCCGGCGGAAGGAGACGGCGTCGATCGTCAACAGCCGACCGTCGATCGAGAGGTTTCCGGCTCGAACGGTCACCGCGTCGCGGACGGCGCGCATGATCTTCAGCAGGTCGAAGTACTCGCCGGTGTAGGAGAACGTGAACGGCAACGTGGCCATGCCGCTCGGGCCGATGGCCGCGCCCGGGGTGATCGGGGTCGAGCCGTCGGCTGCCGGCCCGCTGGCCTTCAGCGAGGCGAGACGCAGGTCGCTCCGGCGTAGGCGCGCGCGACGCTGCACCTCGCGCAGGAGCGCGGAGATGTCGCCGCGGGCGGGCACCGCGATGTCGAGCCGGCGCAATTCGACGAGCAAGCCCGCGAACTGCTTCTTGGACGCCTCGAACTTCGAGATCTGCTTGCGGGCCGCCGACAGGCGCGCTTCTTGCGAGCTGACCTGCTTGCCGACGTTCGCGCGGTCGCTGCGCTTGGGAGCGATCGCCGCGAACCAGAGCACCGCGATGATCGCCACGCCCGTCGCGATGACCGGGATCAGCAGGTTGTTCTGCGCTGACGCAGACTTCACGGCGTCGACCCCGCCGCTGCGGTCTGATTGCCGGGGGCGGTCGTCGCCGGGGGGGTCTGCTGCGGAGTGGTCGTCGGCTGCGCCGCGTCCTTCGCGCCGGCCGCGGGCGCGGGCGCGGCGGCGCCCGGGGTGGCCGCCGTCGCCGCTGCCAAGGCTGGGTCGGCCTTGAAGTAGGCCACGATCTCGAAGCGGGGCACATCCAGGTTGCCCCTGCGACAATCGCCGTCACCCGATTGCTCGGCCGGCGAGTCCTTCTTGGGGTCGAGTCGTTCACTGCGGCTGAAGCCGACCTCGACCACACCGGTCATGTCCCGCAAGCGGTCCATGTAGTCCGGCAGCAGGCGTTCGTCGGTCGCACAGCCGGCGAGCTCCAGCGCCGGGCCCGTGAGCTGGCCGCGCAGGCGCGATGTGGCCCCGTCACCCGCACCGCCCTCGATGATCGTCGCCGGCGTCAGGGTTCCCTTGGCCGAGGTCAGCCAGACGCCGTCCGTCGTGACCTGGGCGAGCTCGCGCCAGGCGCGCTCCCAGTCAAAACGCGACTCGGCGATCGAGCTGACGGCGGCGTTGCGCGCCAGCGTCGCCGTCGCGAAGTCGTCGTAGGGCTTGAGCGCATCCGCCCGCGCCTCCAGGGTCGTGACGTCGCCCTTGATCTCGGCGATCCGCGCTTGATCGGTGGCGACCTGGTTGGAGAGCAGGACGACGTAGACGACGGCGACCGCGACAAGGGCCATCACCGCGCAGGCGGCCTGCGCGACGAGCTTGCCGGGGGCGGCCGCGTTCGCCCGGCCGAGCCGGCGCACCGGGCGCAGGTCCGGGCGCTCGTTCTCTCGCGCGCGGGCGAGGCCGACGACGACGTCGAGGCGCTCCTTGGCCACGGCGACGTCGCCGAGGTCCGGCCAGCTCTCGCGGCCGGCGGGCAGGACGGGCAGATGCAGCTCCTCGCGCATCGCCTCCTCGACGCCGGGCCAGCTCATCATCGGGCCGGTGAGGACGACGGCGCCGATGGGACGGGCGCTGTCGTTTGCCGCGTAGAAGCCGCGTGAGGACTGCACCTCGGCGGCGACGCGGCGCAGGCCCTCGCGCACGGCGGTCCGCACGGACGCCTCGAGCTCGGTGTCGATCGGGGAGCCGGGCGGCGAGCCCTCGACCCCGATTGCCGCGACGTGGTCGCGCGCCTGCTGGTGACTGATACCGGCGCGCTCGGCGAGGCCGGTCACGATCGCCTCCGAGCCGGTCGACGCCGCGCGGACGAGCACGGGCTGGTCGTCCTCGGTGATGACGACGTTCGTCAGCGCACCGGCATGGACGTACAGCACGGCTGCCCCGTCCTGCGGCGGATGGTCCAGCGCCGCGAGCATGGCGAGGCCGGAGAGCTGGATCGCCTGCACGCGCAGGCCCGCGCGCGTGAAGGCGCCCGTAAGGCGCTCGATGCCGTCCAGGCGAGCGGCGGCCATGAGCATGCGCTGCTGGGGCCCCGACGGCCCCTCGGGCGCGCGCCCGACGCGGCGATAGTCGATGACGAGCTGGTCGAGCTTGACCGGCAGCAGGTCACCGGCAAGGTGCTGGACGGCGCTGTCGAGATCGGTGCCGTCGAGCGTGGCGGGCAGCTCGACCATGCGGACCATGAGCCGCGGGTGCGCGAGCCCGATGCGCACGTCGCGCGGGAGCTTGTGCTCGGCGAACAGGTCGCGCAGCTCGGCCGCGAGGTCGTCGGCGTGCGTGACCTCACCGTCGACGACGAGCCCGACCGGCAGCGGATGGACGATCGCGCGGCGGACCTTGGACCGCTCGCCGGCGGATGACTGCAACACGACGATCGCGTCGGGACCGATGTCGACCGCAACAGTGGATGCGGTCTTGTTGCCCAGGCGGATCGCTGCACCGGGAAGCTGCGACAGGGTCCGCACCCCATCGTTCTCGACGGGCGACCACGTCCGTACAAACCCGATTCGCGCCACTGGACAGATGTTTCGGGGGCCGTGAACCCCGGATTTCAACGTCTGGGGCGCGTGCAGCCGGTTTAGAGTTGGGATCTGTGAGCGGGTTCATCTCACGCGGCTTCGGCCGCCGTCGCCACGCGCCGGAGCAGTTCGCCGAGCGGATCCCACCCGGCCAGTACTACGAGCCGGGATTCCCGGTGCTCACGGCCGGCCCGACGCCCCGCGTCAAGCTCGAGGACTGGACGCTGCGGATCGACGGGATGGTCGGCGAGAGCCGGATCTGGTCGTGGGAGGATTTCGGGGCGCTGGCGCGCGAGACGGTGCCGTGCGACATCCATTGCGTGACGAAGTGGTCCAAGCTCGGGACGAGCTTCGGCGGCGTGTCCGTCGACACGCTGCTCGACGGCGCGAGCCCGCAGGGCGCGTTCGCGATGGCGTACTCCTACGGCGGCTACACGACGAACGTGTCGCTGGACGACCTCACCGGCGCCCAGGCGTGGGTGGTGACCGAGCACGAGGGCGAGCCGCTGGCGCGCGAGCACGGCGGGCCGGCGCGGCTGCTCGTGCCGCACCTGTACTTCTGGAAGAGCGCGAAGTGGATCGAAGGGCTGCGAATCATGGATCACGACGAGCCCGGCTTCTGGGAGCGAAACGGCTACCACAACCGCGGCGACCCCTGGAAGGAAGAGCGCTATTGGACGGACTGACGCCGGTGATGCAGCGCGCGCCGGGTCGCTGGCAGATCGCCATCGTCACGGCGGTCAAGCCCGAGACGCCGCGCGTGAAGTCGTTTCGGTTCGCGCTGCCGATGTGGGCGGCCCATCTGCCCGGCCAGCACTACGACGTCCGGCTGACGGCCCCTGACGGCTACACGGCGCAGCGCTCGTACTCGATCGCGTCGTCCCCGCTGGACGAGAGCGAGATCGAGCTCACGATCGACCGCCTCGACGACGGCGAGGTCTCGCCGTACTTCCATGACGTCGTCGAGGAGGGAGACGAGGTCGAGCTGCGCGGCCCGTTCGCGTCGTACTTCGTCTGGCGCGGGGAGGCGCCCGTGCTGCTCGTCGGCGGGGGCTCAGGCGTCGTCCCGCTGATGGCGATGCTGCGCCACCGCCGGCGCACGATGCCCGATCTGCCGATGGCGCTCGTGTACTCCGTGCGATCGGCGGACGAGGTCGTCTACGCCGACGAGCTCGGCGAGGACGCGCTGCTGACGTACACGCGCGAGCCGCCCGCCGGCTGGACCGGGCATACCGGGCGCATCGACGCCGAGCTCATCGCCGCGGCCGGCCTGCAGCCCGAGGTCGCGTTCGTCTGCGGCTCGCACGGTTTCGTCGAGGCCGCCTCCGGCCTGCTGCTCGACGCCGGCGTCGACGCCGAGAGGATCCGCACCGAGCGCTTCGGCCCGACGTCGTGAGCGCCGAGCCGCCGCCGCCAGCTCTGAACGCCGCCCAGAAGCGCCTCATCCTCATCGCGGCGATCCTCGGCTCGAGCGTCGTCTTCATCGACTCGACGGTCGTCAACGTCGCGCTGCCGGCGATCGAGGAGGAGCTCGGCGGCGGCCTGGCGGGGCAGCAGTGGACGTCCAACGCCTACCTCATCACGCTCAGCGCGCTGATCCTCATCGGCGGATCGCTCGGCGACATCTTCGGCGAGCGGCGGATCTTCACCATCGGCGTGCTCGGCTTCGGCGCGACGTCGCTGCTGTGCATGCTCGCCCCGACGATCGAGGTGCTCATCGTCGCGCGTGCGCTGCAGGGCGTGTTCGGCGCGCTGCTCACGCCGGCGGCGCTGGCGCTCATCGTCGCCGCGTTCCCGCCCGACGAGCGCGGCAAGGCGGTCGGCGCGTGGACGGCGTGGGCGGCGATCGGCACGGTGCTCGGCCCGCTGATCGGCGGCCAGCTCGTCGATGTGGCGTCGTGGCGCTGGATCTTCGCGATCAATCTGCCGCTCGTCGCCTTCGACGTCTGGCTCATCCGGCGGGCCATGCCGGCGACCCGGCCCAAGGCCGACCACGCGCGGGTCGACTACGTCGGGTCGGTGCTGTGCGCGGGCGGGCTTGCGGGCATCACGTTCGGGCTGATCCGCCAGCCCGAGGCGGGCTGGGCCGACGTGACGGTCGCCGGGCCGCTGATCGCGGGCGCCGTGCTGTTCTGCGCGTTCATCGCCTACGAGGCGCGCAGCTCGCACCCGATGCTCCCGCTGGGACTGTTTGGCAGCCACAACTTCAGCGTCGGCAACCTCGAGACGCTGTCGATGTACGCGGGCCTGTCGCTGCTGTTCTTCTTCCTCGTCTTGTTCCTCCAGCAGGTCGCCGGCTACAGCGCCGTGGCGGCCGGCACCGCGAGCCTGCCGGTCACCCTGCTGATGTTCGTGCTCTCGCGGCGCTTCGGCGCCCTCGCCGACCGCTACGGGCCACGGCTGTTCATGACCGTTGGGCCGCTCGTCATGGCCGCCGGCCTGCTGCTCTTCCTGCGCCTCGACGCCGACGTGGACTACGCGACCGAGCTGTTGCCCGCGCTCGTGCTCTTCGGGCTCGGGCTGTCGATGACGGTTGCGCCGCTGACCGCCACGGTGCTCGCGGGCGCCGACGAGCAGAACGCGGGGATCGCGTCGGGCGTCAACAACGCCGTCTCCCGCGTCGCCGGGCTCGTCGCGGTCGCGGCCGTCGGCGCGGTCGTCGCGGCGAGCTTCAGCTCGACGCTCGACGACCGGCTCGGCGCCAACACCGATCCGGCCGTCGTCGCCGCCGTCGACGCCGCCAAGCTGCGCCCGCTCGCGCGGGTGGAGCCTGCACCCGGCCTTCCCGCCCCCGTCCGGGCACAGCTCGCGCAGGCCAGCGAGGAGGCCTCGGTCACGGCATTCCACCTCGGGCTCGCGATCTCGGCCGGGCTCGTGGCCCTCGGCGGGCTGGCCGGCCTGGCGATCCGCAACCCGCGGCGCGAGGTCAAGTGCGAGGAATGCGCCGGCGGCCAGCTCGCCGGGGCGCCGCAGGACACGGCCCGCGCCGGCGATCGCGAGGTGGCTGTGCCGGCCTAGATGGCTGCCTGGCGAACGCCGCGGGTCTTGAGTAATCGAGATGGTTGAGAACCCCGATATACGGGGTCTTGAACCATCTCGATTTTCCGCGACTCGGTCGTGGCGCGCCGGTGGTCTACATCCGCGCCTGAGGCGACACGACCGCGCCGGCCCTCGCCGCGCGGACCGGTCCCGAATCCTTCATCGATGCTGTATTTCCCCGGCCGCCGCCGTGATCAGATGATCCCGGTGTCGCTGAACTCCGGCACGCCGCCGTTGATGATCGCCCACACGCCGATGAGCAGCGCGCCGATCGCGAATCCGACCACCGCTGCGCGCATGAGCGGTCCGGGCTCGCGACCCTGCCTGCGCTCGCGCAGCGCCCACCACCCCAAGCCGGCCGTCGCCACGAGATAGAGCAGCCACGTCTGGCCCTCGACCGTGCTCGAGAAGAACGTCCAGCCCAGCAGGACGGACGCGCTGAGCAGGATCCCTTTGCCCATCGGGCGTGCGGGAGCGGCGAGCTCCGCCAGGCAGAACGCGCCGACGAGCCCGAGCCAGCCGACGAGCGCCTCGTAGTGCGAGAAGCGCTCGTCCCAGAAGTATGTGATGTGCTCGGCGTCGCCGACCGGGTCCTCGTTGTGGATCGAGTTGGCGGCGAGGTGAATGCCCTGGCCGTGCACGTAGAGCAGGGCGGCGACGAGCACGACGATCACGGCGACGCGCGGCGCCCCGAACGCCAGGATCAGCCCGGCGCTGGTGCCGGCCACGGCGATCGGGGTGAGCAGGTCGATCACGTCGCCGGCCGGCGCGCCCGCGAACGCCGGCAGCTGGTGGAACACGAAGACCGCCGCCGCGAACGCGAGGAACCAGCGGTCGGGGGTCATCGCGCGGATCGGCGCTCCCACATGTCCCAATGTGAGACGACGCGATACCCAAGCCGCTCGTACACGGGCTGGCCCAGCTTGCTGGCGTGCAGCGTGCTCGTCGCGCAGCCGCGGTCACGGGCGTGGCCGAGCGCGAGCCCGAGCAGCCGGCCGGCGAGCCCGGCGCCACGAGCGTCTGGCACCGTCGCAACGAACTCGGGACGGGTGTTGGCGCCGGTGTCGTAGGTCATCAGTGAGGACGCCGCCTCGCCGTCGACGCTGGCGACGTAGATGTGCCAGCCGTCGGCGGGCAGCTGCCCGAGCGCTCGGGCGAACGTCCCATCCGGCCACGGGTACGCCGCGTCATTGATCGCGATCAGCCGCTCGAGGTCGTCATCCAGCGTCCACTCGAGATCGCCGATGTCGGGAGCAACCAGGTCGGCGAGGTCCAGCGCGAGCGCATCCGGAGTGCCGTCGAGCCGGTGCCCGCGGCGCGCGAGCTCCGCGCTGACCGCCGCGTCGTCATGCGGACACCAGACCGTCCATCCCTGCACTCCGGCGTCGTCGTAGATCGCCACCAGCTCGTCCAGGTGCGCGAGCAGGTCGCCGGATTGCGTGTACATCACCGAGTTGAACAGCGACCGTTCGGGAACGGCCGGGTTGACCGCCGCCAGCATGCTCTTGCGTTGCACGACGAAGGTCCCCTCGGCCGCGGCGCCGAGCAGCCGCCAGAAGGTCTCCATGGCCGGCGCGACGACGGCGGCGAGTCGGTGCGCTGCGTCGGCCATCGGAGAAACCTAGTGCCGTTCTCGAAGCCGCTCGGCGATGGGCTCGGCAGCGGACAGGACCGGCAGCTGCGTGGTCGCGCGCAGGATCGCCGGCATGATCGAGGCGTCTGCGATGCAGAGGTTGCCGAAGCCGCGCACCCGTGCGTAGGCGTCGACGACGGCGAAGCGTCGCATCGCGCACGTCCCGACGGGATGGAAGTAGGGCGCCACCGCTCCCGCACAGTAGTCGCGCAGTGCGTCGCCGGTCAGCCGCGGGTCGGGCGCGAGCTGCTTAGCCATGTCCCCTGGCGGACGCGAACGCACCTCACGCCTCGAGGCGCGGCGGGACGCCGTGATGCTCCTAGCAGCGCGGTTGGTCGTGACCCTCGACCCTGTCGAACGTCCGCAAACGTAAAGCAGTAGTGGAGACGGCGGGAATCGAACCCGCGTCCGCGATCGCGTGAAGGTGGCGTCTACGAGCGTATCCGGCGCTCTGATCTCACCCTAGGCTCGCCTCGCCGGCGGGGTTGTCCAGGGCCAGCTCCCTGAAATTTCCCCGGATTGGTGGGAACGGACCGCACCGGGTAAGCCGACATGTTGATTCCGGGAACCCCCACGGTCGGCTGGCGGGGCCCAGAACCTCTCTAGTAGATCTCTCTAACTAGGCGAGGGCGTACTCGTGAGAGTCCGCACGTATGGTTTTGCCAGGTGTTTTACGAGGCCTCCTGGCACCTCGGCTCGCAACCACCATCACGAAGTCGACCACGTCGAAGCCATGTCGTCCCCGTGTTTGGTGTGCCGCCCAGTCTAGAGGGTCTGCTCAGGGCTGAGCGGGCGCCGGCGTGGTCGTCGGCGGCGGCACCGTCTGCGTCGGGGCCGGCGTCGTGGTGGTCGTCGGGGCGTTGGTCGTCGGCGGCGCCGTCACGGTCGTGCCGGGCACGGTGACCGTGCGGCCCGGGGTCGTCGTCGTCTCCTCGCGCGGTTGGTCTGAGGTCTTCTTCTCCTTGTCGCTGCCGAACAGCGTCGTGCTGCGACCCCCGCCGCTCGCCGAGCCGCCCGCGACGAGCTCGGGCACGGTCAGCACGACCGCGGCCACGAGGAACCCGAGCAGGCCGGTGATGATCGCCAGGCGCCAGCGCTGGTCCCAGCGCGGGCCCGGCTCACCGATCATTCCCGGCTGCGCGACGCGCGCCGGCGGCTCGGGTTCCGGTGGCGTGGCGCCGGGTGAGTCGCGGCCGTCGGCGCTGCGCACGATGCCGCGGACCGGCACCGCACGCGTGACGACCTCGGTCGGCTTCTGCAGGCCCTCGCGGATGATCGCGACGAGCACGGGCGTCGCGGCCGCGGCAGGGAGCGTGCCCGGCGCCCACAATTTCGACGTGATGTAGGCGGCGGCGGCCGACGCGACCGCTGTGATGATCAGCGTCGTGAAATCGATGCCTTCGCGGCGCGGCGCTCCGTGATAGCTCGGAGAGGAGTAGCCCATGAACGCACTCACGCTACCCACATGGACTGACCCCGAACGTAGAGCGACGCGGTTCCGGGGCCGCTTTGAGGAACCCTCGGCAGGTTCGCACTCCGAAGAGGCGCTCCTGGGTCTGGGTGGCGCGGCCTTACACCTCGGTGGCCTCGCTCTTTGCGGCTCCAGTTCCGCGTCGCATTGGGCAAGGTAGGGATGGCGCCAGCGCAGGTCAAGAGCCGATTCGCACATAGTGCGCAAACTGCGCAAATCTGCGCTGGGACCGACCTCGCTCGCTGCGTGAATTACCCTGGACGCATGACCGTCCAAGACGTTGCCTGGGACCTCGCGCCGCTCGTTCGCGGCGACGAAGAGTCCGGCCCCGACCTCCTGCTCGAGGAGGCCACCACCCGCGCCGAGGCGTTTGCCGACGCCTACGCCGGGCGCGTCGCGCAGCTCGACCCGCCCACGTTCGCCGCCGCCGTCGCCGAGTTGCAGGAGCTCTCCGAGCTCGCCGGGCGCGCCGGCAACTATGCGATGTTGCGCTTCAGCGTCGACACCGCCGACCCCGCGATCGGCGCGCTGCTGCAGCGCGTGCAGGAGAAGGGCACCGCGATCGAGACGAAGCTCCTGTTCTTCGAGCTCGAGTGGGCGGCGATCGACGACGTCCGCGCCGACGAGCTCATCGCCGCCGAGGGCTTGGACACGGCGCGCCACTTCCTGCGGTCTGCGCGCCGCTACCGCCCGCACCTGCTCACCGAGCCCGAGGAGAAGATCCTGGCCGAGAAGGGCATCTCCGGTGCCGCGGCGTGGGGACGGCTGTTCAGCGAGCACCTCTCCGCGCTGACGGTCCCGGTGCCCGACGAGGACGAGCCCGTCACGCTCGACGGCGCGCTATCGCGGCTCATGTCGCCCGACCCCGAGACGCGCCGCGTGACCGCCGAGAACGTGACCGAGGCGCTCGCGCCCGGCCTGCGCACCCGCGCGTTCATCTTCAACACGCTGCTGCACGACAAGGCCGTCGACGACCGGCTGCGCAAGTACTCGCACTGGCTCGCGGACCGCAACCTCGCCAACGAGGCCTCCGACGAGTCCGTCCAGGCGCTGCTGAGCGCCGTGCGCAACCGCTATGAGATCCCGCGGCGCTGGTATCGCCTCAAGGCCCAGCTGCTCGGCATGGACAAGCTCGCCGACTACGACCGCATGGCCGCGGTCACCCAGGACGACGAGCCCGTCGACTGGGACGACGCCAAGGAGCTCGTGCTCGACTCCTACTCGTCGTTCACGCCGGTGCTCGGCGACGCCGCGCGCGCGTTCTTCGACGACCGGCGCATCGACGCGCCGCCGCGGCCGGCCAAGCGCGGGGGCGCGTTCGCCGCGTACACCGTCCCCAGCGAGCACCCGTACCTCATGCTCAACTACACCGCCAAGCGCCGCGACGTGCTCATCCTCGCCCACGAGATGGGCCACGGACTGCACGCCGAGCTCGCGCGCCAGCGCGGCGTCTTCGAGCAGGGAACCCCGCTGACGCTCGCCGAGACGGCATCGGTGTTCGGCGAGGAGCTGGTCTTTCGCCGGCTGCTCGAGTCGGCGGCGACGCCCGAGTCGCGGCTGTCGCTGCTGGCAGAGTCGATCGAGGGCTCGATCGCGACGGTCTTCCGGCAGACCGCGATGAACCGCTTCGAGGATCTCGTGCACACGTCGCGCCGCGACGAGGGCGAGCTGAGCGTCGACCACTTCAACGAGCTGTGGATGCAGTCGCAGACCGAGATGCTCGGCGACAGCGTCGAGATCAGCGAGGGCTACGGGACGTGGTGGTCCTACGTGCCGCACTTCATCTCGACGCCCGGATACGTGTACGCCTACGCGTACGGGCAGCTCCTCGCGCTGTCGATCTACAAGCGCTACCTCGACGAGGGCGAGTCGTTCGTGCCCAGCTACCTCGAGCTGCTCGGCGCCGGCGGTTCGCGCAGCCCCGAGGCGCTGGGCGAGATCGTCGGCATCGACCTCGCCGACCCGGGCTTCTGGGACAGCGGCCTCGATCTCGTCGAGGCCCAGCTCGAGGAGGCCGAGGAAGCCGCGAACGCGGCAATTGCATCTGCGTGACGTCGTCCGGAGGTCGTCGCTTGCGATGACCGGGTGTGACGTCGTCTGGAGGTCGTCGCTTGCGATGACCGGAGGACGAAACCCGCCTTTAGGGGCCGCCCAGCGCCGTTGTCACAATGGATCGATGAACACGCACGGCTGGCTCCCCGCTGAGGAGCCGAGCAGCGCGACGCTGACGTCGCGCCCTCCCACACCCACCCCGCCCGCGCCGCGCGAGGAGCGCTCGCTGCTGCGGCGGCTCGTGGGGCCGCTGCTCGTCGCCGGCGCCCTGCTTCTGAAGTTCGGCAAGGCCGCGCTGATCTTCCTGCCGAAGGCGAAGATCCTCACGACGTCGGCGACGATGCTCGTCTCGATCGCGGCGTACAGCCTGATCTGGGGCTGGAAGTTCGCCGTCGGGTTCGTGCTGCTGCTGCTCGTGCACGAGATGGGACACGTCATCCAGTTGCGCCGTGAGGGCATCCCCGCGAGCGCGCCGATGTTCATCCCCTTCCTCGGCGCCGCCGTCATGGTCAAGTCGCTCGGCGACAACGCGACGGCCGAGGCGCGCGTCGGTCTCGCGGGGCCGGTCCTCGGGACGGCCGGCGCGCTCGCCCTGATCCCGGTTGCGGGCGCCACCGACAGCGATTTCCTACAGGCGCTCGCGTTCACCGGCCTCTTCTTGAACCTCTTCAACCTGCTACCCGTCGTGCCGCTGGACGGTGGCCGCGCGATGGCCGCGCTGTCGCCCTGGATGTGGTGGGTCGGGCTCTTCGCCATGGTCGTCCTGACCTTCACGTTCCCCAACCCGATCATCATCCTCATCCTGCTGCTGGCGGTGTTCGAGACGTACAACCGCTGGAAGGCCCGCCGTAGGGGCGACGAGAAGGTCAACGCGTACTACAAGGTCAAGCCCGCCCACCGGGCGATCATCGCCGCGGTCTATCTCGGGCTCATCGCCGTCTGCGTCGTCGGGATGCAGCTGACGCATCTGGAGCGCAGCATCCCGAGCTGATCGCCGGGCCGCGGCTCACGAGTCGCGGTGCCATCGCGATAGCTTTCTAGGCCGTGGCTGAGATCAGCGTCGAGCGCTTGACCAAGCGCTACCAGCAGACGCTCGCGGTCGATGACCTGTCCTTCGGCGTCGAGCCTGGGCGGGTGACAGGCTTCCTCGGGCCGAACGGCGCGGGCAAATCGACGACGCTGCGCGCGCTGCTCGGGCTCGTCCGCCCAACCAGCGGCGACGCGCTCGTCCTCGGTCGCCCGTTCGCCGAGCTGCGCGATCCCGCGCGCACCGTCGGCGCGGCGCTGGATGCCTCCGACGTGCACCCGGGACGGTCCGGCCGCAGCCATCTGCGCACGATCGCTGCCGCGGCCGGGCTGCCGACGAGCCGCGTCGACGAGGTCCTCGAAATCGTCGAGCTCACGCCGGCGCGCGATCGCCAGGTCAAGGGCTACTCGATGGGCATGCGCCAGCGGCTCGCGCTCGCGGCCGCGCTGCTCGGCGACCCGCGGATCCTCATGCTCGACGAGCCGGCCAACGGCCTGGACCCGCAGGGCATGCGCTGGCTGCGCGACATCCTGCGCTCGCTCGCCGCCGAGGGACGGACGATCCTCGTGTCCAGCCACGTCCTGTCGGAGGTCGAGCAGACCGTCGACGAGGTGATCGTCATCAGCGCCGGCCGGCTGATCACGCAGGGCTCGCTCGCGGACATCATCACCGAGCAGCGCCCGGCGTACGTACGCACCCCGCAGCCCGAGCAGCTCAAGGCGGCGCTCGTGGCGACCGGCGCCGGCGTGACGACCGACGGCCGTCCCGAGGTGCTGCTCGTGCACCGGATGGCGCTTGAGGGGATCGGCACCCTCGCGGCGGAGCACGGCATCGTGATCTTCGAGCTCACGCGCTCGGCGAGCACGCTCGAGGACCGCTTCATCGAGCTCACCGGCGACGGCGGCAACGTCCGATGAGGGCCGTGCGCTCGGAGTGGCTGAAGCTCGTGTCGGTGCGCACGACGTGGTACCTGCTCGGCGCGATGGTCGCGGTCGAGATGGCCTTCGCGATCGGCGTCGCCGGGTACGCGAAGGTCCAGGACCTCCGCACCGACACCGAGAACCTCTTCATCGGCACGCCGCTGCTGACGGTGTTCGTCTTCACGATCGGCGCGCTGCTGGCGACGAACGAGTTTCGCCACAAGACAGCGGACTCGACGTTCATCGTCACGCCCAAGCGCGAGCGCGTCGTGCTCGCCAAACTCTTCGTGGGCCTCGTCGTCGGCGTCGTCTGCGCGCTGCTGTTCATCGCCGTGAACGCCGGCTTCGGCCTGTCGATCCTCTCCAACCGTGGCGTGCCGGTCGACGCCGACCAGGCGGTGAACATCTACCTCGGCACGGGCGTCGGCCTGGTCCTCACGTGCGTGCTGGGCGTGGCGCTCGGCGCGCTGCTGCGCAACCAGGTCGTGACGATCGTGGTCGGCATCGCGCTGTTCTTCATCCTCCGCGACCTGCTGAAGTCGATCCTCGGCGACGACATCGGCGCGTACCTGCCGGGCTCCTCGCTGCTCGCGTTGCAGGGCCCCGGCGGCGAGGACGCCGACTACCTGCTCGACCAGGTCGCCGGCGGGCTCGTCTTCGCGCTCTACTGCGTCGTGATCGGCGTCGCCGCGATGTTCGCGACGCGCCAGCGCGAGATCACGCCGTAGCAGGTTCGAACAGCATCGATAAAGGATTGGGGAGCGGAGCGGCCTGGCGAGCGCGGGGTCTGAGTCATCGAGAGGGTTGAAAACCCCGATATACGTGGTCTTGAGCCGTCTCGATTTCCGGTGCCCGGTCGTGGCGCGTCAGGCGCTATATCCGCGCCTGAGGCGACACGACCGCCAGCGCTCCCCGCGCGGACGCGACCCGACACCTTTATCGATGCTGTTCGTCTGACTAGCGATTGGCGTCGCGCAGCGCGCGGTCCATGTCGCGCTTCATCTCGCGGCCCTTGATCGACTCGCGCTTGTCGAACTGGTTCTTGCCCTTGGCGACCGCGATCTCGGTCTTCGCGCGGCCGCCGGAAAAGTAGATCCGCGTCGGGACGAGCGTCAGGCCCTTCTCCTTGACCTGCGCCGAGAGCTTGTCGATCTGGCGGCGATGCAGCAGGAGCTTGCGGTCGCGCTCTGGCTCGTGGTTCCGGCCGGCGGCCGGCGCGTACGGCGGAATGTGGACGTTGTGCAGCCACAGCTCGCCGTCGCGCACGAGCGCGTAGCCGTCCTTGAGCTGCGCGCCACCGTTGCGCAGCGCCTTGACCTCCGTGCCCTCGAGCACGATCCCGCACTCGAAGCGCTCGAGCAGCTCGAAGCGAAAGCTCGCGTAGCGGTTGGAGGCGACGTCGCCGGGCGCGACTTTGCGCTTCTTGGCCTTGGCCATGGATCGAGGGTAGGGCACCATGAACAGCGTGGAACCCGGCGACCTCTACGGCCTTGCGCTCGAGCAGTTCGTGCCCGCGCGCGGCGCGCTGGCCAAGGCGCTGCGCGGCGCGGGCAGGCGCGAGGAGGCGGAGGAGGTCGCCAAGCGGCGCAAGCCGTCGGTTGCCGCGTGGGCGGTCAACCAGCTCGTGCGTACGCAGGGCAGGGACGTCGACGAGCTCTTCGATGCGGGCGACGCGCTGCGCGGCGCCCAGGCCGATCTGCTCGCCGGCCGCGGCGAAGGCGCCACGCTGCGCGCGGCCAACGAGCGCGAGCGCGCCGCGGTCGACCGGCTCGTCGAGCGCGGCCGCGGGCTGCTGAGCTCCGATGGGCACGCGCTGAGCGCGGCGATCGTCGAGCGCGTCGCCGACACGCTGCATGCCGCGGCGCTCGATGCCGACGCGCGCGACCAGGTGCGCGAGGGGCGCCTGGAGAAGGAGCTGCGCCACGTCGGGCTCGGGCTCGGCGAGGGCGTCTTCGCGGCGCCGGCACCGGCGCCGGCGCCTAAGCAGGGCAAGGCGGCGGCGAAACCCGCCAAGCAGGCAAAGCCGGCCGCGACCGCCGGCAAGTCGGCCAAGCGCGATCCCAACGCGCACGACCGCGCGAAGGCGCAGCGGGTCGCGGCCAAGGAGGCCGAGGTGCAGCGCGCGGCCACGCGCAAGGCGGCCCGCGTCGCCGAGGCGCAGGCGCGGCGCCGCGCCGAGCGCGCCGCGAACGCTCTGCACGCCGCCGAGGAGCGCCGCGAGCGGGCGGCGGGCGCGCTCGCCCACGCCGACGAGGCGCTCGCCGCCGCGCAGGCGGAGCTCGCGGCCGCCGTCGCGGCGCACGAGCGCGCGCAGGAAGAGCTCGGGAGCGCCTGAGTCCCGGCCCGGCGCCCTAGGGACGCTGAAAAAGTCCGCCGCCACCGGTCACAGCGTCCTGTTGTTCAGCGGTCTCCTAGGCAAAGGCCTGCCTGGAGGGGCATGATTGCCACGATGTTCGACAGCGGACCGACACGCTGGCGCTCCTGGCCCGGGCGGCGATGGCGGCTGCTGCTCGCGCTCACGCCGCTGGCGCTCGTGCCCGTGCTCGCGGACGTCGCCGCGGCGGCCGTGCAGGCGCAGTTCGCCTGCGCACCGTCGTGCGCCGTCGCGCCGGGAACGCGGGTGACGTTCACCTCCACGTCGACCTCGACGGTGCCGATCCGCAATTACGAGTGGGACCTCGACGGCGACGGGCTGTTCGGTGCCGCAGATACACCGGACGAGCCCAACGGCCCGGCAACCACCACGGCGCAGCGATTGTTCACAGCCGCCGGGAGCCACACCATCCGTCTGCGCGTGACCAACGCCGGCGCCGAGGAGAGCACCGCGGCGAAGACCGTGATCGTCGCGGCACCACCACCGCCACCGCCACCGCCACCTCCCCCACCGCCGGCGCCTGACCCCGAGCGCAATGCCACAACGCAGACCGGCTGGCACTGGTACTACGGCGTCTCGGAGGCGAAGCTCAACGCGCTGCTCGCGCAGCACGGCGACCGGATCGTCGACATCGAGGTCGAGCGCACGTCGCCGCACCGCTTCGCGGTCGCGACGGTCCGTAACAGCGGTGTCTACGCGCGCGCGTGGTGGTGGTACTACGGCCTGTCGGCGAACGCGCTGAAGCAGAAGTTGGCCGAGCACGGCGCGCGCATCATCGATCTCGAGACCTATGTCGTCGCCGGCAAGCGCCGCTTCGCCGCCGTACTCGTCGCTAACAGCGGCGTCGCGGCGAAGAACTGGCACTGGTACTACGGCGTGAGCGCCACGAAGCTCAAGCAGCGCCTCTCTGAGCATGCGTCGCGGCTGATCGATTTCGAGACATACACGAGCTCGGGCAAGCGCCGCTTCGCCGCGGTGATGATCCGCAACGGCGGCGTCGACGCGAGCGCCTGGTGGTGGTGGTTCAACGTCAAGCTCAGCAAGGTCAAGAGCAGCGCCGCGTCGCACAAGGCGCGCACGTTCGTGCTCGATCGCCTTCCCAACGGCCGCTACAACGCGATCCAGATCAAGCGCAAGGGCGAGTTCTCGGCCTACGAGATCGGCATGGACGCGCGCCGCGCGGGCGACTTCGTCTCCCAGAACGTCGGGCGGATCGTCGACATCGACACCTACCGGGTCGGCGGCAAGCGGCGCTTCGCGAGCGTCGTCAACGACAACGCCGACGCGTTCAACGCGCGCGTGCGGTCCATCGCGCGCACATCAAGCGGCCTGCAGAAGGCGCGCTTCGGGATGTACGTCAAGCGGGTCAGCGGGCCGACGTTCGTCAGCCTCGGCGGCGACCGGATCTTCGAGCCCGCGAGCGTGCTCAAGACGCTGCACCACCTGTACCTGCATCGCCGGCTCGAGCTGCGACCCGGGGACAGCCTCGACGCGATCGTGAAGTTCCCGACCTGTCCAGACAACAATCGCCAGGGCACCTGCGACCGCGACCCCAAGGACGACTTCAAGGTCTGCCCGACCGATCCCGACGTCAGCGCGACCGGCTCGATGTCGCTCGGCGACGCCGACGCGGTGATGATGTCCAAATCCGACAACCGCACGACCTACGCCATCGAGAAGCGCTACGGCCGAGCGGCCCTGAACGCCTACGCGAAGAACGTCGTCGGGACGGCGAACACGAAGCTGAACCACAACATCGGCTGCGCCAAGCCCCCCAACGACACGACGCTGGTGGACCTCGGCAGGATGATCGAGGGCGCTTCGAACGGGACGCTGCTCACCACCGTGGCGGCGCGCACGCGCTTCTTCGACACGATGGTCCAGGCGAGCAGCGTCGGGCAGACGCTGCAGGACCTCATCAAGGAGGAGGCCGCGGCGGCCGGCAAGCCGGGCCTCGCCGCCTCGTTCATCAACAACACCGTGTACCGCGGCAAGGGCGGCACCTACGGCTCGTCGGTCACGGCCGGGGCCGGGCGCATCCTGCTGCCGTTCAAGGTCGGCGGGGTGATCTCGCAGCGGGCGTTCGCCTACGGGCACTTCCTCAACTGCAGCGGCTGCACGGGCGACGAGAAGCTCATCGACATCTACAAGAAGGCCGCGATCGAGAAGTTCCGCGGAGCGATTCGCTTGGCGCTCGCCGGCTGGTGAGCCAGGGTCGGCCGCGCCAAAGTCCAGGGTCGCTCCACGTGGCGACCGGCAGCGAATCGGACGATGATCGGCGCATGACGATCACGCCAGTCGACATCGACACCGCGCTGCGGCGCTGGCTGCAGCCACTGCTGCATGACCTGCCGGCGCTCACGGTCATCGACGCGCACACGCACCTCGGCAGCGACAGCGACGGCACGGTCTGCGAGCCGGCGCAGCTCTTCGCGGGGCTCGACGCGCTCGACGCCACAGCGGTGAGCTTCCCGCTGCACGTCGCGGAGGGCTACGCCGATGCCAACGACCTGGTGCTCGACGCCGCCGCGGCGTCGAGCGGGCGGATCGTGCCCTTCTGCCGGCTCGATCCGCACGCCGACCCGTACGCGGAGGGAGCGCGCGCGATCGCCGCGGGAGCGCGCGGGATCAAGCTGCATCCGCGCGCGGAGCAGTTCACGCTCGCCCACCCGGGAATTGAGCCGGTCTTCGCGCTCGCGCACGAGCACGGGCTTGCCGTCCTCATCCATGCGGGCCTGGGAATCGCGCCGCTCGGCCGCGACGCGCTGCGGCTCGCCGAGCGCTTCCCGCGCGCCACGCTCATCCTCGCGCACGCGGCGATCACCGACCTCGCGTGGATCGCCGACGAGCTCGACGCCCACCCGAACGTCCTCTTCGACACCGCCTGGTGGCTGCCCGCCGACGTCCTTGCGCTGTTCGCCCTCATGCCGCCCGGACGCATCCTCTTCGGCAGCGACACCCCGTACGGGCACCCCGCGCTCAACGCGATCATCGCGCTGCGCTGCGCGCGTGCCGTCGGGCTCGGCGACGACCAGGTCCGCAGCGTGATGGGCGGGCAGCTCGAGCGCCTGCTCGCCGGGGAGCCGCTCGCCGACCACGGGCCGGCGCCGGGCGCCGCGCGCTTGGAGCACGACGTGCTGCTCGACCGCGTCGGCGGTTACCTCGACATCGCGTGGGGGCTCGCGATGGCCGGTGCGACGGACGCAGAGCCGCCGGGCCTGATCGCGATGGCGCTCGACGTCGGCCCGCACCACCCGCACCGCGCCGTCTTCGGCGAGATCGCCGCGGCGCTGGCGCTGGCGCCGTTCGGCCCGCGCGGCAACGGCGCCCTCGCGCTCGCCGCCACGCTCGCCGCCACGCCCGGCGCGAGCGCCCGCGGCTGATCAGGCCGCCGGCGACTGCAGCGCCGCCGCGAGCTGCTCGCGCGAGGCGATGTCGAGCTTCATGTAGGCCTGCGTCAGGTGACCCTCGACCGTGCGCACCGTCACGAACAGCGCCTGCGCGATCTCGCGGTTGCTCAGGCCCTCGGTGGCGAGGCGGCAGACGCGGCGCTCGCTCGGCGTGAGCGAGTCCGCGCCGCTGCGCGCGGCGCGGCGCGGCCGCGCGCCGGTCGCCAGCAGCTCCTCGCGCGCCCGGGCCGCGGTGCGCAGCGCCCCGCAGCGGTCGGCCAGCTCGAGCGCCTCGCGCAGCGGCTCGCGCGCGTCGCGCCGCCGGCCGGCGCGGCGCAGGGCGGCGCCGTACTCCGTCAGCGACCGGGCGCGCTCGTAGCGCGCCGGCGAGTCCGCCACGACGTCCGCCGCCTTGCGCAGCAGCGCGATTCCTTCCTGGTCTGCTGCGACGATGCCCGCCGCCCGCAGCGCGAACGACAGCGCGCTCGGCGTTCCCCACACCCGCGCGCGGTCGAGCTCCTCTCGGGCGAGCTCTGTCGCCCGCTTGTGCTCGCCGAGCTGCGCGTGGGCGAGCGCAGCCGAGGCCCGAGTCGGCACCGCGGCGCTGTCCATCCCCGCCTGCTGTTCGCGCCCGCGGATCTGCTCGAAGTCGCGCAGCGCGCCTTCGGGATCGCCGACCGCCAGGCGCAGATGCCCGCGGCTGTACAGCAGCCGGTTGGCCATCGACTCGCTCGCCAGGTCCTCTGCGATGCCGTGCTCGGCGAGGAACGCGTGGCAGGCGGCGGCGTCCGCGCGCTCGGCCATCGCGTCGAGCACGCACGCGATGAGCATCGGCCGGCCCATCGGCCACGCCGTTCCCGTCGCCTCCAGCGTGCTGCGCGCCTCGGCCTCCGCGTCGGCGATGCGCCCCATCCGCAGACGCACGTGGCAGCGGCAGCCGGAGGCGATCCCGAGGCCGAGCAGCGAACCACGGTCGCGCGCGTGCTCGACCTGCAACGTGTACAGCTGCTCGGCACGCTCCAACCGGTCCGCGTAGAACAGCGCCCACACGGCATACGGGAAGTTCGGCGAATGCCGGTGCTGTGTGAGCATCTCGCGGGCCTCCGCGAGCGCTAGCTCGGCGAGCTCTGCCGCGCGCTCAGCGGGCTGAGGCCGGTGCGCGGCGTCGAAAGCCATGCTGGCCAGCAGCAGGCGCTCGCCGGGTGTGCTTCCGGTCAAGCGCCCCTCGTAGCGCGCCAGGCGCTCACGGACCGGCTTCGTCGTCCTCGGATCGAGCTGTGCCGTGCAGAGATAGATCCCCTCCAGGCGCATTGCCGCTTCGGCATCGCCCTGTGCGGCAATCGACTCGGCGGCGGACGCGAGCAGGCCGAGCCCCTCCGCGACGCGCCCTCGGATGACGAGCGCTACGACGAAGCTCAGCCCGGCCGGACCGTGCAGCCGCGGGTCGAGCTCACCCTCGAGCGCCTCGCGCAGACGGCCAACCGCCTCGGGCCGGCCGACCGTGAGCTCCGCCGACCCCAGCTCGTAGATGACGTTCGAGCGATCCTCGGGCCGCGGAGGCTCGCCGAGCGCGCGCTTCAGATACGCGCACGCCGCCTCCTGCGCTCCGCGGCCGCGAACCTCCTCGGCGGCGGTCCTCAGGCACTGCACCACCTGCGGATCGCCGGCCGGCTCGCACGCCATGAGGTGTGGCGCGAGCTCCGCGGCCGCGACCGCATCGTCGCCCAGCAGCATGGCGGCGCGCTTGTGGCTCGCCGCCCGCTGCGCCGCAGGCATCTCGCCGTACATTGTGGTCCGCACGATCGGATGGATGAACTCCAGCGGCCGGCCGTCGCGCACGATCGCCGCCGCCGTCAGCGCGTCCGCGGCCTCGCCCGCCGCCGTCAGGTCCAGGCGCGCAAGCGCCGCGGCGTGGCGCAGCTCGGCGCTCTTGCCGAGCACCGCAATGGCGAACGCGAGCTGGCTGGCGGGATCGCCGAGGCGGCGCAGGCGGGCGAGGATCGCGCGGCTGACCGTGCCCGGCGCGATCTGGGCGACGCGGGCACAGCTGTCCTCGTCGGGCGCGATGCCGTCGGCCTGGAGGGCACGCAGCAGTTCCTGCAACAGAAACGGGTTGCCGCCGGTGGCCGCGCGGCAGGCACGAGCGAACGGCTCGGAGCTCTCGCTGCCAAGCAGTCGACCGACGAGCTCCAGCGTCGCCTGCTCGCTGAGCTCGGGCGGGCGGATCACCGTGCCGACGAGGCCGTGCTCGGCCGTGCCCGGCAGGCGATCGCTTGCCCCCTCGGCGATGCGCGTGGAGTAGACGATCAGCAGGGCCAGTCCCTCCACGCGCCGGGCGAGGTAGGCGAGAAACGCGATCGACGCGCTGTCGGCCCAGTGCGCGTCGTCGATCGCGATCAGCAGCGGGCCGTCGGCGGCGAGGTTCGCCGACAGCCAGTACAACCCGTGCAGCACGGCGCCCGTCTCCGCGGCGGCCGGCGCGTCGAGGTCGGGCAGCGACAGAGCCGAGGCCGCGAGACGGGCGGCGCCCGCGAGCATCCGCTCACGTTCGTCGGACCCCATGGCGGCAAGTGGCGCATCGAACAGCTGGCGCACGACGCCGTAGCCGAAGTCCTGCTCGAGCTCGCCGCCGCGGGCGCTCAGCACGCGCATGCCCGATGTCGCCGCATGGTTCACCGCGTGCGCGAGCAGAGCGGACTTGCCGATCCCCGCCTCGCCCTCCAGGGCCACGGTCGCGCCCTCCCCGGCAACGGCCGCATCGATCCGCGCAACGAGCTGCGCGGACTCCCGCTCCCGTTCGAGCAGCTCGACGGTGGCGGTCCCGCTCATTGTTTGATTCTCCACGGTCGTCCGCACGAAAGTCCAGGGTGCTTCCACGTCGCCGTGCCGCGCGGAGGGGTGCAGAGTGAGACGCAGAGATCGCAGCACGACTCAGGAGGCAGGACATGCGCCGCAGATACCTCATCCCCACCGCCCTCGTGGCGACCGCCGCCCTGGTGGCCGGCCCGAGCGCGGGGGCGACGGCCACGAGCAAGAAGAAGGTCACGAAGAGCACGTGCACGATCGAGGCCTTCCAGCAGGGCCTGCCGAACCCGAGCGCGATCCAGTTCGGATTCGTGTCGTGCCCGAAGCCGTTCGGCCCCGGGCTGCACTACAGCGCGTTGACGGTGACGAGCAAGCCGGCTCCCGGCGTGCCCGGCGCGGCGAACGGCAATTTCAAGAATTACTACAACCGCGGCACCACAAGGGGTACGTTCGAGCTGACGATCGTCGCGAGCGGTCCGATGAATTTCACGTACACCGGAACGGTCACCTACACCGGCGCCACCGGCAAGTTCAAGCGCGTCAAGGGCGGCGGCACCATCGTGTGCACGACCACCGACGGCGGCCTGCACAAGCTCTGCACCGTCAACACGACAGTTGCGGGGGTCTGATCGACATGGCACGCAAGGTCAAGCTCTACATGTTCACCGGGTCGGCCCCGTCGATGTCGGCGCGGCTGATGCTCGAACACAAGGGGATCGAGCACAAGGCCAAGCACCTCATGGTCGGGCCGCACGCGTTCGGGATGCTCGGCCGCGGCTATGAGACGATGACCGTGCCGGCGCTGAAGCTCGACGGCAGGCGCGTCCAGGGCTCGCGGGAGATCTCGCGGGCGCTGGACGAGTTCGCGCCGCAGGCGCGGCTGTTCCCGGCCGAGCCCGAGCGCCGGCAGGCCGTCGAGCAGGCCGAGCGCTGGGGCGAGGAGTTCCAGGACCTCGTCCGGCGCCTCGTCCTGTGCGCATCGCGGCGTGACCCCGCCGCGTTCACGAGCATCTACCAGCACGCGCGTGCGCTCATGCGCCCGGCGGGGCGCATGTCGCGCGGGCTGACGATCCGGCTGGCGAGCGCGGGGCACCGCGCGACCGACCGCGCCGGCGAGGAGGATCTCGCCGCGCTGCCCTCGCGCCTGGATCAGATCGACGCGTGGATCGACTCGGGGCTGCTCGACGGCCCCGAGCTGAACGCGGCCGACTTCCAGATCGCGCCGAACGTCGCGCTGCTCATGCGCTTCGCGGACCTCGCGCCGTTCGTGCGCGCCCGTCCCGCCGCGCGCCTGGCCGAGCGGGTCGCCCCCGACTTCCCGGGCGAGATCGGCGCGGTGCTGCCGGCGAGCTGGCTCGCGCCGCTCGGCCCGCCCGCCGGTGGCGCGTCGCAGCCGAGCGACCTCATGGGCCCGGGCGACGTGCTGCGCGCGATCGGCTACGACGAGGGCAGGATCTCGTCGGCGCTCCAGCGTCATGGCTGAGGGGACCTGCGTGCGCGTCGACGTCGCGCTGCAATGCGCCGGCGAGACGATCAGCGGCGTCGTCGACGACCACGCCGGAGCGGCCGTCGAGTTCAGCGGCTGGCTCGAGCTCATGTCGGCGTTCGACACCGTCTGCGCCCGGGCGAGCGGCCGCTCAGCGCGTGACGCGAGCCTCGGCCTCGACGACCGGCACTAGGTCCACGCGGCCGCGCGCCGTCTCGACACGCTCGACCTTCACGCGCACCGCCTCGCCGAGGCGGATCGTCTGCCCCGTGCGCTCGCCGGTGAGGATCGTGCCCTCCTCGTTGAGCTCCCACCATTCGCCGCGCAGGCGGCGCATCGGCAGCAGCCCCTCGTGGCCGTCGCCGAAGCGCACGAACGCGCCGGCGCCGATGAGCCCGGTGACCTCGCCCTCGAACTCCTGCTCCCAGCCCTGCTCGAACAGCTCGCGCTCGAGCAGGAACGCGCGCGTGATGCGGTCGGCGAGCCGCTCCAGGGTGATCGCCTCGCGCTCGCGCGCCGAGGACCAGGCGCCCGTGTGCTCCATGTCGGAGGAGCGCGGCTCGTCCTCTCCGCCGCCCACCGCGCTCAGTAGCGCGCGGTGCGCGACGAGGTCCGGGTAGCGGCGGATCGGCGAGGTGAAGTGGGTGTAGCGGGCCAGGCCGAGACCGGCGTGGCCGAGGTTGCGCGGGCTGTAGTACGCCTGCATGAGCGAGCGCAGGACGAGGAACGTCAGCGCGTCGCGGGCATGGCCGGTGCGGGCGACGTGCTGCGCGACCGCGCGCGAGCACTCCGCGATGACCTCGGCGGCCTCCGACGGCGACAGATGCTCCTTCACCGGCGGCGTGGCCACGCCCAACGACGCGAGCTGCGCCACGAGCCGCAGCGCCCGCTCGCCGTCGGGCGGCTCGTGGACGCGGTAGAGCGCCGGGACGCCGCGCTCATCCAGCAGCGTCGCGACCTGCTCGTTGGCGGCGATCATGAGGTGCTCGATGAGCCGGTGCGACTCGGTCTGCGCGCTCGGGCGCGACTCGGCGACGTGGCCGCCGCGGTCGAACTTGAACTCCGGCTCGCTCGTCTCGAGCTCGAGCGCGGACTGCGTCAGGCGGCGCTCGTGCAGCGCCGCGGCGACCGAGCGGGCGACCGCGAGCGGCTCGGCCCACGGCTCCTGCGCCTCCTCCTGGCCGGCGAAGACGCGATCGACCTGCTCGTAGTCCAGCCGCGCGTCCGAGCGGATCGTCGAGCGGTAGAACGCGGCGCGCTCGACGCGCGGCCCGTCGAAGTCCAGCTCGACCGTGACTGCCGCGCGTTCCTGCTGGGGCACGAGCGAGCAGGCGTCGTTGGAGAGCGGCTCGGGCAGCATCGGCTCGACCCGCCCGGGGATGTAGACGCTCGTCGCGCGCCGCGCCGCCTCGCGATCGATGAGCGAGCCCGGCTTGACGTACGCGCTGACGTCGGCGATGTGGATCCACACGCGGCGATCGCCGCTGCCGAGCGTCTCGGCCGAGATCGCGTCGTCGAAGTCGCGTGCCGTGACCGGGTCGACCGTGAACGTCGCCAGCGCGGTGAGGTCGCGGCGCGCCTGGGTGTCGCCGGGGCCGCCGTCGCGAGCCTTGCGCGCGGCGCGCTCCACCGCCGGGTCGAAGCGGCGGCGCAGCCCGCGGTCGAGCATCAGCGCCTCGAGCACGTCGCTGGCGATGTCCGGGCGGCCGATGCTGCGCAGGACCTTCGCGTTGCGCTTGCCCTGCGGCGGGCGCACGAGCACGAGGTCGCCGACCTTCGAGCGCGGGTCGCGCTCGACGACCATCCGCGCGTGGCGCTCGCCCTTCGTCTCGGGCGGGAAGAACGGCTCGGCGACGAGGAAGCGGCCGCGCTTCTCCAGCACGCAGACCATCCCCTCGTTGCCTCCGGCGCGTGCGCCGCGGTCCCCGGGGGGCCGCTTGGGCTTCTTCGCCACCGGCACGGGGCTCACAGCTTGTCCGCGAGGACGCGCAGCGCCTTGTCGAGCGCCTCGTCGCGCTTGAGCGTGTCTGGGTCGTCGCGTGCGCTGACGTCGGGCTTGATCGGCTTGCCGCCGAGGTTGCGGCCGCTGGGCAGGAAGTACTGGCCGACCGTGATGTCCAGCGCGCCGCCGTTAGAGAGCGGCAGGACCTCCTGGAAGACGCCCTTGCCGAACGTGTCCGTGCCGACGACCGTCGCGCGCTTGCGGTCCTGCAGGGCGCCGGTGACGATCTCCGACGCCGAGGCGGTGCCCTTGTCGACGAGCACGACCGTCGGCAGGTTGCCGGCGATCGGCTCGCCAAGCGCGTTGTACGTGCGCTCGGAGACCGCCCGCCCGCGCGTCGTGACGATCGGCCCGTCGTTGAGGAAGATGCTCGCGATGAGCTGCGCCTGCGTGATGAGCCCGCCGCCGTTGCCGCGCAGGTCCAGGACGATCCCCTTGATCGCGCGTTTCTTCGCCGCGCGTATCGCCTTGGTCATCTGATCGTCGGCGTCCTCGGCGCTGAACGTCGACAGCTCGATGTGCGCGACGCGCGCGCCGCCCGCGCGCTTGATCTGCGACGACACGACCGGGATGCGGATCTCCCGACGCGTGAGCACCTCGGTGAACGTTCGGCTTCCGCGCCGGATCGTCAGCCTGGCCCGCGTGCCCGCCGGGCCCTTCACGAGCGCCGCCGCGGCCTGCTCGGGACGGCCCGCGAGCTTCTTGGCGCCAACCGCGGTGATGATGTCGCCGACGCGCAACGCGGCACGCTTGGCGGGCGAGCCGTCGAAGACCGTGACGATGCGCAGCCCCTGCTTGATGCCCTGGATCGCGACGCCGACGCCCGTGAAGCGATTCTCCAGCGAGTCCTGGAACGTCCCGTACTCCGTGGGCGAGAAGTACGTCGAGAAGCGGTCCTTCAGGCTCTCCACCGCACCCTCGAGCGCGGAGTTGGCGAGCTCCGAATCCTCGACCGGGCGGTAGAAGCGGTCGTGGACGATGTCGAGGCCCTCGTTGACGACCCGCGGGCCGTCGTCGCCGAGCAGCGCGTCAGCGACGGGGTCGGGCAGCCAGCGTGGATGCCCGCCAAGCCAGATCCCGAGCACGAGCATGCTCGGCAGCAGGGCCGCGAGGACGATGCTCAGCTTTGGCAGGCGGGTGGGCATGGCTATTCCGCTGGGGAACAGGCCCACCGGTACCTGTACTAAACCTCAGACGCGCAGGAAGCGGCGCAGCGACAGTCCCGAGCCGGCCGCGGAGACCGCGACGCTGACGACCAGCAGCACGATGATGAGCAGCGGGAAGTTGATCGTGTCGGGCGACGCGATGAGCGAGAAGTCCGCCTTCAGCGGGTCGATGAACGCGACCTTCCCGATGAGCAGCAGCAGGATCGCCATGACGCCGCCGATGGCGCCGACGATGATCCCCTCGATCACGAACGGCCAGCGGATGAACCAGTCCGTCGCGCCGACGAGCTTCATGACCTCGACCTCGCGGCGGCGGGCGAACAGCGACAGGCGGATCGTGTTGGAGATGAGCAGGATCGACGCCATGATGAGCAGCCCGGCCAGCAGCGCCATGCTGAGCTTGATGACGCTCGTCGCGGACTCGATCTTCGCGGTCTCCTCGCGGCGGTCCTTGACCTCGTCGATCGCCGGATCGATGACCGTGCGCTGACCGTTGGCCTGGACGGGCGCGAGCGCGTCGCGCAGCTCGTCGGTCTTGTCGGCGGCGGTCGGGGTGATGCGGAAGGTGTCCGGCAGCGGGTTTGAGCCGAGCAGCTCGTAGGCCTCGGGGTTCTGCTTGCGCTCCTTGGCGTACGCCTCGGCCTTGGAGACGTACTGCACGTTGCCCACGTACTTCGTGTCCTCGGTGAGCGTGCGGCGCACCCGCTCGACGGCCGCGTCGGTGGCGTTGGTCTTCATGAAGACGTTGACGAGCACCTTGCTGCGCACGTCGTTGGCCGCGCCGTTCGTGGCCTGGACCATCGGGATGAAGACGCCCAGCGTGAGCATCGTCACGAGCACCGTGGCCATGGCGGCGAAGGACGGGACGGCGTTGCGCTTGAGGCTGCGAAACGACTCGCGCAAGAAGAAGGAGAGGCGCATGTGCTAGCGGAAGTCCGGGCCTTCGAACTCGCGCCCGAGCTCGGTGTATGCGCTGTCGAGCATGTCGGTGAACTCGTCGGTCGTCTGCTCGAGCGGGGCGTACAGGCCGGTCGCCTCGTCACGGATGATGCGCCCGCCGTCGAGCTCGATCACGCGCCGGCGCATGCGGTCGACCATGTGCGAGTCGTGCGTCGCGACGAGCACGGTCGTGCCGGCGCGGTAGATCCGGTACAGCAGCTGCATGATCCCCAGCGACGTGTGCGGGTCGAGGTTGCCCGTCGGCTCGTCGGCCAGCAGCAGCGGCGGATGGTTGACGAACGCCCGTGCGACGGACACGCGCTGCTGCTCGCCGCCGGAGAGCTGGTCGGGGTAGTTGTGCAGCTTCGTGCTCAGGCCCGTGAGGCGCAGGACGTCGGGCACCTTCGCCCGGATCTCCTTGCGGCTGTGGCCGGTGGCCTGCAGCGCGTAGGCGACGTTGTCGTAGACCGTCCGGTTGGGCAGGAGCTTGAAGTCCTGAAAGACGACGCCGATGTTGCGCCGGTAGTACGGCACCTTCTCGCGCGGGATCTCGGGCAGGTTGCGGCCCGCCACGCGGATCGTGCCGCTCGTCGGCTCGCGCTCCTTGATGAGCAGCCGCATGATCGTCGACTTGCCCGAGCCGGTGGACCCGACGATGAACAAAAACTCGCCGCGGCGGACGTTGAACGTCGCGCCATCCAGGCCGATATCCCCGGCCGGGTAGTGCATGCAGACGTTGCGAAACTCGATGACGTTGCGGTCATCGGGCGGCAGCGCAGCGGACCGCGCGGGCGGCTCGATCGGGTGCGCGCGGGTACGGTGGCGCGCGGCCGGCAGATGGCGCGACCGCGTGCGGATCTCTCTGTCTGAACGAGGCATCGGGTCGGGAACCTAGCGACGCCGAGCCGATTTGACGCCAGGCGCAAAGGGTCTTGCAAGGCGCATTTCGCCGGCAGGGATGCGCGGCGTGAGGGCGACGGGGGCGTGGTCGAGCACAAAGAGCCCAAGCGGTTGCGGCGCCGGCACCGGGCAGCTACTGAGACAGGGCATCCGCTTAACCGGCGCACGCCCGACGTGTGCTCCCGGCAGCGTTGCCGGTGAGCCGGCGACCGGCAGCATCCACGAGCTCCATCCGCCCTCCACGATCGATCGACCACCACGAAGAGTCCTCTCGGCAGGCGCGACCCGCCACTGACGCACGAGCGCTGTCAGGGTGCGGCTTTGTCACCAGACGCGCACTGGCGAACTGCGCCAAGGCGCGTTACGCGAGTGGGCGTTCAGCGTCTCGAAGCAGCTCGGCGACGACGTCGGCTGCCTTCTGACCACGTGCCTCGGCGATCCGCTCGAGTCGCATGACAGCGCCGAGATCATCGACGCCGTCCACTCCCGACGCGCACCGATGATCCCCGTCGACGCCTCGCTACGGCGCTGAATGCAGCACCCGCTCGTCGTCCATCGCGGAAGCGAAGCGCGAGAGCGCTCCAATCGTAGGAAGGAGCAGCGGCCAGCATGGCTGTCCAAAACTGGATCTTAAACGCGCGGGAGTTGGCGGTGGTTCCCGATCCCGGAACGTACAGCCCGACCACGCGGAGCCCTGTCGAGAGCAAGACAACCTCAGCCCATCGATACTCCTCGCCGGCGATAACCCTCGTGACCTGTTCGGCTCGAAGCTCGTGGCGGCTGATCACAGCCACGCCGTTGCACGCGGGCCGCGGGGAGGGGTTGCTGTGGGGGAAACTCGTCCGCCAACTCGTTGAGCAGTCGTTGGCTAGGACCCGAGGCGCGAAACTCCGTCAACACGCCGACGTCGGCGTGGCATTCTGCGAATGTGATCGGCCAGCGCGTCGATTCGGCCTCCACCGCCGTGCCGCAGATTGAGGGTGACGATCCGCCGCACCTTGTTCGTGGCGTGGTCGCAGTTGCCTTCCGCGCACCGGTGTCGTTACGCGGTCGGGATGTCCCAGGACGACATGGTGGATCGGCGAGGTCCTGACGTCGGTCGCCACCACGCTTGCCAGCTTCGCTCCTGGCCACCGAACCACCCGAAGGAGGGGACATGCCGCGCTTCGCCTGGCACCGACTGGAGGCCAGCCGTGAATTCGCTGTCGCTTCCATGCGGAGCGGCGTCGTTCAGAGGATGCCGCTGATCGTCCGTCGCAGCAGTCACGCGCGGCGAAGCGGAGGCGCCCGCCTCCATGGGTACACGACGCGCACTCGGGACCTGTGCGGGAAGCGCGTCGGCAGGTTGCAGGCCTCTGCGGGCGAAGTTAGGCTCGCGGGAGATCCAACTCTGGAGGCCACGATGAGCATCGTTGTCCGATTTCCGCCCTCAAACGTGACCAAGCAGCAATACGACGCTGTTCGCAACGCGCTCGAAGAGTCCGGCGACTGGCCGCCCGAGGGATGCCGGCTTCACGTCTGCTTCGGCGACGAGCAAGACATCCGAGTGAGTGAGGTCTGGGAGTCGCAGGAGCAACTCGACGCTTTCGGCGAGAAGCTAGGACCGCGGCTGAAAGAGGCCGGTATCGAGCTCTCAGGTCAACCGGACGTCTTCGAGGCCCATATCGTCGAGACGTTCTGACCGAAGGCCAACCAGAGTTCGCGACCTCGCGGGGCGAGGCGTCGAGCGACGACAATCGCTGGGGGACGACAAGAAATCCCGCGCCCGCCGGCGACCTCATTGTCGCTTGCGCGAATCACAGCGCTCTCACGGGATGGTCGCGGACTGCCGGTCCTCGTCCGAAGCGGCAGCCGGCCGATTAAGGCCAGACCGACGAGCCAGGTGAGGGGACGTTTCTAGGGCTGCTGGTCCAGTAGCGCGGCGGCCACGCGCTCCGGTGCCTCGAGCGGCGGCCAATGCGCAACGTCCTCCAGCGCCGTGAACGGTGCATCCGGCAGTCGCTCGCGGATGCGCTCGGCCACGTGCGCGCCGGAGACCGGGTCGAGCATTCCCCATACGAAGCTCAGCGGCACGTCGGTCGTCTCGAGTACCTGCGTCCAGCGCTCGGCGTTCTCGCGGCGGTCCTCGATGTAGCGGATCAGGAGATGCGTGTTCTTCTGTCCGTTGTGCAGGTGGAAGCTCTGCCAGATGCTGGCGGCGTCGGCAGTCCAGTCGTACCCCTGCGGGAATGTCGGCGCGAGGCCGGCCATGAACACCTCGCCGTTCATCGCGCCGCTTATCTGCGGCCCGTGCTGCGGATCGAGTAGGGCCACCTGCGCGGGCTGGGGCCGGTGCAGGTCCGGGTAGATGCCGCCGTTCATGAAGTGCAGCGCGCGCACGTCGACCGCGAGCGTGCCGGCCGCGCGCCGCGTCAGGAGCTCCTGCGCGACGCTGACCGAGTAGTCGTGCGCCACGACCACCGTGGACTCGCTCCCCTCGTGCCCCCACAGTCCCTCGACCAGGTCCGCCTGCTCGAGCAGCGAGTAGCGGTGCTCGTGCGGCTTGCTGGAGGCGCCGAAGCCCAGCAGGTCGGGCATCGTGAGCGTGTAGCGCGCGGCCAGGGCAGGGGCGATCTTCGCCCAGTCGTGCGATGAACTGGGAAACCCATGCAGCAGCGTCATGGACGGCCCCGACCCCTCGCGGCGAACGAACACGCCCTGCTCGGTTCCGCTCAACTTCAGCGGAACCAGCTCGCCGCCTGACCACCAGTCCTGCACGTCCACGGGCGCAGTATTCCGGTTCCGGGCGTTCATGAAAAGCGCCATCCAGCGCCACCATGAACGTTTGAATGTGGCCCCTTGATCGTCATCCAGCGCCAGCTCGGGCACACCAGCCTCGGCGTGACCTCGATCTACCTGAAGGGCATCGACAGCGCCGAGATCATCGACGCCGTCCACTCCCGACGCGCACCGATGATCCCCGTCGACGCCTCGCTACGGCTCTGAATGCAGCACCCGCTCGTCGTCCTTTGCGGAAGCGAGCGGGAGAGATGCTCAGATCGACGCATCTGAACACTCTGGGCGAGTCCCGATGCCGTCCCTGCCCAAGAGCCCGTTCAGGGGTTCCCGCGGGCGTTCTGTGCAGGGTGCGCCGGCACCGGGTCGGCGGAGGTGCACCGAGCACCGTCCGTGCGAATGCCGCCGGCCAACGTCGTGCCGGATGCTGGGTGGCGAATCGAACGCGGCGATGCGACGATCGCGTTCATGGCGGACGAGCGATTCGATCCCGCCGCGGAGCGGCGCCTGCGCGAGGCGACCGCTGACGGCGATGGCGCCGCCTGGTACGAGCTGGGCTGGTATCTCGACTGCGCGGGCCGCGACGGCGAGGCCGAGGACGCGTATCGCGAGGCGATCGCCGCCGGCTTCAACGCATGGCGTGACCTCGGCAACGTCCTTGCCGAGCGGCGGGGCGGCGACGAGGAGTCCGAGGATGCATTTCGCGAGGCAATCGCTGCGGGAGACACGATCGCCTGGGTCAACCTCGGCGTGCAGTTCGGTGGGCAGCCGGGTTGCGAGCGCGCTGCGTTCGCCGCATACCGCGACGCGATCGCCTGCGGACACGCTGAGCTCGGCGCGCAGGGGGCGCTGATGGTCGGGCTGACGTTCGACGTCGACGGCGAACTGGACGATGCGCGCGCCGCCTACGAGCTTGCGATCGGTCATGGCAACGAGATCACGGTCGAGAAGGCCGCCGCCAACCTCGGCTACCTGCTGGCCTATCTCGGAGACCGCGCGGGCTCGAGCGCGGCCTTCCAGGCGGCTGCGCATCCCGCGGCGCGGCGCGTCAACGAGGACCGGATCGCCGACAGCGGCGAACGCGAAGCGGTGACCGACTTCGCGACGAGCGCCTGCCGGGCCGCTTCGCGCGCCTCGCGGGCGGGCGGCTGACGCGGCGGGCCGTCCGCCGGGCGCGCCTCCGCCAAGTGCGCCGGTACTTGCGCCGGAGCGAAAGCACCTGAGCGGCGCCCGGCAACGGTTGTTTCGACACGACCAGCGGTCGTTCGCCGCGCGAAGAGCGCCCTCTCGCGCATTGCGGGTGGGGTCGAGACAGCGCGGCCCCGGGGAGTCGACGCACTCGCGTCTCGTCCCGACGGGAGCCAGGCGATCAGTCGCCCAGGCGCTCGCGCTCAACCACGAGAGGAAGCACCCTCAACCTGCTCAGCGTGGACGCCAACGCTGCCGGAGAAGAGCGAGATCAGTCCGCGGGTGATGGCGGCGGCTGCGACCGTGAGGTGGTATTCGCCGTCGAGGACGACGCACTCCAGGCTGAGGCCCGGATACTGTCGGGCGTCGAGCCGGGTGCACAGCTGTCGGCAGTTGTCGACCTGGCGGACTGCTGCGATCGCCTCGTCGGGGAGGCCCTCGTTCTTCCAGCCGCCGCCGGTCGCCTGCTCGCGGCAGCCGACGGCGATGAACAGGCGCGCCGGCAGGTTGTCGTGGTTCTCGGCCCAGGCCTGCTCGTGGCGCAGAATGACCCGGTCGTCCCACCACAGCGAGGGGCTGATGATCAGGTAGCGGTGGAACGCGGCCGGCTGGCGAAAGAGCGTGGCCAGGCCGAACAGCCCGCCGAACGAGTGGCCTACGAGCGTTCGGTCCGACGGGTCCGCGAGGTGACTCGCTTCGACCTGCGGCATCACCTCGCTCACGAGGGCGTCGAGGAAGCGCGCCGCGCCACCGAGCCCGAGCGGGAAGTGCGGGAGCGAGAGGCCCTCGGGTGCGCGGCCGTGGGTCGGCGTGAGATCGCGGGCGCGCCGGGCCATGGTCGCGCCGAGGTCGTCGGTCGGATAGCCGACGCCGACGACGACGCTAGGACGAAAGTCGCCTCCAGCCAGGCGACCGGCGGTCGCCAGCCAGGCCGTGGCGGCTGTCGTGGTCAGGAAGTTAAAGGCCGGGTCGAGCACATAGATGACCGGCAGCGGCTCGGACCCCGCAGCCGATCCGAACGGGAGCGCCACGGATACCGCGAGCCGGTCCCCCACGCGCGACGACTCGATCACGAAGGTCTCGACGGTGGGTAGCCGCACTGCAGTCCTCCTCGCCCTCACTTTACAAGCTGTAAAGTACCCTGGTGCTTTACACGATGTCAAGCATGCCTCCCGATACGGCTACTCGCTTGCTGGACGCCGCCCGCCAGCTTCTTGAGGAGGGCGGGCCCCACGGCGTGGGCATGGAGCAGATCGCGCAGACGGCCGGCGTCTCGCGGCAGAGCGTCTACCTGCACTTCGGTTCCAAAATCGGCCTCCTGCTCGCGTTGGTAGCCCACGTCGATGCCCAACGTGACGTCAACGAACAGGTAGACAGGCTCTGGAGACTGCCGGATGCACTCACGGCGCTCGAGGCGGCGGCCGACCTCGCCGCCACCACCAACCCCGAGGTCCACCGGATCGCCCTCGCGCTCGACGCCGCCCGGCGCTGGGACCCCGCCTTTGAGCCCGCGTGGCAAGACCGGACGACGCACCGCTTGGGTCGCTACCGGCGTCTCGCCCGATGGCTCGAGCGAGACGGGCTCCTCGGTACGGGCTGGCGCATCGACCACGCGACGGACTTCATCTGGTCACTGACCTCCGTCCAGACCTACGACCAGCTCGTCGTCGAGCGAGGGCTGTCGGTCGAGCAGTACGCAGCGCTGCTGCGAACCTCGCTGCGAACGACTCTCACCTCAGAGCTTCCGAACAGCGCGCTATCCCGCTGACACGCGCCGATGGACAGCCTATGGCGCGCTCCCGCTCGGGGCGCGCAGCGAGCGCGCGTTGGCGACCGGCTCCTAGGCGACCGCTCGGGACGAGAAGCAGCATCCCTTGTGCGTGATGACGGCAGTACTCCTTCGAGGCAGAACCGGCGCTCCGCTGGCTGCGTCGAGACACCTGCTTTTCGCGCATCTCGAAACTCTCGCCGGCGCTTCCCCTCGTCGTCCAAAGCAGAAGCGCGCTGCGCGTCCCCAGATCCCCCGAAGAGCAGTAGCGCAGGGCTCATGCCACCGTCGCTCGGATCTATCCCGAAGCTGCGTCGACTGGCGTAACTGCTGCCAAGCGGGCGAGCAGATCCTCACGCGGCGGGCCCGGCGGCGGCGGCGTCGCAAGCGCGTCGAGGATCGTCTCGATGCGGTGATGCAGGGTATGGTCGTTGTCGAAGACCGCGGTGCGGTCCAGCAGACCGATGCGACCGATCGTTCGTCGCAGGACGGTGTCGTCGTGAGGTGCGGCGGCCAGGGCGCCTGCGAACGAGAAGAGCGGATAGCAGCCGTCGCGCCGGCCGATCTGAAGCGGCTCGCCGCTCCAGCGCAGCGAGCGCGCCGCATCGGTGGCGCACGCGAGCGCGTGGCGCTCGCGAGCTTCGGGGCCGGCGTCCGCCCGGACGCGCTCGACGATCGCGTTGACGTCGGGTGCGTCGGCGGCCGCGCGTGCCAACGCCTGTGCGTGGGAAAGCGCGAACGACAGGCCGTACGCGAACGCCGGATCGGTGTGACAGAAGGCGTCTCCGACCGCGACGACCCCAGACACACCCGGGTCGCCGGTTCGGTCGACGTTCATGAGCCCGCCCATCGGCATGACGTCGGTGATCGGCCGTGCGTAGTCGGTCGAGGTCATGTGGTCCAAGGGCGTGATCGCACGGCAGGCTGCCTGCCACGTCGGTTCGTGGCGCAGCACGCGTAGCGCGTGGTCGGCCGCCGGGACAAGGAGGATCACCGCGAACGTGCGGTTGTCACCGCGGAAGGTGTTGAAGCCCATGTATCCGAGGTCACCGCGCGGGTTGAGGATCGGCGTCTCGAGGTGCTCGACACCCTCGGCGAGCTCGAAGTAGCGGCAGTAGTAGATGGCTCCCGAATCGGACGGCTCGCCCGTCGCCCGCGGCCAGCCCTTGGGGCAGCGATAGCGACCGAGCGCATCGACCACGACGTCGCCGCGCACGGGGTCGCCGTCGTTCACGGCGACGCCCGTCGCATGCGGCGGTCCGTCGTCGCTCGTCAGCAGCCCGGTCACGCGGACGCCCGCGCGGATCTCGACCGCCGGCTCGGCTGCCGCCGCGCGCCGCAGCGCCCACTCGATGATCGGTCGCCGCACCCACAGGTACACGAGATCCTCGTCCCCTGGCTCCCGCGGGCCCTGGAGCTTCAGCGCCACGTCTTGCGGCTCTGCCCCGGCATCCAGCAGCATGTCGAGGACGTCGGGCGCCCAATCAGCCAATAGGCGCCGGCCACGCGGCAAGAACGTGTGCGGTTGAAGATAATGCGGGATTCCCCGACGCTCGACGTCAAACGCGGCAACGGGCGGCACGCCGGGCTCGACAACGTCACGTTCGACGACAACCGCATCGTGTCCCGCCCGGGCGATCGCGAGCGCAGCCGCGAGTCCCGCGACGCCGCCTCCAGCCACGACGAACCTCATGCGGCCAAGCTATCCGACCGGCGGGCAAGGCACCACGCCTGTGTACCGCTCACATGAGCCGCGAAGCCCAAGGCGTAGTCGCTTCTGGCCCGCGCTGCCCCTTTCCATGCAACTGAGCAGCACCGCGGCCGTCGTCTCAGAGTTTCCCTTCCGGGTGCCAGGAGCGCTCTCGGATCTGAATCGCAGGATGTCCATATTCGCGCAACTGGGCGCGCTCACCGTACGGCGGCTGACCGCTCCACGTCGTCCGTAGGGAAGTGCGCGGGGTTGGATCGAGCGCGGCTCCCATCACGTGACAGGAGAAGCGTCCCTCAAAGGGAGTGCTCCGTCGTCCCCGACCAGCGTCCCCGGGGTGAGTTCACGCAGCGCAGCTGGATTTGCTGGTGGTCGGTACGCACGAAGCAGTCTCCGCGATCAAGTATTCGGGTGACGTGCGGTGGGTAGGCACGGACCATGCCATCGGTTACCTAGTCACCGTGGCGCTCGTTGCGTCGGCCACCCTGTTGGCGTTAGCGCGGCCGCTGCGCCGTCCCAGGATGCTCGCCAAGGTGAGCTGGCTTTAAGTACTGCGTTCAACGCGCCGTTGGTTGTCTGCTTGCTGCTCACCGCCGCGACGGTGTTGGCCATCGCCAGCGGCGACATCGACTCGCCGGCCGGCTGGGCGGTGGTCGGCGCGGCAGCACTGACGATCATCGGACTCACCGTCCTCGCGTGGCGCGGACTGCGGACGAATCCCGCAGTCCAGCGCGCCCTGCGAGAAGGCCTGGGGGCCGATTGGACAGCCGCGGTCGACCCCGAGATCGCCCCTCGGCCGCGTCCACGCCTGCCGCTCGCCCGGATCGTGCTCTGGCCGTTTCCATGGTTTCCGTTGCCGCGCCCGGTGCAGCTGATCAAGAACATCAGCTATGGCGACGCGGGCAGGCGCAACCTGCTCGACGTCTACCGCCACCGCTCCCATCCGTCGGGCGCGCCGACGCTCGTCTATATGCACGGGGGCGGGTTCTTCAGCGGGCGCAAGGGCTTCGAGGCGCGCCCCCTCATTCACCGGCTGGCGGGCCACGGCTGGGTATGCATCAGCGCCAATTACCGCCGCGATGTTTCCTGACCACCTGATCGATCTCAAGAAGGTCATCACTGGGTGCACGAGCATGGCGACGAGCATGGTGCCGACCCCGAGACGATCTTCGTAGCAGGCAGCTCGGCCGACGGCCTTCGCGGCCATGTGCCCAACGACCCGCGTTCCAGCCCGGGTTGGAGGATGCGGATACATCGGTCAGCGCGGCGATCACTCTTTACGGCTACCTCGGCAACTACTACGGGCAGGGCACCGGCTCCTCACCGGGTGCGTACACCCGAGCCGACGCGCCGCCGTTCTTCGTCGCGCAGGCTGGGCTGCACGATGTGCTGTCCACCCGCTTCGCGTTGTGATTTGACAATCTCGAACGTGGTTCGGCGCACCCGACGCGTAGGACGACCGCATCACGGAGATACCTCCGATCACCCCGGCACAAGGAGACGCCGCAGTGAGCACGCGAGCAGAGCACGTCGAGATCCACGGCCCAGCGGGCGACCGCTTCGACGAGATCCTCACGCCGGACGCCCTCGACCTGCTGGGGCGGTTGCACCGCGCGTTCGATGCCACCCGCCGCCAGTTGCTGGCCAGCCGGGTGGAGCGCCAGGAGGAGCTCGACGCGGGCGGGATGCTGGACTTCCTGGCGGAGACGAAGGACGTGCGCGACGGTGAGTGGAAGATCGCACCCGAGCCCGAGGCCCTGCAGAACCGGCGCGTCGAGATCACCGGGCCGACCAGCCGGAAGATGGTCATCAACGCCCTCAACTCGGGGGCGACCGGCTTCATGGCCGACTTCGAGGACTCCAACTCCCCCACCTGGAACAACATGATCGGTGGCCAGGTGAACCTCGTCGACGCGGTTCGCGGGACGATCGAGCACGAGGAGAACGGCAAGGCGTACACGCTCAACTCCGAGGTCGCGACGCTGCTCGTGCGCCCGCGCGGATGGCACCTCGAGGAGCGCCATCTGCTCGTCGACGGCGAGCCCGTCGCGGGCGGGCTCTTGGACTTCGGTCTATATCTCTTCCACAACGCCCGCGAGCTGCTCGAGCGTGGCACCGGCCCGTACTTCTACCTGCCGAAGATGGAGTCCCACCGCGAGGCCCGCCTGTGGAACGACGTCTTCAACCTCGCCGAGGATCACCTCGGGCTCGAGCGCGGCACGATCAAGGCGACCGTGCTGATCGAGACGCTCCCGGCCGCGTTTGAGATGGACGAGATCCTCTACGAGCTGCGCGACCACTCGGCCGGCCTCAACGCCGGCCGCTGGGACTACATCTTCTCGGCGATCAAGCGCTTGCGCACGCGCCCTGAGTTCGTCACGCCCGACCGCATGAAGGTCACGATGACCGTGCCGTTCATGCGCGCCTACACCGAGCTGCTCGTCAAGACCTGCCACCGGCGCGGCGCCCACGCCATGGGCGGCATGGCCGCGCAGATCCCCAGCCGCACCGACGAGCAGGCCAACGAGAAGGCCTTCGCCGCGCTGCGCGCGGACAAGCGCCGGGAGGCCGGCGACGGCTTCGACGGGACCTGGGTCGCGCACCCCGACTCGGTGGCGGCGGCGATGGAGCAGTTCGACGCGGTCCTGGGAGACCAGCCCCATCAGGTCGATCGCCGGCGCGACGACGTTCAGGTGAGTGCCGAGCAGCTTCTTGACGTGCCGGCCACGGAGGGCGACATCACCGAGGAGGGGCTGCGCGCCAACGTCAACGTCGCCATCCAGTACATCTCCTCATGGCTACGCGGTAACGGCGCGGCCGGCATCGACGGGATGATGGAGGACGCCGCGACGGCCGAGATCGCGCGCGGCCAGGTGTGGCAGTGGGTTCGCCACGGCGCCGAGCTCGACGACGGGCGCACGATCACCGCCGACCTCGTGCGCGAGCTCGAGACCTCCGAACTCGAGAAGATCCGCGCGCAGATCGGCGACGACGAGTGGTTCTACGAGCAGGGCCGCCCGGACCTGTCGCGGGAGATCTTCGAGGAGGTCGCGCTGGCGGACGAGTTCGTCGAGTTCTTGACGCTGCCCGCCTACAAGCGACTCGAGGAAAACGCCTAGCTAGGCGCCGCCGCCGGCGGGCAGCTCGAACATCCGCGCCAGCGCCTCCCCCACCCGCTCGCGCACCACGAGCGCTGACCGCTGCACGTGCGCGCGCATGAACGCCGCCGACGCGTCGGGGTCGCGCGCGAGGATGCTGCCCAGGATCTCCAGGTGCTCGGTGATCGTCGAGGCGATGCGGTCCTCGCTCGTGAAGTCGTGGATGCGCAGGATGCGGATGCGGTCGTTGAGGTCTCCGAGCATGGTTTCGGCGACGTCGTTGCCGCTGGCGTGCGCCAGGGCTCGGTGGAAGGCCTCGTCGGCGTGGACGAAGTCGGGGCCGCGGGGCAGGCTGCGGTTGTTCTCGCCGGCGGCCTGAAGGCCGCGCCATTCCTGGTCGATCGCCTCGATCAGGCCGCGGTCTCCTGACGTTGCGGCGCGGCGGGCGACCAGTTCCTCGATTGCGACGCGGACCTCGTAGAGCTCGCGCATCGACTTGACGCTCGGCGGGCTCGGCGACACGCCGCCGCCGGGCTCGCGGATGATGTGCCCGTCGCCCTCCAGGCGCCGCAGCGCCTCGCGCACGGGTGTCCTGCTCGTCGAGAACTCCGCCGCGAGCTGCTGCTCGACGAGCCGGCGGCCGATTGGCAGGTCGCCGCGCAGCAGGCGCTCGCGCAGCGCCGTGTAGACACGTTCTGCGTGCGAGGAGCTGGGTGCGCCGTTGCGCTTGGTCGTGGCCATGGAGGTGAACTGGTCGGGCGTGGATCCTCTCAGGCGCTTTCGAGCGCCGCCACCGCCGCCTCGAACGCCGCCATCGGCGGCAAGGTGACACCGCCGCCGATCTGCCCGACGCCGGGCTCGCGGTGTGCGATGCCGGTGTGGATCGGGGGCACGATCCGCTCGCGCACGACCGCGCGCGCGTCGACGCCGAGAATTGCCGGCCGGGCGGGAAGGTCAGAGGGCAGCGGGATCCAGAGCGCCGGATGCTCGCCCGCGGCGATCTTGCGGAAGCTCGACATGCGGGCGTCGATCGTCTGCGGGTCGATCCCGACGGTCTTTGCCGACACCGGCGACGCGCCGATCGCCAGCGCACCGAGGCCGTAGACCTCGATGATCGCCGAGTCGCCGAGGTCGGGGTTCATGTCGGCCGGCGCGTACCCGTCGTACAGCGCGTGGGGATCGGGCGAGGCCGCGAGGCCGGTGAACCAGCGCCCGCCCGTGCCCGACAGCTTGACCCCCACCTCGACGCCGTTGCGCGCGACCACCGTCACCAGGGACGAGCCGGGAACGCCGTCCGCGCACTGGAGCGCGAGCTTCGAGAAGACCATCGCGATGTTCAAGAAGAACTGGCCGTTGCCCGCGATGAATGCGCTCACGTCATCGGGCAGCGGCGCGAGCGCCGCGGCGATCAACGACGTGCCGCCCTCCGTGCGGTGGTGGCACTCGTCGCCGAGCTTTAGCGACCGCGCGTGCAGATCCAAGAGGTCGATCGGGCCGACGCGATCCAGCGCGGACGACAGTGCCGGCGCCAGCACGTCGCGCATCCACTCCAGCCGCGCAACGACCTCGGCGTCGTCGGCGCCGTAGCGCAGCACCCTGCCCGAGCCCTCGTTCAGCGGGCACCATGCCTCCAGGCCGGAAGCCTCGTCGCGCGCGACAAACACCGGCATCGAGCCCGTGACGACGCCTGACATCGGCCCGACCCCGCCGGCGTCGTGGTTCGTCGACAGTGAGACCTCGCCCGCGTCGGCCAGCGCCAGCGCCTCCACGGCGCTCTCCCCGACACCTTCGATCGCCAGCGCCGCGCCCAGCGCCGCGCGCATCGGGCCGCACATGAATGCCGACGCGATCGGCGGCCCCGCATGGCTCGCGCCGCCCGCCGCATGGTGCGGCGAGACCTCCGAACACGGCACCACGCCGACCAGCAGCGGCCGCGCCGCGGCGAGCGCCGCGGCGGCCCGATCGGTTGCATACAACGGAGTACTCACGACCCGATGGACCGTAGTGCGGCAGGTCCGGCCAAGGCATGGACCAGGTGGCGAAATCTCCCCACCGGTCCTCGGCCAATGGGCCAATGCGAGCCCCATGGCGCCAGACGTAGGTTGGCGTCGCAGGCGCACGGTGTGGACGGCTCTGCATACAGCAGCGCGTGCACCGGCCACAGAAAGGCCTCAGATGACCGACGAGCCCGACCTCGCGGCGATGGTCGTTCCCGCGAGCCCCTACCCGTTCACGTTCAGCCCCGCCAGCACGGCGCTCGTGATCATCGACATGCAGCGCGACTTCCTCGAACCGGGTGGCTTCGGGGAGCTGCTCGGCAACGACGTCTCGCTGCTCCAAGCCGTCGTGGGGCCGCTCCAGGAGGTCCTGCGAGCCGCCCGCGCGAGCGCGATCATGGTCATCCACACGCGCGAGGGCCATCGCCCGGACCTCAGCGACGCGCCGCCGAGCAAGCTCAGCCGCGGCGGCCTGGACACCGGCATCGGCGACGAGGGGCCGAAGGGCCGCATCCTCGTCCGCGGAGAAGAGGGCCACGGGATCGTCGAGGAGCTCGCCCCCGCCCCCGGCGAGGTCGTCCTCGACAAGCCGGGCAAGGGCGCGTTCTTCGCCACCGACCTCGAGCACCTCCTGAGAAACGCCGGCGTCACGCACCTGATCGTCACCGGCGTGACGACCGAGGTCTGCGTCCACACGACCGTGCGCGAGGCCAACGACCGCGGCTTCGAATGCCTCGTGCTCAGCGACTGCGTCGGCTCGTACTTCCCGGAGTTTCAGGAAGTCGGCCTGAAGATGATCGCCGCGCAGGGCGGAATCTTCGGCTGGGTCGCCCCCTCGCAGGAGCTGCTGGACCGGATGTCCGTCGCTGCCCGACAAGGAGCCTGACCAATGACCGCTGTCCCTGCCACCGGCGGCCCCGCCAAGCTGCCGCTCTGGACGCGAGGCGACCTCAACGCGTTCTTCGGACTGGGCATCAACATGCTCGTCAACGTCCTCGTGCTCGCAGGCCTGGCGGCGCTCGTCGTCCAGATCCCCGCTGACGACGTCTACCAGACGATCCTGCCGGCACTCGGCATCGAGCTGCTCGTCGGCAACATCTTCTACTTCTATCTCGCCAAGCGATTGGCGGAGAAGGAAGGCCGCACGAACGTCACGGCGATGCCCTACGGCCCGAGCGTGCCGCACATGTTCATCGTCACGTTCGTGATCATGCTGCCGACGTTCTTGGCGACCAAGAGCGCGATCAAGGCGTGGGAGGCAGGCCTCGCCTGGGCCTTCATCATCGGGATCATCATCCTCATCGGCGCGTTCGTCGGGCCGACGATCCGCAAGTTCACCCCGCGCGCCGCGCTGCTCGGCACGCTCGCCGGCATCTCGATCACGTTCATCTCGATGCGCCCGGCGGCGCAGATGTGGGAGGCGGCGTGGATCGCCCTGCCGGTGCTGACGCTCATCATCGTCGGCTTCGTCGCGGGGGTGAAGCTCCCGGGCAACTTCCCCATCGGCCTGGCCGCGCTGCTGCTCGGCTCGGCGATCGCGTGGGCGGGCGGCTACATGGACTCCGCAGCCGTCTCGGACGGGGCCGAGGCGATCGCCGTCGGCATCCCGACGCTGAACGTCGACCTGCTGATCAACGGGCTGGAGGGGATCTCACCGCTGCTCGCCACAGCGATCCCGCTCGGGATCTACAACTTCACGGAGGCGATGAGCAACGTCGAGAGCGCGGCCGCCGCGGGTGACTCCTACAACCTGCGCCACGTGCTGCTCGCCGACGGCACCGGCGCGATCGTCGGCGCCGGCCTCGGCAGCCCGTTCCCGCCCGCCGTCTACGTCGGCCATCCCGGCTGGAAGGCCGCCGGCGGAGGCATCAGCTACTCGCTGGCAACCGGCGTCTTCATCTTCGGGCTGTGCGTCTTCGGGCTGTTCCCACTGCTCAACGCGATCCTGCCGGTCCCGGCGATCGTGCCGGTGCTCCTCTACATCGGCCTCGTCATCGGCGCGCAGGCGTTCCGGGCGGTGCCGCGGGCCCATTACCCCGCGATCGTCCTGGCGGTGGTGCCCAACGTCGCGGCGTGGGCGATCAGCCTGGTCGACGGGGCTTTGACGGCAGCGAAAACCAACGCCGGCGACGTCGGCAACCAGGCGCTCAACAACGCCGGGGTCGTCTACGAGGGGCTGCTGAAGCTCGGGGAGGGGGCGGTGCTCGCCGGCATGGTGCTCGGCGCGATCGCGGCCTTCATGATCGACCGGCGGTTCTGGTGGGCCGCGGTGTACAGCTTCCTCGGCGGCTGCCTGGCGCTCATCGGGCTCATCCACGGGGCGAAGGTCACGCTCGATGTGTCCAACGTGCAGTTCAAGATCGCGCTCGGGTACTTCTTCATGGCCATCGTCTGCGCGGTGTTCGCATACATGAAGATCCCCGAGCGCGAGATCGATCCGAGCGATCCGGCCGACGTCGAGGAGGCGGCCGAGCGGCTCGCGGCATCGTTGCCCAAGGGCGTCGGCGCCGAGCCGCAACGCAAGCCGGTTCCGGCGTGACCATCGCGCAGCTGCTCGCGGGCTACCGCGACGGCTCGCTGAGTCCCGAGGAGGTCGTCGCGCGCGCCTGGGAGGGCGCGCGCGACGCCGGATCGCCGGCGTGGATCTCGCTCGTGCCGTGGAGCGAGATCCGCCGCTGGCTCGACGCGCTGACCGACGGGCTGCCGCTCTACGGGGTCCCGTTCGCGGTCAAGGACAACATCGACGTCGCGGGCACGCCGACGACGGCCGCGTGCCCGGTGGCGTCCTATGAGCCGCGTCGCAGCGCGTTCGTCGTGGAGCGCCTCATCGCGGCGGGCGCGATCCCGATCGGCAAGACGAACATGGACCAGTTCGCCACCGGGCTCACGGGCACGCGGACGCCGCACGGCGCGTGCGTGAGCGTCGTCGACGGGCGCTACATCGCGGGCGGGTCGAGCTCGGGCTCGGCGGTCGTCGTCGCCGACGAGACGGTGCCGTTCGCGCTCGGCACCGACACCGCCGGCTCCGGGCGCGTGCCGGCGGCGTTCAACGGGATCGTCGGGATGAAGCCGTCGCTCGGGCGGCTGAGCATGCGCGGCGTCGTGCCCGCGTGCCGCAGCCTGGACTGCGTGTCGGTGCTGACCGCGGACGTCGCGGATGCCGCCGTCGTCCTGGACGCGGCGAGCGGCTACGACGAGGCCGACCCGTTCTCGCGGGCGGTGCCTGTTACGACGGCGTCGCAGCCTGCTCCGCGGATCGCCCTGCCGCAGCCCGGCCAGATGGAGTTCTGTGGCGACGACGGCGCGCGCCGCGCGTGGGAGCGGGCGCGCGCTCGGGTCGCGACGATCGGCTGGGACATCGTCGAGATCGACTTCGCGCCGTTCGCCGAGGCGGCCCGGCTGCTCTACGCGGGACCGTGGCTCGCCGAACGCTACGCCGCCTTCGGCGCGTTTCTCGAAGACCACCCCGACGACGTCGACCCGGTCGTGCGCGACATCGTG
The DNA here is from genome assembly GCA_963705315.1 of uncultured Actinomycetes bacterium. GTDB lineage: Bacteria > Actinomycetota > Thermoleophilia > Solirubrobacterales > Solirubrobacteraceae > CADCVQ01. The sequence goes on from OY970068.1 coordinate 3,128,042, forward strand.
CTGCCCGGTCGCGAGATCAGCGCGGCGGACGCCTTCACCGCGATGCACCGGCTCGCCGCGCTGCGCCGCGCGACGCAGGCGACGTGGGACGCCGCGGACGCGCTCCTGCTGCCGACGACGCCGACGATCTTCACCCCCATGCAGATCGCCGCAGAGCCGGTCGCACGCAACGCGCTGCTCGGCACGTACACGAACTTCGTCAACCTCCTCGACCTCTGCGCGATCGCGGTTCCCGGCGGAGCGCGCGAGGACGGACTGCCGTTCGGCATCTCGCTCATCGCGCCCGCGGGCGCCGACCACGCGCTGCTGCAAGCTCGGCGCGCACTGGCGCGGCGAGCAAGTCGCGAGCGCGCCAGCGCACCGTCCGCGGCGTCGCGTCGCGCTCGCGGTCGCCGGCGCGCATCTGGCCGGCGAGCCGCTCAACAGCCAGCTCGTCGCGCTCGGCGCGCGGCTGCTCGAGACGACCCGCACGGCGCCGGGCTACCGCCTGCTTCGAGCTGCCCGGCAGCGACCCCGCCAAGCCGGGGCTCATCGGCGGCGGTCTGCCCGGCGGCGAGGGCATCGAGGTCGAGGTCTGGGAGCTGCGACACCGAGGCGTTCGGCCGCTTCGTCGCGGCGGTGCCGCCGACCGCTCGTCATCGGGACACTGACGCTCGCGGACGGCAGCGCGGTCAAGGGATTTCTCTGCGAGGCCGGACGCGCTCGACGGCGCCCACGAGATCACAGAACTCGGCGGCTGGCGCAACTACCGCAGCACGCTCGTTCGCTGACCGGCCGCGCGACACGGATCGCTACCCTCGACGCATGCCCACGATCAACTCCTCGACGCTGGCCAACGGCCTGCCGCTGCACCGCATCAGCCTCGAGGGAACACGCGCCATAACGCTCCTCGTCGCCTTCGAAGCCGGTGCCCGCACCGAGCGTCCCGAGGAGAACGGGATGGCCCACTTCCTCGAGCATCTCGTCTTCAAGGGCGGGGAGAAGTTCCCGCACTACCGCGACGTCAACGAGACCGCCGAGCGGCTCGGCGGCGTGCTGAACGCCTACACGTCGCACGACCTCGTCGCCTTCCACATCACCGCGCGGGCCGAGGCCGCAATGGAGGCGGCCGACCTGCTGACGGACTTCGTCGGCCGGCCCCACCTCGACGCCGGCGAGCTCGATCGCGAGCGCGGCGTCGTCATCCAGGAGATCCAGCGCTACAAGGACCAGCCGTCGTCCGTCGCCGAGGATCTCATCGACCGCGCGGCGTTCGGCGACCACCCGCTCGGGCGCACCGTGCTCGGGCCCGAGGAGCACCTGCGGACGTTCACGCGCGACGCGATCGTCGCCTTCCGCGAGCGGCGCTGGTCGGGCGCGCGCGGCGGCGCGTTCGTCGTCGGCAACCTCGAGCACCTCTCAGACAACGGTGAGCTGGCGGAGCTGTTCGAGCGTTTCCCCACGTTGCCCGAGCCCGAGGCCTTCGAGCCCGCACCCGCCTTCGAGCCGAAGCTGATGGTCGAGGAGCGCGACTCCAACCAGTCGCACCTGCGGATGTCCTACCGGCCGAAGATCGACGTCACCGATCCCTCCCAGCGCGCCGCGCTGACGATCTACGCGACGCTGCTCGGCGGCTCGATGGGCTCGCGCCTGTTCGACGAGATCCGCGAGCAGCGCGGCCTGGCGTACTCCGTCTACGGCGCGTCACACACGAGCGCCGACGTGCCGGTGCTCCAGCTCGGCGCCGGCCTGGACTCGACGAAGTGCATCGAGGCATACACGCGCATGCGCGAGATCGTCAGCGAGCTGCGCGAGGACGGGCCCACGACCGAGGAGGTCGAGCGGGCCCTCGCCTACGCCGCTGGACGCCGGGTGCTCGCCTTCGAGAACACGAACGCGGTCGCCCGCTACGCGGCGTCGCAGTCGATCATCTTCGGCGAGCCGATCGATCCCGATGAGGCGATCGAGCTGCTCGACAAGGTGACCTTCGACGACGTCGTCAAGGTCGCGTGCGACGTCGACGACGAGCTCGCCATCGCGGTCGTCGGACCGCACACGGCTGACGCCTTCGAGTAGCCCGCGGCTCAGGAAACTCCCAGCCGGCTCTCAGCGAGCCGGGATCGCCGGATGCGAGCGTACGTCCACCACACAACCGCACCGGACAGGAGCCGACGTTGAGCCACGACGACACGACCATCGAAGACCACGACCGCGGCCTGCGCGGCGTGCAGCAGAGCGACAGCGCGGGGAAGCTCGCGTTTCGGAGCATCTTCCCGGCCGCCTACTCCGGCCGCTGGCCGCACGTCCACTTCGAGATCTACGAGTCGCTCGACGCCGCCACGTCCGCCGGCTCGAAGCTGCGCACGTCCCAGATCGCGCTGCCCCAGAAGATGTGCGAGGCCGTCTACGCGACGACCGGCTACGAGCGCAGCGCGCAGCAGATCGCGGGCAGCTCGCTCGAGTCCGACATGGTCTTCGCCGATGGCTACGCGGGCCAGCTGGCGACGGCGTCGGGAAGCCCGGATGAGGGCGTCGCGCTGAGGCTGAACGTCGGCGTGTGAGCGTCGCGTCAGGCGATCTCGATCGGCGCCGGCCGGCCGGTGTGAAAGCCCTGGACGTAGTCGGCGCCGAGGTTCTGCAGGAGGTCGAGCGTCGCCTGGTTCTCGACGCCCTCGGCGATCGCGCGCAGTCCGAACCGGCGCGCGATCTGGATGATGCTCCGCACGACGCGCTGATCGTCGGCTGACTGCACGAGGTCGAGCACGAACGACCGGTCGATCTTCAGGTAGCGCAGCGGCAGCCTGCGCAGGTACGTGAAGGAGCCGAAGCCGGTGCCGAAGTCGTCGAGCGCGAGACCGCACCCGAGCGCGGTGAGCTCGTCGGCGAACTCGCAGGCCGCGTCGAGGTGCCCTGCGGAAGCGGTCTCGGTGATCTCGAAGACGATCTGCTTCGCCGCGTCGGGCGCGGCCACGAGGAGCGCGACGATCTCGCGCCGCGCGGCCGCGTCGCACAGCGTGACGGCGGAGAGGTTGACCTCGGGCGCGATCTGCGAGACGAGGCTCAGCGCCTGGCCGACCATCCACACGTCGATCGCCTGGATGAGCCCGAACCGCTCGGCGGCGGGCAGGAACGCGGCGGGCTGCAGCAGCGCGCCGTCCGCCTCCGTCGGGCGCATGCGCACGAGCAACTCCGACCACTCGCCGTCACCCGTGGCCACGTCGACGACGGGCTGCGCGAACACGACCATCCGGTCCTCGCGGAGTGCTCCGGAGATGCGTTCCTGCCACCCGAGCCGCTCGCGCCGCTCGCTCTCGCGCTCGTTGCGCTCGGTCACGTCGGTCGCGATCGTGCAGGTCTCGACGGGAAGCCCGGCGTCGTCGGGCAGCATGAAGGTGACGGTCGCGTACGTGCGCGGCTCTCCGTCGCGCATCAGGATCGCCTCGTCGAAGATCGCTTCGCCCTCGGCGGCGGCCCTGCGGTCGTTGACACGCAGCTGCTCTGAGATCGTCGGAAACAGCTCCGCGCAATCGTGGCCGATGATCTGCTCCGCCGGCTTGCCGAGCACCCTGCCGGTCTCGGCATTCGTCATGAGGTAGCGCCCGTCGAGATCCTTGACCGCGACGATCGACGGGATGTTGTCGATGATCGCGCCCATCCTGCGCTCACTCAGTCCGAGCGCGAGCTCCGCGTCGACGCGGCCGGTGATGTCATGGCACACGCCCACGAGCGCGCTGACCGCGCCGTCGGGGCCGGTCAGCACGTGCCCCTGCGAGAGCAGCACGCGCTGCCTGCCGTCGGCCCGCACGATGCGCTCCTCGAACACGAAGGGCTCGAGCGTGCGCATCGCATGATCGATGTTGGCCCACACGCGCTCGCGACTCTCTGCATGCAGGTATGAGAGAAACGCGTCGACGGTTCCCGGAAAGTCTCCGGGACGCAGGCCGTAGATGTGATGCAGCTCGTCGGACCAGCGCACCCGTCCGCTGTCGATCTCCCACCGCCAGACGCCGAAGCGCGCGATGCGCTCGGCTTCGGACATGCGATCCGCGTACTCACGCAGTTCATCCTGGACCTGCGGGGGATCGGATATCTCGCTCATGCCAGCCTTCAATGCTGAAGGACAGTTCAGCACGCGACGGGCCGGGCCGCAACCGGCTAGGAGATCGCGACCATCCGCTCGATCGGCACGCGGGCGAGCTTGGCGATCTCCTCGGGCACCTTCACCTCGTAGACGAGGTCGCGCAGAGCGTCGCGCAGCTTCGGCAGCGTGATCATCTTCATGTACGTGCACGCCGCGCGCTCGTTGGCCGCGATGAACTCGGTGTCCGGCGCGGCCTCGCGCAGCGGGTGAAGCATCCCGATCTCGGTGGCGACGATCGCGGTCTTGCCCGGCTTGGCAGCGCCGGCGTAGCGGAGCATCCCACCCGTGGAGAGCATGTGCACGCCCTCGGGGTCGATGTCGCCCGACGCCGCGTACTCCATGACGGACGTCGAGCAGCCGCACTCGGGATGGATGAGGAAGTCGGCGCCGGGGTGCTCGGCGCGGACCTGCTCGATGTCGCGTGGGCGGATGCCGGCGTGGACGTGGCACTCGCCGTCCCAGACGTGCAGCGCGCGGCCGAGGGTGCGCTCGACGTAGGCGCCGAGGAACATGTCCGGGCCGAAGAGGATCTCGGTGTCCTGACCGTGCTCGCGCAGGATGTGCTCGACGACCGAGACGGCGTTGGCGGACGTCACGCAGTAGTCGGTCAGCGCCTTGACCTCCGCGGTCGTGTTGACGTACATCACCGTGATCGCGCCCGGGTGCTTGGCCTGCCAGGCGAGCAGTTGCTCTGGCGTGATGGCGTCCGCCAGCGAGCAGCCGGCGTCGAGGTCTGCGATCAGCACGGTCTTGTCGGGCGATAGGACCGACGCGGTCTCCGCCATGAAATGCACGCCGCAGAACATGACCACGTCGGCGTCGGCGGCCGCGGCCTGCCGTGAGAGGCCGAGCGAGTCGCCGACGTAGTCGGCCACGTCCTGGACCTCGGGCAGCTGGTAGTTGTGGGCGAGGATGACCGCGTTGCGCTCGTTGGCCAGCGAGCGGACCTCGGCGGAGAGCGCCGCGATGTCGTAGAGCTCGAGCGGTGCGGGAGCCGACTGGGATGGAGCCATGGGCAGCTGCACGGGTCCGATCCAGTCTAGGGGTGCCGCTGCCCCGGCCACGTGGCCGGCGCGGGCGGGCCCCGTGCCGGTCGTCGCCAGCGCGCCCGGTCGACGCGCTCGCCGTCCGCGACAGCGGCGGCGCGAATCCCAACCGCCGCTGAAGATTGCTTCAGCTAACGGCCTTGAGGAGTAGCGACAGATCCAGCGCGGGCGCCGAATGCGTGAGCGCGCCCAGCGAGATGAAGTCCACGCCCGTCTCGGCGTGCGCGCGCAGGTTGGCGATCGTGATGGCGCCGCTGGCTTCGAGCTCGGCGCGTCCGGCGACGTGCGCCACCGCGCAGCGCAGCTCGTGCGGGCCCATGTTGTCGAGCAGGATCCGCGGCGCGCCCGCGCGCAGCGCCTCGTCGACCTCGTCCAGCGAGCGGCACTCGACCTCGAGCGGCAGGTCGGGGAATGCCGCGCGGGCGGCGCGGACCGCCGCTCCGACGCCGCCGGCCATCGCCGCGTGGTTCTCCTTGATGAGGACCATGTCGTAGAGGCCCGCGCGGTGGTTCGTTCCGCCGCCCGCCGCCACCGCGGCCTTTTCCAGCGCGCGCAGCCCGGGGGTCGTCTTGCGCGTGTCGAGGATCCGGGCGCCCGTCCCCTCGATCGCGCTGACGCAGCGCGCGGTGAGCGTCGCGACGCCCGACAGGCGCGCGAGGAAGTTCAGCGCCGTGCGCTCGGCGGCCAGCAGCGCGCGCGCGTTGCCGGTCGCGCGCAGGACCGCGGCCGGCGGATCGGTCCATACGCCCTCGGGACCGAGCCGCTCGAGCGCGACGTCCGGATCGAGCTGGCGGAACGTCTGCTCGGCAACGTCCAGGCCGAACACGACCCCCGGCGCCTTCTGCGTGATCGTCGCGACGGCGCGGGCCGCTGCCGGGACCGTCGCCTCTGCGGTGACATCGCCCGAGCCGACGTCCTCGGCGAGGGCCAGGCGGACCGCCGCTGCGACGTCCTCGCTCAACGGCTGGCCCGGCGCGCGCGGCGCAGCCGGCCCTTCAGGCGGCCGGACCGGGCGGAGCGTCCCCCCACCACGACCCGCGGGTAGGCAGCTCCAAGTCGCATCGACCGTGGGGTGAAGCATCTTTCGATCACGGCGGCGACAGTAATGATCGCGGCTAAGCATCTCCTGAACAGCACGTCACGTAATCCTCTCTTGCACACATGACCGTTCCCGATCTCGACGCCTGGCTGCCCGACCCGCAGGTGCGTACGCGACACCGCCGCGAGGCGACCGCGGACATCGACGCGCTGTGGGACGCGGCGCGCAGCGTGCGCCTCAGCGACACCGGCACGATCGGCCGCCTCGTCCGCTGGCGCATCCCGGGTGTGCCCGAGCAGCAGACCTTCGGTGGCCTGTTCTCCGCCGACCCGTTCACCGTGCTGGCCGAGGGCGAGCGGTGGTCGATCTCCGGGCTGTGCGGGCGGATCTGGACGCTGTCGCGCGATTACGGACAGCTCGACGGGCCAGACGACTTCCTTCAATGGAGCGCGCCGCGGACGGTGCGCGTGCTCATGGCCCACTGGATCGACGAGGGCGAGGACGGGCGCAGCGCGATCATCAGCGAAGCGCGCGTGAAGCCGGTCGACAGAATCGCGGCGGCGCGGCTGGCGTCGCTGTGGCTCGTGATGGGACCGTTCGAGCGGCTCATCGGGGCGGAACCGCTGACGCTCGCGGCGCGGCGGGCCGAGAGCGGGTAGGGCTCGTGGCGTCGGCGCTGCGTGGGTTCGCTGGATTCTCATCGAGCACCGCGGCGGCCTGATCCGCGTTGCCTCTCGAGGCAGTTCGCCTGACCCGCCGCGCGGCCGACGGGCCGCACTAGTGGCTAGCTCGCCCCGCGCTCCAGCCCCGCCAGCGCGCTGCTGCCGCTGAACAGCGTGCGCCGACCGCGGCGCACGACGAGGCGCATTTCCGACGCGAGGTACTGCGCGGCCGCGCCTTCCAGGTTGCGCCGCTCGCGCGCGATCGGGACGGGCAGGGCGTGCGCCGGCGTGCCGTTGGCCTTGCCTTCGAGCTCGATCGAGTGGCGCGCGGTGCGGGCATGCAGGCGCCAGCCGCGCGGGCCGACCTCGACGCGCATCGGGCTCAGCGGCCGCACCGCGCGGATGACCTCGTCGCCGACGCGGGCGACGAGCGACGTGGCGAGCACCTGCGCGCGGCCGACGCCGGCACGGCCGCCGGCGAACGCGACGCAGACGTCCTCGCGCTCGAAGCCGTGCGACTGGCCCCACCACCACGCCGGCGGAAAGCCGCCGCGGCCCCAGTTCTTCTCGGCGTAGACCGTCGCGCCGTCGAGGTCGATCTCGCGGCCGTCGACGCAGGCGGTGCCGCTGACGCGCCCGCCGAGCACGTGCGGATGCCAGTACTGGCTGAGCCCCGGGATCGCCTGCGCGGCGCCGATGCCGCCGAACGCGCCGTGCGGCCACGGCACGGTCTCGGTGAAGCGGACGTCGAGCCACGCGTCGGCGCCGAGGTCTACGCGCAGGCTGTCGGCATCGGCGCGCAGGTTCGTCTGATCCCTGCTCTCCCCCGCCCAGACGCCGAGGCCGCGCCGCGCGCCGCCGGCCTGTGGCGCCGCGATCGAGCGCGAGAAGCCGCCGGGGTGCGCGGCGAGGCCGACCGTTCCCCAGGTCGCGCCCGCGCGATCGCGGTTGACCCCGGCGAGCACGACGAGGACCGTCCGCGACGCGACGTGGGTGATGCGCCAGAAGTAGCCCTCCATGGCGATCCCGTGATAGCCGCGGGGGTCGGCGAAGGGCAGGTCGGCGCCTGTGGCACGGTAGAGGGAGAGCATCGTGGCGTGGGGTCCGCGGTACCTACCCGCGAGTACGTCTGAAGATGCCGGTGCGGATCACCATGTGATGATGCCCAAATGCAGACCGAGCTTCGTGCGCTGTTGGCCGATGGCGCGCGACCGCGCTGCTACATCGCCAGCCCGCTGGGCTTCTCGGAGGCCGGCCGCGTCTACTACACCGAGCGCTACCTGCCGGCACTCGCCGAGCACGTCGAGCCCGTCGATCCGTGGACGCTGACCGAGCCGCAGGCGTTCGCCGCCGCGCGCAAGGCGGGTCGCGAGCGCGAGCTGGGCCTCGAGGTCGGCGCGCGCAACGCCGAGGCGATCCAGGGCTCGCAGATGCTCATCGCCCATCTCGACGGGCAGGAGGTCGACGCTGGCACGGCGGCGGAGATCGGCTACGCGGCGGCGCTCGGGCGGCCGTGCATCGGGCTGCGCAGCGACCTGCGCTCCAGCGGCGAGCCCGGCATGGCGGTCAACCTCCAGGTTGAGGCGTTCATCGCGCTGTCCGGCGGGTTCGTCGTCTCGTCGCTCGCCGAGCTCGTCGAGCGACTCGCCGCACTGCGTGACTAGTCGGTCCACCAGTCGGAGACCATCTCGATGTCGTTGTCGATCTTCGGCGCGCCGAAGATCACGAGCTCCGCGCCGTTGGGCCCGCCCTCCGCGCAGCGCATGACCTCGGGCGCGACGCGGATCGCGCTCATCGCCTTGACCTCGATGATCTCGTCGTCGAGCTTGAGGCGCATCGCGCCGCTCACGACGAGGTAGATCTCCTCCTGGCGCTCGTGGCGATGGCCGAACGGCTGGCGATACCCCGCGGCGAGGAGGAAGTAGCCCATCCCCGAGTCCTCGAGCTCGAGCGGGCGGCTCGCGAAGCGCGCCTCCATGCCCGGCGAGTGGCCGAACTTCGGCGCGAAGTCCTCGATCTGCTTGAGGTTGACGACCGTGTAGTTGGGCACGGGCGGTCAACTTACACCTGGCACGCCGGGCACCAGTACGTCGTCCGGCCGCCGACGGTGCCCTGACTCAGCGGGCCGTGGCAGCGCGGGCACGCGCCGTCCGGGCCGCGGGCCCGGACGAACCGGCCGGTGTGCACGCCGCCGTCGCGGGTCGCCGAGCGCGTCGCGGAACGCACCGCTCGGCGCAGCCGGTCGAGCTGCTCGAGATCGAGAGAGGACGTCCGCCGCTGCGGCGCCAGGCGCGCGCGCCACAGCGCCTCGTCGGCGAGGAGGTTGCCGACGCCGGAGATCGCCTTCTGATCGAGCAGCCGCGCCTTCACCGGCGCGTTGCCGGCGCCGATGAGACGGCGAAACGGCGCGCGGCCGACGAGCGCCGCGTCCACGCCGACGTGGCTGTAGTCGGGGTTCAGGACCGCCCGGCTGAGGCGGCGCCGGTCGCGCAGCGCGAACCGCGTTCCGTCCTGGAAATGCACGGTGAAGCGGTCCCAGTAGGGCTTGTCCTCGGGCGCCTCGAGCGCGATGTGGCCGGCCATGCCGAGGTGCAGGCCGAGCGTCGGGCCGTCGGCGGTCTGCATCCAGAGGAACTTGCCGCGCCGCTGGGCGCTGACGAACTCGTGGCCGGCGAGCGCCGAGGCGATCTCGCCGGGCTGGTGCGGGCGACAGACGTACGTGTCGCTGTCGTCGACGCTCTCGATGCGCCGCCCGATGACGGACTCGAGCGTCTGGCGGGCGCGCTCGGCCTCCGGCAGCTCGGGCACTAGCGGGCGGCGGCCTTGAGCAGGTACGCGCGCACGAAGCCGTCGAGATCGCCCTCGAGGACGCGGTTGGCGTCGCCCATCTCGTGGTCGGTGCGGTGGTCCTTGACCATCGTGTACGGGTGCAGGACGTAGGAGCGGATCTGCGAGCCGAAGTTCACGTCCTGCGCGTCGCCCTTCTCCTTGGCGAGCTCCTCCTGGCGCTTGCGCTCCTCGCGCTCGACGAGCTTTGAGCGCAGCATCTTCATCGCCGTCTCGCGGTTCTGCGTCTGCGAGCGCTCGTTCTGGCACTGCACGACGATCCCGCTCGGGCGGTGGGTGATGCGCACCGCGGAGTCGGTCTTGTTGACGTGCTGGCCGCCCGCGCCCGAGGCGCGGTAGGTGTCGACCTGAAGGTCGTCGGCGTCGATCTCGATCTCGCCGGAGTCCTCGATGACCGGCGCGACCTCGACGCCGGCGAACGACGTCTGGCGGCGGTTGGCGGAGTCGAACGGCGACAGCCGCACGAGCCGGTGCACGCCCTTCTCGGCGCCATACAGGCCGTAGGCGTTCTCGCCGCTGGCGCGGAAGGTCGCCGACTTGATGCCGGCCTCCTCCCCGGCGCTCGCCTCCAGCAGCTCGACGCCGAAGCCGCGCCGCTCGGCCCAGCGCATCTCCATGCGCAGCACCATCTCGGCCCAGTCCTGCGCGTCGGTGCCGCCCGCGCCGGCGTTGATCGTCACGAGCGCGTCGCCGGCGTCATAGCGCCCGGCGAACAGGCGCTGCTCCTCCAGGGCGGCCAGGCGCTCCTCGATCGACGCGAGCTGCTCGGCGAACTCCGTCGCCATCTCCTCGTCCTCGTCGGCCATCTCGGCGAGGCTGTCGAGGTCGCCGACGTCGGCCTCGAGCGCGCGGAACTGCTCGAGCTTGCGGGTGGCCTTGGAGTGCTCCGCGCTCACCTTCGCCGCGCTCTCCTGGTCATCCCAGAAGCCCGGCGCGGACATCTGCTCCTCGAGCGCCGCCGCGCGCTCGCTCAGCGCGGCTGGGTCAAAGATAGTCCGCGAGCAGGGACATCTGCGCGCGGATCGCCGCGAGGCGCTGCGGGGTGCTCTCGGGCGTTGGGGTTGCGGCCATGCGGTGCAGGATAGGCGCCCGCGCGCGGCACAATGTCGCGATGGATCCGTACGCGGTGCTCGGCCTCGACGACGCCGCCTCGCTCGACGAGGCCGCGCAGGCCTATCGCCAGCTCGCCAAGGTCCATCACCCCGACCGAGCGGGACGCCAGAGCGAGCAGCGGATGGCCGAGCTGAACGTCGCCTACGAAATGCTGCGCGCCTCGCAGCGGCCGAGCGCGCTGGCATGCAAGCCGGCGTCGGGCTCGGCGGAGCGAACGGCGGTCGGCTCATGGCTGCCCGATGCGATGCGCCGCGCGCTCGGCCGCGAGCTGCTCTGCGTGCTCGAACCCGGCGAGGGCGTCGCGCTCGTGACGCCGGCGTCGACGTGGGCGAGCCCGAGCACGCTGCTGGCGGTGACCGACCGGCGCCTGCTGTGGCTGCTGGATGACGCGGTCGGCCACCGCGTGCGCTTCCTGCTGTACCGCGACGCCGAGGGCGCCGACCACCGGCCGATGCGCCTGCGCCGGTCGCGGGCGCAGCTGCTTGTGCGCTCGCGCTACGGCAAGCCGTGGACGTTCGCCGACCTGCGTCCCGCGACGGCGGCGGCGATCGCCGGCCACGTCCGCGCCGGACTGCCGCGGAGGCGCTGACGGATGACGCGCTGGATCGTCGACGGGATGAACGTCATCGGCAGCCGCCCAGACGGCTGGTGGCGCGACCGCCACGCCGCGATGGTGCGGCTCGTCGACCTGCTCGAGCGCTGGGCGGCCGAGAACGGCGACGATGTCACGGTCGTCTTCGAGCAGCCGCCGCGACCGCCGATCCGCTCTTCGGTCGTCGAGGTCGCCCACGCGCCTCGGCCGAAGGCCAACTCGGGCGATTTCGAGATCGTGCGGCGCGTCGAAGCCGAGCCCGATCCGGGCGCCGTCCATGTCGTCACATCCGATCACTGGCTCGCCGATCAGGTGCGCGCGGCGGGTGCGAGCGTGTACGGCGCAGACGCATTTCGTAGCGAGATCGACAGCTGACGATTAAGCGTGACCGTGCACACACACACGTGTATTGGCAGGTCCGCGGAGTCTCTGTGCAACGGGAGGTCATTCCCACCCACAGCTGAAGGAATTACCGAGATGTCCGCTTTCCCACGACGACGAGCCCGCAGCTGCATGACCTGCCGGTCCCAAGCATCGCGGGCGAGCCGCCCGCGTCGCTACCGGCGCGCAACCTGCGGCGCGGCGCCCGCGTCGGGCTGCCGACCGGCCAGGACCTCGCCGCCGCCATGGGCGTGACCGCGCTCACCGCGGCCCAGCTCCGGGCTGGACGCCCACCCTCGGCCCCGATCCCGGAAGGTTCAGCGTCGCCGACAATCACGTTCACGGGCGTCATCAACATCAACCCGCTCGGCGACGCCTAGTGTCGGGATGCGGGAGAGACACCAGGTCTCCGCGTTTGTCGCGGGGTTGCGATGCGTAAACAGCAGCGATGAAGAAATGGGGAAGGGGCGCTGGAGGCGGTCGCGAGGCGGCGCAGCCGCATCGATGGCGCCTATGCCGCGCCACAGGCAGCAATTTCGACATCCGTCTCGCGGGGGCGGAATGGATGGCGCCTATGCCGCGCCATAGGCAGCAACTTCAACATCGACGCCGCGTGGGCTCCGAGCGGAGGCACTCCCTCGCTGCTTCATCGCTGCTTTGTGAACCGCGCGCCACGTGTCGTGAGTCGGAACTTCGGTCACAGCGATCGCCCAAGTGCTGCCGGCGAACAAGCTGCTCACGACACCTAGGGGAGCGGCGCCAGCCCGTGGCCGGCGCGGTCGCGGCGCATGTGCGCGATCGCTTCCCCGCCGAACGTCTGCTCGGCGACGGCCCCCCGGTAGATCGCCAGCAGCGCCTCGAGATCCGCGGGCCGTCCGTGCTCACGCAGAGCGACGAGACGGTCCCGGGTCCCGGGTCGCGCGTCCTCATACCCCGCGTGGTAGGCGCTGTCGTCGTCCCGCGGCGCGTGCCGCGCCGGGTTGGTCGGGCGTTCAGGCATCCCATCGGCCTGCCACGCGCGATGCGTAGCCCTGTGGGTCGGTCGCGCCCTCGGTGCCGACGAGCACGACCCGGCTGCCGGGACCGAGGCCGATCGCATCGCGTAGCGCCGCGCATTGTTCCTCCGCGACGAGCGCCCGCAGAGCCGCGAGCCCGGATGCGCCCGAGTCGCCGATCGTCAGGCCAGCGGCGGCGAGCTCGCGCATCGCGGCGTGGGCCTCCTCGTCGCGCACGGTGACCATGCCGCGGATCCCGTGGCGCAGCGACGGCCACGCCGCCGGCGAGACCTCGGCGCAGTCCAGGCCGGACATCGTCGTGCCGCTGCCCGGCACGACGGTCGGCTCGCCGGCCGACAGCGAGCCCGTCAGGCAGGCGGCGGTCGCGGGCTCGACGCCGATGACCGCGATCGCGGGTTGGGCGGCCGCCGCGAAGCGGGCCGCGGCCGCCGCGAGCGCGCCGACGCCGACCGGCACGAAGATCACATCGAAGTGCGCCTCCGCCGCCACCTCGGCAAACAGCGTCGCGTAGCCGTCGATGACCCAGCTCGCCGGACCCGACGCACCGACGTCCGCGATCTCCATGACGCCGGCGCGCTCGCCGTCGGCGCGGGCGGCAGCCACCGCGTCCTCGTAGACGCCGTCGACGACGACGAGCTCGGCGCCCTCACCCTCGATCGCCTCGCGCCGCGCGGCGACGGAGCCCGCCGGGAGGAAGACGCGGCACGCCAGGCCACGCCGCGCTGTCATGTGCGCGACCGCGCGGCCGTGGTTGCCGGTGCTCGCGGTGACGAGCGTCCGTACCTCCGGGTGCTCGCGCAGCGCGCGTTCGATCGCCCACGACGCGCCGAGCACCTTGAACGCCGGGAGCCCGAGGCGCGACGACTCGTCCTTGAGCGCGACGACCGCGAGGCCGAGCTCCGACGCCAGGGCGGGCAGATCGCGTAGCGGCGTCGGCGCGTAGCCCTCCAGCCCGGAGTGAAACGCGGCCGCGTCCGCGCTCGGCGAGGCGACCCGGTCCGGGCGCGCCGAGGCGTTGACGAGCGCCCTCATCGACCATGACGCTATCTGTACCACGACCGTCGACGCGCCAGCTGGTGCAACCGCGGGAGCCGCGGGACGCGACTGAACGCCCAACGAAGAGCGAACGGGAGGTTTGGCATGCGAGGTCGCGCACTTGCGGCAGCGGTCGTGGGCCGGCTGACGCGGTCGCGCGGTCGGCGTCAGCTCACAGCGAGCGCAGAAGCGTTCAGCAGCGTGAGGGCGTCGTAGCCGACGAAGGCGGCGTCGAGCGGCTCGCCCGCGGTCAGCAGGCGAGCCCAGAAGACGTCTGCGGCGTCGGCGCGGACGAGCGCGAGGTAGCGCCGCTGGCTCTCGCGCAGGATCGCGACGATGCTGCGGTCGCCAGCGTCGACACCGATCGTGCCGACCGACAGCTCGGCTGGCAGGCCGGCGGCTGCAAGCAGTCGCGTGGCGCGCGGGCCGACGACGCCGACGATCGCCAGCCCCGCGCCGATGTCGCGCGGTCCTAGCTCGCTGCTGACTCGTCCGCGTCCGATCGCGGGGTTCGACGCGAGCGCGGCGTGCGGGCCGACGAGCAGGCTGTGGCGCGAGCTGAGGCGCAGATACCAGACGCTGCGCAAGCGCCGGCCGCTCCCGATTGCCAGCGGCGGGTCGCCGCAGCAAGCGACCAGGCGGCGGTCGATTGCCGCGCGGTCGCCGCGTACCTCGAACACGCCGTAATCGGAGTGGTCGGCGAGCCCGACGCTCTTCATGCAGACGGCGATCTCACCGGGAACTGACCCGTAATGGGCGATCACGGTGTGATCATCGCGGTCATGCAGCACGGCGCCCGCGGCAAGGCAGGGCTCCGGGACCGAAGCGAGCTCGGTGTGGCGCGAGGAGTTCTCCATGGCCTGAGGTGGATCGGTCTGAGCGCCCTAGCGCTCGCGCTCGAGCACCGTGATCACCCCAACCGCGTTGTCGCCCTCCACGAACCCTCCGGCGTTCTGGGCGAGGCCGAGCCGCGGGTCGAGGTCGACCTGGCGCTCGCCGGCGCGCCCGCGTAGCTGCGCGACGAGCTCCACGATCTGAAAGACCCCGGTCGCGCCGACGGGATGGCCGCGCGAGAGCAGGCCGCCGCCGGTGTTGACCGGCAGTGCTCCACCGAGCAGGGTCGTGCCCTCGGCGATCAGGCGGTTTCCCTCGCCCGGCTCTGCGAGCCCGAGATGCTCGTAGGCCTCGAGCTCGGCGGACGCGGTGGCGTCGTGCACCTCGATCACGTCGACGTCCTGGGCGCTCAGGCCGCTCTGCTCGCGTGCGGCCGCGCTCGCGCGCTGCACGACGGACCCCGGCGCCGGCCCGCCGGTCGCGCTCAGCGCGCTCGCACGCACGCGGATCGGTGCGGCGGCGCCGTTCGGGGCGCCGGTCAGGACCAGCGCGGCGGCGCCGTCGCCGATCGGCGAGCACATCGGCAGTGTGAGCGGCGCGGTGATCATCCGGCTGGAGAGCACCTCGTCGACGGTCATCGCGTTGCGAAATTGCGCGCCCGGGTTGTGGACGGCGTGACCGCGGTTCTTGACCACGACGCGCGCGAAGTCGGCGGGACTCCAGCCGTCGCGATCGATCCGGCCGCGGGCGCGTTCGGCGTAGCTGTCCATGAAGACGCTGTGATCCTCGGGCGCATCGGCAAGCAGATCGACGTCCGCTGCGCCCGCGAGCGCCTGGATAGACCGGCGCTTGTCCGGATGTGACATTTTCTCCGAGCCGACGACGGCGACGGTTTCGTACATGCCCGAATCGATCGCTATGCAGGCGAGATGCAGCGCGGTCGACCCGCTCGCGCAGGCGTTCTCGACGTTCACCGTCGGGATGCCGCCGTAGCGCGAATGACGCAGGGCGACCTGGCCGCGCACGCACTCCTGCCCGGTCATCAGACCGGAGAGGGCGTTGGCGAAGAAGATCGCCTCGACGCGACCGGTTTCGCGGCCGGCGTCGGAGACCGCCGCGTCCAGCGCCTCGATCGCGAGTCCCGCGACCGTGGCGTCGGCAAAGCGGCCACATCGCGTCGCCCCGGATCCGATGATGTGGGCGGAGGTCAACGATCCTCCGGCGTGGTTGCAGCCATGGTCACGTCTCTACCAGCACGTCGCCGCGATGGCACGCATGACTGCCCCTTGGAGCAGGGGATCCACCCCTTCCGGCGCGTTGTTGTGCCCGCAGGCCAAACGTATCGTCGCCGGGCCGGACCACGACCGAGAGGTGATGAGCGACCATGACCGAGCAGGCGACGATCGCGACGCAGACCGAGTCGGAGGCCGCTGCAGCCGACGCGCTGGCGCCGCGTGGGCCCGTGGGCGCCCATCTCGTGGGCAGCGTCCCGCTGGGAGGGGTGGAGGAGGTGTTTCGCCGTACGGCCGGCGTGCTCGGCGACCGCCTGCGCCGGCTGCCCGACGGCGAGCCCGGCCCGCGATCTGACTGGATTCTGTGGCAGTACCCGGTGTTCAGCGCCCTGCCGCAGTTCGAGGTCGGCCCCCCTGGTGCGAACTCGTACCGCTCGCTTCCCAAGCTGCGGCTGCGGGAGGGCGAGCGCGCCGAGGACATCGTGCTCGACAACCTCGGCTTCGCCGACGCGGCGATCTCGTCCTACGCCATCTTCGCCAAGCTCAAGCGCGACCGGGTGATTCCGCCGCATGTGCGCTTCCAGGTCTCGCTTCCGACGCCGTTGGCCCCCGTCAGCGCGTTCATCGACCCCGAGCATCAGGCGCAGGTCGAGCCCGTCTACGAGGCGCGGGTGCTGCGCGAGCTCGACGCGATCTTCGTCGCCGTGCCGCATGACCAGCTGGCCCTGCAATGGGACACGCGGCTGGAGTTCGCGATCCTCGAGGGCATCAGCCCCGCGTGGTTTGAGGGGACCCGCTCCGGGGTGCTCGAGCGCCTGCTGCGCGTCAGCCGCGGAGTGCCCGTGGATGTCGAGCTCGGCTTTCATCTCTGCTACGGCGACGACTACCACGGCCACTTCACGGTGCCCGGCGACACGCGCAAGCTCGTCGAGGTGGCCAACGCGCTCGCGACCGCGCTGTACCGCCCGCTGAACTGGATCCACGTGCCCGTTCCGGCGCAGGCCGAGGAGGAGTACTTCGCGCCGTTGCAGAAGCTGCGCCTGGATCCGAGTACCGAGCTGTACCTGGGCGTGCTGCACCTGGGCGACGGCAAGGTGGGCGCGCGCAGGCGGATCAGCTGTGCGAGCAAGTTCGTGCAGAGCTTCGGCGTCGCCACCGACTGCGGGTGGGGTCGGGGCGGCTCGGCGGCGGTCGACCAACTGCTCGACCTGCATCGCGCAACCTGCGAGCGCCTCGACGTCCCACGGTCCAAGCCGGCGTTCGCGTGGCCTGCCGGCTTTGACCGCATCCCCGACGAGGAGTGGACGCACGCCCCGCTCAGCGAGGCGGGACTGGCCTACGACCACGTCGACGAGCACGGCTGGTATGACAACCTCAACCCGAGCGTCACGGAGCTCGCCGCGCACCTGCAGGACGGCGACATCCTCGTCGACTACTCGGGTGGCACGGGCATCCTGCTGGACCGTCTGCGCCTGCGGATCTTCGATCGCGCCGTCGGCACGATCGTCGTCGACGCGTCCGCGAAGTTTCTGCGCGTCGCACACGACAAGTACAAGGACGACCCGCGCTTCGCGGCGCGGCTGCTGCGCTTCATCAAGGCCGAGAAGCGACTGCAGTCCCTCGACGAGGTGCTCGGGCCCGAGCTGCTCAAGCGCGGCGTCGACGCGATCGCCGCGGTCAACGCGATCCACCTGTATCCCGACCTCGACGAGGTGGCCTCGGCGTGGGTGCGGGCGCTGAAGCCGGGCGGCAAGGTGTTCATCAACTCCGGCAACCTGCGCAACCCGAGCACGCGGCCCGGCGAGTGGATCCTCGACGAGACGGTCTGGGTCATCAACGACCTCGCCGAGAGCCTCGTGCGCAGCGACCCGGACTACGCGCATCATCGTGCCGTGCTCGACGACACGGAGCGCCTGCAGGCCCATCACGCGCACCGCGACCGCGTGTTCATGCAGCCGCGCCCGCTGGAGTACTACACCGATGCGCTCGAGCGCAACGGACTGGCGGTGGACCACGTCAGCCAGGCGACGATCGTGGCCAACGTCGACGAGTGGTACGAGTTCATGACGGCGTACCACGAGGCAGTGCTCGGCTGGGTCGGAGGAACGAAGCGCATCGAGGGCCACGAGCCCTCCGAGGAGGCCGTGGCCGATCGCTTGCGGATCGTGCGCCACGCGCTCGACACGATCTTCGGCGGGCGCGATTCCTTCAAGGCGTGCTGGACGTACATCACCGCCACGAAGGCCGGCTGAGGCGCGCGCCGCACCTGAGACGTCCCTCCGGCTTGACGGGTGGTGCGGTCGCGCGTAGGGTCCGCGCCAGGAGGGAGACCGATCGGTCTCGTCTGATCCCCGTTTGAGCAGTGCAGACCACGCACTCATCGCAATATGGCCGGATCGCCGACAAGCTCGGCGCGGATATGTGCGTGGTCCTCGACGGCGCCACCGCGACCGAGCTGCCGCACCTCAGCGACGCCGAGCACGCAGTCGACGAGCGCCTGTGGGGCACGCGCGCGCTCGTCGAGGAGGCGGGCGCGGTGCTCGACGTGCACCGCGGCTATGTCGCCGCCGGCTGTGACGTCATCTCGACGAACACGTGGGGGCTGCCGAGCGCCCTGCTGCACGGCGTCGCGCCCGTCTGGAACGCGACCGAGCCGGTGCACTGGATGGACCTCGCGCGGCGCGGGCTGCGCCTCGCGCGTCAGGCGGTCGCCGACGGCGGACGCGAGGACGAGTGCGCGGTCGCGTTCTCCGTCAACGGCGACGTCGACTCCGACGAGGGCGAGAGCACGATCAGGCTGCTCGCGCGGCTGTTCGCCGACGAGCCACCGGACCTCATCCTCCTCGAGACGCTCACCGTCGTGCGGCCCTCGCTGTTTGCCACGGTCGAGGCGCTGCTGGACACGGGGCTTCCGGTCTGGCTGTCGTTTCGCCGCTGCCGGCACGGCCTGTGCAGCGTCTACGGGCAGCATTGGGGTGGGCCCGAGGGCGACGCCTTCGGGCGCGCGGCGACGCGCTTCGAGCAGCTGGGCATCGACGCGCTGATGATCAACTGCATCCCGCCCGACCACGTCGACGGCATGGTCTCCTACCTGCGGGACTTCACCGACCTGCCACTCGGCGTCTACCCCAACCTCGGCTACTACACCGACGAGGGCTGGCGCTTCGAGCCGGGCGTCGGCAGCGCCGAGTACGCGGCGATGGCGCTGCGCTGGCGCGCGGAGGGGGCGCAGATCATCGGCGGCTGCTGCGGGGTCGGACCGGCCCACGTGAAGGCGGCGCGTGAGCTGCTGGAGCAGACCCTGCCGGGCGATCGGGCCGCGCCTGACGCGTCCACGCGCGTGCCCGACCGACTGCTCCAGGGCGAGCCCGCGCCCGCGCCCGCGTGGACCGATCACCGCGGACGCTCCCTGCACCCGCTGCCCTTCCCCGACCTCGTCGCCGACGCGGGGGTCGTGGCGCCCTCCAGCGCGAGCCTGATGGCCTGGCGCTACCTCCACGAGCAGGCGGTCGGCGCGCACCAGCGCTGCCTGGACATCGGATGCGGCACGGGCATCCTCGGTATCCAGCTCGCGATCAACGGGGCGGCGCACGTCCGCGCCATCGACATCGACGAGCGGGCCGTGCGCAACACGGAGGCCAACGCCCATCGCAACGGCGTCGGCGAGCGCATGACCGCCGCGCGGATCGACATCTTCCCCTGGGTGCCGGAGGAGCGCTACGAGATCATCGTGGCGTGCGTCGACCAGACCCCGGTCGATCCTGAGCAGCACGTCATCGGGCACAGACCGATCGACTACTGGGGGCGCACGCCGCTGGATCCGGTGCTCACCAAGCTCGCTGATGCGCTCGCGCCAGAGGGCGTTGCCTACGTGGTGCAGTTGTCGATCCTGTCGCAGCGCCGCACGGCAGAGTTGCTCGCGGCCGCCGGCCTGGACGTTCGCGTGGTCGAGTACGAGGTCCTCCCCTTCCCGCCCGAACTCGACGAGCACGGGGCACAGATCGGCCGCGTCGAGCGGCTCAGCGATGCCTTCCACCTGCGCGCCGGGGAGCGTGATCTCCTCGTGGCGTATCTGCTGGAGATCCGGCCGCGCTGATGTCAGGCGACGACGCGCTGCGGCTCGCTGGCTGCGAACGGGTTCGACACGCCGTCGACGCGCTGGCGCAGCTCGGGCCGCCCAGCCAGATCATCGACCGCTGCCCCGCGGCGGCCGCCGCCGCGGCCGATCTCGACCGGGTCGTGCTCAGCCGGATCGAGAACGGCACGCTCGTCGTCGAGCGCGTCCACAGCGCCGCCGGTCACGAGCACCCCATCGACGCGTCGTTGCGCCACTCGGCGCTGGCGCTGTCCTACCCGCTGCTGGAATGCGAGCTGCTGCGCCGCCGCCAAGCGCGGCTCGTGGCGGACATCGACCGGTCGCAGCCCGCGCGATACGCGTTTCTCGACGCGCTGGGGTGGCGCGAGTACATCGCCGCGCCGATCGTGGTGGACACGGCCGCCGTGGGGTTCCTGCACGGCGACCGCGCGACGAGCCGGCGGCCGCTGGCACAGCTCGATGCCGATGCGCTGGAGCATTTCGCCGCGGGGTTCGCGCTCGTGTTCGAACGTGCCGTCCTGCGCCGCCGCCTGCGCGATCAGCGCCGCGAGATCCGCCGTATCTCCGCGTGGGCCGAGACGCGGTCGGGCGAGCTGAGCGACGGGGCGATCGCTCTGTCGGGCGGCGTCGTAGAGGAGCAGGATCGGCGTGCCCTGTCGCCCGAGCTGTTCGGCGACGATGGCCTGGCCACGCACCTGACGACGCGGGAGATCGATGTCCTGCGCCTGATGGCCGAAGGCAAAACCAACGGCGACATCGCGCGAATGCTGTTCGTCTCGCAGGGCACGGTGAAGTTCCACGTCAAGAACATCCTGCGCAAGATGCAGGCGTCCAACCGCGCCGACGCCAGCGCGCGCTACCTGCGCCTAACGCTGAAGGACGGCTCGCCGGCCGAGACCCCCACCCTTCGGTAGGGCAAGACCACCCCGACGGGAGGTGCGCGCGGCAGCAGCGCTCACCATGCTGCGGCGATGCGCTGCTGACGACTGACGGCTTCTTTGCCCTGCCGGCCCATCCGCGCGCGGAGTTCGGGACCGACTGGGTAGTGCGGCTCACGGCCGACGAGCCGCACGAGCGTGTGGTCGACCTTCAGCACATGACACACGGGACACCCTCGATCAGGAGCGCCAGCCATGCCGAGCTTTGACCAGCACGAGTACCTGTTCACGTCCGAGTCGGTGACGGAAGGGCACCCCGACAAGGTCGCCGACCAGATCTCCGATGGCGTGCTCGATGCCGTCATGCGCGACGATCCGACCGGCCGCGTCGCGTGCGAGACGCTCGTGAACACCGGCCTCGTCGTGGTGTCCGGCGAGATCTCCACGCAGACCTACGTCGACATCCAGCACGTCGCGCGCGAGACGGTCCGCGGGATCGGCTACATCGACGCCGACCTCGGCTTCTCGGCGGATTCCTGCGCGGTGCTCAACGCGATCGACAAGCAGTCGCCGGACATCGCGCAGGGCGTCGATCGTTCCTATGAGACACAGGCCGACCCGTCGGGCGACGACGACGAGCTGGACATCGCGGGCGCAGGCGACCAGGGAATGATGTTCGGCTACGCCTGCAACGAGACCGCGGAGCTGATGCCGCTGCCGATCTCGCTGGCGCACAAGCTTGCCCAGCGACTCGCCCTGGTCCGTCACGACAACTCGCTGGACTACCTGCGCCCGGACGGCAAGACACAGGTCTCGGTGCGCTACCGCGACGGAGTGCCCGTCGCGGTCGAGAAGCTGCTGATCTCCACGCAGCATCACGACAGCGCGACCCGCGAGCGGATCCTCGACGACCTGTGGGAGCACGTCGTGCTTGCGGTCCTGCCAGCGGACATGTACGACGCGAACACGCTGCGCCGCGAGTTCCTCGTCAACCCGACGGGCCGCTTCGTCATCGGCGGCCCGGTCGGCGACTGCGGCCTTACCGGGCGCAAGATCATCGTCGACACATACGGCGGGATGGCCCGTCACGGTGGCGGCGCGTTCAGCGGCAAGGACCCCTCGAAGGTCGATCGCTCGGCCGCGTACGCCGCGCGCTGGGTGGCCAAGAACCTCGTCGCCGCCGGCGTCGCCGATCGCGTCGAGGTGCAGGTCGCCTACGCGATCGGCGTCGCGCATCCCGTCAGCGTGATGGTCGAGACGTTCGGCACGGAGAAGATCGAGCGTGCGCGGATCGCCGCCCTCGTGGA
Source organism: uncultured Actinomycetes bacterium (assembly GCA_963705315.1). Taxonomy (GTDB): domain Bacteria; phylum Actinomycetota; class Thermoleophilia; order Solirubrobacterales; family Solirubrobacteraceae; genus CADCVQ01. The sequence goes on from OY970068.1 coordinate 3,150,240, forward strand.
CGAGCACTTCGATCTGCGTCCGGGCGCGTTTCGCCAGGAGCTCGACCTGCATCGCCCGATCTACCAGAAGACCGCCGCCTACGGCCACTTCGGCCGCGGCGACGACGACTTCACGTGGGAGCAGACGACGAAGGTCGACGCGCTGCGCGACGCCGCCGGCCTCTCCACCGCGGGCGCGGCGGCCTGAGCATCGACCGGGACTACTGGCCGTGGCAGCGCTTGAACTTCTTGCCAGACCCGCACCAGCAGGGGTCGTTACGGCCGATCTGCTCGTCCTCTGACAGGACGCGCTGCTGGACGGGCTCGGGCGCCTCGTACTCCGCTTCGCCGTCGGCGGCGGCGGCGCCGCTCGCGCGTGCCTCGTCGAGCGCGGTCGCACCGCCACCGCCGGAGTAGGACACGCGGCCGGGCGCCGTCGACGTGCCGCTGGGCTCGTAGCGCTGCTCGGGCGGCTCGGATCCCTCGACCTCGACCTCGACGTTGAAGATCATCCGCGCGAAGTCCGACCAGATCGTGTTCATGAGGTCCTCGAACAGCGTGAAGGCCTCGTTCTTGTACGCGACGATCGGCTCGATCTGGGCGAATCCGCGCAGGTGGATGCCCTCGCGCAGGTAGTCCATGTCGTACAGGTGCTCGCGCCAGCGCTGATCGATGATCTGCAGCAGCAGGTAGCGCTCCAGCGCGCGCATGAGCTCCTCGCCGAGCTCCTCCTCACGCTCGTCGTAGAGCTTGACGGCGTCCTCGTGCAGCGTGCGGACGAGCAGCTCGCGGTCGGTCTGCTCGGGCGTGAGCTCGCCGGCGTCGAGCTTGGCGGGGAAGATGTCCTCGAGCCCGAGGAACATGCCCGGCAGGTCCCAGTCCTCGATGAAGTCACCGGGGGTGTACTCGGAGACGAGCCGCGCGATGACCGCGCCGAGCTCCTCACGCGCGGAGGCGCCCATGTCCTTGCCCTCGAGCACCTCGTCGCGGTACTTGTAGACGATCCGGCGCTGCTCGTTCATGACGTCGTCGTACTCGAGCACGCGCTTGCGGATGAGGTAGTTCTGCTCCTCGACCTTCTTCTGGGCCTTCTCGATCTGCTTGGAGAGCATGCCCGCCTCGATCGGCTCCTCGCGGCCCTCCTTGTCGACGGACCCGAGGCGATCGAGGATCTTGTAGATCCGGTCGCCGGCGAACAGGCGCACGAGGTCGTCCTCGGCGGAGAGGAAGAAGCGCGACTCGCCGGGATCGCCCTGACGGCCGGAGCGGCCGCGTAGCTGGTTGTCGATGCGCCGCGACTCGTGGCGCTCGGTGCCGATGATGCACAGCCCGCCCGCGGCGAGGACCTTCTCGCGGTCGGCCTCGACGCGCTTTTCGATCTTGGGCAGGATCTCGGCGAAGCGCTCGTCGTAGTCCGGGTCGCCAGCCGTGAGGCCGAGCTTGTTCAGCTCGACCTCGGTGAGGTGCTCGGGGTTGCCGCCGAGCTTGATGTCGACGCCGCGGCCCGCCATGTTCGTGGCGATCGTGACGGCGCCGACCTGTCCGGCCTCGGCGACGATCGCGCCCTCCTTCTCGGCGTACTCGGGCTTGGCGTTCAGCACGACGTGCGGCACGCCCTGCTTGGTCAACTCGGCCCCGAGGAGCTCTGAGACCTCGACGGAGATCGTGCCGACGAGCACGGGCTGGCCCGTCTCGTGGCGCTCGACGATCTCGCGCGCGACGGCGACCCACTTGCCGTCCTTCGTCTTGTAGATCTGGTCGTTGTTGTCCTTGCGGATCATCTGCTGGTTGGTTGGGATCTCGACGACCGGCAGCTTGTAGATCTTCATGAACTCGGTCGCCTCGGTGAGGGCGGTGCCGGTCATGCCCGAGAGCTTGTCGTAGAGGCGGAAGTAGTTCTGCAGCGTGATCGTCGCGAGGGTCTGGTTCTCCTCCTGGACGCGCACGCCCTCCTTGGCCTCGACGGCCTGGTGCAGGCCCTCCGACCAGCGGCGGCCTTCGAGGATGCGCCCCGTGAACTCGTCGATGATCATCACCTGGTCGTCAACGACGGCGTAGTCGACGTCGAGCTTGTACAGCGACTCGGCCTTCAGTGCCTGCTGGAGGTGGTTGACGAGCGGGCCGTTCTCGGCGCGGTACAGGTGCGAGATCCCGAGGAACTTCTCGGCCTTCGCGACGCCCTGCTCGGTGACCGCAACGGTCTTGTGCTTCTCCTCGAACTCGAAGTCATAGTCGGCCTCGAAGTCCTTCTTCATCCGCGCGTCCATGCCCTCGGGCTTCTTGCCGGGCTGCATGCGCTTGGCGAGCTTGGCGAACTTCTCATAGAGGTCAGCGGCCTGCTCGGGCTGGCCGGAGATGATCAGCGGCGTGCGCGCCTCGTCGATGAGGATGTTGTCGACCTCGTCGACGATCCCGAACGGGTGGCCGCGCTGGACCTTCTCCTCGAGCGACGTGGCCATGTTGTCGCGCAGGTAGTCAAAGCCGAACTCCGAGTTCGTGCCGTACGTGACGTCGGCGGCGTAGGCGACGTGCTTGTCCTCGTAATTCTGCATGTTCTGCAGCACGCCGACGGTGACGCCGAGGGCGTCGTAGATCGGGCTCATCCACTCGGCGTCGCGGCGCGCGAGGTAGTCGTTGACCGTGACGACATGGACGCCCGTGCCGGGCAGGGCGTTCAGGACGACGGCAAGCGTCGCCGTCAGCGTCTTGCCCTCGCCGGTCTTCATCTCGGCGATCGAGCCGCCGTGCAGGACCATCGCGCCGATGAGCTGCACGTCGAAATGGCGCATGCCCATCGTGCGCTTGCCGACCTCGCGGACGATCGCGAAGGTCTCGGGCAGCAGGTCGTCGAGGCTCTCGCCCTCGCGCGCGGACGCACGCAGATCGTCCATCCGGGCGCGCAGCTCCTCCATGGATTCGAGCTCCAACTCGGGCTCGTAGCCGTTGATGCGGGCGACGCGCTTCTCGTACTGCCTGAACTGCTTTGACTCGCCCATGCGAAGGGCGCGTTCGAGGATCGGCATAGAGGTTGAGACTACCAACGCGGCGGGGGTCTCCCGCCGCGTCGGAGGACTACTGAGAGGGGTCCCGCCTCCGCCGGCCAGGTGGCCGGCTACGGCACCAATCAGGAGGGGTCCCGCCTCCGCCGGCACGTGCCGGCTCCGGCACCCCTAGGTCGCCGGCTGAGCGGGCGCGCCACGCGCCTCGCGGCGCTTGCGGCGCTTGTCGCGATGGCGCTTGACCTGCCGGCTGAGCTCGTCGGAGCAGACCCGGACGGCGTGGTCCATCTCGCGCGATGCGCCCTCCGCCCGCAGCGTGACCCCCTTGAGATAGAGCGTCACCTCCGCGACCTGCGAATCGGCGATGGAGGGATTGCGCTCCTCGCGCAGCTCGACCTCCATGCGCGACAGGTCCGATACCTGGGCGGCGACCTTGCGGAACTTGCGCTCCACCAGCTCGCGCAGCTCATCGTTGACATGGACGTTGCGGCCCTTGACCTCGATCTGCATGTCCAAGTCCTCTCTGTCCGCGGACGTGCGATGTACATCGATGGTACGCCTGGCACAGGTCGTGTCAACGGGCCCTTTGTCCAGAGTCCTCGCCCACGTCACCGCCACGACGGACTGGCTTCCGGCGCGCCGAAGCGCCGCGGCGCATGCATCGAGCGTGGCGCCGGTGGTGTGGACGTCGTCGACGAGGATCCCCCGCGGCGGCGCAGGGCCGCGGGCGTCGAAGCCGAGCCGCTGGGGGTCGCGGCGCTCCGTGCGCGAGGCGCCGAGCTGCCGCGCGGCGGCGCCGTCGCGACGCAGCGGGCGCTGACGCGCCAACCCCGTGCGGCGCTCCAGCGCATCGGTCAGCAGTTCGGCCGGGTCAAAGCCCCGCGCGCGGCGCCGACGCGGATGGGCGGGGACGGCGACGAGCGTGCCGCCGCGCAACAGGCTCGGCGGAGCGTTGGCGGCGATCTGCGCCGCCATGACGTCGGCCAGTGGGCGGGCGCGGGCGAACTTCAGCGCGCGCACGACCTGGCCGGCCACGCCGTCGTAGGCCATCGCGGCCCACGCCCGCTCGAACGCGGCCCCCGCGGCCGGGCAGCGCCGCCCGCACGGCCGCGGCAGCGCGCAGCGCTCGCAGGTCGCAGCGGGCAGCCACGGCAGCTCGCGCCGGCAGGCGGAACACAGCGCGCTGGACGCGCCGACGCCCGGGGCGCGGCACGCCGCGCAGCACCGCGGGACGACGAGCGCGACGAGTTGATCGAGCATGCATGCAGCCTGGCGCAGCGCGTGTCACACGTGGCGCGCGGAATGCCACAATCGCGCGCATTCATACGCTCGCCGCCGCACCCGACGCCTCGTGGTCGTTCGTCCCCGGTGCGATCGCGGTCGTGCTGGTCCTCACCGTCCTCTACGTGCGCCGCTGGCGCGAGGTCCGCGCGAGCGTGTGGCGCCTGCTGTCCTTCCTCGGCGGCATGGCGCTCGTACTCGTGGCGCTGGTCTCCCCCGTCGACCGCCTCGCCGAGCAGCTCTTCTTCATGCACATGGTCCAGCACCTGCTGCTGCTCGACCTCGCTCCGATCCTCATCCTGCTCGGCCTGACACGCAAGCTCCTGCGCCCGCTGACCCGGCGCCTCATACGGCTCGAGCAGGCGGTCGGACCGCTCGCCCACCCGGCCTTCGCGATCGCGGCCTACGTCGTCGTCATGTGGCTGTGGCACGTGCCGGCGCTCTACGACGCCGCGCTCGAGTACCCGGTCGTGCACGTCCTCGAGCACGTCACGTTCACCGTGGCCGGCGGGCTGTACTGGTGGTTTCTGCTCTCGCCGATCCGCTCACGTAAGCGGCTCGGCGGCATGGGCCCTGTCGTCTACATGGTCACGACGAAGATTCTCGTCGGCCTGCTCGGCATCGGCCTCGCGTTCGCGCCCGACGCGATCTACGACTTCTACGAAGGCCAGCCCGGCTACTGGGGCCTCTCACCGGAGACCGATCAGTCGGTCGGCGGTCTCATCATGGCCGTCGAGCAGTCGATCGTTATGGGCGTCGCGTTGACGTACCTGTTCGTCCGCGCGCTGGCCGAGAGCGAGCGAGAGCAGCAGCGCGCCGAGCGCTACGAGGAGGCGTGAGGGGGCCCGATCGACCGCAGGGAGTCCGGCGCGACAGCGAAGAACGTACGACCTGGCCGGCGCGCAGGCCACGGCCGACCGGTCAGAGCGCCACAGCCCGGACGCCCGCGACGTCACTGGGCCCGGCGCCCGCGCCTGCGCCGATCAGATGCCCGCGAGGAAGTCCAGCCCGATGCGGTCCAAGAACTGCTGTGCCTCGATGTTCAGCTGCTGCAGTTCCCCGGTCCAGATCAGCACGCCCATCACGATGAGGATCGCGCCGCCGACGCCGACGATCACCGCGTAGTGGCGCTTGACGACGTCGAACACCGACGTCATCTGACGGAAGGCGATCGCCGTCAGCAGGAACGGGATCGCGAGACCGGCCGAATACACCGCGAGCAGCAGCGCGCCCTCCCCCGTCGAATCGGAGATCGCGGCCGTGGTGAGGATCCCGCCCAGCGTCGGGCCGACGCACGGCGTCCACGCGATCGCGAACGCGGCGCCGGCGAGCAGCGGCCCGCCGCCGCCCGCCTTCTCCATGAGCGCATCGATGTGCCACTCGCGATTGAGCCGCGCGATGAACGGCGTCGCGAGGAAGACGAGCCCCATGACGACGAGCACCGCGCCCGAGACCTTCTCGAGTGTCTGCTTGTGCTCCGACAGCGAGCCGCCGAGCTTCGTCGCCGTCAGGCCGAACAGGATGAAGATCGCCGAGAAGCTCGCGACGAACAGCAGCGCCGGGCCGAGCACCTTCATCAGCGGCGCGCGATCGAGGTCCTTGGGTGTGACGCCCGAGACCGCGGAGAGGTACCCCGGCACGAGCGGCAGCACGCAGGGGCTGAGGAACGACACGAAGCCGGCGGCGAGCGCGGCGAAGAGGCCGACGTGTGACGGGTCGTTCATGACGCTCTCAGGATGACCGATGCGGGAGCGCGACGGCTCCGGATCACGCCGTCAGGACGGTGCCGTTCTCGATCTGCCGCGGGTGGTCGTCGTCACCGTGCTCGACGGCGACGTCGCCGATGACGACGACGCCCTCGCCGAAGTGCACATCCCCGCGGACGCACAGCCGCTCACACCCGCGCAGCGACGGCGGGCCGTGGGCGAAGCGCTCGTCGAAGTCGCGCAGCAGCTTGAAGTAGCGGGCGTCGAGCTCGACGAGCGGCGCGCGCCCCTCGCGCTGCTCGGCGATCTCGATGCGCCCGTCGTCGTGCAGGACGTAGGCGTCTGAGCGCAGCGCGAGCAGGTCGTCGGTCGTCTTGACCGGCGCGAAGCGCGTCTTGGGAACGCGGATCGCGCGCGCGCCGTCGAAGGCGTCGATCGCGGCGCCCATCGCGGTCTCGAGCTGGACCACCGCGGGCGAGCCCGAGTCGGTCGGGTCGACGGTCTTGCGGTTGACGATCATCGGCAGGCCGAGGACGCCGCCGCGCTCGTCCAGCACGGCCTTCAGCGACGGCAGGTGCACCCACAGCGTGTTCGTGTTGAAGAAGCGGTGGCGCTCGATGTCCTGGAAGGCCGGGAGGTCGGTGTCGGCGGTCTGTGCGAGCTCGCGCAGGACGAGCCCGCCGCCGTCCTTGCGCCGCGCGAGATGCCCGCCCTTGCGGTCGGCCGGGGTGCGGTCGGCGACCTCCATGAGGAACGGGATCTCCTGTTTGGCGAACCAGGCGAGGATGCGCGGGTCGAGCACGGCGCCGAGGTTGTCGGCGTTGGCGATGAACGCGTACTCATAGCCGCCGTCGAGCAGCGCGCCGAGCATCCCGGATCCCAGCAGCGACGGGTAGAGGTCGCCGTGGCCGGGCGGCGCCCATTCCAGCGCCGGGTCGTCGGACCAGTCGATCGGCTCGAGATCGCCGGCGACGAGCTTCGGCACCTTGCTCTGCAGGAAGTCGGGCGGGACGCCGTCGACCGGCAGGTCCGCGTAGGGCGCGAGCGCCTCCAGCGACGCCTCCTGCGTGGCGAAGCTGTTCATCAGCACGAGCGGGAGCTTCGCGCCGGTGTGCTCACGCAGGTGGCGGATCTGGCGCACCGTGATGTCCAGGAAGCTCAGTCCGTCCTTGACCTCGAGCAGCGACTTGGGCGCGGTCATGCCCATGCTCGTCCCGAGGCCGCCGTTGAGCTTGATGACGACCGCGCGCTGGAGGGCGTCGGTGGCGCCTTGCTCGTCGTCTGCGAGCTCGTCGGCGTCGGGCAGCTCGTCGACCGGCTCGAGGTCGGCCTCGCGCAGCAGGCCCTCGTCGCCGGAGCGCAGCAGGTCGCGGTAGTGCTCGAACGTCGCGACCGCGGCATCGCTCGCGCCGTCGTCGCGCATCTTCTTGAGGCTGGCGTCGCTCACGGCGGCCGGAGGTTATCCGGCGCCGTGTGCGGCGCGAGCGCCAACAAGGGAGACGGATGACCCGCGCGGCGGGGGGCGAATCGGGTGAGCCTGTCGACTTGTGGTCGGTATGCGACCACTATTCGACATTGTCAGCCGGAGGGCGGCCCAGCAGCACGGCCGGATCACGTGGGAGCAGCTCCTGGCCGAAGGCGTTCATCGCGAGCGCATCAAGCGTTGGATGGCCGACGGGCGCCTACGTCAGATCCATCGGGGCGTGTACGCCGTCGGGCATGAGGCGCCATCGTGGCGCGCGGACCTCATGGCCGCCGTGCTCGCCTGCGGCGACGGTGCCCGCGCGAGCCACTGGTCCGCCGGTTACCTGCTCCGCGTCCTGCGCGAACGGCCCCGGCGCCCGCATGTCACCGTGCCCAGCACCGCGGGCCGCAAGCGCCCGGGCATCGTCATCCACCGCGTCAACGACCTCCATGTTCTCGATGCAGATACCTGGCACGGCATCCCGGTCACCACCGTCCCCCGGCTCCTGCTCGACCTCGCCCCCCGCCTCTCGCCCCCGAAGCTCACCCGCGCCTGCCACGAAGCCTGGGTTCACCACAACACCACGCTGCAAGCGATCGAAGCCTGCATCGCCCGCAACCCGCACAAGCCCGGCGCTGCCAAGCTGCGCCATGCCCTCGGCTCAGACGTGACCCTCAGCGACCTCGAAGACGACTTCCTCGCTCTTCTCCAACGCCACAACCTGCCCCTCCCCCGCACCAACATCGACCAGCACGGCGACAAGGTGGACTGCCGTTGGCCCGACCACAACCTCACCATCGAGCTCGTCACCTACCGCTACCACGCCACCCGCCACGGCTTCGAAGCCGACATCGCCCGCCGCCGGCGCTCCAACCACATCGCCTACACCTACGGCGACGTCTTCGAACACAGCGCCCGAACCGCCGCCGAGGTGAGGCGACTGCTCGGATAGCGTCCACACGCATGGCCGACCGCTTCGAGTCCTACCTGCGCCGCGCCGCCGATCTCCTGCGCGAGGGTGACTACGCCGGCGCCGCCGGGCACGAGCGCCTGGCGCGCCAGACGCTGGAGCAGCTCGGCTCGCCGCCGCACCTCGCCTCCAAGCTGCACGCCCAGCGCGGCGAGCGGGCGCTGCGGCAGGCCGATTACCCGCTGGCCGAGGAGGCGTTCAGCGAGGCGGTGGCGGCGCTGCGCGAGGCCGAGCGCAGCGGCCGCGAGCTGTTCGAGCTGCTGCACCGCCTCGCGCTCGCACGCTCACACCAGGGGCTCGACGAGCAGGCACTCGAGGCGTTCGACGAGGCGATCGGCGTCGCGCTCACCATCGGCCCGGCCTACCACCCGGTCGCGTACGCGCACATCGCGCGCGCGGAGTCGCTGCGGCGCCTGGCGCGCCGCGCCGATGCCGAGTCCAGCCTGCGGGCGGCGATCGCGATTGCCGAGCAGGCGCCCGAGGACGGGCGCCGGCGGATCGCCGACGCGGCGCGCCGCGCGCTCGACGAGCTGCGGCCCGGGTCATCTGACCGCGACCTGCCGCGTCCCGCCACCGCCACGCCGGAGCGCGCGCCGAAGCCGCGACCGCCAAGGCCGACGGCCAAGTCCTCCGCGCTGCGCTTCGACGAAACCGCGTTCAACGCCGTGCTGGCCGAGCTCGACGGGCTCATCGGCCTGGCGGCGGTCAAGGCGGAGGTGCGGCGGCTGGCCGAGCTCCTGCGCATCGCGTCGATGCGCCGCGAGGCGGGGCTGAAGACCGTCCAGGTGTCGCTGCACCTCGTGTTCGAGGGCGGCGCCGGCACCGGCAAGACGACGGTCGCCCGGCTCTTCGGGCGGCTGTACGCGAGCCTCGGGCTGCTCGCCACCGACCGGGTGATCGAGGTCACGCGCGAGGACCTCGTCTCCGGCTACGTCGGGCAGACCGCGACGAAGACCGACGAGGTCGTCGACAGCGCGCTGGACGGCGTGCTGTTCCTCGACGAGGCCTACGCGCTCGTGCGTCCCGACAGCCACGGCGACTTCGGACCCGAGGCGGTGGCCGAGCTGCTCAAGCGCATGGAGGACGACCGCGACCGCCTCGCGCTCATCGCGGCCGGCTACCCGCAGGAGATGTCCGAGTTCCTGGCCTCCAACTCGGGCTTTCGCAGCCGCTTCGGCACGACGATCCACTTCGAGGACTACGGCCCCGCCGAGCTCGTCCAGATCTTCGAGAAGTTCGCCGCCGACGCCGACTACGCGCTCCACGACGACGCGCGCATCGAGCTGCAGAACATCATGGAGCGCCTGCACGGCGCCCGCGACCGTTACTTCGGCAACGCCCGCACCGCCCGCAACCTCTTCGACGACGTCGTCGCCCATCAGGCCGAGCGGCTGCTGTCGGCCGCCGACAAGCCCGACCGCGCCGCGCTCATCGAGCTGACCGCGGCCGACATCCAGGCGGCGAGCGTGGAGGATCCCGCGCCAGGCTGACTCGCATACCGGGGATTGGCGAACCCCTCCGCGGGGCAACCGAATGCGACATGTCGACCACGCCGCCACCCGACCGCCCCACCGAACCGCTTCGGCCGACGCGGCCACCGCCGCCGATCGACGCGCGCCCCGTCGCGCCCGCGATCGACCCGAACGCCATCCTGCTGCGGCTCGAGGATGCCGTCCGCTCGCTGCGCAGCGGCCTCGTGATCGTCGGCGTCATCGCCTTCGCGGCGCTCGCTCTCGCTGCCTACGCGCTGATGAGCGACGACACCGGCGCTGCGCGCGGCGGCGGGGCGAGCGACGCCAGCGTGTCGCGGCTCGACGACCGCGTCGACCGCCTCAGCCGCCAGCTCCAGGACGTGCGCAGCGGCCAGGACGACAAGGCGCTCGCCAAGCAGGTCGACGGCCTCGAACGCACGGTCAAGACGCTGGCCGACCGCCCCGATCCGTCGACGGCGGTGCAGGAGCTCACCCAGCGCATCGAAACGCTGGAAGGCGACGTCGAGGAGCTCAAGCAGTCCCAGACGACGCCGTAGCGGCGCGCGTCAGGACCGCCAGCTCGTGAGGTACGCCCGCTGCGCGTCGGTCAGCTCGTCGATGCGCACGCCGAGCGACTCGAGCTTCAGCCGGGCGACCTCGCGATCGATGCTCGGGCGGGACCGGGTGCACCTCGGGCGAAAGCTGCGCGCCGTGGCGCGCGAGGTGCTCCACGCACAGCGCCTGGTTGGCGAACGACATGTCCATCACCGCTCCCGGGTGGCCCTCCGCGGCGGCGAGGTTCACGACGCGGCCCTGGGCGAGGAGGTTCAGCCGCTGCTGCGGCCCGACCTCGAACTGCTCGACGAGCGGCAGGACCTGGTTGCGCGACGTCGCGAGCTCGGCGAGCTGCTCGACGGCGATCTCGACGTCGAAGTGCCCGGCGTTGGCGAGCATCGCGCCGTCCTTCATGCGCTCGAAATGCTCGCGCGCGAGCACGTCGCGCCCGCCCGTGACGGTGATGAAGACGTCGCCGCGCTCGGCGGCCTGGAGCGCGGGCATCACGTCGTTGCCGTCCATCCGCGCCTCGAGCGCGCGCAGCGGGTCGATCTCGCAGACGATCACCGAGGCGCCGGCGCCGCGGGCGCGCAGGGCGACGCCCTTGCCGGTCCAGCCGTAGCCGAAGACGACCACGGTGCGGCCGGCGAGCAGGAGGTTCGTCGCGCGCAGGATGCCGTCGAGCGTCGACTGGCCGGTCCCGTAGCGGTCGTTGAACAAGCGCTCGGTGAGCGCCTCGTTGACGGCGAGGACGGGGCAGCGCAGGCGCCCCTCGTCCTGCAGCGCGCGCAGGCGCACGATGCCGGTCGTCGTCTCCTCCGTGCCGCCGATGAGCGCGGCGCTCCACGCCTCGTCGCCGGCGTGCAGCACGCTCAGCAGGTCGGCGCCATCATCCAACGTGATCTGCGGCACGCGCGAGGCAAGCGCGATGACATGCGCGGCGTACGCCTCACCGTCCTCCCCGCGCACGGCGTGGACGCCGACACCGTCGTTCACCAGCGCGGCGGCGACGTCGTCCTGCGTCGTCAGCGGGTTGGAGGCGCAGAGATCGGCCTGCGCGCCGCCGGCGATCAGCGTGCGCAGGAGGTTCGCGGTCTCCGACGTGACATGCAGGCACGCGGCGATCCGCAGGCCCGCCAACGGCCGCTCGCGCTCGAAGCGCTCGCGGATCGAGGCCAGGACGGGCATCTGCCCGTCCGCCCACGCGATGCGGACCCGCCCGGCTTGCGCCAGGGACAGGTCCGCGACGTCATGGTGCTGCGCAATCGTGGCGAGACTTGCCGAACCCTCGTCAGGCGCGATCTCAGGCGCGAGGATCGTCGTCGCTGGCAAGGACGCAGGGGGTGGCACAGTGCTTCAGCACGGGCCACCCCCGAGGACGCCGCCAGCGGCGTCGAGACGACCTGAGATCAGTAGCGGTACTCGTGGGACTTGTAGGGGCCCTCGACCGGGCGCCCGATGTAGTCGGCCTGCTCCTGGCTCATCACCGTCAGCTTCGCGCCGACCGCGTCGAGGTGCAGGCGCGCGACCTTCTCGTCGAGCTCCTTGGAGAGCACGTAGACCTGCTTGTCGTACGCGTCGCTGTTGGTGAACAGCTCGATCTGGGCGAGCGTCTGGTTCGTGAACGAGTTGGACATGACGAACGACGGGTGGCCGGTCGCGTTGCCGAGGTTCAGCAGGCGCCCTTCGGACAGCAGGATGATCGCGTGCCCGTCGGGGAAGACCCACTTGTCGACCTGCGGCTTGATGTTGACCCGCTCGATCCCCGGCAGCTTCTCGAGGCCGGCGACGTCGATCTCGTTGTCGAAGTGGCCGATGTTGCCGACGATCGCGTGGTGCTTCATCCGCGCCATGTCGGCGGCGGTGATGATGTCCTTGTTGCCCGTCGTCGTGACGAACACGTCGGCGGTCTCGACGACGTCGTCGAGCGTCTTGACGTCGTAGCCCTCCATCGAGGCCTGCAGCGCGCAGATCGGGTCGATCTCCGTGACGACGACGCGGCAGCCCTGGGCGCGCAGCGAGGCCGCGGAGCCCTTGCCGACGTCGCCGTAGCCGCACACGACGCCGACCTTGCCGGCGAGCATGACGTCGGTCGCGCGGAAGATGCCGTCGACGAGCGAGTGGCGGCAGCCGTAGAGGTTGTCGAACTTCGACTTCGTCACCGAGTCGTTGACGTTGATCGCCGGGAACAGGAGCGTCTGCGCCTTGGCCATCTGGTAGAGGCGGCCGACGCCGGTCGTCGTCTCCTCCGAGACGCCGATGATGCCCGCGGCCATCTTCGTGAAGCGCTGCGAGTCCTCCTCGAGCGAGCGGTTGAGAACCTTCAGGAAGGAGACGAACTCGTCGGACTCACCGGTCGACGGATCGGGCGCCTCGCCGGCGGCCTCGTACTCGACGCCCTTGTGGACGAGCATCGTCGCGTCGCCGCCGTCGTCGAGGATGAGGTTCGGGCCGTCGTTGTCCGGCCACTGCAGCGCCTGCTCCGTGCACCACCAGTACTCGTCGAGCGTCTCGCCCTTCCAGGCGAAGATCGGCACGCCCTTGGGATCCTCAGCGGTGCCGTCGGGGCCGACGACCGCCGCGGCAGCCGCGTGATCCTGGGTGGAGAAGATGTTGCAGCTGCACCAGCGGACCTCGGCGCCGAGCGCGGTGAGCGTCTCGATCAGGACCGCGGTCTGGATCGTCATGTGCAGCGAGCCGGTGATCCGCGCGCCCTTCAGCGGCTGCGCGTCGGCGTACTCCGCGCGGGTCTGCATGAGCCCCGGCATCTCGTGCTCGGCGAGCACGATCTCGTTGCGGCCGTAGGCGGCCAGCGAGAGGTCGGCGACCTTGTAGTCCTGCGTCGTGTCGACGGCGGTGGCGGGATTCATGTGTCGGTGATCTCCTCGGTCAGGCCGCGTTCGCGGCCGGAGTGGGCTCTGGTCGTGCGGCTGCGGTGGCCAGAGCCAGCAGCTTGGAGTGCTTGTCCTGCTCCCAGCGCAGCCAGTCGGCCGGCGGGACGTCTGCGGGACGCTCGGGCTTGGCGGCGAACCACGCATCGACGGCGGCGGCGAGCTCTTCGTCGCGCCGCAGCCGCATGGCAAAGCCGATGTCGCCGAGGCCGACGTCGAAGCGCGTGACGAGCTCGCGCAGCGTTCGCAGCCGCTGCAGCTCCTCAGGCCCGTACAGCCGGTAGCCGCCATCCGAGCGCCGCGGCTCGATGAGCCCGGCGCGCTCGATGTAGCGCAGCATGCGCGGCGACCAGTCCGTCGTCTCCGCAGCCTCGTTGATGGTCAGCGCGTCCATTCGAGCGAACCTTATCACGGTCGTGTCAAGGTTCTCGCCGCCGTATTTCTCCCCAGTGGGTCTAGGTGCCGGCGAGCCGCGCCTTGAGCTGCTCGATGACGGTCACCGGCGTCGGGTCGACGCCGCGCAGGACCGCCAGGTAGAGCGAGACGAGGTCGCCGAGCAGCACGAGCGAGAACACGCGCTCGACCGCGGTCGTGCCGCGCGATTCGACCTCGAATGTGCCGGCCGCCTGCTCGGCGATGAGCTCGCGCGTGAGCGCGACGCGCTCCTGCACGCGCGGATGCGTGTCGCTGTCGTCGAGGAAGATCGCGGTGAAGCGCCCAAGCGACGCGGCGCCCTGCCAGCCGACGAGCTCGTTGTGGTCGAGCTCGGGCAGCTCGTGGGAGAAGGCCGGGATCTTGGCGTTCTCGTTGAACTGGCACTTCCAGCGGTAGGCGATCGGGCCGGTGAGCGCCGAGCCGGCGATGACCGGGACGCTGTCGTGCAGCGCCCGCGCAAGCGCCTTGGCCTCCGAATCGTCGGGACCCTCGGCCCCCCACTGCACGGCAAGCTCCTCGAGATGGTCGGCGGCGACGTCGATCTCCGAGCCGACGCGGTGCCCGGCGCCGCACAGGTAGGCGACCTCGAGCGCGGCGACGGTCATGTACGCGACCGCGGCGCGGGGCTGAAAGCCGCCCGCGACCGGGATGACCGGGACGCCCTCGGCGCGCGCGAGCTTGGCAAGCTCGCCTCCGCTCGTGACCGCGACGCGCTTGGCGCCCAGCGCGCCGGCGGCCTCGTAGCACGCGAGCGTCTCCTCGGTGTTGCCCGAGTAGGATGCGCACAGGACGGTCGTGTCCGGCGTGGTCCACGGCGGCAAGCCGTACGCGCGAGTGGCGAGAATCGGCCGCGACGCGTGGTCGCCGAGGATCGCGCGCCCGAGCGATCCGCCGATCGCCGATCCGCCCATGCCCGCGACGATGAGCCCGCCGGGCGAGTCCCACGGCTCGAGCTGGGCGGAGTCCACCTTCCACTGGGCATCGCGCAGCTGCTCGGGCAGCCCGACCACGTCCGCGAGCAGATCCTCGGTGTCGACCGCCGCGATCGTCTCGGGATCGAGGGTCAAGGTCTCAGAACGCGATGCCGCCATCGGGTACCTCCACACCAGGGAAAATGCGCGCTCCGCGCGCTATGACGTTGTCGGCGCCGACCGTGACGCCCTCCCCGAGCATTGCACCATCGACGACGTGCGTGCGGTCTCCGATGTGAACGCCCGGGCCGACGATGCAGTCTCTGAGCACGCATCCGGCGCCGATCTGCGTGCCGTGCAGGACCACGCAGCGCTCAACGATCGAGCCGTCCCCGACGCTGACGCCGTCGGCGAGCGCGACGAGATCGCCGATGCTGGCACCGGGCGCGATCTGCGTCCCGGCGCCGAGATAGCTGTCCGACGTGCCGTTGCGGCCGGTCTGCAGCTTGCGGGCGAGGATGTCGAACGTCGCCTCGAGATAGCGCTCCGGCGTGCCGATGTCCAGCCAGTAGGCCTTCTGGTCGGCGAATCCGTAGAGCCCGTCGCCGACGAGCCGCGGCCAGACCTCGCGCTCGATCGACACCTTCTGGTCGGGCGCGATGAGGTCGAGCACCGAGCGCTCGAGCACGTACGCGCCGGCGGAGATGAGGTTCGTGTCGAGCTTCGTGCCCGGCGCGGGCTTCTCCAGGAACTCCCGGACGGCGTTGTCGGCGTGCAGGCGCACGAGGCCGTAGCTGGATGGGTCGGCGACGGGGACGAGCGCAAGCGTCCCGGTCGCGCCGGTCGCCTCGTGCTGGGCGATCTGCGCCGTGAGGTCGAGGTCGGTCAGCACATCGCCGTTGAGCATGAGGAAGCGGTCGTGGAGGAACTCCTCGGCGTACTTCAGGGCGCCGGCCGTGCCGCGCGGCTCGGGCTCCTCGACGAAGCGCAGCGACACGCCGTAGTCCGACCCGTCCCCGAGCACGTCGCGCACGCCCGTCGCCAGGAAGCCGAGCGACATGATCACCTCGTCGACGCCGTGGCCACGCAGCCAGTCGAGCATGTAGCCGATGAGCGGGCGGTCGACGAGCGGGACGACGGGCTTCGGAACGGTCGAGGTCAGCGGCCGCAGGCGGGTCCCCTCGCCTCCGACGAGGATCACGGCCTGCACGGACGCCCTCCGACTGTCATCCCCGCAAGGATGTCAGCGTTCCGCGCCCGATGCCCTCGAATGTCAGGCCGGCGGCCGTCACGGCGTTGGCGTCGAGCGCGTTGCGCCCGTCGAGCACGAGCGAGCCCGCCATCCGCTCGGCGACGTGCGCCCAGTCGAGGTCGAGGAACTCCTCCCATTCCGTCACGAGCACGACCGCGTCGGCGCCCTGCACCGCATCGAGCGCGTCCGTCGCGAAATGCACGCCGCGGATCAGGGTGCGCGCCTCGTGCTCGGCCACCGGGTCGTAGACGCGCACATGCGCGCCGTCGGCCTGCAGCCGCGCGCTGAGGACGAGCGAGGACGCCTCGCGCATGTCGTCGGTGTTCGGCTTGAAGGCGAGCCCGAGCAGGCAGATCGTCGTGCCGACAAGCGAGCCGAGGTGCTTCTGCAGCTTGCTGATGACGCGCCGCTTCTGCAGCTCGTTGACCTCGATGACGGCGTTGAGGAGCTGGAAGTGGTAGCCGGAGTTGCCCGCGAGCTGCTTGAGGGCGTTCACATCTTTCGGAAAACAGTTGTGGGTGATTAACCCATTTGTCGTTACCAGTGTATGTGTGAAAGGCACTTCCATGGAGTAGACCGATCCGTGGAAGATCTGTCGCTGGGTTGAAACCACACGGACCCACGACGGTCCGTCGTCCTCAAGCGCCGGTACCCGGTCGGAGCGATGCGCTTCTGCTGGCGCGCAAGCGTGGCTCTGACGCCTAACTGATCGCGGCACGGCACCAATGCCATGGCGCGCTCAACCTGGTCTGCGCCGCTTACGCGCAGCCAGTACGTGTCCTTGGTCGACTTGGCAACTCGGCCGGTCCGCTGCGCTGCGACGATCCCAAGCTCCCCGAGCAGCCGATGAACACCGTCCGCCAACTCCTCGCTTACGGTCCCCATCTCAAGGATGACGCTCGGTCCTCCGCTGACGAGCGACCACGAGCCATCGCCCTCCCAAAACGCAGACAGGAGCGCCCACTTGTCTGATGCGGGTCGGTCCCACAGGAGGTCAGGCAGCCGCTGCCCGTAGCAGTTCGGGCCATTCCGAGCACCCGCAGCCACCAAGTGGCCACCATCCGCGAGCTGACAGAAACCTTGTGAGACGTCGGGGTCAGATTGGCGCGAGCACGGACGCCGTGCCGCCACCAGAACGCAAGAACCTCATCGACCAGGTGCTGCTCCTTCGTCCTGTGAAACGACCAATCGATCGTGCCGCTGTCTGGATCGTCGAGTGCCGTGTTGCCCTCCGCCAGATACAGGCCGACGACGCGCCAGAACGCGTAGTCGAGCGCGATCTCTGACGGGGCGAAGTTTCCGTTCTTTGCGGTGCCAAAGCTCGTGCCACGTAGGTCGAGTTCCGCCAATGCGGCCTCGTGGAGCCGGACGGTTCCTGTGCGCTTCACTTCACCCGACCGCGCCGCCACGTTGCCCGCGAAGATCTCGCGGCGCTCCGCCATCGGCCGCGCCGCCAGCGCCGCCGCGCGCTCGGCGCCAAGCCGCACAATGACCTTGCTCGGATGCACCTCGGCCGCTTCGACGGCGCCGAGCATCGGGGCGAGCGCGGCAGGCTCGGTCGGCTCGTAGCGCCCCTGGGCCAGCGGCAGCCAGTCGTCCTCACTGAGCAGAGCGGCCGGCACCAGATCCGGTTCGCCTCCCTCGGTGCCGTCGCGCACGATCCACGGGTGGTCGGGTGTGCAGCGGATGCGGCGGCCCATCTTCGTGCGGACCTCGACGATGTCGCCCTCGTAGTCGCGCCGCGTCAGGCACATCACTGGCATGAACTGCGGCTCGGCGCCGCCCGGGATCCACGAGAGCACCTCGAGCGAGTGCGGCTCCATGACGCCGTCGTCCACGTCGTGCCCCTCGGCCTCGAGCCGGTTCCACAGGCGCTCGAAGCTCATCAGCGTCGTACGTCCTCGCAGCCGGACGAGCACGCTCTCGTCGCCGGTCAGACAGGATCCCCCAAATCCAATCCCCGCCTGCAGGAACTTCTGCCCGATCCGGTCGTCCAGTCCCATCCCCCGGGCGACCTCGATGACGTCGGCGCCGGTCTCCTCGCAGACGTTCGCGATCTCGTTGATGAACGAGATCTTCGTGGCGAGGAAGGCGTTGGAGGCGAGCTTGACCATCTCGGCGGAGGCGATGTCCGTGCGCACGAGCGGGGCATCCAGCGGCGAGTACAGGTCGACGACGGCGTCGCCCGCCCAGTCGCCGCCGTCGCCGATCACGACGCGGTCAGGGGCGAGGAAGTCCTTGACCGCCGAGCCCTCCTTGAGGAACTCCGGGCAGGACACGTACGACAGGCCCTCCTTGCCCTTCTCCGCCAGCACGCGCTTGATCGACGCGCCGGTGCCCGCCGGCACCGTCGACTTCATGACGAGCGCGTGGGTATCCGAGGCGGGGATCGCGTCGACGACCGCGTATACGGCGCTGAGGTCCGCGTCGCCGGAGTAGGTCGGCGGCGTTCCGACCGCGACGAACAGCAGCCGCGCGTGCTCCAGCGCCTCGCTGAGGTCGGTCGAGAAGTGCATCCGCTCGCGGTTGGCGGCGACCATCTCCGCCAGGCCGGGCTCGTAGATCGGGATCTCGCCGCTGCGCAGCCGCGCGATCTTGTCGGCGTCGATATCGACGCAGTACACGTCGCTTCCGAGCTCGGCGAAGCCGGCCGCGGTGACGAGCCCGACGTAGCCGGTTCCGATCACGCCGATGGGTTGACGCTCTGCACTCATGCGGCGCAGCAGGTTACTGGCCGACCCGCTGCCGCGAACGCGCGATGTCCATCATCTGCGCGTTCGACACGGCGCGGCCTACTGGCCGATCCGCTGCAGCGACCGCGCGATGTCCATCATCTGGCGATTCGTGAGATCGCGCGTCAGCGTGTTGGAGACCCAGTAGACGGCCTTGGTCGTCTTCCAGGCGATCATCCGGATCTTGCGGCCGTCGAAGTAGCGCTGGTAGGTGCGCTTGCGCATGCGGATCTCGTCGGTCGGGTGATCGAGGATCGGCGCGGCCTTCCACGTCGTGCCCTGGACGCCGTAGTACTGGCCGTCATCGCCCTGCGAGAGCACGATCCGGTAGGCCTTGTAGCGGTTCTTGTTGCGGTCACGGATCGTGTACGCGCGCGGGCTGTCGCGCACGTAGCCGTCACGTGACAGGATCGCCTTGGGGAAGTAGACCGGCAGCGTCGGCAGCTTCGTCGTGATGTTCAGGACGTGATCCTCGCCCTGCGTCTTGGCGAGGATCAGGCCAGGCGCGAGCTTGTTGCGGCGCTTGACCGTCTTGGGCTTGGGCTTGTTGCCCTCCTGCTTCCTGCCGGTGCCCTTGACGTCGATGAAGCGGTCGACGGTGCGCTGCAGGTCTGGGATCGAGATCTCGACGTAGTCGCCCTTCGGCTGGGCGGGGAACTCGATCTCCGTGAGCGGGTTCTTCGACGAGTCGTAGGCGAGCCGGATCAGCTTGAGGATCGCGGCGTCGTTGCTCTGGGCGATGTCGGTCTGTGTGTAGCGCCCGAAGATGCGCAGCAGCTCCTTGCGGTCGCCGAACACCTTGCCGAGGCCGATCTGGTCCTTCGCCTGGCGCAGGAACTCCTGCTGGCGCGCGGCACGCACGAAGTCGTTGTCGGTGTGCCGGTAGCGCACGAAGTCCAGCGAGTCCTTGCCGCACAGCCGCTGGTAGCCGGGCTTGAGGTCGATCGTCGCGTACCCGCCGGGCCCGCCGCGATCGTTGAAGTAGCGCCGGTCGATGTCGGCGTACACGCACCCCAGGCGGTTGACCGCCCGCTGGAAGCCGCCGAAGTTCACGTTGACGACGTGATGGATCTCGATGCCGAGCAGCTCGCGGACCGTCTTGACGGTGAGCTTCGGACCGCCCTCGGCATACGCGGCGTTGATCTTGTCGGTCCCGTAGCCAGGGATCTCGACCTTGAGGTCGCGCGGGAGCGACATGACCGCCGTCGCGCCCTTGTCGGGCTCCAGGCGCACGACGAGGATCGTGTCCGAGCGCGGCGGCAGGCCGAGCTTCTTGTCGCCGAAGCGCCGGTCCGAACCGAGGACGAGGATCGTCTGCGGATCGCCCACCGGGACGCGGTCGAGGACGCTCTTGACGCCGGGGATCGGCACCGACTCCTCCTCGAACGCGTTGATCGTGTCGTGGACCTCGAGCAGGATCGCCGTCGCGACCGCCGCGGCCGCCAGCAGCATGATGATGATCCCGCCGATCGCGAAGCGCTTGGCCATCTCGCGGCCGAGGCGGGGCGGTCCCTCGGACTCGTAGACGCTCACTTGAGCCCTCCGTCGACGGCGCGCAGCGGCGGCGAGCCGTTGTCCGCGCCCGCGAGCCAGGCCGGCAGCTCGGTCACGAAGTCGCCCAGCGCCTTGCGGTAGCGGGTCAGCGACTCGACCGAGACCCACTCCTCGGGGCCATGGTGGCCGCCGCCGATGGGCCCGAACTCGACGGCCGGCACGCCCGCCTCGAGGAACGAGATCGCGTCCGACGCGCCGTCGCGGCCGACCGACAGCGCCTCGCCCTGGAGCGACTTGGAGACCGCCTCGCGCAAAGCGCGCACATACGTGTTGGAGCGCGACACGCGCGCGGGCGCCCGCTCGAAGGTCTTGACGATGCGCACATCGGGCAGCGCGCGGATCTCCGCGAGGATCGCGCCGGAGTCCTGGTTTGGCAGGTAGCGAATGTCGACGTCCATGGTGCAGCGGTCGGGCACCTTGTTGAAGGCATCGCCGCCGACGATTCGTGCGATGTTGATCGACGGGCGATCAAACAGGTCCGAGGACTCGCGGGTAAAGCCTAAGGTCTCGATGCGACGGAACGTGTCGTAGGCCTTGAGGATCGCGTTGTCTCCTTCCCACGGCGTCGAACCGTGCGCGGCGACACCGCTGATTTCGACGCGCACCGCCAGAACCCCCTTCGCCTGGACGCCGATGTGCAGGTCCGTCGGCTCCCCGGTGATCGCGAAATCGGCCCGCAGCCCCTCTGCCACCAGCGCGTCGGTGCACCGCACGCCATCGGATTCCTCTGACTCCTCGTCGGGAACGCAGATGAAGCGCACGTTGACGGCGCCGTTGTGGGCGATGTCGTGGACGGCGCACATCATCGCGGCGAGCGCGCCCTTCATGTCGTAGGCGCCGCGGCCGATCAGCCGGTCGCCTTCGATGCGCGGCACGAACTGCTCCTCGTGCGCGGGGACGACGTCGACGTGGCCGTGCAGGATCACGCGCGGCCCGTCGTGCGGGCCGACGTCTGCTAGGACCACCGGCAGACCCCCGAACTCGCGACCCGTCACCGGAATGTCGCGTGCCTCGAGCCAGCCTTTGACGAAGCCTACGGCGGCACGTAGGCCATCGCTGGTGGACGTGTCATACGTGATCAGCCTCTCGGCCAGAACGCGTTCGTCCATTCGCAAGGAGAATATTCGGTCGCGCCCGCCCCCGCGCGAGCGGGCGCTACCGTGACGGTGATGGCGGGTCGCATCGTCCTCTTCGGAGCCACCGGCTACACGGGCGAGCTGACCGCGCGGGCGCTCGTGGCGCGCGGGGCGCGGCCGGTGCTCGCGGCGCGCTCGCGCGAGCGCGTCGAGGCGCTTGCGGCGCAGCTCGGCGGCCTCGAGAGCGCCGTCGCCGACGTGGCGCGGCCGCAGTCCGTCGCCGAGCTGCTCGAGCGCGGCGACGTGCTCATCTCCACCGTCGGCCCGTTCGCGCGCTACGGCGCGCCGGCCGTGCACGCCGCGATTGCCGCCGGCGCGCACTACATCGACTCGACGGGCGAGCCGGCATTCATCCGCGACATCTTCGAGCGCTTCGGACCCGAGGCCCAGCGCGCCGGAATCGGGCTGCTGACGGCGATGGGCTACGACTACGTGCCGGGGAACCTCGCCGGCGGCCTGGCCCTGGACGAGGCGGGTGAGAACGCCGTGCGCGTCGACGTCGGCTACTTCGCGAGCGCTTCCACCGCAGGACAGATCAGCGGCGGCACGCGCGCGTCGGCGGCGGAGATGTTCACCGCACCCGTCCATGGCTTTCGCGGCGGGCAGATCGTGAGCGAGCGTGCCGCCCGCCACGTTCACCAGTTCGAGCTGCGAGGCCGGGAGCGCGCGGCCATCTCGATCGGCGCCACCGAGCAGTTCGCGCTGCCGCGCATACATCCGCGGCTGACCGACGTCGGCGTGTGGCTCGGCTGGTTCGGGCCGGCGTCGCGGCCGCTGCAGGCGATGTCCGCCGCCACGGGACTCATGACGAAGCTCCCCGGCGTGACGAGTGCGATCGGGGCCGTCACCTCGCGGCTCGTGAAAGGCTCCAGTGGCGGCCCCGACGCGGCAGCGCGCGCGACGGCGCGCTCGGAGATCCTCGCGGTGTCAAGCGATGTCCGCGGCGCGTCGCTGAGCCGCGTCCAGCTCGAGGGCGTCAACCCGTATGACTTCACCGCGGGCATCCTCGCGTGGAGCGCGATGATTGCCGCCGGCGGCGGGCTGCGCGGCGGCGGCGCGCTGGGTCCGGTCGACGGATTCGGGCTCTCCGAGCTCGAAGCCGGCGTCCGCGAGGCAGGCATCGAACGCGTCACTTGACAGGTGAGTGAGTAGTCACTTAGTGTGCGGCCCGCGATGCTTGCCGCGATCGTCCGCGTTGTCACAGAGCACCCCCGCCGCGTCCTCATCGGCGCGGTGGTCTTCCTCGTCGTGGCCGTCGGGGTCGGTGGTCCGGTCGCCGGCAAGCTCTCGGTCGACGCCGATCGGGACTTCATCGATCCGAACTCGGAGAGCACCGTCACCTCAGACCGGCTCAGGGATGCGCTCGGCCGCTCGCTGAGTCCGGGCATCATCGTCCTCGTGCGCTCCGAGGCTCCGGTGCGCAGCGCGGCGGGCCAGGCCAAGCTCAAGCGCGTCATCGAGCGCATCGACGCGGACCCGGGCGTCGCGCAGCTCGTCGGCGCCTACGGCAACCGGCGCGGCGAGAGCCCGTTCATCTCGCGCGACGGCCGCTCGACGTACATCGCCGTGTTCGTGCGCAAGGGCGCCGACGGCGAGGACGTCGGCGCGCGCCTCGACACGTCGCTCGATCGCGAGCCGGGCGTGCTCGTCGGCGGCCTCTCGGTCGCGGGCCCGGTGGTGGGCGATACGGTCTCAGAGGACCTCGCGAAGGCCGAGCTGCTCGCCTTCCCGCTCCTGTTCATCCTCACGCTCATCGTCTTTCGCGGGGCGATCGCGGCGCTGCTGCCGCTCGGCGTGGGAATGCTGACGATCATGTCGACGTTCCTCGGGCTGCGGCTGTTCAACGAGGCGACGCCGCTGTCGATCTTCGCGCTGAACCTCGCGATCGGCCTCGGGCTCGGCCTGTCGATCGACTACTCGCTGTTCGTCCTGTCGCGATATCGCGAGGAGATGGAGAAGCTCGGGCCCGGCCGCGAAGCGATCGTCAAGACGCTGCGCACCGCCGGCCGGACGGTGATCTTCAGCTCGCTGACCGTCGCCGCCGCACTGCTCGCGCTGCTCGTGTTCCCGCAGCGCTTTCTGTACTCGATGTCGATCAGCGGCGCGATCACCGCCATCAGCGCCGGGATCATCGCGCTCACCGTGCTGCCCGCCGTGCTCATGGTGCTCGGCGAGCGCGTCAACTCGTTCGCGCCCGAGCGCTGGAAGCACCGCGAGGTCATCACCGAGCGCGGCTTCTGGTATCGCCTGTCGCACTTCGTGATGCGCCGGCCGGTCGCGGTTGCGGTCACGACCGCCGCCGTCCTGCTGGCCATGGGCATCCCGTTCCTGCGCATCGACTTCACGGGGGTCGACGCGAGCGTGCTGCCGGACTCCGCCGAGCCCAAGCAGGTCGACAGCGCGCTGCGCACGCAGTTCCCGCCGGGCCGGGCAAACCCGCTGCACATCGCCGTCACCGCGCCACGATCTGCGGCCGGCGAGGTTCGCGCCTACGCCGAGCGCCTCGAGCGGCTCCCCCACGTCGCGACCGTGGATCCGCCCCGTGCGGTCGATGCGCGCACGTGGCTCGTGTCGGTCGTGCCCGACGTACCCGCGCTGGACAAGCGCGCGCTCGATCTCGTGCGCGCGACGCGGGCCGGCCCCGCGCCCGGGGACGTCAAGGTCGCCGGAGAATCAGCGCGGTTCGTCGATCAGCGCGCCGGACTGGGCGACCGGCTGCCGATCGCGATCGCGTTCCTCGCGCTCACGACGCTCGTGATCCTGTTCGTCATGACCGGGTCGGTCGTGCTGCCGATCAAGTCGCTCGTCATGAACATCCTCGGCCTCAGCGCCGCGTTCGGCGTGCTCGTCTTCATCTTCCAGGACGGCCGGCTGGAGGGCTTGCTCGACTACTCCAGCCAGGGGGCGCTGGAGATCACGCAGCCGCTCGTGCTGCTGGCGATCGCGTTCGGGCTGAGCACCGACTACGGCGTCTTCCTGCTCACGCGGATCAAGGAGGCGCGCGATGCGGGCGCCGCCAACGAGGAGGCGGTGGCGATCGGCATCCAGCGCACGGGCCGGATCGTCACGGCGGCCGCCCTGCTGCTCATCGTCGCGATCGGCGCGTTCGCGACCTCGCAGATCGTGTTCATCAAGCAGCTCGGGATCGGCACCGCCGTCGCCGTCCTCATCGACGCGACGATCGTGCGCGCGCTGCTCGTGCCGGCGTTGATGAAGCTGCTCGGCGACTGGAACTGGTGGGCGCCCGGGCCGCTGCGGCGATTGCACACGCGGCTGGGGGTTTCGGAGACCGGATGAGGGTTCGGTCTCGGGCGGTGCCCGAAACCGCATCGATAAAGCAAAGGGAGCGGCTTGCGGTCACGGGTCGCGAGGGGGTTTGGCGAATAACCGTGTCTGGCGCACGGTTAGTCGCCAAACCCTTCCCCCAGCCCCGCCTCGCAGGCCGAAGCCCAGCTCGACCCCTCGCTCCTCATCGCTGCGTCGGGAACTGAAGCGGTCGGGACTAAGCCGTGAACACCACGGCGTACACGCACGCCCCCAGCACGGCCGCCGCCAGGATCCGTGCTCCCTCCTCGCGCTCGCCGTCGACGTAGCGCAGCACCGCGAGGACCGCGCCCGCCAGCGGCAGGGCGAACGCGACGATGTAGATGAAGCTCGCGCGTAGCCAGTCGAAAATGGGCGCCAGCACGTGCGGCCGCCGGTCAGGTCTCGTCGTCGACGAGATCGTCGAGCAGGTTGATGACCGACCTCAGCTGATCAGGCAGCTCGGCCTTCTCCGCGGCCTGCACGGTCGTGCCCTGGAAGGTCACGCTGTAGCGGTGGCCCTCGGCGGTCGGCGAGTCGGGAACGTAGCTTGGCTGTAGATCCTCGATGTTCAGCTCGTCGAGCGCGTTGCCCAGGTCGTCGCGCTTGCCCTTGGAGACCTCGAACTTCTTCAGCCGCTCCGGATACTGCGTCAGCGTCGCGTGGCCGCCGCGTTCGACGACGAGCCCGTAGACCTTGTTCTCGTTTCCGCCCGTCCGGCCGAACGTCACGAGCGGGCGCGTGTCACCGCTCGCCTGCTCGGATTCGCCGCCGCATCCGGCACCCGCGGCGGCGAGCAGTGCGGCGGCCGTGGCGACGCAGCGGCGAGCTGTGGGGCGCAACATGGCGCGCACCCTAGTTGGGCGCGACGACGCGTGCGTTGGCATGGCCCCCGCAGCCCTCAGGTCAGTTCGACTTGCCACCCTCGGCGATCCGCAGGAACGTCTCCCAGCGACGCTTGTCACGCGCCGCGCGCGCCTGCTCTTCGGTGCCCTCTTGCGCGGAGGACGCCAGGTCCTCGGCCTGCTTGAGCTTGTCGCGCAGGTCCGCAGCATCGAGCTCGTCGGGCGTATGGGCCTCCTCGACGAGGACGAGAACACCGTCGGGCGACACCTGGACGTAGCCCTCGCCCGCCGCGTAGCTGACGATCTCCGACTCGCTGCGGTACAGCCGCAGCTCGGTCGGGACGAGCATGCCGAGCAGCGGCTGATGGCGGGCCAGGATGCCGATCGAGCCGACCTCGGTGCGCGTCGAGACCATCTCGACCGCTTCGTCGAAGACCGACCCTTCGGGCGTCAGGACCTCGACGCGGAACGGAGTGTGCGCCACGCGCTACTCGTCCTTCTTGCCGCTTGCGGCCTTGACGACGTCGTCGATCGTGCCCTTGAGGAAGAACGCCGACTCCGGCACGTCGTCGTGCTCGCCCTCGATGATCTCCTTGAAGCCGCGGATGGTCTCCGCGATCGGCACGTAGGCGCCCGGCGTGCCGGTGAACTGCTCGGCGACGAAGAACGGCTGCGAGAGGAAGCGCTCGACGCGGCGCGCGCGGCCGACGATCAGCTTGTCCTCATCCGACAGCTCGTCGATGCCGAGGATCGCGATGATGTCCTGCAGCTCCTTGTAGCGCTGGAGGATCTCCTTGACGCGGTTGGCGACCGTGAAGTGCTCCTCGCCGAGGATGTCCGGCTTGAGGATCGTCGAGGTCGAGTCCAGCGGGTCGACCGCCGGGTAGATCCCCTTCTCGGAGATCGCCCGCGAGAGCACCGTCGTCGCATTGAGGTGAGCGAACACCGACGCCGGGGCTGGGTCGGTGAGGTCGTCGGCGGGGACGTAGATCGCCTGCACCGAGGTGACCGAGCCGTCGCGCGTCGAGGTGATGCGCTCCTGCAGCTGGCCCATCTCGGTCTCCAGCGTCGGCTGGTAGCCGACCTGCGACGGCATGCGGCCCAGCAGCGCGGAGACCTCCGAGCCGGCCTGCACGAAGCGGAAGATGTTGTCGATGAAGAGCAGCACGTCCTGGCCGCCCTTCTCGCGGAAGTACTCCGCCATCGTCAGGCCGGACAGCGCGACGCGCATGCGCGCTCCGGGAGGCTCGTTCATCTGGCCGAAGACGAGGATCGTCTTGTCCAGGACCCCCGACTCCTTCATCTCGAGCCACAGGTCGTTGCCCTCGCGGGAGCGCTCACCGACGCCGCAGAAGGCCGACAGGCCGCCATGCTCCTGGGCGAGGTTGTTGATGAGCTCCTGGATGAGCACGGTCTTGCCGACGCCGGCGCCGCCGAACAGGCCGACCTTGCCGCCCTTGGCGTACGGCGCGAGCAGGTCGACGACCTTGATGCCGGTCTCGAACATCTCCGTCGTCGGCTTCAGCGCCTCGACCGTCGGGGCGGGCCGGTGGATCGGCCAGCGATCCTCGAACTCGACGTCCCCGCCGAGGTCGATCGGCTCGCCGAGGAGGTTGAAGATCCGCCCCAGCGTCCCGTTGCCGACGGGCACGGTGATGGGGCCGCCGGTGTCGATGACCTCCATGCCGCGCGCGAGGCCGTCGGTGGAGTCCATCGCCACGCAGCGCACGCGGTCGTCGCCGAGGTGCTGCTGGACCTCGAGCACGAGCGTGCCGTCCTCGCCGCGGTCGATCGTCAGCGCGTTGTAGATCTCGGGAAGCTCACCGTTGGGGAAGGTGGCCTCGATGACGACGCCTTGGATCTCTTCGATGTGGCCGGTTGTTGTCTGGGTCGTTGCCATTGGGGCTCCTGGATTAAGAAAGGCGGTTTCGGCCTACGGTCATCGCAAGCGATGACCTCCGGACGACGAGATCTGGGTTTCGCCCTACGGTCACCGCAAGCGGCGACCTCCGGGCGACGTCACACAGGCGAACACTCGGTCGCCTGCGGCGACCGATTGTCCCCGAGCCGCGGCTCCATCCGAGGGCGTGGCGGCCGCGTGGCCCTGAGCCGCAGTGGTGCACGAGGTCGTGGCCGGCTCGCATCACGTCAGGCTCTCCGCGCCGGCGACCACTTCCATGATCTCCTGGGTGATCTCGGCCTGGCGGGCGCGGTTCATCTCGAGCGTGAGGTCCTCGATGAGCTCGCCGGCGTTCTCGGAGGCGTTGCGCATGGCGGTCATGCGCGCGCCGTGCTCGGATGCCGTGGACTCCAGCAGCGCCCGGTACACGGAGATCTCGACGTAGTCGGGAACGAGGCGGGCAAGGATCTCCTGCGGGTCGGGCTCGTACTCCACCATCGCCGGGCGGCCCTTCTCGCCTTCGGACGCTTCGTCGTCCCCGCCGGCCTCGAGGATCGTCGCCTGCTGCAGCGGCAGGAGCGTCTCGCGACGCACCTCCTGCGTCAACGGCGAGATGTAGCCGTTGTAGAAGATCTCGACGCGGTCGGCCTTGCCGTCGACGTAGGCGGCGATGAGGTCCTCGGCGATCGCCCGCGCGTCGGCATAGGCCGGCCGGTCGGTGAAGCCGACGTAGCGACCCGCCGGGTCCAGCCCGCGGAAGTTCAGCGTCGAGACCCCGCGCCGGCCGACGGCGCTGTAGCGGATGTCGCGCCCGTCGGCCTGGTACTCACGCCCGGCGCGCAGCCCGGCGCGCACGATCTGCGAGTTGAACGCGCCCGCGAGACCGCGGTCGCCGGTGACCAGCAGCAGCGCGACGGTGTCCTCGCTGTCGTGCTCGCGGAGGATCGGCAAGCGCGCGATCTCCGACGCGCCCGCGGCCTCCGCGGCCTGACGGGTCATCCGGCGGATCGCCCCGGCGTACGGGCGCAGCGCGGCGATGCGCTGCTCGGCACGGCGCAGCCGAGCCGCCGCGACCATCTCCATGGCGCGGGTGATCTTCTGAATGTTCTTGACCGACCCGATCCGGGTCTTGACGTCGCGCTGCGTGGCGCTCATCGCGAGCAGCTACCTTCCGGATCCGGGCAGGCCATGATCGAGCAGTGACTCGATGTCACGCGGGTGCTGCCTCCTTCTCGGGCTCGTCGGCCGTCTCCTCGTCCGAATCGTCGGCATCGTCGGCATCGGATGCCTGCGGCTCCTCGGAGTCCGTTTCGATCGCAACGCCGTCCTCGTCGATGTCCTCGCCGAAGTCCTTGGCGAACTCCTCGACGGCCTTGTGGACCGCCTCGACGATGTCGTCGTCCCACTCCCCGTTGGCGATCTTCTCGAGCACGTCGGCGTTCTCGGAGCGCATCCGCGAGACGAGGCCCTCGTGGAACTCGGGCACGCGGTCGACCGAGACGCGGTCGACGAAGCCGTTGGTTGCCGCGTAGATGACGACGACCTGCTCCTCGACGGCCATCGGCGAGCGCTCGTTCTGGTTCAGCGTCTTGACGAGCCGCTCGCCGCGGGCGAGCGTCGCCTGCGTGTCGGCGTCGAGGTCCGAGCCGAACTGCGCGAAGGCCTCGAGGTCGCGGTACTGCGAGAGCTCGAGCTTCAGGCGCCCGGCGACCTTCTTCATCGGCTTGATCTGCGCGTTGCCGCCGACGCGCGACACCGAGATGCCGACGTTGATCGCGGGCCGCACGCCGGAGAAGAAGAGCTTCGGCTCGAGGAAGATCTGGCCGTCGGTGATCGAGATGACGTTCGTCGGGATGTACGCCGACACGTCGCCGGCCTGCGTCTCGATGATCGGCAGCGCGGTCATCGAGCCGCCGCCGAGGTCGTCGTTGAGCTTGACCGCGCGCTCGAGCAGGCGGCTGTGGAGGTAGAACACGTCACCCGGGTAGGCCTCGCGGCCCGGCGGGCGGCGCAGCAGCAGCGACATCTGGCGGTACGCGAAGGCGTGCTTGGTGAGGTCGTCGTAGACGCACAGTGCGGCGCCGCCCTCGTAGAGGAAGTGCTCGGCCATCGCGGCCCCCGCGTACGGCGCGAGGAACTTCACCGGCGCGGCCTCGTCGGCGGCGGCGGCGACGATGATCGTGTTCTCCATCGCGCCCGCCTCCTGCAGCGTCTCGGCGAGCGCGACGACCGTCGCCATGCGCTGGCCGATCGCGACGTAGACGGAGATGACGCCGGACTTGCGGTTGTTGATGATCGTGTCGACGGCGATCGTCGTCTTGCCGGTCTGGCGGTCGCCGATGATCAGCTCGCGCTGGCCGCGGCCGATCGGGATCATCGCGTCGATCGCCTTGATGCCGGTCTGCATCGGCTCGACGACGGGCTGGCGCTGAACGACGCCGGGCGCCTTGAACTCGGCGGGCCGCCTGGTGTCCGTGTTGATGTCGCCCTTGCCGTCCAGCGGGTTGCCGAGCGGGTCGACGATGCGACCGAGCAGTTCCCTGCCGACGGGGATGTCCAGCAGCGAGCCGGTGCGCTTGACCGTGTCGCCCTCGACGATCTTGTCCCAGTCGCCGAACAGCACGACGCCGACGTTGTCGGATTCGAGGTTCAACGCGAGGCCGGTGACGCCATGCGGCAGCTCGAGCATCTCGAACGACATGGCGTTCTCAAGGCCGTGGACGCGCGCGATGCCGTCGCCGACGGACAGCACGGTGCCGACCTCGGTCAGCTCGGCCGAGCCGGCATCGAGTCCCTCGATGCGGGACTTGAGGATGGAGGTGATCTCGTCTGGCTTGATGTTCATGGAGGTCGTGTCAGCTCCTTGGTGCTCGCGGTGGCGCTACGCGCCGCGGGCGACGTGCTTTCTCAGGTTTTCAAGGCGGTTGCGGATCGAGGCGTCGAGGATCGAGTTGCCCACCCGTAGGACGATGCCGCCGAGGATGTCGGGGTCCACGTCCGTGGTGAGCTCGATCCGCTGGCCGGTGTCCTTGGCGATGCCGTCGCCGATGCGCTTGACGATCGCGTCGTCGAGCTTCGTGGCGGTGGAGATCTGGACCGGGAGGACCTTGTTCTCCTTCTCCCACAGCCCGTCGTAGTAGCGGCGGATGCGGAAGATCGCCGGCATGCGGTGCTTCTCGATCAGCAGCTCGAGGAAGTTGATGAGCGTGGGGTCGGCGTCGTCGAGGAGCTTCGTCAGCCCCTCCTTCTTCTCTTGCGTCGAGAAGTAGGGCGAGAAGAAGAAGACCGCCAGGTCGCGGTTCTCCTGCAGCGCTTCGGCGAACTGCCCGAGCTGCTCGCGGATGAGGTCGAGCTTGTCGTGTTCCTGCGCGACGGCGAACAACGACCGGGCGTAGACCTCAGCGATCTCCTCCATCGGAAGCTCAGTCTCCCCGATCGCCCGCGAGCGCCGAGAAGTCGAGCTCCTCGAGCGCCTCTTCGACGAGGCGGCGCTGATCGTCCTCGGTGAGCGTCTTGCGCGTGACCTTCTCCGTCGCGAGGATGGTCAGGTTGGCGACCTCGTTGCGGATGTCCTGGATGGCGCGCCGCGTCTCGGCCTGGATTTCGCGCTTGGTCTGCTCGAGCATCTCCTCGCGCTTGGCCTTGGCGTCGCTGATCGCGGACGCCTCGGCGGATTCCGCGGCCTTGCGAGCGCGAGCGAGAATCGCCTCGGCCTGCACGCGGGCGTCCGACAGGCGCTCGCGGTACTCCGACAGCAGCTCGTCGGCCTCCACGCGCGTCTTCTCGGCCGCGTCGATCGACTCCTCGATCGCGTGCTGGCGCTTGTCCAGCGCCTCCTGGACGCGCGGGAACACGAGCTTCTTGAGGATGTAGAGCGAGATCGCGAAGACGATGAGCGTCCAGATCATCAGCCCGACGTTGGGTGAGACGAGGAACGATCCGCTCTCCTCCTCCGCGGCGGCACCACCCTCGGTCGCCGCGAGCGGCAGTGCGGTGATCAGGCTGAGGAGCTCCATTGCTGCCTAGAGGAAGAAGGCGATGAGGCCGCCGACGAGGCCATAGAAGAAGCACGCCTCGGTGAGCGCGAAGCCGAGCCACTGGATCGAGGCGATTTCGTCCTTCATCTCCGGCTGGCGCGTCACCGATTCGATGACCTTGCCGAACAGCATGCCGATGCCTGCGCCGGCGCCTGCGGCACCGCCGCCCGCGCCTGCGCCCAGCGCGATCGCGCGGCCGGCCTTCTGGCCGTACAGTGATGGATCAGCCGCCTGTGCGATGACGGTGCTGAGAGTGTCCACGTCGAGCATTTGAGGGGTCAAGCTCCTTCTAGTGGTGGTCGGAGACGGCGCTACCCAGGTAGATGGCCGTCAGGATGGCGAAGATGAAGGCCTGCAGCCCCGCGATCAGCGTCGCCTCGAAGAGGTAGATCGCGACACCGGCGGGGAGCGTGAACCAGGCCAGAACCTCCAGGCCCAGCAGCACGGAGAGGCCGCCGGACATGAACTGGATGAGCATGTGCCCAGCGAGCAGGTTGGCGAACAGTCGGACGGTCAGCGAGATGAGCCGCAGGAAGTGCGAGAGGATCTCCAGCGGGAAGATCATGATCAAGATGGGGCCCGAGACGCCGGGCGGGATCATGCTCTTCGTGTAGCCCCACAGGCCCTTCGCGCGCAGGCCTTCGATGTTGTAGGAGAAGAAGACGATCAGGGCCAGGACCAGCGGGATGGAGACGTTGGCCGTCGCGGCATAGAGCTGGAAGGACGGGATGTCCGTCCCGAAGAGGTTGAACGTGTGCCCCGAGTTGACCGGCATGGGCAGGTAGCCGACGAGGTTCGAGATCCAGATGAAGACGAACAGCGTGAAGATCAGCGGGAACCACTTGCGCGCCATGTTGTCGTCCATGTTGTCCCGGACGATCTTGTCGCGCAGGCCCGTATAGGCCCATTCGACGGCCGTCTGCACGCGGTTCGGGCGCGCCTTCATCCGGTTGGCGACGTAGAGCATCACCCCGATCGTCAGCGACGTCGTGATGATGAGGTACAGGACGCCCTTGTTGATGTCCATCGGGCCCGGGAGATTGATCCACGTGAGGAGCTTGAACTCCTCCTGGGGCTTGAACTCCGGGTTGTCCAGCCGCGTGGCGCCGAACGCCGCGATGATCGCGACGAACCCGAGGATGTAGACGGCTCCGATGCCGAGCCCGATTTTGCGGCGCTGGCTCATCCGCGCGCCCGCTTGGCCCGAGCCGACTTGTGCGCGACAGCCGTGTGCCCGAAGTGCACCGAGAAGGCGCCGAAGATCACGAGCGCGGCGGTGAGGCCGTCGGCCCGTGATCCCGCCACGCCGACGATCATGATCGTCGCCGCGAGCAACCAGACGCGGAGCATCGAGGACGCCACCCCGAACCCAAGCCGCCGACGCATGTCAGCGACGGCCACGATGCGCTTTTCGACCCTCGACGAGATGATGCGCCCGATGATCCACGCGGCGGCGCCAACGGTGTATCCCAGCACCGGCGCGCCAAGCGCAATCGCGGGGACCGCCACGATCAGGACGAGGATCACGTCGATGTACTCCAGAGCGACGTAGCTGCGTTGCACCGAGCGAGAGGCGCCGATCAGCAAGGCCTGCGCTCCGTGTTCTGGGGTTCCGCCATGGAAGGGGGCGGAACCCTACACATGCGCCACCGCGCGGGAAGCGCGGGCGGGGAGTCCGGGGGACGCGCCCGAACGTGAGGGGTTCGTGTTCTCGAAGGAAGGCATGGAGAGTGGGCGGCCCTACGGATACGGGACCGCGCGCCAGGCGCAGTCCGCAACGCGACATCCGGTAGGGCGACGCGGCCAGCATAGCGGGGTCCAAGACTTTGTAACCACTTTGTGACAGGCGACACGACGCGCCCGGGTCACGCGGCGTAACGTCCGGCTCTCATGAACCGCCTTCCCGGCCACGAGCGTTTCCATGCGGGGCATTCCCATGCTCTGTCTGCGGATGCCGACCGCCGCTGGCTCACCGTGGCACTCGCGCTCATCGCGGGCTTCATGGGCGTCGAGGTCGTCGCGGGCATCCTCGCCGGGTCGCTGGCACTGCTCTCCGACGCGGCGCACATGCTCACCGACGCCGGGGCGATCGCTCTCGCGCTGGTTGCGGCGCGGCTCGCGGCGCGCCCCGCATCCGGCGCGTTCACGTTCGGGCTCGGCCGCGCGGAGATCCTGTCGGCGCAGGTCAACGGCGCCGCGCTGTTCGTGCTCGCCGGGGTGATCGCGATCGAGGGCCTGCAGCGCCTGGGCTCCGCGCCCGACGTCGAGGGCCCGATCGTCATCGCCGTCGGCCTCACCGGGATGCTCGTCAATATCGCCGCGTTCTGGGCGCTGTCGCGCTCCGAACGGCGCAGCCTGAACCTCCAGGGCGCCCGCGCCCATGTGCTGGCGGACCTCTATGGATCGCTCGCGGCGGTGATCGCCGGCATCGTGATCGCGTCGGGCGGGCCGGCTGAGGCCGACGCGGTGGCTGCGCTCACGGTCGCCGCGGTCATGCTGCGCTCGGGCTGGTTGCTGCTGCGCGCGTCGATGCGCGTGCTGCTGGAGGCGTCCCCGCGCGGCATCGATCCCAGCGCCGTCGGCAACGCCCTCGCGCACGCGGACGGCATCGTCGAGGTCCACGACCTCCACGTCTGGGAGGTGACGTCAGGGTTCACCGCGCTCGCCGCCCACATCGTCGTGGCGCCGGACGACGACTGCCACGGCCGCCGGCGTGAGCTCCAGCTGCTCGTGCGCGAGCGGTTCGGGATCGAGCACACGACGTTCCAGGTCGACCATGCGGCGCGCGAGGGCCTGGTGCAGATCGACCCGCGGCCCACGTAGGAACGTAGCGGCGCGGTTCACGAAACGGCATCGACAAGGACGCGGGTTCGATGGTGGGGCGGGTCGCGAGGCGCCGGGAGGGGGCGATCCGAGGGGCTGTGGTTCAGAACGACGACAGAGTGGACGTTTTGAACCACGCCCCCGCTGAACCCGCCACAACGGCCGGGCCAGCTGCCTTCGCTCGTTTCTTTATCGATGCTGTTTGTCGAGCACCACTACGAAGCGACTACAAAGCCGAGGCCCCGATGACCTCCTGCCACCACGCCCGCTCGGCGTCCGTCGTGGCGGCCCGCAGCCGCCGGCGCGCCTGCCACTGGATCTGCTCGCGGCTGCCGACCGAGATGTGCGGGCCGGTGATCGCGTAGCGGCCGTCCGCCAGGACCACGAGGGCACCCGGGACGTCCCACCGCGTACCCAGCCGCTGAACGACCTCGATGCCGAGCACGGACTCCGGTGAGTCGGGGTTGCCGTCGGCGTCCGCCCACGGCCGCGTCGTGAAGATCGGGGCGCCGGCCGTCGGGATCCTCGGCGGACGCGGCTTCGGCCCCACCGGGCCGACGCGCCAGCGCTCGCGCGCCTCCTCGATCGCCCGCACCGCGCCCTGGCGCGCGACGATGTACAGCCGGTCGCCGGCCTCCAGGCGCGTCGAGCCGCGCGGGGGCAGCGCCTCGTCTCCGCGCACGAGCACGTTGACGAGCGCCTCGCGCGGGAGCCCGAGATCGCGCACGCGGACGCCGATCACGGCGTCACCTTCGGAGATCGGGACTTCCACGACGTCGGCGCCGAGCTCGCGGATCGAGCCGACCTCGACGAGCTGCGGGCGCAGCGCCGGCTCCTCGGTCGTGGCACCCAGCCAGCGCGCGAGCGGCTCGAACGTCGTTCCCTGCAACAGCGTCGACACGAGCACCGCGAAGAACGCGATGTTGAAGAACGTCTCGGCGTCCGGCACCCCTTCGATGATCGGAAACAGCGCAAGCACGACCGGCACCGCGCCGCGCAGCCCGGCCCAGCCCAGCACGAGGCGGTCCGTCATGCCCAGCGGCGCGAACGCCGTGGCGACGATCACCGCCACGGGGCGCGCGACGAAGACGAGGACGAGCGCGAGCAGCGTTCCCTCGAAGGCGATGTCGAGCAGATCCGCCGGAAGGACGAGCAGCCCGAGCGTGAGGAACATCGCGAGCTGCGCAACCCACGCCATGCCGTCGTGAAACGCGGCGACGGTGCGGCGCGCCGGCAGTTGCGCCGACCCCATCGCCAGCCCTGCGAGATACACGGCCAGGAAGCCTGAGCCGTGCAGCACATCGGCCGCGCCGTAGGCGAGCCCGACGACGGCGAGCGACGCGACCGGGTACAGGCCGCCGGTGGCGAGGTTCGCGCGCCGGAACGCCTGCACGGCAAGCCAGCCGATGGCCAGGCCGATGAGCGCGCCGATCCCGAGCTCGAGCACGAACAGCCCGACCATGTCGATGATGCCGTAGTCGTCGTGCTGGATCCACTCGATGAACCCGATCACGAGCAGCACGGCGACGGGGTCGTTCATCCCGGCCTCGCCCTCCAGCGTGCGCGCGAGCCGGCGCTTGAGCGTCGATCCACGCAGCAGCGCGAAGATCGCCGCGCCGTCGGTCGCGGACACGATCGAGCCGACGAGCATGCCCTCCAGCAGCGTCAGGTCGAGCAGCCAGGTCGCGACAAGCCCGGTGATGACGGCGGTGGTGAGCGTGCCGACGACCGCCAGACTGATCGCCGATCCGAGCACGGGACGGATCTCCGGGAAGCCCGCCGCGAGCCCGCCCTCGAACAGGATGAGGGCCAGGGCGAGGATCCCGATCGTGCGGGCCAGCTCGTAGTCGGTGAAGTCGATCAGGCCGAGGCCGTCGGAGCCCAGGACCATGCCGACGCCGAGGAACAGCACGAGGCCGGGGATGCGCAGGCGCCCGGCGAGCAGCGACGCGGCGAGGCCGAGCGCGAGCAGCGCGCCGGCGGCCAGGATGAAGCTGCCCTCGGTTCCCATTCGGAGATCCTGCCTGCTAGTGGGCCTTCTCGGAACGTTCGGCCGCAAACCCCGGGATGCCGATCGGCGCCCGGGGTTTGCGGTCAGACGTTTGGAGAAGGCCCACTAGAGCCAGCCGGCGCGGCTGAGCATGCGATGCAGCGCGAAGCCGACCCCGAACATCAGCGCCAGCGCGAACGGATAGCCGTACTGCCACGTCAGCTCCGGCATGTGCTCGAAGTTCATCCCGTAGACGCTGGCGATGAGCGTCGGCACGGCGATCACCGCCGCCCAACCGGAGATCTTCTTGACGACGTCGTTCTG
This sequence comes from uncultured Actinomycetes bacterium, assembly GCA_963705315.1. GTDB lineage: Bacteria > Actinomycetota > Thermoleophilia > Solirubrobacterales > Solirubrobacteraceae > CADCVQ01. The sequence continues at coordinate 3,186,800 of OY970068.1, forward strand.
CTGGACGGTGATGACGGCGAGGTTCGCCTGCAGGACACCCGTGAGCAGTTCGCGGTGCGTCACGACCTCTTCCTCCACGCGCTTGAGGTGATCTTCGACATCGCGCAGATGGTCGCGCAGCAGCGGCGAGACGTCGGTGCGGTTGGGGGACTCGAGCTGGTCGAGCACGAGCTGGAGCGGGTGGACCGCGCGGTAGAACTCGGCCAGCTCGCGACGCAGGAAGTAGATCCGCCGCGTCTGATCGTCGTCATGGTCGAAGACCCCGACCTCGACCTCCTCGACGTCGTTCTCGATTCCCTCGACCACGGGCAGGTAGTCGTCGACGATCTTGTCAAGCACCGCCCAGACCGCGGCGAACGGGCCCTCGCGCAGCAGCTCCGGATGCTCCTCGAGCCGCTCGCGCGCCGAGTGCAGTTCGCTCGCGCGCCCGTGGCGCACGACGATGACGTAGCCCGGCCCCGTGAACACGTGCACCTCGCCGAACTCGACCTCCTCGGAGGCGTCGAGGTAGCAGGCCGTGTGCACGACGAGGAAGTAGCCCTGTCCGTAGTCCTCGAGCTTGGGACGCTGATGGGCGTGCATCGCGTCCTCGACGGCGAGCTCGGGCAGGTCGAAGCGCTCGGCCACCTGCATGAGCTCCTCGTCCTCGGGATCGTGCAGCCCCAGCCAGACGAAACCCTCCTCGGCGCAACGCTCGGCGGCCTCGTCGAGCGCCAGCGGCCCGTCGTGCTGGCGACTGCCGTCCCGGTAGTGCGCGCAGTCGAGGATCATCCTGCGTGCAGAGTAGACCGGCCTTCGGCGGCCGCGAGCGTCGTTACTTCAGGCCCTCGCGCAGCACGCGCCGCAGCACCCAGTAGGCGCCGCGCTCACGGCCGCCATACGTGATGAGCCCGGAGTCCCAGGTCACGCTCCGCGGCCCCGCGTTCCAGTGGTAGATGTAGACGCGCTGGATCTGCTTGTTGCGCTTGACGATCCGGTCGAAGATGTAGCGCGTCACACGCGCGGCATGGCGCGGCCCCTCCGGCAGGTCGGTCGAGCTGTTGTTCGAGCGCCGGACGACGCCGCCGGTCTCGGTCAGCCAGAGCTTGCCCTTGCGGCCGATGAGCTTGAGCATCTGGCGCAGGCGCTTGGTCTTGAAGCGGTTGGCCTCGACGTAGTTGTGCAGCCCCCAGAGCCGCGGCATGTAGCCGAGGTGGCGGCGAAACGACCGCATCCAGGTCGCCATCGACGGCAGGTCGATGACCTCGGCGGCGAGGATCGTGCATGTCGGGCACTCGCGCTTGAGGCCGCGGTAGTAGGCGGCGACGAGCTTCGCGCGGCGGCAGACCTTCTCGCCGCAGTGGTTCGTCTCGTTCCAGGTTGCAAACGTCGTCGCCCAGGGATAGCGCGCGCGGAAGGCGCGGAACTCCTTGCGCATCCGCTTGGGCGACGGCAGCGAGAACGTGCTCACCCGCGAATGGCCGAACGTGATGAGCGGGTTGATGCCGTGCACCAGTGCGCCGTTCATCCACGCGTCGACCTCGGCGACCTGCCAGTCGTGATGCAGGGCGTCCCACGGCACCGCGAGCCGGGCCTGCTTGATGCCCAGCGCCGCGAAGCGCGGATCGGCGAACATGTCGGGCTTCTGGTCGGCGATGCCGATCTGCGGCAGCGATCTGGCCGGCGCGCCGGTCGGCGCCGCGAGGCACGCGATGAACGCGAGCAGACCGGCCGCGCGGGCCGTGCACGAGAACACGCGGCCTCAGTCCTCGGTGAGGACGGTGTCCTCGTTGCTGTACGCGGGTGCGCAGCAGCACAGCAGGCGCAGCGGCTCGCTGCCCGTGTTCACGATCTGGTGGCGCTCACCCGGAGGGATGACGATGCAATCCCCGGGCCCGACGTCGCGCTCTTCGGTGCCCAGCCGCATGCGGCCGTTCCCGGCGGTGATGAAGTACAGCTCCTCGGTGATGCGGTGGTAGTGCTCGCTCGTCGCGCCATCCACCGGCACCGTCGCCTCGGCGAGCGACTGGTTGGCGGTCGGCAGAGACACAGCCCCCGCCAGCTCGCGGATCGTGGAGCCGTCGAGCGTCACGAACGCGTCGGCGTCGTCGAGTTGGGAGACGTGCATCGAACCGACGTAACACCCTAGTGGCCGCTGTGGATCGGCCGCGCCAGGTTTCACGGCGGTGGCAGGTCGTCACACGCGTTGAGGGACCAAACAGCAGCGATCAGGGAATGCGGAGCGAAGCGCCGCAGAATCCGGCGGTCGTGTCGAATAATGCTCGGATATAGAGCACTACTCGACACGATCGTCCGGCGGGCACCCGTGCCGGTCGCTCCCACTTTCCCTCATCGATTCTGTTCGTCGACCGCGCGGCCCTAAGACCCGAGCCGCTCGAACTCCTCGGTCTCGCGCCGGACGGCGTCGAACTCGCCCGTCTTTAGGTGCGAGGCGACGTCCGCGTCGATCTCCTGTTCGGTCGTCGACGGCTTCGCGCGGCGCAGGCGCAACGCGTCCAGGCGCTTGAACTTCAGGATCTCGAGCACGTACACCAGGTAGACGGACGCCGCGAGCACGAGCAGGCCGAGCACGGCCATGACCGTCGCCCAGCCGACGTGCAGCGTGCCGCCGTTGTCGGAGTACGGCACGAAGCGCAGCGCGAGCGCGAGGCCCGCGAGCGACAGCGTCCACGCGTAGAGGTACGCGACCGTCCGGCGCGTGGAGAAGCCGATGCGATCCAATCGGTGATGGAAGTGCTCGCGATCGGCGGCGTAGACCGGCCGGTGGTACTTCATCCGCTTGAGCACGACGAACGTCGTGTCGAGGAACGGCACGGCGAGCACGATGAGCGGGAAGATCAGCGCGAGCACGGCGTTCGTCTTCACCGAGCCGAGCACGGCGACGGCGCCGAGCATCAGCCCGAGCAGGTTCGAGCCGCAGTCCCCCATGTAGACCGACGCCGGGTGGAAGTTGTGGATGAGAAAGCCGAGCGCCGCGCCGGCGGTGAGCGCCGCGAGGATGCCGGCCTGGTTGCGGCCGAGGTCGAACGCGATGACCGCAAGCGTCGCGGCGCTGATCGCGCAGACGCCGGCCGCCAGCCCGTCGATGCCGTCCGACAGGTTGACGACGTTCATGATCGCGACGAGGAAGAGCACCGTCAGCGGCCCGCCGGCGCTGGCGAAGTCCACCGCGCCGAGGAACGGGAACGTCACGTTGTCGACGGTCAGTCCCGCCTGAACCGGGATTGCCGCCGCCGCGATCTGGCCGAGCAGCTTGACGAACGGGTGCAGGTCGAAGCGGTCGTCCAGCGCGCCGACGAGCGTGACGAGCGCCGCGCCCGCGAGGATGCCGTTGAGCTCGTCGCTGCCGGGCAGCACGATCACCCCCGCGACCGTGCCGCCGGCGAAGATCGCCAGTCCACCCAGCAACGGCGTGCCACCAGGCGCCAGGCCGCGGCCGCGTGACTTGTCGATCGCGCCGAGTCGGCGAGCTACCCGCATCGTCAACGGCGTGAGCGCGGCCGTCAGGGCGAGCGCGATCGCGAACGCCGTCAGTGCGTCGAGCTCATCGAGCACGACTGCGACTGTATCTCGCGGTGCGGTCTACTCCGGCGCTTCGATGAGGTCGACGCGCCGTGCGTGGCGGCCGCCCTCGAACTCGCCGGAGATGAACGCGCGCACGATCTCGTCCGCCTGGTCTCCGGCGAGGCGCCGGCCCGACAGGGTCACGACGTTCGCGTCGTTGTGCGCGCGGGCGAGCTGCGCCTCCTCGGCGTCGTGCGCGTTCACGGCGCGGATGCCCGGGACCTTGTTGGCGACGATCGAGACGCCGACGCCGGAGCCGCACACGAGCACGCCTCGCTCGGCATCGCCCGAGGCGACGAGCTGGGCGGCGGGGCGGGCGAACCGCGGGTAGTCGGTCGACTCGTCGGTCTCAGGGCCGAGGTCGACGACCTCGTGTCCGTCGGCCGTGAGCAGCTCCTTGACGTGCTGCTTGAGCTCGAACCCGGCGTGATCTGAAGCGACCGCGATACGCATGGTCGTGAGGCTAGCGATCCGCGACTCGCGTCAGCCGAGCACACCCGCGAGCGTGGAGCGGGGCACCGCCCCCGCGCGCAGCACCGACCACGCCCCGTCCTCGTAGCCGCGAAGGTCCACGACCGTGGACGGCGTCCCCGGCAGTTCGCCGCCGTCGAGCACGAGGTCGGCCGCCGCGCGCAGCGCGGGATCGATGTCATCCACGCGCCGCGCCTCGGCCCCGCCGGTCAGGTTCGCGCTGGACTGCAGCACGGGCCGCGTCACGGCTGCCAGCGCCTCCACCGCCGGGACACGCAGCCCGAGCGTCGCGGGGTCCGGCCCGCAGGCCAGCCCGAAGCGCTGTTCGGGATTGGGCAGCAGGACCGTGAGCCCGCCGGGCAGCAGCCGCTCGAGCGCCGCGCGCGTCCGCGCGCCCAGCTCCGGCAGCGCCGCGAGCGCCGCGTCGAGCGCGAAGAACATCACCGCCGCGGGCTTGTCCGCCGGCCGCCCCTTTAGCTCGTACAGGCGCGTCACCGCGGCCGCGGACTCCGGGTCGCAGGCCAGCCCGTAGACGGTGTCCGCTGCAAAGACCGCCACTCCCCCGTCCGCGATGCAGCGCTCGAACGCCCCGGCGTCGATCATCAGCGCCGCCCGACCACCACGCGCTCGATGCCGGCCAGGTCGCGCAGCGCTTGGACCTCGGCGAACCCGGCGTCCGCCATGAGCTCCCCGACCGCGGGCGCCTGACCCTCCCCGACCTCGATCGCGAGCAGCGCCGCGGCGGCGCCAGCGGGGACGAGGCGCCGGATGACATCCAGGCCGTCGTCGCCGGCGAAGAGCGCGCCAGGCGGCTCGTGGCGCGTGATCTCCGGCGCGAGTGTGGCCCGCGCCGATGCCGCGACATACGGCGGATTGGACAGGATCGCGTCGACCTCCCCGATCCCGGCGAGCAGGTCACCGTGCCGGAACGCGACGTCGAGCTTCAGCCGCTGCGCGTTGGCCCGCGCGACGGCCAGCGCGCCGGCGCTGACGTCCGTCCCGGTCAGCTCGAGATCCGGCCGCTCCTGCTTGAGCGCGAGCGCCACCGCGCCGCTGCCCGTTCCGACGTCGGCGACCCGCGCGCCGGTGGTCAATTCGAGCCCCACCTCGACGAGCAGCTCGGTCTCCGGCCGCGGCACGAGCACCCGCTCGTCGACGCACAGCTCGATCTGGCGAAACCCGCGCCGTCCGAGGATGTACGCGACCGGCTCGCGCCCCGCCGACCGGCGCCGCACGGCGTCCTGAAAGGCCTGCACCGCCGGACCGGACACCTCGCGTCCGGGATCGAGAAACAGCGCCGTGCGATCCACGCCGAGCGCGTCGGCGAGCAGCAGCTCGGCGTCCAGGCGCGGCGTGTCGGATCCCGCGGCGCCGATGGCGATCACCGCGGAGTCCAGCGCATCCCGCACCGGCACGCCGCCGAACCCTGACATCAGGCCGTCGCCTGGAGCTCCAGCTTGCGCCGCTTCTCGTCGGCCTGGAGCGCCGCGGTGAACTCGTCCAGCGCCCCGGCGAGCACGTCGTCGAGGTTGTGCGCCGTGTACTTGATGCGGTGGTCGGTGACGCGCCGCTCGCCGTAGTTGTAGGTCCGGATCTTCTCCGCGCGCTCGCCGGTGCCGACCTGCGAGCGGCGGTCGGCGGCGAGCTCGGCCTGCTGCTCGGCGAGTGCCTGGTCGTACAGGCGGGCGCGCAGGACGCGCATCGCCCGCTCGCGGTTTTGCAGCTGGGACTTCTCGTCCTGCATCGACACGACGATGCCGGTCGGCTTGTGCGTGACCCGGACCGCCGAGTCCGTCGTGTTCACCGACTGACCGCCCGGTCCCGAGGAGCGATAGACGTCGATCTGCAGGTCGTTCTGGTCGACCTGCACGTCGACATCATCGACCTCGGGCAGCACCGCGACGGTCGCCGTCGACGTGTGGATGCGGCCCTGGGACTCCGTCGCGGGGACGCGCTGCACGCGGTGCGTGCCGCCCTCGAACTTGAAGATCGAGTAGGCGCTGTCGCCCTTGATCGCGAACGTGTAGGCACCCTCGTCGACCTGCAGCAACTCGACCTGCAGGCCGCGCGCCTCGGCGTACTTCGCCAGCATCCGGAAGACGTCGGCGGCCCACAGCCCCGCCTCGTCGCCGCCGGCGCCCGCGCGGATCTCGACGATGACGTTCTTGTCGTCATTGGGGTCGCGCTGCACCATGGCGAGGCGGATCTCCTCCTCGAGGCGCGCGATCTCGGCGCGTGCGGCCGCCAGCATCTCGCGCGCGTCGTCCGTTTCCTCGCCGGCGTCGAGCATCTCGCGCGCGAAGGACTCGTCGTCGGCGGCGCGCCGCCAGGCCGCTGCGAGCTTCGCCGCGGGCTCGAGCTGACGGAAGGCACGACCGGCCGCCGCCGCACGGTTGCGGTCGGCAAAGACGTCCGGGTCGGACATCTCCTTCTGGGCGTCAGCGAAGCGCGCCTCGATCTGCTGAACGAGTTGCTCGAGCACGCTCCGAGGTTAGTCCACATACGCCGCCGCGCGCCCGCTCTGAGCGCCCTGCGGCCGCGCTGTCAGAGGCCTCGAGGACGACGGCGCGACGCCGAGTGCGCGGGTGCAGCCGGCGTGAAATGTGCCGTGAGCTGGGCGTGCGTCAAGGAGGCGCTTCGGCGCAGTGCATGCGCCTCGGCGAGCGTCAGGTGCGGTCCGGTCTGCTCTTGCCAGCCACCGTCGATACACACGAGGTGAGGCTTGCTGTCGGAGGCTTTCGGTCGCTCGCGCGCCACGATAGGCCCCTTTCCGTGTCGGGGGCGGCCCGCGAGTCCGTGTGTCCTAGCACGTCCTCGAGCGAACCTGAGCAATTGACGGTACTCCGGTTGTCAAAGGCCGATCAGGTGCGAAGCCTCAGGCCACGTGCAACCCATCGTTGTCGGGCACCATGAGAAAGATCTCGACGGCGACGTCGGGGTCGTGCAGGTTGTCGCTGAGAAACGCCTCGACCTTACGGCCTGTGAGCCCCTGCACGACGCTGATGAGATCCTCGCGCATCGTGTCCTGAAACGCGCGGCGCATCGCCAGCACCTCGAGGGCCTGGCCGCGAGAGGCAAGCGTGCGCTCAGCCTTGGTGAGGCTGTCGCGCAGCGTGACGACGATGGTGTCTGGCCCGATCGTCGTACGCACCTTCGTCGGGCCACGGCCCGTGTAGTCGTGCAACAGACCGACGACGGCATTTGAGATCGCGGCCGACATCGACCGGACGGGGGCACCGTCCGCTGCTGTGGGAGATCCTGTATCGGGCATTAAGCCCGCTCCGGTCTCGCCCCCCTCATATCCAGCGCGGCTCGCAGGTGAGGAAGACGGACAAGGCCCGCGAGAAGCGGCGCTACGTGATCGAGTGTAGTCCGCGTTGACTCTGTCTCGGCGGTTGCTACGGTGCGTGCATCGCCGTGGGTAGCCGGGTGGCGGTTCCCCGAGGCGCGTTTAGCGGTGAGACGGCACCGGCAGCGGCCCTGATGGAAGCGGCCAGCGGCGGACCATCGCACACGTCGTGTGCGACGGGAGCCATTGATGGCCAGTCTCAACTGCAGGCGCCGGCGCTGGGTCATCCCGGAGCTGGATGCTCGCGGCGAGATCGATGCCCACGCGGCGATGTGTCTGCGCCAAGCACTCGACGCCAGGCTCGAGGGTGACGCTCGGACGATCGTCGTCGATCTGCGCGACCTGACCGCGATCGACACCGGCGGGCTGGCGATCCTCATGCGCGCACGCGCGGACTGCCAGACACGCGGCAGCGAGCTCAAGGTGCTCGTCTCCGGTCGCCCCGGTCACGGTGCGATCGTCGACGCGATCGCGTCCGCTGGTCTGCTCGACGAGGTCCTGCTCACGCCAGCGCCGGTGGAGGTCCCATGCGTCACGAAGGCGCCGGACATCCGTCCTCACTGAGCTTTGGCTCCTCAAGCTCTCAAGGGATTCGCGCGCCTTTCCGATGAACAGGAACGTGGAGTCACATTGGAGCATCGGCCCGCCGGAGGGCAGCCAAGCCGCACGGCACCCCGACCTCGACGCACACGCCACCGCGGCACTGGACCGTCTGACGCACTGGGCCGCCAAGGCACTGCGCGCGCCGGCCGCGCTCGTCGCGCTTGTCGACGGCGATCACCTCGATATCGCGAGCTGCACGAGCGACAGCGAGCTGATCGGGTCCCCCGACGGGCGGATGCTCGACGATCTGTGCTGCGAACAGGTCCTGCAACGCGCCGTCCCACTGGTCGTCGACGACGTGCGGATCACGGACCCGGCCGCCGCGGTCGCCGGCCGCACCGCCGTCGCCTACCTCACCGTGCCGCTGCTGAGCGCCGGCGGCCACGCCCACGGCACGTTCTGCGTGCTCGACTCGCTGCCGCGCCACTGGACGATCGACGACGTCGAGCTCGTCACCGAGCTCGCGACGTCAGCGCTCACCGAAGTCGAGCTGCGGGCGGCCCGTGCCGAGGCCGAGCGCGAGAAGCGCTGGAGCGAGGATCAGCAGGCCGTGCTGGAGCTCATCGCGGCACGCGCGCCGCTCCAGAAGACGCTCAGCGAGCTGCTGCGCGCGGTCGACGCGCACGCGCCGCGCATGCTCACCTCGATCCTGCTGCGCGAGCCGGTCCGCGGCGGACCCGACCGTCTGCGCCATATCGCCAGCCCGAGCCTGCCACGCAGCTACGCGATCGCGATCGACGGGCAGACCGTCGGCGAGGGACACGGCATCTGCGGGACCTCGGTGCACCGCGGCGAGCAGGTCGTCGTCACCGACCTTGCGAGCGATCCGATCACAGCTGCGTTCGCCGATGACGCTCGCGCCCATGGCGTGCACGCGGGCTGGTCGACGCCGATCCGCTCGAGCCGCAACTCGATCCTCGGCTGCTTTGAGATGTATTACACCGAGGGCCGTGCGCCGCACCCCGACGATCAGCTGATCATCGATCGCTCGACCCACCTCGCCCGCCTCGCCATCGAGCAGACCGACAACGCCGAGCAGCTGCGCCAGAACGTCCGGCGCGCCCAGACGCTCGCCCGCGAGCAGACGGCCGTGCAGCGCGTCGCGACCAGCGTCGCGGCCGGCACGTCGCCGGAGGTCCTCTTCGCGCTCGTCGCCGAGCAGGTCGCGCGCCTGTTGAAGGCCGACTGCGGCTATGTCCTGCGCCTCGAGGATGGCCTCACGTACCGCAACCTCGCCTCGTGGACGCGCTATCCGGATCGCGCGTTTCCCACGGGCGCCACCGCCGACCACCTGCCTGACGGCGCATTCGCGCACCTGCGCGCGGCTGGCGGCATGACCCGGCTGTCACTCGATTCCGAGGACGATCCGCTGAGTTTCCGCCATCGGATCGCCGCCGCCGTCCAGGTCGACGGCAAGACATGGGGCATCATCGTCGCCCTGCGCGACGGGCGCCGGGCGTTTCCGCGCGAGGACGAGAAGCGCATTGCCCGTTTCGCCCAGCTCGCGAGCGTTGCGGTGGCCAACGCCCAAGCCCACGAGCGGCTTGCCGCGCTGGCCCTGACGGACCCGCTCACGAACCTCGCAAACCGGCGCGCGTTCGACCAGCGCCTCGAGGATGAGACCGAGCGCGCGCATCGCCACACGCGCTCCCTGTCGGTGGTGCTCGTCGACGTCGACCACTTCAAGACGATCAACGACCGCTTCGGCCATGCGACCGGCGACAAGGTGCTCGTGAACCTCGCCCAGAACCTGAACACTGTCATGCGCACGGGCGACCTGCTCGCCCGCATCGGCGGCGACGAGATGGCGATGATCCTGCCCGACTGCCGGCCGGAGAAGGCCGCGCTCGTCGCGCGCCGCATGCTCGCCTCCGTCGGCGGCAAGTCGATGGCGCAGCGTCACGGCGTGACGCTCTCCGCGGGCGTCGCGGGGCTGACGGTCGGCCAGACCGCGGACGACCTGCTGCGCTGCGCCGACCAGGCGCTCTATCGCGCCAAGGACGGCGGGCGCAACCGGGTCATCAGCTACGAGGAGGACATGGCCGACATCTCCACGGCCATGCGCCTCAGCGCCTGACCCTTCAGCGCACGAGCGTCAGGACGAAGGGCCGGATGCCGTCTGGCTTCCGGTCACGGCTCGCGGCGTTCCGCGCGCGCGGGTGTCGCCGATGAGCAGGCACGTCCGCGCGCATGACGCGACCCGACCCGGCGCTGACGTACACCCCCCACCACCTCGCTGATCCGCCGTCGAGCAGCCGCAGGATCGGGAGGTTTCGCCCTCCGGTCGCCGGAACCGGCGACCTGCGGGCGACGTTACCTATGCGACAACCTCCATGCCGATCCGGTCCGCTTCGCTGGCCTCGTGCGGCTGCTCGACGGCGAGCACCGCGTCGAGCGCGGCGATCGCCACGGCGAGCTGCGAGCGGTCGGGCTCGCGCGTCGTGAGCAGCTGCAGCTTCAGGCCCGGGAGCATGAGGACGCGCACCCAGCGCTTGGATCGGTTGCGGCCGAACCACTTGATGACCTCGAACGCGAGGCCCGCGACGAGCGGGATGCCGACGATGCGCGAGACGAACAGCCAGTACCAGGCGGGCGTGCCGAGCGGCGCGAAGACGACGATCGCGACGATCATGACGATGAGCAGAAAGCTCGTTCCGCAGCGCGGATGCAGGCGGCTGAACTGCTTTGCGTTCTCTGGCGTCAGCGGCAGGCCGGCCTCGTAGCAGGAGATGACCTTGTGCTCGGCGCCGTGGTACTGAAAGACGCGCTGGAGGTCCTTGATCCGCGAGATCGCCCACAGGTACAGGAGGAAGATCGTGATCCGGATGAGCTTCTCGACGATCACGAACACCACCGAGTTGGGCAGCGAATCCTTCAAGAGGCTCGTCAGGCCGACCGGGAGCAGGAAGAACAGCCCGATGGCCAGCGCCAGCGCGAGCACGACCGTGCCCGTCCAGGTGCCCTTCGAGATCGGCTCCTCGTCCTCCGGCAACTGCGCGTTGGCCGAGATGTTCAGCGCGTTGAAGCCGATCTTCAGCGACTCGACGAGCGCGACGACACCGCGGATGATCGGCAGCCGCAGCCACCGGTGACGCTTGAGCGCCGAGACGAGCGGGAAGCTCTGCACCTCGATCTCGCCGAGCGCGGCCTCATGGGCCTCGCGCGCACGACCCTCGGCCTTCTGCTCGGCGGATGGGACGCGCACGGCGACGGCCCAGGTCGAGACGCCGCGCATCATCACGCCCTCGAGCACCGCCTGACCGCCCACGGGGGCGTCCTTGCTCGCGACGAGCATGCCCGCCGGCGCTTCGGCCATCGGCAGCCGCTCTGGTTCTTCAGCGGCCGCCAACGGCTAGCTCACCTCGTTACTTCTCAGCAGAGCGCTTCGCGGCGCGACGCTTGAATCGGTCGACGCGACCACCGGTGTCGACGAGCTTCTGGCGACCGGTGTAGAAGGGATGGCAGTTCGAGCAGATCTCGACGTGGATGTCGGACTGAGTCGAGCGGGTCTCGAACTCGTTGCCGCACGTACAGCGGACGTGGGCCTGAACGTATTCCGGATGGATATCGGTCTTCATGATGCGTCCAGTGTATCGACGGCCTCGCGGCGAACCTTCAGCCTCGATCCGCTCGGGTGGACGGCTCAGACCTCTCGGCAAATTCTCAGCTTGGGCCGGACGTTCTCACAGCCCCGGCGTCGATCTTGTGACCACCTCGCACGATCAACAGGAGGAACACCCGAATGCTCACATCGTCACGAAAGACGCTCACCGCCATCGCGGTGGTCTCGGCGTTCGCCGCCGGCGGCGCCGCACTCGCAGGCGCGGCTACCAACGGCACCACGTCGTCGACCGCGTCCAAGCGCCCGCACCAGACCGCATTGACCGCAGGCACCGCCGCCAAGGTCAAGGCCGCGGCGCTCGCAAAGGTGCCCGGCGGCACCGTGCTGCGCGCCGAGGCGGGCGGGCCGCACGGTTCGAAGTACCACGCCCACGTGCGCAAGTCCGACGGCACCGAGGTCGCCGTGCTCGTCAACGCGAGCTTCAAGGCAACGTCCGTGGAGACCAAGCGGGCCGGCGGCCCCGGCGGCCGCAGCCACGGGCCGGGCGGCCCCGGCGGCCCGCATGACGAGGCGTTCACCGGTACCACCGCGGCGAAGGTCAAGGCCGCAGCGCTCAAGAAGGTGCCCGGCGGCACGGTCCTGCGCACAGAGAACGGCGGGCGCGATGGCGCCGCCTACCACGCACACGTGCGCAAGTCCGATGGCACGGAGGTCGTCGTGCTCGTCAACTCGAAGTTCGCGGCGACGTCGGTGAAGGAGTTCACGCGCCCGTAGGTCCCCCCCTCGGTCGATGCGCGAACCAGGAGCCCGGGCCCCGCGCCGGGCTCCTGGCGTCGTGCGGCGCGGAGGGCCTGACTCAGCGGGTGAGCCGCACCGAGCGCGTCTTGCGGACGGAGGGCTGCACGCCCGTCCAGGTTGCCTGCACCGAGAGCCGCAGCCTGGTCGCCCGGCGCAGGCGCTTCCTGGCCTTTGACGTGAGCGCAACGCGGAACGACCGCTTGTGCCCCGTCTGGACCGAGATCGTGCGCTGCCCGATGACCCTCGACGAGAGCTTGTAGCGCCGCCGGGTGGCGTTGCTGACGACCAGGCGAACGCTCGTCGTGCAGCGCGCGTTGCAGCCGACCGTCATCCGCAGTCCCCTGCGACGCACGACCCGCAGCTTCTGCGGGCTATTGACCTGCAGGGTCAGCAACCGGTGCAGCGGCGGGCCCCCTGGTGGTGGCGGCGGCGGTGGCGGCGGTGGCGGCGGCGGCGTCTCGGGCACCGGCGTCGGCGCGTCGAAGACCGGCTTGTGCGGTGCGCCGAGATGCGTCAGCGCGGATTGCATGAACGCGGTGCGGTTCGCCGCGCCGGTGATCGCCTCGAAGCCGAAGCCGGTGTAGACCGTGTCGTTCGTCGTCACGACGGGCGCCTCGACGAACGGGGCGCTCTGCGCGCGCACCCAGCCGGTCTCGTCGGACTGGCCGGAGGGGCCTGGGGGCGCGGGAGGACCGGGCAGCGTCCAGCCGTCGATCCCTGCCTCGAACGACGGGTCGGCGGAGTTGATCGGGTTGTCGGCCGCGTCGACGACCCGCAGCTCGTCGACCCAGTTGCCGAGGCCGAGGCTCGCCGGATCGGTCGCCACGGCGACCGAGATCTCGACGTTTTCGCCGTGGTAGGCCGCGGGGATCGGCATCGACCACTCCTGCCAGCCGCCCGAGTTGCCGGTCGCCGCGTTCCACGTGCCGCTCGAGCCGGTCGGGGTGCAGTCGTTGCCGCCGTCGATGACCGTCTGGTAGTGGGCGAGGAACGGGTGGTAGGTCTGCCAGGCCGATCCGGCGCCCGTCGTCGGGCACGACAGCCCGACATCCGTGCTCGTGTGGCCGCCCGAGTCCGCGAGCGTCGTCCAGTCGTCCTCTCCGGCGGTGTGGATCTCGACGAACTGGTAGTCATAGTCCCGCTCGAGGTCGTACGACGTCCAGAACTTCACCGTGCCGCCGCCCGCCGGGATCGAGAACGGCTTGAGCAGGCGCTTGTACGCAGCGTGGGTGGTGCCCGCCGACAAGAACCAGTCGCCGGCGTGCGGAGCAAACGGCGCCGCGCCCGGCCGCTGCCACGCCGCTACCGCACGCGAGTCGGCGAACAGCGGGTAGGTCGCCGGATCGAGCACCGAGGACGTCGTCAGCAGCGTCGCCGTGTTGTCGTTGTTCTGCGCGGAGTCCGCGCCGTTGAACGTCAGGCTCAGCGCGTCGAAGGGATTCAGCGTGCCGTTCACTCCGAACGGCTGGCCGGTGTCGTCCTCGCCGGCCCCGAGAACGTAGCGATAGGCGCCCAGCCAGTACTGCAGGAAGTCATCCTGGACGATGATGCAGCTCGGGTTGGCGTTCTGGCAATACGTGTTCTCCTGCGCCTGGAACGGGTTGTACGCGTAGCCCTCGGAGAACACGCGGCCGGCGTTCTTGCCGGTGTACAGCAGCTTGCCGCCGTCGTTGATGAAGTCGCGCACGGCGTTCTGCGTCTCGACGGCCATCTTCGTGATGCCCGAGCCGCCGGGCGCATCGGGCTCGCGCGGGACGTAGTCGTCGCCGGTGTACCAGACGACGTGCGAGTAGTGCGACAGGATCCCGAGCGGGTCGGGCGCGCGGCGGTCGTGCGCGTCGATGTCATAGACGTCGTATTTCACGCCGGCGGCGTCGAGCGCGGCCGTGTAAAAGGCCAGGTACTTCGGCCCGGCCTCGGGCGCGGGGTTGGGCTGCACGCCCGAGTAGTCCTCGTTGGCGAGGATCAGCACCGGGTTCGCCGTCTCGACCACGGCCTCGTAGGTGAAGTGGCCCGAGTCACGGCCGCCGGCGGAGAACCACACCTCGACCGAGTCGCCCGGCGACGTGCCCGAGACGAAGCCGCGCACGCGACGGTAGTAGACGCCCGGATCCTTGTAGTAGCGCTCGCCGCCCGCGTACGCCGTCGTCGGCACGACCTGCACGGCGCCGCCGTTGACGCGGAACTTCAGCTTGACCGCCCCGAGCTTGCGCTTGACGACCGCGCTCACCGCCTGCGGGTCGCCGTAGGACTCGGCGAACGTGCCGACGCTGAAGTCGTCGGCCGAGTTGTCGAGGTGCGAAACAGGCTCCTCCGGATGGTCGGCCGAGTGCGCGAGATCGAGCGCGAACGGCAGGTGGCGGCGGAACTCCTGCTGGATCTGCTGCGGCGAGTCGGGGTACTCGAAGCCGGTGACGGTCGGGTCCTCGGCCGTCGTTCCCTCGGGCGTGAACGACAGCGTGTTCTGCGTGTTGTAGGCCCAGTCGGTGAAGTCGCCGTTGGTGATGTAGAGGCCCGCGGAGAGCTCGGGCAAAAATCCCTCGATACCCGGCTTGAACGGGTCGCCGGCGAGCGCGGTGAAGATCTCGTGGTCGGCCGACGGTGTGTCCTGCTGGAAGCCCTGCGGGTAGAGCAGCAGCTCCGCCGCGGTGTGGTCGTTCTTCTGGAAGACGGGATGGATCTCGGCGAAGAGTGCCTCCATCGCCTGCGTCTCGGGCTCGGAGGCCGGCGACGGGCCGCGGTAGGTCTCGCTCGCCGGGTCCGGCGAGGAGCCCTCCTCGTCGCGGCCCCAGTTGGAGGAGAAGTTGCGGTTGGGATCGACGCCGTCGCCGGGGACGATGATGCCGTTGAGATCGTTGTCGCGCAGGTTCTTGCGCCACAGGCGGTTGCCGGGCGTGAACGTGAACTCATAGCCATCGGGGTTGTTGACGCACACGAACCACAGCTCGGTGCTGTCGACGAGGCGCGTCACCTCGAGGCCTGCGCTCGTCGTCTTGCCGTAGTTCTCGAGAAAGTAGTCCAGGGTGCGCCGGCACGTCTCGCCGGCGAGCCACTCGCGCGCATGCTGCATCGCGTTGTAGAGCACGGCGGGGCGCCCGGCGATGTCCGCGCCGGTCGCGTTCCTCGTGACCTGCAGGGCGACGATCTCGCGCCCGCCGTAGGTGGTCCCGGTGGCCCGCTTGGCGACGAGGTCGGGAAAGTCGGCCAGCACGCGCTCGTACTGCTCGGTGTACTGCTCCTTGTCGTCGCCATCGACGGCGTCGTACTTCGTCCAGACGTTGAAGGCCGCGTCGGTCGCGCCGTCGGTGGGCGCCGCGCGTGTCGCGCGGCCCGCGCTGTTGGAGGTCAGCTTCTTCGCGTCGAGCTTGGCCGCGCCGACCTGCTCCGCGGTGCCGACGACATCGATCGTGCCCCGCTTGAGGTTGCGGCCCTCGGTGACGTCGAAGCCCGCTGCCGCGAGCGCTTGCAGGTTCTTGGCGGTCGCCTTGACGCGATAGCCGTTCAGGGCAGGCGCGTCCTGCGCCGCGGCGGGCGCCGTTGCGACGACGGCGAGGATGAGCAGCGCAGCGAATGCCGGCATGGCGCGCGTAACGCCAACCCGACCACCGACGAGCCCCTGCATGTGAAACCCCCTCGGCAGTTGCCAGATGAACTCTGACGTCCAACGAGACAATCCTAAGGGTCCGTCAAGGGATGTGAATGCCTCGGGGTTCTGTCCGGTGAAGTGTGTGTGGTCGTGGTGAGCGACCGCGGTAGCTGTGTCGCCGCGCCTGCCTGAGTCGCCGAGCCCGTAGGGCGAGGTGGCTCGGGCGGGCGCGGCGCGCGCGGCCCGCAGAAGGGATCCATCGATCACCATGAGCACCATGAAGTCCAAGCGGCGCCCCGAGCCGGGCGCCGAACCTGAGGGCCATGAGCCGCCGCAGGAGGTCTTTGACCGCCTCGCCGGCTTGCTGCCTGAGGGGGCACTCGAGGACGCTGTGAAGGGGCTGCGGCCCGAGGAGCTGTCGGGCCCAGGTGGCCTGTTGTCGCAGCTCGCCGGCCGGGTCGTCGAGGCGGCGTTGGAGGCTGAGCTGACCGAGCATCTCGGCCATCCGCCCGGTGGCGTGCCGAGCGCTTCGAACACGCGCAACGGGTCGATTGCGAAGACGCTGCAGACCGATCTGGGGCCGGTGCAGATCAAGACGCCGCGTGACCGCGACAGCAGCTTTGAGCCGCAGCTGGTCGCCAAGCGCCAAACCCGCTTGGCCGGTCTGGACGACAAGATCCTGGGCCTGTACGCCGGCGGCATGACCGTCTGCGACATCTCAGCGCACCTCTCAGAGCTCTATGGCACCGAGATCGGTCGCGACACGATCAGCCGCATCACCGACGCCGTGCTCGCCGACGTCGAGGCGTGGCGGACCAGGCCGCTGGATGAGGTCTATCCGATCGTCTACTTCGACGCGCTGCGCGTGAAGGTCCGCGAGGACCGCTCGGTACGCAACCTCGCCTGCTACATCGCGTTGGGCGTCACCTGCGACGGTGAGCGCGAGGTCCTCGGGATCTGGTGGCAAGAGACCGAGGGCGCAAAGTTCTGGCTGGCGGTCCTCAACGACCTGCGCCGTCGCGGCGTGCAGGACGTCCTGATCGCCTGCGTCGACGGCCTCAAAGGCTTCCCCGAAGCGATCGAGGCGACGTTCCCGCAGGCGTGGGTGCAGACCTGCATCGTGCATCTCATCCGCGCGTCGCTGCGCTACGTCAACTACCGCGACCTCAAGAAGGTCGCCTCGGCGCTACGCCCGATCTACACCGCCCCCAACGCCGACCAGGCACTCGTCGAGCTCGAGCGCTTCGACGAGCAGTGGGGCGCCCGCTACCCCGCGACCGTGCGGGCGTGGCGCGACGCCTGGCAGCACGTCACACCGTTTCTCTCGTTGCCCGAGGAGCTGCGTCGCGCCGTCTACACGACCAACACGATCGAGGGGCTTCACCGCCAGATCCGCAAGGCGATCAAGACCCGCGGACACTTCCCCGACCAACAGGCCGCGACCAAGCTGATCTACTTGGCGATCATGAAGGCCGACGCCAAGTGGCAACGAAGCCGCACCTGGAGCGCACCACGCGCCGCCCTGAAGATCCACTTCGGAGACCGCTACCCCGGCTAACCACAACGACCATCAATCAAGTCGCCACGGCCTCACACACAGTTCGTCGGACAGTCTCTGCCTCGGCGTGCCCGCGCTGTCGACGCCGTCCAATCGCTCTCCTCAGCATAAGGTTGCTCGATGAGTACGCCTGAAGACGCCCCGGCGCAGGACCAACACGACAGCCAGGTTGTCCCGCGCGCCTATCTACGCGCCTGGGCCGGCGAGCGCGACGTCGCGTGCGTCCACCCGGTGACGCCGCCGCCCGGCGCCCCCGCCGACGCACCCCTGCAACCGCAGCAGCAGGGCGTCACCGACATCGCCGTGCGCGAGCTCTTCTACGCCCGGGAGCGACCCGACGGAGAGACGTTTCACGACGTCCAATCGTCCCCCGGGCCGGGCGAGAACGCGATCGCACCGCTGCTGCAGCGCGTTCGCGAGCTGTGGCCGTTGACGCGCGAGAACAAGGCCGCGGTCGCTGAGCTCCTGGCATTGCAGGTCGTCAGGGGGCCGCGCGAATTCGCTCGACTCGACGCGATCGTGGAAGCGGAGCTTGAGGTCTTCGCGCAGTTCACCGACCATCCGCCGGCGGATGGGGTCATCGATGGACGGCTCACGGCGGAGGCGCTCGAGCAGCTTCGTGAGGACATGACCGGAAGCAGCAATCGCATGACTCGCATGCTCAAGCACGCCCGCATGGGCACGTCGATCATCGGGAGCATGCGGTGGAGCCTGGTCGAATTCGACGAGCCGGTCCTCGCCACATCCGATCATCCGGTGCACCTCTGGCCGCTCGATCAACGCTCGCTACGGCCACAGGCGACCGCAACCCCGGGTTTTCGCGACACGCTCGAGGTCAGATGGCCCCTCGGCCCATCGCTCGCTCTGCTAGCCACATGGCAGGACATCGGCGACAGCCCGGAGCCGCTCACGGGCACCGAGCCGCTCGCCGCTTCGTTGAACACCTGCGTGATCTCACAGGCCGAGGAGCAGTGGCTTCACCGGCCGAACCTCCGCCCTCCTCGCAGACAGCCGACCGACCTTCTCAACCCGTGGTCGCGGTACCTGTTCGCCGACTACAACGCGCGTGCCGCCAACCGATCGGAGCGCCGTCGGCAGGTCGCCGAGATCCTGCGGCCCCTACTCGGATCCAAGACACCACAGACCGCCGCCGAGATCGCGTTCCCCCCGAGTCGCAGCTGATCGCGAACCATCAGGGAACGCGCGCCCGGCAGGGTTCCCCAGCACCGCCGCGGCAGACGCAGCGGCGATAGTGGGTGTGCTCGCGCTGGCTCTTGCAGCCCGGTGCCGCGCGACGTCTCGCCCGGGTCTCGTTCATGGAAAGGTGACGCGAGAGTCGACTCCGCTCCAGCGCCGATCGAACGTCCAGACGACATCAGCGTGGATCAGATCGGCCACGACCAGGGCGATCGCGTCGGGCAGGCTCAGCCCGCGGTGGCGCGCCTTCAGGGTCGCGGCGTGGTCAGCGATCGAGGCGGTAACGGGAATCGTCGCGCACCCGTCGACGAAGCTCGTGGCCGACGCCAATGCTGAACCTCCGGCCCGAGCGGGCCCGACGAGGATCTCCGCGCGTGTGGTGGCCGCGAGCACGAGCTCATCGTCTGTCGCCGCAGCAAGAGCGGCGGCTGCCGTTTGATGATGAGCGTCATCGGCTGCGAGCGCAGCGATGGCCACGCTCGCGTCGATGACGATCAGCCGCGCCATCCGGCGCGCAGCTCGTCCAGGTACCCGGACGGATAAACCGAACTGTCGAGCGTGCCCATCGCAGCAAGCAAACGGGCGCGTTGCCGACCACGCTCAGCTTGACCGGCCGGCGCGCCAAGCAACTCGTGACGAACCGCCGTGCGGATCAGCTCTGCCTCACTGGTGCCACGCTCCTTCGCTGCGTGCTTGAGCTCTCGGTGCAAGTCCTCGGGCATGTAGATCGTCGTCTTGATCACGGTCTCAAAGTACCACACATGAAGTATGGCATCGACGGGTTTGGTCGAGGGCTCACGCCCTGACTCCATGCGCACCGAGCCATCCCGCTCAGGATCTTCAGCCGGGACGGGACGGCCGCCCGAGAGTGCCCGTCCTGCCTCGAATCGGAAGTGACAGGTTCCGCGACTCACCCCGATAATCCCATTGATGTCATCCACGCAAGTTGTGTCCGCCGGGATCCTGTTCGCGTTGGTAGTGGCCGTGCTGGCTTGCGGGGAGGACCCAGTCAAGTCCCGGGACGTGGTGTAAGAGTTCGCGCATCTCGTCGGTGTTGGGTGCTCATGCGGCGAGCTCGGTGATCTCCTTGTCGTTGTTGTTGGGGGAGAGTGTTCGGTCGGACCTGCTGTCGTAGAGCGCGATCAGCGGCGCGCACCCGGGGTTGAAGGCCGCGATCGCCAGGGTCCTCGGCTCACCGTGGCAGCGCTGCACCGTGCACTTCCTCATAGCCGTTGCGATGCGTCGCGCGGTCCTCGGTGCGCTCCCCGTGCTGCGCGCCGATCAGCTCAGAGATCTCGGCCTCCATCAACTCCTGCGCGACCGCCCGCACCGACTCGCGGATCACATCACCGTGCTCGTCACGCAGCACCTGCCGGACGACCTCCTCGATCGTCATCCTGTCCTGACCGGCCATCGCCGGCCTCCTTTCGTCGAAGCCTTGAGAACTCCGACGATGATGAGCGCCGCGGTGGCCGGACCTACGAAGATCCGTCCGCCGCGCTCTTACACCACGCTACGGGACGTGACCCGCGCGCTCTTGGCGACGGTGCGGGATCACGCGACAAGGCGCACTCGTCCCGGGGCGGCTGGGGCCGTTGGCGACCGCTCACGTGTCGAGCCAGCGCTGCGATACGCATCCCTCCTCGTACTGTCACGCGCCTGATTCCTCGCCAGCGCGAAGGTCGCGTTTGATCGTCTCGAAGTCAGCGTCGGGCGGGATTTCTAACGCGACGATGCCGTACTGCTCCAATCCTTCTCCGGAGATGCCGTGCCGTTTGAATGACTCGAGGACGGCGGCAACACGTCCGGCCAGCGGCCCGTCCGTGCGCGAGATCACGCGGATCGTCCCTCACCGAACCACTCGACGCGCTCGGCGACCCAGACAACGCCATCGGAGCCCGAACGACGTCGCCGTTGGCAAGATCGCGGACGCACCTTCACCAAGTCCGACGTCTCCACGGCCGGGTGATCACACGCGAGCTCGAACCGATGGGTGGCGCGCAACCTGGTCGCCAGACCCAAGCGGGCGCGATGAGGTCCGTGACCTCATCACGAGCGCGCTCCTCAGGCGGTTGCGCAGCAGCACGGTGCCACGCCGCCTTTCGGACGGACAGCCCGCCGCCAGCACACCCAGCACGTGCCGTGGCCGGTGCGCGTGGGAGGGGACCGGCGAGGAACTCGGTCCGAAGGACCCGAGACGGTCCCCTGCCATCCGCACCGGCCTCCCGCTCCGCCGGCCCAAATAGCCGAGCGGCGCAGTGCGCTCAGGTCACTTGATAGAAGGGGCCGTCGCCGCCCTCGGGCGGGGTCAGGCGCCCACCCTTGGCCGTGATCGCTCCGCACTGCACGCAGTTGGTGTAGTTGACGATCATGTCGACCGGGCCCTTCGCCGGCGCGTCCTCCGGAACCTCATAGACGCCCGCCGGGCACATCCATTGCCACATCTCCGCGACATCGCGGTCGACGCGCTGCGTCACCCGGATGTGGTTCGGGGCGTCGTCGCGCGTCTCGTTGCCGGAGATGAAGACCGATGTGAGCTTGTCGAACGTGTACTTGTTGTCGGGCTTGGGGTAGCGCTCGTGACGGTCGGTCTTGCGCAGCGGCGCCTCGGCGTCACGGTGAAACCTCCAGTGCCCGCCGGGCAGCTTGCCCTTCGTCATGACCATCGCGTTGGAGATCGCGCCGCCGATGACGAGGCCCTTGTGGAACGGCTGCTTCATGTTGCGTGACTCGTAGAGGTCCGTGCCGATCTCCGAGTCGTAGACGGCCGTCTCGTAGCCCGAGAAGTCCGACGAGCCCTCCTTCAGCTTCCGGTAGATCTCCTCGGCGGCGAGCATCCCGGAGCGGATCGCGAGGTGCACGCCCTTCAGGCGCGGCACGTTGACCATGCCGGCGCCGTCGCCGCAGATGACCATGCCGGGGGCGTGCAGCGTCGGCATCGCCCACCAGCCGCCCTCGGGGATCGCCTTCGCCCCCCACCCGACACGCTTTCCGCCGCTCAGGATCTGCTTGACGAGCGGGTGGTGCTTGAACTCCTGCAGGACGTCGTGGACCGAGAGGCGGATGTCGGTGTAGTCCAGGCCGACCACGAAGCCGATCGAGACGCGTGGCTTCTCACCCTCGCGGTTCATCGGATAGATCCACGAGCCGCCGAACTCCTTGTGCTTCGCGCCGGCGCGCAGCGGCCAGCCGAGCGTGTGGATGACCTTGTCCAGCGGCTCCTGCACCTCCCACACCTCCTTGACGCCGAGCGCCCAGACCTGCGGGTCCGAGCCGGCGAGGCCGAGCGCGTTGATCGCCGCGCCGGTGAGGTGGCCCCAGCAGCCCTCGGCGAGCACGGTCGCCCGCGCGGTCACGTCGGAGCCGGGCTCGAAGTTGCCCTTCTGCGAGCCGTCGCGATTGCGGCCCTTGTCGCCGGTGCGGATGCCGAGCACCTTGCCGTCCTCGACGAGGAGCTTCGTCGCCGCAGTCTCCGTCAGCACGTAGGCGCCCATCTCCTCGGCCTTGTTGGCCAGCCAGCGCGTGATCTCTGCCACGGAGATGACGACGTTGCCGTGGTTCTTAAACGGCGGTGGCGTCGGCGCGAGCGGGATCGCGCGCCTGGCATTCGGCATGAAGTAGACGCGCTCGGCCTCGACGGTGTCGTAGTGCGGCCACGAGTCGTCGTCGGGGCACAGCTCGCGGATCGGGCCCGGGTTCATCACCGCGCCCGAGAGCTGGTGTGCGCCCGCGACCTTGCCCTTCTCGAGGATCGCGACCGGCACCTCGCCGAGCTGCTCGGTGAGCTCGGGATCGTCCTCGAGCAGCTGAAGCAGGCGGATCGCGCAGGCGGTGCCGGCCTGGCCACCGCCGACGATCGCGACACCGACGTCAATCCGCTCGTCCTCGGCGTCGGTCACCGGGCCGACGAACTCGCCGGCTGGGTCGACCGGCGGTGGGAACTGCGACGGCGCCAGCTTGCCGTTCCTGCGACCTCCTGCCATGCCGACGCCCTAGCCCTTCTTGGCCTTCACGGCCTCGGTGAGCTTGGGCAGGATCTTGTTGAGATCGCCGACGATCCCGAGGTCGGAGTACTCGAAGATCGGCGCGTTGGAATCCTTGTTGATCGCGACGATGTTCTCCGAGGCCTGGAAGCCGACCTTGTGCTGGATCGCGCCGGAGATGCCGGCGGCGATGTAGAGCTTCGGCGACACGGTCTTGCCGGTCTGGCCGATCTGCGTCGAGTACGGGTACCAGCCGGCGTCGACGACCGCGCGCGTCGCCGCGACGGCGCCGCCGAGCGCCTCGGCCAGGGCCTCGCACAGCTCGAAGCCCTCGGGCTTGCCCAGGCCGCGGCCGCCGGCCACGAGGTAGTCGGCGCCCTCGATGTCGATGTCCTCGCCGCGGGCCTCGCCACGCTGCAGCATCTTCGCCTTGGTCGAGAACTCCGACAGCTCGACGTCGACGTCCTGCACCTCGGCGGTCGCGTCGCTCGGCGCGTTGGCCTCGAAGGCGTTCAGGCGGCCGATGATGATCCCGCGGTCCTTGTAGGACGACGTGGAGATCGACGAGTCGCCGTGGATCGGGCGCTCGGCGGTGAGCTTGCCGTCGACGGCGTTGACGGCCGTGACCTCCATCGTCACGCCGGCGTTCAGCCGCGCGGCGAGTCCGGCGCCGATCTCGAAGCCGAGCAGGCCGCCGCCAAAGATGGCGTAGTCGTGCCCGCCGTCGTCCATGACCTTCGCCATCACGTCGACGACCGGCTGGGCGAGCCCCTCCGGCACGTCCTTGGCGCGGTGGACGGTCGTGACGCCGTAGTTGCCAAGCGTCGCCGCGAGCTCGTCGGAGACGTCGCCGATGACGACTGCGTGCGCCTCGCAGCCGAGGGCCTCGGCCTGGCGGGCGGCCTCGGAGACGCCGCCGAGTGAGTTCTTGTTGAACGCGCCCTCGTAGTGCAGGGCGTAGGCGAGGATTCCGCTCATGCGAGGAGCTTCCTTTCGTCGAGCCAGGCGATGATCTTCTCGACCGTCTCGTTGGTGTCCTCGTCTTCGATGATCTCGCCGGCCGCCTTCTGGGGCGGGTCCTTAAAGTCACCGCAGACGACCTTCGAGCCCTCCTCGCCGACGCTCGACGCGTCGATGTCGACGTCGCCGATGCCGACGGCGTCCAGCGGCTTCTTCTTCGCGCCCATGATCGCCTTCAGCGACGGGTAGCGCGGCTCGTTGATCGCGTCGCCGACGGAGATGACGGCGGGCAGCTGGATCTCGACCGTGTCGTAGCCGTATTCGGCCTGGCGCTCGGCGACCAGTTTGCCTTCGGTGACGTCCATCTTGATGACCTGCGTGAGCGAGGGCATCTTCAGGTGGTCGGCCACGACCGCGCCAATCGTGTAGCACTCGCCGTCGTCTGACTGCTGGCCGAGGAGGACGAGATCCGGGCTCTCGCGCTCGAGCACCTTGGCGAGCGCGTATCCGGTGGCGGCGACGTCCGAGCCGGTGAGCGCGTCGTCGGCGAGATGGACCGAGCGGTCAGCGCCGAGCGACACGGCCTTGTGCAGCGCGCGTACGGCGGTATCGGGACCCATGGTCACGGCGACGATCTCGTCGACCTCGACCTCGCCGCCCTCGCGAACCTGCATCGCGGCCTCGATGGCGTGGGTGTCGTACGGGTTGAGGTTGCGCTCTCCGCCGCGGTCCATCCGACCAGTCGATGGGTTGATCCGCTTCTCGACGGCGGCGTCGGGCACCTCCTTCACCAGGACGCAGATCTTCAACTGGAGCCTCCTTGGGCAAGACGTGACATGGCTTGAGGGTATCCGATTGACTGACTAGTCAATCGCTTCGTCGGTTTACGCGGCGACGCCGTTGCGGATGAAGTCGATGATCGCTTCGGTCGGAGCGCCCGGCGTGAATACCTCCGCGACGCCGAGCCGCTTGAGCTCGGGGATGTCGTCGGCTGGGATCGTGCCGCCGACGCAGACCAGCACGTCGTCGATGTCCTGCTCGCGCAGCAGTTCGACGATCCGCGGGACGAGCGTCATGTGCGCGCCCGAGAGGATCGACAGGCCGACGGCGTGGGCGTCCTCCTGGATGACCGTCTCGACGATCTGCTCCGGAGTCTGGTGCAGGCCCGTGTAGATGACCTCCATGCCCGCGTCGCGCAGCGCGCGAGCGATGATCTTCGCGCCGCGGTCGTGTCCGTCGAGGCCCGGCTTGGCCACGACGACACGGATCTTCTTGCTCGAGGAGGACTCAGACATGGCAGCACCCGAAGGCGCGCGGATCATAGTCGGGCACGGGTTTTTCTGGCCTGCGACCGCTAGTCGCAGCGCAACTGGTCGTCGGGAATGTTCGGATTGGGGCTCAGAACACCGGCGTCTCGGTGTACGTGCCGAAGACGTCCTGCAGGGCACGGACGATCTCGCCCTCGGAGGCGTGCGCGCGGGCGGCGTCGAGCAGCGCGGGCATGAGGTTCGCGCGACCGCCGGCGTCCGCGCGCAACGCGGTCAGCGCGCGCTGCACCTTGTCGCCGTCGCGCCGGGCGCGGACGGCCTGCAGGCGCCCGATCTGCTTGCGCTCGAGCTCGGGATCGATGCGCAGGATCGGGATCTCCTCGTCGCCCGCGTCGACGTAGTCGTTGACGCCGACGAGGATGCGCTCGCGGCTGTCGTACTCCATCTGCAGCTCGAATGCGGCGTCGGCGATCTCGTGCTGCGGGAAGTTCGCCTTGACCGCCGCGACCATGCCGCCGAGCTCGTCGATGCGGCTGAAGTAGTCGTAGGCCTCGCGCTCGAGGTCGTCGGTCAGCGACTCGATGAAGTACGCGCCGCCGAGCGGGTCGATGGTGTTCGTCACGCCGGTCTCGTGGGCGATGATCTGCTGCGTGCGCAGCGCGATACGGGCGGCCTCCTCGGTGGGGAGCGCGAGCGCCTCGTCGTAGGAGTTCGTGTGCAGCGACTGTGTGCCGCCGAGCACGCCGGCGAGCGCCTCGATCGCCGTGCGGACGATGTTGTTCAGCGGCTGCTGCGCGGTGAGGCTCACCCCGGCGGTCTGCGTGTGGAAGCGCATCCGCCAGCTGCGCGGGTCGGTGGCGCCGAAGCGCTCGCGCAGCTCGCGCGCCCAGATGCGCCGCGCGGCGCGGTACTTGGCGATCTCCTCGAAGAAGTCGATCTGGGCGTTGAAGAAGAAGCTCAGCCGCGGGGCGAAATCGTCGACGTCCAGGCCACGGGCGACGGCCTCCTCGACGTACGTGAGGCCGTCCTTGATCGTGAACGCGAGCTCCTGCGCGGCGGTCGAACCGGCCTCGCGAATGTGGTAGCCGGAGACCGAGATCGGATGCCAGCGCGGCATGTTGTGCGAGCAGAACTCGATCATGTCGCCGCACATCCGCATCGCCGGGTCGACCGGGAAGCACCACTCCTTCTGGGCGATGTACTCCTTGAGGATGTCGGCCTGGATCGTGCCCCGCAGGCGATCGGCGGGGATGCCGTGCGACTCGGCGGCCGCGACGTAGAAGGCGAGCATCACCGCGGCGGGCGCGTTGATCGTCATCGAGACGGAGACCGCGCCGAGGTCGATGCCGTCAAACAGGGTCGCCATGTCGTCGAGCGTGTCGACGGCGACGCCCTCGCGGCCGACCTCGCCGAGGCTCAGCACGTGATCGGAGTCGTAGCCCATCAGGCTCGGCATGTCGAAGGCCGTGCTCAGTCCGTCCTGGCCATGGGCGAGCAGGTAGTGGAAGCGCTCGTTGGTCTCCTCGGCGGTGCCGAAGCCCGCGAACTGGCGCATCGTCCACAACCGCCCGCGATACATCGACGGGTACACACCGCGGGTGTACGGATAGACGCCGGGATGACCGGGATCGCCGGGCGCGTCCTGCGCGGTGTAGAGCGGCTTGACCGCGGTGCCGCTGAGCGTCGTGAACGGAACCTCGCGCTCGGGCTGCAGGCCGTACGCCTCGCGCCACTGCGCCGCGGTGGTGGGCGGTTGTGCGGGGGTGATCGCCATGGCGCCTAGAAGTGTAGGGCATCCGATAGTCGGAAGGCCACCTTTTTCGAGGAGCCGTAGGCGCATACTTGCGGGCGATGAGTGCCTCACGCGACTGGCGACATGACGGCGTGCGTATCGTGCACCGCGACGAGCTCGATCCCAACACGCCGCAGACGCCGGGCATGACCCGCGCGGCCGCGATCACGACGGCGCGCGCCGGCGCTGAAAAGCTGTGGGCCGGCACCGTCGTCATCGAGCCCGACGCGAAGACCGGCGCGCATCACCACGGTCCGGTCGAGAGCATCATCTACGTCGTGACCGGGCGCGCGCGCATGCGCTGGGGCGAGCGCCTGGAGTTCCTCGCGGAGGCCGGACCGGGCGACTTCATCTTCGTGCCGCCCTACGTCCCCCACCAGGAGATCAACGCGTCGCCGGAGTCACCGCTCTCGTGCGTGGTCGTGCGCAGCGGTCAAGAGCCAGTTGTGGTGAATCTCGATCTGGCTGAGGTGGAGTCGAATCCGGAGCAGGTTGACTGGGTGGACGATCTGCATCCGGGCGGCGGCTAAGCCGCCCGGCCTGCGGGGCGAGCGGGCGATGGGAGCGAAGAGCCAGGTACTCAGCGCGCGTTGCAGATGATCCCGGCTGCAGCCAGATCCTTCAGCGTCGAGCCGGAATCGAACGTCCGGTGTCTCGCGTCGAGGGCCGCGTCGAATCTGTCCTGCTTGCCGGTGGCCGCAGCTGCGGCAAGCCGCACGTCAGTCGCGTCGGACAGGCGCCGGAACGCGTCGAAGGCGTCGGCCTCCGACCGGTCGGCGGCGGCAACCGAGATCGCCTCGACCTTCGCATCGAAGGCCTTGTAGAGCGCCGTTAGCTTCGGCCGCTCGGCGTTGTAGTCCTTGATCGGGTAGGCCGTTGGATGCCCCCCGCCGGTGACGTCGAGGACCTTCGGCATGAGCTCCTCACAGAGCCCGTTGACCTGGGCGACGTAGTTGGCCTTTGCGACGGTCGTCGTGGTGGCCGCCGGCGTTGCGTCGTTCTCGGAAGAGTCGCCGCACCCCGCGGCCGTCACCGCGAGAAGGCCACAGATCAGAAGCGTCTTGGTGCGCATTTCGTCCCTTCGTGGTTGCCTCGAACATTGCTCCTTCATTGATCCGCAAACCCCTGCTCGTTGGTTCGCGTGCCGCCAGTGTCGCGGCAGCAGGGATTTACGAGATAGGGACCAGAGGGATGGGGTACGCCAGCCCGGCCGCGCGGCTCCTCCCCGGTGGCTGTTCGGTGTGTTCGGGCGAGCGACGGGTGCGCGAGCGGTCGTGGCGCACGCCGATCCGGGCTACATGTGCGAGACCGGGATGGGATCCGCGAAGCGGCGTCGATCGGTCTGCTGGGGCTCAGCGAGCAAGTTTTCCTGCTGGTGTTGCCCAGCGGACAGTGTCCCGCTCTTCGAGGGGACCTGGGTGATCTGATCTTCACCGGCCAGGCGACCCGCGGACCCTGGCCCGGACAGTGCGCCTAATCGCGCAAAGCAGGTGCGCGGTCCCGCGCAGACGGCCGAGCTCGTCCGTATTAGCATCGGTGCAATGCGTGCCCTTCGGTCTTGCGAACGCCGCGCCAATGCGCACTGCTGGAGTAGTCGCGGTGAGTGCCGTCGACGAGCTTGAGCGGGGCCGTGAGTCTTACGCCAGGCGGGCGTGGATGGCCGCGTACGGGTCGCTTTCGAAGGCCGATCAGGGGGGTTCCCTGGAAGGGGAGGATCTCGAGCTGCTCGCCACGTCGGCCTGCATGATCGGCCGCGCCGACGACTACCTGGACGTGTTGGAGCGCGCGCATCGGACCTACCTGGGGGCCGGCGCGGTCTTGTGCGCCGCTCGGTGCGCGTTCTGGGTGGGGATGCAGCTGGCGATCAGTGGCGAGATGGGCGGCGCGACCGGATGGCTGGGCCGTGCCCAGCGGCTGGTCCAGCGCGACGGGCGTGACTGCGTCGAGCGGGGCTATCTGCTGCTGCCGCTCGTGTTCCGGCACGAGTCGACCGGTGACCTTGAGGCCGCGGTCACCGTGGCGGCGGCCGGCGTGGAGATCGGCGAGCGATTCGGCGACGCGGACCTCGTTGCGCTGGCCGTACACCGGCAGGGCCACTGCCTGGTCAGACAGGGCCGGATCGAGGAGGGCGTCGGGCTGTTGGACGAGGCGATGGTGGCCGTCACTTCCGGCGAGCTCTCTCCAATCGTCTCCGGAATCGTCTACTGCGGTGTGATCCTCGGCTGCCAGGACGCATTCGATCTGCGCCGCGCCCAGGAGTGGACGGTCGCACTGACGCGGTGGTGTGAGCAGCAGCCCGACGTGGTGGCCTTCACCGGCCGCTGCCTGCTGCATCGCGCCGAGATCATGCAACTGCACGGCGAGTGGGCACAGGCGCTGGAGGAGGCGCGCCTGGCCGGGCAGCGTCAGGGCATGACCCAGGCCGGCGTTGCCCAGGCGTTCTACGTGCGCGGGGAGGTCCACCGTCTGCGGGGGGAGCTCGCCGCGGCCGAGGAGGCATACCGGGACGCGAGCCGGTGCGGCCGTGAGCCGCAGCCGGGGCTGGCCTTGCTGCGCCTGGCGCAGGGAAACGGCGACGCGGCGGCCGCATCGATCCGCCGCGTGCTCGACGAGGCGACCGACCGGGTCGCGCGTGTGCGGATGCTGCCCGCCTACATCGAGATCATGCTCGCCATTGGCGATCGCGACGAGGCGGGCGTCGCGTGCAGCGAGCTCGAGGAGATCGCGGCTCGCTACGAGAGCGGCCTGCTCGACGCGCTGGTCGCGCAGGCACGCGGGGCGGCGGAGCTCACCGCAGGCGACGCTCGGGCCGCCTTGACCGCGCTGCGCCGCGCCCGGCAGATGTGGGAGGACCTCGAGGCGCCGTACGTGGCCGCACGCGTGCGCGAGCTGGTGGGGCTTGCCTGCCGCGCGCTGGGGGACGACGACTCGGCCGCGCTGGAGCTGGAGGCGGCCCGCGCCATCTTCGCGCAGCTCGGAGCAGCGCCGGACCTCGCCCGCATCGACTTGCTCAGCGTGCCCGGCCCATCCGACGACCGCCATGGGCTGACGCCGCGGGAGCTGCAGGTGCTGCGCATGGTCGCCACCGGCGCGACCAACAAGGTCATCGCCGCCGAGCTGGTCCTCAGCGAGAGGACGGTGGACCGGCACGTGAGCAACATCTTCAACAAGCTGGGGGTGTCCTCGCGCGCCGCGGCCACGGCCTACGCGTACGAGCACCAGCTCGTCTGAGTGCAGCCCTATGGGTGGCACTACCCATGGCGCCGGACGGCGGAGGTTGGGTGCTTCAGCCGATGCGCGGGCTGCTCGCCACTCCTAAGTTCGGTCAAGACAAATCACGTCGGAACGAGGAGGCAGAGATGGCGATCGCAATGCTGCTGGACAACCCCAACGGTTCGCAGGAGATCTACGACAGGGTTCGCGAGCTCCTTGGCCTGGAGCGGCCTGCGGGCGGCATCTTCCACGTCGCCGGGCCCGGTCCGAACGGCGGTTGGCGTGTCATCGAGGTCTGGGAGTCCGAAGACGACGCGAACCGGTTCTTCCAGGAGCGCCTCCGGCCGGCCTTCGAGGCCGTCGGAGTCTCGGGCCCGCCACCCACGCCGCAGTTCTGGCCAGCCCACAACTACATGACCTAGGCCGCGCCACGACGACGAGGCGGCGAGCACCGCGCCGGCCTCCCATGCGCCCGGGCCGCGCCGGGACCGACGCGCGACAGCTACCCCTCGAAGTCGCCCGCCTCCAGCCGCAGCGTGCGCAGCAGCTCGGTCACCCGCTCCTGGTCCTCGTCGGCCAGCGCATCCAGGCCGAAGGCGGCCGAGTTCAGCAGCTCGGTCGCCCGGCCCGCGACGTCGCGGCCCGCTTCGGTGATCTGCGCCAGCGTCGTGCGCCGGTCGGCCTCGTGGGGCACGCGCCGGACGAAGCCGTCGGCCTCGAGCTTGTCGATGATGTTCGTGACGCTCGTGCGGTGGACCTGCAGGCGCTCCCCCACCTTGCCCATCGGCAGCGTGCCCTCGCGCGTGAACGACAGCAGCATCAGCGCCTCGTAGCGCGGGAACGTCAGATCCAGCGGGCCGAGCAGCTCGTTCAGCCGTGCGAGCAGGATCTGCTGCGCGCGCATGATCGACGTGATCGCGGCCATCGGGCGCGCCGGCTCCTCGCCCCAGCGATCCGTCCAGTGGCGCCTGGCCTCGGCGATCGGATCGATGTTCAGCGGCTTCGTCGTCATGGCGGTCGCTCGCAGCCTATTCGCGTGCAACGTCGCCCAGCAGTGCGCGGGCGATCACCATGCGCTGGATCTCCGACGTTCCCTCGTAGATCTCGGTGACCTTCGCGTCGCGGTAGTAGCGCTCGGCCGGCATGTCGCGCATGTAGCCCAGGCCGCCGAGCACCTGGATCGCCTCACCCGTCGTGCGCCGCGCGACGGCCGACGCGAAGAGCTTGGCCTGCGCGCCCTCGACGGTGTGGGCGCGACCCGCGTCCTTCAGCCGCGCCGCACGCCACGTCAGCGCCCGCGCGGCCACGATCTCGGTCTGCATGTCGGCGAGCTTCTGCTGGATCGCCTGGTGCGCGCCGATCGGCTTGCCGAACGTGCGCCGCTGCTTGGCGTGCGCGACGGCGCAATCGAGCGCCGCTTGCGCGATGCCAACGGCCTGCGCGGCGATGCCGATGCGCCCACCGTCGAGCGTCGACAGTGCGATCCGCAGGCCCGAGCCGGGGAAGCCGAGCCGCTCCCCCGGCGTCTCGATGAACTCGAGATCGGCCGTGCTCGACGAGTTCAGGCCGAGCTTCTCCTCCTCCCGGATCGCCGTGAAGCCCGCCGCGCCGCGACGCACGATGTACGCGCTGGGCTTGTCGGGGTCCTTGGCGAAGACGATGAACACGTGCGCCTTGGAGCCGTTGGTCACCCAGCGCTTGGTCCCGGTGATCTTGCCGTCGCAGACCTTGGTGCGCAGGGCGCCGGCGTCCGAGCCGGCGTCGGGCTCGGTCAGCGCGAACGCGGCCAGCTCGTATCCCTGGGCGAGCGGCGGGACGAGGCGCTCGCGCTGCTCGCGGCGGCCGTGGGTGATGATCGGCAGCGCGCCCGCGCCGGTGTGCACGGCCAGCGTGACCCCGAGCCCGGCGTCACCGCGGGAGAGCTCCTCCAGGACGAGGATGTACGTCAGGAAGTCCGACCCGGCGCCGCCGAGCTCCTGCGGCACGCAGACGCCCATCAGCCCGAGCTCGCCGAGCTGCTTGATGACCCCCGTCGGAAACTGATGCTCGCGGTCCCACGTCATCGCCTGCGGGGCGACGACCTCGTCGGCGAAGCGCGCCGCGAGGGAGCGGATGTCGCGCTGGTCGTCGTTGAGCTCGTGCAGGCTCATCGGCGCAAGAAGCGTCGCTGCGGCGGGGATGGAGGCGCGGTCGAGACCGCGTTGCGCCTGAGCGCGAGGCGCCCGACGCCGCCCGCGGTGGCGGCGGCGACCGCGGCGGCCGCGATCTGCAGGCGCCGGCCGAGGCGATCGAAGCGCAGCACTTCCCAGCCCTCCTCGCGGGCGATGCGCGCGAGCGCCGTGTCCGGGTTGACCGCCACCGGATGGCCGACCGCGCGCAGCAGCGGCACGTCGGACTCCGAATCGGAGTACGCGTAGGAGCGCGTGAGGTCGATCGACTTGGCTTGCGCGAGCTCGAGCACGGCCTGCGCCTTGCCCTCGCGGTAGGTGAAGATCCCGCCCTCGCGGCCGGTGTAGATCCCGTCGCGGACCTCCGAGCGCGAGCCGATCCCGCCGTCGAAGCCGAGGACGTGGGAGAGCATCCCGGCCATCTCCTGCGACGCCGCCGTGCAGATGTACACCGAACGGCCGGCGTCCTGGTGTTGGTAGGCGACCTCGAGCATCTGTGGGTACAGGCGCGGGAGCACACCCGAGAGGACGCGGGGGGCGAGCCGCTGCAGGTCGCGCACCGGCACCCCCTCAATGTAGGCGCCCAGCCGCGCGCGCACCTTCTCGGTGCCGGCGTCGGTCGACCCGAACAGCCGGAATTTCACCGCGCTCCAGGCGTCGCCGGCCATCCGCCGGCGGCTGATCATCCCACTCGCGTAGGCCGCACGCACGAAGTGAAAGCCCGACGACCCGGCCATCAGCGTGCGGTCCAGATCGAAGAAGGCGGCTGTGCGCGAACCGCTGTCACCGTCCCGGTCGGACGGATCGCGGTTCGCGCGCGCGTGCTCCTCGAGGTCGGTCAGCGCGTCCCTCGGTTCAGGCGTCGACTCTGAGGATGATCGCGTCGCCCTGCCCCCCGCCCGAGCAGATCGCCGCGCAGCCCAGGCCGCCGCCGCGCAGCCCGAGCTCGTGCACGAGCGTGCCGATGATCCGCGCGCCGGAGGCGCCGATCGGATGGCCGAGCGCGACCGCGCCGCCGTTGACGTTGACCTTCTCCTCGTCGACGCCGAGCATCCGCATGGAGTTCAGCGTCACGGACGCGAACGCCTCATTGATCTCCCACAGGTCGATCTCGTCGGCGGTGAGGCCGGCCTTCTCGAGCGCGGCCATCGCGGCCGCAGCGGGCGTGCGCGCGAGGTAGGCGAAGTCCTCAGCCGTCTGGGCCTGGGCGATGATCGTCGCGAGGACCTTCTTGCCGTTGGCCTGCGCCCACTCGTCGGAGGCGACGACGATCGCGCCGGCGCCGTCGTTGACGCCCGGCGAGTTGCCGGCCGTATGCGAGCCCTCCTTGCTGACGAGCCCCCGGAGCTTCGCCAGTGACTCGAGCGTGCTGCCACGGCGAGGTGCCTCGTCGACCTCGACGACCGTGTCGCCCTTGCGGCCCTTGACGGTGACCGCAACGATCTCCTCGGGCAGGCGGCCGTTGTCGGTCGCCTCGATCGCGCGCTCGTGCGAGCGCAGCGCCCAGCGGTCGAGGTCGGGGCGCGAGATCTCGAGCTCGTCGCCGATCTCCGTCGCCTCGTCGAACATCTGGCGGCCGCTGAACGGGTTGGTCAGGCCGTCGTGGACCATCGCATCCAGCGCCTTGGCGTCGCCCATGCGGAAGCCAAAGCGGGCGTTGGGGAGCATGTACGGCGCGCAGGACATCGACTCCATGCCGCCGCCGACGCCGATCTCGAAGTCGCCCGCGCGGATCTGCGCGTCGAGGATGCCGACCGCGCGCACGCTCGAGGCGCAGACCTTGTTGATCGTCTCGGAGGAGACCTCTTTCGGGATCCCCGCCTTGATCTGTGCCTGGCGCGAGGGAATCTGGCCCTGGCCGGCCTGGAGGACCTGGCCCATGATCACGTGCTGGACCTCCTCGCCGCCGACATCGGCGCGTTCCAGAGCGGCCTTGATCGCGATCCCGCCGAGCTCGGTCGCGTCGAGCGTCGACAGGCCGCCGCCCATCTTGCCGATCGGGGTTCGGGCGGAGCCCAGGATGACGGTCTTTGGCATGTGTTCGCGCACTCCAGATCTCGCGGGTCGGGACAGGCCGGTGAGCATAAGCCAGTCGCCGATGCGGCGCTCGCAGCGCCCGCGTGAAACGGCCGTATATTGGGGGGCTAACCCCACTGTCGCCGCCCACACGGCGCCGGTTAGCGTCCTTGCATGACCACCTCCGCCACCACATCCGGTACCGACGCCCTCGTCGACCGCCTGTTTGCCTCCGCGATCGGTGCCCTCGAGCTGTGCAGCATCCACATCGGCTGGCGCCTGCACCTCTACGAGATCCTCGCCGAACGCGGCGCGCTGTCCGTCGCCGAGCTCGCCGCCCATGCCGGCATCGACGAGCGCTACGCGCGCGAATGGCTCGAGCAGCAGGCCGTCGCCGCGCTGCTCGCCGTCGACGACGCGACCGCACCGGCCGACGAACGCCGCTTCTCCCTCCCCGAGGGCCACGCCGCGGTCCTCGCCGACCCAGACAGCGCGGCGTTCGTGCTGCCGTTCGCGCCGATGCTCGCCGGCATCGGTCAGGCGCTGCCCGAGGTCGTCGAGGCCTACAAGACCGGCGACGGCGTTGCCTTCGAGCGCTACGGCCGCGATCTGCGCGAGGGCCAGGCCGCGATCAACCGCCCGGCCTTCCTGCACGAACTCGGCGGCTGGCTGGCCTCCGTGGACGAGATCGACTCGCGGCTGAGCGCGCCGGGTGCGCGTGTGGCCGACGTCGGCTGCGGTCTCGGGGTCTCGACCGGCGCGATCGCGCGTGCCTACCCGCTCGCGGTGGTCGTCGGCGTCGACGCTGACGAGGCGTCAATCGAGGAGGCGCGGGCGGCGAGCACCGAAGCCGGCGTGCGCTTCGAGGTCGCCGACGCGGGCGGTCTCGCCGCGAGCGGTCCCTACGACCTCGTCTGCATCCTCGAGGCGCTGCACGACATGTCCGATCCCGTCGGCGCGCTCGTGGCCGCGCGCGAGGCGCTCGCTCCAGGCGGGCGCGTGTTCATTGCCGACGAGCGCGTGGCGGACGCGTTCGTCGCACCGGGCGACGAGGTCGAGCGGATCATGTACGGCTGGAGCGTCACCCACTGCCTGCCGGCCTCGCGCGCCGAGGCGCCGTCGGCCGCGCTCGGCACCGCGCTGCGCTGCGGCACCGTCCGGTCGCTCGCCGCGGAAGCCGGGTTCGCTCGTACCGACGTGCTGCCGATCGAGAACGACTTCTTCCGGTTCTACGTGCTCACGTGACGTCGCCGCTGGTCGTCGTCTGCGATGACCGAGCGGCGAAACATTCCAAGTAGGCTCCCACGGCCTTGCACGTAGATGCCACGACCGAGCTGCCGCAGAACGCCGATGCCGACACCGTCGTCATCGGCGTGCTGTCCGACGAGAAGATCCACCACGACGTCGACGACGCCCTGAACGGGCTCGTCGCCGCCGGCGAGGCGAAGGCCAAGCATCGCCATCTCGCGGTGACGCACGCGGGTGGCAGGCGCTGGATCCTCGTCGGCCTGGGCAAGCGCTCCGAGCTGGACGGCGAGCGCGTGCGCGCCGCGGCGGCGAGCGCCCTCGGGCGGGCACGCGAGCTCGGCACGCGGCGGCTGTGCTGGGAGGTCCCGCACAAGGTCGACGCCGAGATCGCCGCGGCGATCGTCGAGGGCACGATGCTCGCCGCCTACCGCTACGACCGCTTCAAGGAGAAGCAAGCCGACGACAACGAGGACGTCGACGCGCTGATCATCTCCGCCCACGACGACCTGACGAGCGTCGTCGCCGAGGCAGAGATCATCGCCGCGGCCGTCAACGCGACCCGCGACCTGCAGAACGCGCCGCCCAACGAGATGGCCCCGCGCCACGTCGCCGACGCCGCTCGCGCGCTCGGCGAGCTCGACGGCGTCAGCGTCGACATCGAGGGCCGCGACGGCCTGCGGCGCCTCGGCATGGGGTCCTTCGCCGCGGTCGCGCAGGGCTCCGACGAGGAGCCCGCGCTCATCACGCTGAAGTACGACGGGCCGGATGCGACCGGGCCGGTGCTCGGCCTCGTCGGCAAGGCCGTCACGTTCGACACCGGCGGGATCTCGATCAAGCCCGCCAACAAGATGTCGGAGATGAAGTTCGACATGTCCGGCGGCGCCGCGGTGCTCGGCGCGGTCGAGGCGATCGCGCGGCTGCGCCTGCCGGTGCGGCTCGTCGCGGTCGTCGGCGCGACGGAGAACATGCCGTCCGGGCACGCGTACCGCCCCGGCGACATCGTGCGCGCCTCCAACGGCCTGACGATCGAGATCATCAACACCGACGCCGAGGGCCGGCTCGTGCTGGCCGACTGCCTCGCGCACGCCGTCGAGCAGGGCGCCGAGCGGCTCGTCGACATCGCGACGCTGACCGGCGCGATCATCACCGCGCTGGGCAACGTCCACGCCGGTCTGCTCGGCGACGACGACGCGTGGGTGCAGCAGGTCGCCGCGGCCGGCACCGCGACGGGTGAGCTCACCTGGCGCCTGCCGCTGCACCGCGACTACGCCAAGCAGATGGATTCTGACGTCGCGGACCTGAAGAACGCCGACGAGTCGCGCAAGGCGGGCTCGATCACCGCGGCGCAGTTCCTGCGCCGCTTCACCGGCGACGTGCCCTGGGCGCACCTCGACATCGCCGGCACCGCCTGGGGATCGGGCAAGCCGTACGCATCCAAGGGCGGCACCGGATTCGGCGTCCGGCTCTTCGTCGCGCTCGCCCGCTCGCTCACACAGAACTCTTAGCGTTCGCTTACCGCACGCTCGCACGCGCCGCGCATGATGCGGCGCATGCCCGAACTCGCCCCGCAGCGCCGCGCCGTCGCGCAGGCCGCGCGTGCGGCGCGGCGCAAGCAGATCCATTCGCTGCGCATGCGCGTCGCCGCGCTCGCCGTATCGGTCTTCGTCGCCGTCTGGGCGACGGTCTTCGTACGGCTCGTCGAGGGTCACGACCCGGCCCTGGCCAGCACGTCCGGGGCGGTCGTGACGCAGTCCGCCGACCCCGAGGTGACGACGGAGGACGCGTCGGAGAGCGCTGACGAGACGGCCGGCGCCCCGACCGCCGTCACGACGAGGCAGTCGTGATCGCCGAGCAACAGGAGGCCGCGCGGGAGTTCGAGTGCATGGGCGGGACGTTCGCCGTGCACGTCGGCGGCTGCGGCCGCGGCGGGATGAGCGCGAAGGTCGCGTCGATGCTCGCCGAGGCGCGGCTGCGTGCCCTGCACCGGCGGCTGACGCGCTTTGACCCCGACAGCGAGCTGTCGCAGCTCAACGACGACCCCGCGACCGTCGTCTTCGCCAGCGACCTGCTGCGCCGGCTCGCGCGGGCGGTCGTGCAGGCCGGCGCGATCAGCGACGGCCTCGTCGACGCGACGCGCCTGACCGACCTCGAGCAGGCCGGCTACGCGGCCTCGCGGGCGGGCCTGCGCGGCCTCGCGCTCACCGACGTGCTCGAAGGCGCGCCGCCGCCGCGGGCCGCCGCCGCGCATCCCGACCGGCTGTGGCGCGGCATCGCGATCGACGATCGCGCGCGGACCATCACCCGTCCGCCGGGCGTGCGCATCGACAGCGGCGGGCTCGGCAAGGGCCTCGCCGCGGACGTCGTCGGGGTCACGCTGGCGGGTCATCCGACGTTCGCGATCGACTGCGCCGGTGACGTGCGGATCGGCGGGAACGCGGGCGTCCCGCGCGCGGTGCTCGTCGAGGACCCGTTCGGCGGCCCTCCGGTGCACGAGTTTCAGCTCGTCGACGGCGCCGCGGCGACGAGCGGGATCGGGCGGCGCAGCTGGCGCGGGCGTGGCGGCAAGGCCGCGCACCACCTCATCGACCCGGCGACCGGACGGCCGGCGTGGACCGGCGTCGTGCAGGCGACGGCGCTCGCCCGCACCGCGCTGGACGCGGAGATCCTCGCGAAGGCCGCGCTGCTCGCCGGCCCGCAGCGCGGCCTCGGGCTGCTGTCCTTGGGCGGCGCCCTCGTGCTGGCCGACGGGACCGCCGAGATCGTCGAACCGGACGCCGCGCTGCTCTGGCACGAGCCGGCATGACCGACGCGAGCACGCATCTGTTCTGGATCACGAGCCGCGCGGCCGGCATCTGCGCCCTCGTGCTCGCGAGCCTCGCCGTCGCCGCCGGGCTGTCGACGGGGCGGTCCGGGTCTCGCGCGACGCGCCTGCGCACGTTGCATGAGGCGCTGTCGCTCGGCACGCTCGCCGCGCTCGCCGTCCACACCCTCTCGCTGGTCGGCGACAGCTACCCGCGCCCGAGCCTCGCCGATCTGGCAATCCCGTTCGCCGGCGCGTACCGGCCGGTGTGGACCGCGCTGGGGATCATCGCCGCCTACGGCCTGGCCGCGCTGTCGCTGTCGTACTACGCGCGAGCGCGGATCGGCGTCGCGCGCTGGCGGGTCCTGCATCGCTACATCGCGCTGTTCTGGCTGCTCGGCGTGGTGCACACGCTCGGCGCGGGCACGGACTCGGGTGAGGCGTGGTTCCGGGTGCTGGCGGCGGTCGTGGTGCTGCCACCGCTGACGATGCTCGGCGTGCGCATGTGGAAGCGGTCGGGCACGGCTGGCTTGCCGTTGAGCCGCGGGCCAGGGTCGGAAGCCCGCGTCTGACGAGCTGCAGCGATGCAGGAGCGGAGGCGAGTTCGGTTCCGCGCGGCGAGCCCCGGGGCGCATCGTGTCGCCGCAGGCATCGCTATGCGCGCTTAGTTCGACACGACCGCATGTCAAACGGGTTTGCGACGCGGTCGTGTCGCGCCAAGCGCGGTATGCGCGCACACGGTGGCCAACTCGCCGCGGCGGCCACGCTCCCTCGCTCCTTCATCGCTGCTGTTCGCACCCGCAGCGCGAACCCGGCCCTACGCCGTGGCAAACCGCCCCAGCGTCGCCTCGGGCCGCACACCCGGAAGGTGCTCGGCGAAGATCCGGTGGTAGGCGAACTCCTCGCGCGTGCGCAGCGGCGGGTCGATCGCGTCGCGGTCGCGCGCGAAGTCGGCCGGGGTGACGCCGTCCTCGATCGTCTCACGGAGCACGTCCTTCGCGCCGCTGCCGTCGCCGAACTCGGCCTTCTCGCGCCACAGGATCTCCTCCGGCAGCCAGCCAGTGAACGCGCGGCGCAGCAGTCGCTTCTCCGGCTCGCCCGGCGCGGACAGCTTCCATGCCATCGGCAGGCCGAAGGCGTACGCGATGACCTGGCGATCGAGGAACGGGACGCGCGCCTCGAGGCCGTGCGCCATCGTCACGCGGTCGCAGCGCTGGAGGTTGAGGTTGTGCAGGCCGTGAACGGTGCGCATGAGCTCCTCCTGCAGCGCGTCGGGCGTGTCGAAGTCGCGCAGGTACTCATAGCCGGCGAAGAGCTCGTCGGCGCCCTCGCCGGTGAGCACGACCTTCACGTGCTCGGCGGTCATCTCGGCGAGGAAGAAGTTCGGCACGGCGCTGCGCACGAGCGACGGGTCGAAGTGCTCGATGGAGCGCACCACGGCGGGCAGCGCGCGGACCGCCTCGCGCGAGTCGTAGACGCGCTCGTGGTGCTCGGTGCCGAGGTGCTTGGCGACGACGCGCGCCGCGGCGAGGTCGGGGCTCCCCTCGGTGCCGACCGCGAACGTCTTCAGCCGCGCCCCGCCCGCTTCGGCGTGGCGCGCCGCGATGGCGGCGACGATCGCCGAGTCCAGGCCGCCGGAGAGAAAGACGCCGACGGGCACGTCGCCCATCATCTGACGCTCGACCGAGGCGGCGAGGATCCGCCGGGTCTCCGTCAGCGCCGCGTCGGGGGGCTCGGCGTCAGCGCTCCAGACCGAGCGCGCGGCGGGCGCGCCCTCGCCGGTGATCGGCACGGCGCTGGCGAAGCGCTCGACGCCGCCCTCGGGGGTCCAGTGACAGCCGGGCGGGAAGGCCTCGACGTGCGGCATCCAATCGGGAGCGAACGCGGCGATCTCCGAGGCGAAGCGCACGCCGCCGTCGCGCTGCGCCCAGTACAGCGGCTTGATGCCGACCGCGTCGCGGGCGGCGAGGAAGCCTCCGTCGTCGCCCGCGACGAGGAAGGCGAACATTCCCTCGAGCTCGCTCAGCCCCGCGGGGCCGCGCTCGACGAGCAGGTGCAGCGCGACCTCGTTGTCCGAGCGCGTCGCGAACTCCGTCGGCTCGAGCGTCGCGCGGACCTCCGCGTGGTTGTAGACCTCGCCGTTGCCGACGAGCCAGACGTCGCCGTCCGGGGCCATGAGCGGCTGATGACCGCCGTCGACGTCGACGATCGACAGGCGCCGGTGGCCGAGCCACGAGCCGTTGACGCGGACCTCGCCCTCGTCATCGGGTCCGCGATGGACGAGCCGGTCGAGCATGCGCCCGGTCTCGCCCGCGGGATGCGAGCCGTACACGGCAGCGATTCCGCACACTAGTGGGCCTTCTCGGATCGTTCGGCCCGAAACCTTGGGATGGCGGCGCCGGCCGGCAAGGACGCAAGCAGGGCGCAATGGCAGGGCCATTGCCCCGACCGAGGACGCCGCCAGGCGGCGATCGGCGCCCGGGGTTTGCGGTCAGACGTTTGGAGAAGGCCCACTAGACAGCGACCGCCGAAGGGGATTCCGCGTACGCCAGTGGCTGGCGGTCGTCGAGGTAGGACAGGCGGCTGCGCGCGGTGGCGACGACGCCGGGCGCGTCGACTCGCGCCACGGCGGCACCGGCTCGCGTGCCGGTCTTCGCCAGGACGCGCCCGCGCGGGTCGACGACCTTCGCCTGACCGGGGAAGCGCAGGCGCCCGAAGCGGCCAACCTGGTTGGCGGACACCCAGACGACCTGGTTCTCGAGCGCGCGCGTCTGGTCGAGGAGGTTGAAGTGGCGCACCTGCACGTCGCGGCGCATCCACGACGCGGGGTCGACGCGGCAGATCGGCCACGCCGACAGCGACGCGATGAGGCCCGCGCCGCCGAGCGCGAGCTGGCGCGCGGATTCCGGGAAGGTCTTGTCGTAACAGACGAGCATGCCGATCCGGCCGATCGGGGTGTCGAAGGCGCGAAAGCCGTCGCCCGCGCTGAACGCGCCGCGCTCGCCGGCCGGCAGATGCACCTTGCGGTGGTGGCCGAGGATGCCGTCGCCGTTGACGCAGGCCGCGCTCGAGTACGGCCCGCCGGGCGCGTCCTCCGTGTAGCCGACGCAGACGATGACGTCGCCTGCGAGCTGCGCGACGCGCGCGAGCTCCGGGCCGTCGCGCCGCAGCGCGGGCGGCGGCGCGCATGGCACCGGCGCGCCCTCGAAGTGCGGCTCGTACAGATAGCCGCCGAGCGCCGACTCGGGCAGCACGACGAGCGACGCACCGCGCGAGCGGGCGTCGCAGATGATCCGCCCGATCTGGTCCATGCAGACCTGCAGATCGCGCCCGAACCGCGCGCTGACCGCCATCACCGCAGGGCTCTTGCGTGTTCGTCGGGCGATCACCGCACTGAGGTTGCCCGGCGGGCGGGGGTCCCCGTATGGACACCCGGCCAGAGATCGGTTGCGTTGACTCGCCACTTCGTCCTGCATCTACCCGCCATTCGCACCCCCAACCAGAAGCCGGGTGCTCGAAGGCGGCCGCGCGGCGACTGGCGCGGGCCGGGCGGCTGCCCAAACAGCATCGATAACAAAACGCAGATGCATAGCCGCGCGGGCGGGTCGCGACGAATCAGGCGAGGACATAGCACCCCGGGGTGTCACGACCGGGCCCGGAAATCGAGATGGCTCAAGACCCCACATATCGGGGTCTTCAA
Organism: uncultured Actinomycetes bacterium; assembly: GCA_963705315.1. Taxonomy (GTDB): domain Bacteria; phylum Actinomycetota; class Thermoleophilia; order Solirubrobacterales; family Solirubrobacteraceae; genus CADCVQ01. Next base: position 3,228,636 of record OY970068.1, read on the forward strand.
CCATCTCGATCACTCAGACCCCGCGCTCGCCGGCCCGCTCGCCCCTACGTCTGTTGTCGATCCTGCCTTGTCAACCGCACGGCCGCCGCGCGGCTACAGTCAAACGCCTCGCGCGGGTCCGGCGGCTGCGCCGGGCGCTCGCGTCGGACGGCGCAGGCACCGAGCTCGGGCGCGTCCACCGAGGCGGGCTACGCCGACCCGGCGCATTTCACGCACGACTGCCGCGCGCTCGCGGGCGTTCCTCCCTCGGCCGTGCTGGCGGCCTGACGCGGACGCGGCACGCGGCCGTTTCCTACAAGACAGCCGGCCGCCCGGCGAGGATCATCCAGCCCAATGACGACCGAACTGCAGACGATCCCCAACGTCGGGCCGGCCGTGGCGCGCAAGCTCGCGCGGCTGGACATCGCCACCGTCGACGACCTGCGCGGTCGCGACGCTGAGGACCTCTTCGAGCGGCTGTGCACGCTCGACGGCCGGCGCCACGACCCGTGCCTGCTGGACACGTTCGTCGCGGCCGTCGCCTACGCCGACGGCGAGCCCGCGCGGCCGTGGTGGGAATTCAGCCGCGAGCGCAAGGCGCGCGCGCATGGCTGACATGCAGCTCGGCTGGGTCATCGCCTACGTCGACGATCCCGGCGAGGTCGCCGCGTTCCACGGTCGGGCGTTCGGCCTGCGCAGCGAGTTCGTCGATCCCGGCGGCAACTTCGCGCAGCTCGACACCGGGCCGACGAACGCGCTGCAGGCCGGCTGTAGCTCGCTGACGCCGGCCGCGGACAAGCCGCAGGGCCAGCGCGTCGCGCATGTCCGCGATCCGTTCGGCGGGCTCGTCGAGCTCGCAACGCCGCTGCAACAGGAACTTCCTTCACTTTGTCGACCGCGCTCACTACGGTGCGAGCGTGCCGCTCAAGGACAAGCTCCGCAGCCGGTCGGACGCCGACGTGCGCGACGAGCGCGACCTGCTGGGATGGGTGCGCCAGCCCGAGGTGCGGTGGCTCGATCCGAGCGTGCTGGTCAAGGCCGGCGTCGAGGTCGTGGTGTCGGGGACGTTCGGGAAGTTCGCCGACAAGCGCGAGACGCAGGCGCTGGAGCCGCAAAGCGTCTTCGATCACTCGACCAAGGGCGAGATGTGGATCGACTACATCAGCGACACGGGCGACGGCTGGGAGGGGACGTACACGATCGCCTACCTGCTCGCCCAGCCCGAGCTCGAGGTCGGCGGCGAGCGCCTGCCGCGCGGCGAGGTGCTGCTGCTCGGCGGCGACCAGGTGTATCCGTCCGCCACGACCGAGGCCTACGAGGACCGCTTCAAGGGACCCTTCAGCTCGGCGCTGCCCCAGTCAGAGCCCGGCCGCGAGCCCGAGATGTTCGCCACGCCGGGCAACCACGACTGGTACGACGGGCTGGGGAGCTTCCTGCGGCTGTTCTGCACCGGCCGCTGGGTAGGCGGCTGGAGGACGCGCCAGAGCCGGAGCTACTTCGCGCTGAGCCTGCCGCATGACTGGTGGGTGCTGGCCATCGACATCCAGCTCGATACCTACCTCGACGAGCCGCAGCTGAAGTACTTCCGCGAGCTGAACCTCGGGCCGGGCGACAAGGTCCTGCTGCTGACCGCCAAGCCGAGCTGGACCAAGGCGCACCGCGGGCGCGTCGACCCGGTTTCCTGGCGCTACCTGTCCTTCTTCGAGGAGCGCATGATCCGCGACCGCGGCGCGCGGCTCGTGGCCACGATCACCGGCGACACGCACCACTACGCCCGCTACGAGCCCAACGGCGAGGGCGCGCCGGAGGCGCCGACGCGGATCACCGCGGGTGGCGGCGGCGCGTACCTGTCGGCCACGCACACGCTGCCGACCCGGCTCGACCTGTGCCCGCTCGGCAAGGAGTCCGCCACCGGCGCGTTTGAGCAGCGCCCGTCAGTCTCCTACTCGCGCGACGAGATCTATCCGCGCGCCGACGACTCCAAGCGGCTGGGCAACGGCGTCCTGAAGCTCGCCGCGCTGAACCCCGGCTTCGGGCGCCTGATGGGCGGCCTGTACGCGCTCGTCGCGATCGCGATGCTCGGCGCGCTGAGCGGCGGCGACAACGTGCTGATCGCCGATCGCGACCTCGGCGCATTCATCAAGGGCTCCGCCGGCGGGCTGACGATCGTGCTCGTGCTCGTCTTCCTCGGAGGCATGATCGCCGGCACGGACATCAAAGCCGGGCCTGAGGCCAAGGAGCCGCTCGCCGGGGCCGTGCGCTTCGTCGTCGGCGCCGTGCATGCCGCGCTGCATCTGCTGGCGATCGGGTTCATCGTCTGGCTCGCGCTCGAGATCGTGCCGGACATCTGCGACTCGCCGGTTGTCGTGGCGGTCGTCGCGACGGTCGCCACCGGCGTCGCGGGTCTCGGCCTCGGCCCGACGCTGTTCGGCCTCTTTCTCTGGCTCGTGCACGTCACGCGGGGATCCAAGGCGCGCGAGAACGCCAACCAGGTCTTCTCGGCGCAGTCGATCGCCGATTACAAGAACCTCCTGCGCATGCGCCTCGGGGCCGACGGCGGCCTGACGATCTTCCCGCTCGGCGTCGATCGCGTCGGCCGCCTGTGGGATCGCGTCACCGGCGACGAGCCGGGTCCGCGCTTCGTGCCGCGCCGCGAGACGCCGGCGGTGTCGCTCATCGACGAGCCGCTGAAGTTCGACCGCGACGGCAACCGGTCGCGGTAAGCCGTACCGGCCGCGAAGCTTCTGGCGTGCGACGCGGTGCCGCTCTGTGGCTCGTCCTTTTCGCGGCCTACGTCGCGACGCTCGGCATCCCGGCGTACGGCGACACGCAGTACGGCGGTGACGAGCCGCACTTCCTGCTCATCGCCGAGTCGATCGTCTCCGACCGTGACATCGATGTCTCCGACGAGCTCGACACGCGGGCGTATCGCGACTGGTACCCGTACCTGCTCGAGCGCCACGGCCGGCTGACCGACGGCCACGCCCACGAGCCGCACGGCATCGGCTTCGCGCTGTTCATCGCGCCTGCGTACGCGATCGCGGGCCCGGTCGGCGTCGAGGTCTTCCTGGCGGCGATCGCCGCCCTGGCGTTCGTCCTCGCCGCCGCGCTCGCTCGCCGGATCGTGCCCGAGCCGTGGGCTTCCGGCACGGCGCTCGTGTGCGGCCTGTCGCCCCCGGCGCTTGCGTACGGCACCGCCGTGTACCCCGAGCTCGCGGCGAGCGCGCTGCTCACCGGCGCCGCGCTGCTGGCGTTGCGGATCCGCGGGCGCCCGCGCATCCGCTGGGTCACCGGCTGCGCGCTGCTGCTCGCCGCTCTGCCGTGGCTTGCCCTTGAGTTCGCCATCCCGGCGCTCGTCGTCGCGCTCGCGACCCTGCGCTGGCTGCACCGCCGAACGCGGCGCTTCGGGATGGTCGTGGCGAGCGAGATCGTCCTCTTCTCGGGGATCGTCTACGTCACGATCAACGACCGGCTGTTCGGCGGATTTACCCCGTTGAGCGCCGACGTCCCCGGTCGGGCGATCGGCGGCGGCAGCTTCCCCGCCGACTACATCGACCGCCTCCCGCGGGTCGTCGGGCTGTGGCTCGACCGCTCGTACGGCGCGCTGCGCTGGGCGCCGGTGATCGCGCTGGCGTTCTTCGCGCTCTGGCTGCTGTGGCGCTCGCGCCGCGACCACCTCGCCACCCTGCTCGCGGAGCGGCGCGACGTCGAGGTCGCGGCGACGCTCTGCGCGCTGGTCTGCGCAGCGCAGGTCGCCGTCGCGGTCTTGCTCGCGCCGACGATGTTCGGATTCTGGTTTCCCGGTCGCTACCTGCTCGTGGCGTTCGGGTTCGCCGTCGCGCTGTGCGCGTGGGGGATGCAGCGCGCCCCGCGCAGCGGCGCGGCGCTCGCAGCCCTCACGCTCGGCACGAGCGCATGGCTGTACGCCGAGCTGCGAATCGACGCGGAGGCGCTGATCGGCCCGTCGTCGCGCGCCCCGCTCGGGCCGCTGGACGGGGCGCTGCCGCTCTTTGGCGGCAGCTCTCTCGGGGTCACGCTGGCGCTGACGGGCGCGGGCTGCGCCGCCGCGGCCCTCGCGCTGAACGAGTGGCGCGATCAACGCCGATCGGGCGCGGCGCCCTGAGTAATCGAGACGGTCGAAAGCCCCCATATACGTGGTTCTGAGCCATCTCGATCCGCGCGGCGGAGCATGAACCCGCGCGGCCGCTGATCGAGCGCAGCGACCAGTGCCCGCTAGCGCGAGGGGACGTCTCGCGTCGCTTCGAGGATCGTCGCGGCGGCGCTCGCCGGATCGATCTTGCGCGCGACCACCTCGTCGATGAGCGCGTCGAAGCCGGTGTTCTCGGTGAGGCGGCTCTCCAGGTCGCGACGCAGCCGTGACGTCGCAAGCGCGAACACCTCCTTGCGCAGGTTGTGGCGCCGGCGCTCGGACAGCGTGCCCTCCTGCTCGATGTGCTCGCGGTGGGCGATGAGCTTCTGCATGAGGTCGTCGACGCCCTTGCCGTCGACCGCCTCGGTGAGCACGATCGGGACCTGCCACGGGCCCTGCGGCGCGAGCGACAGCACGCCGCGGATCTCGCGCACCATCGTCTGCGTCATCGGGTGATCGGACTTGTTGACGACGATGATGTCGGGGATCTCCATGATCCCGGCCTTCAGCGCCTGAACGGAGTCCCCGCCGCCCGGCATGAGCACGAGCACGACCGTGTCGGCGTGGTCGATGATGTCGACCTCGGCCTGCCCGACGCCGACCGTCTCGAGGAAGACGTCGTCGCGGCCCGCGGCATCCATGAGCAGCGCCGCCTGTAGCGACGCCTCGCTCAGCCCGCCGAGCGCCCCGCGGTTGGCCATCGAGCGGATGAAGACGCCGGGATCGAGGAAGTGCTCGGTGAGGCGGATGCGATCCCCCAGCAGGGCGCCGTGCGTGAACGGCGAGGACGGGTCGATCGACAGCACCGCGACGCTGCGATCGGCCGCGCGGCGGTTTGAGACGAGCGCTCCGATGAGCGTCGACTTGCCGGCGCCGGGCGCCCCGGTGACGCCGATCGTGACCGCCTTGCCGGTGTGCGGATACACCTCGCTGACGAGCGCCCAACCGTCCGGATCGTCGTCCTCGACGAGCGAGATCGCGCGCGCGAGCGCGCGGCGATCGCCGTCGAGCAGGCGCTGGGCGAGGTTGGGATCGGCCGCCATGGGCGCACGATCATGCCAGCCCGGGCGGGCGCATCAGTCCTTGACCGCGTAGTCGCCCAGCCCGTGCTCGAGCGGGACGGCGCCTGACGCCACTGCGCTGCCGCCGATCGCCGCGGACCTCGGGCGCATAGATCCGATCGTCGCGCTCGACCTGCCGCGCCCGCGCGGTCGCCGTCGCGAGCGTCGCCCGTCGCCGCGCCGATCGCGGCGCTCGCGTTCGTCGTGGCGCTGCTGCCCAGAGACACGCCGCTTCAGGCCGCCGCCCCGGAGAAGCGACCGATGAGTTCGACGCCCGCTCCCGGTCTACGGACCGCAACCAACTCCTGAGGAGATCGATCATGGGAAAGATCGTCGTTTCGCAGTTCGTGTCACTCGACGGCGTCGTCGAGGATCCCGCGGGGATCGAGGGTCTCGGCCGCGGCGCGTGGTGCTTTGAGTTCGACCGCGGACCCGAGGGCGACCGCTACAAGGTCGACGAGGTCATGGCGGGCGACGCCCTGCTGCTCGGGCGCACGACATACCGCGTGTACGCCGACTCGTGGCCGACGCGGGACGGCGCGTTCGCCGACAAGTTCAACGCCATGCCGAAGTACCTCGTCTCCACGACGATGGCCGAGGGCGACTGGAACAACACGATGGTCATCGGCGATGACGTCGCCGCGCGCGTCGCGCAACTCAAGGACGAGCACGACGGCGACATCCTCGTCACGGCAGCACGCAACTCGTGCGCACGCTCATGGAGCACGACCTCGTCGACGAGTGGCGGATGATGGTCTTCCCGGTCGTCATCGGGACCGGCAAGCGGCTGTTCAACGACGTGGGGCGCAACATTTCCCTGCGTCTCGTGGACACGCTGCCCGTCGGCCCTGACGGCGTCGTCGTGCACACGTACGCGCCTGCCTAACATCCACGTGGTGAGTCCGACCGCCGTCGACCTCGAGTCGCAGATGGAGCGGTACCGGCCGCAGCTGACCGGCTACTGCTACCGGATGATGGGGTCGGCGTTCGAGGCGGAGGACGCCGTCCAGGAGACGATGCTGCGCGCCTGGCGTGCCTACGAACGCTTCGAGGGCCGCTCGGCGCTCAAGTCGTGGCTGTACAGCATCGCAACCAACGTCTGCCTCACGCACCTCGACGGCCGCGCGCGCCGCGCCCGGCCGATGGACCTCGGCCCGGTGGGGACGATCGAGGGCTTGCTCGCCACGCATCCCGAGACGACGTGGGTCGAGCCGATCCCCGACTCGCGCGTGCTCGCGGCCGACGGCGATCCCGTCGAGCTGGCGATCTCACGCGAGACCCTGCGCCTGGCGTTCGTCGCCGCGCTGCAGCACCTCCCCGCCCGCCAGCGGGCCGTGCTGATCCTCCGCGAGGTGCTGCGCTGGAAGGCCAGCGAGGTGGCCGAGCTACTCGATACGAGCGTGGCCTCGGTGAACAGCGCGCTGCAGCGAGCGCGCGCGACGATCGAGGCCACCGATGTGACGGTGAGCGATCCGTCGCCGCCGATGGGCGACGAGCAACGCGCCCTGCTCGCGCGCTACGTCGCGGCGTTCGAGAGCTTCGACATCGACGGGCTCGTCGCGCTCCTGCACGAGGACGCGACGATGTCCATGCCGCCATACGAGCTGTGGCTGCGCGGGCCGGAGGTCCTGAGCCGCTGGTGGCTCGGGCCGGGGTGTGGCTGCCGCGGCTCGCGGCTCGTGCCGATCGCGGCCAACGGCCTGGCCGGCTTCGGTCAGTACCGCGCGAGCGGGCCCGGCGGCAGCTTCGAGCCGTGGGCGATCCAGCTCATCGAGATCGAGGGCGACCGCATCACCGCGATCAACTCGTTCCTCGACGTCGAGCGGCTCTTCCCGCTGTTCGGGTTGCCGCTCAAGCCGGCGATGTAGGCGGGCGGATGATCCCCGTTGTGCACTCGGCCAGCCCGACGAGCCGCAGCAGGTCGCGCAGCTCGGGCGAGGCGCGCTGCAGGCGGATCCGGCACCCGAGCCGGCGCGCGGTGAGCTGCAGGCGCGCGAGCGCGTCGACGGTCCGGGCGTCCGCCGCGAGCGCGCGGACGTCGCAGAAGACGACCCGCGCGTCGCTCTGCACCAGCAGGACGCGGAGGCGTTCGCACAGCCGCGGCACATCCTCCGCGCCGATCGGCGCGGCGATGACGAGGACGGCGGTGCTCGGCTCGAGTGCGGGTGGCGGAGACACGCCTGCCCGGTCGCCCTAGCGGGCCTTCTAGACGCGTTGTTCGCGCAGCGTCACCACGGACTTGTCGATGCTCCGCCGGCGCGTCTCGGCCGCCTTGGCGCCCTCGATCGAGAGCACGGTGCGCTGCTGCTTGCTGTAGGGGAGGCTCGCGAAGAAGCGCTTGGCCGCCGCGTCGCCGGCGAGCGCGGCCGCGAAGTCCGGCGGCACGGTGACCTCGCGCGGCTCGGTGTCGAGGCGCAGCGTGACATCGACCTCGTCGCCCGCGGCGACGCCCGCGCCGTCGCGGACGACGGCGCTGATCGGCAACATGAACCGCCCGCGCATGGGAGCGACGGTGCTGCGGTACGTGTAGCCGGCGATCGTGGCGTGGACGGCCGGGCGCCGGCTCGTCCCGAGCGCCGTCACGACCTCGTCGGGAACGACGATGCCCGTCGCGGTCTTCCCGCCGGGCAGGACCGTCGCGCGAAACGTCGTCTCACCTGCGCCGGCTGCCGTGCTCATGCCTGTCTCCTCGCCTCGGGCTGGATGTTTGCTCTCAGACCACGGCGGGCGCGAAAACTCATCGTTTCCGTCGGGCGTCATCAAGGATCTCCTCTACCCGGGTCTGAAAGAACCGGCCAAGATGTCAGTCTGCTTTCCACGACGGTCGCGATGCGTGGCAGCGGCCGCGGCTGGGCATCACCATCCCATGCGCCTCGCCGTCCTCGCCCTCGCCCTCGCCCTCGCCGCGCTCGTCGCGGCGACACCGGCGGCGCAGGCATCGAGCCCGCCCACGTCGGCCGGCCGCGGCGGCGGCGCCGCAACCGTCGACCGGCTCGCCACGCAGGCCGCGATCGACACGCTGCGCCGCGGCGGCAACGCGACCGACGCCGCGGTGACGGCGGCCGCCGTGCTCGGCGTCACCGAGCCCTTCTCGTGCGGCATCGGCGGCGGCGGCTTCATGGTCGGCTACGACGCCCGCCGGGGACAGGTCACGACGCTCGACCACCGCGAGCGCGCTCCGCAGGCGATGACGCCGGCCTCGTTCCTCGAGAACGGCGCGCCGTTGTCCTTCGACGCCGCGCGCTACAGCGGCCTGTCGGTCGGCGTGCCGGGCACGGTGCTCGGCTGGGCGCGCGCGCTGCGCCGGCACGGGTCGATCTCGCTCGCCCAGGCGCTGCGGCCGGCGATCCGGGTCGCCCGCGAGGGCTTCGTCGTCGACGCGGCGTTCGCTGCGCAGATCCAGGAGAACGTCACGCGGTTCGACGACGTCCCGGCGACCGCGGCGCTGTATCTCGATCCCGACGGCACGCCGCGCGACGTCGGCACGACCTTCCGCAACCCGGACCTCGCGCGGACGTACGCGCTGATCGCCCGGCACGGGACGCGGGCCTTCTACGGCGGACGGCTCGCCGAAGCGATCGTGCAGACCGTCCGCAATCCGCCGGTGAGCCCGGCGGCGGACCGGCTCTGGCGGCCTGGCGTGATGACGCGCAGAGACCTGCGCAGCTACACCGCGCCGCAGCGCCGTCCGGTGCATTGGACCTATCGCGGCCTCGACGTCTACGGCATGGGACCGCCGTCGAGCGGCGGATCGACCGTCGCCGAGGCGCTGAACATCCTCGAGGGCTACGACCTCGCCGGCATGTCGCGGGCCCAGGCGCTGCACCTCGAGCTCGAGGCCTCGCGCCTGGCCTTCGCCGACCGCGGCGCGTACGTCGCCGACCCCGACTACTTCGACGTCCCGCTGCGCGGCCTCATCTCCAAGCGCTTCGCGGCGACGCGCCGCGCGCAGATCAGCCCCGACCGGGCGGGCTCGAGCCCGGTCGCTCCCGGGGATCCCTTCCCGTTCAACCGCTCGCACGCCCGCGCCGGAGAGCCGTCGGTGACGTCGACGCGCGCGGGCACGACGACCCACATCACCGTCGCCGACCGCCGCGGCGACGTCGTGTCCTACACGTTCACGATCGAGTCGACGGGCGGGTCGGGTCTCGTCGTACCGGGCTACGGCTTCCTGCTCAACAACGAGCTGACGGACTTCAACTACGACTCGACGACGCATCCCAACCGCGTGCAGGGCGGCAAGCGACCGCGCAGCTCGATGGCGCCGACGATCGTCCTGCGCAGCGGCCGGCCGTGGCTCGCCCTCGGCTCGCCCGGCGGCTCGACGATCATCACGACGGTGCTCGGCATCCTCACCGAGCGGATCGACCTCGGCGCGACGCTCCCGGGCGCGATCGCCGCGCCGCGCGCGGCCCAGCGCAACACCGCCGCGACGACCGCCGAGCCGGCCTTCATCGCGTCCCCGGAGGCGGCCGGGCTCAAGGCGCTCGGGCATCTGTTCACGGTCGCCCCGCCGGCGTCCGGAGCGCCCGAGATCGGCGCCGCGACCGGCATCGAACTGCTCCCCCGCAATGGTTTCCTCGCGGCCGCCGAACCGGTGAGGCGTGGCGGCGGCAGCGCGCTTGTCGTGCGGAAGTTTCCCTAGAGACGCCATACCTGTTGACGGCACCTGAGTCGGCCGCGACGCTGCGGCGATGGCGCTTCGGCGCGTGCTCGCATCGCTCGCCGTACTCCTCGTGCTCGGCGCGACCGCCGATGTCGCGACGGCGGCAACCTCTGAGGGCGCGACGTCGCGCCACCTGCAGTCGATCCGCAACGACCCGGCGAAGCTGCACGCGTTCCTCGCGGCGATGCCGAAGGGCGGCGACCTGCACAACCACCTGTCCGGCGCCGTGCCGACCGAGACGCTCATCGGCTACGCGATGCGCGACGGGCTGTGCATCGACGCGACGCTGACGGCGACGCCCGCGCCGCCGCTCGGCGCGACCTGCCCCGCGGGCGAGCGGCCGGCCGCCGACGCGAACACCGACGCGGCCTTCTACGGGCAGATCCTGCGGGCGTGGTCGATGGAGGGCTTCACGCCGGGCGCCGAGACCGGCCACGACCACTTCTTCGCGACGTTCGGGAAGTTCGGCCTGGCAACGGCGCGCAAGGGCGACATGCTTGCCGCCGTCGCGCGCGTCAACGCCCGGCAGAACGTCCTCTACCTCGAGACGCTCGTCTCGCGCCAGGGCGACGCCGTGCGCAAGCTCGCCACGCAGGTCGGCTTCGATCGCGACTTCACGGCGCTGCGCGCGAAGCTCCTGGCCGCAGGGATGCGCCAGATCGTCACCGCCGCGCGCGCCGACACCGATGCCGACATCGACCGCTTCGAGGAGCTGCTGCGCTGCAAGACGCCCAAGCCGTTGCAGGCGTGCGGGCTGGAGGTGCGCTACGACTACCAGGTCGGTCGCGCGGCGAACCCGGAGGTCGTGTTCACGAACCTGCTGCTCGGCTTCGAGCTGCAGAAGCGCGACCGCCGCTACGTCGGCGTGAACCTCGTGCAGCCCGAGGACAACGCGATCGCGCTGCGCGACTACACGCTGCAGATGAAGATGATCCGCTACCTGCGCGGCGTGTACCGGCGCGCCCACGTGACGCTACATGCCGGTGAGATCGTGCCCGGGCTCGTCGCACCCGCCGACCTGCGCTTCCACATCCGCCAAGCCGTGAACATCGCCGGGGCCGAGCGCATCGGGCACGGCGTCGGTCTCGTCCACGAGACGAACTACCGCCGGCTGCTGAAGACGATGGCCCGCCGCCACGTCCTCGTCGAGACGCCGCTGACGAGCAACGCGCAGATCCTCGGCGTGTCGGGCTCCGCCCATCCCTTCCAGCGCTACCGCGCCGCGGGCGTGCCGATCGCGCTGGCCACCGACGATGCCGGCGTGTCGCGGATCGACCTCACGCACGAGTACGAGTTCGCGGCGACCGGGTACGACCTGCGCTACCGCGCGCTGAAGAACCTCTCGCGCGCGTCGCTTGAGCACGCGTTCCTGCCGGGCGCCAGCCTGTGGCGCGCGCCTGGCGTCTACCGGCTCAGGCCGGCGTGCGCCGCGGCCTCGCCGGGCGCCGGGGCAGCGCCCGCCCGCTGCCGCGCGTTCCTGCGCGCGAGCGCCAAGGCGACTGTCCAGTGGAAGCAGGAAGTGCGGCTGCGCCGCTTCGAGCGCCGGTACGGCTGAGCGGACGCCGGCGGGAACTCAGCGATCAGATTCCCGGGGTTGGGTGTGCTCGATCAGTGCCTGCTGGGCGGCCGAGAGTCCCAGCGCGGTCGCCACCCGGTGCGGCGAGAAGCCCAAGCGTGTGGCATTGCGGATGATCGCGACGTCGTCATCGGACGGACGTTGATGTTCGTCGGCCGGCGCCCGCGAGGGATCGGCTGCGGGCATTGCGCCAGCGGCCTCGACGACCTCGCCTCCCGACAACGACGCGGGCGGCAAAGCGCCACGCCGCGTGGGTTGGATGTCGTGGATCAGTTCACCGCGGTTCCCGTGGATCCAGCGCTGCCGGCATGCCAGCAGCAGCGTCTCCGCGAATCGATCACGTCCGGTGCGACATTCCGGCGCCCCCAGACACGCAGGACTCTAGCCTCCTCGTCAACCGCTTCCCGGCGCCGGCCCGCCCGAGGAGCTGACGATCAAGACCACCGGCGCCCTCACGCCACCGGGACGGGCGTGCGCGGCGGCGGCGGCTCGGCGTCCTCCGCGAGTTCGTCGAAGTCCTGCGGCTCGGTCTCATCACCCGCGTCTGGCTGCCCGGACCTGCGCAGCACGAGGGTCAGCCCGATCGTGACGACGAGGTTCGCGGTCAGGGCGAAGAGACCGGTGTAGGCGTTGATCTTCGTTCCGAAGAAGTCCAGCGGGTAGGTCGCGGCGAAGTCCTGGGACTCGGCCATCAGCGTTCCCACGAGCATCCCGACCGCCCACCCGGCGGTCAGCGCCCAGCGGTGCAGCCAGCGCGTGTACAGGCCGATGACGATCGCCGGGAGCGTCTGCAGGATCCACACGCCGCCCAGCAGCTGCAGCTCGATCGCGTACTTCGTCGGCAGCGTGATGATGATGACGAGCGCGCCGACCTTGACGAACAGCGAGACGATCTTGGCGATGCGTGCCTCGTCGGCATGGCCGGCGTCCGGACGCAGGTAGGCCTTGTAGATCGATCGCGTGAAGAGGTTCGCGGCGGCGATCGACATCACCGCCGCGGGCACGAGCGCACCGATCACGATCGCCGCGAACGCGAAGCCGACGAACCACGACGGGAAGACGTTGAGGAACAGGTCGGGCACGGCGAAGTTCGGGTCGCTGGGCTCGATCCCACGCGCGATCGCCATGTAGCCGAGCAGCGCGATCAAGCCGAGCAGGAACGTGTAGGCGGGCAGCAGCGCGGTGTTGCGGCGCACCGTCTGTGCGCTCTTGGCGCCCAGCACCGCGGTGATCGCGTGCGGGTACAGAAACAGCGCCAGCGCCGAGCCGAGCGCCAGCGTGGCGTAAGCGATGTGGGCGTCGGCGCCCGCCGGAATCAGCGCGCCCGGCTTGGGCGTGTGCGTCGGCAGGTCCTTCCCCGCCGCGTCGAACATCGCGCCGAAGCCCCCGATCTTCGACGGGATGTAGATCACCGCGACGATGATCGTGATGTAGATGAGCGTGTCCTTGACGAACGCGATCAGCGCCGGCGCGCGCAGGCCCGACTGGTACGTGTAGGCGGCGAGGATCACGAAGGCGATGATCAGCGGCCAGTCGCCCTCGACGCCGAGCGCGCCGAGCACGACCTGCATCCCGACGAGCTGCAGCGCGATGTACGGCATCGTCGCCAGCAGGCCCGTGATCGCGATGATCAGCCCGAGGTTCTTCGAGCCGTAGCGCCCGCGCACGAAGTCCGCCGGTGTGACGTAGCCGTTGGCCCGGCAGACGCTCCACAGCCGCGGCATGACGATGAAGATGAGCGGATAGACGATGATCGTGTAGGGCAGCGCGAAGAACCCGATCGCGCCCATGCCGAAGACGAGCGCCGGCACAGCGATGAACGTGTACGCGGTGTAGAGGTCGCCGCCGAGCAGAAACCAGGTGATGACGGTTCCGAAGCGCCGGCCGCCGAGCCCCCACTCGTCGAGGTGGTCGAGCTTCGCGCGGCGCCAGCGCGACGCCGCGAAGCCCAGCACCGTGACGAGCCCGAACAGCATGACGAAGACGACGAGCGCCGTCGTGTTCGCATCGTGCGACTCGGTGATGGCGGGGACGAGCTGCGCGGTCATCGCGGCTTCGTCTTCAGGTAGACGATGACCGTGATGACCGCCGCGCCGATGACCCAGGCGAACTGGTACCAGTAGAAGAACGGGATCCCGGCGAGCTCCGGATCGGTCCGCGCATACAGTGGCGGGTACAGGAGCCCGAGCAGCGGCAGCGCGAGGAGCGCATACCACCAGCGGCTCGGTCGGCGCTTCATGACGATCGTTGCAATTCCCGGCCGGCGGACGCGTCAAACGGTGCGGCCCGCTCCAGCAGGTCCGAGAATCGCTCCGAGTGGGTAAGCACGTCGCGTGCCCCGTCGCGGCCCGCGCAGTCCGAACGTCCCTGTAGCCGCTGCCGCGGCGGTCCCGCCGGGTCCCGAGGAGGGCGGGCTCAAGCGGGCGATCACCCCGGGGCTGCTGCTGTTCTTCATCGTCGGGGACATCCTCGGCGGCGGGATCTACGCGCTCGTCGGCGAGGTCGCGGGCGAGGCGGGCGGCGCGATCTGGGCCGCCTTCGGGCTCGCGCTCATCATGGCCGCCTTCACCGCGGGCTCCTACGCGGAGCTCGTGAGCAAGTACCCGCGGGCGGGCGGCGCGGGGCTCTACGTGCACCGCGCGTTCGGCCGTCCGTTTCTGAGCTTCATCGTCGCGTTCGCCGTCGTCGTGTCGGGCATCACGTCGGCGAGCGCGCTGGCGCGCGCCTTCGGCGGCGACTACCTCGGCGCGTTCGTCGACCTGCCCGTGGTCCTGACCGCACTCGGGCTGCTGGCGCTGATCGCGGCCGTCAACCTGCGCGGAATCGCCGAGTCGGTGAAGCTGAACGTCGGCTTCACGCTCGTCGAGATCTCCGGCCTCGTGCTGATCGTGATCATCGCGGCCGTCGCGCTCGGCCAGGGCGACGCCGAGCCCTCGCGCGCGCTTGAGTTCAAGGACGGAAGCACGGTGTTCGCTGCGACGCTCGCCGGCGCCGCGCTCGCCTTCTACGCCCTCATCGGCTTCGAGGACTCCGTCAACGTGGCCGAGGAGACGCGCGAGCCGCACCGCACGTACCCCAAGGCGCTCTTCGGCGGCCTGCTCATCGCCGGAGTCCTCTACCTGCTCGTGACGATCGGGGCGTCGATGGTCGTGCCCACCGGCGACCTCGTCGGATCAGACGGCCCGCTGCTGGAGGTCGTCAAGCAGGGGCCGCTCGGCATCCCCGAGAAGCTGTTCGCGGCGATCGGCCTGCTCGCGCTCTCAAACGGCGCGCTCATCAACATGATCATGGCCTCGCGGCTGCTGTACGGGATGGCGCAGGAGGGCGTCGTGCCGCGCCCGTTCGCTCAGGTCCTCCCGGAGCGCCGCACGCCGTGGTTCTCGATCGCGTTCACGTCGGCGCTCGCCGCTGTGCTGATCGCCACCGGCGACCTCTCCTCGCTCGCCGACACGACCGTGGCGCTGCTCGTCGTCGTCTTCGCGATCGTCAACGTGTGCGTGCTCGTCCTGCGCCGCGAGCCCGCCGAGCACGAGCACTTCCGGGTGTGGACACCGGTGCCCGTCGTCGGCGTGGGAATCTCGATCGCGCTGCTCACGCAGATCGAGGCGGCGACGTTCGGCCGCGCCGCGATCCTCGTCGGCATCGGCGTCGCGCTGTGGATCGTCAACTGGCTCATCCTGCGCCGGACCGGCGCCGCGCAGCCGCCACGCACCTGAGCTCGCGCCGGTGCGTAGATTGCAGGCATGCCCGGCATCGACGATCCCGACGAGATCGACGTCATCGCGCTGGACGCCGACGGCAACGCGCTGCTGTCGATCGTCCAGACGGGTGCGTGGCCGCAGGGCGACGCCCAGCGCACGCGCCTGAAGCGCAAGCTCACGACGTACCTGCGCTACGCGCTGGAGGGCCAGATGGTGACCGCCTACCCCACGCTGCAGGGCAAGCCGGTGGTCATCGCGCTGATGTACGAGCAGCCGCCGCCGCAGGCGGTGCTCGACTACTGGCAGCGCCGCGGCCAGGGCACCGCTCGCGACGGCGTCACGCTCACGACGAAGGCGCTGGACGAGACCTCATGGAGCGCGTGACGGTCGCGCAGTGGGCGCGACACGCCCCCGACCGCTAGCGTCTCCTGCATGGTGGGTGCGGCTGCCGGCTCGCTCGTCGAGCTCGCCGGGGTGCGAAAGGCCTTCGGGGACAACGTCGTCCTCGACGGCATCGACCTCGAAATCGCCCGTGGCGAGGCGATCGTCGTCGCCGGGCCGTCGGGCTCGGGCAAGTCGACGATGCTGCGCTGCATCAACGGCCTGGAGTCGATCAACGCGGGCTCGATCCGCTTCGACGGCCGCAACGTTGGCGGCTCGAGTCGCGAGCTGTCGCTGCTGCGCACCGAGATCGGGATGGTCTTTCAGCAGTTCAACCTGTTCCCGCACATGACCGTCGAGCGCAACATCACGCTCGCGCCGGTCAAGGTGAAGGGCCTCAGCGCGCAGGACGCGAGCACGCTTGCGCGCGAGCTGCTCGAGCGCGTCGGCATCCCCGAGAAGGCCGGCGCCTACCCGGCCGACCTGTCCGGTGGCCAGCAGCAGCGCGTGGCGATCGCCCGCGCGCTGGCGATGGAGCCCAAGCTCATGCTCTTCGACGAGCCGACGTCGGCGCTCGACCCCGAGATGATCCGCGAGGTCCTCGACGTCATGCGCGACCTCGCCCGGTCCGGGCTGACGATGATCGTCGTCACGCACGAGATGGGCTTCGCCCGCGAGGTCTGCGACCGCATCGTCTTCATCGACGAGGGCGTGATCGTCGAGCAGGGCCCGCCGAAGGAATTCTTCACCGCCGCGCGCAGCGAACGAGCGCGCGAGTTCGTCGACAAGATCATCCATCACTGAGAGGGGACTCACATGAGAAGCGATCGCTGGCGCTGGATCATCGCCGCGCTCAGCGTGCTCGTGCTCGCGCTCGTCGGAACCGCCTGCGGCGACGACGATGACGACGGAGCGGCGAGCACGACCGGCACCGCCACCACCGAGGCCGAGCAGTTCGCGGCCAGCACGACGATGGGCAAGATCCAGAAGAAGGGCGAGATCGTGATCGGCGTGAAGTTCGACGTCGCGCCGTTCGGGTTCAAGAACCCGCGGACCGGGGCGGTCGAGGGCTTCGACATCGACCTCGGCAAGGCCTACGCCGCCGCGCTGGGCGTCAAGCCGAAGTTCGTCGAGGCGATCTCCGACAACCGCATCCCGTTCATCAAGGACGGCACCGTCGACCTCGTGCTCTCGACGATGACGATCAACGACGAGCGCGCGCAGGAGATCGGGTTCACCGAGCCGTACTTCATCGCCCACGGGCGGATTCTCGTCAAAAAGAGCTCGGACATCGCGGGAATCGACGACCTCGCCAACAAGAAGGTCTGCACGGCGCTCGGCTCGACGTACGAGGAGACGCTCAAGAAGCAGGCTCCGAAGGCCGACCGCGAGCTCGTCGATGCGTACTCGGAGTGCCTGGAGAACCTCCAGAACGGCGCCGTCGAGGCGATCTCGACGGACGACGTGATCCTCACCGGCATGATCATCCAGGACAAGTCGCTCAAGCTCGTCGGCGACGAGCTGACGACCGAGCCCTACGGCGGTGGGTTCAAGAAGGACGACACGGAGTTCGCCGCGTTCCTCAACGGCGTGCTCGCCGACTACAAGGCCGACGGGCGCTGGAAGGCCGCCTACGAGAAGTGGATCGGTCAGTACACGGGCGAGGAGTCCGAGCCGCCGACGGAGAAGCTCAGCGACGTGCTGAGCGGAAGCGGAGCGTGAGCTAGGACGACCAGCGCAGCGCCGTGTTCGAGCTCATCACCGAGCACTTCGACGCGTTCAGCTCCGGGCTGTGGGTGACGACTCGCCTCGTCCTGTTCAGCCTGCTGATCGCGATCGCGCTCGGGACGCTCGTCGCGGCGCTGCGCGTGGCTCCCAACGTCTGGCTGCAGCGCCTCGGCGGCATCTACGTCGAGACGTTTCGCAACATCCCGCTGCTCGTGCTGCTGTTCATCTCGTTCGCCGGGCTGCGGCGCGCGGGCCTGGACATCAACGCGTGGACCGCGGGCATCGCGAGCCTCGGCGTCTACACGTCTGCGTACGTCGCCGAGGCGCTGCGCTCGGGCGTCTTCTCGGTCAGCAAGGGGCAGATCGAGGCGTCGCTGTCGCTTGGCTTCAGCGAGGCGCAGACGCTGCGGCGGATTGTGCTGCCGCAGGCGTTCCGGACGGTCATCGCGCCGCTCGGCTCGATCACGATCGCGATGATCAAGAACTCGGCGATCGTCGGCGCCTCGCTGCTCGCGCTGCCCGATCTGCTCAAGGAGGCGCGGATCGTCAACGCGAACACGTTCGACACCGAGGGCGCGTTCTTCTGGGCGGCGGTCGGCTACCTGCTGCTGACGCTGTCGGCGACGGTCCTGTTCCGCTCGCTCGAATCGCGCTACGCGATCAAGCGCTAGCTCATGAACTATCTCTTCAGCCCCGAGAACTGGGAGTGGCTGTGGACGGAGAACAACGCCCGCTTCCTGCTCGAGGCGTTTCTCGTGAATATCGAGATCGCGCTCATCGCGATGGTGCTCGCGCTGATCGTCGGGCTCGGCCTCGCGCTCCTGTCGATCGCCCAGCTGACCCCCGTGCGGCTCGCGGGAAAGCTCTGGGTCGACGTCTTTCGCAACCTGCCGCTGATCTTCCTCATCCTCTACCTAGCGCTGTCGCTGCCCGACTCCGTCAAGGACTTCTGGGCCTCCAACGCGCCCGGCTTCTTACCCGAGGCGCTGCGCGGCAAGCTCGTGCTCGCGGGGATCATCGGGCTCGTGCTCTACAACAGCGCGGTGCTCGCGGAGATCATGCGGGCGGGCATCCTGTCGCTGGACCGCGGGCAGCGCGAGGCGGCCGCGGCGCTCGGTCTCTCCTACCGCCAGCAGATGCGCTACGTGCTCCTGCCCCAGGGTCTGCGGCGGATGATGCCGGCGACGGTCTCGCAGCTCATCACGCTGACCAAGGACACGACGCTCGTGTCGATCATCGCCGTGCAGGAGGTCGTGCGCTCGGGCCGCGTGCTGTCCAACACGGCGGGCAACCCGTTCGTCGGCGGCGGCGACATCACTGCGCCGATCCTCCAGGTGATGATCTTCATCGGCATCCTGTTCATCGCCTTCAACCTGGCGTTGTCGCGCCTGTCGCGCCATCTCGAGCTGCGCGACGACACCCGCACCGCGCCCGGCGAGCGCGTGACCGTGACCGGCATCGAGGATCAGGCCGTGGCGCCGCGCTGACGGCGTCTGCGACGATGCGCGGGTGTGGACGGCGCCCGAGCCGGGCGAGCATGCGCTGCTTGTCGACGGCTGGGGCGAGGTGAACGGCGCGACGATCGTCATCGAGCCATCGAGGGCCGTGCTGCACGTCACGACGCCCGCCCGCGTTTGACCGCCCGCCGCGCGGCGAGGATGCTGGGCGCATGGGCGAGCGCTACCACGAAGGCTCACGCGACCTGCAGGACCGCTTCGACACGCGCCGCGTCGCCGACCGCCTCGAGGAGCGCACCGGCCGCGACCACCTCCGCCCCGAGGACGCCGGGCTCATCGAGCGGATGGACATGTTCTTCCTCGCCACCGCGGACGCCGAGGGACAGCCGCAGTGCTCCTACAAGGGCGGCGACCCCGGCTTCGTCCGGGTGCTCGACGAGCACACCCTGGCGTTCCCCAACTACGACGGCAACGGCATGTACCTGTCGTGGGGCAACGCGCTCGTCAACCCGAAGGTCGGCCTGTTGTTCATCGACTTCCGCGCGGAGCGGCCGAGCCGGCTGCGGGTCGAGGGCACGGCGTCGATCGACACGCACGACGAGCTGATCGGCGCCTACCCGGAAGCGCAGTTCATCGTCCGCGTCCACGCGACGAAGGTGTTTCCCAACTGCCCGCGATACATCCACCGGATGGCGCTCGTCGAGCGCTCGCCCTACGTGCCCCGGGCGGGCCAGCCGACGCCGATCCCGGACTGGAAGCGCGGCCCGCTCGGCGCGGGCGTGCTGCCCGCGGGCGACCCGGCGGCCGACGACGCGCCATAGGATGCCGACGTGCCACCCGGCCTCCTGACCGCCGAGCCCACTCCCACCGCGGCCCCGCAGATCCGCGGCGAGCCGCCTCCCCTGCGCGGCGGCCCGCTGACGCTCCTGCGCTTCCTGCGCGACCACGGGATGCTCACCACGAGCTACGCGCGGCTCATCGCGCGCTGGCTGTGGCTGAAGCTGCGCTGGCGCGGGCGGCTGAAGACCGACGGCCTGTGCTTCGTCTGCCCGAAGGTGACGATCGAGATCGGCAGGGGCGCGACGCTGCATCTCGGGCGCTGGTCGTGGATCGGCCACGGAACGAAGATCCGCGTGCACGAAGGCGAGGCGTTCGTCGGCGCGAAGTCGGTCCTCGGCCAGGAGTGCACGATCACCGCCTTCCAGCACGTCTCGATCGGGCGCGAGTGCATCATCGCCGACCGCGTCATGCTCATCGACTTCGACCACGGGGTCGTCGAGGCCGAGCGGCCGGTGCGCGCGCAGGGCATCTACAAGCGCGACGTGCACGTCGGCCACAACGTCTGGATCGGCTACGGCGTGGCGATCCTCCGCGGCGTGACCATCGGCAACAACTGCGTGCTGGGGACGTCGACGATCGTCAGCAAGGACGTGCCCGACAACGCCGTCGCCGCCGGAGTTCCGGTCCGCGTGCTGCGGATGCGCAAGGCGCCGCAGACGCTGCGCTGGGAATAGTTTCGCCTCCGCCGTGGCCGGGTTGACGAAACAGCATCGATAAGAGGATGTGGGTCGGGGCGGACCGCGTCGGCGCGGGTGGACTACGAGCTCGTCATCACGACGACGTTCCGCGACGGGCGTACACGCCGCGACGAACAACCAACCTCGGGTTCTGAGCCGCGCGCCGGCGCGTGATGGGATGATCGCCCCGTGGGCGACGATGCCGCCACCAGCCTGCTGCGCAGCGCCTGGGAGGCGCTGGCCGCAGCCGAATGGGAGGTCGCGCGTGAGCGCTTCGAGCAGGCGCGCGCGCTTGACGAGTCCGCGCAGGTTCTCGACGGCCTGAGTCAGGCCCTGCATTTTCAGGGCGAGTACGGGCGGGCGATCGAGCTCAAGGAGCGCGCGTTCGCGGAGTACCGCCGAGTCGGTGAGCCCGGGAAGGCGGCGGACGTGGCCCGCTGGCTGGCGTTCCTGCACGCGTGCGTACACGGCAACGTCGCCGTCGCCAGCGGGTGGATGGCCCGGGCCGGCACGCTGCTCGAGGGAGTCGACGAGTGCGTCGCTCACGGATGGCTCACGCTCGACCGTGCCCCGTTCTCCAGCAGCGCCGCGGAACGACAGCGACTCGCCCAGGCGGCGATCGTGATCGCCAAGCGGTTCGGAGATGCCGACCTCGAGTTCGAAGGGCTCGCGCTGCTCGGTGAGGCCTACGTCGCCTGCGGGCGGGTCGCCGAGGGGATGACGCTCCTGGACGAGGCGATGGCCGCGCTCTCGGCCGGCGAGGTCTTTAGCCACGGCTCCGTGGGAATGATCTGCTGCCGGCTGCTCAGCGCGTGCGAGCACACCGCGGACGTCAGGCGGGCCGAGCAGTGGCTCGCCAGGGTCGACCGCCTGGCCGCGTGGGGCAGCTTCGTGTCCCCGACCTGCCGGTGTCACTACGGCGGCATCCTGATCGCCACCGGCCGCTGGCCGGAGGCGGAGGCGGAGCTGCTCACCGCGATCCGCGCCTTCGAGACGAGCTACCAGGCCGAGCGCCTGTTCGCGCGCGTGCGGCTCGCGGAGCTCCGCGTGCGCCAGGGCAGGTTCGAGGAGGCCGAGCGACTGCTCGAAGGGGGCGAATGGCATCCGACCGCCAGGCGCGCGCTCGCCGCCATCGCGTTCGTCCGCGGCGACCTCGCGCTGGCCGCCGATCGCGTGCGTCTGTGCCTCGAAGGAGACGACGACCCCGCCTGCGCTCCCGTGCTCGAGCTGCTCGTGACCATCCAGCTCGGTCGTGGCGATCTCGCGGCCGCGCGCGAGGCACTCGACCGGCTCGCGACCGTGGCCGAGGACTCCCAGGACAAGCGCGCGGGCGCGTTCGCGCAGCTGGCGCGCGGACGCATGCGCGCGGCAGGCGGAGACGACGACGCCCCAGCACAGCTCCAATCGGCGCTGAGGAGCTTCGCCGCGCTCGACCTGCCGCACGAGGCCGCGAGGGCGCAGCTCGAGCTCGCGCGGGCCTTGGCCTCCTCGGGGGGACCGGAGGCGGCCGTCGCGGAGGCCCGCAGCGCGCTTGAGGCGTTCGACCGGCTGGGCGCCGCGCCGGACGCCGATGCGGCCGCTGAGCTGCTGCGCCGCCTGGGAGCCACCGGTCGGGCACGCCCCAGGCAGCCCGGGCCGCTCACGAAACGTGAAAGCGAGGTGCTGTCGCTCCTCGCCGCGGGTTGCTCGAACGCCGAGATCGCCGAGCGCCTCGTCATCAGCCGGCGAACCGCCGAGCACCACGTCGCGAGCATCCTCTCCAAGCTCGGTGTGCGCAGCCGCGTCGACGCGGCCGCGTACGCGGCGCGCGAGCTGCCCGAAAGACCCGTAGGCGAATAGGTAGTCGTACCGATGTCCTGCGGCGAGGCGGCGGACATCCTCCTGCGCAGGTCGTCGCCCGGCGATCGGGACTACAGACAGGAGCGCACCATGATCAACCATGAGGACAACAAGGCAGCCGTCCGCAACTGCTTCGCCAACGCGTCGAAGGGCAACTACGACGCCCTGCAGGACATCGTCAGCGCCGACTACATCCTGCATCCCGAGGAGGTCCGCGGGGTCGACGGCCTGGTCGGCATGGTCGAGCAGTACCGCAGCTCGCTCGACGACCTCACCGTCGAGATCGAACAGCAGTTCACCGAGGGCGATTTCGTGGCCACGCGGTACACGATCCACGGCACGCACGGCGGCGATCTGATGGGCATCGCTCCGACCGGCAAGGACGTCTCGTTCAGCGGCCTCACGGTCAGCCGTTGCGCCGACGGGAAGATCGTCGAGGAGTGGGAGCTGACCGACACGCTGTCGCTGATGCGCCAGGTCGGGGCGCTGCCCGCCTGAATCAGCCGAGCGCCCGTAGCCCGGCCGTGACGACCACGGCGATCGCGACGCCGGCGAGGATCGAGACGCCGCGCCACAGCGCGATCCCGGCGAGCGCGACGCCGGCGGTCTCGGCGCCGACGGCGATCCGGTCGCCGTCGGCGAGCGCGGCGGTGACGATCAGTGCGGCGAGCAGCGCGGACGCCATCAGCTCGATGATGCTCGCCGCCCACCCCGGCAGCTCGCGGCCGCCGAGCGCGATCGGCCCGGCCGCCTTGATGGCGAAGGTGACGGCGGCAGCGCCGGCGATGATGAGCCACAGCTCGCTGCTCATGGCGCGCTCCCGCGCCGCCACAGGCCGGCGAGCGCGGCGATGCTCGCCGCGAGCACCGGGATTCCGGCCGGTGCCACCGGGACGAGCGCGAGCGCAATCGCCGCTCCGGCCAGCGCAACGCCGCGCGAGCGCGCGTCGCGCATCTCGGCGATGAGCAGCGCGAGGAAGAACGCCGGGTAGATCGCATCCAAACCGAGCTTCTCGGGGTCGGTCAGTGCGCTGCCGGCGAGCGCGCCGATCAGCGTCCCGGTGAACCACGTGACGTACTGCACGGAGGTTGCGCCGAAGAGGAAGTGCCGGTCAAAGCGCCCGCCGCCGCGGTTGGCCATCGCCCATGAGGCATCGACCACCGTCTGACCCTGAAGGGCGCGCTGGAGCCAGTTGCCCGGCAGCGAGGGCGCCAGCGCGATGCCCATCGGCAGGAAGCGCGAGTTCATCAGCGCGGCCGCCGCGACGGCGGCGCCGGCGCCGCCGCCGCCGGCGAGGATCGAGACGATCGCGAACTGCGCCGACCCGGCGAAGACGATCGCCGACATGACGATCGTGCCGATCGCCGAGAAGCCGACCTCGCGCGCGAGAACGCCGAACGTCAGCGCCAGCAGACCGCCGGCGAGCGCGAACGGAATGCCGGCGCGCAGACCGGCGCGAAAGGACTCGCGGGGCGTGACTTCGGGCGGCGGCGCCATCGCCGCAGCCTACGGATCCGGGTCGGTCTACTCGGCGGGCTTGTGACCGACGATCAGCAGGTAGTCGGCGGCAATCCGGACGTCGCCGTCACCCTTGTCGAGGTGCTCGACCAGCACGCGAAAGTCCCTGACGAGAGCGTCGTACTTGCCGTCGCCGAGCACCTTGCGCAGCATCACGAACGGCCCAAAGTACGCCTCGTACTCGGCGACCATCTCGTCGACCGAACCGAACACGAAGTCGACGCTGCGATCCTCGAAGGCCAGCAGCAGCACGCCGCCGAGGATCCGGCGCGCGTGGGCCTCCTCGCCCCACAGGACGGGCGGGTCCGCGAACTCCGGCGGCTTCGGGGCGTGCCGGCCGATCGTCTGAAACAGGCGACCACCGAAGCCGTGCGGCAGCCACGTGGACATGACCAGGGTGCCGCCCGGGCGCAGGACACGCACGAGCTCGTCCGCCGTGACCTTGTGGCGCGGCGCGAACATCGCGCCGAAGCTCGATAGCACCCGATCGAAGCTCGCGTCCGCGAACGGCAGCTCCTCGACATCGGCCTCGACCCAGTCGGCGATCTCCACGCCGGCCTCCTCGGCGCGACGGCGGCCGGGGTCGAAGAGCTCAGGCGTCAGATCGCAGGCCACGACCTTCGCGCCCTTGGCGGCGGCGCGCGTGGCAACGCTGCCCGTGCCTGCGGCGACATCGAGCGCGTCCATGCCCGGCTCGATCGCGGCCGCCTCGACGACGACCTCGCCGACTGGCCAGATCAGTTCGGCGATCTTGTCGTAGTCCCCCGCCGCCCACATGACGCGGTTGCGGTTCTTGAGTTCCTGCACTTCGTCAGTCATCGGCGGCCGACTCTATCCGCGGCCGGTTGGCCGCGCGGTGACCCTTGCCGCTGTCGCCGGCCGCATGACTGGCTGGCGCCGCGCACCGAACAGCGGCGAGGGAGGATGAGGGAGCGGGGCGGCGAGGTCGGATTGCGACCGATGTCGTCTGTTGCACGCTATCCGTGCACTATTCGACATCGCGGCTCCGCCCCGCCCCCCTTATCGACGCAGGTCGTCAACCGCGCCGCTACTGGGCCTTCTCAAAACGTTCGGCCGGTTTGCGGTCAGACGTTTGAAGAGGGCCCGCTAGGCGCAGTTCGGCCAAGGTGCCGTGCCGTCGCGGCGGTACAGCTTCAGCGCGCGCCGGTCCTGCTCGCGCTCGGTGGCCTTGGCGGGATCGCCCTTGCCGCCGACCGAGCGCCAGGTCGTGCGGCTGAACTGGTACTTGCCGCGGTAGCGCCCGCTGGCCGACACCGCTTTGGGATCACCACCGGATTCGCATTTCGCGATCCGCTCGAGCATC
Source organism: uncultured Actinomycetes bacterium (assembly GCA_963705315.1). Lineage (GTDB taxonomy): Bacteria > Actinomycetota > Thermoleophilia > Solirubrobacterales > Solirubrobacteraceae > CADCVQ01. The sequence goes on from OY970068.1 coordinate 3,253,533, forward strand.
GCCCGCACGGACGAGTCGGCGCGAACGTTCGCGTCACGTGACCTGACGCCCAGCGCCTTCAGGGTCTGCGGACCGATGATCCCGTCGACGACGAGGTCTTCTTGGCGCTGAAAGCGGCGGACGGCCTTGCGCGTGACAGGCCCGATCACGCCGTCGGCCTCGACGCCGAGCGCCTCCTGCGCGGCCATGATCGTGGACTTCGAAAGCTTGGGCTGCTTGGACTTGGCTTCCGCGACCGTGCCGACGCTCATGACGGCGAGTCCGGCGGCCGCGGCGAGCAGCGAGCAGACGCTGCGCAGCGAGCGACGCCGGTGGCGGGTCGCGGGTGAACACGCGACAAGCGTCACCGGTTCGTTAGCTGGGCTGGCATGCATTGAGGCGCTCCTTCTGGGTCGTCACGGCGCCTACGGGGTTAGCTGTCGGGCTCGCGCTGGACGTGCGCTACGCCACGCTGAGGTGGCGATTCGCCCCGGGACCACATTCGTGCGGTCCAGTGGGTCCCCCGTTCCCGTTCGGCCTGAGCTAAGCGGGATTCGGCTCTATCGAGGGACGCATAGTAGGGATCGCTCGAACGGAATGCACGCCCAAACGTCCGCACATAGCGGGAAAAACGTGTTGTTATGACCCCTCGAGACCGGGCGCCCTCACCCCTCTAGCAGTCGACCTCGACTAGAGCGTTAGACATGGTCGATTGAGGTTGAGGGTTTGGCCGAAACGCGCCGAGGAACCCCTTTTCGGCCAACCATCTAGGGCTCGAACAGCGCCGCGGGCGCTGCCTCCGGCGCGAGGTTGCGCAGCGCCGGATCGTGCGCTCCCGGCGCGGCCAGCGACGCCTCGAATGCGACCCGGTGCGCGGCGGCGCGCTGCCGGCCGTACGGCGCGGCGAGGTCGCGGCTGACGAGGAACGCCCAGTCGCTCGATTGCAGCGCCAGCAGCTCGCGCACCGCGCGCGGATCGATGCCGGGGCCTGCGGCGACCGCGCGCAGCTCGGCCTGCCGCGCGCTCCACGCCATGTCGGCCACGGGCGGCGCGCTCCATGTCGTCAGGTCGCGCGGCGTCCCCCACGAGGTGACCGGCAGGCCGGCGGGCGCGGCGGTCGGCGGGTGGCGCTCGAGCGCGTCGTCGAGGTGCGCGATCTGCAGCCCCTGCGCGGTCGCCTCGTCGAGCACGGCGGCGAGCCACAGCGGTCCCTCGTGCCACCAGTCGCCGATGAGCTCCGTGTCGACGGCGAAGACGGCGAGCCCGCCGCCCGCGACACGCGCGCGCGTCCGAGCGACGAAGTCGGCGGCATGACGGCGGGCCGCATCGTGCGCTCGCGCGGGGTCATAGGCGGCGCCGTCGTTGCTCCATGCCCGGTGGCGGTGCTGCGTGAACGCGTGGTAGTTGCGATACGCGGCGTCGGCCGGGTAGCCGCCGTGACTCCACACGAGCTCGATCGTGGCGCGGTCGATCGGCACGAGCAGCGGACCGGCGGCGCAGCGCAGCGGGCGCAGCTGCTCGTCGGGCGCGAGGACATCGGTGAGATCGACACAGACAGCGCGCGCGCCGGCCGCCTCGAGCAGCGCATCGAGCCACGGCTCATACGCGCACTCCGGCAGCCAGAGGCCCCCGCCCCAGGCGCCGAAGCGGCGCCGGTGCGACGCGATCCCGGCGCGCAGCTGCAGGCGGGCGCCGGCGTCGGTCGCCAGCAGCGGCAGGACGGCGTGGGTGGCGCTCGATGTCCACGCGGCGTGGCGGCCGAGCGCGCCGAGCAGGTCACCGCCGAGCCCGGCGAGCCGCTTGCGGGCGTGCTCGTAGAGCGCCGCGGAATGCTCAAGCGCCGCGACCTCGCCCGGCTCGGCCGCCGCCGCGGCGATGTCGCGCGCGTGCGACTCGACGCGGATGCCGCCGAGGAACGCCGCGCAGCGATCCAGCGCGCCCGGCGCCTCGAGCTGGTCGCAGAGCACCGGCGTCAGCGACAGCGTCAGCGGCGCGCCGGCATCGAGGATGTCGAGCAGCGGGAGGTACGACGTCGCGATCGACTCCCACAGCCACTCCTCGCCGAACGGCCACGTCCCGAAGCCCTCGACATAGGGCTGGTGGGAATGCAGGACGATCGCCAGCTCGCCGGGCGCGCTCAAGGCCGCAGCACCGCGAGGAGGTCCAGCGCGCCGGTGAGCTCGCCGGCGGTGCCGCGTCGCAGCGCGAAGTCGCGCACGTCGATCGCCGGCGTGAACCAGTCATAGAAGCGCTTCGTGATCCCGAGCCGGGTGTGGACGGCGTCCCAGCCAAGCTGCAGCGCCTGCGCGTGCAGCGCGAGCTTGCGGGCGTGGAAGAGCCCGTGCAGCTGCACCGCGCCGAAGTGCGCCGAGCACAGCGCTTCGAACTCGGCGGGGCGGTACTCGTAGACGTGCCACGGGTTGCCCGACCGCTCGGCGCCCGGCGGCGCGAGCGTGAGCACGTTCGGCGTCGAGACGTACGCGACGCCGCCGCGGCCGACGAGCGCCTTGAAGCGCTCGAGCACGAGGTCGGGATCCTGGACGTGCTCGACCGTCTGCAAGAAGACGAGTGCGTCGCAGGGCTCGTCGAACGTCTCGATCATGTCGCGCTCGAAGCGCAGGTTCGCGCCCGTGTAGCGCAGCCGCGCGTGCTCGTGAGCCTCGGGGTTGGCATCGACGCCGACGACGGACGTCGCGCCTGCCCGCGCAAGGACATCCGAGCCGTAGCCCTCACCGCACGCGAGATCGACGACGCTTCGCCCGGCGACGCGCTGCGCGATCCACTCGTAGACGACGAGGTGGCGGCGGTACCAGTAGTTCTCCTCGGGCACGTTGGGCAGCGTGCGCTCGCCGGTGAGCGAGAGCGGTGGCACACCGGGTGGCTGGTCGCGCTGGAGGTAGAGCTTCTGGGCGTGCGTCACGCCGCGAGCCGCTCCGCGCGCAGGTCGAGGTAGCGGGCACGGTCGCCGAACGTCTCGCGCATCGACCCCTCGACGTCCTCGAGCAGCTCCTCGCGGTAGGCCGCGTCGGTGAGCACCGCGATCGAGTAGTACAGCCCGCTGAACGCCGCCAGCGCGCCGGAGACCTTCACCAACTCCATGCTCAGCGCGGGCTCGCCGACGAGGAAGGGGTGCGGCGGGTGCCCGATCCAGGTCTCGACGACGTCGGGCGTGATCGCCAGCGCACCGAACGCGACGAAGAACGCGCCGACGAGCGCGGACACGACGAGCACCTGGAGACCTTGGCCGACGAACAGGACGAGCGCGACGTTGAAGCGCTGGCGCGCCGTCAGCGGCGGCCCCGTCGAGCCGACCTCGCGCTCGAGCTCGCGCACCTCGCGCGGCAGCCGGCCCGCGATGAAGAGCGAGCCGAGCCCGACGAACAGCGCGACGACACCCGCCAGCGCCAGATCTGAGACATCGGAGAACACCTGCCACATCTCCGTGTTGACAAACAGCACGATCATGAAGATCAGGAGCACCGGAACCGCGCGTGTGAGCAGCTTCAGCGCCGCCCCGAGCTGGCCCAGGAGGCGCCCGCCGGCCCAGCGCAGGATCGACAGCAGGCCGATCCCGACGACGAGATAGACGACACCGAGCAGCACGACGTTCCCGGCCGCGGTGACGAGCGCGCTGACGACCTGCCCGCCGAAGACGAGCGGCAGGAGCGCGGGCACGATCACGAACCCGGCGAGCTCCGCGGGCCCGACGCGCTGGGGCACCGCAAGCGCCGGCCGCCCGCGGTGGCGGTTGAGCAGCGCCAGCCCGCCGAGCAGGATCGCCAGGCCGCCGCCGAGCGCGAGCAGGTTCGCCCATACCGGCCAGTCGAGCTGCACGGCGCCGAGGAGCTGGCCGATGAAGACGAGCCCGAGCAGCGGGACGGCGCGGGTGAACACGTCCTCCCATGCCGAGTAGTCCTCGATCAGCAGCGGCAGCCCCGCGCGGCGCAGGCGCCGCTCGTAGGCCGCGAGCTCATCCATCGGGCAAGGATATGCCGGTCAGCGCAGGAAGAACCGCGCCTGCGCGCGCGCCAAGCCGATGATGTCCGTTCCGGCTCGCTTGGGTGCGGTCGGCGACCAGCAAGCGGCGAGCGTGAGGATCTGAGTAATCGAGACGGATGAAAACCCCCATATGCGTGGTCTTGAGCCATCTCGATTTCCGCGACCCGGTCGTGGCGCGTCAAGCGTCATATCCGAGCCTGATTGGACACGACACACGTGCACCGGCGTCTCCCCCGCGGTGTGGGGAACGCTCGAGGCGCGCGCCGACTCGACCCATCAGGCATAGTCGAGCGATGTCCCGGCTCGTGCCCTTCGCGGCCTTCGCCGCATTCCTGCTGTATTTCGTCTGGCGCGCGCGGCGTGAAGGCATGACCGTCAGCGACTGGCTGCGCCGGGAGAACGCCGACATCACGGGCACACCCGGCTGGTGGAAGTGGCCGGCCCTGGCCATGGCGGCCGTCGTCGTGGTGTGGATCGTCGTGATCTCGCTGGCGTAGCGCCGCGTCAGGCGCTGCGTGCGCGCAGGACCGCGAGCGCCACCGCGCCGAGCCCGAACATCGTCGCCAGGAGCGAGATGATCCCGCCGGCGATCGGGATGATGGCGAGCAGGCGCAGCAGGACGAGTCCGACGAGGAAGGCCAGGATGCGCGGCTTTGCGGAGAGGATCCGGCGGCCGACGATCCACGCGCTGTACGTGTAGCCGACGGCGTAGATCGGCAGCACCGCAAGGAGCAGGCCGATCCCGAACGGGATGCCGACCACCGTCACCAGCGCGAGAACCCCGAGAACGGGCAGCAGGATGAACAGCGCCAAGCCCACGCCGAACGAGGCCAGCGCGCTGCCGCGGCCGGCGCGGGCGACGGCATCGGCCGCGCGCGGCGCGAGCAGCAGCAACAGCAGGCCGAGCAGGAGCACGGAGACCGTGACGGCGATCCAGAGGGCGAGGATCAGCCCCAACCCGACCGCCTCGTCGAGGTCGATCTTCTCGATCTTGCCGTCGACCTTGCCGGCGGCGCCCTCGGGCTTCTTGTCGGCGTAGTAGAGGTCGCCCTCGACGCGGCCGCGCTCACCGAAGACGGTGCTGTCTGACAGCGTCACGACGTCGCCGGTGACGGTGCCGCGCAGCGTCACCTCGCCGTCGCCCACGAACAGATCGCCGTCGACCGTGCCGCGGACGACCACGTCGCCGTCGAGCACCACGACGTCGCCGGACGTGTCACCGCGGTCGATGACGACCGGCCCCGTGATGACGATGCGCTCCTTGGGATCGGCGGCCGATGCGCTCGCCGGTACCGCGACACAGACGAGCAGCGCGACGAGCAGCAGGCGCAGGTGGGTCACGAGCCTCACGGCGGAACCATACCCGCTAAGAGGAGGGCGGTTGCGGTGCTGCTCGCAGTGATATGCGCGGACGGCTCGAACGTAGACTCACCGTAGGTATGCCCGACCGCACTGTCAGCGATTTCCCGCTGTTCGCACTTGGCCTCGTGGCGCTCCCCCACGAGTTCATCCCGCTGCACATCTTCGAGGCGCGCTACCGGACGATGTTCGAGGAGTGCCTCGAGCGCGAGTCGGAGTTCGGGATCGTCTGGCAGCTCGACGACGAGCTGAAGTCCATCGGCTGCGCGTGTGAGATCAGCGGGGTGATCGAGCGCATGGAGGACGGCCGCCTGAACGTGCTCACGCGCGGGACGCGGCCGTTTCGCGTCATCGGCCGCGACGGCGACCGGCCGTACCCGTCCGGCACCGTGGAGTTCCTCGAGGACACCGAGGAGGAGCCCGACGAGGCCGTTGCGGAGGCCGCGCGCGCCGCGTACACGCGGCTCGTCGTGCAGGCGACGGACACCGAGCCCGACGCCGAGGAGATCGCGGCCAAGGGTGCCTACGAGATGGCGGCAACGGTCGACTTCGGCCTCGATGCCAAGCAGGGCCTGCTCGACCTGCGCTCGGAGAACGCGCGCCTGCGCCTCGCGACGCGGCTGTTCCGGGCGGCGACGAAGCGCCTGGACTTCGTCGAGCGCGCCCAGGCCCGGGCGCGGTCCAACGGGAAGGTGCGCTTCGGGTAGGCAGGCCGGCGCTCAGGCGTCGGGGAAGAACCCGACTAGTGGCTAGGCGCAGCCGGCGCGGAACCGTTCGAGCAGCCCCTTGGCGGTCGGCGCGTTGTCGTCGTCGCGCTCGAGCAGCCGTTGTGCTTGCTCGATGTCGGCCTCCGAGCCGGTGCGAACACCTCGCTCGAGCGTCGCGAACGCCTCCGCGGTCTGTTGGTGTACTCGGCGTAGCGCTCCCGCGGTGTGGTCAGTGCCTCGCGACAGTCGGACGTGATGTCCGTCGCGGCCACCACGCGATCGGATCTTCGGTCGTACTGCTGCAGCCGCGCCAGCGTCCGGCGCACGTCGGCGATGGCGCTCGCGCACCGCGCAACGGACTGGCACGCGTCTTCGATGGCAGACGCCTGGTCGACGAACTTCACCGACTCCGGACAGCCGCGCCGCAGCGCTGCGAGCAGATCGTCGCGCGGGTCGAGCTCCTCGCACACCTGAGCAAATTTCTGCGTATCGGCGCGCAGGCGAGCGACGTCGTCGTCGTCGACCAGCTCGTCAAGCGCGATAGCGGATTTGAACACGGCGTCCAGCGCATCGAACCGCGCCTCACCCAAGCGGGAGTCCCTGCCCGCGTCGGGCTCGGGCGTCCCAACCGAGTCGTCGTCCTCGCCGCACGCCGCCAGGGACAGGCACAGCGCCAAGGCGCTCAGCGTCGCCACGATCGATAGCCGCTGCATCGTCGCTCCCCACCCGGCGTGACCCCGTGGCAGCAAGGATAGGGATGAGCGATGGCTCCTGCCGACCCAGCGCATTGGGGTCGGCACATGACCGACGAGCTGCTCGCGCCTACGTGCTCAACGACGTCGTGCTCAACCAGGTCGACGACCGATGCGGACGTGCGGCTGCGTGCCGCGGCGATCATGCGCGCCGCGAGTTGACGCTCACTCGCGGGTCGGCGCGGGCTCCGGCGGAGGGATCGCGACGTCGCGCCCGTGCCCGTGCCACGGCAGCCGTCCCTCGGCCGCGAGCCATGATCCCGCGAGGATGAGGACGAGCCCGGCAACCGCGCCGACGGTCAGCGGCTCGTCGAGCAGCCAGACGCCGTAGATCACCGCGAAGGCCGGTGCGATATATGCGACGAGGGCCGCCTTGCTCGGCCCGACGCCCGCGATGAGCGCGAAGAAGATCGCGAACGCGATGCCCGTGCCCCCGGCGCCGAGCACGAGCAACGAGCCCGTGGCCTTGAGGCTTGGCACCTCAGACGGCAGCCCGAACAGCACGGTGACCGGCAACAGGACGAGCGTCCCGACGACCATCGTGCCCGCGGCGAGCCCGAGCGTCGGCACGTCGCGCACCCGCGCCTTGAGGTACAGCGCGCCGACCGCGTACCCGAGCGCCGCGAGCAGGACCATGAGCCCGCCGGCGGCCGTCTCCGCGTCGCTGCTGAGATCCACCCCGAACAGCAGCACGACGCCGACGATCCCGACGACGATCCCGCCCGCCGCGATGCCGCGCAGCCGCTCCTCCTGGTCGTAGCGGATGGCAAGCAACACGGTGAAGATCGGCGCGGCGGCGACGAGGATCCCAGCGAGCCCCGACGCGATGTGCCGCTCGCCGTACGTGATGAGCAGGAATGGCACGACGACCTGCACGATCGCCATGAACGAGATCGGCGCCCAGCGTGCCGCGACGCCGCGCAGCGCGCCGGCGTGCATCGCGAGCGGCACGAGCACGAGCGCCCCGAGCGCGATGCGGGCGAAGACGATGAAGATCGGCGGCACGCCATCGTCAAGGGCGACCTTGATGAACAGGTACGACGCGCCCCATAACGCGGAGAGGATCGCCATGAGCAACCACGAGCGACGGTCCATGGCGTCTCAGGCTAGTGAGCGGCGCTTCAGGACAACTCGGGCTGGTGAGGCGACGCTGATTCACAGCAAGTCTCCCGATCCCAGGCGACGATCGTCGCCTCGAGCTCGTCGGCCGCCATCGGCCGCGCGAACAGGTAGCCCTGGCCGTATTCGCAGCCGATCGAGCGCAGGATCGCCGCCTGCTCAGGATGCTCGATGCCTTCGGCGACGACGTGCATGCCGAGCTTGTGGGCGAGCGCGACGATGCCGCGGACGAGCGACTTGTGTCCGTCGTCCTCGTGCATCGTGCTGATGAAGGAGCGGTCGATCTTGAGCGTGTCGCCGGGGAAGGACTGCAGGACGGTGAGCGACGCGTAGCCGGTGCCGAAGTCGTCGATCTCGGCGCGCACGCCGAGGCTCGCGAGCTCTTCGAGCGCGATCCGCGCACGCTCAGGCCTGCTGATCACGGTGCTCTCGGTGATCTCCAGTCGCAGGCACGACGGCGGCAGCTCGCTGCCGCGCAGCGCGGCCTGGACGTCGTCGACGAGCCGCCGCGGATCGCCGAGCTGCCGGCCCGAGACGTTGACGCTCATCGTCAGGCCTGGTCTGACGATTCCGCGCCGGCGCCAGTCGCTGAGGCGCTCACACGCCTCGTCGAGGACGAGCTGCCCGAGCTTGGCGATCAGCCCGGCGTCCTCGGCGACCGCGATGAAGCGGTCCGGCGCAACCGGCTGCTCGCAGACGGGCCAGCGAGCAAGCGCCTCGAAGCCGATGAGGGCGCCGCTGACCAGGTCGACCACGGGCTGGTAGAAGACGCGCAGGCGGCGCTGCTCGATCACAGCGCGCAGCTCGGCCTCCAGCTCGATCTGACCCAGTACGTGGCTGTGCATCGCCTCGGTGAAGACCGACCAGCGTCCGGCGCCCTGGCGCTTGGCGTCGTACATCGCGATGTCGGCGTTGCGCATCAGGTCCAGCGCGGTCGCACCGGGTGAGCTGATCGCGATCCCGATGCTCGCACTGACGAACAGCTCGCGGTCTGAGATCCGGAACGGCTCGTGCAGCGCGGCCTGGATCCGCGTCGCGACGTCGGCTGTCCGATCGGGCGATTCGAGATTCTCGAGCAGGATCGTGAACTCGTCGCCGCCGAGACGCGCGATCAATCCGTCACCGCCGGCGCGGGCGACGGTGTCGTTTGGGCGCAGGATGCTGCTGAGCCGCTGCCCGAGGGCCACGAGCAGCCCGTCGCCGACGGCATGACTGAAGCTGTCGTTGATGCGCTTGAAGCGGTCGAGGTCGAGGAACATCACCGCACAGCGGTGGTCGGGCTCGCGCGTCGTGCGTCGCAGGGAGAACGCGACGCGGTCGAGGAACAGCGCCCGGTTGGGCAGCCCGGTCAGGTCGTCGTGCAGGGCACTCTGTCGCAGGCGCTCTTCGGCGGCCTTGCGGGTGGTGATGTCCGATGTCGAGCCGGCGATCCGCGTCGGCTCGCCGTGACGGTCGCGGATCGCCACGCCACGGGTCAGGTACCAGCGATACGTGCCGTCGCTGTGTCGCATGCGGTGCTCGCTCTCAAAGGAGGCGACGTCACCGCGCAGGTGCGCATCGAAGGCCGCCTGCAGCGTCGGGAGATCGTCGGGGTGCACGCGCGCCGTCCACTCCTCCGGATCGTCCCCCACCTCGTCGGCGGCGTGGCCGAGCAAGGACTTCCAGCGCGGCGAGAAGTAGACCTCGCCGGTCCGCAGATCGCGGTCCCAGATGCCGTCGTTGGCGCCCGCGACGGCCAGCGCGAAGCGCTCCTGGCTCACGTGCAGCTGCGCGGCGCCGCGGACCAGGCGACTGACGAGCAGCAGCGCGAACGCGGCAACCAGACCGAAGCCGGCGAGCAGCAACCACGGCGCCCTTGCGCTCGCGCCCGTCACCGGCGCGAACAGCGCGCGCCTCGGGGCGGTCACGACGACGCGCCAGCGCGAGTTCTTCACCGGGTGTGCGGCGAACCAGCGGTCGTCTCCGAAGTGGCCCTGGCCCGCGCGGCCGGCCGCCGCGACCAGACCGCGCTCCGTCACCGGCAGACTGGTCGCGCCGCGCCGCGCCGGACCACCGACGACGGTCCCGTTGCCGTCGAGCACGTAGGCCTGTCCGCCGGCGTTGCGAGGGATTTGCGCGAGGTATCCGCTGATGAACGAGTGCAGCAGTTTCGGCGAGAACGTACTGACGAGGACGCGCGGGCCCGACGGGCTGGAAAACGGATGGGCAAACTGGATCGTCCCGCCAGCGTCGGCCGGCGTCACATCCGACAGCGCGTAGGGCTTCCCGCTCAGCGCCGCCCGCACGACAGGCGGCTTTGCCTCTATCGCCCGCACAAGCGCGTCGGTCGTGCCGGGAGACCGCCCGAGGACCGTGCCATCGGCGCGCAGCACGAAGAGTCCCGCGAGGCCGGCCCGGCCGGCCTCCCTGCCCAGCGCGGCGGTGGAGACATGAGGCCCCTCGAACCGATTGGCGTTCACCGCCTGCGACGCGCTGGCCGCCGAGGCGAACACGGACTCCGTCAGCGCGGCGCTGAGCTGCGCGCGCTCGGCGAAACGGCTCTCGATGGCCGCCCGCGCGTCGGTCTGTGAATCGTGCAGCGAGGTCCCGAATCCGACGAGCGCCGCGAGCGTCAGCAGGGCCGCAGCCCAGAGCGCCAGCGAGGCGCGCGTCAGCGAGGGGAAACGGAGCGATCGCCCTCGAGCCAGCAGGCCCCGCGTCAAGCTTGTCGCGATCCGCACACGGTTGCTATCGACAGCTGCACGATCGGCCTGTAATCCGGTTTCGCACGGGGCCGCTCGTCAGCGCTTCAGGCCGCACACATCGATCGCGGTGCGGCGCACGAAGCGCGTCAGGCGCGGCAGGACGACCGGGCGCTGGGCGGTGTCCGGGTAGCGCAGCGTTCCGTCCTGCGTGCGCACCTCGAAGCGGAAGATCTGTGCTGCGGAAACCTCCGGGATCGGCTCCTTCTTCTCCACCTGCAACTCGCGGATGTCGTCGGTGAGCACGCGCGCCTCGATCGTCTGCTCGCTCGACAGCGACTTCGTGGGGCCGTCGTTGCAGCGCGCGCTCGTGTCCGAGACGAGCAGCCTGAGCTTTGCGCCCGGCACCGTCCCATCGCGGTTGACGACGAACAGGTCGGGCGACGGCGTGCCGCACCCGGATGCCGCGAACGCGCAGAGCAGCGCGGCGCCCGCGGCTCGCCGGGCCAGGCGGCTCCGGCTCAAGCCACCACCGCGACCCCACCCCGGCGCGGGTCCCCGGCGCCCGTGAGCGACCCGGTCTCAGGATCGCAGCGCACGGCCTGCACCCCGCCGAAGAACATGTTCTGCGCGCGGAACGCCTGGATGTCGTGCGGGTCGCAGCACAGCTCCTGCACCGGCACGCCCGGCTCGACGCTGATCACGCCCTGCTCGACATGGACACGCGGCGCGGCCACCGCCGCCGCCGCGTCGAGGCCATGATCGACGACGCCGACGATCGTCTGCAGGATCGCCGACCGGATCCGGTTGGACCCGCTCGAGCCCAGCGCGAGCTCCACGGTGCCGTCGAGGGTGACGAGCGTCGGCGACATCATCGACGGCATCCGCCGCCCCGCCGGGGCCTTGTGGAAGCCGAGCGGGCTGAGGTCCTCCTCCCCCATGATGTTGTTGAGGTGGATGCCGGTGCCGGGCACGACGATGCCCGACCCCTCGCCGTTCGTGCACGTCACCGCACATGCGCGCCCGTCACCGTCGACGACGGAGATGTGCGTCGTCGAACCGAGCCGGTTGGCGAGGAACACGTCCTCGTAGCCGGGCTCGTCGAGCCCGTCGAGGAACTCCGGCGTGCGCAGCGACTGCGCTTCCCTCATGACCTCGACGAGCGCCGCCAGCGACGGTGGGCACGGACCGAGGTCCAGGACCCGCAGGGCGTACCCGATGAGGATGCCACCGGCCGACGGCGGCGGGTTCGTCAGCACGTCGCGGCCGCGGTAGCGAACGTGGATCGGCTCGCGGATCATCGCGTCGTACCGCCGCAAGTCCTCGGCCGTCAGCAGGCCGCCGCCGGCCCCGACGAAGTCGGTGATCGCCGCCGCGATGTCACCGCCGTAGAACGGCGCCGCGCCGTCGTAGCCGAGGCGCTCGATCGTGTCCCCGAGCTCGGGGCAGCGGAAGAGGTCGCCCTCGTCGAGGAGGTTTCCGCCCGGCGCGAAGATCGCCGCGACCTCGGGCGTCGACGTGAGGATCGCGGTGAGCAGGTGGACGACCTCGGCCTGCTGCGCGTTGACGACGACACCGTCGCGCGCGAGCGCCGCGGCGGGAGCGGCGAGATCCTCGAGCGCCATCGTCCCCCAGCGCCGCATCGCGGCGTCGATCCCGGCGGGGTTGCCGAACGCGCCGCACGACGCGGCGCCGACGTGGAAGACCTGGCGCGCGTCCCCGGCGAAGTCGACCTCGATCGGCACGAGCTCGGCGCGCTCGGATGCGCGCGCCTCGTGTCCCGGCGCGGCGACGAAGAAGTCCAGCAGCATCGGCTCCGTGTCGCCCGCGGCGACCAGCATGTACCCGCCCGCGCCGGGTCCGGTCAGCAGCGGCTCGGCGACCCACGACGTCAGCATCGCCGCGACCGCGGCGTCGACCGCGTTTCCGCCGTCGCGCAGCGCGCGGGCCCCCGCCTCCGCCGTCAGGGGATGCCCGGCGGCAACGATCCCTTTGCAGGCGCTGTCCACGACGACGAGGCTAGTGCGGGGGCGCGACCGGCGCATCCCCAGGGGTCCGCGCGCCGCCTCGCCCGCGGCTAAGCTGGCACCCGCTATGGGTATCAGTCACACAGGGAAGTCGCCACGCGGCTGGTTGCCGAAGATCACCGCCGGCAGCGCCGCCGTCGTCGTCATCGGGCTGCTGTTCGTGACGTACTTCGTGCTGCTGGAGTACTCGCGCCCGCACGTCAGCGGCGACGCGCTCACCTACAGCGAGTTCGTCGACATGGTCGAGCACGACCGCGTCCTCGACGCCGAGATCCTCGACTCCGACGGCTACGTGATCGGCCACTACCGCGCGCCCAACGGCAGCCGCCGCACCTTCAGCACGCCGTACTTCAAGACCGAGGTCCTGCGCGAGAACCTGACGGCGCTGCTCATCCCCAACCGCGTCAAGACCGTCATCGACCAGCAGCAGGCCAAGTCGTTCATCGGCCCGTTGCTGATCCTCATCCCGGCGCTCATCCTCGTCGTGGTCTTCGCGTACTTCATCATCTCCTACCGCTCCGGCACGGGGTTCTTCTCGATCGGCGCGGCGCGCAAGATCGGCACGCGCGACACCGGCGTCACGTTCACCGACGTCGCCGGGCAGGACGCCGCCGTCGAGGAGCTGCGCGAGGTCGCGCAGTTCCTCGCCGACCCGGCGCGCTTCACGGCGCTCGGGTCCAAGATGCCACGGGGAGTCCTGCTGTTCGGCCCGCCCGGCACGGGCAAGACGCTGCTCGCGCGCGCGCTCGCCGGTGAGTCGGGCGCAGCGTTCTATTCGATCTCGGGGGCGGACTTCGTCGAGATGTACGTCGGCCTCGGCGCCGCCCGCGTTCGCGAGCTGTTCAAGCAGGCGCGTGCCGACGCGCCCGCGATCATCTTCATCGACGAGCTCGATGCCGTCGCCGGTCGGCGCGTCAGCGCCACCTCGGTGGAGGTCTCGACCGGGTCCGAGCAGGAGCAGACGCTCAACCAGATCCTGTCGGAGATGGACGGCTTCTCGGCCAGCGAGGGCATCGTCGTGCTGGCCGCCACGAACCGTCCCGACACGATCGATCCGGCACTGCTGCGCCCGGGGCGCTTCGATCGCACGGTCGGCCTCGAGCTGCCCGGCGAGGAGGCGCGGCGCGCGATCCTCGCCGTCCACGCGCGCGGGCGCCCGCTCGGACCCGACGTCGACCTCGACGAGATCGCCGAGCGCGCCGTGGCGATGACCGGCGCCGACCTGGCGATCATCCTCAACGACGCCGGGATCGTCGCGGTCCGCGCCGGCCGCACGGTGATCCTTCAGGCCGACCTGCTCGCGGCGCTCGCGCACATCATGGAGGCTCCCGAGCGCCAGCGCCGGCTGTCGATGCGCGACCGCACGGTCGGGCGCGGGGCGCTCGCCGCCGACCGGGTCTCGTTCGACGACGTCGCGGGCGCCGACGAGGCGATCGAGGAGCTCGAGGAGATCCGCGACTACCTCGGCGCGCCCGACCGCTACGCGGACGTCGGCGCTCGCATCCCACGCGGCTTTCTCATCTCGGGCCCGCCCGGCACCGGCAAGACGATGCTCGCGCGGGCCGTGGCGGGCGAGTCCAATGCGACGTTCATCGCCGTCGCCGGCACCGACTTCGTCCAGCGCTACGTCGGCGAGGGCGCGGCGCGCGTGCGCGACCTGTTCGCCGAAGCGCGCGCGAAGGCGCCGGCGATCCTCTTCATCGACGAGCTCGACGCGATCGGCGAGGCGCGCGGATCGGTGCTCAACGACCACACCGAGCGCTACCAGACGCTGAACCAGATCCTCGTCGAGCTCGACGGCTTCAGCCCGCGGGCGGGGGTCGTCGTCATCGGAGCCACGAACCGGCCCGGCGCGCTCGACGCCGCGCTCGTGCGCCCCGGCCGGTTCGACCGCGAGATCGTGCTCGACCTGCCCGACGCCGCGGCACGCCAGGCGATCCTCGAGATCCACGCGCGCGGCAAGCCGATCGCGCCCGGCGTCAAGCTCGACGCGCTCGCGCGACTCACGCGCGGAATGGCGGGCGCGGACCTTGCGAACGTCATGAACGAGGCCTCGCTGCTGGCGGCGCGCCGCCGCACGGGACAGGTCACGATGGCGCTGCTCGAGGAGGCCACCGAGCGCGCGTGGCACGGCGTCGGCAGCCGGCAGCGGATGACCGACGACGATCGCCGCGCGGTCGCCTATCACGAGGCCGGCCACGCGCTGGTAGCGCTGTCGGTCGGCGCCGGAACGATCCTGCACCGGATCTCGATCCTGTCGCGCGGACGGACGCTCGGAGCAGTTGTGGCGCTCGAGGCCGAGGAGCGCTACGCGCATCCGCGGTCGGTGCTCATCGCGTGGATGGCGGTCGTCCTGGGCGGCCGCGCTGCCGAGGAGCTCGTCTTCGGCGAGCCGTGGGACGGCGTCGCCAGCGACTTCGAGCGCGTCGCCACGATCGCCCGCGGGATGGTGGCGCGGCTCGGGATGAGCGACCGCGTCGGACCGATCAACCACGCCGCGGAGACCGGTCCCGACGGAAGCCCGCTGCACTCCGAGCAGACCGCACGGGTCATCGACGAGGAGGTCCGCAAGCTCGTCGACGAGGCGGCCGCGCTGGCGCGCAACGCGCTCGCCCGGCGGCGCGGCGACCTCGACCTGCTCGCCGACGCGCTGCTCGAGCGCGAGACGCTCACGCTCGCCGAGGTCGAGGAGATCCTGGGGCCGGCGGGCGCGCCCGCAGCGTGAACCGCCTGCGGCTCAAAGGCGGCGTCGCGGTGCTCCTGGCGCTCGTCGGGCTTGGGCTGGCCGCGCCCGCGCCGGGTGTCGCGATCAGCCGGCTGCGCGTGCCGATACCCGCCGACGACGGCACCTTGACGCCGTACACGTTCACGGTCGCCTATCCGCTGATGACGCTCGTCTACGACACGCTATACGTGCGCGGAGGCGCGCGCGGGCCGACCGGCGCCGCCGGCGCAGCGGGCTCGCAGCGCGCCGTCCGGCCCTGGCTGGTGCGCAGGCTGCGACGCGCGGACATGGGCAGGCGGCTGACGATCACGCTGCGCCGCGGCACCCGCTGGCACGACGGCCGCCGGCTGACCGCCCGCGATGTTGCGTTCACGTACCGCTACTTCGCGCGCCGCTACCACCCGCGCTTCACACCGCAGCTGCGCGCGATCGCGCGCGTCTCGGCGCCCGATGCGACGACCGTCGTCTTCCGCCTTCGCTACAGCTCGCCGGGCTTCCTCAACCAGCCGCTCGCCGACGTGCCGATCCTCCCGCGCCATCTGTGGACCGGACTACCGGCGGGAGCGCTCGCGCCCGGCGGCCTGCCGATCGGCAGCGGCCCGTACCGGCTCGTCGCCCATCGCACGGGC
Source organism: uncultured Actinomycetes bacterium (assembly GCA_963705315.1). Lineage (GTDB taxonomy): Bacteria > Actinomycetota > Thermoleophilia > Solirubrobacterales > Solirubrobacteraceae > CADCVQ01. The sequence continues at coordinate 3,269,510 of OY970068.1, forward strand.
GAGCGCTACCGCTTCCGTGCCGTGCGCGGCTACTTCCTCGGCCGGCCGCGCGTGGACACGATCGACGTCCCGATCCTGCCCAGCTTCAGCCGGATGGTCCGCGCGCTGCGCAACCGCGACATCGACGCGATCCCGGTGTCGCTGCCGCCGAGCGAGCAGGAGGACCTGCGTGACGACGCGTTCAAGACGCAGACCGGCTCGCTCTACACCCCGACGACGCTCATGTTCAACCTGCGGCGCAAGCCCTTCGACCGGCCGGCCGCGCGCCGGGCGGTCGCCGATGCGCTGGACCTCCTGCGGCTGTCGGACAGCGTCGAGATCGACGGGATCCCCGCCGACCGGGGGATCCTGCACCCGGAGTCCGGCTGGGGCACGGAGGGCGCCGTGCAGCGCTACCGTCCGGCCCGCGCGCGCCGAGAGCTCGCGCGCCTGCGCCTACCGGCGATCGACATCCTCGCGCCCGACAACGACCCCGTCCGCAGCGAGGCCGGACGCCAGGTCGTGCTCGCGCTCGAGCGCGCCGGTGGGCGCGCCCGGCTGCGCAGGCTGTCGCCGCAGCGGCTCGCCGCCGCCGTCGGCCAGGACGCGACGACGCCGACCTTCCAGGCCGCGATCTGGAGCACGCCGGCGCTCACGTCTCACGATCCGGACTTCCTGCGCGCCGTCTTCGGCTCGCGCGCGGCGCCGCTGAACTACTCGGGCTACCGCAGCGCGGCGTTCGACCGGCTCGCCGAGCGCGTCGCCCGCGAGACGAACCGCCGCCGTCGCAGCGCGGACGTCAAGTCGCAGATCGACCTGCTCGCGCGCGACGCTCCGGTCATCCCGCTGTTCTTCCAGAAGGGCGCGTTCGTGTATCGCAGCGAGATCTACGACCGCTGGGTCTACGTCGACGGCGCGGGCATGCTCGACAAGCTCTCGTTCCTGCCCGGGGCGCTGCCCTCCCCCGGTGATCGCGCTGAGCCGCCGCCGTCGCAGCGCTCAGGCGGGGCCGACCGGGGAATCGGCACGATGGGGTACGTCGCCCTCGGCTTGTTCGTCGCCATCGTCCTGTATTTCGTCATCGGCGTCCGCGCGCGCCGGCGGCGCTGAGCGGCCGCGGCGCCCGGCGAGCACGATCGCCGCGAGCAGTCCGGCGCCGAGCAGGATCGCCAACGCGCCCCCCCACCGCAGCGCCCCGCGGGCGGCCACCGGGCGCTCGCGGTCGGTCATCGTCACGACTGCGGCCGCGATGTCCTGCTTGCCGGAGGCCTCGCTGCCGGCGCGCGTGTCGGTCCACACGCCCAACGCGCCCGCGCGCCGTGACAGCACCGCGATCCGGCTGCCGAGATCGGGCAGATCGCGTTCGGCGCCGAACCCGACGCGCGAGTCGAAGCTGCGATCGGACAGCGTGAGGCTCGGGCCGAAGCTGCGTCCGCCGTCGCGCGAGGACTGCAACGACACGGCGTTCAGCCGGTCGGCGCGATCGCGGCGGCGGTCGTAGTAGACGACGTCCACGCGGCCGCCCGGAGCGATGCCCAGCGCCGGGCGGTACTGCGACGTTCCGTCGCGTGCCGGGGTGTCGTTGACGCGCACCGACGCGCCCCAGCGCGCGCCGCGCGGCTGCCAGGTCCAGACGCGGACGTCCGGGTCCCCGAGGCGGCCATCCTGAAATGCCGCATACACGCGGCCCGAGGCACGGTCGGCTGCGACGGCCGGGAACGGTGGGATGAACGAGATGAAGCGCTCGGTCGGCACGACGCGCTCAGGGATCGGCGCCTGGATCCAGGTTCGGCCGCCGTTCGTCGAGCGGGCGAGCACGAGCTGCCACGGGCCCTGATAGGGCTCGCCCCCGCGCCCTCGGTGCCCCCCGACGTAGTCGAGCTGGTCGTCGCCCACATCGAGGTACAGCACGTTCAGGGTGGACCGCGGCCCGACCGCGAGCGACGGCGCGACGACGCGCTCGCGCGCCCGGGCGCTGACGCGTGCCGGGACCGACCACGTGCGCCCGCCGTCGCCCGTCGTCTTGAACAGGACGGGGTTGCCGGTCGCGCTGAACTGGAACAGGCCGACGCCGGAGCTTGCCTTCAGCCACGTCAGGTACAAGCGGCCGGCCCGCTGCGGATCTGCCGCGAGCCGTACCTGGAAGGACAGCGGTCCGAGCAGGCGGCGCGGCGCCGACAGCGTGCGCCCGCCGTCGCGCGATCGCACGAGCCACGCGGCGTGCGGGACGTTGCCACGGCCACGCAGCGTCACGTAGGTGAGAAACAGAACGCCGGCGGCGTCGAACGCGACGTCGGGGGCGTAGCACTTGCGCTCCTCCCGGGGCGGCGCGGGGATCGGTGTCGGCGACCAGGTCGCACCGCCGTCCTGCGAGACGTGCAGCGCGCAGGAGAAGCGCGGGGTGTCGATGCGGTTGGAGATCGCGAGGTTCGCGGGGCGGCGCGGGTTGGACGCAGCCGTCGGCGAGTTGTGCGCCGTGAAGTCCGCGGGGTTCGCGGCGCCGGCGTCGACCGGGGCGTTGCCGCCCAGCCGCGTCGCGACCCGCTCGCGCTGGACGCCGCCCGACAGCAACAGCGCACCAACGCCCCCAAGCACGAGCGCGACAGCGACGAGCCCGCGCAGCGACAGCACCCGCTGCGCGGTCGTGTGTCGACTCGGCCGGCCGTCAGCGCTGGCGGCGGGCCCTGATGCTCGCACGGCGGCGGCGCGTCGCGGCGGCGGCGACTCCGCCCATCAGCGCGACGAAGCCGAGCACGAGCATGACGAGTCCGATCGTCTGCGACGAGGCGTTGGTCTGGACCGCCGCACTCGCTACGCCCGAGGCCTCGCCAGCACGCTGGCCGGAGTTGAATGCGCTCCACAGCTCGCTGCCCGCCGTGCGCTCGCTCGTCCGCGCCGCCGGAGCCTCGAAGAACGAGGCCGGCGCTGCGTTGCGAGCCTGGGTCGCGCCTCGCGACGTGCTGCTACGCGAGGCCGACGAGGACGCGCTGGCGACGGGCTGCGGCGTCGCCGCAGTCACGCCGGCCGCGGACGTCGCGGCGGTCGAGGACTTGCCGGCGCGCAGGCTGACCGTGGCGCTCGACTTCCCGCCCTTGCCGGACGCCGAGGCCGCGCCGCTCGCCTGGCCGGAGGAGCCCGTTCCAGTCGGCTTCCCGGTCGCGCCTGACTGCGCGCCCGAGCTCGTTGCTGACGTGTTCCCCGCGGGGGCCGCAGCAGGGCCGGCGATCGTGAAGGCACGTGAAGCCTGACCGGATTGCGATCCGTTGGCTCCGCGCGCGACGGCGACGATCGCGTACGTGTCGGGGGGCGCGATCGGCACCCTCACGCTGACCGCGAACTGCGGGCCCTGGGTGGTCGCGAGCACAGGACCCGCTGCCGAGCCCCAGTGGATCGTGATCGGCTCCGCCGTGAAGCTCGCGCCGCTGAGGCTCACGATCGAGCCGCCCGGGCCGGACGACGGCCCGAATCCCGTGAATTGGGCCTGCGGCGTGCACGCCCACGCGAGGCCGGCCGCAACCGTGGCCGGGGCGAGCGCGGCGATGACAACTGCCATGACGCGGCGTCTGGTCGTGATCATCGCGCTGTCTCCTTTCGTCTCCGGATCGACCACTGGAAGGTCCGCCGCGACTGTACCACCGTGGTAGTTGATTTGCACATCTAGCCGCGGCGCACAGTCTCGCAGTTGCTGGATACGACGTCGTTGCGGTCGGCGGTGACGGTGTCCTTGCCCGAGCCGCAGTTGATCCGCTCGCGCTTGCCGTCACGCGCGGAGATGCGGTCGTTGCCCGAGCCGCCCGAGAAGCGGTCGCGTCCCGAGCCGCCGATCAGCCGGTCGTTGCCCGCCCCGCCGGTCAGCCGGTCGTTGCCGGCCGTGCCGCTGAGACGATCGTTGCCGCTGCCGCCGTTGAGGTTGTCGTTGCCGCTGCCGCCGGTCAGCCGGTCGTTGCCGCTGGAGCCCGTCAGCTTGTCGCGGCCGCTCGAGCCGGTGATCTTGTCGTTGCCGGCCGACCCGCTCAGCGTGTCGTTGCCGCCGGCGCCGCTGATGCGGTCATCGCCCGCATCACCGATGATCCGGTCGACGCCCAGCCCGCCGGTCAGGACGTCGTCGCCCGTCCCGCCGAAGATGCGATCGTTGCCGTCGCCCCCGCCGAGCCGGTCGTTTCCGGCGTCACCGTAGAGGCAGTCGTTGCCGCCCAGACCCGACTCGTTGTCATTGCCCGCCAGGCCGTGGATCGCATCCGCGCCCGGAGTGCCAGTCAGCGTGTCACTGCCGGCGGTACCCGTGATCAGCCCCGCGTCCAGCGAGCCACACTTCTCCGTTGCGGCCTTCGCGGCCGGCGGCGGCGGTGGTGGCGGCGGTGGCGGCGGCGGCGGCGCGACGCTCGGTCGCTTGATCGTCGCGTCGACGACGTACAGGCCGGCGTTGATGTCGGTCAGGACCACACGGGCGCTGTTGGCACCGGTCTTGCGCACGGCAACGCCGTTGACGAGCGTCTGCGTCGGCCAGGACAGGCCGCGGTTCAGGAACGCGCCACCAGTGGTTTCGTTGTTCACGCCGGCGCCGGCATTTGGCGACGGGTCTGCCGTGCCGGGCGGCACGAACGAGCCGACCTCCTTGGGCGCGGTTGGATCGTTGAGATCGATGACACGCAGCCCGTCGGTCATCCACGTCGTGAAGGCGAGCTCGTCGTCGAACATCCGCGCTTCGCGCGGCATGAACACGCCGTTGTTCGGCGGCGGCCAGGACTTCGACACGGGACTCTGGAACGTGCCGACGACCGCCGGGGGGCTGACCGAGAAGTCGACGATCTTCTGCTCGCCCCAGGCGCCCTGGTTGTCCTGCAGCGTGCCGTGCAGACCGGTCGGGACGAACGAGAGGGAGTCGGCGTAGCCGGTGCCCTCCGCGCCCGCGCCCGTCCAGCCGAAGCGCATGCCGGCCTTCATGGCGCCCGCCGGGGCGGTGACGACGCTGCTGAACGAGCCGCGAGCCGTCACGGCGCTCAGGCTCTGGATCGTGCTCGTGCTGAGCAGCCCGCCACCGGCGTCGAACCAGTCGACATAGGCCTCGTAGGAGCCGGCGGCGCGCTCGGCCACCTCGAGCACCGCACCCGCGCGGTAGGACTGGCCCGCGGTGACCGCGAACTGGTTGGCGGGCTTGACGCGGACTGCGGCCACCGGGTCGGTGACGTTCGCCACGCTGCGGAACCGCGAGATATCCGTCCGCAGGGCAGGGGCCGCGCAGTTCGGCGTATTCGGCGGGCACTGCACGACGTAGCCGGCGCCCGTGTATGCGCCGTTGCCCGCGCTCGTGTCGAGCGAGAACAGGTTCGCGCTCGTGACGGTGACCGTCCAGTTGCCGTTCGCCGCGGTGTTGCCCTTGACGTCGGCGATCGCGACGCGATCACCGGTCGTGAGGCCGTGGTTGACCGCGCTGATCACGATCGGCGAGGCGTTCGTCGCCGCGTTGCAGTTCTCGGGCGTCGTCGCCCCGGGGCAACCGAGCGCGACGGCCAGCGGCTTGACGGCCGCGTTGGACGCGAGGCTGCCGGGCGCGACCTCCCAGTTGGCCGGCATCGCGACGCCGGCGAAGACGCGGTTGGGCACGTAGCTGCCGACCATCTTGTTGAAGGCCGCCAGCTGCACGCCGATGCTCGGGATCGGCGGAGCGCCACCGTCCGGTCCGACATTGGAGACGCTGAGCGCGTCCAGGCCGAGGTTGGTCATCACCCCGACCGCGCCCGCCGCGAACGCGCGTTGCATCTTGCGGGCGAGGCTGCAGCCGTCAAAGCCGCTGCCGCCGGACTCGATCAGCGCGATCTTGCCGCTCGGGTTTTCGACGTACGGGTCGGCCGCCAGCACCGCGCTGTTGACGAGCGGCGAGCCCGGGCAGCCACGTCCGACGTAGGCGATGTCGTCGGTCAGCTGCTGGCCGGGCCGCCGGTAGATCTTCGTCCAGTCGCCGAGCATCGCGCAGCCGCGGCCGGTGTACGTGGCGACGCCGGGGGCGTCGATCGTCAGGTTCGTGAGGGCAGGATCGATGTCCTCCTCGGAGATGATCGCGAGGATGTGACCGTTCGGGCCGGTGAACACCTGCACGTCCGCCGCGTTGCCCTCGATCTCACCCGCCGGGCTCTGCCCGCCGTCGGCGGCAGCCGGATAGCCAAACGCCGGTGGGCTGGGGCTGAACGTCTTCGGATCGTCGTTCGTGCCGGCTCCGCCCGAGAGCTGCGGGATGTTGTCGAGATCGATGTTGAACGCCGCGGCGGAGTTCGGGATGCCGAAGTTCGCGCGCAAGGGCTCGACGCTGCTGCTCGCCAGCGCGCCCGGCGGCTGCGAGCCGTCGTAGTACGTGACGATCGCATGGCTGCCGTCCGGGGTCGGGGCGGCCGTGCGCGCGGCCTGGAAGGTGCGGCACCCGTTGTTGGTGCTCTGGCCGATCGGAGAGTTCGGGAAGCTCGTGATCTGCTGCGGACTCGCCGGGTTGGTGACGTCGAGCAGGCGGAAGTCGCCCACGAACGAGACGCCGCCGGTATTGCCGATGCTGAACGGGCTGGTGGCCACGGCGTAGACCTTCGTCGACCCGCCGGGACCGTTGTTGCGGCTGAACATGCGGACGTCCTCGAAGATCCCCCAGCGACCGTCAGGCGGGGCGACGCCGGGCGGGCAGACGATCGGCGGGCCGGGCGTGCACAGCGGGTTGACGATGTTCTCCGGGTCGAAGACGCCGATCGGCGTCGCCGGAATGCTGTTGGGGTTCGTCACGTCCCAGAACTCGATGCGCGCGCCGTCGAAGAACGACTGCTCGCACCGCTCGGTCGTGATCGCGAGGATGTCCTTGTTCGCCACCGGGTTGTGGAAGATGTCGACGCTGCTGGCCGTCGAGGCGACGTTCGGGATGTTCGCTGTGCGGCGCGGGTTGCCCTTCGGGCCCGTGAGGACGGTCTTCGTGTCGGCGATGTCGATCTGGTCGATGACCGAGGGCGACGCCGGGCTGCTGATGTCGACGACCTTGACTCCGCCGTAGTCGGTGCAGATCCGGCCCGGAGTGCTGAGCGCGCCATGGTTCTTGGAGCCGCCGGCGACGAACGCGTAGTCGCCGAGCAACGCGACGTCGCCGTTCTGCCCGCGCGCCTTCGTCGTCCCGTCCTGGCCGAGCGAGGGCAGGCTCGTCTGCCCGCGCAGCGTGAGGTCAACGCTCTCGACGGCAGCGTTCGCGACGCCGACACCGCAAGTCAGCAGCGCCGTAACCAGGGCGACGCCCAGCTTCACACCTGCACGCATTCCAGCCTCCTCGAGCGGGATGGCCCGTAAGGGCCCTGCCCGACCTTAGACCGGTGGGTGCGCTAAATGCAATAGCACCTAGACATTTACCGTCCTTACGGTGCGCCGCGGTTGCGCACGCGGACCGAGCGCGATCGGCGGCCGTGGTTGCCCGCGCCGTCGCGCGCCTGCACGGCGGCGTAGTAGGTGCGTCCGGGCCTGAGGCCCTTGACCTTGAGCGTCAGGACCTGGCCCGCGCGCCGCGGCGTGTAGCGGCAGCCGGGCGCCCGGCACAGCGAGCGTGCGCGACCGAATGCCCGTGCGGTCCGGATCGTCCGCCCGGCGAGCCTGACGACGTACAGCCGCACCGCGGGACCATGGCGACCGTCGGACGCCACGGCCCTGAAGCGCAGCGTGACCCGGCCACGGGCGAGGCGCGGAGCGAGCATCTTCACCCGACCGGGCTTGATGCGGTCCGGTGGCATGCGGATCGTGACGGCGTTCGAACGGGCGCCCAGCGCTCCGGTCCGGTCCCGCGCTCGCAGGGCATAGCGGTAGGTGCCGCGCGGGGTGAGCCCGGTGACCTTGAGTGTGATCGTCGCCCCGATGGAGCCCGGCGTGAAACGGCACGTCCCGCCGCAGAGCGGCCTCGCCGCCGAGAAGCTCGCGTCGTTGACGATCGGCGATCTCGCCTGCCGGATCTCGTACGCCGTCGCGGGCGCCGGCGTGAGCCCCCCGGCCGGAGGCGCGCTGAACGTCAGCCGCGCCGTCCGCGCGGAGACGGCCGCCACGCTGAGGTCTCCGACGGCGCGCGCGATCGATATCGTCGTCGCCGCGGCGTCGTTCGACAGCGCGCCGACGCCGTTGCTGTCGTCGAGCGCTCGCAGCGCGAAATGATGCGTCGTCCCGGCTGCGAGGCCGGTCACGCGGAGCGTCAGCCGGGCGCCGATGCTCGCCGGACCGAACCGGCAGACGCCGCCGCACAGCGGCGCCGCCGCCGCGAATGCCGCGGCCGTGGTGATCGGCGCGGACGACTGGCGGATGTCGTAGCGCGCGGCGGGCGGCGGGAAGGCCAGGATCGACGCCGGCGCCGAGAATGCGAGCGCGATCGACGAGCTCGAGTCCGCCGTCGCCGTCAGATCGGAGACGCGCCCCGGCGGCGTCGGCGCGGCCGGGTCATACAGCTCGGATTTCGCGTAGAACTGGGTGAGCTGGCGCGTCCCGCCCGCGGCGAGCACGTCACCGCATCTGGGCGCGCAGCCGGCGCCGCCGAGCACGACGGCGCCCAGCGAGCTGCGTGCCTCGCCGAGGTTGCCCCTGTAGCGCCACATCCCGCTCACCGGGTCGTAGCGCTCCGAGGAGATGAGCTCGGCCCGGTTGGGAGCCCCGCCGCCGGCCACGAGCACGCTCCCGTCGCCGAGCCGAACAGCGACGTGGCTGGACCGCGCGAGCCCCATCGACGGCCCGACCGACCAGCCACTCGCGCCGGGTGCCGGGTCGTAGATCTCGACCGAGCGCCGCATGTCGACCGGCGTGCCGCCGCGCCCTCCGGCGACGAACACGCGCCCGTCGCCAAGCAGCGTCGCCGAGTGAAACGAGCGCGGGACCTCGAGCGTGCCGGCGGCCGTCCAGTTGTTGCCCGCCGGATGGAAGAGCTCGGCATCTGCGATCTCGCCGAGGCCCGCGCCGCGGCCGGCGACGACGAGGACGCGCCCGTCGCCGAGCAGCGTCGCGGTATGGTCGGCGCGCGCGTCGGCCATCGCGCCGGCGGACGTCCAGGTTGCCGTGGCCGGGTCGAACAGCTCGGCGCTGCTCAGGGCCGCCCCCGACAGGCCGCCCGCGACGAGCACGCGACCGTCGGGCAGACGCGTCGCCGTGTGCGCCGTCCGCGCCTGCGCCATCGGTGCGGTTGCACTCCAGGTCCCCGCGACCGGGTCGTAGAGCTCGGCCGCCGCGGTCACGCCGGCCGGGGCGTTGCCCCCGGCGACGAGCACCTTGCCGCAGTTCGCACCGCAACCCGGTGCGGTCAAGAGCGTCGCGCTGTGGCCGACGCGGGCGAGCGTCAGCGAGCCGGTGGCCGACCACGCTGCGCCGGCCGGGTCGAACAGCTCGCTGACCGGCGTCGGCGCAACCGGACCGCCGTCGCGGTTGTTGCCGCCGGCCGACAGGACCTTGCCGCTGCCGAGCTGCGTCAGCGTCGGTCCCGCGCGGCCGACGCTCAACGGTCCGGTCGCGGTCCATGTCCCGGCGGCGTGGGCGCCGCCGGGAGCGAGGAGCCCGAGCGCCGCAGCCAGCGTGAGCGCCCACCGCCACCGCGCACGAGCGCCTGGATATGGTCCCCGATCGGACACAGCGCTATGAGCTTCTCACACAGTGTCGCGGGTCGGTACCGGTAGCCGCGATCGATCCCCGGCTCGGCGCTGCTGCGTCCCCCGCCACGACGCGGAGCCAGACGGCTGGCGAGGACGATCCGGCGGACCTGCGAACCGTCCGGCCGGCTATCGCCGCGGCATGAACTCCGGGACTTCGAGCTCGTTGACCTGAAGGCTCGAGCGGCGCGTCGTCGCCGGCTCCGGCGCACGCGATGCGGAAGGCGGCGGAGGCGCGATCCGGGGCTGCGGCTTCATGGTCCCCCGCATCGACTGACCCGGCTCCGTGCGCTTGGGCGCGACCTGACCGCCGTAGCCCGTCGCGACGACGGTCACCCACACCTGGTCCTCGAGCGCCTCGTCCACCATGGCGCCGAAGATGATGTTCGCCTCCGGGTGCGCGGCGGCCGACACCGTCTTGGCGGCCTCGTTGACCTCCCACAGCGACAGGTCCTTGCCGGCGGTGATCGACAGCAGGATCGAGCGCGCGCCCTCCATGCTCGTCTCGAGCAGCGGCGAGGCGACGGCGGCCTCGGCGGCGGTGATGGCGCGGTTCTCGCCCGTGCCCATGCCGATGCCGAGCAGCGCGTTGCCGGCCTCGGACATGATCGTCCGCACGTCGGCGAAGTCGAGGTTGATGAGGCCCGGCAGCGTCACGAGATCGGAGATGCCTTGGACGCCCTGGCGCAGCACGTCGTCGGCGACGCGGAAGGCCTCGACCATCGAGGTCTGCTTGTCGAGCACGGCGAGCAGCCGGTTGTTCGGCACGACGATGAGCGTGTCGACCTCGTCGCGCAGCGCCTCGATCCCCGCCTCGGCCTGCTCGCGCCGGCGTGTGCCCTCAAAGCCGAACGGCTTGGTGACGATGCCGACGGTCAGCGCGCCCAGCTCGCGCGAGATGCGCGCGATCACCGGCGCCGCGCCGGTGCCGGTGCCGCCTCCCGCCCCGGCGGTGATGAAGATCATGTCCGAGCCCTTCAGCAGGGCCTTGATGCGGTCGTACTCCTCCATCGCCGCGCCGCGACCGAGCTCGGGGTTGGAGCCGGAGCCCAGGCCGCGCGTGAGGGTCGCGCCGATGTGCAACGTCACGTCGGCCAGCGACTGCTGGAGGGACTGCAGGTCGGTGTTGATCGCGCAGAACTCGACGCCCGCGACCTGCGCCTCGACCATCCGGTTGACGGCGTTGGATCCGCCGCCACCGACCCCGACGACCCGCAGCACGGGCTGGCCGACGGGCTTGGCCTGACCGAAGGGGATCTCGCGCTCGTCCGGGCGCGCGAACGCGTCGACCGGCTCCTCCCTGGCCTCTCCGCGCGTGACCCGCGTCGCGGTGATCTCGTCCGCGGCGGGCTGCGGCTCCATGAGGCTCTCCGGAATGTCCGAGGAGAAGGCGTTGCGCAAGCGCTCCTGGGGCGTCGGGATGCGTGTCTCCTCGACGGGTTCTTGTTCGGCCGTTTGCGCGGCAAGCGACGGATGTGGCACGTCGCGCGGCGGGATGTCCTCGATCGGCGTCGGGACGGGCTCGGTCGCGCCGGCGGCGGGCGTCGCGGGGGATCCCGCGCCGTCCTCGCGCTCGTCGTCGGACTTCGCGGCGTCCTCTTCGGTCTTGCGGAAGAGCGCGGCGAGGGGACCCTCCCGCATGCTCGCGCGCTTACCGGATGCCATGGGAGAGAACCTCCTTCGCGAGGTCGCGATAGGACTGGGCGGCGGTGCCGTCGGGATCGTACTTGAGCACGGACATGCCCTTGACGGGCGCCTCCGCGAACCGCACCGTTTTCCGGATCCGAGATGCGAACAGGCGATCGCCGAAGTTCTCCTCGAGGATCTCGATCGCCTCCTTGGCGTGAATCGTCCGCGTGTCCATCATCGTCGGGAGGATGCCCTCGATCTGAACGTCCGGATTGAGATTCTCGCGGATCATCTGGAGCGTGTTCTGCAGCTGTATCAGCCCACGCATCGACAGATACTCGCATTGGACGGGGACGATCACCTTGTGGGCGGCCGTCAGCGCGTTGATCGTGAGCAGCCCGAGCGACGGCGGCGTGTCGATGCAGACGAAGTCGTAGTCGTACTCGACCTGCTTGAGCGCCTTGTCGAGGGAGCGCTCGCGGCCGATCTGGGTCGACATCGCGATCTCCGCGCCGGCGAGGTCGATCGACGCGCACGCGACGTCGATCTCACGCCTGCGGACGACCTGCTTGATCGGGATGTGATGCACGAGCACGTCGTACATCGACAGCTCGAGCGTGTCGGGGTCGATGCCCTGCGACATCGTCAGGTTGCCCTGCGGATCCATGTCGACGCACAGCACCCGGTAGCCGCTCTCCGCGAACGCCGCGGCGAGGTTCAGCGTCGTCGTCGTCTTCGCGACGCCGCCCTTCTGGTTGGCGAATGCGATGACGCGCGCCTTCTTCTCACCCGGCGGCGGCGGGGTGGGAAGCGCGGTTGGCTCGGGCGCTTCACTATGGAAACCGGACACGTCGCTCTATTCGCACGCGCGTGGGGTATTCCTTCACCCCGATAGCACGGGGGCCGGATGTAGTGTCCAGACCGATGATCGCCCATTGGGATGAGGTGCCCTGGAAGGCGCACGAGCACGGCGAGCTGCGCTACGAGCGCCAGCGCCTCGGCGTGGCCGCGGGGTCGGCGAAGGTCGGTCTCAGCCGCTACCGCATCGCCGCCGGATCGCGGCACATGCCCCAGCACGTACACGTCGACGAGGAGGAGATCTTCTTCGTGCTCGGCGGCACGGGGCTGAGCTGGCAGGACGACGCCGCCTACGAGGTTGCCGCCGGCGACGTGATCGTCCATCTCGCGCAGCGCGAGGCGCACACGCTCATCGCCGGCGCCGACGGGCCACTCGACGTCCTCGCCTTCGCCGGCGGCTCGCCGACGCACCTCACGACGCTGCCACGGGCGGGAGTCACGTGGGTCGGGAGCCACTGGCTTGGGGCCGACGCGCCGCATCCGTTCGATGCCGAGCCGCCGCTCGTGGCGCTGCCGCCCGTCGCGCCGCGGCCGCAGAACATCGTCGCGCTCGACGACGTGCGCGGCCACACGGAGGATCACGGCACGATCCGCCGCACGCGCCGCAACCTCGGCCGCGCCGCGGGCTCGGTCACGACCGGGATGAAACACGTCGATCTGCCGGCTGGCGGGCGCGCCGCGACCCGCCACTGCCACGCACTCGAGGAGGAGCTCTTCGTGGTGCTCGACGGCGACGGCCTCGTCCGGCTGGGCGACGAGGAGTCCGCGATCCGCCGCGGGTCGGTCGTCGCGCGCCCGCCCGGCACGGGCATCGCGCACGACTTCCAGGCCGGCCCCGCCGGCATGGCGCTGCTGGCCTACGGCACGCGCGAGCCCAACGAGATCTGCTGGTATCCGGACTCGCAGAAGATCTACTTCATCGGGGTCGGCGTCGTCGCGCGCGTGGAGCCACTGGACTACTGGGACGGCGAAGGCTGAGCGAGCTGCTCGCCAAGCGCCTGCTCGTCGTGACGGGAAAGGGCGGCGTCGGCAAGACGACGGTCGCGGCCGCGCTCGGGCTCGTCGCCGCGCGCGCCGGCCACCGGACGATCGTCGCGGAGGTCGCGCGCCGCAGCGACGTCACGAGCGCCTTTGACCGCGAGGGCGCCAAGCCGTTCGAGGAGGTGCAGCTCGCGCCCGGGCTGTTTCACATCTCGATCGACCCGCAGGACGCGCTGGAGGAGTACCTGCGCGACCAGCTTCCCCCCGGCCCGTTCGTCGACATCCTCAAGCGCAGCCGGATGTTCGGGCTGCTCTCGGCGGCGACGCCCGGCATGCGCGAGCTGCTCACGGTGGGAAAGCTCTGGGAGCTCGCGCAGCTGCACCGCCGCACGCCTGGGGCCGACACGTACGACCTCGTCGTCGTCGACGCGCCCGCGACCGGCCACGGCATCGCGATCCTCAAGGCGCCGCGGACGTTCGCCGCGGCCGCCGGCAGCGGGCCGATCGCGCGGCAGGGCAAGATCATCGACGCGACGCTGTCGGACCGCACGCAGACCGGGATCGTCGCCGTCGCGCGCGCGGAGGAGCTCGCGGTGACCGAGACCGGGGCGCTGCGCACCGCGCTGCGCGAGGTGATGGGCCTCGAGCTCGAGCGCGTCGTCGCCAACGCGCTGGTACCCGACCGGTTCACGCCGCACGAGGCGAAGCTGCTCGAGGCGCACGGCGAACATCCGGCGGTCGCGCGCGCGCTGAGCGCCCACGCGCGCGCGCTGCGTCAGCGCGCGCAGATGCGGCGGCTGCGCAAGCTCACCGAGCAGAAGCCGGTGCGCCTCGGGCTGCATCCCGGCGGCGCGCGGCTCGAGGAGCTCGCCGACGAGCTCGAGGGACAGCTCGGATGATGTCTCTGGCCGAACGCCTGGAAGGCAAGAGCGTCGTCATCGTGGCGGGCTCCGGCGGGGTCGGCAAGACGACCGCCTCGGCGGCGCTCGCGCTGGGCCTCGCCGCCGCGGGCCAGCGCGTCGCGGTCGTGACGATCGACCCCGCCAGGCGGCTGGCGCAGTCGCTCGGGTTGGAGCAGCTCGGCAACGTGCCGCACCGCGTCGAAGCCGAGCTGCTGTCAGCTGCCGCACCAGACACAGAGATGCGCGGCGAGCTGTGGGCGATGATGCTCGACCCGAAGGCGACGTTCGACGACCTCATGGTCCGCCTCGCACCCGACGACCAGACGCGCGACGACGTGCTCGGCAACCGCATCTACCGCGAGCTGTCGGGCGCGGTCGCCGGCACACAGGAGTTCAGCGCGATCGCCAAGCTCTATGACCTGCACAACGAGGGCGGCTTCGACGTCCTTGTGCTCGACACCCCGCCGTCGCGCAACGCGCTGGACTTCCTCGATGCCCCCGACCGTCTGACCGACTTCTTCGAGGGCCGCGCGCTGAAGGTGTTCCTCGCGCCCACGGGCATCGCGGGGAAGTTGTTGAGCGCGGGGACGAGCGTCGTCTTCGGCGTGCTCAAGCGCCTGACGGGCGTCGACCTGCTCGGCGACATCGCCGTCTTCTTCCGCTCGCTCGGCGGCCTCATCGACGGCTTCAGGGAGCGCGCGGCCGGCGTCAAGGCGCTCCTCGCCGACCCCGCGACGACGTTCCTCATCGTCACCTCGCCCGAGCGCGAGCCGGTCGCGGAGGCGATCTTCTTCCGCGAGAAGCTGCGCGAGGCGCAGATGCCGTTCGGAGGCCTGATCGTCAACCGCACGCATGTCGCGGATGGCGACCTGGCGGTGCCGGCGTCGCTGGACGAAGCGCTGGCCGCGAAGGTCGCCGCCAGCGTCGAGGACCTGCGCACCCTCGCCGCCCGGGACGCTCTTGCGATCGAGCGGCTGAAGGCCGAGGTCGGCGAGGAAGACCCGATCGTCGTGCCGCAGCTCGACGGCGAGGTGCAGGACATCGACGGGCTGCTGGCGCTGTACCGGCAGCTGGCGCGTTGAGGGCGCGGTGCTTCGAAACAGCATCGATAAAGGATGTGGTGGGGGCGGTGTGGCGGGTCGCGAGGCGGCCTGATTCACGGTGGTCTTGAGCCATCTCGATATTCAGGCCGACGGTCGTGTCGAATTGTGCTCGATATGCGAGCACTATTCGACATCCTCGCCACCTCGCGGGTGGCGCGGCGGTCCTCCCCGCATCGTTTACCGATGCTGTCTTGAAGGACCGCGCGCACCCCGGTCCTAAGTGGCCAGCGTGCCCGACTCCGACAGCATCGTCTCCGCAAGCCCGCACAGGTCCGGCTCGAGGTGGCCGCAGATGACGTCGCGCAGCAGCGCGCGCAGGTAGCCCGACAGCTCGCCCAGGAGCGATTGGACTCCCCCGTCGGCGACGGCCATGCCGGTGATGATCGAGCGTTCCAGCGCGACGGCGTGCGCCATCCGCTCCGTGGCCTCCAGGCGCTGGTCCTCGGGCGCGCACAGCGCGGCGATGCGACCCGCCAGCCGCCCGCTCGCAGGGCCCTCCGGCTCGAGCAGCGCACGCAATGCGAGCAGGTGATCGGTCAGCGCGTCGAAGCCGCTCGCGCGTTCGCACCCGAGCTCGTAGCGGCGCAGCGCCCAGGCGATCTCCCCGGTCCGCGGCGCGCGCCGCGCAACCAGCGAGCAGAAGGCCCGCAGCTCGTCCTCGGAATCCATGTCGATGACGAGCTCGCCGCGCGGTCGCCCGGCGGTGCCGAGCTCGCCGAGCATCCACGGCGCCGAGCCGTTGCGCTCCCACGCCACGGGTCCGAGCGCGACGCACGCGTGGTCGAACAGCCGCAGCGCGCTGAGCAGGCGGCGGAAGCGCATGCGCGCGTCGGTGAGCGGCGCGGGCGCGCCGGGGTCGTCGGTGACCGTCAGGCACGCGAGCACCGAGGGCTGATCGGCGCCGCGCGGCCAGACCGCGTCGGCCGGCGCATCGAGGAACTGGTCGCCGCAGATGAGCGACAGGCCGTCCGCGAGGGCGATCTCGGGCGAGATGATCCGCAGGCCGAGCACGGGTGCGACGACGACGGTCTGGGCGCGGCCGTCCAGCAGCGCGTCCTCGAGCTCGGAGAAGGCGCGCTCGTAGCGATCGTCGGTGAGCACGAACTCGGCCGCTTCGCTGAAGATGCGGCTGATGAAGACCCGCAGCGCGGCGTCCGCGCGCTCGCGCGGCTCGACCGGCACGCGCGACTCGTTTTGCGCGCGCAGGTAATCGCCGACGCCGTCGCGCGCCGCGAGCGCGCGCGCCGCCGCGGGATAGCTCGGCAGCGTTGTGAGAACGCCGACGCGATCGCGGATGAAGCTGTCGGTCAGCGGCCGGTAGCAGTACAGGGGCGTGTCACGGCGAGCACCGCGCGACTGCACGAGCTCGAACGGGACCTCGGCGCCGTCCTCGGTCTCGACGGCGAGCTGCCAGGCGGACTCCTCGGCGAACGTGCGGAGGGCGTCGTAGAGCGGACGTGGGCGCATTGGCAAACGCGTTCGCGTCCCGGCCTCACGCTCCTGCTGGCTGCAGGCTCGCGTTCAGACGACGAACGACTCGGCGAACCCGATCCGCTCGGTCATCGACGCGCCATGCGACGCGCCGATGTAGGCGTGGGCGGTGCGCTCGATGCGCGCGAGGTGCGGCTCGGGTTCGACGACGAGCTCGAGGTTCACCAAGCCGAACTGCACGACCAGCAGGTCGTCGGCGCCGCGATCGACGAACTGCAGCAATGACGGGTGCGGTGCGGCTGAGCGGGTCGCGGACCTGCACGAGTGACGGATCGTCGCTGCGCGCTTGGCGTACCGTCGCTCATGCACGTATGTCATGCAGAAATGGCGGACGTCCATCTCCCCGAAGACCATCCGTCACTCTGCAGGTTCCGGAGCCGCCCGCGGCGCCGAGCGCTCCAGACCGGCCGACCGGTGCCAACGCATTGTGTCTAGTGGGCCAGGGATGCTGCTCGCCCGACCCGCTCCGCCGTAGCTGCTCAGGCGTCGCCCTCGCGCCGCGCGCGAAGAATCACGTCGTGGCTCGTGATCACCATGCCCAGGCGCTCGCCGATGCCGTCGATCGCGCGCTCGAGTTCCTCGTCCTCGAAGGGCACGACGTCGCCCGATTCCTCCATGACGACGTGGTGATGGTGGTCGCCCGACGGATCGACCGGCTCGTAGCGCGCGATGCCGTCGGCGTCAAAGCGCCGGACGAGCCCGAGGTCGTGCAGCGTCTCCAGCGCGCGGTAGACCGTGGCGCTCGAACCGCGGCTGCCCTCGGCGCGCAGCTGGTCGGAGATGTCCTGCGCGCTGAGCAGGCAGCTCTGGCGACCGAGCAGGTCGACGACCGCGTTGCGGCCGGCGCTCGCGCGTAGACCGGCGCCGCGCAGCACGAGCTGGCTGTGTTCCAGCCAGCGCGTTCGGGCGTGCGCGTCCATGTTCGCATCCTGTCATGCGGGGTGCATCCGGACCCGCATTGGGTACTGTCTGTCTACAGATGCAAGCGCCCGACGTCTCCACGACGCCGGACGCCTCGCACACAGAGCACAACCGGCGCATGGCTTCGCTGGACGGCTTGCGCGGCCTCGCCGCGCTGTCGATCTTCCTGTTCCATGTCTGGCTGTACACGATGCCCGCGCCGGCGGCGTCAGATCGCTCGTCCTTCGGGGATTACGCAGCGCATGAGCTGCGGCTGGGCGTCGTCGTGTTCTTCGTGTTGTCAGGCTTCCTGCTGTCACGACCCTGGTTCGGCGCGGCCCTCGACGGCCGCCCCAAGCCGAACCTGCGCCGCTTCGTGCGAGCGCGGGTCGCCCGCATCGCGCCGGCGTACTACGCGGCGCTCATCGGCTCCATCGCGCTGCTGTGGGGACTCGCCGGCACACCCGGGCTCCGGCTGCCGCCGGCGGGCGAACTGCCGCTGTTCTTCGGCTTCTTGCAGAACCTCTCGCCGGGCACCGTCCTGAAGCTCAACCCGCCGATGTGGTCGCTCGCGGTCGAGGCGTCCTTCTACGTCCTGCTGCCGCTGATCGGCTGGCTCGCGGTCAAGCTGCCGCCCAGCCGCCGCGCCCAGGCGGCCGTGCCGCTCGCGCTGATCGCCGCCGGCGTGCTGTTCAACTGGTCGATCGCCGGCGAGGGCCTCGGGATGACGTTCTCCAAGTCCCTGCCCGCGCTGATCGCGTACTTCGCGCTCGGCATGCTCGCGGCGATCGCGCTGCACGGGCGCACACTCGGACAGGTCGCGCGCCGCGCGCTCGTCGCCGGCGGCGTGCTGCTCGTCGCCGTGGACGCGACGCTGAAATCGGTTGTCCCGGCGGGGGTCGCGGGCCTGCCCAACGAGCAGCTCGCAGAGCTGTTCGTCATCGTCCGCGACCTGCCGTCGGCGATCGGCTTCGCACTGCTCGTCGCGGGCCTCGCGGCGGCTCCGCGCAGCCGGATCCTCGGCGGTCGAGCGATGCGCGGTCTCGGCGCGATCTCCTACCCGCTGTATCTCTGGCACGTGCCGGTGCTGCTGTCCCTCCGCGGCCACGACCTGCTGCCGCTCGACCCGCTGCTCGGCTTCGCCGTCGCGGTGGGGCCTGTCGTCGCGCTCTCGGTGCTCAGCTGGGTCGTGATCGAGCAGCCGGTCCTGCGCTGGTCGGCGAGCCGCGACCGCGAGCAGCGGCGCCGGGAGCGCGAGGAGCGTCGCGAGCGTGCGTCAGGCCGCGGCGGCGTCGACCGGCACGGCGGGCGTGCCGAGGTCGGCGCAGTCCGCGCCTAGCCAGCGCGAGCCGTACGTGCGCATGTCGTCGATGATCGGCAGCAGCGCGAGGCCCTTCTCGGTGAGCTGATACTCCACCCGCGGCGGGACCTCCGGGAACGTGTCGCGCTCGACGATCCCCTCTACCTCCAGCGCCCGCAGCCGCAGCGACAGCGTGCGCGGGCTGATGCCCCGCAGCGAGCGCTCGAGCTCGCAGAAGCGCGAGCGGCCCTCGGACAGATCACGAATGAGCAGGAGAGTCCACTTGCCGCAGACGATTTCGGCTGTCTTGCAGACCGGACATGTGTCGTCCATGGCGCAAGACTTTACCAACTGAAGCGAGCGCGCCGGACGCGCCAGGGTGCCGCGGTCAGGCGGCGCGCTTGGCTTCGGCGCTGGCGACGTCGTCCATCGTCGTGCCGCGGCGTCCGTCGGCGGCGAGCAGCAGCTTGAAGTCGTGCGGGCTCGTCGCTGCCTTCAGCGCGTGCTCGACGTCGACGCGACCTGCCTTGACATGGTCGAAGAGCGCCTGGTCGAACGTCTGCATGCCGTAGTAGATGCCCTCGCTGATGACCTCGGTCAGGCGCCCGGTCTGCAGCGGGTCCATGATCATGTCGCGTACGCGCCCGGTCGTCCGCAGGATCTCGCAGGTTGCGACGCGGCCACCGTCGGTGGAGCGCACGAGCCGCTGGGAGATGACGCCCTTGAGCGTGCCGGCGAGCATCGCGCGCACCTGCTGGTGCATGTGCGGCGGGAAGAAGTCGATAATGCGGTTGATCGTCTCGGGAGCGTCGACGGTGTGCACCGTCGAGAGCACGAGGTGACCGGTCTCGGCCGCGCTCAGCGCGGTGTGGACCGTCTCCTCGTCGCGCATCTCGCCGATGAGGATGACGTCCGGATCCTGGCGCAGCACGCGCCGCAGGGCGCGCTTGAAGGAGAGCGTGTCCTGTCCGACCTCGCGCTGGTTGATGACCGACTTCTTGTCGCGATGCAGAAACTCGATCGGGTCCTCGATCGTCACGATGTGCTTTGACATGTGCTCGTTGATGTGATCGATCATCGCCGCGAGCGTCGTCGACTTACCCGAGCCGGTGGTGCCGGTGAGCAGGATGATGCCGCGCTCCTCGTCGGCGAGGTCGGAGATGACCGGCGGCAGCATGAGGTCTGAGACCGAGCGGATGGAATGCGGGATCGCGCGACAGACCAGGCTCAGCGCGCCGCGCTGGCGGAAGGCATTGACGCGGAAGCGCGCGACGCCGGAGATCGAGTAGGAGAAGTCGACCTCGTGCTCGGTGGCCAGCTCGTCGAGCTTGACGGGATCGCTGAGCATCGTGCGCACAGCGGTCTCCGTGTCCTCCGGCGTCATCGGGCCCGCACCCTCGATCGGGCGCAGTTCCCCGTCTACGCGTGTGAGGGGCGCGACCTGGATCTTGAGATGCAGGTCAGAGCCGCCGAGCTGCACCAGCGTGCAGAGGGCGTTGTCGACGTCAAACACGAGTGGGGCATCGGCCCTTGGCCACCCGTCATGAATGCGTCCGGTGGCCCGTGGACGTATGTTGCCGGGCGCCGGAGCGCGGTTTTCAGCAGGGCACGCGCTTCAGCGCCGACGTGACGCACCCGCCGAGCCGGCTGGGCGCCCTGCCGGCGCGCAGCGTGAACTTCGTTGACGAGCCGATCCGGCCGGGCGCCGTCACGTAGATCCGGATCGTCGTGCCGGGCACAAGGCGGCGGCTCTTGAAGCGCTTGGCGAGCGCGACCTTCGCTGCGTCGGTCGCGACCGGGATCGTGGCGCGCTTGAACGGGCAGCGCGCGGCGGTCGCGATCCGCGGCGGCGACTTGCACCGCAGGCGAACGGTCGCGCCGCCGGGGATGTCGCGGACGGTCAGGCGCGAGATCCGCGTCCCGCGCGACGAGACGCTGAACGACGCGCCGATGCCGACGACGATCGGCGACGAGTCCGCGCTCGATCCCGTGAGCGGAGCCGGCGGCGGCGGCGTCACCGGCGGTGGCGGCGCGGGTGGTAGAGGCGGTGGCGGTGGTGGTGGCGGAGGAGGTGGTGGCGGCGGTGGCGGTGGCGGCGGCGGAGGAGGTGGCGGCGGCGGCGGCGGCGGCGGTGGCGGCGGCGGCGGCGGGAACGGTGCGACGACCGTCGTGATCTCGCAGCCGACGAGGGTGTCGATGCCGTTGACGAGCGCGGTGTCCGTGCCCGCGCCGCAGTCGACGGTGTCGGCGACGCCGTCGCGTGCGTCGAACGTGTCGTCGCCGCCCAGCCCCGAGAGGACGTTCACGGCGCCGTCGCCGGTCAGCTCATCGTGGTGCGGCGTGCCGACGACGCGCTCGAAGCCGAGGATCGTGTCGCCGTCGGGAAACGGCGGGCCGGCGAGGCCGACGACCACGCCCGCCGCACGCCCGTCGTCGTAGCTGACCGTGTCGGTCCCGGCTTCGCCGTCGAGGTTGTCGATGCCTGCGCGGCCCATGATCACGTCGTCGCCCGCTCCGCCGAGCAACGTGTTGGCAGCGGAGCTGCCGCTCATGACATCGGCCTGTGCGGTACCCCGGAAGGATTCGATCTGGGAGACGACGTCCCCGTCGGGGTGAGCCGACGTGGCGAGGTCCAGCGCGATGCTCGCGGCGCGTCCGTCGGTGTAGCTCAGGATGTCGGTCCCGCTGCCGCCGACGATCAGATCCGGCCCGGGACCGCCGGTGAGGATGTCGTTATCGCCGCCGCCGTTGAGCACCTCGTTGCCGCTGCTGGCGTTCACGGCGTCGTCGCCGCCCTGCCCGTTGAGCGTGATCGTCGCCATCGGCAGCGGCGCCGTCATCGTCACGGTGTCGTTGCCGTCGCCGGCGCTGATCGTCACGCCGCTGACCCCAGGACCAGTGGCCGGGTCGTCGTCGCACTCCACGGCGCTGGCGACGGTCTTGCAGCGACCGTTGGCGCTGGCGTTCGCGTTGATCGTGATCGGCGCAGTCGTGCTCGTGAAGCGGTACTCGTTGCCGAGCGTGCCCGCCCCGAGGACGATCGTCGATGCCTGGCCGGCCGTGCCGGTCAGCGTAAGGACGTTGGTCGTCGTGTTGAACGCGATGGAATCAGCGCTGGCGAGCGCCGCGCCCGGGCCACACGCCAGCAGGGCCGCGAACAGCCCGGCCAACCAGACTCCCCTCCGACGTCGTGCCCGCATCAGAATTGCGAGCGTAGTCCAGCCTCGCGGCCGAACGCCCAGATGTGCGGACAATTGCGCGCTGCGCTGCGAGTGTCCGCAGCCGACCTCCCTGTCGCGACGTCCCTGGCGAGGCGATCGTCGCCGGCTGACGGCGCCGGGCGGGAGGGGGACAGTGCTCCGCACGGACCCCGACCGCCGGGGTCCTCAGACGCGACGATCGCCCGTCAGGCGACGTCGCGGAGCTTCTGCGCTTCAGCCAATGACTGGAGCTTCTTCAGCGACTGGTTCTCGATCTGGCGGATGCGCTCGCGCGTGACGTTGAACGTCCGGCCGACCTCGTCGAGCGTGCGCGGGTGCTCGCCGCCCAGGCCGTAACGCAGCTCGAGCACGCGGCGCTCGCGGTAGGAGAGGTTCTCCAGCGCCTCGCGCAGCGCCTCCTTGGTGAGGATCTCCGCGGCGCGCTCGTAGGGCGACTCGGCGCGCTCGTCGGCGATGAACTGGCCGAACTCGGACTCCTCCTCGTCGCCGACCGGCTTCTCCAGCGAGACCGGAGCCTGCGCGGAGCGCTTGATCGAGTCGACCTCTTCGGGGTCAATGCCGGTGACCTCGGCGATCTCTTCCGGCGTCGGCTCACGACCGAGCTCGGTGACGAGCTTGCGCTCGGCGCGGCCGATCTTGTTGAGCTTCTCGACGACGTGGACCGGGATGCGGATCGTGCGCGCCTTGTCGGCAAGCGCGCGGGCGATCGCCTGGCGGATCCACCAGGTCGCGTAGGTCGAGAACTTGAAGCCCTTGCGGTAGTCGAACTTTTCCGCGGCGCGGACGAGGCCGAGCGTGCCCTCCTGGATGAGGTCCAGGAACGGCAGGCCCTGGTTGCGGTAGTTCTTGGCGATCGAGACGACGAGCCGCAGGTTGGACTCGACCATCTTCTGCTTCGCGTCGAGGTCGCCGCGCTCGATGCGCTTGGCGAGATCGACCTCCTCCTGAGCGGTGAGCAGGCGGACCTTGCCGATGTCCTTGAGGAACAGCTGCAGCGAGTCGGTCGTCATGTCCGGCTTGAGGTCGATCGCGGCCTTCTTGCGGGCCCGCCGCTTGTCGGGTGCGCGCTCGACCGCGTTGGCGGCCTGGACGGCGGGATCGATCTCCTCGACGAGCTCGATCTCCTTCTTCTCCAGGTAGCCGTGCAGTTCCTCGATGTCGGCCTCGTCGAGATCGATCTCCGCGACGGCGCCCGCGATCTCGGCGTACGTGAGCACGCCGGTCAGCTGACCCTTCGTCAGGAGTCCCTTGATCTCTTCGAGTTCCTGCAGTTCCACTACTGACATTCAGGTCTTCGCTTTCACGCCACACACGCGCCCGGTCTGAGCTCGCGCGCCTTCGGGATAGAGGGCGGGTCGGGTGTCCTCTGCGGGCGGTACCTCGCCCAACCTAGACCTCGAAATATAGCGGGCCAGGGTCGGCACTTTACTTTTTGAAGTCGACGGGATGATTCCACGCTACTAGCTCGTACTACGTGCGAGTGCCTTGTTTGTTTCATCCTTCCCGCTGAGACGGAACAAAGCACATGCCATCATGGACTCATGGCCGATGCAGAGGATGGCGAGCGGGAAGTCCTGACGAGTCTGCCGCGCAGCAGGCCCGTGCGCCGCAGTGCAAAGCGCGGCGACCGCCCCCGTCCCGACGGCGCTGACGCGGCCCCCGCCGCAACGGCGACGAAGCCCGCTGCGCCGCGCAAGAGCGCGAGCGCGAGCGCGTCGCCCGCGCGCAAGCCGCCGGCTGCCAAGGTCAAGCGTCCGGCGGGGGCGTCGGCGAGCGGCGCGTCGGCGAAGGCGGCTGGCACGACGCCGAAGCCCAAGGCCGCGGCCAAGCCGCGAACGCGACCGACCGTCGATCCCAAGACGAAGCCGCGCGTGGCGCCGGAGCGCAAGGTCCCGCCGGCCGGGTATGCCTCTGCGTCCAAGGCCGACAGCGACGACGCACCGGGCGCGACCGAGATCCTCACATCCGCCCTGCAGGCCGCGACCGAGCTCGCGCAGATCGGGATCAGCGTCGGCCGTCAGGCCCTGCAGTCCGCGTTCGAGCGGCTGCCCAAGCCGTAAACCTCCAGGACCATCTAGGCTCCGCGCCGAATGTCGAGGGCCCGGGCGACGCCGCCCGGAGCAAACGAGATCGGCGAACGGGGAACGGCGGGTGTCATCGGCGGGACGCCGACCACCCGCGACAACACACACGATGGGTTGCCGTCGCGACAGCGCAAGAGTCCTCCCCGTGCTGTTCGCAGCGCTCGGCGTCTGCAGCTCCGCGGTGCCGGCGGCGGCGCAGACCGGCGGCACGCCGGTGACCGAGCCGGTCAAGCCGACGACCGGCGCCACCGGCTACGGCGCACCGGGAACCCGCGCGATCACCGTGCGGCCCGTGGCGCTGCGCGGCGAGGTCGTCTACGTCCGCGGCACGCTGCCCGGTGCGGCGCGGCGGAGCATGATCCTCCAGCGGCTCGACTCCGCGGGCCGGTGGCGCAACGCGCGGCGCGGTCGCGTGCGCAGCAACGAGCGCTTCCGCATCCGCTGGCGCGCGCAGCCCAGCGGGCGCCAGAGCCTGCGCGTCGTCATCGCGCCGCGCCAGCGCAGCAGTCAGTCGCGCGCCGGCACGGCGCCGGTGGCGAAGATCAGCATCTACCGGCGCGCGATGGCGACGTACTTCGGGCCGGGGCTGTTTGGGCGCCAGACCGCGTGCGGCCAGGTGCTCACGCCGGTCCTGCAGGGGGTGGCGCACAAGACACTGCCGTGCGGCACGCTCGTCGCGCTGCTGTACGGGCGCCGCGAGCTCGTCGCGCCCGTCGTCGACCGTGGCCCGTTCAACGGTGGCTTCTCCTGGGATTTGACGCAGGCGACGGCGGACCTGCTCGCGTTCACGTCGTCGGGCCGGATCGGGTACCTCCCGCTGACGAAGTAGCGAGCTCGGTTGGGCCGCCGACGGGGTACCGTGTCGCGCATGACCGTCGTCGCCGTCGTGCTCGCCGCTGCCGCCGCGCTCGCGGTCGCATGGTTTGCCGGCGTTCGGCGCCTGCTCAACCGCTCCAAGCGCGTCGCACAGGCGGTCATCGTCGATCCGGAGGAGCACACGACGATGGACGCGCAGGGCACGGTGCGCTCGGTGCAGGGCGCGGACCTGACGCTGCCCAACGAGGCGCTCGAAGAGATCTGGTCGCCGATGCACGTCGAGCGCCTGGCGCGCACCTACTGGCGCTTTATCGCGCGCTGCACGCTCGGGCTCGTCCGCGTCAAGTACGACGAGGACGAGCGCGCGGTCGTGTTCATCAGCCGGCCGTTGGTCCTGCTGCGTTTCCACGCGCCCGAGTACGCGATGAACGACGAGCGCGCGACCGTGCGCTGGCGGATCAGAAGCGGCGTGCTCGTCTCGCGCGCGGGACACGATGGCGACGGATACCTGCAGATCGACATCCGGCGCTGCGGGCCGGTCGACGAGCACACGCAGCGCATGCACGTCGAGGTCGAGGTCGCGAACTTCTATCCGGCGCTCGCCAGCGGCGTCGCGCGCTGGTTCTACGCGGCGACGCAGTCGCGGATCCACGTGATCATCACGCACGGCTTCCTGCGCTCGCTCGCGCGGCTGGACCTCGCCGAGTCCGTCGCCGGGCGCTACGCGGAGGGTGCGGGCGAGCCGATCGATCCACCCGCCGCCGGGCAGGACCCGCCGCGCGAGCGCACCCCGGCCCAGGAGATCGCTGAAAACAGGACGCTGTGACCGGTGGCCTTTTCAGCGGCCTCCTAGAACGACACCTGGCCCGACGACACTGAGATGGTGCCGCCGGGCCGCGGTGCGATCGTGCGCCGGCTGGGACCTACCTACGCCCCATGGGGCCGCGCGGTGTGGTGGGTGACGTGCATCTCGTCGAGCATCCGTGGCACGAACATGAGCGCCGCGAAGCCGAACAGCACGTAGACGATGTCCGCGCCGGTGCCGGCACCGACGATCTCGGTGACGACATTCGTGTCGAACAACGCGATGATGGCCCAGTTCAGGCCACCGACAATGAGCAGGGCGATCCACATCGGATCGAGCCGCTTGAGGATGTCCATCACGCCTCCTTTATAGCGCGACGGTTTGTACGGAACGTCACGTAGTACCCCGCTCTTTGCGGGTGGTTACGCGCTCGGAGCGGGACGTTGCGTTTGGCGCGCCGCGCTGGACTGCATCGATAAAAAAGTCGGGTTGGGACCGCGCGCCAGCTGCGAGCGGCCGCCGGATCGAGATGGTTCAGAACCACCGTATGGGTGGTTTTCAACCGTCTCGATTCGCGCGACCACTCCGAGCCCGACCGGACCGCCGGGTCACCCCACCTTCTTGCTTATCGATGCTGTCGACGCACCGCATCACCAGGACGGCGCAGCGAACTAGATCGTCCCCGGCGGTTTGCGCCTGCGCTCGGTCTCGTTGGATCGCAGCGCCGCGCCGGCGAGCATCAGCGTCCCGCCGAGGAGGGCGACGTACCAGCCCCACTCGAGCTCGATCTGGCCGGCCGGGTCGCCGGGACGGTCGATGACGCCGACGTAGAGCAGCAGGCCGAACGCCACGATCGCCAGCACGGCGGTCAGCTCGCCGCGCGCCCAGGTGAGCTGGTGGTCGCGGGCGATGATGTAGGCGAGGATGAACGGGGCGACCGCGATCGCCAGCAGGGCGAAGCGCAGGATGTTGTGCGCGTCCCAACCGCTGTACGTTCCCAGACCGGTCGATCCGGCGATCGTCGCCAGGCGGCTGACCGACTCATACCAGGGAGCGAACAGCCCGCCGGCGAGCATGAGCCCGCCGAGCATCGCGACGAGCTCGTTGATCGTGAGCCGCTCCATGGGCGGAGCCTAGTGGGTCATCTCGGAACGTTCGGCCGCAAACCCCGGGATGCCGGCGCCGGCTGGCAAGGACGCAGGGAGGGCGCAATGGCAGGGCCATTGCCCCGACCGAGGACGCCGCCAGGCGGCGATCGGCGCCCGGGGTTTGCGGTCAGACGTTTGGAGAAGGCCCACTAGATCACCGCCGTCAACCGATGGACTCCGCGAGCGCCATGAGCTCGATGAGCTCCCACGGTCCCTGACCGGTGAGCCGGAAGTGCAGTTCGTCGTGCGCCCACGACAGCTCCTCGACAGGGCGCAGCTCGCGCTCGGCGTCCTGGAGCGGCGCGCTGCGGTGCTCGTAGCGGCCGAGCTGCTCGGGCGCGGGCAGCCCGCGGTCCGGTGGCGCGTCCGCGCCCACGTAGAGCGTCAGCCGCCCCGGCGTGCCCTCGCGCGTCGCGTCGAGGTTCCACTCCACCTGCACGGCGCCCGGCCCGGCGGTCACGACCTCGACCCAGCGCGCCAGGGGGATTGGCAGCGTCGGCAGCGGGACGGTCCGCCCGAGGTGGGCGTCGGCGGCGGCGATGCCGTCGAGCGATTCGCGCTCCATCGGGCGATCGTACGCGCGCGTTGAGCGCCGAGCCCGCGAGCGGTCTTTAGGTAGGGTCGCGGGCATGTCCATTGAGCGCGCGCAGGCACCCGACCCGTACGACCATCTGCCCCCGAGGCCTGAGTTCTCGGTGAGCAGCGACGACATCCAGGATGGCGAGCCCCAGGATGCCAAGCATGCCCACGACAGCGCCGGCGGCGAGAACGTCTCACCGCAGCTGAGCTGGTCGGGCTTCCCCGAGGAGACGCAGGGCTTCGCGGTCACGTGCTACGACCCCGACGCGCCCACGGGCAGCGGCTTCTGGCACTGGGTCCTCTTCAACCTTCCGGCGTCCACGACGGAGCTTGCGACGGGCGCGAGCCCCGAGGCCCTGCCCGACAGCGCGGTCGAGGCACGCAACGACTACGGCACGCTGGGCTACGGCGGCGCGGCGCCTCCCGGCGGCGACGGACCGCACCGCTACGTCTACACCGTCCACGCGCTGGACACCGACGCGCTGGAACTCGACTCCAGCGCGACGCCCGCCTACGTCGGCTTCAACCTCGCGTTCCACACGCTCGCGCGCGGGATCCTGCGCACGACGTACGAGACCTGATCAGCGCAGCGCGTAGCGGGCGAACAGCCCGCCGTCGCATTCGAGCAGCCACAGCAGTTCGAGCGCCTGCGGGTCGGCCAGCGGCGCGTCGTCCATGATGCTCAGCGACCCGGCGCCGCCGGCGAGCTTCGGGACGGTGGTGAGAAACAGCTCGTCGATGAGCCCGCCGGCGAGCAGCGACGCGTTGAGGCTGGGCCCACCCTCGCAGAGGATCGAGCGCACGCCGTAGTCGGCGCGCAGCCGCGCGAGCGCGGCCGCCGTGTCGACGGGTGACGAGCGCAGGTACTGCACATGTGCGGCGCAGCCCTCGAGCTGCGCGTCGGAGGCGGTGACGAACACGACGCGCGACGACGCGTCCTGCAGCAGCGGCACGTCGACGGGCACGTTGAGGCTGGCGCTCACGACGATCGCGAGCGCGTCGGGCTCCAGCTCGCGCGCTGCGCGCAGCTCGCGCCGCGCGGCGTCGGGGACGATGCGCCCGTAGCGCTCGGCGCGGATCGTGCCCGCGCCGACCATCACGGCGTCGACCGTCGTGCGCAGGGCGTGGAAGAGCTGGCGATCGGCGACGCTCGATATCGGCGCGGTGCGCCCCGCGACGCTCGCGCGCCCATCCGCCGTGGAGACCATGTTCGCCGCGAT
Source organism: uncultured Actinomycetes bacterium (assembly GCA_963705315.1). GTDB lineage: Bacteria > Actinomycetota > Thermoleophilia > Solirubrobacterales > Solirubrobacteraceae > CADCVQ01. The sequence goes on from OY970068.1 coordinate 3,298,155, forward strand.
GTACGGGCGATCGGGCGGCGCGCTGTCGGCGAAATGCAGCTCCGCCATCAGGTCGTCCGCGGTCAGGCGCGCGGGGGCGGGCAGCAGCCGGCGCAGCTGCGCCGGCGGCTCGTTGCGCGCCGTCATGTAGCGGGGTGGCCGGGGTCGATGTCCTTCACGTGCTGGAAGTACAGCGGCTCGCTCGTGTCGTCGTGCTGCGCCGCGAACGGGTCCAAAAGAAAGCCGACATGATCGCCGAGATCGAGGCGGTCGAGGATGTCGCCCGCGAACCAGCTCGGGCAGCCGTCAAGGATCGGCAGCCCGCGCGGCCCGGCGTGCCACTCGCAGCGCTCGAACTTGGCGATCTCGTCGCCGGTCTCGCCGCCGAAGAGCTCCGCGAGGTCGGTCCGGTCGGCGGGGATGACGTGGACGGCGAGCGCGTCCGTTGAGAGCGCGACGCGGAACGTCCGGTTCACGCGCGACAAGCCCGCGAGGAAGCGCGCCGGGTCGAAGCTCGACTGCGTCGCGAACCCCATGACGCAGCCGTCGCGCTCATCGCCGTCGGCCGCGGTCACGATGAACAGCGGGTAGTTCCACGTGCCGGCGAGCGTGAGAAAGGTCTTCCCAGGATCGTTCACGATCGCAAGCTACCCGGTGTGCGATGCTCGCAGCCAGCGGGTATCGAGTACCGCGGACCACGTTGCCCATGGCCAACGCCCCCAAGATCACGCCCACCAGGGGCTCGCGGACTGGCGAGACCGATGGCCGCTTCGTCGGGGTGGACGTCGGCGGCACGAAGATGGCCGTAGCGGTGCTCGAGGGAACGACGCTCGAGGAAGCCGACAAGCACCGCACGGACACACGCACGACCGAGGGCCTCCTCGAGCAACTCGTGACGTCGATCCGCGCGGCGGGCGACGCGGTCGCGGTCGGCGTGGCGGTGCCGTCCGTCGTCGACTTCGAGACCGGTCGCATCCGCTCCTCGGTGAACATCCCGTTCGAAGACGTGCCGCTGCGCCAGGTGCTGCGCGAGCGGCTCGGCGTGCCGGTCTTCGTCGACAACGACGCGACGTGCGCCGCGCTCGCCGAGGCCTATGGGGACGATGGTGAGCTGCTCGCGCGCCACCTCGTGATGCTCACCGTCGGGACCGGCGTCGGCGGTGGCATCGTCATCGGCGGGCGCATCTACCGCGGCGCGACCGGTGCCGCCGCCGAGGTCGGGCACACGATCGTCGGCGCAGACGTGCGCACCGCCCCGTTCGCGACGTCCGAGGGCTTCCCCCAGCCCGGCTCGCTGGAGTCGCTGGCCTCGGGCAGCGCGCTCAACGAGCTCGCGCGCGAGCACGACATCCCCCCGGGCACGACGATCGACCGCGCCCGCGACGGCCACCCCGGCGCGATCGCCGCGCTCGAGCTGCTCGGGCGGCGTCTGGGCGTCGGCATCGCCAACGCGATCAACACCTTCGACCCCGATCTCGTCGTCATCGGCGGCGGGGTCTCGGCGGCCGGGGATCTGCTCCTCGCGCCCGCACGCGAGGAGGCTGCCCGCTTCACGCTGAACGGCGTCGGCACGAAGACGCGGATCTGCCAGGCGCGCTACGGGCCCGAGGCCGGGGTGCGCGGGGCTGCGTTATTGGCTGCGCAGGAGGCGGGGATGGACCGGGAGATCGTGGTTTCGGCCTCCGGTCGTCGCGAGCGACGACCTGCGGACGACGTCACACGGTCCTCCGGTCGTCGCGAGCGACGACCTGCGGACGATTCCGTATGAGAATTTCTGTTGCCGTGGACCACGCTGGCGTCCCCCTCCGCGACGCCGTCGTCGACGCCGTGCGCGCCGCCGGGCACGAGCCGGTCGAACTCGGCGAGCACGACGACTACCCGAACGTCGCGCTGAGCGTCGGGTGCTCGGTCGCCTCCGGCGAGACCGAGCGCGGCATCCTCATCTGCGGCTCGGGCGCCGGGGTCGCGGTCGCGGCCTGCAAGGTGCCCGGCATCCGGGCCGCCTGCGCGCACGACCACTACACGGCCGGCCAATGTGTCAGCCACGACGACTGCAACGTCCTGTGCCTCGGGGCGCGGGTCATCGGACCGGCGATCGCATCCGAGCTCGCCGAGGCGTTCTGCCGCGCGACGTTCAGCGGGGAGGAGCGCCACGTCCGGCGCCTGCAGAAAGTCTTGACCATCGAACGCGAAGGACTGGAGTCGGAGCTATGACCCATGTCGTGAACATCAACGAGCGGCTCGCCGCGCTGGTCGCCGCCGGGACCTCCCCGTGGCTGGACCAGATCCGCCGCTCGCTGACCCAGGGCGGCGAGCTGCGACGCCTCGTCGAGGAGGACTCGCTGCGCGGCGTCACCTCGAACCCCGCGATCTTCGAGAAGGCGATCCTCGGCTCGCCGGACTACGACGACCAGATCGAGAACCTCGCCCGCGGCGGCGCGCTCGCGCGGGCCATCTACCAGGACATCGCGATCCAGGACGTCCAGGACGCCGCCGACATCCTGCGCTCGGTCTTCGACGAGACGGGCGGCCAGGATGGCTTCGTGTCGCTCGAGGTCGATCCCGACCTCGCCTTCGACAGCGACCGCACGATCGCGCAGGCGCGCGAGTACTGGGAGCGCGTCGACCGTCCCAACGTGATGATCAAGATCCCCGGCACGACCGAGTGCCTGCCCGCGATCGAGCAGGCGATCTACGAGGGCGTCAACGTCAACGTGACGTTGCTGTTCGCCGTCGAGGCCTACGCGACGGTCGCCGAGGCGTTCATCAAGGGCCTCGAGCGCCGCCACGCCGGCGGACAGGGCCTCGACGTGCACTCCGTCGCGTCGTTCTTCGTCTCGCGCGTGGACAGCGAGGTCGACAAGCGCCTGGAGGAACTCGGGCGCGAGGACCTTCGGGGCCAGGCGGCCGTCGCCAACGCGCGCGCCGCCTACCAGCGCTTCGAGGAGATCTTCCACGGCGAGCGCTTCGCCGCGCTGCGCGCGGCCGGCGCCGCGGTGCAGCGCCCGCTGTGGGCGTCGACCGGCGTGAAGAACCCGGCGTACTCCGAGACGAAGTACGTCGAGGAGCTCGTCGGGCCCGACACGGTCAACACGATGCCGATGCAGACGCTGCTCGCATGCGCCGAGCGCCTCGAGGCGCGCGGCGAGACCGTCCGCGAGGACCCGGCGCGCGTGCTCGACGCCCTGGCCGAGGCCGGCATCGACCTCGACGACGTGACCGACACGCTCCTGCGACAGGGCATCGACGCGTTCGTCACGCCGATGGAGAAGCTGCTCGCCGGTATCGAGGCCAAGCGCGAGGCGATCTTCACCGGCCGCCCCGAGACGATCGACTCGTCGCTGCCCGACGAGCTGGAGCCGCTCATCGCCGAGCTCATCAAGCGCGCCCAGGACGAGCAGGTCGCGCGCCGGATCTGGTCCAAGGACGACACGCTCTGGGGCCCGGCCGGCCAGCCGGAGGTCGCCGACCGGCTCGGCTGGCTGAACGCGCACGAGACCTACGCAGAGCACGTCGACGACCTCGAGGCATTCACGCAGCAGGCGATCGCCGACGGCTACACCGACGCGCTGCTGCTCGGGATGGGCGGTTCCAGTCTCGCGCCCGAGGTGCTGCGCCTGAGCTTCGGCGAGTGCCAGCACGGCTGCCTGCGGCTGCACGTGCTCGACTCGACCGATCCGGGCGCCGTGCTCGCGCACGAGCGCGCCGTCGATCTCGAGCACACGCTGTTCATCGTCTCGACGAAGTCCGGCGGCACGATCGAGACGCTCTCGCTGTTCGAGCACTTCTGGAGCGAGCGGCCGCACGGCGAGCAGTACGTCGCGATCACCGATCCCGGTTCGTCGCTGCAGGCCCTCGCGTCCGAGCGCGGCTTCCGGCGCACGTTCCTCAACGACCCCGACGTCGGCGGGCGCTACAGCGCGCTGACGTTCTTCGGGCTCGTGCCGGCGGCGCTCATGGGCGTCGACGTCGAGCGGCTGCTCGACGGCGCGGGCGTCGCCGCCGAGGCGTGCACCGCCTACCACGCGAGCGAGGGCAACAGCGGCCTCTGGCTCGGCGTCTCGCTCGCCGCGCTCGCCATGCAGGGCCGCGACAAGCTGACGTTCGTCGTCGACGACCCGATCGCCTCGTTCGGCCTGTGGGCTGAGCAGCTCGTTGCCGAGTCGCTGGGCAAGCTCGGCAAGGGAATCGTGCCGGTGACCGACGAGCCCGTCGGCGGGCCGGATCAGTACGGCGAGGATCGGGTGTTCTGTTACCTGCGCGACAACGAAAACCCGAGCGAGTCGCTCGACGAGGCCGTCAAGGCGCTCGCCGCCGCCGGTCAGCCGACCGTGACGCTGTCGGCCGGCGGGCCCGAGGACCTCGGGCGGATCTTCTTCTTCGCGGAGTTCGCGACCGCCGTGGCCGGCTGGGCACTTGGCATCAACCCGTTTGACCAGCCCGACGTTCAGGCCGCCAAGGACATGACTGGCCAGGTGCTCGAGCAGGTTGCGCAGAGCGGCGAGCTGCCCGCGCTCGACGCTGCCGACGACGACGCGCTGCACGCGCTGATCGCGACGGCAGGCCCGCCGGAGTACGTCGCGATCCTCGGGTTCGTGACGCCGAGCGCGGAGTTCGACATGGCGATCATGGAGCTGCGGGCCGTGATTCGCGACATGACCAGCGCGACGACGACGTTCGGCTACGGCCCGCGCTACCTGCACTCCACCGGCCAGCTGCACAAGGGCGGGCCACCCGAGGGCCGCTTCCTCGTGCTCGTCCACGACGGCCCCGAGGACGTCGAGATCCCCGCCAGGCCGTTCGCGTTTCAGACGCTCAAGAACGCGCAGGCAGTCGGCGACCTGCGGACGCTGCGCGCTCGCGGGCGCGCCGCCGAGCGGGTACGTTTGGACGGCGAGGATCCCGCAGCGGCCGTGACAGCGCTCACCGCCAAGCTCAAGGAGATCCTGAATGGCTAGCCAGATCGGATTCGTCGGCCTGGGCCGCATGGGCGGCAACATGGTCACGCGCATCAAGCGCGACTCAGACCACGATGTCGTCGCCTACGACCGCGACAAGGACACCGTCAAGCGTATGGCCGGCAGGACCGGGGCGCGCGGCGCGCGGTCGCTCTCAGACCTCGTCTCAAAGCTCGACGCGCCGCGCATGGTCTGGATCATGGTGCCGGCCGGCAAGCCGACGCAGGACACCGTCGACAAGCTCGCGACGCTCATGGAGAAGGGCGACATGATCATCGACGGCGGCAACTCGAAATGGACCGACGACCGCGAACGCGCCGCGGCGCTCAAGCAGGCCGGCATCCAGTACGTCGACGTCGGCACGAGCGGCGGCGTGTGGGGCCTCGAGGTCGGCTACTGCATGATGGTCGGCGGGCCGAACGCGTCGGTGAAGCGCCTCGCGCCGATCCTCGACGTGCTCGCGCCGGAGACGAACGCGCTCAGCCGCGAGGCGCTGGGGCCGCGCGGCTGGGGCCACTTCGGGCCGAGCGGCGCGGGCCACTACGTGAAGATGGTCCACAACGGCATCGAGTACGGCCTCATGCAGGCCTACGCCGAGGGCTTCGACCTCTTCGACAAGTCCGACTTCGACCTCGACAACGCGAAGATCGCGCACCTGTGGAACCAGGGCTCGGTCGTGCGGTCGTGGCTGTGCGAGCTCGCGGCGCGGGCGTTCGAGCAGGAGGGCAACGACCTCGCGGGCCTGAGCGGCTACACCGAGGACTCCGGCGAGGGGCGCTGGACGATCGAGGACGCGATGGCCAAGGACGTGCCGACGCCGGTGATCACCGCCTCGCTGTACGCGCGCTTCTACAGCCGCTCGGGCGGCGACTTCACCCACCGGATGCTCGCTGCGCTGCGCGCGCAGTTCGGCGGGCACGCGACGAAGAAAGCGACGGACGGGTGACCACCACGACGCAGTACAACCCGCTCGTCGACGGCCTCGAGCGCCTGCCGGTCCACCCGACGGCGCTCGTGATCTTCGGCGCGACGGGCGACCTCGCGCGCCGCAAGATCCTCCCCGCGCTGTACAACCTCGCGCACGAGGGCGCGCTGCCCGAGCGCTTCGGGCTCGTCGGCAACGCCCGGTCGGAGATGACCGACGAGGAGTTCCGCGAGCTGGCGATCGAGTCCGTCCGCGAGTTCTCGCGCCGCACGCCGAACGACAAGGTGCTCGCCAAGCTGTTCGAGGACGTGCGCTACGTCAGCGGGTCGTTTGACGACGACGCCGTCTACGCCGGCCTGCAGGAGAGCCTCGACGCGTTCGACGAGCTCGCCGGCCTGCCGATGAACCGCTGCTTTTATCTGTCGACCGCGCCGATGTTCTTCCCGATCATCATCGGCGAGCTCGGCGAGCACGAGCTCGCCTCCCGCCCCGGCGCCGAGGTGCGGGTGATCATCGAGAAGCCCTTTGGCCGCTCGCTGCAGGAGGCGCGCGAGCTCAACGCGCAGGTGCTGTCGGTCTTTGACGAGCAGCAGGTCTTCCGCATCGACCACTACCTCGGCAAGGAGACCGTCCAGAACGTCCTGGCGCTGCGCTTCGCCAACAACATGTTCGAGCCGCTGTGGAATCGCAACTTCATCGACAACGTGCAGATCACCGCCTCCGAGGACATCGGGATCGGCTCGCGCGCGGGCTACTACGACTCAGCCGGGGCGCTGCGCGACCTCGTCCAGAACCACATGCTCCAGCTGCTCTCGCTGCTGTGCATGGAGCCGCCGACCGCCTTCGAGGCCGACCCCGTGCGCGACGAGAAGGTCAAGGTCCTGCGCGCGATCCGCGCGCCACGCGCGGCGGAGGTGCCGGACATGGCCGTCCGCGCGCAGTACGCGCGCGGCGTCGTGGCCGGTGAGGAGGCGCCCGGCTACCTCCAAGAGGACGGCGTGCCGCCGGACTCGACGACCGAGACGTACGCCGCGCTGCGCCTGGAGGTGCACAACTGGCGCTGGGCCGGCGTGCCGATGTACCTGCGCACCGGCAAGCGCCTGGCGCGCAAGGTGACCGAGATCGCCGTGACGCTCAAGCCCGTCCCACACCTCGCGTTTCACACCGAAGAGGGGCCGGACGTCAAGCCGAACGTCATGGTCTTCACCGTGCAGCCCAACGAGGGCGTGGCGCTGTCGATCGGCGCGAAGATCCCCGGTACGCGGATGGCGATCCGCACCGTGAACATGGAGTTCCTCTACGGCACCGCGTTTCTGTCGGAGTCACCCGAGGCCTACGAGCGGCTCATCATCGACGCCATGCGCGGCGACGCGACGCTCTTCACCCGCAACGACGAGGTCGAGGCGCAGTGGCACATCTGCGATCCGATCGTGGAGGCCTGGAGCGAGATGCCCGGGCCGCTGGCGCAGTACCCGGCCGGCTCGCAGGGCCCGACCGAGGCCGAGAAGCTGCTCGTCGGCGACGCGAAGTGGCGGATGATATGAGCACGACCGATCTCGTCTGGCGCGATCTCAAGACGACCCCCGCGAAGATCGAGACGGCGCTGCGCCAGCTCGTCACCGAGTGCACGGTGCTCAACCAGCAGTGCGTGCCGGCGCGGACGCTCAACCTCGTCTGCGTCGTGGACCGTGACTGGAGCGGGGAGATCGCCAACCGGCTGCGCAAGGTCGGGCGCTACCACGCGTCGCGCACCGTCGTGTGCACGGTCGAGCCCGGCCGCAAGACGATCGATGCGACCGCGAGCATCACCACCGACGAGACGTCGAACGCCGGGTCGTTCGCGGCCATGCGCGAGCTCGTGATCGTCAACGTCGGCGAGAAACACCTGCCCCACCTCGACACGATCGTCGACCCGCTCGTCGTCACGGACCTGCGCACGGCGGTCTGGTCGCCCCACGGTCATCCCGAGGCCGTCGACGCGCTGACGACCGGCCGCGCGGGCGGCGCGCCGGTCGCGCAGGACGTGCTGCTGGACTCCGTCGACGAGCCCGAGGTGCGGGCGGCGCTCGATCGCGTCTGCGAGCTCGCCGACCGCATCGATGTCGTCGACCTCGCATGGCTGCGCTGCACGCCCTGGCGCGAGCGGCTCGCCGCCGCCTACGACCCGCCCCGCCGCCGCGCCGAGCTCGGCACGCTGTCGAAGATCTCGGTGCGCTACCGCGCCGACTCGCTCGTCTCCGGCCTGCTGCTCGTCGGCTGGCTGTGCTCGCGGCTGGGCTGGCGCCCCGAGGCGCTGACGCGCCACGGCGACCTGCTGCGCGGCCGCGCCCGCGCCCGCCGCGGCGAGGTCGAACTGCGCCTGGAGTCCGTCGAGGACGGGATGCGTGTGCCCGGACTCGCGGGCGTCGAGATTCGCAGCGACGTCGGCACGCTGCTCGCGCTCGAGCGAGGCGACGGCGGCCTCACCGCGCGCCGCGTCGAGGGCGACGGCGAGGAGCACATCTGGACCGTGCTCGGCGCCTCGCGCGGCGAGCCGGGCATCCTCGGCGAGGGGATCCGCCACGCGCTCATGCGCGACGCGCCGTACAAGCCAGCGCTCGAGGCGGCGCGCAGGATGATGCGGTGACCGACGCGTCGCTGCACGTCCCGATGGCGGGCAGTCCGTTCCCACCGATCGCCGATTACGCCTTCGTCTCCGATTGCGAGGTGTGCGCGCTGATCGCGCCGACCGGCAACGTCGAATGGATGTGCGCGCCGCGCTTTGACAGCCCGAGCATCTTCGGCGCGATGCTCGATCGCGACGCCGGCATGTTCTCGCTCGCGCCCGCCGGGACGGCGGTGCCCGCGGGACGGCGCTACCTGCCGGGCACGAACATCGTCGAGACGACGTGGGGCACGAAGACCGGCTGGCTGATCACGCGCGACGTGCTGCTCGTCGGGCCATGGCGCCACGACCGCGAGCGCTCGCACACGCACCGCCGCTCGCCGACCGACTACGACGCCGAGCACGTCCTGCTGCGGACGCTGCGCTGCGTCAACGGCACGGTCAACATGCACATGGAGTGCGACCCGATCCACGACTACGGCCGCGCGCCGGCGCACTGGGAGTACAGCGGCGAGGGCTATGAGGAGTGCACCGCGACGTTCGCGGGCACGGACCTGCGGCTCAAGCTGCACAGCGACCTGCGCCTCGGCATCGAGGGCTCGACGGTCCGTGCGCGCACGTCGCTGCACGACGGCGACGTCGGGTACGTCGCGCTCAGCTGGGGCGCCGACCACGAGGGCCCGCGAAGCTTCGAGGACGCCTACAAGCGGCTCGTGTTCACCGCCGACTTCTGGCATGAGTGGCTCGCGCAGGGCAGCTTCCCCGACCATCCCTGGCGCGTCTACCTGCAGCGCAGTGCGCTGACGCTCAAGGGCCTCGTCTACGCGCCGACGGGCGCGATGCTCGCCGCCGCGACGACCTCGCTGCCCGAGACGCCGGGCGGCGACCGCAACTGGGACTACCGCTTCACCTGGGTGCGCGACTCGACCTTCATGCTGTGGGCGCTCTACACGCTCGGCTTTGACTGGGAGGCCGACGACTTCTTCAACTTCATCTCCGAGGTCTGCGCCGAGGCCGACCTGCAGGTGATGTACGGCATCGGCGGCGAGCGCGAGCTGACCGAGGAGGATCTCGACCACCTCGACGGCTACGGCAACGCCCGCCCCGTGCGGATCGGCAATGCGGCCTACAAGCACCGCCAGCACGACGTCTGGGGCAGCGCGCTGGACTCGTTCTACCTGCACACGAAGTCGCGCGATGGCCTGCGCGAGACGCTCTGGCCGCTGCTGGTGACGCAGGTCGAGGAGGCGCTGACGCACTGGCGCGAGCCCGACCGCGGCATCTGGGAGGTGCGCGGCGAGCCCAAGCACTTCACGTCCTCGAAGGTCATGTGCTGGGTCGCGGCCGATCGCGGTGCGCGCCTGGCGCGGCTGCGCGAGGACGAGGAGAAGATCGAGCGCTGGCAGGCGGCTGCCGACGAGATCCAGGCCGACGTGCTCGCAAACGGCGTCGACGAGCGTGGCGTGTTGACGCAGCACTACGGTTCGACCGCGCTCGACGCGTCGCTGCTGCTCGCGCCGCTCGTGCGCTTCCTGCCACCGACCGACGAGCGCATCATCGCGACCGTCAACGCGATCGACGCGGAGCTCACCGTCCACGGGCTCGTGCTGCGCTACAGGCCCGAGGAGACCGATGACGGCCTCGACGCCCAGGAGGAGGGGTCGTTCACGATCTGCTCGTTCTGGCTGGTCAGCGCGCTGAGCGAGATCGGCGAGCACCAGCGGGCGCGCGCGCTGTGCGAGAAGCTGCTGTCCTACGCGAGCCCGCTGAACCTGTACGCGGAGGAGATCGACCCGCTGTCGGGTCGCCACCTGGGCAACTTCCCGCAGGCGTTCACGCACCTCGCGCTCATCAACGCGGTGATGCACGTCATCGAGTCCGACCACCAGGCGGCGCTCGCCCAGCAGCCGCTGGATGCCCGCCGGCGCGAGTCGCTATGACGACGCTGCGGGTGCTAAAGGACCCCGAGCAGGTCGCCCGCTACGCCGCGGATGCGCTCGCGTGGCGCATCGGCGACGCGCGCGCCGAGGGCCGCGAGGTCCACATCGCGCTGGCGGGCGGGCGCACGCCGAAGCGCGCCTACGAGCTGCTGGCGCAGATCGAGGGATCGTGGGCACACGTGCACCTGTGGCTCGGCGACGAGCGCTGCGTGCCGCAGGACGACCCGCAGGCGAATGCGCGGATGGTGCGCGAGAGCCTGTACGCGGGCGCGATCGCGCCGCCGCCGATGCTGCACGCGCTGCCGCGGCCGGAGGTGCCCGAGGACGCCGCGTGGCTGTACGGGCTCGAGCTGCGCGAGTCCGTGCCCGACCTCGTCTTCGACATCGTGCTGCTGGGCATGGGTCCGGACGGCCACACCGCGTCGCTGTTCCCGGGCCATCGCGCGCTTGAGGTGGGAGAGGCCCCGAGCGTGGCGGTCCGCGACGCTCCCAAGCCGCCGCCCGAGCGCGTCACGCTGACGCTGCCGGTCCTGCGCCGCGCGCGCTACACGCTGCTGCTCGTGACCGGCTCCGACAAGCGCGACGCGCTGGCGCGGGCGGTCGCCGGCGACCAGGACGTGCCGGTCGCGCTGCTCGGCGACGATCTCGACGAGATCGTGTGCGACCAGGCGGCGGCGCCGGGGGCGTGACGGCGCCGGGCGGCAGGACGAACCAGCATCGATAAAGGATCGAAGGGCGGGCGGCCTGGCGAGGCGCGTGCGGGTCTGAGTAATCGAGATGGTTGAAAACCCCGATATACGTGGTCTTGAGCCATCTCGATTTTCCCGGACCGGGTCGTGGCGCCTCAGGAGCAATATCCGCGCTTGAGGCGAGAGGACCGCGCCGGCCTCGCCGCGCGGACCCATCCCTCAATCCTTCATCGATGCTGTTTGGTGAGCCACCGCCACCCGCGCGCAAGAACCCCGTCATTCCCCGCAGAACCACGGGCCCCTGGCATGATCGGATCGTCGTGGCGAGCCTTGTTGGGGACATGAGCCGTACGGAGACGGTCTCGGAGCGCAAGCACCGGACGGTGTCGTTCCCCGAACTCGTCCGGCTGCGCTACGTATGGCGCCGCAGCGTGACGGCCGACGGCGACGCAGGGGATGACGCCGCCGCGCAGGCCTACTACGACGCGCGCGCGGACTTCGAGCACCACAACGGCCGGATCGTCAACGCCTACTGGTGCTCGGAGCTCGAAGCCGCCGTCGCGTTGACCGAGAAGCGGCACAGCAGCCCGTTGAAATTGTTGCGCACGCCCATTCGCCGCTTCCACCGCGTCAGCGACTACGCCACGCGCCGGGAGCCGGAGATCGCCCGCCTGCTGCAACAGTGCGACGAGCTGGCCATCCGGGCGGTGGCCGTGCTCGGCGGGCGCAACCAGCGCATCTGTACGCAGCTCGTCATGGCGTGCGCGGGCCATCTGCTCAGCCTCGTGGACCGGCCGCCGATCCCGCAGCCCACGATCCGCAAGGCGCTCGAATCCGAGTATCAGGACTTCTCGGGCGCGCAGGCGTACTACCGCCAGGCCGCCAACAGCGAGGCGCAGATGACGTACTTCGTGGGCATGGCCATCGGCCTCGGGCTGCTCGGCGGGTTGTATCTGCTCACCGGCGAGCTGCTCGATATCGCCGGCGTCAACGAGGCGAACATCATCGGCTGCCTCACCGCCGGCGCGATCGGCGCGCTCGTCAGCGTCATCGCCCGCATCAACTCAGGCTCGTTCGCGCTGGACTTCGACATCGCCCCGAGCTACACGCTGTTCCTCGGCAGCCTGCGGCCGTGGATCGGCTCGATCTTCGGCCTCGTCATGTACTTCGCGCTGACGAGCGGATTTCTCAACCTGTTCGACATTCCGAGCGATCCCGAGCAGCGCTTCTACTTCCTCTGCATGATCGCGTTCCTCGCCGGGTTCAGCGAGCGCTGGGCACAGGACACGCTCACCGGCGGCCTGGCAGACGGCAAGGCGCCCACGGCGACCGGCCCGCCCGCGGCGGCGGCCGAGAGCCCGCAACCGATCCAGAGCGCGGCGCCGGGCAAGTAGCGTCTGCGCAATGGCCGCGGCGCCTCGACGCGATCACGCCGCGGCGCGCGCGCGCGACGAGCCACGCTCCGGCGCCCGAACCGATCAACCGAATCGGCGTCGACGCCGTATATGCACATGATGTCGCGCTCGACAACCGCATTCGAGCCGGGCTCGGGCTGGAGCCCTCGGGCAGCGCGCTCGCGGCGCTCAGCGATTGACCCACGCCGCGCGCGTAACGGAACGCGATCCCGCCAAGACCGCGCAATTCACGCTTCCGTCACATGGGATTGGGTACGTTGACTGTTCGAATGGCGACTGTGGCCTCATCAGCCTTGGGCACCGCCCTTCATGAGGCCCGCGCGCGCACGCTCGCGCTCGTCGCGCCGTTGAGCGAGGCCGAGCTCGAAGCCGTCCACGACCCGCTGATGAGCCCGCTCGTGTGGGATCTCGGGCACATCGCGGCATACGAGGACCTGTGGCTCGTGCATCGCCACGGCGGCAGGCCGCTGCTGCGCGCGGACCTCGCCGACCTCTACGACGCCTTCGAGACCCCGCGCTGCGCCCGCGGCGAGATCCCGTTCCTGCGCGGCGCCGAGCTCGACGAGTACATGGCGACCGTGCGCGAGCGCGCGCTGTCGATCCTCGACCGCGAGGGACCGGGCGACGGCGTGCTGTACGAGATGGTCATCCGCCACGAGGCTCAGCACAACGAGACGATGCGCCAGACGCTGTTCCTCGCCGGCCTGCCCGGCGGCGCGCCCGACGCGCCGGCGCCAGGCGACGCGCCGACGGACTGGATCGACGTCCCCGCCGGCGGCTTTGGGCTCGGCGCGGGTCCCGACGGCTTCGCCTTCGACAACGAGCGCCCGCGCCACGCCGTCGCGCTGCCGGCGTTTGCCATCGCCAAGCGGCCGGTGACGAACGGCACCTGGATGCATTTCGTCGAGGGCGGCGGCTACGTGCGCCGCGAATGGTGGTCCGACGAGGGCTGGGCGTGGAAGGAGGAGTACGACATCACCCACCCCGCAGGCTGGACGGCTGGCGGGCCACCCGATGACGTCGAGCGGCCCGTCATGCACGTCTCCTGGTTCGAGGCCGACGCCTTCGCCCGCTGGAGCGAGGCTCGCCTCCCCACCGAAGCGGAGTGGGAGAAGGCGGCGACCTGGACTCAGGAGCCTCTCGCTCAGATCGGTGACGTGTGGGAATGGACCGCCTCGCATTTCGGCGGTTACCCCGGCTTCGTCGCCCACCCGTACCGCGAGTACTCCGAGGTGTTCTTCGGCGACGGCTACCGCGTGCTGCGCGGCGCGTCGTGGGCCACCGACGAGCGCCTGCGCTCGACGACATTCCGAAACTGGGACCTCCCTCAACGCCGGCAGATCTTCGCCGGCGTGCGACTGGCAAAGGACGTGCGGTAACGATGGAGCCGATCCTCCAGAGCACCGTCGAGGTGCGTTCGTACCTGGGCCCGGCCGACGAGCGCACGCTCGCCGACGATGTCCTGGACGGGCTCACCCGGCCGGTGAAGGAACTGCCGCCCAAGCACCTCTACGACGCGCGCGGATCGGAGCTCTTCGACGCGATCTGCGAGCTGCCCGAGTACTACCAGACGCGCACGGAGCGGCTGATCCTGCGCTCCGAGGCCGCGTCGATCGTGGAGCAGACCGGCGCGGTCGAGATCGTCGAGCTCGGATCGGGTTCGGCCGACAAGACGCGCGTCCTGCTCGACGCCATGCACGACGCCGGCACGCTGCGCCGCTACGTGCCCGTCGACGTCTCCGAGACGACGGTGCGCGCGGCCGCCAAGACGCTCGTCGACGACTACCCCGGGCTGTCGGTGCACGGCGTCATCGGCGACTTCGAGCGCCATCTCGGGCACCTGCCCGAGCCGCTCGGCCCGCGCGTGTTCGCCTTCCTCGGCGGGACGATCGGCAACTTCCCGCCCGGCAGCCGGCGGCGCTTGTTGCGCGCGCTGCGCAAGGTGATGGCGCCCGAGGACCACCTCCTGCTCGGCACCGATCTCGTCAAGGACCCGCAGGTCATCGAGGCCGCCTACGACGACAGCGCCGGGGTCACGGCGCAGTTCAACCTCAACGTCCTGCACGTACTCAACCGCGAGCTGGACGCGAACTTCGACGTCGACGCCTTCGAGCACGTCGCGTTCTTCGACCGCAAGCGCGAGTGGATCGAGATGCGCCTGCGCGCGATCTCAGAGCAGCACGTGCGCATCGAGGCGCTGGACCTCGACGTGCAGTTCGCGCCGCGCGAGGAGCTGCGCACCGAGATCAGCGCGAAGTTCACGCCCGAGCGCCTGCGCGGCGATCTCGCAGCGGCCGGACTGGCGCTCGTCGAGCTCTACATCGATGCGGACGAGCTGTTCGCCGTGTCGCTCTCACGCGCGGAGTAGCATCGCGCTCCGATGGTGGACTGGCGCTGGCCGGCGTTTGGAATGATCGCGGCGGCCGCGGCGCTCGCGGCCGCCGGTTGTGGCGCCATCAGCGAGTCCGACAAGCGTGCGGCCCGGGCCGAGTACGTGAGCAAGGCCGACGCCGTCTGCGAGCGCGCACGCACGGCGCTCGCGCGCGACGCGCGGCCGCCCCGCTCTCGCGCGACGGCTACGCGCCGCGGAGCGCACCCTGATCTCGGCCAACGCCGACCTGCACGATCTCCATGACGACCTCGGCGATGCGGCGAACGACGAGACGCGGGCGTTCGACGTGCATCTCAACCCGACCGTCGGCGCGGCACGGCGCGCGCGCGTCAGCGGGTACGACGATGCCGCCACGCGCAGCGCCGCCGGCAAGATCCGGCGCACCTGGGACGCGCTCTACAAGACGGCGCAACCGGTCGGTTTCAAGCGGTGCTGCCGCGGCGGCAACGGCGTCGCGGACCTCGTGCTGTTCACGGTCTACCGCGATCAGTTCATCGCGATCAACGTCGACTCCTACAAAAAGCTCCGACGCATTCCCGAGGGAACCTCGTTCGAGGGCTACCGATCGCAATCGCGGCGCGCCCTGACGATCATCGAGAAGTACCACGGCCGCATGCGTACGCTCTCCCCACCGCTCGACCTGCGCCCTCAGCACCGCAGGGTGCTGCGGCTCATGCGGCGTGCGCTGCGGACCGGCGGCCAGATCACCCGGATCATGGATCGAGGTCCGAGCGGGCTGCCGATCGCCCGCGTCGAGGCGCTGCTAGCGCGCTTCGAGCGCCAGATCGACGCCGCCGATCGAGCGGAGTCGCGGATCCGCCGCATCCTGCGACCGGGCCGAGCGCGCCCTCAGCGGGCGCCGAGCGACACGACCGCCGCATAGGCACACGTCATGGAGCGCCGTCGCGTCGGCCAGGAGTTGCGTGACGCGGGGCGCTACGCCTGCTGGCGGCGGACACGCTCGCCGCGCTCCGTGGTGTCGGTGCGACGAGCGCGCTGTTACGCGAGGGGGCCGCAGTCGATCCTGTCGGGGATGCCACCGCGGGTGCGGATGCGGTCGTCGCCGCCGCGGCCGTCGAGCGTCTCGGCGGAGTCACGCCCGACGATCACGTCGCGGCCCTGCGTGCCCGTGACGAGCGTCTGGCCGGCGGCCGGGACGATCGTCGCGGTCTGGCCCTGGCAGCTTGGTGTCGGCGCCACCGCCGGCGGAGGTGGCGGTGGTGGCGACGACGTCGACGGGACGGGACGGGAAGCACCGCGACGCGCTCGGCGGGGTCGTCGCAGGCTCCCGTCGCCGGTGCGTTGTTGGCGTCGCCGCTGTACGTCGCGCGCCAGCGATCGATACCCGGGGCGGTCGGCGTGAACGGCGTGGATGTCACCGGCCCGGCCGCGACGGGATAGGGCATGTCCGGCGACTCGAACACGGCGGTTCCCGAGCACGTGGCGTCGGTCGGGCCGTAGAGGCGCAAGTCGAGTGTCGCCCCCGGCTGTGGGTTCACGCGCCCGCTCACGGTGGCCGAGTCCGTGACCTGCCCGCCGGTCAGGATGTGGGTGCAAGCGGTCGTCGCGATCGTCGGCGTCACCGTGTTGACCACGACGTTCTCGTTGGCGGCGTTGCGACGATCGCGACGAGCGCGACCGCCAGGAACATGAGCGTGGCGACTGCCAGCCTGCCGAGACGATCAAGCGCCCCAACCATGTGCGCACGCTATGCCGTTCCCGAGCCCGTGCGAGCAACATTTTCAGTGATCTAGTGGCCCTTCTCGGAACGTTCGGCCTGCAACCCCGGGATGCCGGCAGTGGCTGGCAAGGACGCAGGGAGGGCGCAATGCCAGCGCCATTGCGCCGAACGAGGACGCAGCCAGGCGCTGATCGGCGCCCGGGGTTTGCGGTCAGACGTTTGGAGAAGGGCCACTAGGCTTCCCGCCTCATGCAAATCGACGGCAGCGGCGCGCTCGTGGTGGGCGGCGCCTCGGGACTCGGCGAGGCAACGGCTCGTGCACTGCACGCCGGCGGCGCGCACGTCGTCGTGGCCGACCTCGATGCCGAGCGGGGCGCCGCCCTGGCCGACGAGCTGGGCGAGCGCACGCGCTTCGTCGCCGCCGACGTCACAGACCCCGGCGCGGTCGCGGCCGCCGTCGACGCGGCCGCCGAGGCGGCCGGCGGTTTGCGCATCTCGGTGAGCTGCGCCGGGATCGGCTACGCCGAGCGCGTGGCACGGTCCAAGGGTCCGCACCGCCTCGAGCCGTTCGAGCGGGTCATCGCGATCAACCTCGTCGGCACGTTCAACGCGCTGCGCCTGGCGAGCGCCGCGATGCTCGCCAACGAACCCGGCGAGGACGGGGAGCGCGGCGTCTGCATCAACACCGCCTCGATCGCCGCCTACGACGGGCAGGTCGGGCAGGTCGCCTACGCCGCCTCCAAGGGCGCCGTCGTCGCGATGACGCTGCCGGCGGCACGCGATCTCGCCGGGTCGGGCATCCGCGTCTGCGCCATCGCGCCGGGGCTGTTCGACACGCCGCTGCTGGCCGGACTGCCCGCCGACGCTCGCACAGCACTCGCCGAGTCGATTCCGTTCCCGCCGCGGCTCGGCCGGCCCGAGGAGTTCGCCGCGCTGGCCTGCCACATCGTCGAGAACCGCGTACTCAACGGCGAGGTCATCCGGATCGACGGCGCGCTGCGGATGGCACCGAAATAGCGGCGTATCCGGGTTACTCCATCTCCTCGCGCGGCGGGTAGCGGCGAACAGCATCGACAAGGAGTCGGGACCGATCCGCGCGGCGAGGGCCGGCGCGGTCGTGTCGCCTCAGGCGCCGTTGTAGCCCCCGACGCGCCACGACCCGGCAAAATCGAGATGGCTCAAGACCACGTATATCGTGGTTCTCGACCATCTCGATTACTCAGACCCCGCGTCGCTTCGCCGGGTCGCTCGCCCTCGGTCTCCGTTCACGCCTTCCAGCGTCGCACCACGCGGTTACTCTCGTCAGGCGATGGCCGAGGACCTCTCCCCCGCCGACCGTTCCTCCCTCGCCGCCGAGCAGGGACCCGTGAACATGGCCGTCGGCGGCCTGCTCCTGTTCCACAGCGGCGCCGGGATGGCCTACGACCGCGTCGCCGAGCGCGTCGAGTCCCGGCTGCACCTCATCCCGCGCTACCGCCAGCGGCTGCAGAGAAGCGCGGTCGGCCTGGCGAACCCCGTCTGGATCGACGACGACGGCTTCGACCTGACCTGGCATGTCCGTCGCGCGACGCTGCCCGACCCGGGCGACGACGGCGCGCTCGCGGACTTCGCCGGCCGCGCGATGTCGCGGCGCCTGGATCGCTCGCGGCCGCTGTGGGAGCTGACCGTCATCGACGGCCTGCAGGACGGGCGCGTCGCGCTGCTGGCCAAGATGCACCACGCGCTCGTGGACGGCGTCGCGGCGGTCGACATCGGCACGGTCCTGCTCGACCCGTCGCCCGAGCCGCTGGACATCCCGGCGCCCGAGCAGCCGTGGGAGCCGCAGGCCTACGACCGCACGCGCCACCTGGCGCGCCTCGCCGCGACGCCGATCGTGCGCGCGCAGAAGCTCCTGCTCGACAGCGCGACCCGCGCCCTGACACCCGACCCGCGCCGGGCCGCCGGTGACCTGCGGCGCGCGACCGAGCTCGCCGTGCAGCTCGCCAAGACGCGCCCGTCAGCGCCGATGACGCCGCTGAACGTCGCCCTCGGGCCCAACCGCCGCTACGCGCTGGCGACCGCGCCGCTCGCCGATCTGAAGGCCGCCGGCAAATCCAACGGCGCGACGGTCAACGACGCGCTGCTGGCAGCGGTGACCGGCATGCTCGGCCGCTACCTCGACGAGGCGGGCCAGACGGTCACCAAGCCGCTCGTCGCGCTCGTGCCGGTCAGCGTGCGCCGCGAGGGCGACGCGGGCGGCAACGCGATCTCGACGGTGCTCGTGGACCTGCCCGTCGGCGAGCCCGATCCGGCTGCCCGGATCGCGGCGATCCACGCGACGATGGCGGAGATCAAGCAGTCGGCGGCCGTGCGGGCGGGCGCGCTGCTCGTCGGCGCCAGCGGGTGGGCCCCGCCGCTGATCTCCTCGACGCTCGCGCGCGCCATGGGCGGCGTGCGCGCGTTCAACATCGTGGTCTCCAATGTGCCCGGGCCCCAGCAGCCGTTCTACCTCAACGGCTGCCGGCTGCTCGCCATCCACCCCGCCGTGCCGCTCAACCCGCCGAGCCAGCGCCTGACCGTCGGGATCGTGTCCTACGACGGGTCGGTCTGCTTCGGGCTGCTCGCCGACCGCGATCTCGACCCACCCGTCGATGTCGCGCGCGCGGCGCTGGACGACGCGCTCCAGGAGCTCCGTGCGCTCGCGGTCTGAGGACCGGCGCCGCGGGCGCGTGCTCATCGCCGCCGCAGCGCTCGGCGCGCTGCTCGTCCTCGCGGCGCTGCTCGCGACGCGCGACGAGGGCCCGCCGGCCGGCGTGGGGCTGAGCGCGACGACGCTGCGCACGCTGTCGCCCGCGACGGCGCTCCAAACCGCGTCGGTCGCCGACATGCCGGGCGCCCACCTCGCTGAAAAAGAGCCCGTACCGATCCTCATGTACCACGTGATCGGCCGCACGCGGCCGGGCACGCCGCTGAAGCTCCTGTGGGTCAGCCCCGAGGACTTCAAGCGCCACGTCGCCGCGCTGAAGCGCGCCGGCTATAACGCCGTCACGATGCGCCAGGTGTGGCTGGCGTGGCACCACGGCCGCAAGCTGCCGCGCAAGCCGATCGTCTTCTCCTTCGACGACGGCTACCGCGGGCAGGTCACGTACGCGCTGCCGATGCTCCAGCGCTTCGGCTGGGCCGGCGTGCTGAACCTGACGCTCGAGAACCTGCGCGATACCGGCGGCACGCGCGCGGTGCAGCGCATGATGCGCGCCGGCTGGGAGGTGGCGTCGCACACGCTCACCCACCCGGACCTCACGACGCTCGGCGCCGCGGACCTGCGCCGGGAGCTGGCCGGCTCGCGCTCGCGCCTGCGCCGCCTGTTCAAGGTTCCGGTGAGCTTCTTCTGCTACCCCGGAGGGAAGCACAACGACGCCGTCATCGCCGCCGTGCGCGCCGCGGGCTACAAGGCCGCAACGACGGTCCAGCCCGGCTGGTCGAGCCCGGCCACCCCGTACACGCTCCCGCGCGTCCGGGTCGACGGCGGCATGAGCGCCAAGGCGCTGGTGCAGCGCGTCCGCGACCTGCGGCCTGCTGGTTAGCCGGCGCAAGCCAGCGCGAGCAGCCCTGGCGAGCTCCAGGCTCATGCCGCCATGTGGGCTGCGGCATCCAACAACATGACCGCTCCACGATCCCTCCCAGCGTCGATGACGCCCCGACCGCTCATCACACGAAGACGGTCTTACCGTGCGTGTCGCCTATGCAGCCTCATAGACAGCAACTTCGACACGCACGCGTCTGACAGGCTCAACGCAGGCGGAACGATGTCGCCTATGCAGCCTCATAGGCAGCAACCTCGACACGCACCCGGTGGCCATCGCGCGCGATCCCGCACGCTTGCGCCCTTCAGGGCGAAAGCGGCAGCGTCGGCGACTACCCGCGGAACGGATGACGATCCGGTCCGCAGAGGACTTCGTCCGCCTGCACCTGAGCGATGACCCGACGGAGTACAGCGCCCGGCCGCACATGACTAGACGTGGGACGAGGTGTGGTCCGAGATCATTGCGACTCGACCAAACAAAGGCGCGGCCTAGTTCAAACGCTCCACCAGCATCGCCTGCCCCATGCCGCCGGCCACGCACATCGACTCGATGCCGTACGTGCCGTCGCGGGCATCCAGGCCGTTGAGGAGCGTCGTCATGATCCGCGCGCCGGTCATCCCGAACGGGTGGCCGAGGGCGATCGCGCCGCCGAACGGGTTCAGCTTGTCCTCGTCGATGCCGAGCTCGTCCATGCACGGGACGATCTGCGCGGCGAACGCCTCGTTGATCTCGACGATGTCGATGTCGTCCATCGACATCCCGGACTGCGCGAGCAGCGCCTGGATCGCGGGGATCGGGCCGAGGCCCATCATCTCCGGGCGGATCGCGGCGACCGTCGACGCGATGATCCGCGCGCGCGGGGTGAGGCCGAGCTCGACCGCCTTCTCCGCCGACATGACGAGTACCGCGGCGGCGCCGTCGTTCAGCGGGCAGGCGTTGCCGGCCGTCACCGTGCCGTCCTCGAGGAAGACGGGGTTCAGCGCCGCGAGCTTCTCCATCGTCGTGCCGGGCCGCGGGCCGTCGTCCTTGGCGAGCTCACCGGCGCCGTCGGGCAGCGCCACGGGCACGATCTCGCGATCGAAGTGGCCGGACTCCTGCGCGGCGACGGCGCGGTTCTGCGAGGTCATCGCCCAGTGGTCCTGCTGCTCGCGCGTGACGTCACGCTCCGAAGCGACGTTCTCGGCGGTCATCCCCATCGGGATGTACACGTCGAAGAGCGAGCCGTCTGAGCCGTCGAGCACCGGGCTCTTGGCCTCGTCGGGAATGCCCGCGCCCAGGCCGGCGCGGCTGACGGCCTCGACGCCCGCGGCGATGTACTGATCGCCCTCGCCGGCCTTGATCGCGTGAAACGCCATCCGCAGCGTCTGCAGCGACGAGGCGCAGAAGCGGTTGACCGTGCAGGCGGGAACGGTGTGCGGGATGCCCGCCAGCAAGGACGCGTTGCGCCCGATGTTGTAGGCCTGCTCGCCGACGGCCGACGCGGCGCCCATCATCACGTCGTCGGTCTGCGCGAAGTCGACCTCGGGGTTGCGCTGCTGGAGCGCGCGCAGCGGAGTGGCGGCGAGTTCGTCGGCTCTGACGCCGACAAGCGAACCCTTGAACGCGCGGCCGATCGGGGTGCGGACCGCGTCGACGATCACTGCTTCTGGCATGAGGTGCTCCTTGTGGTCGGTTGTGCCTCCGGCGGTCGCACTCCACGGGGGCTTCTTTCACGCCGGCGTCGCACTCGCCGGGCCTCCACTGGGCATTGTGTCAGATGAACGGTTCGGGCCATCTGAGCTGTGCGGAGTGCGGGCGCCCGTACCCGTCGATGCGGGGTCGACGTGCGGCTGCCGATGACCCGCACCGGCGGCGTGGGGTAACGATCAGGTGCCCGCCTGGTACTTGGCCAGGTTGATCGCCGTCGCGTCGTAGGCCAGCTTCCATGGGATCTTCGCGCTGGCCAGGTAGTGGCTCGGGCAGTAGCGCAGCCGGGCGAGCGGGTTGGCGTTGAACCAGTCCATCGTGAAGTTCGACCACGTCTCGGCCATCATCTTGTAGTCGGCCTTGGACTTGCCCGGCGGCGGATCGAACTCCCAGGACAGCCACTGCATGTTGTCCGCGTCGGTCGCGTTCTTGTAGGCGATGAACGCCGCGGAGTTCGTGTCGACAGCAGCGGGGTCATTGCCCAGCGCCCACTGCGCGTCCACCTTGGATCGCAGCGACGTGACCGCGTGATTGATGGCCTGGTTCTCGGCCTTGCTGCCGAGCCAGTAGTTGCGGTGGTCGTTTGAATGCGACGCCCAGGCGGTTATCGCCGGCATCCAGGACAGTCCCGTTCCGCCGAAGTTCGGGTCGTCCTTGTTGAGTCGATTGTTGCGCCACAGCAGGTCGCCGAGGATGACGTTCCTGACCGCCGCGCGAAATCCGTTCGGATGGGGCTGGTAGAACGGGTGGGCCAGAAAGTGACTGGCAGGCTTGCCGTGGAACTCGCTCTGAAGTGCCCGGATCAGGAGCGCGTTGGGCACGATGTGGCGTGCTTCGAATGGGCCGGCGACGCCGGCCGGGTGCAGGATCTTTGTCTGGTCAGCGAGGAAGCTCCCGTGGATCTCGACGCCGATCGGGGTGTTGGCTGCCGGAACGGCGTCGTTGTAGCTGACGTCGATGGCCGGCGTCCGCTGCACGAGCCGGGCGGCAGCCGAGTTGCCGGTCGTGCGCTGCAGCCCGACCATCAGACGCACAGCGGGGGCGCGCGTGCGCGCACGATCGGTTGTATGCGCGCGTTTCGGCGGCGCCGCGATCGATTCGTGACGGCGCTGATGCTCGGACAAGTCCCCACCTCCCTAGCTTTTGCGCCACTGTCCCAGAGTCGGTGCGAGCCGGCAACAGCAGCTGTCTTGCGGTGGCCCGACGCCACGGCGCGGTCGGGTCACCGCCCGGGCGAGCACGCCAACTCGTCTATCGCCCCGTGCGAGCTGTTATCGCCGGCCGCACAGCCCCGTTTCGCAGCACAACTCCACGACCGCGTGTGCCATCCGGCGCTTGGGTAGGGAGGTGTTCACAACCGCGAATGAGGAGGTATGTGTGTCGATCATCGCGAAGGTGGCCGATCTGGTCCGGTCGATGACGTCCAACAAGGCCAACACGGACGTGCCGTCGGGGACCAGCGTTCCCGAGCCGGACGACGGCGCGGTGCGACAACCCGACCGCGAGCCGATGGCCGGGTTCGAGCCGGAGCGCGAGTCCTAGGAGGCCGCGGCCAGGCGCTCGATCTCGTAGTGGAGCGTCAGGAACCGCCGGCCGGCCAGCGAGAAGCTGTGCTCGGTCTTCAGCTCGCCGGCGGCGACGTAGACGTAGATCTGCTCCTGGAAGTACAGGAGCTTGAGGACGGTCAGGGCGTCACGCCCGCTGTCGACGGAGCTCAGGTAGTGGCCGGGGAACGGCAGGTCGCTGCGCGACGCGAGGAGGAAGTCGTGCTCCCCGGTGTTGGCGGGCACACGTGGCGGTGAAGTTCGCGCTGGGGATCGGGAAGCCGACGCTCACATAGCCACGGTCCTCGTGGCGAAAACTCGTGTAGATGCCGACGTAGATCGGCTTGCCGGAGTCCGCGAAGGTACGGATCCAACCGCGGATGTCGATCTCGTCGTCGTCGTCGAGGTCGATCGTGTCGATGGTGCTGACCATCCCGCGCTGGGCCTCCTCGATGTTGGACGGGATCGCGGCCTGGCCGAGCGGCTGATCACGACGCCCGGATAGCCCGCGGCGCCGGCATCGCTCGGCAAGTCGCCGGACCGCGTGCGAACATACGTTCGTGTCGCGCGAACCCACGATCCTGCATGCGGATCTGGACGCGTTCTACGCGTCGGTGGAGCAGCGCGACGACCCGCGGCTGCGGGGCCGGCCGGTCATCGTCGGCGGGGGCGTCGTGCTCGCGGCCAGCTATGAGGCGCGCGCCTGCGGCGTGCGGTCGGCGATGGCCGGCGCGGCGGCGCGGCGGCTGTGTCCGGCGGCGATCGTCGTCCCTCCGCGGTGGGAGGCGTACGTCGAGGCGAGCAAGGCGGTCTTCGGGATCTTCGACTACGCCGCGCCGGTCGTGCACCGCCTCTCGATCGACGAGGCGTTCCTCGACGTGCGCGGCCTGCGCCATATCTCCGGCTCGCCCGAGCAGATCGCGCGATCGCTGCGCGAGACGGTTCGCGCGCAGGTCGGCCTGCCGATCAGCATCGGCGTCGCGACGACGAAGGTCCTGGCGAAGATCGCGTCCGGCGAGGCCAAGCCCGACGGGCTGCTCGTCGTGGCACCCGACGACGAGCTGGCGTTCCTGCATCCCCTCCCCGTGGAGCGGATCTCGGGTGTCGGGCCCAAGACGGCCGCGCGGCTGCACGCCTGCGGCCTGAAGTCCGTCGGCGATCTCGCGCGCGCCGGCGAGCCGGCACTGACGGCGGCGCTCGGCCGCCACACCGGCCGCTTCCTCTACGCGGTCGCCCACAACCGCGAGGTCCGGCGCTTCCAGCCGCGCCGCGGGCGGCGCTCGATCGGTTCGCAGCGCGCGCTGGGCCGCTCGCGGCCCTCTCCCGACGAGCTCGAGGCGGCGCTCGCCGGGCTCGTCGACCGCGTCACGCGCCGGATGCGCCGCGCCGAGCAGTCGGGCCGCACCGTCATCCTGCGGCTGCGCTTCGACGACTTCACCCGCGCGACGCGCTCGCACACGATGCCCCGGCACACGTCGGGCACCGAGCCGGTGCTCGCCAGCGCGCGGGCGCTCCTCGCCCAGGCCCGGCCGATGATCGAGCGCCGCGGCGTGACGCTCATCGGTGTGACCGTGTCGAACCTCGAGCACGAGGCCGACGTCCAGCTCGCGCTCCCACTCGCGGGCGCCGACACCGCGGCGCTCGACGCGGCGCTTGACGATGTGCGTGCGCGCTTCGGCACGGAGGCCCTCAAGCGCGGATCGCTCGTCAAGGCCGGCTCAGCGGGTTCGGCGTGGCTCATGCCCGGCGACGGGCCCCTGGACCTGTGACCCATTGAGCGCGACCACCCCGGCATGTCGCTCCGCCAGACGCCACGCACGACCGCTGTGCACGAGAAGGTCACATGTGGTGCTGCCACGCCGCGCGACCCTCCCCGCCGAACCGCACCCTCATCCTCCACAGATGCTGTTGGGCCAGCGCGGCGCTCAGGCCAACCGCTTGCCGAGCAGCGCCGCGTGGTCTGCCACCCCCGCCGCGTACGCAGCGAAGTCCTCCGCGTGCAGCGACTGCGGCCCGTCACAGCGCGCGTGCTCGGGATCGGAGTGCACCTCGACGATGACGCCGTCGGCGCCGACCGCGGCCGCGCCGCGCGACAGCGGCTCGACGAGCTCGCGGTCACCCGACGCGTGGCTCGGGTCGACGACGACCGGCAGGTGCGTGTGGAGCTTCAGCCACGGGATCGCCCCCAGGTCAAGCGTGAAGCGCGTCGCGGTCTCGAAGGTGCGGATGCCGCGCTCGCAGAGGATGACCTCCTCGGTGCCCTCCTTGAGGACGTAGTCGGCCGCCATCAGCAGCTCGTCCAGCGAGGACGACAGGCCGCGCTTGAGCAGCACCGGCTTGCCGAGCCGGCCGGCGACCTCGAGCAGCGCGTAGTTCTGCATGTTGCGCGCGCCGATCTGCACGACGTCGGCGACCGCCTCGATCACGTCGGCGTGCTGGACGTCGAGCAACTCCGTGACGATCGGCAGCCCGGTCTGCTCGCGCGCCTCGACGAGGATCTCGAGCGCCTCCTCCCCCATGCCCTTGAACGCGAACGGCGACGTGCGCGGCTTGAAGGCGCCGCCTCGCAGCATCGAGGCGCCGGCGTCCTTCACCGCGCCGGCGACCGCGAGGGTCTGCTCGCGCGACTCGACGGTGCACGGTCCGGCGATGAGGCAGAACGTCGTGCCGCCGCCCACCGTGCGCCCCGCGATCTCAAACGACGACGGCTCGTGGTGGCTGAGCTCCGAGGACGCGAGCTTGTACGGGCGCGAGATCGGCACGACGCGATCCACGCCCGCCATCCCCTCAAGGCCCAGCTCGGCGACGCCGGCGGGATCGCCGATCGCGCCGATCGCCGTCGTGAGCTTGCCGGGCAGCACGACGACGTGCACGCCCGTCTGCGCGAGCCGCTCGCGGACGGCCTCGACCTCGGCCTCCTGCGCCCCCGGCTGCATGACGATCATCACGCGGCCGAGGATATGGGAGACGCGCTACTGCGCCTTGCGTCCGATGGTCTGGAGGTACTCGTTCGTCGAGCGGCCGGTGCCATCCTCGGCCTCGTTGGTCTCAAACATGAACGCGACGAACGCGGCACGCGCGGCCGGCCAGTCGTCGCCGAGCGCGGCCTTGGCCGTCACGATCGGGCCGAACGTGCGCTCCATATGGTCGACCTGCTCCTCGATCGACGGAAATTCCATGACGACGTTCTCGCAGCTGAACTCCAGGTCGATGCCCAGCGGCTCGAGCAGCGAGCTCACGTGCGCTTCCATGCCCATAGCGGCGGTGGCTGGAAGCCCTCCGGCGGCGGCGGCATGAATCCGGCCAGGCGGATGAACATCTGGCCGACGTTGCCCTGCGGGGTCCAGCAGCACAGCCCGATCGTCCCGCCGGGCCGGCACACGCGGGCCAGCTCGGCGGCCGCAGCGGCATGATCGGGGGCGAACATGTGCCCGAACGTGGAGGTCACGACGTCGAACGAGTCGTCCTCGAAGAACAGCCCCGCCGCGTCGCCGACGACCCACTCGACATCGACGTCCGCCTCCGCGGCCCGCCGGCGGGCGGCATCGAACCACGCGTCCGTGATGTCCGAGCCCGTCACGTCCGCTCCGCGCAGCGCGGCGGGGATCGCGACCGACGAGCCGCTGCCCGTCCCCACGTCGAGCAGCGCGACGCCGGGGCCGACCGCGAGCGCGTCGAGCAGGCGCGGCCCCACGGGCGCGATGAACCTCGCCATCTCGTCCCAGTCGCCGGCCTCCCAGGTCGCGCGATTGCGCGCGCGCAGCGCGCTCATGGCATCAGACATCGGAACCTCCTTCAGAAGTGGTCGGGTACCGACCGTGGTCCGAACGCATCAGCCGTGCGTGAACTTTCGCGAACGCGCTTACGCACGAAACAGCAGCGATAAGGAAGCGGGTTCGAGCGCCGCGCGGTTCGCGAGGCGCTCGATCCGCCTTTGCGATTGGGGTGTGGTTCAAGACGTCCATATAGAGGACGTTTTGAACCACACCCCACTCGAGCCCCCGACACGGTCGGACCGCTCGTTTCTTTATCGATGCTGTTCTACGGGAACCGCGCCGCGCCGCGTCACAGCCCGAGATCGCGTACGCCGAGCTCGTCGGCCCCGAGGTGATGGGCGAGCTCGTGGCGCACGGTCCGCGTGACCTCCTCGCGCAGCAGGTCGGCGTCGTGTCCGAAGTCGCGCCGTAGCGTGTCGCGGTAGATGACGATCCGGTCGGGGACGTCGTCGCGCGCGACGCCGTCGCCGTGGTAGAGGCCATACGCGCGCGCCTTGCGCCCCCCGTCGGAGATCACGACGGCGACGTTGCGCTCCAGCGCGCGCTGGAGCAGGTCGGGCAGCTCGTCCATCGCGTCGCGCACGAGCTCGGCGAAGTCGTCGTCGTCGTAGGGATCGAGGTCCATGAACTCGACCTCGTCGGGCTCCGCCGCGACGCCGTCACGGGCGAGGCGCTCGGACTCCTCGACGATGCGCTCGAACTCGGCCTCGGACTCGGGCTCACTCCAGCCCGCCATCCGCAGCCCGAGCGTCATCATGAGCCCGCCGATGACGAGGATCGCCAGGACCACGACCGCGGTGCCCTGCAGCAGGCGCACCGGCGTCGAGAGGCTGAAGCCGTTGACGAGCGCGACGACGCCGAAGCCGGCCACCAACGCGAGCGCCGCCGCGAGGAAGACCTGACGCGGTGTCGGCGCGCGCATGACGCCGGCCTACCGCATCGCGCGGGCGATGACCACGCGCTGGATCTCGTTGGTGCCCTCGTAGATCTGGGTGATCTTCGCGTCGCGCATCATCCGCTCCACGGGGTACTCGTTGACGTAGCCGTAGCCGCCGAGCACCTGGATCGCCTCGATCGTCACGGCCATCGCCGTGTCCGACGCAAACAGCTTGGCCATCGACGAGTACTTGCCGAGGGTCGGATCGTCGCGGTCGGCGAGCGCGCACGCCTTGTAGAGCAGCTCGCGTGCCGCAGCGGTGCGCGTCTCCATGTCGGCGAGCTTGAACTGGATGCCCTGAAGCGCGTTGATCGGCTTGCCGAACGCGATCCGCTCGCGCGCGTACTGCGCCGCGTAGTCCGTCGCGCCCTGGGCGATCCCGACCGCCTGCGCCGCCGCGCCCAGGCGCGTGCGCTCCAATGTCGCCAGCGCCACCGACAGCCCCTTGCCCTCGACGCCGATGAGGTTCTCGGCGGGAACGCGCACGTCGGTGAGCGATGGGTTGCCCGTCGGCGAGCCCTTGATGCCGAGCTTGTGCTCGAGCTTGCCCGGATCGAAGCCCTCGCGGTCGGACTCCACGATGAACGCCGAGCTGCGGTTGTTCTCGCGATCGGTCTTCGCGAACACGATGTAGAAGTCGGCCACGCCGGCGTTCGTGATCCAGTTCTTCTGGCCGTTGATGACCCACTCGTCGCCGTCGCGGACGGCGGAGGTCCGCAGCGCGGCGGGGTCCGATCCGGCTTCGGGCTCGGACAGCGCGAAGGCGGGCGACCACTCGCCCGACGCGCAGCGCGGCAGGAAGCGCTGCTTCTGCTCGTCGGTACCGAACAGCTGGATCGGCAGCGTCCCGAGCTCTTGGACCATGAGGATGAGCGCCGAGGACGCGCACGCCGAGGCGATCTCCTCGACCGCCATCTGCAGCATGAGCGTGCCGGTGCCGGTGCCGCCGTGCTCCTCCTCGAACGGCAGCCCGAGCACGTCGTGCTCGGCGAGCAGTTCGCGCACGTCCCACGGATACTCGGCGTCGCGGTCGATGTCCGCCGCGCGCGGGGCGATCCGCTCCTGCGCGACCTGCCGGATCATCGCCCGCAGATCGGCCAGTTCCTGCGGGATGTCGTACAGGTTCGAGGTCGTGGTACTCACGTCACGCATCGTACCTGCGGCCAATCGGCGATTAGCCGACCGATTTCCTGGGGAACAGAGGTCCATGGGCATCGGCACCTCCATCCTCCTCATCGCTGTGGGTGCGATCCTGCGCTTCGCCGTGACCGACGCGGTCCAGGGCATCGAGCTCGCGACCGTCGGTCTCATCCTGATGATCGTCGGGATCGTCGGCCTGCTGATCTCGCTGCTCCTGCTGACGCAGGCCCGGCGCGTCCCGATCGCCGCTCGCGACCGCGTCGTCGAGCGCGACCCGTACGTCTGAGCCGACCCGGCGCCTAGGACTCCGTTCCCGACGCCGCCGCGTCGGAATCGTCGGGCAGCCGGTACCAGTCGACGATCTTGCCGCTGCGGACTCGCACCGCCGTGCGCGCGCTGTTGCCGACCCCGGTGACGCACTCGCCGCCGACCCGATCGGTCAGGCGAAACCGGACGATGATGTAGCCGCGGGCCGCGCCGCTGCTGCTCGTCACGACCGCTCCGCACGGCAGCGCGCTGTTGAACGCGCGCACGTCCTTGCGGCTGCGCAGCTTCAGCACGGGCGTCGCGTTCTGGACGGTGGAGGGCAGGGCCCACAACGCGCTGGCACCCGCGACGTCTCCCCGGCGCAGCGTGTTCGCCCATGCGCGGACGACGCGCAACTGGGCGGCGTCGGCGGCACCCGACCCTTCGAGCGGAACGCCCTCGGGCAGGGCGAGCGGGCTGTGCTCACCGCGCTGCGGCGTGGTCGCCGTCGGCGCTCGCCCAGCGTCCTCGTCGCCGCTGGAACC
This sequence comes from uncultured Actinomycetes bacterium, assembly GCA_963705315.1. Classification (GTDB taxonomy): domain Bacteria; phylum Actinomycetota; class Thermoleophilia; order Solirubrobacterales; family Solirubrobacteraceae; genus CADCVQ01. Next base: position 3,328,176 of record OY970068.1, read on the forward strand.
GCCGCACCCGGAAAGCACGACGATTCCGGTCACAAGAATTGACACGAGGCGCCGAGGCATTGCCAGGTAGAATCACAGGTGCTCGACGGTCAGTCGTCCTTTTGGGGAACGCCTGCGCGCCATGACGGCCGCGTTCCCGCCGCAGCAGAGCGTGCCTCAATCCGCACGTTCGTTTGACCGTTACCCAGCGGGGTACGGAAACAACGTGCGCGTTAGCCCACGTTCATCTTCGACCGAGGGAACTTCACATGGCAACGATGGACAAGGAGGAGTTCGCGCTCCATCTCCCCGAGAACGCCGGCAATGGTCTCGACCAGGACGAGGAATGGATCGAAATCGAGACCGGCAGCGAGCGACGCCGCATCCGCCTGCACGACTACGCCGAGATCTACAACGTGCCGGGGCTCTATGAGCAGCTGTTCGCCAAGCGCCTGGACTGCCGGTCCCCGAGCGTCGTCGTCGGCCTGCTCGGCAAGCAGCTAGACGAGGCCGGCGTGGACGCGGCGAAGCTCGCCGTGCTCGACTTCGGCGCAGGCAACGGCATGGTCGGCGAGGAACTCTCCGACCTCGGAGCCGGCGAGATCGTCGGCGTCGACCTGCTCGAAGAGGCCCGCGACGCCGCCGAGCGCGACCGGCCGATGGTCTACGAGGACTACTACGCGCTCGACATGACCGAACTCTCCAAGGGCCAGCGCGCGACGCTGTCTGACCACGAGTTCAACGCCCTCGTGTGCGTCGCCGCGCTCGGCTTCGGCGACGTCCCGACACTGGCGTTCGCCGAGGCGTTCAACCTCGTCGACTCCCCCGGCTGGATCGCTTTCAACCTGCGCGACCGCTTCTTCGAGGACGAGGACCCGACCGGCTTTGGCAACATCATCAAGCGGATGTTCTCCGAGGGCGTGCTCGAGGAGCGCGCGCGCGTGCGCTACCGCCACCGCAACGCGGTCAACGGCGACCCGTTGCACTACCTCGCGGTTGTCGCCAAGAAGAACCGCGACCTGCCGATGGACTGGACCGTCTGAGCTGGCGGTCACTGCGCCGGCGGCGCCAGCGCGCCGCCGGCACCGGACGCCATGAGGGCGCCGGCGAACGTGCCCAGCAGCATCCCGTGGAGCTCCTCGCGCGTGAGGTCGCCGTGGGCGATCCAGTCGAGAATCGCGCCGTCGAGGAACGCCAGCCAGCCCGCGAGTGCCGCGCGCGTGGCAGGTCCCTGCGCATCGGGCCCCAGCCCCGCGCGGATTCGCTGCACCGTCGTCGACCGGATCTCGGCGACGAGGTCGCGCACCTCCGAAGCGCCCGAGCTCTCGATGAGCTTCACGTAGGCGCCGGGGCGCTCCTGCACCCATTGCAGATACGCGTCCAGCGCGGCGGCCAGCTGCTCGGCCGGCGGCTTGGCGAGATCTGGCTCGGTCCGCGCGCGCAGGTCCTCCGCGGCGTCGGTGAGCGCCGCCTCGAACAGCGCGCGCTTGCTCGGGAAGTAGTGGTAGAGCAGCGCCTTGGAGATCTTCGCCTCGCGCGCGAGCTGCGACATCGACAGCCCGTCGTAGCCGTGCTCGGCGAAGAGCTTCGTCGCGTGCTCGAGCAGGAGCCTGCGCCGCTCGTCGTTATGCAGTCGCTTGTACGCGGGATCGGCCACGGCGCAGCGCGAGTCTAGCGGCTTCTTGACCGCTGGTCGACAATCGTGTTGCCGTTGTTGCTGACCAGCGGCCGGCCGGTGGGAGTGGATGCGGCCACGGCCGCTGCCCGACCTGCGGGTGGCGCCGCCCGGCATTCGACGAAACGCGTCGGCTACCGTTCGGTTCATGCCATCCGTCTTTGATTCGAACGACATCGAGGTCACGACCGAGCAGACCGCCGAGGCGCTGGCCTCCGACGGCGCGCAGGTCATCGACGTCCGCGAGCAGTACGAGTGGGACGAGGGTCGCATCGACGGCACGCTCCACATCGAGATGGAGCGCCTCGCATCCAACGCGGAGAAGATCGACCGCGAGCGGCCCGTCATCTTCCAGTGCCGCCTCGGGTCGCGCTCGGCGTTTGCCGCGCAGGCGTTCCGGCGCGCGGGGTACGACGCGTACTCGATGGCCGGCGGCATCCAGCAGTGGGCGAACGAGTTCCGGCCGATGGTGCCCGAGGGCGCGACGGTCGCCGACCACTGAGCCCGGCAGCAGAAAGGCCCGCTCCGAGCGGGCCTTCCTGTGCTGTCTGACGATGTGAAGCGGCCCTACAGCTTCGTGACGTTGACCGCCTTCGGTCCCTTGTCACCCTGCTCCTCCTCATACGACACCCGCGCACCCTCGGCAAGCGAGCGATAACCGTCCGCCACGATGCCGGTGTGATGCACGAAAAGATCGCGGCTGCCCTCGTCGGGCGTGATGAAGCCGAACCCCTTGTCGTCGCTGAACCACTTCACGGTTCCGCTGGCCATGTAGCCGTCCCCTCCGATGATCCTCGTGCTGCGCAGCCACAGGACCCCACTCAAACCGGACCCAAATCTGCAACGCCCGCACTGCCTCGCCGGGTCACACCCGGACCTTTCGGGCGGCAACGTACCAGGGTTCCTCCGGCTGGTGGATCTATTTGCGAGGATCACCGCTGACCGTTTTCAGCGAGAGGAGATCGAGCGATGGCCGAAGGGGAAGCGCACGAGGTCGTGACCGGCGAGGGCTACGCCGTCGGGAACATCGCGGCGCTCGGCGACGGCGGCGGGTTTCGCAAGATCCGCCGCGCGCTGGAGGTCAAGTCGCTGGGCATCAACGCGATCGTCATGCCGGCCGAGTTCGCCGGTCGGCGCCATTACCACTACGAGCAGGAAGAGACGTACTTCATCCACCAGGGCGAGGCCGAGCTCGAGTTCGGCGATGGCTCGGTGCACCGCCTCGGGCCGGGCGGGATCGCGCGCATCGACCCTGCCACCGTGCGGCGCATCCGCAACGTCGGCGAGGGCGATCTCATCTACGTCGCGGTCGGGGCGAAGGACGGCTATGTCGACAACGACGGGCACCTGCTCCCGTCCGAGGAGACCTGAGGCGCGATGCGCCGCGCGGCGGCGGCGCTCGCGGGCGCGATGCTGCTGCTCGTCGCCTGCGGTGACGACGACGGGACGCGATCCAGCTCGACGGCAACCGCCCCGCCCGGCGCCGGCGACATTCTGCTGACGATCCGTCACGACGACGGCGCCGGCGGTGTCGGGAGCGGCGAGCTCACGTGCCGCCCGGACAACAGCGCGGCGACCGGCGACCTCGCCAAGCTGCCGTCGATCGCGCGCCTGTGTCGCGAGGCGCGCGCGCTCGCGCCGTTGCTCACCGAGGAACCGCCGGCGCGGCGCGCGTGCACGCAGATCTACGGCGGCCCCGAGACGGCGCGCGTCCGCGGAACGGTCGCGGGGCACACGATCGACCGCACGTTCAGCCGCCACGACGGCTGCGCGATCGAGGACTTCGAGCGGATCAAGCCGATCCTGCCGCCGGCGAGCTAGGGCTTCCTAGGGCGCATACGTGCCGAAGCTCCAGCGGTTGCCCTCGAGGTCCCTGGCCGAGAAGTCGCGCGAGCCGTAGTCGGTGTCCTGCAGCGGCCGGATGATCTCGGCGCCCGCGGCGACGGCACGGTCGTGCAGCGCGTCGGGATCGTCGACGGCCATGTACGTCCAGCCCTTGCCGGCGTGCGAGCCCCACTCGTCGTCGTCGCGATCGGTGCTGAGCATGATGACGCCCTTGTCGGTGCGCAGCTCGGCATGGGCGATCGTGCCGTCCTCGCTTGCGTGCACCTCCTTCTCGGTGAAGCCGAACGCCTCGGTGAGCCAGTCGATCGCGGCGCGCGCGTCGCGGTAGCGAAGTACGGGATATGCGGTCACGGGGACGACGGTAGCTGCGGCGGTCGGCGCTGTCTTGGACGAATGAGAACAGCATCGATATGGACGCTGTTCAGGAGGAACCCCGCGCAGCCGCCACGCCACGCCCCGCCGGCATCACCCGCGCCGCGTAGTCCCCGGGCGTCGTGCCGGCCAGGGAGCGGAAGTCGCGGTTGAGGTGCGACTGGTCGGCGTAGCCGCAGTCATACGCCGCGTCTGCCAGGGACAGTGCGCGGCCTGATCGCAGCAGCGACGTCACGCGTTCGAAGCGCAGGATGCGCGCGGCGGTCTTGGGCGGCACGCCGATGTCCTGCGCGAAGCGCGACGCGAGATGGCGCCGGCTCCAGCCGACCCTCCGCGCGAGCGCTTCCACGCCGACAGCGCCATGCGACGCCTCCAGCAGCGACCACGCCTGGACGACCTCGGCGCGCACCGGCGGCGCCGCGTCGAGCCGGCGAAGCAACGCTGCATCGAGCAGCGCGAAGCGCGCATCCCAGTCCGGCGCCTCCTGCAGGCGCGCGACGAGCACCTCGCCCTCGGGGCCGACCAGGTCCGCAAGCGCGACGACGCGGCGCGCGATCTCGAGCAGCGGCACAGCGAGCAGCCGCCGCGCACCCAGCGGCGTGAGGTTGACCTCGACGCCGAGCTGGTCGCCCGCATGCTCGGTGACCACCGACCGGTCATCCGGGCCCGCGACGAACGAGCCGAAGCGCTCGCCGCCGACGAGGATCGTCGGGCCGAGGCTGAGGATCATCGGGATCCGCATCGTCGCCGCCTCCAGTCGCCGCAGCGGCGCGGGTGCGAACTCGACATAGCCGGTGTAGGAGCTGACGAGACCGCGCAGGCGCCGGTCGGGTGTGCCGGTCTCGGCGTCCCACGCGTTCATCGCTTCAGCGTACGCGCTGTCAGGGCGATCCCCTACGCCGGTAGGGGTCATCCCCAATAGTCGTAGCCGCGACCGGGCGAAAGGCTCCAGCGCGTCCCTGCAGTTCCCGTTCCACGAAGGAGGACGCCGACATGCCGGTCCATCCCACGTCCGACTCCCGCCTCGCCCGGCTGGGTGCCTGGTGCTTCACACACCGGCGCCGCGTCCTCGCCGGATGGGTCGTGGCGCTCGTCGCCGCGCTCGCCGGGCTCGCTCCGCTGGCCGGCGACTTCCAGGCGGACTTCCGCACCCCCGGTTCTGAGTCCGCCGCCGCCGACGACGTCCTCCAGCAGCGCTTCAGCGACCGCTCCATGGCGACGGTCGACATCGTCTGGACGGCTCAGGCCGGCGCCGGTTCGGCCGCGATCAAGCAGCGCGTGGACAAGGTCCTGAGCGACGCCAACCGCCTGGAGGGCATGGGCCGCGCGATGCCGGCCGACATCTCCCCCGACGGCAAGACCGCGATCGCGCGGATCCAGATCGACGCCGATCGCGACAGCGACGTCCCGAAGGAGACCGGCGAGCGGCTCATCGAGATGGCGCAGGCGGCGTCTGGCAACGGGCTGCAGATCGAGCTGTCGGGCTGGGCGATCTCCAGCGCCCAGGAGTCGGAGGTGAGCCCGGAGGTCGTCGGCTTCGCGATCGCGGCGCTCGTGCTGCTGCTGACGTTCGGGTCCCTGCTCGCGGCGGGCCTGCCGCTGCTCACGTCGCTCTTCGGCCTCGGGATCGGCACGACGCTCGTCGGCACCGTGGCGATCTTCACCGACGTTCCGGAGTTCGCGCCCGCCATCGCGGCGATGATGGCGATCGGCGTCGGCATCGACTACGCGCTGCTCGTCATCACCCGCTACCGCACGGCGCTCGCCGGCGGGCGCGAGCCGCGCGACGCGGTCGCCGAGGCATCGGCCACCGCCGGGCGCTCGGTGCTCGTCGCGGGCGGCACCGTCGTGATCGCGCTGCTCGGGCTGTTCGCGATGCGGCTGCCGTTTCTCAACGGCGTCGCGATCTCCTCGAGCATCGCGGTTCTCGTCGTCGCCTGCGGCGCAGTCACGCTGCTGCCGGCGATGCTCGGCTTCACCGGCCGGCGCATCGACGCCCTGCGGATCCCCGGCAGCCGCGCACGCGTCGACTCCGGCGGTTCGTCGCGCTGGCTGGCCTACAGCCGCGTCATCCAGCGCCGGCCGTGGACGGCGGTCGTCGCGGGCGCCGCGATCATCGTCGTCCTTGCCGTTCCCGTCACGGACTTCCGGCTCGGGTTCCCCGACGCGGGCAACGACCCGGCGGCGACCACCACGCGCAAGGCCTACGACCTCGTCGCCGGCGGCTTCGGGCCGGGCGCCAACGGCCCGCTGCTGATCACCGCCGACGTCGATCGCGGGAGCGCGGCACCGCCAGGCGCCCTCGCGCAGCTGCGCGACCGCGTCGCCACGACCCCCGGCATGCAGTCGGTCGCGCCCGTGCAGCGCAACCGCGCTCAGGATGCCGCCGTGCTCATGGCGATCCCGGCCAGCGCGCCGCAGTCCGAGGCGACCAAGACGCTCGTCGACCGCCTGCGCGACGACGTCCTGCCGCCCGTGGCCAAGCAGAGCGGCCTCGACATCCACGTCGGCGGCATGACGGCGGCGACGACCGATCAGAGCGAGTACACGCTCGCCCGGCTGCCGCTGTTCATCGGCACGGTCGTGACGCTGTCGATCCTGCTGCTGCTGTCGGCGTTTCGCTCGCTGCCGGTCGCGCTGAAGGCGGGCGCCATGAACCTCCTGTCGATCGGCGCGGCCTACGGCGTCGTGGCGCTCGTCGCCGACGCCGGCTGGGCCGGGCAGCTCGTGGGGATCGAAACCGCGACGCCCGTGCCGCCGTTCATCCCGGTGTTCATGTTCGCGATCCTGTTCGGCCTGTCGATGGACTACGAGGTGTTCCTGCTGTCGCGGATCCGCGAGGAGTACCTCGCGCACGGCGACAACGCGCGCGCCGTCGTCGAGGGGCTCGCGAAGACCGCACGCGTCATCACCGCGGCCGCCGCGATCATGATCGCCGTGTTCAGCTCGTTCGCGCTGAGCGCGGACCCGATCCTCAAGCTCATGGGGATCGGCCTGGCGACCGCGATCCTCATCGACGCCACGGTCGTGCGCATGGTGCTCGTCCCGGCGATCATGCAGATCCTCGGCCGGCGCAACTGGTGGCTGCCCGGCTGGATGGACCGGCTGCTGCCGTCAGGTCCCCCGCCGGCGGTCCGCACCCGTGCGGTGCAGACCGCCGACTAGCGAGAGCACTGGGACCTCAGCCGATCGGGACTGGCGGGCGCCTTACGGCGCCTGCCATGCCTCCTGGGTCTGCGGGTTCGACCAGCCCCACTTCTTCTTGGAGAGCTTCTTGGCCTTCAGCGCGTACGCCTCGAAGCCGCGGTTCGCGGTCGCGCCGCGGCGGTTCAGCCCGCCGTTGACGAAGACCGTGCCGTTGTACCAGTACGTCGACCACGAGTCCGCGGCCCCGAGCGGGTCCTCGAGGTCGGCGTAGCCCAGTTCCTTCGGCTTGGACGGATTCGTGAACTCATAGAACGAGTTGCCGCCCTGGTAGAACGCCTGGACCATGAGGTGGCGCCCGTCCTTCGTGGGCAGCACGCTGCCGTTGTGGGACACGCACACCTCCGTGTTCTGCGGACGCGGGATGCTGTAGCGGCCCTTGAGGTCGGCGAATCCGTCGACCTGCTTGCCCGGCGTGACGAGCGGATAGAAGAACGTGAAGCCGCGCTTCGTGTTCGATCCGTCGCAGCGCGGCTCGACGCCGCCGCCGCTCTCGTCGGTGATCGCGGCGACCTTGCCGTCCCACGTCGCGACCGCGTTGTGGATGAAGTCAAACGACTCCGTCGTGCCGTCCTCGCGCTTGATGTGCGTGTGCCGCTCGCCGTCGGCGGACGACGGGTTGCCGCGCCGCTTGATCGACCAGTACTGCGCGTCACCGGCGCAGGACCCGATCATGATGTCGCGCGCCAGGAACGCCTGGTGGTCGTGGCAGGCGATCATCGCGCTCGCGTTGCCGTGCTGCACGCCGTGGTCGACGCGGGGATCACCATCGGGGTCGTACGGCTCGCTGTCGGAGCTCAGCGCCTTCTCGGAGACCGTCGCGCCCGTCGGATCGGCCAGCGGGATGTGGACGATCGAGATCTTCTGGTGTGGCGCCTTGCACGTCAGCCCCAGCCCGTCGGACGCGGCCCGGTCGACCTGCGGCGTGATGCCGCTGCCCAGCGGATAGGACGCGATGTACGCGTGCACCTTGCCGTTGCGCGGATCGGGCACGAGCGTGTGGGTGTGGGAGCCGCACGCCGTGCGGATGAACTTCAGGTAGCGCGGGTTGGCGGCGTCGGTGACGTCGAACATCCGCAGGCCCTCGTAGCCGAAGCGCGCGCGGGTGCGCGTCTGGGCGTTCGTCGGGTCCGTCGTGGCCTGACCGTCCGGGCCCTCGAGCTCAATCACCGTCGGCGTGTCGGTGGCGAGGCAGGAATCGTCGGTGACCGGCCGGTCGATCGACTGCAGCAGGATGAGCCGACCGCCACGCGTCTTGAACACCGACACGTCGCCCTGATTGGCCCGGCAGCGCACGTCGCTGAGGACCTTCAGATTGCGTGGATCGGCGATATCGATGATGCGAAAGCCGTCGTAGTGGCCGACGTAGGCCTTCTTGCCGTAGAAGGCGATGTCAGAATTCGTCGCGCCGTCGTTGTCGGCGGCGCTGAGGAACGTGAGGTTCGACGACCCGGGCGGGGTCAGTGGCAGGGTCGGCGCAGGCACCGGGATGCCGTCGTGACCGTGCTCCTCGCCGGGGTCCGCGGCCGCGATGGCGGCACAGGTGAGCAACGTCGCAACGGAGCCGACCGCTACGAGCGCGCGCGTGGATCTGAACATGTCTCTCCTGACGGGACGTCCCCGAGCGATTCCTGTGTGGGGAGGTCCGTGCGCCCGAGGGCGCCGTGGGAAGCAAGCGGGACTGTCCTGCCCGCTCGACGTTGATCGGTCGGTACCCCGTGCGCGAGGGGACTAAGCCCTTGGCGGTGGCTACGGACGGCAGGGGTACGGCCGCCCGTTCGCGTCGTAGCAGACGCTTCCCGGCGGTGGTGGCGGTGGCCGCGGCGGCGGCGGCCGGTCGGGCGGCGGCGGAGGTGGCGGCGTCACCTCCGGGATCGTCGTGACCGGTGCAGGAGGCGGAGGAGGCGGAGGCGGACGGTCCGCGGCCGGCGGGGCGACCGACGTCGCGTCGCCGCCGCTCACGGCGGAGGACTGCTTCTTGGTGCTCGTGCCCGTCGCCGGCAGCTTCGGCGTGGCACCAGAAGCCGGCGCGGCCGCCGGCGTGCCATCTGGGCGCCGCGCCGCGGGACGCGTGCGCTTTGTGGCCGGCCGCGCGGGCTTGTTCGCCGGCACCGTCTGCGCCGCCGGCACGGCGGTCGCCTCGCCGGCGCTGGACGGGGCCTCGTGTGTCGCCTCGGCAAAGAGGATCCCGAGCAGGAGCGCCGCGAGCGCTCCGGCGAGCCAGGCGTCGCGGCGCCGCACCCGGCCGCCCAACCCGGCGAAGAACGTGCGGGCGCGCGCGGCGGTGGACGCGGTCGTCGTCGCCCGTCCCTCCCGCCTCGTGCCGGACTCCAGGACATGACTCCAGTCCGCGCCGGCGAGCTCGGCGGCCTTGGCGATCGTGTCGTCAAAGAGCCACGGGAGGGCCGCGACCGGCGCCCAGGCGCGATAGGACCGGCCCGCCTCGGCCATCGCCTCGCGCGACACGCCGCAGGTCTCGCAGGTCGCGAGGTGCCGCGTGAGCCAGCGCGCGTCGTCGGGGCTGCGCGGCTGGCGGTCCTCGCCGAGCGCGATGAGCGGCAGGGCGCGCTCGCAGTCCGGCGACGACGCGGCGACGCTCGCCAGCGCCGTGCCGCGCAGCGCGTCGCGCAACCCGATGCGCGCCCGTGAGATGAGCTGCGCGACCGAGTTGCGGTTCATCGACATGATCTCGGCGATCTCGTCGTACGACAGGCCCTCGAGCTCGCGCAGCGCGAGCACCTCGCGCTGGCGCTCGGGCAGGCTGTGGTTCGCGGCGCGGATCTCGTCCTGCTGGGCCGCGAGCAGCACGTTGCGCTCCGGGTCGTCCTCGGGCGCCCCGGGGTCTGAGCCGCCGTCGCCGCCCGCTCCAGGCCCGATGGGCGCGGCGGACTCGGGGATCTCGTCGGTCGGCCGCGCGGCACCGCGGCGCTTGATGATGTCGTAGCTCGCGTTGCGCGCCGACGTGAACAGGTAGGAGCCGAAGTTCAGGTCGCGTCCGGCGAGCTTCGGCAGCCGCCCGAAGATGCTGAGAAACGCCTCCTGCGTCGCGTCGGCGGCGTCGTCCGCCGTGCCGAGGATCCGCAGGCAGAGGTTGTAGACGCGGCGCTCGTAGCGGTTGTAGAGGGCCGCGAAGGCGGCGCCGTCGCCCGCGATCGCCTGCTGCGTGAGCCGCGACTCCTCCGCAGCGCTCCCGGCTACCACCGTTGTTTGACCAGCCACGTTGCCCGCGTACCTCCTGCTCCTCGCGCGCACAGCCGACGGCGCCGCCAGCGCGGGAACGAACAGCGTCTCAGAGTTGGGCAGCGGTCGCACGTGAGTCTTCTCACACAACCGCCCGTCCGGCGCCGAATTACGGCGGCCGGGAGATGTTCCTACGCGCAGCGGCGCCGCGCGGCGATCTCGACCTGCACGAGGCTCGCCGGTGGCGAGGGCGAGCGGCGGGCGGTCCCCGCGAGGCCGCGCCGGGACGGACGCGACGACCGAGGCCGGCACGCCGACGACCTCAAGCCGCGCGACGAGGTCCTGCTCGATGGAAGTGGGGGGATGGGGGTACGGCCCGCGCGGCGGGACCGGGACCTCGCTTGCGGCGCGTGAGATCGAGATGGTTGAAAACCCCGATATACGTGGTCTTGAGCCATCTCGATTTCCCCGGGCACGGTCGTGTCGCGTCAGCCGCTATATCCGCGCCTGAGGCGACGCGATCGTGTCAGCCTCGCCGCGCCGACCCGTCCCGATGTCCTTGTCGACGCTGTTCGCCCGACCCGCCGCGGCACCGGGACGCACACGACGGTGACACCCACCCGCGCGGGTAGCCTGCGGGCTGTGCGCGCACCAATCCGATTCGGCGTACTCCTCGGCGCGCTCGCCGGCCTCGCCCTGACCGCCGCGCCAGCGACCGCCGGCGCGTGCAACGCCGGCAAGAAGGCGGGCGCGAAGCACAGCGCCGCCCGCCAGGCCCGCGCGCCGTTCATCATCGGCGACTCGACGATGATCCTCGCCACGCCGTACCTCGGCCAGCGCGGGATCGAGGCCGACTCGCGCGGCTGCCGGCAGATGGGCGCCGGCATCCAGATGCTCGCCGCGCGCCGCCGCGCCGGCACGCTGCCGAGCGTCGCCATCCTCGCGCTCGGCGCCAACGGCGCCGTCAGCTCCGGCGACATCAGCCGCGCGCTGAGCGCGGTCGGCCGAACGCGCGTGCTCGGCCTCGTCACGCCGCGCAATTCCGGATCGAGCGCGTCGGCGATGCGCCGCGCCGCCCGCAACCATCCCCACCGCGTCCTGCTCATCGACTGGGTCTCCCACAGCAGCGGGCGCCCCGGCTGGTTCGCCGGCGACGGCCTGCACGTGAGCTACACGGGCGCCAAGGGCTTCGCCGCGCTCGTCCGCCGCAAGCTCGAGCCGTTCATCGGCCCGCGGCGCTCGCTGAACGTCCCCGCCGGCGTCGGGACTGGCAGGGCATGCGGGCAGCTGCGCCGGGCGGGCAAGCGCCTGGACGTGTTCGTCATCCGCGGCGCGGAGCGGGTCGGCTGCGCCCGCGCGCGCCAGCTCGTGCGCCTCGGGACGCTGCGGCGCATCCGCGGCTGGCGCGCCTACGACTTCCTGCGCAGCGGCCGCAGCCCGTGGTCGGACATCTACGTCCGCAGCGACCGCAAGATCATCGTCGCGAGCCGCCGGGCCTGAGTACGCGTGGCCGGCGTGTATTAAGGAAGCGTCCGAGAACAAGTTGCAGGGTTCCGGTGCCGGATCGTGGATGCTCGCGGCCGCACGAGTCCGCCGTCGATCCTGGTGGTATCGACAAGGCCTCGGGTGCGCGAGCGCCGCGAGACGGTGGCGGAACACGCAACTTGTTGATGGACACTTCCTGAGTGCTAAGCGGGGGCGGACGCGGCGCGGCGGCCCGGCGCGAAGGCGCCGGCGACGTCGGCCTCGGTGAAGCCGCCGGCCGGCTGCCCCTGCGTGCTGTAGCGGTAGAGCTGCACCCGGAAGATCACGCCAAGGGCCGAGCCCACGGCGAGGGTCGCGGTGAGCGCGAGCAGCCACAGGACGCCAGCGATGGCGCCCAGCACGGGCACGGCGTCGATGAGCTCGAGGCTCACCTGCAAGAACACGGCCAGCGGCAGGAGCGCGACGAGGAAGACGGCCAGGCCGATGGAGGCGGTACCCACCAGCCCCTCGCCCCAGCGCTCGCGGATGAGGCTCACCGACCGCTTCATGGCGTCGCCCGGGCTGAGCCCCTCGAGCGCCAGCAGCGGGATCACGAAGAACGTGGACACCGACCAGGCGACGCTCATCAGGCCGGACACGACGCTGCTCACCAGCGCACCGGCCGAGTCGCCCCCGACGCGTTCCAGCGCCTTGATCGCCAGGCCGACGGCGAACTGGATCAGGGCCCATTTCGCGATCAGCCCTCGACGCTCCCGGGCGACGGCCAGCCCGTCGGCCACCGTCGTGTCGCGACCATCCATGGACAGGCGTGCGGCGCCGGCGAGGGCGACGTTGAAGTAGACGACGAAGAAGGTCGCCGCGTAGCCGGCCACCAGCAGGAAGGGCAGCACGATCCAGTCCTCGTCCGCGGCCGCGGCGCCGATCAGGCCGGGCGCGACGAGCAGGGCGATCGCGAGTGCCGCGAAGACGGTCGAGAGCAGCGGGTAGATCGCCAGTGAGCGGTCGGCCCGCAGCACCGCCCAGCTGTCCCTGGCCAGGCGCCAGCCCGTGGTGATGCGCTTCACACAGTCAATGTAGGACAGTGCAGCGCGCAAGCCGCGCGCTCAGCCCGACGCCGCGGCGCGCAGCAGCTCTGGCGCGACCTGCTTCTTGCGGCTCATGACGCCGGGAAGCTCGACGACGCCGTCGACGGGCCGCTTGCCGAACGCCCGCTCCACGATGGCATCCGCGCCCGCGGACAGCAGCGTCGTGTCGCCCTCGAGGATGTCGGTGAGCATCAGCGCGAAGAGCTGGTCGTTACGCCGCTCGCGCTGCTCCTCGATCGCCTCCAGCAGCTCGTCCCTGCGGTCGTTGACGGCGCCCCCGACGCTCTCGATCTGGGCGACGCTGAGCGACCTGCCGCCCTCGACGTCGTACTCCTTGAGGTCGCGGGTCACGAGCTCGGCGGCCGCGATGTGGGAGATCTCCGAGCTGCTCTCGAACATGTCGCGCCCGAACTCCTGGGCGTCGACGCCGATCAGCTCCTCGAGGTAGTGCGCCGCGGCGTGGTCGCGCTGCGTCGTCGTCGGCGACGTCAGCAGAACGGTGTCCGAGACGATCGCCCCGAGCAGCATCGTCGCGGTCGACACCTGCGGCTCGACATACGCGGCGCGGAAGCGCTCGGTCACGAGCGTCGACGTCGATCCGACCGGGTCGAACGTGGCCGGGACCGGCATGCGCGTCTCGATCGAGCCGATGTGGTGGTGGTCGAGGATCTCGACGATCTGTGCCTCCTCCACCCCCGGGACGCTCTGCGCGCGCTCGGCATGATCGACGAGCAGCACGCGGCGCAGCGCCGGGCTGACGAGATCCGAGCGGGTCACGAGACCGATCGGCCGCCCGCTGCGGACGGTCACCGCGGCGCGGTAATGGATGTCCTTGATCTGCTCGGCGACGTCGCTGATGAGGTCGTCGCGGCCGACCGTGAGGGGCATACCCTCACTGAACGCGCGGCATGGCTCCGACAGCGTGATCATCCGGCTCGTGACGTAGCTGTCCAGCGGCGAGGAGACGATCGCGATCCCGCGCTGCATGGCGAGCTGCACGATGTCGTCGCTCGGCATCGCGCCGTTGCTCAGCGCGAGCAGCGAGACCCCCGCATCGATCGCGCGCCGCTGCGACTTCGGGCGGTCGCCGACGACGACGACGTCGTCGGGCTCGACGTTGCTCTGCGCCGAGCTGTCCATCGCCTGTACGAACACGCGGCCCTGGATCTCGCGCTCGTCTCCGACGATGAGCGTGCCGCCGAGCACCTCGACGATCGAGCTCAGCGGCGTCGGGACGTTCAGCCGCGACGCGTCGCGCGATTCGCGGATGTACCGGCGGGCGAGCGCGCGCTCGGTCAGAACGCCGCTGAGCACGCCGTCGTCGCCGACGATCGTCACGAGGTCGACGTCATGCTCGGCCATCATCAGGCCGACGTTGCGCACGGGCTCGCGCTCGTTGGCGATCGGGAAGTCCGTGCGCATGAGGTCGCGCACGCGCAGCTTGGCGTGCGGCAGGAAGACCGGCAGCGGCGCCCCGCTGCGCTGGATGAGCCATTCGGTCTGCGGATTGGGGTTGCCGAGCCGGACGGCCACGTACTCGTTGTCCGGATCGCTCTGGTTCTTCAGCTCGGCGTAGCCGATCGCCGCGCCGATCGAGTCTGTGTCGGGGTTACGATGCCCGGAGACGTAGATCCGCGGCTTGCCGGTCTGCGAGGTCATCGGGCAGGAGGATAGGACGACACCGCGCGCCGTCACGATTGCGGCATGGTGGGCGCGCGGAGCACCGTCGCCGCGGTGCCGGACGACAGCTACCTCGGCGGGGCGTGAGGCCCTATTCCGGCGCCGAGATCTCCCGCTTGAGGATCTTGCCCGTCGGGCCCTTGGGCAGCTCGTCGACGAACCAGATCTTGCGCGGGTACTTGTAGCTCGCGACGTTCTCCTTCATGTAGGCCTTGAGCTCGTCGGCGTCGACGGACTCGCCGTCCTTCAGCGCCACGGCGGCGCCGACCTCCTCGCCGAGATCGTCGTGCGGGATGCCGACGACGGCCGCCTCGCGCACGGCGGGATGCTCGTAGAGGACCTCCTCGATCTCGCGCGGGTACACGTTGTAGCCGCCGCGGATGATGAGCTCCTTCTTGCGGTCCACGATGAAGAAGTAGCCCTCGTCGTCGACCTTCGCCATATCGCCGGTGGCAAACCAGCCGTCCTTGATCGCGTCGGCCGTCGCCTCGGGGTTCTTCCAGTAGCCCTTCATGACGTTGTGGCCCTTGATGAGAATCTCGCCGATCTCGCCGGTCTGCACCTCGTTGCGATCGTCGTCGACGACCTTCATCTCGACGCCCGCAAGCGGCGTCCCGATCGAGCCGGGCTTGCGCTCACGATCGGGATGGTTGAACGACGCGACCGGTGACGTCTCGCTCAGGCCGTAGCCCTCGAGCACCTTGCAGCCGAACGCGTCCTCGAAGCCGCGCATGACCTCGACCGGCATCGACGCCCCGCCCGACGCGCAGACGCGCAGGTTGGAGTAGTCGTGCTTGACGCGGTCGGGATGGTTCAGCAGCGCGCCGTACATCGTCGGCACGCCCTCGAAGACCGTGCACTGGTCGCGCTCGAGGATCTCCAGCGCCTTGGCCGGATCGAACCGCGGCAGCAGCGTGACCGCCGCGCCCGAGCAGATCGCCGCGTTCATGGTGCACGTCTGCCCGAAGGAGTGAAACAGCGGCAGGCCGCCGAAGATCATGTCGCCCTCGCCGAGGCCGAACAGGCCGACCGCGGCGGAGATGTTCTTGCTCAGATTGCTGTGCGTCAGCTCGGCGCCCTTCGGCTTGCCGGTCGTCCCAGAGGTGTAGAGGATCACCGCGGTGTCGTCGGCGGCGCGATCGGCGATGTCGTCGTCGGGCTCGTGGGCGAAGATCTCGCCCTCGATCTCGCCGGGCTTGACCGAGATCACCTCGACGTCGCCGGCCTCGTCGGCGCCCGCCTGCGCGGCCTCGAGGAAGCCGTGCCACGCCCACAGCACCTTGACCTGCGGATCGGAGAGATAGAAGCCGACCTCCCGCCCCTTGAGCAGGACGTTCATCGGGACGACGACGCCGCCCGCGCGCAGCACGCCGTAGTAGACGGCGGGGAAGTACGGGACGTTGGGCAGCATGATCCCGACCCGGTCGCCGGCGCCCACGCCCTTGCTCTTCAGCATCGTCGACACGCGTGCGCTGGCCTGGTCGAGCAGCCCGTAGTTGAACGCCGCGTCGTCGAGCTTGACCGCGATCGCGTCGGGATACTTCCCGGCGGTCGTCGTGAGGTTCTGGGCGAGGTTTTCGGACATGCTGGGAATCTAACTGTTCATGGCCGATCTGCTTGCAATCACGCGAGACCTCGCAATCCCGCTCGACGAGGTGACGATCCGCGCGAGCCGCTCCTCCGGGCCGGGCGGCCAGCACGCGAACGTCACCGCCTCGCGGATCGAGGCGAGCTTCGACGTCGCCGCCTCATCCGCGCTCAGCGAGGAGCAGAAACGGCGGATCACCGCGCGCTGCGGCCCGGTCGTCCGCGCGGTGGCCCAGGACGCGCGCAGCCAGACCCGCAACCGGGCACTGGCGCTGCAGCGGCTGGCGAATCGGCTCGAGCGGGCGCTGCACGTCCAGCGCCCGCGCCGCGCGACAAAGCCGACGAAGGCTTCGCGCACGCGCCGCTTGGAGTCCAAGCGGCGCGGCGCGCAGCGCAAGCGAGATCGGCGCCGGCCGAGCGCCGAGGACTAGGGCTGGTCCGGCCTCGTCGGCTCCTTCTGCTTGGGTCGGTCGCTGGGCTTTGCAGCTCCGCTCTTCTGTCCGTCTGCGGTGGTCTGTCCGGCGCCGCCGGGCTGCTGCTCTGCGCTGGTGCTGCCACCGCCCGCCGGCGGATCGAACGGCGGCGGGCCCGACCCGTCCGTCCCGAGCCGCGCCATGTGGCGCGCGCTGATCGTCACGCCCTCCACGAGCATCTCGCTCTCGTCCTCGACGGTGAGGGCGGTCCGCAGGCTCGACACCCACGCAGCTTCGAGCGCGTACCGCGCGAGCGCATTGCCCTTGCTGCTGAACATGGTGAGCACCACGTCCTTGACCGCGACGTTCGCGTTGCCGTCACGGAGCGCCGCGTACCAGTGCCACAGCTCGAGGCCGTCGGTAACCCCGCGCCTGAGCGTGACGGTCTGCGGCAGGTTCCTGCCCCGCATCTGCTGGTCGCCCGCGGCGTAGGGCATACCCGAGTACCCCTCCGCCGTGGTCTCGCTCTCGAGCTTGCCGAGGTCGGCGAACGTCGCGATCTCGTGGCCATCCATCGACAGCGTGAACCGGACCGCCGTCGGCGTCTTCTGCGATGTCGTCTGGCTCAATCCCGCCGGCGCCAGGGCCGCGACTGAAGCCGCCACCAGGGCGACGAGGACAAACGTCCTGAGCCGCGGTGTGGTGTGAGTTGTCATGACCGGCGCCTACGGGGCGACCCGCTGGATGTACTCGCAGGTGAGCACCACGGTCTCGACGAGTGCCTCGCCCGCGCCCGCCTTGAGCCCGGCAAGCTCCATCTTCTTCGGCCACGCGTTCTCCAGCCAGTACTTGCCGACCGGCTTGCCCTCGCTGTTGTACATCGTGAGGGAGGCGCTCCGGCGGGCGGCCCCGATCGTTCCCTTGCGTACCGCCTCGTGCCAGGACCAGAGCTCGAGGCTGCCGTTCATCCCGCGTTTGAGCGTGACTTCCGGCGGCTTGATCTTGCCCTGAAGCTTGTTGAGCTGGACCTGGTCGCCGGAGCTCTCCCAGTACTCGCTGGTCTCGACCTCGGCGACGATGCCCGACAGCTCCTGGAACGTCGCGATCTCGTAGCCGTCGATGGTGATGACGAACCTGTTCGCCGTGATGGCGTCGGTCGGCGCCGCGCCCCAGCTGGCCGTAGTCATGGCGATGCCGGCGATGGCGGCAGCGATGGCGGCAGCGGCGACCAGCCCGAGCCGCGGTGCGATACGTCCTTGCATGAGAACCCCCAGTTCCCCGGATGTGGCATCCCGCCACGGCTGCGCAACCGGCGCGATGCCCGATTGGGGCGAGCGTACGCGGCGTGCGGCCCTCAGGGGGAAAATCGATGCGCAATCCGACCAACGCCTAGCGCGTATCGTCGGCGTGACATGACTCCTGGAGGCCCCATGAACATCACCGGTGTCGACTTCATCACCGTCCCGACCAAGGACTTCGAGCAGGCCAGCGCCTTCTACGGCGATGTCCTCGGGCTCGAGCGCTCGATCCAGTGGGGGAAGAAGCCCGCCGCCGAGTTCGAGACCGGCAGCCTGACGATCGCCGTCATGCAGTCAGACGCGTTCGGCATCGAGTTCGCGCACCATTCGCATCCGATCGCGCTGCACGTCGACGACGTTCACCAGGCGCGCGCTGAGCTCGAAAAGAAGGGCGTCGCCTTCCACGCGGACACGATGGACAGCGGCGTCTGCCATATGGCGCACTTCTCAGATCCCGACGGGAACGCGCTCATGCTGCACAGCCGCTACGCGCCGCGGCCGGACTAGGCAGCGGGCGAGGGTCGCGGCCAAGCCCGCCCTCGCGCAGGCGGGCTAGTAGCCCTTGATGTGGCGGATCTTGTATCCGCCGGACGAGCGCGCGTCCGTCTGCCAGCGCGAACCCTTGCCGCTGCGGCCGCTCGTGTCGAAGCGCAGGCCGGCGACGGTCATGAAGATGTGACCGCCGTTGGCGTAGATGGTGATCCACGTGCCCGGACCTGACAGGCCCCAGTTCATGAATCCGCCGGACGGCATCGAGGCCTTCAGCAGCCCGCCGCCGTGCAGCGCGTAGGACACCGAGCCTGAGCAGTCATAGCCCGCGTCCTCCCACTTGCCGTGCCCGCCGCCGTAGATGTACGGCTTCTTGGCGATCCGGTTGCCGGCAGCGATGACGGCCTGGATCGCCGGTGGCGCCGTCGCCGGTGCCATGGCCAGGCCGTCGGAGCCGAGCTTGGCGCGCTGGCCGGGCGTGAGCTTCAGCGGGGCGGACTCGGCCGCCTCGATCTCCTGCATCGTCGGCATCGCGCCGCCGGTCGTGGCGGAGGACATGATCGCGCCGCCGTTCTTGACGACGTCGCGCAGGGCGCGGGCGTCGCTGCGCGTCACCTTGCCGTCCGGGCGGCGCAACTGGCCGCGCTCGAAGCGCTTGACAGAGGTCTTCGTGCCGCGCCCGAAGACGCCATCGACGCCGGTGCGCACACCGGCACGCGTGAGGTAACTCTGCAGCACGCGGACGTCATGTCCGCGCTTTCCGACCTTCAATGTCCTGTCGCCGAGCTTGTACTTCTTCGCAAACGCCGTCGCTGGGGTGGCGACAAGGACAGCAAGGAGCGCCAGGAGCGACACCGTGATTCGGAACGACGACTTCACGCGGGCTGGACCCCTTCTCCTTCGGGTGCCTACGGGGTTAGCTGACGGGCTCGCGCAGAAAGAGCTAGCGCTACACCGCACAATGCGGTGATTCGCCCCCGAGCCGTCCAGTCCTACGACGACCCAAGTGGTTCCCCCGTTCCCCGCCGACGATCGACGGGGATTCGGCTGGTCAATGCGGCCAGAACCCTAGCGCACGACCGCGACGCTTGCATCCTTGACGTGCACATAACCTCGAACACGTGTCCAGCGGGCTATGAGTCCAGCACGGCATCGACGAGCGCGAGCGCGACCTCGGCGCGTGTGCGCAGCGACGCCTCGACGACGTACTCGCCCGGCGCGTGGGCCTGCCCGCCGAGCGGCCCCAGCCCGTCGACCGTGACGTCGATCGCCTGCGCCATGTAGCTCGCGTCGCTGGCCCCGCCCCGCTCGCTGGCGATGATCGGGCGGCCCAGACGCGACGCGGCCGACGCGAGCAGATCGCCGGTCGCGGCGCGCGAGTCCAGGCCCGGCCAGCAGCGCTGCATCACGCCCTCGAGGCGCACGCCGTCGACGTGGTCGGGCAGGTCCTGGAGCACCGTGTCGAAGGCGTCGGCGCCGTCGGCGCGCAGGTCACATAACAGTTCACCGGCCGCCGGGACGACGTTGAACGCGTCGCCACAGCGCACGACCGTCGGCACGGCCGTGAGGTGCTGCGCGCCCTGCGGGTCATGGCGCTGTGCAATGGACTGTGCGGCGCTGGCGAGCGCGAGCAGTGCGTTGGCGCCGTCGTCGGGTGCCGAGCCCGAGTGCGCGGACTTGCCGTGCGCGAGCACCTGCAGCGTCCCGGCCGCCTTGCGCTTGACGACGACGGCCTCGTCACCGTCGGGCGTCAGCTCGCCGCCCTCGAAGCACAGGCACGCGTCGAAGTCCGCGAAGGTCTGCGTGTGGACGAAGTCGCCGGCACGCCATTCCTCGTCGCAGACGAGCAGGAGCGCTAGCTCGGCGAACGTCTCCGGCCGCGACGCGATCGCCCGCATGACGCCGAGCGACAGCACGACGCCGCCCTTCATGTCGATCGAGCCCGAGCCGAGCAGATGCTCGCCGTCGCGCTTGAGCGCCCTGTGCTCGTCGTGCGCTATGACCGTGTCGACATGGCCGAGCAGCACGACGCGGCCGCTGCCGCTGCCCTGCAGCCGCACGATGAGGTCCTCCGCGTGGTCGGCCGACGAGCACTCCGCGCGCTCGGTGCTCGCGCCCGGCGGGACGAGCGTCTGGGCAAGCGCGAACGCCTCCTCGGCGCCGTCGCTGTCGCCCGACGGCGACGAGATCGCCACGAGCTGCCCGAGCTCCTTCGGCGCGCGCGCGGCGATGGCCTCGGCGGCCTCGGCGATCCAGTCGTGCATGCAGGCGTTCTATCGCACGTCAGGCATCGGGATCGGCCAGGCCGCCCACGACGTCGAAGCGCAGCCCGCTCGCGCCCTCCCCCGTGCCTGGCCGCTTGCGCCGTCCGCACCACAGCACGATGCGCCCGTCGGTCCAGCGCGTGAGCTGGAGGTTGCGCGTCACGACGGCGCCGTCGCGCGGTACCTCCTCCTCGACGAGGACGAGCGGATCGGCGGCGCTGAGTACACGCCCGCGCGGAAGGATCGACTCGCTCGATCCGTCGGCACGGACACGCAACAGCGGGCGCAGCTCGAGCGCGATCGCGCCGGACGCAGCGGGCGAGCCCGGCGCCCGCACGGGCACGAACGGGTACCAGTGGTCGGGCACGCGCGTCGCCAGGCGGTACAGCAGCTCGGCGTCTGCGGTGTCGGTGGGGACTCGCTGGTCCTCGCCGGCGGCGAGCGCGCGCTGCCCCTCCTCGTAGCGGTCGACGCCGCTCCCCGCGGCACCCTGCACCGTGCGCTCGACGCCCCACACGACGTTCGCCATCTCGTCGCGGAACAACGCGACCTCCTCGACCGGATCGGATTCCTGGGTCTCGAGCAGTACCGGCGGGAGGAAGAGGAGGTTCTGCAGGCGCTGGGGTGCCCCGGGCGCGGCGACGCGGTACATCTGCCACGCGGGATCGGACGCCGCGGGCACGGTCGTCGTCTCGCCGAACGTGTCGGTCGCGGTCAGCGCGGTGACCTGCGCGATCGAGCCGACCGGCAGCTCGATCGGGATGACGAACCAGTCGTTGCCGTAGGTCAGCGCGAAGTCGGCGAGCAGCAGCCGGGCGAGGTCCGTGCGCCCGGTCTGCAGCCCGCCGAAGCGGATCGCCGAGTCCTCGATCTCCCAGAAGCGGTCGGCGGGCATGCCGCGATACGTCACGTGCGCGGGCAGCAGGGTGCGCACGAGGGCGTTGGCGGGACGCGGCTGCGCCGGCTCGCCGAGGTCCGGCCGGGCGGAGGCGCGGAAGGCGTGCCAGTCCAGCCGCCCGCCGGGGTACTCGTCGGCCGTCAGGACGACGCGCCCGCCGGGAAGCTCGGCCTGGACCGCGAAGCCGTGCTCGAGCCGGTCGGCCTTCCACGCGTCGGGCGCGCCGCTGTCGGGCTCGGCGATGAAGCCGTCCCACCAGGCGAGGAACGCGTTGGCGGCGGCGAGCACCCTGTCGCGGTCGGTGGCGGGAATCGCCGGTTGCGCCGGAAGGATCGTCAGCGTCTCCGCGCTGCCGCGTGCCGCGGCAAGGTCCGCGTGGAGGCGCCGGCCGTCCGGTACGCGACCGGCGGCGCGGCGGCGCAGCGCGGCGGTCGCCTGATCGTCCCCCGGCAGGTCCGCGTCGGTGAACGCGTAGCGCTCGACGTACGCCCGACGCCGCGCGGCGGCGACGCGCTGCGCCTTGAGCAGCCGCAGGAAGTGCAGGCCGGCCTCGTACGCGAGGCCGCCGTCGCCGGGCGCTCCGCGCGCCCGCTCCCGCTCCGCAAGCGCCTCGAGCGGTAGCGAGGCATCGTCGTAGTCGATGGCCCGCCCAGCGGCACCCGACCCCGGCCTGCCGGCGTGGTAGCGCGACAGCCGCGCGCTGTCGATCACCAGGCGCGCCTGCACCGGCGAGCCGCAGTCCTCGCCGCGGAACTCGCCGAACTGGCGCTGGCGCGCGAGCAGCCACAGCGGATCGGCGATCTCGGCGCGCAGCCCGGCGTCGATCGCGCTGGCGACGGGCAGCGGCTCGATCCGGTTCCACGTCGTGATCGAGCTCATGGGCCCTCCGCCGCGAACGCGGCGTTGTCGCGCTCTATCGCCTGCGTGAAGAGCGGCCCGAAGTCGATCGACGGCGTCTTGCCCTCGAGGTTGAACCCGAGATACGTCGCCGGCAGGAAGCGCGGGACCGCTGCGAGCTGGTCGATCTGGACGCCCCGCATCCCGGCGAGGGCGAGCGCCTCGCGGACGCTCGCGGCGAGCATCTCGAGGCTCCAGTTCGACGTGACCGCGCTCGGCGGGACGGCGAGCAGCAGCGTCTGCGGCGCACGCGCTCCGGGCGCGTCGTAGTGGAAGCTCACGCCGGTCGTCTCGGTGGCGTTCGGGACGACGTCCTGCCACGCGTCGACGACCCACGCCGCGACGGGCTCGGCCGGCCTCAGCCCGCCGGGCGTGTGGACGACCAGCCCGAGCGCGCCGGCGGGCCGCTCGCCCGGCAGCGCGATCCAGCGCTCCCCGGGAGCATGCGGAAGCTGAGCGACCTCGAGCTGGTCGGCGCCGATGTCGCGACCCAGCGCCTCGGCGCCGGAGAGCACCGTCGACAGCCGCGCGGCGGACGGGCGCACGAGCGCGTGCTGTGCGAGCCACGCCGCCGGGACGAGCGGGTCGCCGCCGAGCAGCGCGGTCGCGTCCGCCAGCGACGCGCCGAGGGCGCCGGCGTTCGCGGCGGTGAAGAGCGCCGCGGCCGGGAAGGACTCCCCGAAGATCGAGCGCAGCCGCGCGAGGTCGTGCTCGACGCGCTGCGCCGGGGTCGCTGCGCCGCGGTCGAACGCCGCCTCGGCGGCCTGGACCGTGGCGCCGGTCGCGTCGCCGGCGGCGCGGATGAGCTGGGCCTGCGCGAGCAGCGCTTCGCGGTCCTCGCCGGCCGGCACCGCGCCGGGCACGCCGGCGTCGGCCGCCGCGAGCAGCCGCCGGGCAAGCGTCTGCGCGGTGGCATTCGAACCCGCGGCGGGCAGTCCGTTCACGGCTGCGGTCAGCGTGGACAGCGCCGTGTCGGCGCGGCGCTTGAGCTCCGCCACGTCGTAGCCGGGGTCGACCGGCGCCGGGTCGCGCAGCTCGCTGTCGAGGACAAGGTCGGCCGCGCTCGCGGGGCGGCACGCGCCCGCGAGGTCGAGCAGCTCGCTCGCGAAGGCGAGCAGCTCGGCGAGCCCGATCGCTTCGGCGGGTGCGCCCGCGGGCGGGTCGGGCAGCAGCTCGAGCGTCGCCGCATCCTGCGCCGTGACCTTGGCGGCCAGGGCGAGCCCGAGCCGCGATTCGAGCTCTGTCGCCCGCTCGCTGCCGCCGGCTGCGCCCGCCGCCATGACCGTCGACAGCGGCGAGAGCGATAGCTCGGCGAGCGTCGCCTGCACGCGCTCAAGCTCGCCACCGGCTGCGTCGCGGACGGCGGCATGCAAGCGCGCCGCGCCCGGGTCGCCGAGCACCCGCGCCGCCCACGCGTTCAGGCGCGGCTCGGCGGCGGCGCGCGGGTCGCTCGCCCAGCCGGCGGGCGCCGCGCCGTCGTGCAGTGCGAGCAGGAGCCGGTGCGACGCCGAGCTGCCCGTGCGCGGCGTACGTGCGACCCTGAGGTCGGGCAGCGCGGTCTGGCGGTCCAGCGCGTCGAGCGCCGCGCCGGCGCGCTCGTCGTTGCCGGCGACCATCTGGTGCACGCCCTCGGCGAGCAGCAGGTCGGCGACGGCGTCGAGCAGGTCGTCGAGCGCGGCGAGCTCGGCGCGGACGTCGTCGCGATCGGTCGCCGCCACGCCGGCCCGTTCGAGCAGCGCCCCCTCGTTGGTGCGCCGGAGGTCGAGGAGCTTCAGCCCGTCGACCACATCGCGCGCCGCGATCGCCTCGACCGGGCGGTTGTCGGCGAAGCCGTCGACGGCGGTCTGCAGCGGCGCGGCCTGGCGGAACGCGAGGATGTAGCCGGCGAGCGCGATGCGCCGGTCCCGCAGGCCGCGCTCGAAGCGGTAGCCGAGCAGCGCGCCGATCGGCTGTCCCTGGCGCATCCCGTCGAGCAGATCGAGCGCCCGCGCAACGCGCTGCGAGCTGAGGTCGAGCGCGAGCGCCTCGGCGGCGTCGCCGCGGCGCCCGAGGTGGCCGCTGCGCAGGATCGCCGCGCTCGAGGCCTGCGCGACCGACGGCGCGTGGACGTAGCCGAAGCTCGCCGGGTCCGCCCGCGGGTGCACGTCCTCGAGCCAGCCGAAGCCGCCGACGTACGTCCCCGCGACGGTCTCGCGGACGGTGTCCAGGCGCCGCGTCGCCAGCGACGTGAGCCACGCGTCGATCCGGTGCGAGCAGCAGTCGAGCGTCTCGGCGGCGAGCCGGTCGAGCTCGGCGCTCGGCAGTGTGGCCAGGTACTCGATGCTCGCGCGGAATTCGCCGAGGCGCTTCGTCGACGGCTGGCTGCGCAAGTCGTCGATCTTCGTCGTCGCGAAGCGGTCGGCGAGCGTGTCGGTGCCGGAGATCTCGGGCACCTTCAGCTGCGCCACCTCCGACGGCCCGCCCACGGCGTCAAGCAGCGAGCGGCGCTGGCCCGGAGCCGTGAGCACGAGCGCTGCGGGATCGATGCCGTGCAGCTCGCGATCGCGCACCTGGACCTGCGCGGGCCTGGCCTGCAGCGTGCCCTGAGCGAGCTCGTGGATGACGATCGCCCCGGCGGCGGCGTCGGAGATCTCGATCTGGGCGCTCTGGAGCACGAGCGCCTCGAGCAGCGAGCGCGGCGGCGGCCGCAGTGCGAGCGGGTCCAACAGGCCGCCCTTGCGGCCCATCGCCGTCGCGATCTGGGCGATGTAGTTCGGGTCGAGCCGGCCGGATTCGGAGAGCGCGTCGCTCGTGAGCGGCACCGGCAGGAGCTTCGGCCCGGTGTCGAGCACGAGGTCGACGAGCCGGGGGCGCCCCTCGATGTTCGCCAGCGAGAGGAACGTCTTGGCGCTCAGCTCCTGAAACGGCGCGAGCGCCTCCAAGCCCTTGCCGGCCGCGAGGACGGCCGGCCCGGTGGCGCGCCGCACGCGGTAGCTCGCCGAGCGCGGCGACATGCGCAGCACCGTGACGAGGTCGCGGTCCGGCGCGTCACTGTCGCCGAGCGCCGGCACGCTTGCGGCCGCGTCGGACCACAGGCCGCGCATGCTGCGCAGCTGCGCGCCGATCTGCCCCTCTACGGGATCGTCGGCGGCCCACGCGTCGGGCGCGACGACAGGCAGCAGGCCGTAGGGCTGGTCGCCGACCCGCAGCGCCGGCAGCGGCCCGCGCCCGCGGACGTGGTCGCAGAAGTGCTCGCGCGCGGCGTCGCTGGCGGCGTCGGAGACGAGCGGGCGCATGAGCTGGTCGAGGAAGTAGCCCCACGTCGTGGGCCACAGCGCGTTGGCCATATGGCGCGCGCCGAGATCATCGCCCGCGTCCGCGCCAGGGGCGGCGGCGAGCGCCGACCCGGGGCCGAGGCCGAGCGCGCGCTCGGCCTTCGCGCCGGCCGCGTCAGGCACGGGCGGCGGCGGTGCGTCGAACGGATCCAGGCGCGCGACGTCGGCGGCGGCCGCGCTGTCGGTCGCCGTGTTGTTCGTCGGCGTTCCGGCGGCGAGCAGCGACAGGCCGTCCGAGCCGGCCGCGGCGGCGAGCCGGTCGCCGAGCGCGATCGCGCCGGCGGCGGGATCGAGCGACCAGTCGACGCCGACGACGACGAGCGCATCCAAGCCGCGCCCGAGGCCGCCCACGACCTCGGCGTCGGTGACGGTGATCGCCATTCCCATCTTGAGCGCCGCGTCGTAGTCGACGAGCCAGCGGATGCCGTCGTCGATCGGCAGCTCGCCCTCGGCGGGCTCGGGCCCGGTCTCGATCTCCGGTTCCGGGCCCATCGCGACCCGTTCGGGGATCGTCGCCCCCCATGCGCGCAGGACCTCGTTGCCCGCGCGGTAGCCGAGCGCGACCCACTGCTCGGGCAGCAGCACGGCCTGCGCGGCACGCGTCCACGGCGCCGGCTTGCGCGCGACATCGGGGAAGCGCGGCTCGCCCTGGCCGAGCGCGGCGACGTTCTGCGGTGTTGTGACCTCCACGACGTAGCGCGCGCGCGGCGCGCGCGAGCCGGCGGCGATCCGCTGCCAGGCGGCGCGGGCCTGTGGCGCGTCGGCGCCGGCGGCCCACCGCGCGCGCCAGTACTCCTGCCCGGCGGCGAACTCGGCGTCGGTGAGCTCGGGCTCGTGGTCGTCCTTGTGGATCTGGTCGGGGAACACGCGGATGCGCAGCGTCTGGCGGTCGGCGCTGAAGCGCGTCTCGAGCCGCACGGGAAGGAGCGCGACCGGCACCTGGCCGTCGAGTGCGGCGATGAGCTGCTCGGGCCCGGTCGCGCCGGCGGCGAGGTCGCGCAGCCGCTGCACCTCGGCCCGGGCGGTGGCCACGCCGGCATCGAGCTGCGCGCGAGCGGTGGTCAGCCGCCTGATCTCGCGGATGACGGGGCGCCGCTGCACGAGGCTCGCGCCGCTCGCCTCGAGGTCGGCGAGCGCCGCCTGCGCGTCCGCGAGCGCGGCGACGTTCCGCGCGACCGCGGCCTCGGCGGCAACGAGCGCCCGGCGCGCGGCGGCAAGCGCGTCCTGCGCTCCCATCTACGTCTCCCCTCGCACGCCGGCCAGCACCTTCGAGCTGTGGATCGCCGCGCGGAACGGCCGCTGGAACGTGATCGCCGCCATGGCGCCGGAGTTGCGGCCGAACTCCACCGGCGTTGCAAGCGTGAACGCCAGCGGGTCGGGGCGGCCGGTGAGGAGCTTGGACTGCCCCATGAGCGTGGTGCCGGCGAGCCGCATGTAGCCGCCGGGCGCGACGCCGACGTGTCCCCAATCCAGCTCGTCCCACGCCGCGGGCGGCGCGGTCGGCGCTCCGTTCTGCGGCACGTCGAGGCCGAAGCGCGGCTCGCTCGGCTGCTCGGCGATGACGAAGAACCAGCCGGGCGCGGGCTCGACGTCCTCCTCGGTGAGATCGAAGCCGACGAACGACAGGTCGGGCTCCAGGCGCCCGGCGAAGACCGGCAGCGTGATCGGCTTGGCCGGATCGAGGCGGCCGTCCGCGCCCGCGGGCACGGCGTAGACGGCGGAGTTCGGGTAGCGCTTGAGCAGTTCGCCGCGGACGAGCAGCACGAGCGAGCCCTCGAGCTGGCCGGTCGAGTTCGTCCCGAGCCGGGCGTCGGGCGCGAACTCGTGGATCGCCCCGATGTCGGCCTGGCCGTCGAGCCGTTCCCAGAAGCGCCGGAACGGCGTCCCGCGGCGGTCGGTCGGGTAGCGCCGCCACAGCAGCTCGCGATTCATCTCGTGGTTGGCGCCGACGAGGAACGCCTCGACGAAGCGCGGGTTCGTCTCGAGCAGCGTCACCGTGTCGGCGGGGATCTGGCCCGCGCCGGGCAGGAAGCGGTCCTGGTCGTACTCGGCCAGCCCGCGGTACAGCGCCTCGTCGATGAGCGGCCCGGCCATGACCGGCCCGAGATCCTCGGTCGGGCGGACGCGGTCTCCGAGATCCTGGATGGTGATGCCGGCGCCGATGCGGACGCGCTCGCGCACGCGCGCGTCGATGACGGCGGTCGGATCGAGCGCGCCGACGACGCCCGCACGCATCCCCGCAAGCTCGAGTGCCGCGGGCGGCGGGCGCAGCGGCGCGACCGTCGGCGAGAACGCCTGCAGCTGGACCTGGACGGAGCTGACCATCGCCGCGATGGACGCCGGCCGCGTCACGGGCGGGCCGACGTTGATGACCGGTCCGCCGGGAAGCGTGAAGCCCGTGCCGGGCGTCAGCGGCTGCAGCACGAGCCCGACCGTCCCGTGCAGCGTCCCCTGCGTGCCGACCGCCGCGGTGATCGCGCCGAGCTTGTCCTCGCTGATGACTGCCGTCAGCCCGGAATTCACCTGGAAGGTGAACGTGCCCGGATGCTGGGCGACGGTCGCCTCTGCACCCTTGAGCTGGTTGAAGATCGCGACGTCGACGCGCCCGGGCAGCCCGAGCGGTCCGCCGCTCACCTGGCCGCCGCTCGCGCCGGGGAGCTGCGCGATGAGCGTCGAGCCCGTGATGCCGTCCGGCACCGCGGCGAGCAGGTCGAGCTTCAGCGCGCCGCGCGCGAGGTCGGCGAGCACGGTGACGGGCGCAACCGCACCACCGTCGCCACCGTTCAGCCGCGCCGCCCGCCGCAGCAGCGGGCTCTGCGGCGCGGCCATCCGCCGGAACGCGGGATCGCTCGCGCCGTCGGGCATGAGGCTCGTGCGCAGCCGGCGTTGGACGCTCTGGCCGCCAAGCGTGATCCGCTCGTGCACGGGCGCGGCGATCGCGAACAGCGCGTCGGGACGCAGCGCCGCGAGGTGGCGGGCGTGGATGCGGCCTCCGACGCGGCGCATGAGCCGCGCGCGGTCGCGGAGCTGGTTGGCGGCGAGCACGTCGCCGACCTGCTTCCACGCCGCCTCGACGAAGCGCTCCTGGTTCTCGCGCACGACCTGCGCGCCCAGCCCGGCCGCCGCCCGGTGGCGCGGGTCGACGTTGAGCTCGCGCAGCCAGCGCGGCGGCGCGTTCGGCGTCGCCGGGACCGTGTGCCTGCGCGCCGGCCACTGGCCGTAGATCGGCGGCGCGACCGCCTCGGCATCGCGGGGCGCGCCTGCGGCGACATGCGCGTTCGGGGCGTCGAGCACGCGCACGAGCGCCTCGACGAGCGCCGGCGCTGCCGGCGAGCCGCCGCCGGTCCCGGGATCGGGCGCGCGCAGTGCGCCCTCGAGGTCGAGCACGCCGCCGGCGCCCGGCGCGAGCTCGGGTAATGCCGGGTCGGCGGCGCCGACGTACATCGGCCTGCGCCCCACGCTGTCGGGGATCGGTCGCGGCACGAGGCGGCGCGCGAGCGACTCGAAATCCCCCGCCGGGCCGGTGCGGAACTCCCAGTGGTAGTAGAGCGGCAGGATCGCGCTCGCGCCCCCGCTCCACGCCGGGCCGGTCGTGTCGCCGCCGCCCGGGTCGTCGCCGAGCCCGGCGCGCCGCCCGGCTTCGGTCGTCGGGACGAGGCACGCGACGTAGTCGCGGTCGGGCTCCAGGCGCCGCGGGCACAGCAGCCGCGAGACGTTGAGATCGGGCTCGGCGGCGAGCTTCGCGGGGACGCTGGAGGTGGTGTCCGCCTCGACCATGTGCGCGTGCGCCCACGCCCACGACTCGCCCAGATCGGGAAGCTCGTCGGCGGCCGACGTGGGCGTCCCGATCGCCAGGCGCGGCAGCGGCCGGTTGGGCACGACGTCGATCTCGACCCCCGGCCCGCGCGCCACGACGACGAGCGCGAGCCACGGCCGCAGGCGGTCGCGCGTTCCCGCCTTGACCGGCGAGAGCAGCCACGGCAGGTCGGGCGGGTCGAACTCGATCGCGGCGAACTGGTCCGGCGCGAAGTTCGGCGTCCCGCGCCGCGGCTCGGTGCGGACGATCGCGCGCGTGTCCAGGCCGGTGACGTCGCCCGGGCCGTAGAGCTCGAGGTCCATCGGCGCCTGCGCGCCGTGCGCGAGCGTGAGCCGCACCGGCAGCCGCGCCCGCGCCGGGAGGTCGCCCGCGATCGGGTCGGAGTCGGGAAGCTCGGCGGCGAGGCCACGCCGCACCCAGGGCAGGAAGCGGTAGCTCATCGCGAGCAGCTCCGTAGGGATTGGACCACCAGGATCGACGAGCAATGACTCGATGTCACGTGAGCTCCGCGGCTTCGAAGATGAGCTTGCCCGCCTGCTGCGCTTCGGTGAACGAGCCGAAGGTGGCACCGCCCACGACGAACCGCGGCGCGTCGACGGCGATCCGCGTGTCGACGTCGGTGGGAACGAGCCGCTCGTCGCGGCGCAGCTGCGACCGCGACGCCGCGCCGTTGCGGGCCTGCGCGACGAGGATCAGCGGGCCGACGCCCGACCGCTCGGGCGGCGCCGGCGGCTCGCCCAGGTACACGGTTTCGAAGTCCGGGTTGAAGGCGACCTGGTCTGCGGCGACCCGGTAGTCCGATGTCGAGATCTC
Organism: uncultured Actinomycetes bacterium; assembly: GCA_963705315.1. GTDB lineage: Bacteria > Actinomycetota > Thermoleophilia > Solirubrobacterales > Solirubrobacteraceae > CADCVQ01. Next base: position 3,358,471 of record OY970068.1, read on the forward strand.
GACGCCCGCGCGGAAGCGCTCGAAGGACGGCGTCGACAGGCGCTCCTCCGGGTCGAGGTCGAGGAAGCGCCCGCGGGCGAAATGCTCGTCGCGGAACACCGGCGCCGCCAGCTCACGTCCGCCGACGGCAACCTTGGTGATGTCAAAGCGCGTGCCGTCGGACGGGCGGGCGGTCCCGACCCGCGTGATGTCGATCCCGAGCGGGACGACGTTCTGCGTGACGGCGAGCTCACCCAGCGGGTGCGCCGCGACCCTGCCGTCGCTCGCCGCGCCCTTGCGCAGCGTGACGAGCGCCGCCCCGCCGAGCGGCAGCTCCGCCGCCCAGTTCCCCCGCTCCGACAGCGCCGCGACGAGCTGCGCGCCCACCGCAACCGTCGTCTGCGCCAGCGCCGGCGTGTCGCCCCAGCCGAGCTCGAAGCCGATGCTGACGTCCCAGAAGAGGATCGAGAACGATGCATGCCCCGAGACCTCCCAGCGCCCCGGCCCGCGCAGGACGCCCTTGACCTTCACCGATGCAAGGTTGTGTCCGCGGTAGCTGATCTGAGCGCTGACGCGGAAGTCGATCTCGAAGTGAAAGACCGGCTCGAACTCGAACAGCGCATCGAACCCGAGCCCCGCCGTGATCTTGAAGTTCCCGCCCTTGGCCACGAGGTCGGCGTCGGCCCCGATCTGGAACGTGTTGGACGTGACCGCGACGTAGCCGGTGACGCGGACCGTGACGATGTCGTAGCGCAGCTCGAAGCCGATCCGGTCCTGCGCCGGCAGGCCCGGCGGCAGGTCGGTGAAGCGTGGGTGAAAGCCGCCGACCGCGAGGATGAGGCTCGGCTGGTCGCCAAAGCGCGCCCGCACGACGAGCGACCCGCTCACGGGGATCCCCGCGACGTGCGAGTCGCGCAGCCGCGCGTCGATGCTCAGCGCCTTCTCGCGCACCTCGTAGCTGCCGACGACGTCGATCAGCAGCTTCAGCAGCTCGGCCACGCCCGCGCCGGCGTCGGGCGGGAGCTTGACCTCGAGCTTGCCGACGAGCACGACGCGGCTGATCTGCGGCTGCGCCGTGCCGCCACCGAGCACGTCGTCGATCTGGATGACGATCCCGAGATCGATCGTCACGATCGCGGGGGTCCCCCAGCCGATCTTCAGCGCCGGGCCGACCGTCAGCGCTCGCGGGACGATGGGAAAGACGAGCCGCAGCCGGCCGAACAGCAGCGGCGCGCTCGCGATCGGGTTCGGCGGGAACAGGACGCTCTCGAGCGTCCCGTTGCGCAGCCCGGCCTGGAGCTCCGCCGTCGAGACGCCGTGATGAATCCCGACGATGCCGCCGACGCCGTCCAGGGTGAAGCCGTAGCCGAGCTGCACGGCGTCGAACTCGCTGAACACGAGCAGCAGCAGCGACCAGCCCGGCCGGCCGTCGGGCAGCTTCGTGCTCAGCACGGCGATCGCCTTGATCGCCACGGGGCCGATGGCCAGCTCGAGCACGCCGGAGTACTCGTCGCGGGCGGCGTCGAAGCCGATGAAGCCGCCGCCGCGCACGACGCCCGTGTCGATCGCGAACCCGAGCGCGGTCGGCGGCTTGCCGGCGATCGTCAGGTCGGCGCTCCCGAGGCTGCCCGGCCCGGGCGTGACGGCGGCGCGCAGCCCGATGCCGTCGATGACGATCCGCGCCCCGGCCAGGCGCAGGGTGACGCCGACCGCCGCCGTTGCGGCGATCCCGCCGTCGAGTGCGAGCCCGAGCCTGACGGCGTCGATCGTCAGCGGGCCGAGGGTCACCCCGACCGCCACGTCGGTCTGAAGCTGCGCGCGCCCGTCGAGCCGAACGCCGTCGCGATGTGACCAGGACAGCTCGAAGTCAGCCGTCGCCGAGACGCCGCCCGGCGGAAGGATGGCCGCGACGAACGACGAGTCCTCGCCGGTCACGCTGACCCGCCCGCCGAGGACCTTCAGGCGCACGGCGGCGTCGGTCCCGCGGCCGTCGACGGTCACCTCGAGCGCGAGCGTGACCGACGCCGCCTCGACGCGCGCCCCGCCGGATGCGAGCAGCGTGATCGCCGAGTCCGGCGGCGCGGCCTTCGTGAGGTCGATCGCGACGCGCGCGCCCGGGGCGCCGCTGCCCGCCGCGGCCTCGTTGAGCCCGGTGCGCAGCTGCGGATCGGTCCCCGGCCGCAGGACGAGCGCGAGCCCCGTACCGAGGTCGGCATCCGCCTCGAGCCCGACCGACAGCGTCGACGACAGCGCAACGCGCAGCGTCGCGGCGCCCTCGGCGTACGGGCCGAGGCCGAGGCCGCCGTCGCTGCCCGCCGCGGCGGTCGGCGGCAGCCCGAAGACGGTGATCCCCGCCTCGCCATCCAGCGCGCCTTCGCTGCCTAGCAGCGTGAGGAAGAGCTGGCCGTGCGCCGCGGACCCCGGTGGCGGCGGGCCGCCGTGCAGCCGGGCGAGCGGCACCGGGTGCAGCTCGCGCCGGCGCATGTTCGTGCTGACGTGCTGGAGCACCCCGCCGAGGCGGCCGACGAGCGTGTCGGGATCGAACCGCGCCGTTCCCCAGCCGTAGACGTCGCCCATCAGCTGCGCGGGGTCGGAAAACAGCGCCGGCACGCGGTCCCAATGCACGACGTGGCGCAGGTGCGCGACCTGGAAGCGCTGCGGATCGGCCTCGTGCGGCGCCAGCTCGAACCACCCGAGCAGCAGCGCCAGGTCGAACGTCGGTCGCGACGCCACGGCACAGGACTGGATGAGGTACAGGTCGAGCAGTCGCGTGAGGAACTCGTCCTGGATGTTCGTGCGATCCAGGTAGGCCTGCGGCGCATCGAGCTCGAGGTCGCCGAGATCTCCCAGCGCGCCGGCGACCGCGTCGCCGAGCTCGAGCAGGGCGAGCGCCTCGTCGTCGCCGGAGGACGACGGGTCCGCGGCCAGCGCGGTCCACGCCGTCAGCCGCGCGCCGACCTGCCCGAGGTCGAGCGCGGCGAGCCCGATGTCCTCGGCGGCGGGCGGCAGGTCCCAGCCGAGCGAGGCGAGCAGGCGGCGCGGCCCGCCGGACAGCTGCGCGATCGAGCCGGCGACGGTCAGCGCGGACCCGACGCCGGCGAGCAGCGTGCGCTCGACGCTCATCAGGACTGGTCCTCGCCGGTCTTGTTCTCCCACCGCTGCGTGGAGAAGTCGAAGGAACGGATCGTGCCGATCGGGCGGACGCGCAGCTCGATCCCGAGCAGCTCGCGCAGGTGCTGCGCGGGCTCCTTGAGCGAGCCCGCCTCGTCGCCGTCGGGGTACGGCAGGACGAAGCCGGGCAGCGGATCGCTCAGCGCGTCGGTGACGTGGTCGCTCGCCTTGCCCGCCTCGCGGGTCCACAGATCGAGCCAGTCGGTCGTCGCGACCGGGCGGGTGAGGCGCGAGTTGCCCGGATCGGGCTTGCCGTCGGTGCCGAGAAAGCCGAGGTGCTCGGCCCACAGCCGGCGGCGCACGAGGTCGACGAGCGGTGACGCGGAATGGTCGCCGCCGTTGAAGATGTTGACGTTGACCTCCGTCGCCGTCGTCTCCCCGACGACGAGCGGGCTGAAGACCATGTTGTAGTCCAGCGAGAGGCCGTCGAGGTTGGCCGAGCCGATCGTCGCCCACGCGTCGTCGACGACGGCCGCCTTCGTGTGCAGGTAGACCGGCGCGATCCACGGCGGCGTCTGCGTGTGGTCATAGCTCCAGCGGGTGAAGACGCCCAGGCGCGCGGCGCCCGCCTTGCGCAGACGCCGCACGAGCTCGCCCTGGCGCTCCGGGTAGCGGGGGATGTCCGGCTTGATGTTCAGCAGCAGGATCACCTGCACGCCCGTCGTCTTGAGCACCTGCTCGAGCGCATCGGCGATGACGCTGTCGGTGAAGTACTGCGTCTCGATGAAGATGACGTGCTTCGCCGCCGCGAACGCGCGCAGATAGGACTCGAGGATCCCCTTCTCGCTGCGGTCGTTGAGGCTCGCGAAGCGCCCGCCGCTCATCGTCCGCACGATCTGGACGTCGGCGATGCCGTCCTCGCCTGTGGTCTGCGCCGCCGGGCTCGTCGCGGGCTGCGGATCGGGCGTGCTCAGGTCCTCGTTCCAGAACGTGTGAAACGTCTCGTCGATATGGCGCACCGCCGGTCCGTTCACGGCGACGCTGACGTCGTGCACGACCGGGCTCGTGTTGTGGCCGCGGCGCGGGTCCTCGATCCTGTGCAGCTGGTCGTCGTAGTAGCGCTGGCCGAACGGCGAGCCGAGCACGACCGCGCGCTCGCCGTCGACGATGAGCATCTTCGGGTGCATGACGCCGTGGTCGGGGGTCGGCTGCCTGAAGCCGCGCACGACGATCTGCTGGCGGGCCGGACCGCTCCCGAGCGCGGCCTCGAAGTACGCCGTGAGCTGCTCGACGTGGCTGTTGGCGGCGAGCTGGCCACGGGCGACCGCGATCTCGATGAAGTACAGCGCGATGGCTACCGGGATCGCCACCGGAAAGAACAGCGCCCAGCCGATCCCCACCGCCAGTCCGATGAGGCCCGCCGTCGCGCCGATCAGCCCGGCGGCCGCGAGCGGCAGCGCGACGAGCCACAGCACGCCCTCGGGCCAGCCCAGCGACGGATGGTTGAGCAGGATGCGGGTCTTCACCGGATTTGACGCGCGCGCGAGGTCGAGCAGCAGCCGCTCGGGTCGCTTGTCGCCGGGACGCGGCACAGGCTGGGTGTTCAGCGTCGTGATCGGGACGATCGCCGGCGGGACGAAGCGGAAGATGAGCTTCGGCTCCTCCTTGCGCGGGTCGTTGTCGAACACCGGGGGAGTCGCGAAGAACAGCTGCGTCATGTCGACCCGATGGCTGACCGCCGGGCTGCTCTGTGCCAGCGTCTGCACGCGCTCGAGCTCGTCGACGACCCGCCCGAACGCCTCCTCGCCGTCGATGAGCACCTTCAGCGCGTTGCCGGTGCTGACGAACCGCGGCGTGCCGGTCAGCTGCGTAACGAGCAGGCCGTTGCGGTCGGCCCGGCGGACGGTGATGTCACCGGCATCGACCGGGTCGCCGGTGAGGACGACGCGCTTGAGCTCGCACAGCGGCCGCAAGACGCCGTCGACGGCCCGCACGTCGGCGTCGGGGATCTCCGACGTGTCGGGGATCTTGACCGAGAAGCGCCCGTCGGCCCCGGTCGGGTCGCTGCGAAACCGCTTGGGCTTGAGCAGGTACTCCGCCGGTATCTCCGCCCGCAGCCCCGACCACGCGTTGCCGTTCTCGTCGACGATTCTTCCCCGCACCGTCGGGCTCATGAGCCGAATCTATCCGCGCGGCTTCGGCGGTTGTGAGATTCCGGTCACGGTGGATGTCGCTGTCGCTCGGCGCCACCCGCCGCAGTCGCCTGATCCGGCTGACGGCGATCCAGGACGGTCAGGCGGCCGGGCGTCGCGGCGCTGTCCTGACTCAACGCGAGCGGACGATCGCTGCCGCGCGTCGTCCGTCGGGTCAGTCGGAGCGAGAGCGCCGGGTTCGTCGGATGCTGTCGCGCAAAGCGGGGTCGTCCGGCGACCTTAAGACAAAGCGTCGATGCCTCAGAACTTCTTGTCGTGCGAGCGTGAGCGCGCTGTGCGCGAGATCTTCTACTTGAACTCCAGTTCAGCCGCCAGCGTGAACTCAGCCGAGGGCGAATGAAGCGAATCTACGAACTGGGCCTTCACGATGTCCGCAGCCTTCGGCACATCGAATGCCAGCGAGCCTGACTCTGTGGTCCCGCGTTTGATCTCGCGACCACCGAAGTAGTTCGGCAGCGCGTCGATCTGCTTTTCTGCTTGGCCTCTTGAGGCGGCATAGATCTTCCCGAACGCGTCAACGAGCTGCGCCATGGAGTGATCGAACCTCGCAACCGTCTTGGTGTGGTTGCGCACCCGCACGTCAATGATCACGAACACGCCGCCGGCCCTGTCGCCGCCCGGCAACGCGCTCGTCTTACGCGCGTTGGACACCGTGAGGGTGTAACCGCCGTCCACGCGCATGCTCACGCCGCTTCCGGCGACGGTCTGGCCCGCGTCGAGATCGCCGTCAACGAGCCAGTCGCCCGAGACCTTGCGCATGCGTGCAGGCTCCTCCTCCCCGATCCTGCCGGTCCCGTCCACCAGTGCGCGGTCACTGGCAATCCTGATCGTTGTTACCTTCGCGTCGCGTAGCCCGCGCAGCTGCTCCTTCTCCAAGGTTCCCCTGAGCTCGCCAACGAGCGTTGCGCAAGCGGCCGCTCCCCCGAAAGCCTCTCTCGTAGCCAGGATCTCCTGACGAGCGGCAGCAGTCATCAACTCGCAGACTTTCTTGCCGTCGCCATCGGCGGCGGCGCGAAAGTAGTCGCGGTAAGTCACGCGAATGCGCTCCTCATCACTGGCGCCCCCCGCTGATCCGCATGCGGCCACACCAACGCAAGCCACCAGCGCGATGACCGTGAGCGGCGCGATTGGTGCCGAGATCCTGAGCGACCGCATCCTTCCCACCGTACTGTCAATCATCGACGGCGGTCCGGCAGATCGCGCGATCGCGGCGAGGGCGAGTTGACGAGCAACACCGAAAAGCTGCGTCCTAGACGATTGACCCCTCGCGCGGCGCCCTTGACCCCGCGATGAGTGAAGGCGTTGGACTTCTCGAACTCAACCCAAAGCTGTTTCTCAGCAGCGGCAAGGAGCTTCTCCAGCGCTCGCGGCTCGCGTCTCCTGATGCGTTTCGTCACGCGCGGACTCTCATCCGTCTACCTGAATCATGCAAGACCCGGCGCCTATGCCGCGCCATGCGCAGCACAGTCGCCAAGGATCAGCCCGGACGGCGCGACCCGCGCAGTGGATCGGGCCTGGCGAGAGCGCGGGCAACGTCGAGGATGGGCAGTCTCGCGAGGGCGCTGGAATCGCCGGATCGGGCGAGCGGAGCCACGACGGGTGGGCGGGCGCCGACGCGGCCCGTGAGGGTGTGCCGAATGACGCCGTGAGCGGGATTTCAGTTCGGGCGGTCTATCGGGACCGCCGTGAACCCGAGTCGGGGGCGGGCGCCGGCGGGTCCTCGTTCCGCCGGACGACCCCAAGCGAGGCATGCTGATCGCGCGTTGATGACTGCCGTGCGCTTCGCGATCGGCGCCGCCGTTGAAATACCATTGTCGTCGAGCCCACGGCGGACGCGGCGGACGTGTCCGGCGCAGGGTTCAACCCTGAACCGTGACAGACGGCTATGAGCCCCTCACCGAGGCCCTCGTGCGGGCAGCCCAGCGTGGGGACTGGAGCCTCGATCGGTTGCTGCGGTTCGCCGACATGGGGTTCGCGCCCGCGATCAGCCTCTTGGTCGGCGGCAGATGGATCGAGGGGATCCTGTCGACGGAGGAGGACTGGGCCGACCGGCTCGACGCCGACGTCGATGCGGGCATCGGTTGGGCCTCTGCGCGCACGGCCGCTGAGTTCGGACCGATCAGCGACCCGGCGGCGGTCCCCCAGGACGCGCCGATGGTAGGCGACATCGAGCAGTTTCGGCAGACGTTCCGCCAGAACAACTTCCGGCAGTTCGTCGACGACCGGCGGTCCGTGGAGGCCGCGTTGGCGCAGAGACTCGAGGCGCTGGGTGACGACGAGGAGCTCACAGCCGAAGAGCAGCGGGAGATCGACGCGCTGTCGGACCCGCCTCCCATCATCACGCTCCGAGACGTGATCATCGAGGGAGCCATCCCCGCGAACAACCGCGGGCGGCCGATGCTGCGCGTCATCCGCGCGCACGTGGCGGCGTGGCATCTCGGCCGCTCGGCCGCGATCCCAACCGGGCCGGGCGCGGCCTGAGCCCCGTCCCGGTGGCGCGGACGCTTCGCTGCTTTCAGTTGGGAGCAGCAGCAAGCACGTACGAACGTGACTACCGGCCGTCTCAACACCACAACGGTCCGTGTCCTTGGTGGGCGACGATGAGTGCGTGGCCGGACGTCAGCGCGAACACCACCCAGCACACGGCAGACTGGGCCCGCAGTGAACCGGGGATCCTGACGGCCTGCGTGGCTCTGATGCCCGCCCAGGCAAGCAGCGCCGCGGCGACGAGTCCCGTGAGCTGGGCGCCGAGCGGGTACGCGACGACCAGGAGCGCGCTCGCCGGCAGGAACACAGCGACCACGGTGACGCGAGCGGGCTCGAAGGACAGCGCGAGCAGCGCGGCGACACCGAGGCCGGCAACCACGCACATGGTGGGGATGCCGATCCCAGCTGCTCCCCCACGGCGCTTGCGCGCGACGCTCAACGCGACGATGGCCGAAAGCGACAACAGCAGCGAGAGCCCGTGGAGGACCTCGAAGCCGCCCCGGTAGGACGCAACCTTCTCGTCGTGGCCGACACCTGGGTCCTTCCCGCAGTCATAAGACGGCGGGATGTCCTTCATCACGTCGAACAACACGGGAAGCAGAGCCGCCAGCGCGAACGTTGGCGCGATCAGCGGCGGGAGCCATTCCCGACCGAAAGCCCGATCGGTGCGGCACGCCTGTTCGCTCACCAAGCCACTCGCGGGCTCCGCGGCGGCGCCCTTCTCGACACCATCCCGAGCTGCGGACGACGCTCGGGGCGGCGGCCGCCAGTCCGCTCAACGAAGATCGACGACGCCCAGGCGGGCCGAAGCTCCATGCGGCTCCGGCCGACGGTCGTGGCGCGCCCGGAGGGCGCATCTGACCCCTCGCGCGCCACGACGCGCGCGGGCCGATGGCGCCTATGCCGCGCCATGCGCAGCACAGTCGCCAACGACCGCGCCGGACGGCGCGACCCGCGAATCGAGACGGCTATCGACCCCGCTATCCGGGACGATCATCCGTCTCGACCGCAGCGCTACGACGAGAGCCTCTCGCCGACCACCACCAGGTAGTCGCCGGTGTAGGCGAGCTTGCCGTCGGAGGACGTGTTGTGGCGCTCCAGCTCGCCCGCGAGCTCGGCGCGCACTGCTGTCCAGCGACCCTGCGGCGCCAGCAATTTCCTGGCCGTCACGAACGGACCCCACTTCGTCTCGTAGATCCGGAGGGCGCCCTCCACGGAATCGAACAGGAACTCAACTGCCCCCCGCTCGAAGTCGAGCTCGAGCCCGCTTCCCTTGAAGAGGCTCTTGACGTGGTCCTCCGAACCCCAGAGCGGAGGGGGATGCGCGAATTCGGGCGCCGGCGGCAGGGCGCCCATCAGGGTCCGCATCAAGGCGGCGATCGAGCTGTGCGGGGTCCAGCTGCAGAGCCCCATCCGACCGCCGGTCCGTAACACCCGCACCAGCTCACGGGCGGCGACCTCGTGGCGCGGCGCAAACATGCAGCCGAAGGTCGAGAGCACGACGTCGAAGCTCTGGTTCTCGAACGGCAGCGCCTCGGCGTCTCCTTCGACCCACTCGACCTCGACTCCAGCGTCGGCGGCAAGCGCGCGCCCCGCGTCGAACAGCTCTGGCGTCAGATCCACACCCACGACACGGCCACCAGCCTCGGCGGCGCGGAGCGCCGCGTTGCCGGTGCCGCAGGCGACGTCGAGCACGCGCTCCCCGGGCGCGACGCCGACGCGATCGACGATCCGAGCGCCGACCTCCCAGAACATGTCCGACGCGATCGCCGCGTAGTCACCGGTGGCCCACATCGCCCGCTCGGACTGCGTGGAGTCGGCGAGTGCCTTCGGGGTCATGGCTGTCCTCCTGGTGTGCTCGGGTGGGCCAAGTGCTCGCGTGCGTTCTGCGAGCTCACGGTTGCTGGGCTGCGGCTTCGAACAGACCCTCGGGGTCGTAGGCTCGGCGGATCTCGTCCAGGCGCTCTTCGCCGGCGCCGAGCGCCGCGTGGCGTAGTTGGTCCCCTTCGTCGCCGAGGCCTGCGAAGTTCAGGTAGACGCCGCCGGTCGAGTACGGCTCGAGCGCTTCCCATGTCGAACGGGCCCAGGCGATCGCGGTGTCGTCGAGCGCGGCGTCGTCCCACGAGGCGTCGACGCTGACGTTGAGGCTCGCCGAGCGGTGTGCGTATGCGGTGCCGTCGTCGGCGACGCGGGCGATCGCGCCGCCGAGGGTGCGGAGGAAGATCACCGACTCCGGGCTTGGACGGCGGGTGTCGCGCTCGAGCATGACCGCGATGACCTCGTCGGTCAGCTCGTCCATGAAGTGCGACTTCCAGTAGTAGCGCTTCCCCTCCGGGAAGAGCGCATCGAGGGAGCTCTGGGACTCGACGTAGGGCGTCGTGGCGGTCAGGTCGGCGAGCGGAGTGCCCAGCTGCCGTAACGGTGCCAGGACGGGATCGGCAGCGCGCGGTGAGCCGACGTACACGCCGGCGACGACGACCACCCGCGAGCCATGCAGCTCCTCGGGGACGTCGGGGAGGGGCGGGATGCTCCACAGTCCGAGCTCGGGCGCGATCTGGTCGGGGGCCACCCGGGCGTAGTCGCGCCATGCGCGCACCACGCTCTCCGCGTCTTCGTAGGGGTACAGGACCAGCGCGCCGGCGACCTGAGGACCGAGCGGATGGAGGTCGAACTCCAACGACGTGACCACGCCGAGGCCGCGGCCGCCGCCGCGGGCCGCCCAGAACAGATCGGCATGCTCGTCGGCACTCGCGGTCCGAACGGTGCCGTCGGCGGTGACGATCTCGACGGAGCGAAGGTTGTCGCAGCTCAGACCATGCGTGCGCATCATGACGCCCAGACCGCCGCCCAGGGTCAGGCCGGCGACGCCGGTGCCGGACACTTCGCCGCCGGTCGTGGCCAGCCCGAACGCCTGTGTGTCCCGGTCGACCTGGGCCCACGTCGCCCCCGCCTGCACGCGCGCGGTCTGCTCGGTGGGATCGACCAGCACTGCGGTCATGGCGGAAAGGTCGATCACGAGCCCGTCGTCGCACACGGCACTGCCGGCCACCTGGTGGCCGCCACCGCGGATGCTGACCACAGGACGGTGCGTTCGAGCCGCCCGCACCGCCGCGACCACATCGGCACGGTCCGCGCACCGAGCGATCACGGCCGGGCGCCTGTCGATCAGCCCGTTCCACACGCGTCGCGCGTCGTCGTAGGCGGGATGGTCGTGATCGATGACCTCGCCGCGCAGCGATGCGCGCAGCGCGTCGATCAGCGCGCGCTCGCTGTGCTTCTCCTTGGCCAGCTCTCGAGCCGCCATCGTTCTTCTCCTCATCACGGAGACGATCGCCGAGCGCTGGATCGCGCCCGCGGGAGCGGTGAGGTTGCCTGCCGTTCGACCGTGCTCGATCACCGGGCGAGCGTCGCACGCCGCGCCGCTGGCGACATCGGCGAGGTCACCTATTTCGTGGCGCGATCTCGTTGCGATCGAGGTTGCGCAGCACGTAGGCGGTCGCCTCGCCTCGGCTCCGCAGCCCGAGCTTGGACAGCACGCTCGCGACGTGGTGCTCGACCGTCTTGCGCGTGATGAAGAGGCGCTCCACGATCTCGGGGTTCGACAGGCCCTCGCCGAGCAGCGCCAGCACCTCGAGCTCTCGCTTCGTGAGCAGGCTGATCCCCTTCGGGCCGCTCCGAGCGGTCTTCACCCCGAGCGAGCGCAGGAACGCGGCCGCCGCATCGGCGTCCCGCGCGGCGCCGAGCTCTTCGAACCCGGCGAGCGCGGCGCGCGCCTCGGCGATCGCGGGCTCCGGCGCCTCGCCCCCCAGTGCCCTGGCGAGCAAGAGGCGGGTGCGAGCGATCTCCAGCGACATCTCCAGCTGCCGGAACCGAGACAGCGCCCGCTCGAGCTCGCGCGCCGCCCGCTGACCATCCCCAGCCGCGACGAGCGTCCGGCCGAGCGCGCGCTCGGCACGAGCGATCATCGCCTCGAACCCCAGGCTCGCGCCGAGCTCCGCGAGCCGCTGGGCGCGAGCCGTAGCGTCCGGCACGGCCCCTCGCTCGATCTCCGCCTCGATCAGCAGCTCACAGAGGGCCGCTGCCTCCAGGCGCTCCTCGCCGACCTCGCGCAGACGGCGCTCCAGAATCGACGCCGCCACCGCCGGGTAGCCGCGCGCCAGCTGGATGGCCGCGGCGGCGCACACGGTCGCCGGCTGATCGCCGAAGCCCTCCAGCAGCCGCTCGGCCTCCTCGACTCTGCCCTGCGCCAGGCGCAGCTCCGCCAGCTTCGCCAGCGCCTCGGCGTGCACAGCCGGCTCGGCCCTCTTCCCGATCTTCAGCGCGGCCAGCAACTCCGCCTCGGCCTCCGCCCATTTGCCGGTGGCGAACAGGATGCTCCCGTAGTGGGTGCGGCAGACGGTGTACAGATGCGGCGAGCCGTAGCGCCGGTTGAACTCGTCGGCGGCCTGGATCCACTGCCTCGCCCGCCTGAAATCGCCCGCGCGGCTACAGCAGATGATCGTGTTGCAGCTCGTCAACACCACCGTGTCCAGGCTTGCGGTCTCCCTGCCGAGTGAGCCGGCCATGGCCTCGTCCAGCAGGGCGGCGCCCGCCTCGACCCTTCCGATCCCGACGAGCGCGGCGCCGAGCTCGCTCAACGCGCAAAGCTCCAAGTCGCCGTCCGCGGACTCCCGGGCAACCTCGCGCGCCCCCCTCGCCCATCGCTCGGCCGTCGCCGGGTCGTCGTCGTCGTTGGCCATGACAGCACGACACAGCGACACCCAGCCGCCAAGGGGTGCGAGCTCGAACTCCTCGACCAGCCGCGCCGCGCGCCCGAGCCATCCCCGCGAGGCCGCGTCGTTGCCGAGGCTCGCGCGGTACGTGAGGCACAGGTAGATCGCGGTGAGGGCCGCCTGGGCCGGGTCCGGGCGCCGATAAAACGAGGCATACGCCCGCGCCTGATACTGAACCGAGGCCTCGGTCTCACCGAGCCACCACAGCGCGTTTCCGAGCCCGAACAGCGCCTCGGCCAACTCCTCACGCTCGAGCGCCGCCTCGAACGACGTCCTGGCCGCCGACCAGTTACCGGCCTCGAGCGCTTCCTGGGCTTCGCGGAGAAGGGCTTCTGCATCGCCCGCCATCGGGCGATCCTACGGGGCTTCAGCCGGCCCACGAAACCCGAAACGCCCCCCAACACGACCGTACGCGCCGCCCGCGAGCGGAAGCGCTGCCGCGAGGTCCTGCTTCTCGTCGATTGCCGAAGTTCACGCAACTCAGCGACCCCTGCAAGTGAGAACTTGACGCTCTTCAGCCAACAGGTGCGCGATCCCTGAGTGTTCGAGTTTGGGCGCCGCTCGGCGCGCAAACCGGGAGTGCTATGCCTTGGCCTGGCGACCGACGCGCCATGGCCACGCGTCGTGTTCGGTGTCTAGCCAGTGCTGAGCGTCGGTGCGGCCGAGCTCGATCAGCTCGTGCAGGAACTCTCTGCCTAAGAACAGGTAACTGTAGAGCTCGCCGTGCATCGGGTTACGCGCTGCGTCGGTGATGCGCCCAAGAAGTGCCAGGTTGGGAGAGCGCAAGATGGCTCGCGTGCTCTGGTAGCGGCGCTTGTAGACGTCGGCGGCGATGCGGCCGATCCTCGTCCGGTCCGAAGGCACGACAAAGATGTAGGGGATCTTGCGGCGGGGGGCCTGCTCGCCGGGATCGACGCTCTGCGCGGCTGCCTCGTTGATCGCGGTCAGCCTGGTGACGTCGCTGGAGAGCTGGTCGGCGAGCACGCTCAGCAGTGACGACGCACCATCGAAGAGGTCGGGCCTGGTCGCCGGCGGGAGGTCCTCGGGAACGACGGCGGAGTTCAGGCCAATCACGATGACGCGCTCGGCGCCGAGCGCGAGCGCGGGATCGAGCGGCGCGTTCAGCCGCGCACCGCCGTCCCCGTACCAGCCGCGATGCGACGCGGGCTCGGTGACCTCGACGGCGGGAAAGATCACCGGGATCGCGCCCGAAGCGCGGACGTGCACATTGGTGAGCTGGGTCGCCACGTAGTCGATCGCGCGTTCCTCGTTGACGAGCGGCGTCTCGCCGCCCTGGTGAAAGACGATGCTGCGACCCGTCTCATAAGACGTCGCGACGACGCCTACCGCGCGCAGCGGCGTGGCCTCGTCGGCGATGTTTCCGGCGATGCGCTCGAACTGGATGATCCGCTTGAGGGTCGTTCGCAGCGGCGCCGTGTCGAGCAGGCTCGGCACCGCCTTCACCGGAACGCTCAGGAAGGTGCCGATGAAGCGAACCAGCATCAGCAGCGCGGACGGAGACAGCAACGAGCGCATCGCGTCGCGGTAACCCAACCCGCGCCACACTTCCACGCCGCGCGCGGCCGCCTCGCTGAGCGGCAGATGCGCGTTCGCGGCCAGGTAGGCGGCGTTGATCCCGCCGACGCTGGTACCGACGATGATCTCAACGCGCTCGCCGCGCTCCTCCAAGACCGGCGCCAGCACCGACAGCGCACCCATCTCATACGCGCCCCGCGCCCCCCCGCCCGCGAGCACCAGCGCGATGCGCCCGTCGGAGCGCTGCTGCTCATCGCCAGCTTGGTCCGGTGCTTCGACGACGACTCCATCCCTTGACGCGAACGGCATGACGAGAGAGGCCTGGCGCGAGCCTACAGGCGATCGGCCACGATGAGCTCGTCCCAGGCGCCGCGGACGGGACCACGGTCTCGGCCCCGCATGCGAAGGCGAGGGAGGTGCAGTGGGCGGATAGGCGCCTCGCGAACTGGTTGGGGCTGGGGTACTGTCGTGCGGTGGCTTCCGGCGAGTCACCGGGCGCGGATCGGATACCTGCGGCGGAGGTGATCGCCGCCATGTCCCTGGCGACCGACCTGGGTCTTGGGATCGATCTCGAGCACGGTTTGCGAAGCACGCTGTTTGCGATGCGGTTGGCAGAGGGATTGGGCGTTGACCGGCAGACGTCGGTGCAGACGTATTACGCGCCGGCGCGGCTCCGACGCGCACGACCGACCGACGCTGAGCACCGCGCGGAGCCCCACCGGGCGACGCCCCGCGCGGCGTGACACGCCTCAGGCCCGCACGCCCACGGACACGAGGTACTCCTGCTCGAAGCGCCCCTGCTCGGCCGTGCCGAGGTTCCAGTCGTCGCAGAAGCCGCGCAGCGCGGCGTCGAACTCGTCCTCGCGGCCCTCGCGGACGGCGTTGGCGCGGGCGGCAATCGTCGGGCCGTAGTAGCTCTTGAAGTGCTCGCCGTAGTCGTAGGGGTTCTCGAAGGCGGTGATCTCGAGCATCTCGCGCTGCGACGTGTGGAACTCCACGCGGCCGCCGAAGAGGCCGGCGACGTGCTCCTCGCTGCCCCACAGCGGGGCGGGCTGCGCACCGGGCGGCGGGGGAGGCATGAACGGCTTCATCGTGCGGAACAGCGAGCCGATCATGCCCTCGGGCGTCCAGCTCAGAAGGCCGATCGTCCCGCCGGGCCGGCAGACGCGCACGAGCTCGTCGGCGGACTCCTGGTGGTGCGGGGCGAACATCACGCCGATCGACGAGATGACGGCATCGAAGCTCTCGTCGTCGAACGGCAGGTGCTCCGCGTCGGCGGTGACCCACTCGATGTCCAGGCCCGCGGCCTCGGGACGCTGGCTGCCGGCCTCCAGCAGCTCGGTCGTCAGGTCGCTGGCGGTCACGACCGCGCCGCGCTCGGCGGCGGGGATCGACGCGTTGCCGGTGCCCGCGGCGACGTCGAGCAGGCGTGCGCCCGCCTCGATGCCGCAGGCGTCGATCAGCCGCGGCCCGAGCGGCAGCAGGAACGTCTGGACCATCAGCGGGTAGTCCCCGGACGCCCACATCTTGCGATGACGGGTCTTCAGCTCGGTGTCGGCAGTCTGCGTGCTCATCTCGGTCTCCTCGTCGGTATCACTGCAAGCAAGCAGCAGCATCCGCCCGCGGGGCGGCGCGCGCATCGGGAGGAATGCCTATCCGGTGCCTATCTTGCGGCGGCGCCGGACGTACGGCGGGCGGCGAGAGCGGCGGCCTCGGCCCGGTTGCGCACGCCGAGCTTGCCGAGGATCCGGCTTACGTGGTGGGCGGCCGTCTTCTCGCTGATGACGAGCGTCCGGGCGATCTGCGCGTTGGACATCCCGTGGGCGATGAGGTCGAGGACCTCCTGCTCGCGCGCGGTCAGCTCGCCCGCAACCCGCTGGCGGGCGCCCGTTGGGGCCCCGAGCTCGCGCAGCACGGCCGCGGCCAAATCCAGTGACCGCGCCGCGCCGAGGTCGCGGAACACGCCGAGCGCCGCGCGCGCCTCGTCGTCGGCCACCTCGGGCTGCCCGGCTGCCAGCGCGCGGGCGAGTTCGAGCCGCGCCTCGGCGGCGTCGAGCGGCATGGCCAGCGCGCCGAAGCGGGCGAGCGCGCTGCGCGCCGGGCTCGCCGCATCGCCGACCCGGCCGGCCGCCAGCGCGACCCGCGCCGCCGCGAGTTCGGCGCGCGCGGCCACCAAGCGGATGCCGGACTCGTCGGCGAGCGCGGCGAGCTGCCGCGCGGCGTCCCGCGCGCCTTCGACGTCACCGCAGGCCAGGCGCGCGTCGACGAGCGGCGCGAGCAGCTGCGTCGCGCGCATCGTGTTGCCCCCGGCGGACTCCAGGCCGCGCGCGAGCAGCGCCGCCGCGACCTGCGGGCGGTCCTCGGCGATGCGCAGCAGCGCCAGCGCGCGCAGCGCCGTCAGGCTCTCCTCGCGCCCGTCGAGCAGTTGCACGGCCTCCGCCAGGCGCCCCTGCCGGACGCGCAGCTCGGCCATCGTCGCCGCGGTCGCCTCGCCCATCTGCGGGACGTAGCGGCGGTGGGTCTCCAGCGCGCTCTCGAGCGCCTGCTCGGCCTCGGGCCAGCGGCCGGTGGCCATCAGCACGTCGGCGTGGACCGTGCGGCACGCGCCGAAGAGCGGCGCCGTGGAGTGCGTGCGCGAGAACTCGTCGACGAGCTCGCACCACTCCGTCGCCCGCTCCCAGTCGCCGGCGTTCGTGCAGGCCATGATGAGGTTGCAGTACGCCTCGGCGAGCGTGTGGACGTTGCGCACGCGCCCGGAGGTCGCCGCCGCCATGGCCTCCTCGAGCAGCGTCATTCCCTGCTCGACGCGCCCCGCGCTCACCTCGGCGCGACCGAGCAGGCTAAGCGCGAACACCTCGAGGTCATCAGCGTCGCAGGCGCGCGCGACCTCCATCGCGCGCCGCGCGTGCGCGATCTGCTCCTCGACGTCGGACGTGTGGCGGGCGCGCTCGACCGCGACCCAGCCCCGCCCGGCGCACATGCCGGCGTTCTCGAGCGCGCGCTCGGCCCGTGCGAGCCAGCCGCGCGCCGCCGACGGCCGCCCGGCGACCGAGTGCTGGTGCGACACCCAGACCGCGATCCGCGCGGCGTCGTCGCAGCGACCCGCGTGCACGTATCCCTCGAACGCCCGCTCGCGCGCCGCGATGCCCTCCGCGATGTCACCGAGGAACCACAGCGCGAGGCCGAGACCCTCGTGCGCGTCGGGGACGTCATCGGTCTTGAGCACGCGCTCGAGGCGGTCGCGCGCAGCCGGCCAGTCGGCCCGCTCCAAAGCGGCGATGCCCTCCGTCAGATCCTCGCCGATAGACGCGTCCATGCACACGGAGTATCACGGTCCCGCCGAGGGCCAACAACCCGCCGCCCGGGTCGGCGCGGTCCGACCTGCCCCGTGCGCCCGCCCGTCCTCAGCGCCGGGCCCACGAGTCCGGTACCAATGACAACCACGATGCAAGCCGGAGGGGGCACGATGACGCTGAACGGCAAGGTGGCTCTGGTGGCGGGCGCGACGCGTGGCGCGGGCCGCGGCACGGCGGTCGCGCTGGGCGAGGCGGGCGCGACGGTCTACTGCACCGGTCGCAGCACACGCGACAAGCGCTCGGAGTACGACCGCCCGGAGACGATCGAGGAGACCGCCGAGCTCGTCGACGCCGCCGGCGGTACGGGCATCGCGGTCCAGGTCGACCATCTGCAAGCGGACGAGGTCCAGGCGCTTGCCGCGCGCATCGACGCCGAGCACGGCCGGCTGGATGTCCTCGTCAACGACATCTGGGGCGGCGAGCAGCTCGCCGAATGGAACACCCCGCTGTGGGAGCACGACCTGCAGGCCGGCCTGCGGTTGCTGCGCCTGGCGATCGACACGCACATCGTCACGAGCCACTTCGCGCTGCCGCTGCTGATCGGGCGCCCCGGCGGCCTGGTCGTCGAGATGACCGACGGCACGCGGGACTACAACGCCGATCACTACCGCCTGTCGGCCTTCTACGACCTCGCCAAGACCTCGGTCACGCGACTCGCCTTCGCCCAGGCCCAGGAGCTCGCCCCGCACGGCTGCACCGCCGTCGCGCTCACGCCCGGCTGGATGCGCTCGGAGATGATGCTCGACATCTACGGCGTCACCGAGGAGACCTGGCGCGAGGGCACGACCGGCAACCCGCACTTCCGGGCGATCTCGGAGTCGCCGCGCTTCGTCGGCCGCGCCGTCGCCGCGCTCGCCGCCGACCCCGACCTGCACGCCCGCAACGGCGGCTCGTTCTCCTCCGGCGGCCTCGCGCGCGAGTACGGCTTCACCGACGTCGACGGCTCACAGCCCGACTGCTGGCGCTACATGGTCGAAGTCCAGGACCCGGGCCTGCCGCCGGACCCGACCGGCTACCGCTAGCGGGCCCTGGAACATCGAGATGGCTCAAGACCCCGCATGTTGGGGTTTTCAGCCATCTCGATTACTCAGAACCCCCGCGCTCGCCATGTCGCTCGCCCCCCTACGTCCTATCGATGCTGTTCGCGTCCACCGCGACCGTCGATGCCGCGCACAAGCCGCGCCTCCGCCAGCGCGTCGAGATCGACGTCGTCCATCGACGCGACGACGATGTCCGCGCCGACGGCGGCCAGCGCCTGCTCGTCGTCGTGACGCGCGACGCCGAGCGCGGCGAACGCCCCGGCCCTGGCCGCCTGAATGCCGGAGACCGCGTCCTCGACGACGAACGCCTCGCTTGGGTCGATATCGAGCTCGTGCGCGGCGGCGAGGAAGATGTCGGGCGCCGGCTTGCCGTGCTCGAAGGATCGGCCGGAGATGTCGACGTCGAAGGCGGCGAGCAGGGTCAGGCCCGGCTCGATCCAGTCGTACTCCAGTCCATCCTGCTCGGCGAACGTGTCCAGGCGGATCTGGCGCAGGAACAGGCCGGCGTTCTTAGACGAGGACGCGGCGGCCACGCGCATCCCGGCGTCCTTGACGGCAAGCAGGAAGCGCAGCGCATCGGGGTAGGCGGAGAACTTCCCGGCCTCGATCAGCGCGACGACCATCTCCTGCTTGTGCTCGGCGTACTCGTTCACGCGCGCGCTGTCCGGATCGGGCACGCCGAAGTGCTCGAGCGCTGCGCGCGCGCCGTCCATGCGCGGCTTGCCGGACAGCACGCGCTGGTAGACCTCGGGCGTGAACGCGCCGGGCGTCCACGTCGTCTGGTCGCGGACGTCCGCCCAGCTGCCCTGCATGAGCTCTGAGAACGCGTCACGCCACGCCGCCTCGTGCGGCGAGTCGACGAGCACGCCGTCGACGTCGAAGATCGCGCCGCGAAACCGCTGCCCCATGTCAGTCCTCTCCCTGGCTGTCGCTGCCCTGACCGACGCTCGCGTGCGCTGCGAGCGTGAACGTGCAGCGCTCGCCGGCGCCGAGCTCGCGCACGTCGTCGCCGATGCCGACCTTGATCGGCCGGCTGAACCCACCCGTGATGACGACGGTGAGCTCGCCGCCGCCGACCGTCACGCGGATCGGCGTCCCGCGCATCTGCATGGGAAACGACAGGCCGTCGAGCCGGTCGGTCAGCGTCGGATTGAAGTACAGGATGCCGTCGCGGATCTCCGCCCCCGTGTAGGCGCGCTGGACGAGGTCGAGCGTGCCGGCCATCACGCCGAGATGGATGCCCTCCTTCGTCGTGCCGCCCTGCACGTCGCCGACGTCGCTCTCGAGCGCGACAAGGAAGCGCTCCCACGCGTGTTCCGGGTCGATCTGGGCGAGCACGCCGGCGTGCGCGATGTAGCTCAGCGTCGAGCCGTGCGACGTGCGCTGGTCGTAGTAGTCGATGTTGCGGCGCGCGCTGTCGGCGTCCCAGTCATAGCCCAGGCGCTCGAGCAGGCCGCCGATCTCCTCGGGCGAGAAGAGGAAGAACAGCAGCACGGTGTCGGCCTGCTTGGTGAGCTTGTAGCGGTCGGGATCGTCGCTCTCCGCGCGGAGGATCCGGTCCAGGCGCTGGATGTTGCCGTGCCTGGCGCGGTAACCCTCCCAGTCGAGCTCCTCGAGATCCTCGTAGCCCTCGAACTGGCTGATGATGCCGTCGCCGTGAAACGGGACGTACATCTTGTTGGCCATCTCCTGCCAGCGGGCGATCTCCTCGTCGGTGAGGCCGATCTTCGCGCGCAGCGTGTCGCGCCGGCGCTCGGTCAGTAGTCCGAGGACGATCTGCGCGCGCTCGCACATCCACGCCACCATGATGTTCGTGTAGGCGTTGTTGCGCAGGCCGCCCTCGTCGGCCCCGGGCTCCTTCTCATGAAACTCGTCAGGACCCATGACGCCGTGGATCTCGTAGCGCCCGCGCTCGGGGTTGTAATGCGCGATCGAACCCCAGAAGCGCGCGATCTCGAGCATCATCTCGGCGCCGTGATCGCGCAGGAAGTCGAGGTCGTCGGTCGCTTGGTGGTAGTGCCAGACGTTGTAGAAGATCGCCGCGTTGACGTGGCGCTGGCGATGGCTGAGATCCGGGTCCCAGTTGCCCGACAGCGGGTTGAGGTGGACGATCTGCGTCTCCTCGCTGCCGTCGCTGCCGCTCTGCCAGGGGAACATCGCGCCGGTGTAGCCGCACTCGCGCGCCGCCGCCCGCGCCTCGCCGAGGCGGCGGTAGCGGTACATGAGCAGCTCGCGCGTGATCTCCGGCAGCCGCGTCGTGAGGTAGCGAAACACGTACAGCTCGTCCCAGAAGACGTGGCCGCGATAGGCCTCGCCGTTCAGGCCCCGCGCGGGGACGCCCGCGTCGTGGTTGGTCGTGTGCAGCGAGCAGACCTGCAGGATGTGTGAGATGTGCAGGCGCAGCAGCTGCTGCACGCGCGTCTCGCCGGGCACGAAGACGTCGCTCGAACGCCACAGCTCATCCCACGCGCGGGTGTGGCGCTGCAGGGCCTCGTCGAAGTCCGGGTAGCGCCGCACCGACTTGCCGGCGTTCGTCAGCGGCTCGTTGATCGCCCGGTCCCGCGAGGTGTACAGCGAGACGAGCTTCTCGATCCGGACCGGCTCGTCCTGCGCCACCTCGAACCCGAGCACCTGCTGGATGTAGTCCTCCACCTGAAACAGCGCGCGGCTGACCTCGAGCGGCTCGCCGTCACGAAACACGCGCGCGCGAGCGGCCTGCGCGACGTAGATGTTCGACTGGCGCGTCTCGACCTGCAGCGCGATGATCTCCGGGCCGAACGTGCGCGGCGAGACGGGGTCGAGGTGGCGCCCCTCGAGCTGGCGGTAGCGCGCGACGCCGCCGTTGGTGACGCGCCCATCGAGGGCGGACACGACCTCGACCGCGCCCGACCAGTTCTCGGCTGTGAGCGTCCACTCGATCGCCGCCTGGTGGGAGTGGGCCATGCTCGCGAAGCGCCGGCTGCGCAGCGCCGTCTCGCGCCCGGCGCGGTCGCGGAAGCGCAGCTCGCGGATGACCATCGCCGTCCCGATGTCGTACTCGTGGCGGTAGTCCACGAGCTCGACGTTGCCCAGGCGGATCGCGTCCTCGCCCTCGATCTTCAGCTTCATCACGAGCCAGTTGGGCAGGTTCACGAGATCCTCGTTGAGGACCGGCCGCCCGCCCATGATCGTCGTCTCGCGGTTGTAGAGGCCGTGCGCGTACGTGCCGGGGTAATGGACGTCGTCGGCGTCCTCCCACTCCGCCGTTCCCCGGGTGCAGAAGTAGCCGTTCCCGGTGGACGTCATCGCCTCGCGCAAGCCCTCGTCGGAGCGCTCAAATCCGTCGTATGTCAAGGGC
Source organism: uncultured Actinomycetes bacterium (assembly GCA_963705315.1). Classification (GTDB taxonomy): domain Bacteria; phylum Actinomycetota; class Thermoleophilia; order Solirubrobacterales; family Solirubrobacteraceae; genus CADCVQ01. Next base: position 3,380,302 of record OY970068.1, read on the forward strand.
AGCTCCTCCACGCTGAGCACGCTACGTCATCGCCGACGCAATCGTCGGGACGACCGCTCGCGGAGCTTCTCTAGTCTCGACCGTCGGATGCTGGTTCGGCGCTATGGAGAGTGGTCGTCGGCGCTGGGTGCCGACATCGTCGCGCGCGGCTCCGGCCGGGTGTTCGCGCGGGTCGACGTGCGGGCCGAGCGGCTGCGCTGGCTCGAGTCCCGGTCAGACGAGGGCGGGCGGGGCGTGATCGTGCAGCGACGCGGCGACGGCGAGGTCGTCGACGTCACCCCGCCGGGCTTCAACGTGCGCTCGCGCGTGCACGAGTACGGCGGGGGCGCGTTCTGGTCTGACGACGAGACGGTGTTCTTCTCGGAGTTCGCGGACTCGCGGCTGTACCGGCAGGACGGCGCCGGTTCAGAGCCCAAGCCGCTGACGCCCGCGCCCGTGCCCGCACACGCGCTGCGCTACGCGGACGGCTGCGTGACTCACGACACGATCATCTGCGTGCGCGAGCGTCACGACGGCGGCGCGGTCGTCAACGAGCTCGTCGCGCTGCCCGCTGACGGCTCGGCGCAGCCGCGCGTGATCGTCGGCGGCAGCGACTTCGTCGCGAGCCCCCGGGCCGACGGCGGCGGGCGCCGGCTGGCCTGGTTGACCTGGGAGCACCCGCAGATGCCGTGGGACGGCACGCAGCTGTGGGTCGCCGGCCTCGCGCCCGACGGCTCGGTGAGCGACGCCCGATGCGTCGCCGGCGGCCCGCAGGAATCGATCTTCCAGCCGGCGTGGAGCCCGGACGGCGTGCTGCACTTCTGCTCGGACCGCAGCGGCTGGTGGAACCTCTACCGGCTCGAGCCCGACGGGTCGGTGCGCGCGCTCACGCACCTGCTCGACGGCGAGATCGGCCACCCGAGCTGGGTCTTCGGGATGAGTTGCTACGCCTTCCTCGACGACGCGGTGATCGCCTGCGTCGTCACGCGCGCAGCGACGGACTCGCTGGAGCTGCTGGACGTCGACAGCGGCCGGCTCGAGCCGTTGCCATTGGAGTGGACCTCCTACGAGGCGACGGTGTTCGCCGCCGGCGCGGGGCGGCTGGCGTTCGCGGCGCAATCTCCGCACACGCCGTCGACGCTCGTCGTGCTCGATCCGCAGACCGCTCGCGAGGAGTTCACGCGACCCTGCCTGAAGCTCGAGCTCGACGCAGCGTCCGTCAGCGTCCCGCGCGCGATCGAGTTCCCCACAGACGATGGTGACGTCGCCCACGCGTTCTATTACCCGCCCGCGAGCGCCGATTTCACCGGGCCCGCGGACGAGCGGCCCCCGCTGCGCGTGATCTGCCACGGCGGGCCGACGAGCCACCGCTCGCCGGCGCTGTCGTTCGCCGTCCAGTTCTACACCCAGCGCGGGATCGGCGTGCTGGACGTCAACCACCGCGGCAGCAGCGGCTTCGGACGCGCCTACCGCGATCTGCTGCGCGGCCGCTGGGGTGACATCGACTGGCGCGATTGCGTCGCGGCGGCGCGGCACCTCGCCGAGCTCGGCGAGACCGACCCCGGCCGCACGTGGATCCAGGGCGGCAGCGCGGGCGGCTACGTCGTGCTGTGCGCGCTCGCGTTCGATCCCGAGGCGTTCGCGGCCGGGGTCAACCTGTTCGGCGTCTCGGACGCCGAGTCGCTCGCCCGCGACACGCACAAGTTCGAGTCGCGGTACCTCGACACGCTGATCGCCCCCTATCCCGAGCGGGCCGACCTGTACCGAGAGCGATCGCCGATCCACTACGCGGACCGCATCGCGCGGCCGTTGCTCGTGCTGCAGGGCAGCGACGACGAGGTCGTTGCACCGAGCCAATCCGAGGCGATCGTCGCGGCGCTTGACCGCAACGCCATCCCCCACGCCTACATCGCCTTCGACGGCGAGGGCCACGGGTTCCGAAAGGCCGAGAACATCCGCCGCACGCTCGAAGCCGAGCTGAGCTTCGCCGGCCAGATCTTCGGCTTCGAGCCCGCCGACGACCTGCAGCCGCTGGAGATTTCGCACCTCACTGCGTAGCGCCCGCCCGATCGCGCTTCAGCGGTCCGACGGCTCGCGGTCCTGCGCGATCGAGGCGATCCGCACGCGGGCGTTGCAGGGAGTGCACTCCGACGCGATCAAACCTCCACAGATTGGCGCTCGTCCGACAGTTTGTCCCCGCGTACGTCGATGTTGTGGACATGCCCGCGATCACGCCGACGGTCCTCACGCCGACGGTCGCGCGGCTCGATCTCGCCCCAGCCAGCCGGCGGCGCTTCGTGCATTCGCCGCTGGAGCGCTGCGTGTGCCGGACCTGCGGCAGCCACGTCCAGGCGCTCGCGCTCCGGCAGATCGTGAGCGGGATATGCGGCACGTGCGGCGGTTGCGACATCGTCCGGCTCGAAGCGGCCAACGGCGATCCTGGTCACTAGACCGGCGCTGCGGCCAGCCTGCGGCGCCAGTCTGCAGCCGACGGATGATCGACGCCCAACTCGCCGAGCGCGCCGGCGATGACGTGGCGCAGATCCTCGCGCCGAGCGTCCGATGGCGATAGCCCGGTCAGCAGCAGGTCGACCGCGCGTTCGGCCTCGTCGGCGTCGAGCGCCGCGAACGCTGCGAGCAGATCGGGCGACGGGTCGCTGCGCTCGAGCCTGATGCGGGCGGCCGCAGCCCGCGCCCGGACGCTCCCCGGCAGGCCGTCGACGATCTGCAGCGCCGCCTCGCTGTCGCCGGCCTCGTGCACCATACGCGCGAGCGCCACGGCGGCGACCGAGCGGCGTGGCTGCAGCGCGAGCGCCTGACGCAGTGACGACTCGTCGCCGGCGGCGATGAGCCGGTCCACCTGCGACGCCGTGACGGCGTCGAAGAAGCTCTCGACCTCAGCCGGCGCCAGCGCGCCGACGAACTCCGCGACCACCTCGCCGTCGCGAAACGCCTTCACCGCCGGGATCCCGTGCACGCCGAAGTGGCGGACGAGGTTGGGGCTCGCGTCGCCGTCGAGCTTGGCCAGCACGACCGTCCCCTCGCGGGCCGTCGCGGCACGCTCGAGCAGCGGTCCCAGCGCCCGGCACGGCGCACACCACGGCGCCCAGAAATCCACGACGACGGGCAGCGACGCCGAGCGGTCCAGCACCGCGGCCTGAAAGTCGCGCTCGCCGACGTCGATGATCGTCACGCCGCGAGCACCACGACGACGAGCACGAGGACGATCGCCATCAGCAGTCCCGCTCCGATCATGTATTTCTGCGTTTGGGCGCGCCAGAACGCTGCCCGCTGCGGATCACTGGCGTGGTGGCCTTCCGGCGGTGTGCCGACCCAATCGTCGTCGTCATCCACGGCGACCACGTTCGTCCCCCCTGGGCGAACTAGCCGAGCACGAGCTCGAGGCGGCGCTCGAGCGCACCGGCGATCGCCTCGCGCACGAAGCCCGGCTCGAAGCGCTCGACCGTCGCCTCGAGGAAGCCCTCGATGACGAGGCGCTTGGCGTGCTCGTGGCTCAGGCCGCGGGACTCCAGGTAGTACAGCTGCTCGGGGTCGATCTGGGCGATCGCCGCGGCGTGCGTGCAGCGCACGTCGTTGGCGAGGATCTCCAGGCCGGGGACCGAGTCGGCGTGCGCGGTCTTCGTCAGCAGCAGATTGCGCGATTCCTGGAAGGCGTCGATCTGCTGGGCGCCGGGCTCGACCTTGATCATGCCCGACCAGACGGTGTTCGAGCGGCCGTCGAGGATGCCGCGGAACGCGAGGTCCGACGTCGTGTTCGGCGCCGCGTGGATCTGCGTCGTCGCGAAGTCGAGGTGCTGGCGGCCGTGGGTTGCATAGGCGCCGGTGACCTTGGCATCCGAGCCGGGGCCCGCGAGCTGGGTGTCCATCTTCACGCGGCCGTTGCCGGCGCCGAAGCCGAGGGCGATCCAGTCAAGCGCGCCGTCGCGCTGCACGACACCGCGCTGGGCGCCGAAGATCCATGTCTTCTCTGACAGCCCCTGCGCGCAGACGTAGCGCAGCGTGGCGTTCTGGCCGACCGACAGCTCGGTGACCGTGTTGAAGAGCGCGTCATCGCCGTCCTCGGTGGAGACGTACTGCTCCCACACCTCGGCCGCGGCGTTCTCCTCGAGCACGACGAGCGTGCGCCAGTTCAGCGCCGTCTGCGGCTGTGCCTGGGCGACCGTCACGACGATCGGCGCGTCGAGCACGACGCCGCGCGGGACGTAGACGAATGCGCCGCCCTGCCAGCCGGCCTCGTTGCGGGCGACGAACGGGTCCTCGGCGTCGACGATCGTGCCGAAGTGGCGCTCGACGAGGTCGGGATGCTCGACCACCGCCGTGCTGAGCGGCATGACGATGACGCCGTCGACGCCCACGTCGGGCGCGCCGGCGAACACGTGATCGACCTGTTCGAGGACGACGGCGCCGGGCGGCGTCTGGAAGACCTCAAGGCCGCTCGCGTCGACCGACCTGGCCTCAGGCGCAGCGTAGGAGTCAAGCTCGAGCTTCTTCAGCGAGGTGAACTCCCAGCCGGGGGTCCCCCGGAACGACGGGAGCGGCAGCGCACCGGTCAGCGAGACGGCGCGCTCCCGGCGCGCCGTCAGCCAAGCCGGTTCGGTGACCGTGGAGGGACTAGCCAATTGAACCCTCCATCTGGAGCTCGATCAAGCGGTTCATTTCGACGGCGTACTCCATCGGCAGCTCCTTGACGATCGGCTCGATGAAGCCGTTGACGATGAGCTTCGAAGCCTCTTCCTCGTCCAGCCCATGGGTCATGAGGTAGAACAGCTGCTCCTCGCCGACCTTCGAGACGGTCGCCTCGTGGCCGACGTCGACGTCGTCCTCGCCGATGCGGATCGTCGGGTACGTGTCCGAGCGCGACTTGTCGTCGAGCAGCAGCGCGTCGCAGACGACCTTGGACTTCGAGCCGTGCGCGCCCTTGGCGACCTCGAGCAGGCCGCGGTAGGAGCCGCGCCCGCCGTCCTTGGAGATCGACTTGGCGAAGATGTTCGATGTCGTGTTCGGCGCCGCGTGGACGATCTTGCCGCCGGCGTCCTGATGCTGGCCGGCGCCCGCGAACGCGATCGAGAGGATCTCGCCGTGGGCGCGCTCGCCGGTGAGGTACACCGACGGGTACTTCATCGTGAGCTTCGAGCCGAGGTTGCAGTCGACCCATTCGACGGTCGCGTCGCGCTCGGCGATCGCGCGCTTGGTGACGAGGTTGAAGACGTTCGTCGACCAGTTCTGCACGGTCGTGTAGCGGATCCGCGCGCCCGGCTTGGCGATCAGCTCGACGACCGCGGAGTGCAGCGAGTCCGATGAGTACGTCGGCGCGGTGCAGCCCTCGACGTAGTGCACGAAGGAGCCCTCGTCGGCGATGATCAGCGTGCGCTCGAACTGGCCCATGTTCTCCGTGTTGATGCGGAAGTAGGCCTGCAGCGGCATCTCGATGTGCACGCCCGGCGGCACGTAGACGAACGACCCGCCCGACCACACGGCGCTGTTGAGCGCGGCGAGCTTGTTGTCGTTGGCCGGGATGATCGTCGCGAAGTACTCGCGGACCAGGTCCTCGTGCTCGCGCAGGCCCGTGTCCATGTCCATGAAGATGACGCCCTGCGCCTCGAGCTTCTCGTTGATCTGGTGGTAGACGACCTCGGACTCGTACTGGGCGCCGACACCGGAGAGGAACTTGCGCTCGGCCTCGGGGATGCCGAGGCGGTCAAACGTCTTCTTGACGTCGTCGGGGACATCGTCCCATGAGCGCTCGGCGCGCTCGGATGCGCGCACGAAGTAGTGGATGTTGTCGAAGTCGACCTCGGCGAGGTGCGGCGAGCCCCACGTGGGCATCGGCCGGGCGAGGAAGTACTCGAGCGCCTTGAGACGGAAGTCGAGCATCCACTGCGGCTCGCTCTTGAACTCGGAGATCTTCTCGACGAGCTCCTTCGTCAGGCCCTTGGGCGCCTTGTAGAGGTAGTTCTCGGCGTCGTGGAAGCCGTACTTCTCCGTGTAGTCGGAGTTGATGCCCTGAAGGCCCTCTTGCTCGGCGATGGTCTCGGGAGTTGCCATGGTGCTATTCAACCTCCAGCTTGATCATGTCGTCCTCGACCCTGACGTCGAACGTATCGACTGGGACGTAGGCGGGCAGGGTCTTGGGCGTTCCGGTCTTCAGGTCAAAGACTGAGCCGTGGCGCGGGCATTCGACGGTGCAGCTGTCGGCGTCGAACGGGCCGTCGGCGAGGGAGCCGTTGTCGTGCGAGCAGCGATCCTCGATCGCGTACAGCGTCCCGTTGCAGTTGAAGATCCCGATCTCGAGGTCCTCCCACTCGACGATGCGAGCGGTGCCGGGGGGCAGCTCGGAGATGGGGCAGATTTCGAGGGTCTCGGTCATCAAGGACATGGTCCGTCGCAATCCCTGCCGGGGCGATCGGATTTGCTGCCGTGGAGTGTAGCGGTCGTACCGCCGCGCGTGCAGTCGCTCGGCCCCGCCGCCGAGGACCGGTATCGCGAGGGTGGCGGTGATCGTCACCGAGCCCAACCCCGTTGTGTATCCGGATGAGCTTCTCGTACTCGGGCCGACGCATTCGCACGCGTGCAGAGTGAAACCCGTTCGCCCTGGGCATCCCCGCTCCTACAGGTGGTCGGCGCCCTTGGGGTGGCGGTCCACGCCGCCCTCGGCCTCGCTAGGCGGCGTCTCGGGCTCCCAGTCGACGGACTGGCCGAGCGCCGCGCCCTTGAGCACCTTGAGCGTCAGCAGCGCGCACTTCATCCGCGTCGCGGAGATGTCGATCCCCAGCAGGTCCAGGACGTACTGGCGATCGAGCTTGATGAGCTCGTCGAGCGTCATCCCGACGATCTCGTCGGAGGTCATCGAGGCCGACGCCTGGCTGATCGCGCAGCCGTGGCCGGAGAAGCGCAGGTCGACGATCTTGTCGTCCTCGCCGACGCGCAGCTCGACGCGCAGCTCGTCGCCGCACAGCGGGTTCGTGTCCTCGAAGCTCAGGTCGAACGGGTCGAGGTGGCCCCAGTTGTGCGGGCTCTTGTAGTGGGCGAGGATCTCCTCGCGATACAGCGAGTCCATGCTCACGTGAAAATCCTCCGGACGTCTTGCAGGGCGTCGACGAGGGCATCGACGTGGGCACGGGTCGAGTGCACGGCGAACGAGGCGCGCGCGGTGGCCGCCACGCCGAAGCGCTTCATGAGCGGCTGCGCGCAGTGATGGCCGGCCCGGACGCAGACACCGTTGGAGCCGAGGATCTCGGCGATGTCGTGCGGGTGCGCAAAATCGAGCGAGAACGCGACGAGCGCGCCGCGCAGGTCGGCATCGGCCGGGCCCATGATCGTCAGGCCCGGGAACTCGGTGAGGCGCTCGATCGCGTAGGAGCACAGGTCGCGCTCGTGCGCGCGGATCGTGTCCATGCCGATCTCCGCGACGAAGTCGACCGCGGCGCCGAGGCCGATCGCCTCGGCGATGTTCGACGTGCCGGCCTCGAACTTCGCCGGCAGCTCGCCCCAGCGGATCTCCTCGACGGAGACCGACGAGATCATGTGCCCGCCGCCGAGGAACGGCGGCATGCCGGCGAGCAGCTGCTTGCGGCCGTGGAGGATGCCGATCCCGGTCGGCCCGTAGAGCTTGTGGCCGGTCCAGGCGTAGAAGTCGGCGTCGATCTCGGCGAGGTCGACGGGCAGCTGCGGCACGGCCTGCGAGCCGTCGACGACGACGACCGCCCCGGCGGCGTGCGCGCGGGCGACGATGTCGGCCACCGGCGTGATCGTTCCCGCCGCGTTGGACACGTGCGTCACGGCCACGAGCTTCACGTCGCCCTTGGCCAGCACGGTGTCGAGCGCGTCGAGGTCGAGCACCGCGTCGTCGTCGACGCCGACCATCTCGAACTCGGCGCCGGTCGCCTGGCAGAGCATGTGCCAGGGGACGAAGTTCGAATGGTGCTCGAGCTCGGTCACGACGACGCGGTCGCCGGGGCCGACGTTCGCGCGCCCCCACGAATACGCGACGAGGTTCAGCGCCTCGGTCGCGTTCTTGGTGAAGATCGTCGTGTTGGCCGGCCAGTTCATGAACGCCGCGATGCGGTCGCGCGCGCCCTCGAACAGCTCCGTCGCCTCGGCCGCGAGCGCGTAGACGCTGCGGTGCACCGTCCCGCGGTGCTGCTCGTAGTAGTCGTCCATCGCCGCGATGACCGGCCGCGGCGTCTGCGACGTCGCGGCCGAGTCGAGGTAGATGACCCCCTCGCGCTCGAGCGAGGGAAACCCGCCGGCGAGCGGCGTGTCGGCCAGCGTCGTCACGACACCGGAAGCGCGAACTCTTCGCGCAGCCCGGCGTAGCCCTCCGCCTCGAGGCGATCGACGAGCTCGGGGCCGCCGTCGGTGGCGATCCGGCCGTCGAACATGATCGACACCTTCGTCGGCGTGACCATGTGGAGGATCCGCTGGTAGTGCGTGATGATCAGGACGCCCATGTCCTTGCCGGTGGCGACGGTGTTCACGCCGTTGGCGACGACGCTGAGCGCGTCGATGTCCAGGCCCGAGTCGGTCTCGTCGAGGATCGCGAGCTTCGGCTCCTGAAGCGCGAGCTGGAGGATCTCCATGCGCTTCTTCTCGCCGCCGGAGAAGCCCTCGTTGAGGTACCGCGACGAGAACTCCTTCGGGACGCTCGTGAGCTCCATCGCCGCTTGGACGGTCTTGCGGAACTCCTTCAGCGAGATGTCGTCCTCGCCGCGGGCGTTGCGATGGGCGTTGATGACCATCCGCAGGTACTTCGTGACGGTCACGCCGGGGATCGCGACGGGGTACTGGAAGGCCATGAACAGGCCCATGAGGGCGCGCTCGTTCGTGTCGGCCTCGGTGATGTCCTCGCCGCCGAAGAGGATCTGCCCATCGGTCACCTGGAGGGTCGGGTGGCCCATGATCGCGTTGGCGAGCGTGGACTTGCCCGAGCCGTTGGGGCCCATGAGGGCGTGGATCTCGCCGGGAGTGACGGTCAGGTTTACGCCCTTGAGGATCTGCTTGTCCTCGGCCTGGACGTGAAGGTTGCGGATTTCGAGCTCGGGCATGGTCTCCTTGGCTTGTCTTGAAAGTTGGTCGGTCTTGAAGGTCAGGCGGGCGTCGGGGCGGGCTCGGGCGTCGTCCTGACCGGGCGAACCGGGAACTCGCGCTGGCGGAACTCGACGAGCTCGGCGAGCGTCGTCTGGCCAAGCGTCTTGAGGACGCCGGCCTGCACGCGCGTCCACAGGAGCTTCGTGGCGCAGCCGCGGCCCGCGTCGTCGTGATGCGAGCACAGCACGCGGCCGTCGGCGTCCTCGCGGTCGTCGACGAAGCACTCCATCGGCGCGACCGACCCTTCGAGCGCGAGCACCACCTCGTCCATCGTGATGCTCTCGGGCGAGCGCGACAGCAGGTAGCCGCCGTGGGCGCCGCGCGTGCTCTCGACGAGCCCAGCGCGCTTGAGCAGCGCGACGATCCGCTCGAGGTACGCGAGCGGGAGGTTCTCTGCGTCGGCGATGGCCTTCAGCGAGACCGGCTGATCGCTTCCCTGGCAACCGAGCTCGACGAGCAGACGTACGCCGTACTCCGCCTTCGTCGTGAAGAACATGGCCGGTAATCCTACCAGCGCGGTCGGAATGGCGGTCGGGCGTGCATGTGCCAGGTCTGGGCTCGCGCCGTGTCGTATTTGGACCGCCCGACGGCGGGCGCGAGACGGCCAGGCAGGCTGAGGCGTCCTAACCTTCCGAACCTGCCCCGCCAGCCCGAAACCCCCGACGAGGAGCTCCTCGGCGCCGAGGCCAAAGCGATCCTCAGCGACGCGACGCGGCTGGACCGCATGCGCGCCGAGTTGGCGATGGGCTTTGCCGAGCTCGGCGGCGGCCCGCCCGCGGTGTCCGTATTCGGCTCGGCGCGCACGCCGGCGGGCTCGCCGGAGTACGAGCTCGCGCGTACCACGGGTCGGCGGCTGGGCGAGGCCGGATTCGCGGTCATCACCGGCGGCGGACCGGGCGCGATGGCGGCGGCGCACCGCGGAGCGCACGAGGCCGGAGCGCGGTCGATCGCGCTGAACATCGACCTGCCCTTCGAGCAGCACGACGACCGCTGGGTCGACGTCTCGCTGGACTTTCACTACTTCTTCTGTCGCAAGATCATGTTCGTGCGCTACGCGACGGCGTTCGTCGTCCTCCCCGGCGGCTACGGCACGCTGGACGAGCTCTTCGAGGCGCTGTGCCTCATCCAGACGAAGCGGATCCGCTCGTTCCCCGTCATCCTGATCGGCATTGCGTACTGGTCGGGGCTCGTGGCGTGGTTGCGCGAGCGGGGGCTGCGCGGCGGCAAGATCGGCCCGCGCGATCTCGATCTGCTGCTCGTCACCGACGATCTCGACGATGTCGTCGAGCGGGTCGTCCGTGCGGCCGCTGAGCAGCAGAGCGATACGTCGAGCTGACCGCCGGGCCGACCAGCAGCGCCGCACGCTGGGCCGCACCACGCCGTCGCGCCGCGACCACGCGACGACGGCGTGCTGGCAGTGCCGGTTGTCCCCGCCGTGCGGAAGGTTGCGCGCCCGCGAGCGCCACGGATAGTCGCCGCACGCGCTAGAAGTGACCGGACATGCCGGACTTCGCGCGAGGGGACGTCTTCGTCGGTCACCGCATCGAGACGCTGGCGGGGCGCGGTGGCATGGGCGTCGTCTACCGGGCGACGCAGCTCGACCTCGACCGGCTCGTCGCGCTGAAGGTCATCGCGCCGGCGCTCGCCGAGGATCCGGACTTCCGCGCGCGGTTCATCGCCGAGTCGCGCTCGGCGGCGTCGATCGAGCACCCCAACGTGCTGCCGGTCTACTCGGCGGGCGAGCACGACGGCGTGCTGTACATCGTCATGCGCTACGTCGACGGCCCGGACCTGCGCGCGCTCGTGCGCGCGAACGAGGGCCTCGATCCTGAGCGCGCGGCGCACATCGTCGCCCAGGTCGGCGCGGCGCTCGATGCCGCCCACCGCCACGGGCTCGTCCACCGCGACGTCAAGCCCGCCAACGTGCTCATCGACGCCGACGACCACGCCTACCTGACGGACTTCGGCCTGACCAAGCGCATCACCTCGAGCGTCGACCTCAGCCGCTCGGGCAGCTGGGTCGGGACGCTCGGCTACGTCGCCCCCGAGCAGATCCGCGGCGCCGGCGTCGACGCGCGCACGGACGTCTACGCGCTGGGCTGCGTGCTCGTCCACGCGCTGACCGGGAGCGCGCCGTACGTGCGCGAGTCCGACGAGGCGACGATGTGGGCGCACCTCAACTCGCCGCCGCCGACGGATTCCGTGCCGGTCGAGTTCGAGGGGGTCGTCGCGCGCGCGCTCGCGAAGGACCCATCCGACCGCTACCCGTCGGCCGGCGACCTCGGCCGGGCGGCACTGACGGCGGCGGGACGCTCGGGTGTCGCGGCACCCGAGCGGATCGTCGCGCGCGGCGCGGCACGGCCTGATGGCGTGGCCGGCCCGCTCGACGAGCCCGACGCCGAGACGCGCCCCTCGCCACCGCACGACGCGCGGGACACGCGGGTTGCTGCGCCGCGCGAGCGGCCGACGCAACGGGCGCGCGGGCCACGCTGGCTGCCGGTCGCCGTCGGGCTCGCGGCGGTCGTTGGCGTCGCGGCGGTTCTGCTCAGCGGCGGAGGCGACGGCGGCAACGCCAACACTCACACCGCCACGATGTCCCAGGCCCTCACCGCCGACCCGGCGATAGCGCTCGTCACCCGCCCGAACTCGCTGACGTTCAGCGGCAGCGACCTCGCCGTGCTCAGCGCTCGGTCCGGCGAGCTCGTCGTCGTTGACGCCACCACGGGCACGCCGGGGGCCCGCATCAGCGTCGGCAGCGGGGCGAGCGCCGTCGAGTCGGGGTTCGGCTCGCTCTGGGTCACGAAGTTCCGGACGAACTCGCTGCTGCAGGTGCAGCCCGGAACGCTGCGCCGCCCCAACCCGGCGATCAAGCTGCCCACGCCGGGGCCGCCGATCGGCGTGGTGGCCGGCGAACGCGCGGTCTGGGTCGGTACGCACGAGCAGGGCGGCGTCGACCACGTCGTGAAGATCGATCCGCGACGCAAGGATCCGCCCCGCCTCATCCGGATCATCGAGGGCCTCCAGGACCTCGCCGTCGGCGACGGTGCCGTCTGGGTCACCAACCGCTCGCGCTCAGGACTGACCCGCGTCGACGTCCGCGACGGCAGCCAGCGCTCGCTGACGGTCGGTCGCGAGCCGCACGGTCTCGCCGTCGGCGAGGGCGCGGTCTGGGTCGCGGGCTCCAAGGACGACACGATCACGCGCGTCGACACGAAGACCCTCGCCACGCAGACCATCCAGCTGAACGTCACCCCGGAGCGCGTGGCCGTCGGCGGTGGCTCGGTGTGGGTCACCGCGCAGGGCGCGGCGAGCCTCATCCGAATCGACGCCGACACGCGCAAGGTCGTCGCCACGATCCCGACGGGCCACGGCCCGTTCGCGGTCGGCGTCTACCGCGACCGGGCCGTGTGGCTGACACTCGTCGGCGACAACGCGATCCAGCGCGTGCGCTTCAGCGGGAGATGAGGATGTAGGCGGCGTTGTCTGCGGGCGACCCGAAGATGAGGTCGCGCCGGCGGTTGCCGCCGACGTTGCCAGCGCCCACCGCTCCGGCGTGGAACAGCTTGGCGTTGCGCAGGCCGCCGTAGGTCGCCGTCAGCCGCCCCGTTCGCGCGAAGCGCCGTGCCGTCGCCGCGCCGGGCATGCGGCCCTTGGACAGGACGAGGACGTCGGTGCGGCCGTCGCCGTCCACGTCTCCGGGCACGTTGACCGCCAGGCCCGCCGGCCGGCGGCTGCGCGGGACGGCGAGACGGATCGGCGCCGCGCCGCGCCGCGCGACGATGAAGGCGCCGCCCCTGCCGGCGAGCCGGCCGGACCGCGTCAGCGGGGCGCCGGCGACGAAGCCGCGGCCGAAGCCGGCGACCGAGAAGCCGAAGCCATGCGTGCCGCGGGTGCGATGAAAGACCTCGAAGCCCGGGAGCTTCGCGCGGTGCTCGATGCGGACGGAGCCGCCCGCCTTGCGCCGCCCGTGGAGCACGAACACGGCGCCGCTGTAGCGGCCGTCGCGGGCCGCATCGGGCACGCCGATGAGCATGTCGCCGATGCCGTCGCCGTTGACATCACGGGCCGCCGCGACCTCGGACGCCGCGGACAGGAAGACCAGGTGCCGGCCCGCCGACGCGTCCGGCAGCTCGACCGGTGCGGCGTCGGCCTTGCCGTGGATGAGGGTGGCGTCGCCGGAGTCCTCGTTGAACGGGAGGTAGTAGCCCGCCACGAAGTCCGCTCGGCCGTCGCCGCTGACGTCCCCGACCGGCCAGATCTGCGTCACGTCGGCCTCATCCAGGCGCCGATCCAGGTTCACGACGTAGCCGCCCCTGCCCAGGGCCGCCAGGTCCACGGGGGCGTTCCCGCGGTGCCCGAAGACGACGACCGCCTGGTGGCGCACGTAGGGATGGCCCGGGGTGCTGGATGCGTTGTACGGCGCGAGGACGAGCAGGTCATCGAGGCCGTCGCCGTTGACGTCGCCCGCACCCTTCACGAGCTGGCCCACCCCGTCCGCGCCGATGAAATCCGCCCGCGGGGGGAGCGGGGCGCCGTCGATGCGAAAGCCCCCGGTCCCGAGGTCGCCGAGACGCACCATGCCGCGGGGGCCGCCACCGAACACGACATACGCCGAGCCCGCGTCCACTCGCCCCAGCGGGTCGGCGCGCGGCGCGCCCACGATGACGTCCGCGCGGCCGTCGCCGTTGACGTCGCCCGCCGGCGCGACAGATGCGCCGGCGAGATCGCCGGGGCGCTCCCCCTGCAGGGTGATCGAGGCTCGACGCGGAACGTCGATGGTCCTCGCCGCGGCGATCGCCGGCAGCGCGAGCGACGCGGCGAGCAGGATGAGGATGCAACGAGGTGGTGACAGAGACATGGCGCGTCCGATCTTCGAGGGGACCCTGTAACGAGCCCCGCATCGCAATGGTTGCGCCGCGTGTCACAAGCTCACAGGTCGCGCCGCGCGACCACGCCGTCCTGCAGCGCGCGCATCGCGAGGTACGAGCGCTTCTGGTTCTGCGCCAGGTGCTCGACGCCGAAGAACCCGAACAGCGTGCGCAGGTGCGCCTTGACGGCGTCGACGGACAAAAACAGCTCGTCGGCGATCTGTTGGTTGGTCGCCGGGGTCGCCAGCTCCGTGTCCTTGTAGGGACGGCACAGCGCCGTGAGCACGCCGCGCTGCTGCGCCGTCAGGGACGGCAACTGCGGCCGGCTGCCGGCCGCCACGGTCGGGCGCGACTCGGACTGCTCGGGCAGCCGGTAGGCGATCTGCGTGCGCCCGACGCGCAGGACGTCGCCGTCGCGCAGGCGCTGGCGACCGGAGATCCGCTGGCCGTTGAGAAACGAGCCGTTGCGCGACAGCCCGTCGTCGGCGGCCGTCCACTCTTCGCCGAGGCGCTCGAGCTCGAGGTGCAGCCGCGAGACCTCGGTGTCCCACGGCAGTGCAACGTCGTTGCCGGCGCTGCGGCCGATCGTCACGCGCGGCGTGCCGGGCTCGAGGACGAGGATCCGCTGGGCGCCCTCGCCGTCGCGCAGGACGAGGAACGGCTCGCCGTCGCGCTCCTTCTCGATGCGCTCGCGCAGCTCCGCCGGGGTGGCGACGTGCGGCGCGAGTGGTGAGGGGTCGGCGTTCGGCATCTGACCGTTGAGCTTGCCAACCCACCCTGGGATGAGCAACCGCACACCCAGGGTGGCGAGGTGTGACCCCGGGCGCCCGGGTGGGCGCGGCGCGGCGCGCGATTGTGCCTGAAAGCACCCTGCAAGGAGCCCACGCATGACCTCCCCGCTGCTGACCACGCTCACCGATGACCAGCTCGTGGCCCGCTTTCGCCGCGGGGACGACGCGGCGTTCGGCGAGATCCACCGCCGCTACCGCCCGGCGCTCGTCGCCTTCGCAGCCAAGATGCTCCGCGGCACCGGCCACGATGCCGACGACGTCGTGCAGGAATCCCTCATCCGCGCGTTTCGCGGGCTGCGCGCGACGGCCGGCGCGATGACGCTCCGCGCCTGGCTGTACATGATCGTGCGCAACCGGACCCTCGACGAGCTGCGCGCGGCGCGCCGGCTGGAGGGCTACGACGACGCCGTCGCCCCGCACCACGCGCTGATGGTCGTCAACCGCGACCCGGCCGAGACGCTCGCGGAGCGCGACCAGCTGCAGCGGATCGTCGGCGAGATCGGGCGCCTGCCGCGTCGCCAGCGCATGGCGCTCGTGCTATGCGAGGTCGACGGGCGCTCGCACGCCGAGACCGCACGGGCGCTGCAGACGACGGTTCCCGCGACGAAGTCGCTCGTCTTCCGCGCGCGCTCGAACCTGCGCTCGGCCCTGCAGGCCGCGTAGCACCCGGGTAACCTCGCGCCGATGGACGTCGATTCGATCGATAGCGCGCTGGACCGGCTGGGCGAGGGGCTGGAGGAGGCGCGCGCGGCGACGCAGCTGCTGCGCGACGGCGACACGACCGCGATGGCCGACCTCGACGAGGTCATCGACGCGATGGCGCGCGAGATCGCCGAGATCAAGGCCCGCACCGGTACGAGCAGCTTCAGTTAGCCCCGCAATCGGAGTACCGTTGATCCATCAGGGTCTCGCGGGCTGACCGGTCGCCGGGCTCCGTCCTCATCGAAAGGATCTCCCTCATGGAGAGCGCTCCGTGCGCGCTGGACATCGAGCCTTGCGCGAACGAGACGGCCGACCGGATCGCGACCGGCCTTGTCACCGTTGTCCCGATCCTCGCGCTCGGCCTCGTCGGTTGGCAGGCCTGGCAGAGCTTCCTGCACTGGCACGATCTCGTCGTCTTCGCGATCTTCTACGTCATCACCGGCCTCGGCATCACGGTCGGCTTTCACCGCCACTTCACGCACCGCGCGTTCGCCACGAGCCGCCCGCTGCGCGCGGCGCTGGCCGTGATGGGCACCGCCGCGATCGAGGGCCCGATCATCGCGTGGGTCGCCGACCATCGAAAGCACCACGCGTTCTCCGATCAGGAGGGCGACCCGCACAGCCCGCACCACGGCTACGGCGGCGGCCTGCGCGGGAGCCTGCGCGGCCTCGGCCACGCCCACGTCGGCTGGCTGTTTCTCCACACCCAGCGCGGCAGCAAGAAGCGCTACGCGCCCGACCTGATCGCCGATCCCGTGATCAGCTTCATCGACCGCACGACCCTCGTCTGGATCGCAGCGGGGCTGGCGCTGCCGTTCGGCGTCGGCTACGCGCTCGGCGGCACGCTCGTGGCCGGCCTGACCGGCCTGCTGTGGGGCGGAGCGGTTCGCATCCTCGTCCTGCACCACGCGACGTACTCGATCAACTCGCTGTGCCATTTCTTCGGCAAGCAGCGCTTCGAGAGCGGCGACCACTCGCGCAACCTCGCCTGGCTGTCGCTGGTGACCTTCGGTGAGGCGTGGCACAACAACCACCACGCGTTCCCGACCTCGGCGGCGCACGGGCTGCGCTGGTATGAGCGCGCGCTCGATCCCAGCGCGCTGGTGATCGGCGGACTCGAGCGGCTCGGCCTCGTGTGGGACGTCGTGAAGATCAGCCCCGAGCGCCAGGCGAACAAGCTCGTGGCGGCGTAGGCGCACTGTTCACGAACTGCATCGATAAGGGAGCGAAGGACCCTCGGCGCGCCAGCTCGCGAGGAGCGCAAGGCGAGGATGTCGAATAGTCGGCGGATATGGCCCACTTGGCGACATTCACGCCGGAGCCCCGCCCGCGCCCACCCCTTCCGAATCGAAAGTGCAAGTGGGTGCTAGCAGTACTGCTAGCCGGGACTTGCACCGCAAGAAGGAGACCTACGACGCGCGGCCGGGCGCGACCCCTTCGTTATCGATGCTGTTCGATCTGAGCGCGGCGCGCTCGGGCGCCGAGTAGGCGCGATCGTGGCGGGCCGGCCTCAGCGCGCGGCGACGGCGTACTGCCCGGTGGGCTCGACCTGCGCCTGATACGGCACAGCGACCGACAGTCGCCGGCGGCTGAGCTCGGCGTTCAGCGCGCCGATGAGGCGCCGCGCGCCGACGTCATCGCGGCGCGTCTGGGCGTTCGGGCCCTGGATGCCCCACATGGCCACCCGGCGCCCGTCGCGCAGCTCGGCGATCCCGACGCCGGAGATCAGGCCGTGGCGACCGAGCGTGAAGCGCTCGATGTCCTCCCAGGCGATGGCGAACGTGCGGCCGACGTTGACGATCCGCACGCCGTGATCCTCGATCCAGATCCGGGCGACGCCGGTGACGGCGAAAAGCGCGAACGGCGTGGCGAGCAGCGCGAGCATCGGAATCCCCGGCATCGCGTGCCCGGCCTCGGCGACGACAAGCATCTGCACACCGAAGAACAGCGTCGCGAAGGCGGCGCCGATGCGATCGACGAGGGCGCGCTCTTGCCGCTGACCGAACATGGCGTGGACATCGTCTGCCCGCGCTCCGGGCTTCAGCGCGCGGCCACGATCTGGCCGGACATACCGTCCGAAAAGACGAAGGCGACCGCAAATGCGGTCGCCCTCGAGCCAACGTCGGCGAGTCCTCGCGGACCGCCTTCGTCTCTAGATCGCCTGGACGTTGACCGCCTTGGGACCCTTGTCGCCGGCTTCGGCGTCGTAGCTGACCTTCGCGCCCTCAGCGAGCGAGCGGTAGCCCTCGCCGAGAATGCCGGTGTGATGTACGAAGAGGTCCTTCTGACCGTCGTCCGGGCTGATGAAACCGAAGCCCTTGTCGTCGCTGAACCACTTCACGGTGCCGGTAGGCATGCCGTTCTCCTCAGGTTTGTGCTGCAACCCCGAGGATGCTGAAAGGCAACGAACACTGGGCGCTGGCACTTCTTCGTCGGACCCCATGGCCCGACCGTTCATCGCAAAGCCTACTGCCTACTACGCTCAGTGGTCATGCCACAAGCAAGAAATGACATCCGCAACGTTGCGATCGTCGCCCACGTCGACCACGGCAAGACGACGCTCGTCGATGCCATGTTGTGGCAATCGGGTGCCTTCAGGGTCGGCCAGGACGTCAACGAACGCGTCATGGACTCGATGGATCTCGAGCGCGAGAAGGGCATCACGATCCTCGCGAAGAACACCTCGGTCCGCCACGGCGACGTGAAGCTGAACATCATCGACACGCCGGGCCACGCCGATTTCGGCGGCGAGGTCGAGCGCGGCCTGTTCATGGTCGACGGGATCCTGCTGCTCGTCGACGCGAGCGAGGGACCGCTGCCGCAGACGCGCTTCGTCCTGCGCAAGGCGCTCGAGGCGCGGCTGCCCGTGATCCTCGTCGTCAACAAGGTCGACCGGCCGGACGCGCGGATCGCCGAGGTCGTCGACGAGGTCTACGAGCTGTTCCTCGACCTCGACGCCGACGAGGAGCAGATCGACTTCCCGATCGTCTACTGCAACGCGAAGGCCGGCCACGCGTCGCTCGACGATCCCGAGGACCTCGAGGGCTCGCTGCTGCCGTTGCTCGACCTGCTCGTCGCCTACATCCCGGCACCCTCCTTCGAGCCGGGCCATCCGCTCCAGGCGCAGGTCACGAACCTCGACGCCTCCCCGTACGTCGGCCGCCTCGCGCTGTGCCGCGTGCGCCAGGGGACGATCCGCCGCGGCCAGACCGTCGCGTGGTGTCGCGCCGACGGCACGATCGAGCCGGCGAAGATCTCCGAGCTCTATGTCACCGACAACCTCGACCGCGTCGAGACCGACGAGGCCGGGGCGGGCGAGATCATCGCCATCGCCGGCATTGCCGAGATCACGATCGGGGAAACACTCGCGGACCCCGAGGACCCGCGTCCGCTGCCGGTGATCAGCGTCGACGAGCCGTCGCTGTCGGTGACGATCGGGATCAACACGTCGCCGCTATCCGGCCTGGACGGTTCCAAGCTCACCGCGCGCCAGGTCAAGGATCGCCTACAGGCCGAGCTCGTCGGCAACGTCTCGCTGCGCGTGCACGACACCGAGCGACCGGACACGTGGGAGGTCCAGGGCCGCGGCGAGCTGCAGCTGGCGATCCTCGTTGAGCTCATGCGCCGCGAGGGCTTCGAGCTGACGGTCGGCAAGCCCCAGGTGCTGACCCGCGAGATCGACGGCAAGCTCTGCGAGCCGGTCGAGCGCGTCGCGATCGACGTGCCCGAGGAGTACGTCGGCGTCGTCACGCAGCTGCTCGCGCTGCGCAAGGGCCGCATGGTGGCGCTCGTCAACCACGGCACCGGCTGGGTGCGGATGGAGCAGCTCGTCCCCGCCCGCGCGCTCATCGGCTTCCGCACGGAGTTCCTCACCGAGACCCGCGGCACGGGCCTGCTGCACCACGTCTTCGACGGCTGGGAGCCGTGGTTCGGCGAGCTGCGCACCCGGCCGACGGGAGCGCTCGTGGCCGACCGGCGCGGCAAGGTCGCCTCGTTCTCGCTGTTCAACCTCCAGGAGCGCGGAACGCTCTTCGTCGGCCCGGGCGAGGACGTCTACGAGGGCATGATCATCGGCGAGAACAGCCGCGGCGAGGACCTCGACGTCAACGCCGTCAAGGAGAAGCACCTCACGAACCACCGCTCATCCAACGCCGACGAGCTCGTGCGCCTCGTGCCGCCGCGCAAGCTGTCGCTCGACCAGGCACTCGAGTTCCTGCGCGAGGACGAGTGCATCGAGGTCACGCCGGGCGTCGTGCGGCTGCGCAAGGTCTCGCTCGACGGCGTCTCGCGGGTCAAGGCAGCGCGCGCCGCCAAGCGCGACGCCGCGCCCGCCTAGGCCGAGGGCGTTCCGAAGCCCAGCGTGAAGTCGATCTTCGCCGCCCACTCGGGGTGGTCGATGAGCGGGTTGCGGTTGCCCTGCACCGCGGCGATCGCGGCGTTGCGGTGCAGTTCCCAGTCACCGGCCGGCTCCTTGTTGTGCCAGTCGAGCAGGAGCGGCAGCTGCGATGGCTGGAGCTCCACCGTGCGGTCGCCGACGAGCTTGGGGTAGCGCAGCAGGAAGTACAGCGTCGCGCGGGCAATCGCGCCCTTGCCGTGGCTCGGCTCGAAGCTGTTGCCCTCGCGCTTGCCGCAGTCCGTTTGCACGACCTCCTCGAAGTCGGGGAAGTTGAAGTACGGGATGTTGCCGCGGAAGCTGTTGCAGCCCGACTCGCACGCGAAGAGGTGGTGCAGGTCGCCGCGCATCGGCTCCTTCTCCTCGAACGTCGACTGCGGGACGACGTGCTCGCAGTTAAACGGCTTGGCCGCCTCGAGCTCCACGAGCTCGGCCGCGAAGCTCTCGGCACCCGTCGCGAGCTCCCGCGTGGCAAGCTCGCGCCGCGCGGCGCGCGCGCGCTCGATCACGAAGTCCGCCTTGATCAGGGTCTCCGGCGCGAACGGCTTGCCGGAGTAGATCGACCGCAGCGTCTTGTCGGGATGCAGGTCGACGAACGGATAGACCTGCTTGCTGGGCTGGTAGCGCGGCGTGTTCGCGTGCGTGTCGGTGACGAGCTTGGACAGCGCCGCGTACAGCGCCGCGGGCTTGGCCTTCGCTTCGATGGCGGCGTAGTACGCCGTGCGCGCCTTCGTGTCGGCCGGCTTGTCGTAGTACTTGCGCTTCTTGGCCGCCTCAGCTGCGGCGAGCGCGGCCTGCACCTCGGGGTCGTCCTCGATCGGCGGCAACGGGTGGGCCGCCGGTGCGGGCACAGCGGCGGGCGCGCCGGTCGCGCCGGTGCTCGCGACGGTCCGCCCGCCGAATGACACGGTGACGTGGATCGGTCCGGGGACTCCTGCCGCGCTGGCCAGCGGCGCGGGCGCGTGCGGCTGCGGACTGCGCGCGAGCTCGAAGAGCTGCGAGCGCAATGCGGCGGCGGGCCCGCTCAAGCTCTGGCCGTCCAGTGACTTCAGGATGCGGCTGACGCGCACGCCCTCGTTCGCGATCCAGGCCCGTTCTGAGTCACCGCGGGCATCCGTCCACACCGTCCCGTCCAGCGCGAGGAAGTTGCCGTCCTTGTCCTCCTTCGGCACGCCGGAATGATGCAGCGCGACGACCTCCCACTGGTCGTTGAAGACCGGCGACCCGGACGAGCCGGGGTTCGTGTCGGTCTCGTAGTGGATGAACAGGCTCAGGAGATCGACGACCTTGTTCTCGCGCAGCGCGAGCTGCTTGGGCTCCCCGTTGGGGTGCTGGATGATGTTCACCAGCTCGCCGAGGATGACCTTGCCCTCCTGCTCGATGAGCGGCAGGAAGCCGTAGGCGGCGAGCGCTGCGCCGCCGGCGCCGAGCGGCTGCACCGCGACGAGCGAGTAGTCGAGCTCTTCGTCGGTGACGAAGAAGCGCCGCGGATCGAACTCGAAGGCCTGCGGGCTCATCAACCGTCCGTCGATCCCCTCCTGGAAGTCGAACTCGACGAACGAATCGACGGCGTCGGCGGGCGAGCCGAGGACGTGGTTGTTCGTCATGAGCAGATCGGGCGTGACGAGAAAGCCGGTGCCGAACCCGCCGTCGCCGGCCTGGGTCTCGACGGTGACGCGGCCAACCGAGCGGGCTGCCAGCGCGCCGCGCTCGAGGAAGCCGACGTCGATGAGGTCGTTGTCGCCCATCAGCCGCTCGAGCCCGAGGATGTCGGCGCCGTAGAGCGCCGGCTCCGTCGGCGCGATCGGGCGATCGTCCGGGCTCGTCAGCGCGGAGTCGCCCTCGACCGACCGCGCGAGCGCCCAGCTCGCGTTCAGCCGCCTGAGGCGCTTGACGACGCGATCGTGGTCGTCCGCATGCAGGATCCCGTGCGTCTTCAGCGCCCGCTTCGTCCGCGCGCGCTGCTTGCTGCGTCCGGCGTACCGCGCCGCCGTCGCCGCGAGCTGAGGCTCACCGATGACCATGGCGCGACCGTACTCTGGTCGCGGGGCGCTGGGTGTGAGCTACATCTCGCTCGTGGCGCCGCGAATGTGAGGTGCATCTCATTTCCGTTGACTTCACCCACGGGGCCCTGAGAGGGTGGCGCAGGCCTACAAGGAGGCCGTGCCCATGCTCAGACTCCGCCGGCCAGAAGCCAACATGGCGCTGGAAGCTGCCGCCCCGCCGGCATCGGCGGACGTGATCGCGCGTGAATTCACCGATCCGTACCTCGAGCTGCTGCGGCTGCTGCGAGAGGCAGCAGAGATCGAGCACGCGCTGATGGTCCAATACCTCTACGCCGCGTTTTCGGTGCGACCCGAATACCAGCGACTTCAGGGCGCATCGAGCGCATCGGCCCGCAACCTCATGGGCGTCGCGATTCAGGAGATGAAGCACTTCGACGACGTCAACCGGCTGCTCGTCGAGCTCCGCGCGACGCCCTGCATGCAACGCCAGGACTTCCCGTACGAACCGGACATCTACCCATTCCCGTTCCACCTCGAGCGGCTGACCGCGGAGACGGTCGCGAAGTACACGTGGACGGAGGCGCCCGCCGGCGCGCTCGAGGCAGGACCCAACCCGACGCCCGACGATCAGGCGTTCCTGGCACGCCTCGCGCAGGCACTTGGGGCCGACGTGCGGCCAAACCACCTCGGCAGCGTGTACGGCACGATGATCGAGCGCCTGGAGGAGATCGCGGCGGCGCCACCGCCCCGGTTCCCCGATCTGGACACGTGGGTTGCCAAGCTCGAGGCGATCAAGGACGAGGGCGAGGAGGACCACTACCTGTTCTTCCGTTCGGTTCTCATGGGCAAGCACGTCGCGCTGGCGGCCACGCCCGAGGTCTGGTCGCTCCCGATGGACGACCCGCTGTACCCGTCGTTCGCCGTAGCGAAGAACCCGACGGCCCTGGACTCGGACGCGAGGGACGAGCCCGCCGCGAGGAAGGCCTGGCTCGGCGACCTGCACTACTGGCTGATCCTCATGCTGCTCGACCTCGGCTATCGCCACGGCATGCCGACGTCAAACGTGGCGAAGCGGCACATGACCGAGCCGCTGTTCGCGCTCGGCCTCGACCTCGCAGTGAGCGGACACGGGATGCCCTTCGACCCGCTGAGCATGGGATACGCGTGCGGCGTCGATCAGGCCGGCTCGGTGCAGATCGCGCGCCGCTTCGCGCTCGAGGCCGACAGCGTCGCCCGAGCGCTTGCGTCCGAGGGCCAACTTCCGGCTGACTATCCGATCGACATCAACACGCAGACGGCGGAGCAACTCACCTGAGCTCGGGGGAACAGATGGCTGAAGCGATGGAATTCTGGCTTGAGTTTGACAATGTGTTCAATCCCGGGTTCGGCCAGGTGAGCGATGCGATCTTCGACGCCTACGACGCCACCGGCGCGCCGTTCGGCATCGCTGCGAAATGGCGTCAGCACCGGGCCGCCGGGACGTACCCCGACGGCTTCCGCGACGATATGGAGGCCAACGAGGACTCGCTGATGCTGCTCGCCGACGAGCAGCTGAAGGTCTTCGATCGCCACTTCGCCGGGGACACCGCCGCCGAGCAATCGGCGTTTGAGGAGTTCGGGCAGGGTGTGCTCTTCGACGACCGCCGCCCGGTCGGCGACAAGATCCACAAGATGGACACCGGCGGTCCCAACGATCCGCCGACCGGCTACCACAACTGGCACGCGTTCATCCGCGCGGCGGTACTCGTCGGCGCCGACGCCGACCGCTGGCTCGCGATCGACCGGTGCGTCGGGCTGGCCTGGGCGATCCAGTCCGTCGCGCGCCCGGTCGAGGACGCGCAGGACAACCCACCGCTGGACGACGCGAAGCTGCAGGACCTTCGCGACGCCTGGCTGGCGCTGGACGCCGACCAACTCGACACGGCGTTCGACAACGATCCCTTTCCCCCCGACAACCCGGCCTAGGCCAGGAGACGCACGCTCATGGCCACGCCCCGGAAGGACATCAACTCACTCAGCGCGGACGAGCTCGGCGACTACATCCACGCGTTCAACATCTTGAGCGCGCGACCGGAGGACGATCCCAAGTCACTCGCTCACCAGATCGCCATCCACAACGACTCGTTCGTCGGCCCGTGCGAGCACGGCACCGACACGTTCCTGCCGTGGCACCGCGCGCACCTGCACTACTTCGAAAAGCTGCTCCAGGCGAGCGATTCACCGCGGACCGACGCCGTGACGATCCCCTACTGGGACTTCATCCACGAGCAGGTGATTGGGAAGTACCCGCCGGCGTTCGCGCAGGCGCCGCTCCTGGCTCCCGGCCGCAGCCCGGCGGACACACCACTGCCCCCCGACACGCTGGAGATCGTGACGGGTGAGACGAACCAGATGCTGTTCGCCGGATTCCCCGAGGCGCACCCCGGCGGCGACATGGGTCGGCTCGAGAGCGGACCGCACAACGACATGCACGACAAGTACATCCAGGGCAAGATGAAAAGCCCTGCAACGGCGGCGGAGGACCCGATCTATTGGAGCTTTCACTGCTTTCACGACCTGCTCTGGGCGGTGTGGCAGCAACGCAACGGCTCGCCGCCGGTGACCTCGCCCGATCGCGATCTGCGCGGGTTCTCCGACCAGCCAAAGCA
Source organism: uncultured Actinomycetes bacterium (assembly GCA_963705315.1). Taxonomy (GTDB): domain Bacteria; phylum Actinomycetota; class Thermoleophilia; order Solirubrobacterales; family Solirubrobacteraceae; genus CADCVQ01. The sequence continues at coordinate 3,404,797 of OY970068.1, forward strand.
CAAGGTCGCAGACTTTCAGAACCCGCTGGACCTCGACTACGAGTACGAGCTCACCGACGAGCTCACCGCCGCGTTCGCGGTGGGCCTGCCCGAGGGCGACGAGCTGCGCTCCAGCCGGCGACTCGAGCGAACGTTCAGGGACGTGCAGGAGGCGTTGCGTGACAGCGCGCGACTGCAATGGCGCATGCCGGCACTGCCGCCGGCGCACCGGCGCGTCTTCGTGGCGCTTCAGGCGCTGAGCATCCCGATCGGGGGCAACTACATGATGCGCGGATATCTGCACCCCGACAGCGAGCCCTTCGACCGCGACGACGAGCGGTTCCTCGAGCGGTATTCGGTCGGCTATGTCTCCATCTGGCGACAGCACACGCAGGCCGGCGGCTCCAACGGGCACGGCGACCACGGGCACGGCGCCCACAATCCGGCCGCTCATCACCCCACGACCGCCACCGTCCGCTTCGACATCACGCGGGCACTGGCGGCCACCGACCTTGCCCTGGACGAGCAGGTCCTGACGATCCACTACCTGCCTTCGTCAGAGGACGACGACACTCCGCCACCGGCCGACCTTGTCGACGAGGTCAATCTCGAGGACGCGGTCATGGAGGTATACGACTGATGCGCACGCCTGTTTTCGAGCTTCACATCGTCCCGATGTTCCGCGCGACGGACCGTGAACACATGGCATTCTCCTTCGGGCTTCACGACTACGACGACGTGGTCGAGAACGCAGACGCGATCCTCGAGCGCCTGGAGGGCGACAACATGCCCCCGGCTGATTCGGCCGGACCGTGGCCCGAGGAATGGACCGCGCTCTTCAAGCGCTGGATGGAAAGCGGCAAGAAGCGTCTGGAGATCGGCACCGCCGAGTTCACGTTCGCCGCGTCGGCCGCCGCCACCACGATCACCGCGGCCGGCACGTTCCCGAAGCCTGGCTACACAGGCTGGCTTCAGATCGAGAGCGAGACCGAGACCGCGAAGACGTACGTCCTGTACTTCGAGGCGCCCGACGCCCCCGCGACAGGCGATCCGGAGACGTTCTCGATGCGGGAGCGCTACCGCGGCGATCCGCGAACGGTGTTCGTGCACGACAGCGCGGGCGTCAAGCAGCTCAGCTGAGAGCCGCCGACGACCGCCTCAGCGCGCCTGTCGCGCGTACTCCTCGTTGGGCAGCATGTTCGTCGCCATCGCCATGCGGTTGGTGAGGTTGTACATCGACGCGATCTCCGCGACGTCCCAGGCCTCCTCGAGCGAGAGACCGGCGTCGAGCAGGCTGCGCAGATCGTCCTGCGTGACCGCGCGTGGCGTGAGCGTGAGCTTCTCGGCGTAGGCGCAGATCGCGGCGCGCCGCGGGTCGAGGCCCGACCGCCGCCAGTCAAACGCGATCCGCTCGCCGAGCACCGGGTCGCCAAGCGCCTCGCGCAGCGCGGCACCGTGGGCGACGAGGCAGTACAAACAGCCGTTGGCCTGGCTGACGACGACGGCGATCATCTCCCGGTCGGCCGCGCCCAGGTTCTCGGTCGGCTCGTGCAGGCTGCGGAAGTGCGCGAACCACGCGCTCAGCCGCTCGGGCCGGAAGGACCAGACTGCAAAGACGTTCGGGACGAAGCCGAGCTTCTCGCGCGACTTGGCAAACAGGCCGCGCAGCCCCTCCGGCAGCTCCGCCTCCGCGGGGACCGGAAACCAGGAGCCGGTGTCGTCGGACATCTCGCCCTCCTCCTAACTTGTTTGTCGACGCTTGCTAATGGAGTGTGGTGTGGCGCAGCTCGCTGCGCACCCGCGCGCGCGCTTCGCCGTACATGCGCGTCTCGCTGACGATCAGCGCGACGAGCGACGCCGCGAGGATCGCCAGCGTCCCGAGCGCTGGCACGTGCAGCTCATACACGACCGGCACGATCGCGAACAGCCCGATCGCCAGCCCGAGCGCGAAGACGAGCGCGGACTCGTCGAAGGCGCCGGGCACGCACAGCGAAGCCACGAGGAACGCCGCCATCGCCGCGAAGATCACGAGCCGGACGGCACCCTCCTCGGGGTCGACGACGCTCGTCAGCCAGGCGTAGCCGACCCACGACCACCACAAGACGGCGAGCACGAGCAGGCCGCGCGCCAGCCCCTCCCACGTCGGGTCGTCGGCCATCAGCGCCGTGCACTGCGTCAGCGCGAGCACGAAGACGAGGTCGAAGAACAGCTCGAGCCTGGTGACCGTCTCCTCCTCGCGCATGACCGCCGTCAGGCGGTGGTCACGAGGGGTCGCTGCCTCCGCGCTCATGCCAGCGGATCTTGCCAGGTAGATTCGGACGCCGTGACTCGACGCAGCCGCACGCCGGACATGGGCAGGTTGCTCGTGTCGTGCCCCGATCGGCCAGGGATCATCGCCGCCGTCTCGCGCTTCCTGCACGAGCATGGCGCGAACATCGTCGAGTCCGATCAGTACTCGACGGACCCCGAGGGCGGCTCGTTCTTCCTGCGCACGGTCTTTCACCGCGAGGGCCTCGCGGCGGTACGCGACGAGCTCGAGCGCGAGTTCGCCGCCGCCGTCGGCGAGCCGCTTGCGATGGACTGGTCGTTCACCGACGCCGGAGTTCCCAAGCGCGTGGCGGTCATGGTCAGTCGCTACGACCACTGCCTGCTGGACCTGCTGTGGCGCGCGCGCCGCGACGAGCTCGACTGCGACATCGGCCTCGTGATCTCAAACCACGCCGACCTCGCCGACGAGGTGCGGTCCTTCGGCGTCACGTTCGTGCACATCCCGGTGACGCGCGACACCAAGCCCGAGGCCGAGCGCCGCCAGATCGAGTTGCTCGCCGGGAACTTCGACCTCGTCGTGCTGGCGCGCTACATGCAGATCCTGTCGGGGTCGTTCCTGGACGCGATCGGCGCGCCGGTGATCAACATCCACCACTCGTTTTTGCCCGCGTTCGCCGGCGCCGGGCCGCACCAGCGTGCGCGCGACCGCGGGGTGAAGCTCATCGGCGCGACCGCGCACTACGCAACCGAGGAGCTCGACGAGGGACCGATCATCGAGCAGGACGTCATCCGCGCCTCGCACCGCGACAGCGCCGAGGAGCTCGAACGCCGCGGCGCCGACGTCGAGCGCGCGGTGCTCGCGCGCGCCGTGCAGTGGCACTGCGAGGACCGGGTGGTGCGCGACGGGGAGCGAACGGTCGTGTTCTGAGGCGGGTCGGAGTCGCGCGGTCGACGAAACAGCATTGAGTAGGGGAGTGAGGGATTTGCCTCACTCCCTCAGCCGACATTCCGCGTAGAGCGCGGCAGCGCCACGAGCCGGTGGTCGGGCGTGAACAGCCGCCGCACGGCACCCAAAGCCGTGACCGCCGTCGTCGTCGCGACCCCGCCGAGGATGAGGTACATGAGCGCCAGCTGCACGAGCACCGCGTCGACCGGATCGACGCCGGCGAGGATCAGGCCGGTCATCGCGCCGGGCAGGAAGACGATGCCGAGCGCCTTCGTGTTCTCGATCTGCGGCGAGAGCGCGGTGCGCAGCGTGCTGCGCACGATCGGGCGCGATGCCGCCGTCCACGGCTGCCCGAGCGCGAGCCGCGCCTCGACCTCCGCGCGCCCCTCCGAGAGCGCCTCCACGATCCGTTCTGCGACGACGATCCCCGACTTCATCGCGTTGCCGACGAGCATCCCCGCGATCGGCACGAGCGTTCGCCCCTCGACGGGGAAGATGCCGAGCCCGAAGGTGACGGCGAACCCGACGATCGCGGTCGCGCCGTTGGCGACCAGCGCGATCCAGAACAGGCCGGGCACGGCCGGCGCGCGGCGCTTCACCGTCACGGCGGCGAAGACGACGATCCCGGCGACCCACAGCCACGACCACACCAGCGACGTGTCCGGATCGATGACGATCGCGAGCGCCGCGCCGACGATGATGAGCTGAACGAAGCCGCGCACGACCGCGACGACGAGGTCGCGCTCGAGGCGCAGCTTCAGCCGCAGGCTGATCGCCAGCGCCACCGCGACGAGCACGAGCGACGCGGCCAGCCCGAGATAGGTGACGTCACCGCTCTCGATCGCCGAGCACCTCCTTCGCCGTTCCGCTGCGCCGCACGCGCCCGTCGGCCAGCAGCAGGACGTGGTCGGCCAGGCGCCGCATCTGCGCCTCGTCATGGGTGACCCAGACGACCGGCGTGCCGCCGTCGGCGAGCTGACGCGCGAGCCCTTCGAGCACCCCGGCCGCCTTGCCGTCCAGCGACGACGTCGGCTCGTCCATGAGCATCACGCGCGGGTCGGTCGCGAGCGCCCGCGCGAGGCACGCGCGCTGGGCCTCGCCGCCCGACAGCTCGTTGGCGTCACGGTCAAGGAAGCTCGCCGCGAGGCCCGCGCGCTCGAGCATCTCGGCCCCGCGCGTCGCGTCGCACTCCGAGTCCGCCTCGCGCAGATTGTCGAGCACGGTGCCGGGGAACGTCACCGGGCGCTGGAAGACCATCGCGACCTCGCGGCGCAGCTGCAGCGGGTCGCGCTCGCCGACGTCCGTCCCGCGGTGGCGCACCGTCCCCGCGCTCGGGACCTCCAGGCGGTTGCACAGGCGCAGCAGCGTCGACTTCCCCGATCCCGACGGACCGGCGATGACCGTCAGGCCTCCCGCGGGCAGCACCGCCTCGAGGCCGTCCAGGCGCGTCGCCCCGGCGTCCCCCACGGTGACCGCCTCGAACTCGAACAGCGGCGTATCGGCGGGCACGGGCGCAGTATGCCGAGGCGCCGGTAGCTGTACACGCGATCACTACTCGGGACGCCGGCGTGGCCGGCTTCGACGCCGCGCCGCCGCCACGCGATCTCGAGTTCGCGTAGAAATACTCCGATGGAGTACTCCCAGCTGGCGTGGTACATCGGTGGACCGCTCGCCGGCCTGTGCGTCGTGGCGATGCGCTGGCTGCTCAACGAGCGGCTCGGCTTCATGGAGTCGTGGTCGAAGGTGGTCGGAAAGGTCGGCGCGTGCAGCGCGCGCTTCGGGCCAACCGGCTGGCTGGTGATCGGCGCGTTCGCCGGCGCCGCGGGCGTAACGCTCGCGCACGGCGGACCGAGCTTTCACGGCTACGGCTGGATGACCGACACGTTCCAGGGCACGGGCGGCGGGATCGTCACCGGTGCGCTCCTCGTCGCGTCAGGCGTGCTGATCGGCTTCGGCGCGAAGACCGCGCGCGGCTGCACGTCGGGCAACGGGCTGAGCGGCAACGCCCAGCTCTCGCCCGCGAGCCTCGTCGCCACGGCGACGTTCTTCGTCGTCGCGATCATCGTCAGCTTCGTCATCAAGTGGCTGATCTGATGGGCACGCGCGGGGCGACGGCAGCGATCGGCATCGTGTTCGGCGGCGTCCTGACGTGGTCGGGCATGAGCAACCCGGACGTCCTGCGCTCGGGGCTGCTGTTCGAGAGCTCCTACCTGTTCCTGTTCTTCGGCACCGCCGTCACGACGGCGTTCGCGGGCCTGTGGCTGCTGCGCCGCGCGCAAACGCGCGCCGTGCTCACCCGTGAGCCGATCGCCTGGGCGCCCGTCGCCCCGGAGCGCCGGCACGTCGTCGGCTCCGTCGTGTTCGGCGTCGGCTGGGGCGTGGCAAACGTCTGCCCCGGACCGATCGCGACGCAGCTCGGTCAGGGCATCGCGTGGAGCCTGTGCACCGCGCTCGGGCTGGTGATCGGGATCGTGCTGTTCGCGCGCCGCCAGGAACGCGCGGCGACGTCCTACGCGGGCACGGGCCGCGCGACCAGCCGCCGCGCCTCGAAGGCGACGAGCAGGCCGCCGGCAAGCGATCCCAGCATCTGAAGCCAGGACCCGGCGTCGAGCTCGCGGTCCGCGTACGGATCGCTGAACATCGACCAGTCGGGCGCGAGGTGCACGGCGACGAAGCCGACCGCCGTCAGCAGGCCGATGGTGCCGGCGATCTGCGGCGCGTAGCGGTATCCGGCGACCACGAACCCCAGCGAGACGAAGACCGCGCCCGCCCCGAGCAGCCCCGGGAGGCTCGCGGTGAGCCCGAGCTGCTCGTCGGCGGGCTGGCGCAGCGTGTGGTCGGCGATGTGGCCCGCGAGCAGGATCGCCAGCGCGAGGTTTGCGAGCAGGAGGCGGCGCACGCGAGGTACTACGCCCTACGGGCCGAGGGCGATCAACGCCGCCCCGGGCCAGCTACCCCTGAGCCGGCTCGGGTACCTCTTCGGCCTGGGTAGCGGCCCGCGCCTCGTTGGCCGCGGCCTCTTCGGGATTTGCCGCCGCCCATTTGCGGGCGTCCTTACGGGCTGCCTTGTCCAGCCGGCGCTCGCGGAGCTTGCTCTCGCGGTTGAGCTTCGCCATCGTGGTCTTCTTCTTGCCGCCTGAGGCCATGCGTGTTCTCCTCGTAGTGGAGTCGAGACTTCGGGTCGTCGCGGAGGTCTGTCGAGCCAGAGAAGCCGGCGCCGTGCGATGCGCACGCGGAGGCCGGCGGTGGTCGAACGCGACGCTCGACCGGATGAGCAGTCTACCCGCGCGGCGCGCGCGGCCCGTCCGCCACGATGTCGCGACCGGTCGGCCGGAGCTGCTCGTCGAGCTCGAGCTGCCAGAAGTAGCGCGTGAACGTGTGGCCGTGGGCAAAGTCGCCGACGTGCGGTTCGATCCGCTCGCCGCGCGCCATGCGCACGATGAGCTCCGGGTAGGTTCGACCCGGGCGCGCGGCGTACATCGGCGCCGGAAAGGCGCCGCCGAAGCGCGTGTTGACGTCGGTTATCCCGAGGCCGATCTCCGGGTCGCGGAACGCCTGGACCGTGCACGGCCCGCGCGCGCCGATCGCCTCGACGACCGCGCGCCCGAGCTCGATCAGCTCCTCGTCGTGGATCACGGTGCCCTTGATCGACTCGCCCCCGCGCGACTCGATCATCGTGCGCGGGATCGCGTTCAGGCAGCGGCCATCCAGGTCGCACAGCAGGTCGATCGAGAACTCCGGTCCGCCCATCAGCCGCTGCACCATCACCGGCTCCTTGACGTAGCCGATGAAGAACTCCATCTCGGCGCGATCGGCGGCGGGATGGATCGAGCGCGCGCCCGAGCCACGGCGCGGCTTGACCATCACGGGAAAGAAGTCGATCCCGGCCACCCCCTCGCCCGGCAGCACCGTCGGCGGCGACGGCAGCCCGTGGGAGAGCAGCAGCTCGTGTGCCTCGTACTTGTCGAACGTCGCGCGCGCGATCTCGACGGAGGGCACGAAGGACGGCAGCCGGTCGCCGGCCGCCGCGAGCACCTCGATGTCAAGGTCGGTGAGCGGGATCACCGCGCCGACATCGTGCGCGGCGACGACCTCCTCGAGGAACGGGACGTAGCCGGGGTCGTCGATCCGCGGCGGCGCCACGCGCAGGTCGGCTGCGTACTGCGCGGGCGCATAGGGGTTCGGGTCGGCGGCGATCGTGAACGCGTGCTCGGAGAAGGCGCTGACGATGTCGTAGCGCTTGCCGACGCCGGTTAGCAGGACCGCGGTCACGCCTGGCCAGCTACGAGCCGTGGAAGCGGTCGAGCGTGTCGGCGCGCAGGCCGAGCCGCAGCGTCTCCAGCGACAGCACCTCCGCCGGCGGGATGTTGCCGAGGTTGACGTCGCCGCCGTAGCGCTCGATGAGCCAGACCTGCTGGTGCTTGCGCGGGGCCTCGAAGATGAGCTTGGCGCGGTCGACCTCGTGGACGATCTCGTCGATCAGGCCGGCGCGCGCCTCGCCGTCGGGGCGGTACAGCCCCGCGTTGCCCGTCGCCCGGCCCTCGCACACGACCATCGTCGCGCCCGCATCGAGCGCCGCGCGGATCTGCTGCACCCAGCGGTAGGGCGCCATGAGCGCGTCCGGGTCCTTCTCGCCGACCTCGGCGTAGACGGTGTAGCGCGGCGCGAGCCGCTCGATCAGCGCGAGCTTGTCGGCTTCGGGGATCGGCACGACGCCGCTGGACACCTCGACGCGCTCGATGCCGAGCTCGTCCAGCCAGCCGCACAGCTCGTCCATCTGCGTGTAGCGCCAGGCGAGCTCGGTCAGCGTCCCGCCGAGCATGACCGGGACGTCGTGCTCGCGGTAGGCGTCGAGCTTGGCGTCGAGGTCGGCGGTCACGTACGCCGAGCCCCAGCCGAGCCGGACCGTGTCGATATGCGCGGCAGCCTGGCGCAGCAGGCCACCGACCTCGGGTGCCGTCAGCCCGGTGTCGATGACGTGCGTCAGCCCGCTCGTGCGCGGCTTCGGCGGACGGTCGGGCAGCGGGAGGAAGTCGGGCGGCACCGGCGCCGACCCTACCGGCCGAGGTGGCATGTCGTACCTCCCTGCGCGGGAGGGTCCGCTCAGCCGGTGACGCGTGCGACCTCGGCTACCGAGGTCTCTCCGGCGCGGACCTTGGAGAGGCCATCCTCCCGCAGCGTCCGCATGCCCTGCTTGATCGCCATGCGTCGGATATCACCTGCCGGGGCGCGCTTCACGATGAGCGAGCGGATCTCCTCCGAGACCGTCATCACCTCGAACAGGCCGAGCCGTCCGCGGTAGCCCTGCTGCCGGCAGCGCGCGCAGCCCACCGGTTCGAAGACCTCGGCCTTCATGCCGCGATGCAGCCCGACCTCTCGGCCGTCGACCTCGACCGCCCGGCAGCAGCTCTTGCACAGCCGGCGGGCGAGGCGCTGGGCGATGACGCAGTCGATCGCCGAGGCCACGAGGTACGGCTCGACGCCCATGTCGACGAGCCGCGCGGGCGCCGCGGGCGCGTTGTTCGTGTGCAACGTCGACAGCACGAGATGGCCCGTGAGCGCTGCCTCGATGGCGATCCGCGCGCTGTCGCGGTCGCGCATCTCGCCGACCATGATGATGTCCGGGTCGGCGCGGATGATCGCGCGCAAGCCGGTCGAGAACGTCAGGCCGGCGCGCTCGTGGACCTGCATCTGCTTGACGCCGGGCAGGCGGTACTCGACCGGATCCTCGATCGTCATCAGCGTCTTCTCCGCCGACTGGACGATCGCAACGGACGCGTACAGCGAGGTCGACTTGCCCGAGCCCGTGGGGCCGGTCGCGAGGATCGCGCCGTGCGAGCGCGAGAGCGCGAGCTCGACCTTCGCGCGGTCGTCTTCGTCCATGCCGAGCTGGCCGAGCGTCAGCGGCCCCTCGCCAGGATCGAGTACGCGCAGCACCGCCGACTCGCCCGCCACGAGCGGCACGAGCGTGGCGCGGATGTCGACGCGCCGGCCGTCGATGGTGAGGCTCGTGCGGCCGTCCTGCGGCAAGCGGCGCTCGGAGATGTCGAGGTCTGAGAGGATCTTGATGCGCGAGATGACGCGCGCGGCCTGGCGGCGGGGGATGCGCGTCGCGTCAAGCATGATGCCGTCGATGCGGTAGCGCACGAGCAGATCGCCCTCATCAGGATTGAAGTGGACGTCCGACGCGCCCTGCTCGATCGCCTGGGCGATGATCGAGCGCACGAGCTTGACCGTCGGCGAGTCCTCCGAGCCCGCTCGCATGAGCGCTTCCTCGGCATCGAGACCCTCCTCCTCGTCCTCCTGCTCGCCCTCGAAGACGTCCTCGTCGATCCGGCTCAGGCGCAGCAGCAGCGCGTCGAGGTCCTCGCGCGAGACGACGACCGGCTCGACGCGCAGGTCCGTCAGCATCGCCATGTCGTCGAGGGCGAGCACGTTGGTTGGATTGGCCATCGCGACGAGCAGCGTCTCCTTGTCGCGGAAGCCAATCGGGACGGCGTCGAGGCGCCGCACGGCCCGCACGGGCACGAGATGCAGCGCGGCCATGTCGGGCTCGAGCGTCGCCAGGCTCACGTACTGCAACCCGAACCGCTCGGCGACGGCGCTCGCGAGCTGGTCGGAGGTGAGCGCCGAGCGATCGAGGAGAACCTGCCCGAGCTGGCGACCCGAGGCGCGCGCGACGCTGACGGCCTCCTCGACGGCCTCGCGGCTGCAATATCCGGCGCCGACGATCAGGTCGCCGAGCAGCCGCCCGGAGCGCGAGCGAGTCTCAGAGTCCTGGAGATGCGACGCAGACGCCATCGAGGACTTATCGGCAGGTTTCCAGGAATCTGGATAAGCGACGGACGGCCCGAGCTCAGCGCTTGTCCGAGCCCTGCCGGCCGCGCTCGGCGAGGTAGGCCCGCAGGCGCTCCTCGGCCTGAGTCGCCTGGTGCTCGAGCTCGCGCAGCCGCGTCTGGCTGGAGTTGCGCCCGCTGTAGCTGCGCGCGCGGTACAGGTCGCGCTTGGAGCGCGTATAGCGCGCGAGCTCGGTGAGCTCCTCGGTGCGGTCGTACTCGTCTGCCAGGGGGTGCTCACGCTACCGTGAAGCGTCGTGCAGCTCGCTCCGGAAAGCCCCAATGTGCAGCTGCGACCGGACTCCGACGGCGAGCAGATCGTCGTGCTCGCCTTCCCCTACGACGCGCACATCGTCGCGATCGTGCGCGGCATCCCGGGCCGGCGCTTTGACTGGGACCGGCGCGAGTGGTGGGCGCCAGCGGGCGACTGGGCCGGCGTGCACGTCGCCGACATCCTCGAGCGCTTCCCGGAGCTGTCGGCCAGCGAGCAGGTGCGGGCGTGGCTGGCTCAGATCCAGCGACGCTGGATCGGCGCCGTGGGCACGGCGCGCCACGACGGCCGCGGCTGGTGGGTGCTGCACACGCGGGCGGGCGCCATTCCCGAGGCGCTGAAGGAGGGGTCGGTCGCGCGCGAGGACGGCACCACCTTGGCAGCGCTGACCGAGGCCGGCGCCGCCGCGCTCGCCGATGAACCGTCGACGAAGATCGGCGCGGGTGCAAACCGCTGCATCCAGGCGCTCCTGTGCGGCGAGGACCCGCCGCCGGCGCGGCTGACCGCGGCGCGCACGTTCGACGGCGAGCGCCTGCGCCTCGAGATCCTGTGGGATCCGGAGATCGGCACGGCGTTCGGCAAGCTGCCTGGCGCCGAGGAGCGCGGGCACACGATGCTCGTGGACCCGTGGATCGCCGAGCGGCTCGACGCGTTTCTCGCCCTGCACGACGTCGCGGTGGACGGCCCGGGCGCGTTCGTCCTCGACGCGCTGCGCGCCGAGGCCGCGGCGGCGCGCCAGACGATCCGCCGCTCACGCGCGACCGAGGGCGACCCGATCGAGGCGGTGGCCGCGCGGCTCGGCGGCGAGCTCGCGCCGTTTCAGTGGGCGGGCGTGCGCTATGCGCTGGAGGCGCGGCAGGCGTTCATCGCCGACGAGCAGGGTCTGGGCAAGACGATCGAGGCGCTCGCGACGCTTGAGGCCGACGATGCGTATCCGGCCGTCGTCGTGTGCCCGGCGTCGCTGAAGCTCAACTGGGAGCGCGAGACGCAGCGCTGGCTGGCGCACCGCAGCGTCGCGATCATCGACGGCCGCTCGGTCGTGCCCGCGCGCGCCGACATCACGATCCTCAACTACGAGATCGTCGCCGCCCACCGCGCGGAGCTGGCGCGGATGAAGCCGCGCGCGCTCGTGATCGACGAGTCGCACTACGTCAAGAACCCGCAGGCCAAGCGCACGCGCGCGGTGCGTCGGCTCGCCGAGGCGATCGGAGCCGACGGCCTGCGCCTCGCGCTCAGCGGCACGCCGGTGCTCAACCACGCCGAGGAGCTCGTCAGCCAGCTGCGCGTGCTCGGCCGCCTGCAGGAGTTCGGCTCCGGCGCGCAGTTCGCCAAGCGCTTCCGCGGCGAGCTGTCGGAGGAGCGTTTGCACTGGCACCTGCGCCGGCGCTGCTTCGTGCGGCGGCTGAAGTCCGAGGTCCTCCCCCAGCTGCCGGCCAAGCGCCAGGTCGTCGTGCCGGTCGCGCTCGCCAACGAGCGCGAGTACCGCCTCGCCGAGGAGGACGTCATCGCCTGGCTGCGCTCCCAGCCGCTGGATCTTCGCGAGCTCAACGCCAAGATCGCCGCCACGCTGCGCGCCGAGCGCCTCGCCCAGCTCGGCACGCTGCAGCGCCTCGCCGCGCGCGGCAAGCTCGGCGCCGCGCTGAGCTGGATCGGCGACTTCCTGCAGTCCGGCGAGCCGCTCGTCGTGTTCGCCCGCCACATCGAGGTTCAGGAGGCGGTGCTCGCGCGCTTCCCATACGCGGCGCACCTGCTCGGGCGCGACTCGCAGGCCAAGCGTGACGCAGCGGTCAGCGCCTTCCAGGACCCGGACGGCCCGCTGCTGCTGATCGGCGCGACGCGCGTCGCGGCGCAGGGCATCACGCTCACGCGCGCGTCGAACGTCGCGTTCCTCGAGCTTGAGTGGACGCCGGCGATGCACGACCAGGCCGAGGACCGCTGCCATCGCATCGGCCAGCGCGACGCGGTGACCGCGTGGTACCTGCTCGCCGCCGACACGATCGACGAGACGATGGCCGCGCTCATCCAGCACAAGCGCGGTCACGTGGCCGCCGTCACCGACGGCCAGAACGCCGAGTCCCACGGCCTCGTCGAGGCGGTCGTACGCGAGCTGCGGGATGGACGGCCGCTGCGCCATCTGCGGCCGGTGGCTTAGCGCGCCTGGCGCGGTTAGAGTGCGCCCGTGGATCCATCGCAGGCGAGCACCGGGGAGAAGATCGCCGCTGGCGGCGCGATCGCCTTGCTCGTCGCGCTGTTCCTGCCGTGGTACGGCGTGAAGGTCGAGGGGCTGGGCGCGAGCGTCAGCCTCGACGAGACCGGCAACGCCTGGGAGTTCTTCAGCTTCGTCGACATCCTGCTGTTCCTCGCCGCGGTGGCCGTGCTCGGCCTCGTGGCCGCGCATCTCGCCGGTGCGGCGCCGCAGCTGCCCGCGCCACCGAGCCTCATCGTCTCGGTCGCCAGCGCGATCGCGCTGCTGCTCGTGCTCTTCCGGCTGCTCTTCACGCCGGAGCCCGACGGCCTGCCCGAGGCGATCGACCTGACGCGCAAGTTCGGGATCTTCGTCGCGCTGCTCGCGGCCGGCGCGATGGCCTACGGCGGCGTGCAGATGTCCAAGGACGAGTGACGCGCGCCGTCAGACCATGCTGCGCGGCGGCGGGATGATCCACAGATCCTGAGCGGACTGCTCGATCTGAGACGGCTCGAGATCGGCGACCGTCTCGGCACCACGCTTCTCGATGATCACAGCCAGGTCGTTCCACGATCGCGCGATCGTCCCGACCTTCGCCATCGGCCCCCAGCCGGCGAGCGCCTTGAGCTCCGCCGCCTGCGTGCGCGCGTCGTCGAGCGTGAGCTCGCCGAATACCCTCTCGATGCCGGCGATGCTGACCGTCCGTTGCAGGATCGCGCTGACGTCGGGGCGCGGCGCCGCGGCGAAGCGCTGCGCGATCGTGTCCCAGTCGATGACGTTGAACCAGGCCTCGATGTAGTCCGCGCGGCGGTTCTCGTAGGTCAGGTAGTAGGCGTGCTCCCAGACGTCGAGCCCGAGTAGCGGCGTGAGGCCGTCGCTGATCGGGTTGTCCTGGTTGGGCGTCGTGACGATGAACACGCGCTTGCCGTCGAACACCAGCCAGGCCCAGCCGGAGCCGAACTGGCTCATGCCCGCGGCCTCCAGCGTCTCCTTGAAGCGCTTGAAGGTGTCGTAGGAGTCCTTGATCGAGTGCATGAGCTTGCCTTCGGGCTCGCCGCCCCCGTCGGGTGACATGCTCGACCAGAACATCGTGTGGTTGAGGTGTCCGCCGGCGTTGTTGCGGACGGCCCCGCGCAGGTCCTCGGGCAGCTCGTCCAGGCGCGTGAGGGTGACCTCCGGGGACACGTCCTCCCAGCCGGTGCCGGCGAGCGCGGCGTTCGCCTTGTCCACGTACGCCTGGTGGTGCTTGTCGTGGTGAAACTGCATCGTCTCCTCGGAGATGTGCGGTTCCAGCGCGTCGTACGCGTAGGGAAGATCGGGAAGTTCGTAAGCCATGACCCGATCTTACGTCGAAAACGTTGCCACGCGGCGCGACGAAAAACAGCATCGATACAGGAATGGGTGCGGGATGGCGCGGCGGTCGGGTTCTCAACCCGCGCAATCGGCATCCGTCACATGTGGTCGTCCCGGCACCCCGCCCGGCACCCCCATCCTTTGTCGATGCTGTTTGTTCGCCAACCGCCACGCCACCCCGAATCGAACGCCCGTCCAGCGCGGCCAGCCCACCCAGCTACCGTGCGACCGTGCCGACGTTCGGAGAGGTCGTTGAACGCTGCGTGGCCCTGATCGAGCGCCGGGGGCGCGTTTCGCATACCGCGTTGCGGCTGGAGTTCCGTCTCGACGACGAGACGATGGCGGTCCTGCGCGAGGAGCTCGTCGAGGTTCTCGGCGTCGCCGACGACGACGGCCGCGTGCTCACGCGCCGCGGCCTGGCACCCGCCCAACCAGCCGACGCCCCCGCGCCGGCGACCGCCGACGACGACGGCGAGCAGGTCACGGTCCTGCTGTGCGACCTCGCCACGACGCCGGCGACCGAGGCGCTCGAGCGCGAGGCCCTCGACGTCGTCATCGCTCGCTTCCAGGCGATCTGCCACGAGGTCGCCCGCCGCCTCGACGGCCACCTGCAGCCGTGGATCAGCGATGGCGTCGCCGTGTTCTTCGGCCACGCCCATGCGCACGACGACGACGCCTTCCGCGCGGTGCGCTGCGGCTGGGAGATCCAGCGCGCGATCGGCGCGGCCCGTGACGTCATCGAGCGCGAGTTCGGCGTGCCGATCGCCGTGCGGATCGGGATCGCGACCGGTACGAGCCGCGTCGGGGCGACCGGCCCCGACGGCGGCGATGCCGCCAATCCGTTCGGCGACACGCCGAACATGGCCGCGCGCGTGCAGGCCGTCGGCGAGCCCGGCGCGGTCGTCGTCGACGCCGCGACGTACGCCCTGGCCAAGGAGCACTTCGCGTTTGACGACCTCGGCCCGCACGAGCTGACGGGCCGCCTCGAGCCGATCGGCCTCTTCCGGCTCGGCGAACCGCGCGGCGACGGCCGGCGCCATTCGGTGCTCGACGACCCCGCGCCGACGGCGCTCGTCGGGCGCACGAGCGAACGGGCGCTGCTGCGCGCGCTGGCCGAGCGTGCCGTCGCGGGCACACGGTCGGCGGTGCTCCTGCGCGGAGAATCGGGCATCGGCAAGACCCGGCTCATCCAGGCGCTGCGCACGACCGCCGAAGACGAGCTGCGCATGCGCCGCGTGCACTGCTCCTGCTCTCCCTACCACCGCGGCAGCCCGCTGCACCCGATCGCCGCGGGGCTGCGCCGGCTGTGGAGGCTCGACGGAGAGGACGCGCCCGCGCGGCTCGCCGGCCCCGTCGCCGAGCGCGCCGGGTTCGCCGGCGACGAGCCGGCGATCGCGCTGCTCAGCGCGCTGCTCGGCCTGAGCGCGCCGGCCGCCGATCCCCTGCCGCCGATGAGCGCGCGGCGCCGGCGCCGCGAGTCGCTCGCCGCGATCCAGCAGGCGCTCGCCGGCGAGGCGCGCGAGCAGCCGCTGCTCATCGTCGTCGAGGATCTGCACTGGGCCGACGCGACGACGCTCGAGCTGCTCGGCGCGCTGCTCGACGGCCAGCACGAGCTGCCGCTGCTGCTCGCGATGAGCGCGCGGCCGGAGTTCCGTCCGGCCTGGAACGCGACGCTTCAGCGCTTGGAGCTGCGCCGCCTCAACCGCGCCGAGACGCTGCGCATCATCGGCCTCGTCGCCGGTGAGACCGAGCTTGCCGACGCCGACCTCGAGGAGCTCGCCAAGCGCGCCGAGGGCATCCCGCTGCTGGCCGAGGAGCTCACACGCGCCGTGCTCGCCACGCAGGACGACGAGGACGCGCCGATGCCACAGACGCTGTTCGGCTGTCTCATGGCGCGCCTGGACCGCGACGCGACCGAGCGGTCGGTCGCCCAGCTCGCCGGAACCGTCGGACGCGAGTTCGACGCCGCGCTGCTCACCACCCACGACGGCTCGGACGGCTCGGCGCTGCAGTGGGGCCTCGAGCGGCTCGTCGCCGACGACGTCATCGTGCCGACCGGCCTGGGGACCTACGCCTTTCATCATCCGCTGATGCAGGAAGCGGCGCGCAGCTCGCTGCGCAAGCACGAGCGCCGCAACCACGACCGCCGCATCGCTCGATCGCTGCTCGAGCGATTCCCGGATCTCGCGGCCGCCGAACCCGAGCGGGTCGCCCGTCATCTCGAGTACGCCGGCGAAACCGTCGAAGCCGTCGGCCACTGGCAGCGCGCCGGGCTGCACGCGCTGCGCCAGGCCGCCTACCGCGAGGCCGGCGAGCACTTCGAGCGCGGCCTCTCGCTGGCCTCGACGCGCATGCCCGACGGGCCGATCCGCGTCTCGATCGAGCTCACGCTGCGCGTCCTCGCCTGCCTGCCGATCGCCGCGACCCGCGGCTGGAGCTCACCCGAGTTCGCCGCGCACCACGCGCGCGCGATCGAGCTGGCGACGCGCATCGACGGCGCGCCGAAGCTGTTCGCGACGATGCTCGGTCTCGTCTCCAACCGCGTGATCTGCGGAGAGGTCGAGGAGGCCGTCGCACTCGGACGCACGCAGATCGCCGTGGCCGAGGCTGTCGGCGATCCCGATCTCGTGCTCGAGGCCGAGTACGAGGTCGGCGCCGCGCTCGTGCATCTCGGCCGCTACCGCGACGGGCTGGCGCACCTCGCTCGCACCGTCGAGCTCTACGACCCGGTGTTGCACCACAAGCACGCCGTGCGCTACGGCCGCAACCCGGCGGCGAGCGCACTCGCCCATCGCGCGATCGCCCTCGCCTGCCGCGACGACCGCACCGGTACGCGCCACGCGCTGAAGGACGCGCGCGCTGTGCTGCGCGCCAACCCGCATCCCTTCAGTGAGGCGTGGGTGCGCTGCGGCGCGGCCACCGTCGCCGTCATCTACGACGAGCGCGACGCCGTGCTGCGCGAGGCCGACGCGGTGATCAAGCTCGCGACGCGCGAAGAGTTCCCCGACTGGCTGGCGATGGCGATGGTGCTGCGCGGCTGGGCGCGCGTGCGCGCCGGCGAGCACGAGGCGCTGGAGGAGGCGCGGGACGGCCTCACGCGCTGGACGAGCCGCGGTGCCGTCGCCATGCGCCCGTTCCTGCTCGGGCTGTACGCCGACGCGGCGCGCCTCGCGGGCGAGCACGAGTTCGGCCTGGCGGCCGTCGAGCAGGCGCTCGATCCAGCCACCGGCGGCGAGCGCTGGGCCGACCCGGAGCTGCACCGCTGCCGCGCCGAGCTCCTGCGCTGCAGCGGCGACCGCTACGGCGCGCAGCGCAGCGCCAAGCAGGCGCTCGCCATCGCGCGGCGCACGTCCGCGGCCGGCTGGGAACGGCGCGCGGCGATAACGCTCGCCCGCGTGGGCGACCAGCCCAGCGTCCCGCAGTAGCCCGCGCCACCTCGTTCTCGCATGCGCGCTTGCACCGCTACGCGCGCGCCATCTCCCGGGCTAGGTTGCGGGACGCCGCCGGGATGACGCTCGCGTTGCCGGCGCGTCCTGCATGCACCGCCACACGTCTCACCGCCTCACGCCCGCTGTCGCGCTTGCGCTGCTCGCCGCGATCGTCGCCGCCTGGGCGCTCGTGGCCAGCCCGGCCGGCGGCCAGGACGCCGGTCAACTACAGAACAGCATCGAACGGTCGCGTGATCGCGAGGGACAGCTGGCGGGAGCGGCCGCGCGGCTGGGGCGCCTGGAGCGCGGGGCCGCGCGCGCCGTGGCGATCCTGCAGCGGCGCGTCGCGGCGGTGCGGGCCGACCTGACGAAGGCCGAGACGGCGCTCGCCCAGACGCGGACGCGGCGCGAGGCCGCCGAGGCGCGGACGCTGCGCCTGCGCAAGCGGCTCAAGCAGTCGCGCAGCCAGCTCTCCAGGCTCCTGCGCCAGCGCTACGCCGGGGGCAAGCCGGACATCGTCACGGTCATCCTAAGCTCGGACGGCTTCGCCCAGCTGCTCGAGACCGTCGATTTCATCAAGCGCATCCAGAAGCAGGACACGCGGATCCTCGGGACCGTGCGCGCCGCGCGAGGCCAGGCGATCAGCCAGCGGCGCCTGCTCGCGCGTCTCGCGCGGCAGCGGCGCGCCGCCGAGGAGGCCGTCCAGCGCCGCCACGACGCGCTGGCGTCGATCGCCGCCGGCCTGCGCGCCCGGCGCGCCGCGTTCGCGCAGGCGCGTGCTGCCCGCCTCGCCGCGCTGAGCTCGAGCCGGACCAAGCGCCGCCGGGCGCAGAAGACGCTCGACAAGCTGCTCGCGCAGCAGAACCGCTTCAACAGCTCGGCAGGTCCGGGCGGGCCGTGGGCGATCCCGTGGGTGATCGTGCAATGCGAGTCCGGCGGCCAGAACCTGCCCCCGAACTACGCGGGCGCGTCGGGCTACTACCAGTTCATGCCCGCGACGTGGAAGGGCATGGGCGGCTCGACCAAGCACGCCTACCAGGCTTCGAAGGCCGAGCAGGACCGCCTCGCGGCGAAGCTGTGGAACGGCGGCAGGGGCGCGGGCAATTGGGTCTGCGCGGGGATCGTCGGGATCGGGTGAGGCGCGCGCGATCATGCCGCGCGATACTCGCTGGCGTGACGTGTGGCCGTCGTACCGCGCTGGTCTGCTTTTCGGTCCTTGCCGCGGCGTGCGCAGCGGCGACCACGAGCGCGGCCGCCGCAGACCTCAGCCCGTACGTCGCGCTGGGCGACTCCTACACGGCGGCGCCGCTGGTCCCGACGCAGCACGGCTCGCCGGTCGGCTGCTATCGCTCGACGAACAACTACCCGTCGCTCGTGGCCCGCGCATACGGCATCGCCCAGGTGCGCGACGTGAGCTGCTCGAGCGCGGAGACCGGGCACATGAAGTTCCCCCAGCCGGTGCTCGGCGGGGCGAACCCGCCGCAGTTCGACAGCCTGGGCAAGGACGCGAAGCTCGTGACGGTCGGCATCGGCGGCAACGACGCAGGCCTCGTCGGCGCTGCCATCAAGTGCCTGCAGCTCGGGCTGCTCGACCCGAACGGGACTTCGTGTCGCGACTTCTACGCGCCGGGCGGCAACGACTCCATCGAGGCGAAGATCACGGCGACCGCGCCGCGGATCGCCGCCGTGCTGCAGACGATCCACGAGCGCTCGCCCGACGCGCGCGTCGCGATCGTCGGCTACCCGGCCGTCGCGCCGCAGGGCGGCAGTTGCCATCCGCTCGTGCCGCTCAGCCCCGACGACCTGCGCTACCTCGACGGCATGCTCGTGCGCATCAACGCGATGATCAGGACACAGGCGAGCCTCAACGACGCCGAGTTCGTCCCGACATACGCCGACAGCATCGGCCACGACGTGTGCACGCCGCCGGGCACGCGCTGGTTTGAGGGACTCCTGCCGACGTCACTCGCCTACCCGATCCATCCCAACGCACTCGGTGAGGCGAGCATGGCCCGCTCGGTCGTCAAGGTGCTCGACGACCCGCGGCCCGCCCCGGCGATCAGCGCGCTGAGCCTCGTGCGGCGCAACATCAAGCCGGGCCGCGCCGCGGGCCTGCGCTACACGATCAACCGCGCCGCGGGTGTGACGGTCACGTTGCGCCGCGCGGTGCGCGGGGCGCGCGTCGGCGCCAAGTGCGTGGTGCGCAAGAAGCGCCACGCCGCCAGGCCCGGCTGCGTGCGCTACTCCCGCGTGTTGCGCACGTTGCGCGCGGACGCCGCGCTGGGCGACAACACGCTGAAGCTCCGCGCCACGGCGCTCAAGCGCGCCGCCCGGTACCGCATCACGGTGACCGCGACGAGCGGCCGCGGCGAGCTGGTGAGCGCGGCGAAGCTCACGCACGTGCGCGTAAAGCGCCCGCGGTAAGTCGCCGCGCGGTCCACGAAACAGCTCACTAAAGGAATGTAGGTGCGGTGCCGCGCGGGCGGGTCGCGAGGCGTCGGGAGGTGGTTTTCGGGGGGCGTGGTTCAAAACGCCCATATACGGGACGTTTTGAACCACGCCCCCCGACCAAGCCGCCCGCGGACGCCCCCCGGCGCCGAAAGCTCCTTCCCCTTTCGATCCTTTATCGATGCTGTTCGTCAACCACCCCGACCAAACGACTCGACATCTGGTCCAACCGCGGCGCGCGCTTTTGCGCCGCCCGTCGAAGGTTCGGCGACGCGCGCTTCGCGATCATCGTCGGCATGGCGCAACGCACGTCGCACCGGCTCGAACACCGCATCCGCACGTTGACCAGCCCCTGCCCTCCTCGCAGGCAAGGGCTTCGTGCGCAACGCGGATTCGAATGCGCCCGTGTCCGGCGGTTGATGCAATGCGACGGCCGATGAGGCCCCAGCGCGCGCAGCCAAGGACGCGGGCGCGCGCACGGCGCGGCCGCGAACGGCCACCGCCACGGCCGGTGAGGAGTCTCCGGCGTCCGGACCGCCCACTTCCCCCGGGCGGTTCGCCGGAGACGTCCACCCCACCGTGACCGCTCGTGACCGCCGTGCCGACGACCTGCGGCACGGCGGTCACATTTATTACGCGGCCACCGTCGCGGTCTGCCGGCGCAACTCGACGAGCTCCGCCAGGTACTCCGTGTCGCGCGCGATGCCGGAGAAGCGTCCCGAGCCCCACGTGTACAGCCAAGGCAGGCCGACGACGTAGACGCCGGGCACGTCGGTCACCCCGCGCTCGTGCACGATCCGGCCGGCGCCGTCGAAGACCGGCAGCTCGACCCAGCTGTAGTCGGGCGTGAAGCCCGTGCTCCACACGACGCTCGCGATCGCCGTGGCGGCGAGGTCGAGCTCGGCGGGCTCCGCGGCCGGCTCCCACACCGGCGTGTAGCGCGCCTCGGCGGGAGCGTCGATGCGGTGCTCGGCGATGTGACGGTCGATCGTGTCCTTGATCGCCTCGCACGCCCTGTCGGCCGCGTAGAGGTTGCGTCGCAGGTCGCCAGCGAAGGACAGCACGCCCTCGCGGGCGCCCGTGAGCCGCCCGTACAGGCGCATCCCCTCGCTGGCGAAGCGGCGCAGGTCGATGTCGCGCCCGCCGCCGCGGCCGGTGACGTACTGGTTGGCCTTCGCCCGCACGTCCTTGCCGAGCTTGTGCTCGTCGACGGGCATGTCGTAGTAGCGCAGGTCATCCAGCCAGTCGACGACGTCGCGGCCGCGGTAAAAGCGCGCGGTCCGCGTCGCGCCGCCGACGCACAGGTGCACGCGGCGCCCGGCGAGGTGCAGGTCCTCGGCGATCTGGCAGCCAGACTGGCCGCTGCCGACGACGAGCACGTCGCCGTCGGGCAGGGTCTCGGGGTTGCGATAGCGCGCGGAGTGCCACTGCTCGACGCCCGCCCCGAACGCCGCTGCGAAGCCCGGGATCCGCGGCACGTGGTAGCCGCCGGTCGCGATCACGACCTGTTCTGGCCGCAGCTCACCCGCCGACGTGCCGACCTCGAAGCTGCCGTCCTGCGCCCGCCGCAGCGACTGCACCGCGACGCCCTCGAGCAGCGGTGGGCCGAACGACGCGGCGTAGGACTCGACGTAGGAGACGATCTCCTCGCGCCCCATGAAGCCGTGCGGGTCGTCGCCGTCGTAGGGAAAGCCGGGCAGCCGGCACTGCCAGTTGGGCGTCACCAGGCAGAACGAGTCCCAGCGCGCGGTGCGCCAGTTCTCGGCCAGGCGGTCGCGCTCGAGGACGAGGTGATCGATGCCCCGCTGCTGCAGGCAGTAGCTCATCGACAGCCCGGCCTGCCCGCCGCCGATGACGACCACGGGCGTCCAGGCGGTCACTCGTCGAAGCCCATCACCGTGACGCGCGCACCGGCGTCGCATGCAAACGGCTCGGCGCGGCGCTCGATCGCCTCGAGCTGCTGTGCGGCGCTCGAGCAGGCAAAGCCGTAGCGATAACGCACGCGCTCGCTGGCGAGCTCCAGCGCGCTCGTCGTGCGGTCCAGGAAGTCCGTGAGCGGATAGGACTGGCCGGGCGCGAGGTACTCCTTGACCGATCGCGACGGCGAATAGCAGCGTTCCAGCGAACCGTCGGGCCAGCGGACGGTGAAGTGCAGCTCGGGCACCGTTACACGGCCGGCTGCTCTTCGAGGCGGTAGACGTCGGGGCGCCGGTCGCGGATCGGCGACATCGCGCGGCGCGCGCGTGCGACCGCCGCCGTGACGTCGAGCGACGCGGTCGCGAGGCCGGGATGCGTCCCGGTCGCCGCGATGACGTCGCCGCGCGGGTCGACGACGCGGGCGCCGCCGAGGAAGCGCAGCGAGCCGAACGTGCCGGTCTGGTTGGCGGACGCGACGACGAGGTCGTTCTCCGCCGCCCGCGCGCGGTCCCACAGCTCCGACAGGCGCCACTGGCGGTCGTCCTGCAGGCGCGGCGCGACGTTCGTACGGCTGCACGGCCAGGCCGACAGGAAGCAGAGAATCTGCGCGCCGTCGAGCGCGAGCGTGCGGGCGGCTTCGGGGAACGCCTTGTCGTAACAGATGAGCATGCCGATCCGGCCGACCGGCGTGTCGAACGCCGCGATCTCGTCGGCCGCCGTCGTCGTACGGCCTTCGGCAAGCGGCAGGTGGACCTTGCGGTGCATGCCGTGCAGCCCGTCACCGGACAGGCAGGCCGCGGAGTTGTAGACGACGCCGTCGCCGCCGTCCTCGGCGAAGCCGACGCAGACGATCATCTCCCGCGCCATCTGCGCCAGCCGCCGCAGCTCCGGACCGTCGCTGTCGAACGCCGGCGGCGCGCTGCACTCGCCGTCGGGGTGCAGCGATTGCACGTATCCGCCGAGCGCCGCCTCGGGCAGCACGACGAGCCGCGCGCCGCACACCCGCGCCTCGCCGAGGATGCGGCCGATCGTGTGAAAGCACGCCTCGATGTCGCGCCCGAACGGAGCCGCGACGGCGGCGATGACGAGCTCACTCATCGCGCGGCCGCGGCGCCGAGCCCGGTCACCGCGCCCGAGACGGCGACCGTTACGTCGCCGTCGGGCCAGCGCAGCCGCACTCCCGCGCCGCCGTCGAGCCGGCCGATCTGCGCCCCGATCGCCGGACCGGCCGGTGGCGGGGGCACCCCTGCCCGGTCTGCGGTGAGCATCGCGAAGCCCGCAAAGCACGTCAGCCAGTCGCCGGCGCCGACGCCGTCGGGCCGCGGGACGGCGGCGATGTCGATCTCCGCGCCGCAGCCCGATGCCTCGGCCAGCATCCCGGCGGTGCCGACGGCGCCGGCCATGCTCACGTCCTTGGCCGCGCGCGGCTGGGCGAGCCCGACGGCGCGCAGCATCACGCCCAGCTCCTCGCGCGAGCGTCCCGAAGTCGAGTCCCACTGGCGCGCGCGATAGCCCGGGCGCCAACTGCCGGCCAGATCGGCCGTGAGCGACAGCACGTCGCCGCGCGCGCCGCCGCCGGCGGGCACCGGCCGGTGCGCACGGCCGATCCCGGTGACGCCGAGCGAGCCCGGCACACCGAGGGTCGTGTGGCCGCCGAGCACCGGCAGGTCGAAGGCCTCCGCGCCTGAGCGCAAGCCGCGCACGATCCGCTCGGCGTGGGCCGCGTCGGCGGCGCCGATCGTGTCCAGCGCGCCGACCGGCGCCGCTCCCATCGCGCTGAGGTCGTGCGCGGTGACGAGCATCCCGCACCAGCCCGCCCACTCCGGGTCGCGTTCGACCATCGCAGGCAGGATCGCGTCGGTCGCCGCGACGAGGTCCGAGCCGGGCAGCGGCACGCCGTCGTCACCGAGCCAGCCGTCGGCGCTCTGAACGAGGCCGGCGAGCAGCGGCCCGAGCTGCGCCTTCGTCGACGCGACGAGCGCCTCGAAGCGATCGATCGACCAGCGCATGAGCACGTGTGGGATCGGCTGACCGCCGAGCGAGCGCACGCCACGCCAGCCGAGGCGCTCGAAGAAGCGCACGTGGCCCGTCTGCACGAGGGCGTCGAAGCGCAGCGCGCCCGCGTCGACCGCGGCCACGCAGGCGGACGCGACGAGCGCCGAGGCGATGCGGCCGCGCGCCGCGCCGGCGTGCGTGCCGACGACGAGCCGGCTTCCACGCCACCATCCGAGGTTCGGGTCGTCACCCTCGGGATGCAGGCGCACCCCGCCCAGGACGCTGCCATCGGCGGCGGCGGCCACGAGCACGACGGTGTGTGCCGCACCGTCGTGCTCGTCGCTGTCATCGCCGTCGAAGAGCTGCTGATCCTCGACGAACGCCCGCCGCCGCAGCGCGCCATACGCGCGCAGCCGCGCCGGGTCGTCCTCGCCGCGGACGATGAGAAACGGCGGCGGTGCCGCCGTCCGCGGCCCCGGCCCGCCCAGGCGCTCGATGAGGTCGGCGGCGCTCACTACCCCCCGACCGAGCTCAGGGCCGAGCAGGCACCGCACGCGGCGCAGCCGGCCTCCTGGTCGGCACCGAGCATGCCCGCCCGCTGCAGCTCGCGGGCGACGCGGTCGGTGATGTCGGCGACGAGCTCGTGGCTCGGCGCCGGGATGCCGTCGCTGCGCCCGAGCGCCCCGACGAGCGGGCGGTAGGGCACGACGAACGGGTACACGCCGATCGCGATCAGATGGCGCGCGCCGGCGACGAGCTTGTCGGGGTCCTCGCCGAGCCCGATGAGCAGGTACGTCGAGACGCGGTTGCGCCCGAACACGCGCACGGCCTCCCTCCACGCCTCCTCGTAGCGGTCGACCGAGACCGTCGCCTTACCCGGCGTCCACTTGTCGCGCACGGACTGGTCGAGGCTCTCGATGTGGATCCCGATCGCCTTGGCGCCGGAGTCCTTCAGCCGCGCGATCCAGTCGAGGTCGAGCGGCGGCTCGATCTGCACCTGGATCGGCAGTCGCGGCACGGCCTTGCGCACCGCGTCCGTGCAGCGCGCGAGGTGGCGCGCGCCGCGGTCGGGGCCGTTGGACGTGCCGGTCGTCATGACGAGCTGGCGGATGCCGTCCAGGCGCACCGCCGCGGCCGTGACCTCCGCGAGCTGCTCGGGAAGCTTGACGTGCGTCGTCTCGCCGGAGTTCAGCGACTCCTCGATCGTGCAGAACCGGCAGCGCGTCGCCTCGTCGTCGTAGCGCACGCAGGTCTGCACGACCGTCGTGGCGAGCACGTGACGCCCGTGCAGCCGGGCGATCTGCTCGTACGGGATGCCATCCTGCGTTTGCAGGTCATAGAAGCGCGGCCGCGCGACGGCCGACAGGTCCGCGTCGACGATGACGCCGTTGCGCGTGAGCACGCCGCCGTCGAACGCCGCCCACGGCGAGTCGGGCGACATCGGCAGCGCCAGCGGGCGGCCGTCGAGCGTCCAGTGGCCGTCGTCGCTCGGGCCTGCGCCGGCGCGACGCTTGACCGGCGGCGCGGTCCGCAGGCCGCGGACCGCAAGCTCGGACCGCAGGCCGAGATCCAGTGTGGACGTCCGCAACTAGTGCCTCCCCCAGCAAGTGCCTGCACGCTCTGTAAAAGCCACTAGAACATCCAGGTCGTGTTGATCAGGGCGCCCTTGCGGGCGTACTCGATCATCGCGTCCTGCATGTCCAGCGGGTGACATGGGATGACGCCCTCCATGAGGTCCTCTTCGCGCGCTCCGTGCAGCGACAGGCCCAGACGGCAGGCGAAGACCTTGCCGCCCTCGTCGATGAACTTCGCAATCTGCGCGTTCTCGTTGCGCATGCCCGGGAAGATCTCCGAGCCGATGTCGGGAAAGCCGCGCGTCGCCAGGCAGTTCAGCGCGCCGATGCCGAAGAAGTACAGGGCTGAGTCAAAGCCCTTGCGCTGCGCGCGGACGGCCAGCAGCACGGCCACGAAGCTCACCGACGACTCGTGGACGATCCCGTGCACCATGCCGAAGTACGTCTCGCCGGGCTCGGCCTGGTAGTCGGGAAACACCTTCGTGGCGCCGTAGATCGACTCCCCCACGCCCTTGGAGGGGTGGGGGATCTCCATGAGGCTCGCGATCTCCTGATCGCTCAGCTTCGGCTCGACCGCCATTGGCGGACTCCTTCCGGTCGGGAACTCCATTCATGGTGCGGGTTGGGTCGCGGTCGTCGCTATGGACGCCATGGCGCAAGTTCCGCGCGCAACGGTGGACCGGGTGTCGGGTCGATCGGCGCCAGCTCAGTCGCTGTCGCTGCCGCCGCCGTGCCCGCTGCGACGGCGTCCCCGGCCCCTGCCGGAGTTGTCTTCGCCGTCGTCCTCGCCGCCCGACGCGGCGGCGAGGAACGCGGCCAGCGCGGCGATCTCGTTCGGGCTGAGCTCCTCGCCGTAGTCGGTCGGCATGAGCTTCTCGGAGAAGCCGTCGACGATGTCGTCGCGCGGATCGGTGATCGACTCGGCGATGTCCTCGGCGTCGTCGTCGACCATGTCCAGGCGCGGTCCGAGCTTGCCGTCGGCGCCGACCGCGGCGATCGAGTGGCAGCGATCGCAGCCCTCGTCGGCGAACAGCTCGAGGCCCTCGGGCGTCGCCGCGATGCGCTGCTTGGCGGCGGCGACCTGCGCCGCGGTCGGCGCCGGCTGCTTGTCGGCGGGCGCATCGCCCATGCCGATCCCGACGATCGCCGCTCCCATGACGAGGACCACAAGAGCGGCGAGCGCGGCGCGGATCATCGCTTCGACCACGCGGCTGCTGCACCCATGGCTGCCAGGGCGGTGGCGGCAACCTCGGCGACGACGATGATCATCGTCGGCTCGTCGTAACCACCCTCACGGAAGCCGAAGAAGCCGGTCGTGTGCGAGATGTAGATCGAGATCAGCGACGGGACGACGATCGACAGGGCCGCGACCAC
Organism: uncultured Actinomycetes bacterium; assembly: GCA_963705315.1. GTDB lineage: Bacteria > Actinomycetota > Thermoleophilia > Solirubrobacterales > Solirubrobacteraceae > CADCVQ01. Next base: position 3,431,371 of record OY970068.1, read on the forward strand.
GAACAGCCACACGCGCCCGAAGACGAGGACGAGGATGACGGCGGTCGAGCCGATCGCGTTGAGGATGAAGAGCGGCCCGACGATCTCGACGGCGTCGTAGCCGCGATGAAACAGGCGTGCGTGCTCGAAGCCCGCGACGCCGACAGCGAGCGCCGCCAGGGCGAGGAGGGTGAGGGCGACCGGCCCGGGATCGGTCGCCTTGAGCAGCGCGCGCACGGGCGGGTTCTACCCGCCGCGGGCGTTACAAGCCTCGAGGGTGACGCGCCGTGAAGCCGCGGCCCGAGCGCGCCGCCTTGCGCCAGCGCGGGCCTTTGCCACCCGCGCCCGAGGTATCCAGGCGCAGGCCGGCGATGACGACGAACGCGTGACCGCCGTTGGCGTACACCGTGATCCATCGCCCCTTGCCGGCCTTGCCGTAGCTCGCCAAGCCGCCGGACGCACGCGGCGCATCCAGCAGCGCGGCGCCGTGCAGCGCGTAGGACACGGTGCCCGAGCAGTCATAGCCCGAGTCCTCCCACTTGCCGTGGCCGCCGCCGTACTTGTAGGGCTTGCCGGCGATGCGGTTCGCCGCCGCGACCGCCGCCACGACCTGCGGCGGGGCGCCGACCGGGGCCACCGCGGTGCGCCCGTCGGCGGCCAGCACGGCCTTGCCGGAAGCCGGGGACGAGATCGGCTGCGCGAGCGGCTGGAGGGCGAACACGCGCTGGCGCATGCCCTTGGCCTGCGAGCGCGAGATGCGGCCGTCGACGCGCATGTCGTTGGCGCGCTCGTATCTGCGGACACTGCGGCGCGTCGCGCGGCCGTAGGCGCCGTCGACGCGCGTCGGCACGCCGAGCACCGTCAGCCAGCGCTGCAGGACGCGAACGTGGCGACCCGTGCTGCCCTGCTTGAGGGAGCGGTCGCCAAACGCCGCGGAGGCGTCCTCGGCGGCGACGGTTGGCGCGCTGACCGCGAGCGCGCTCGCAACGCACACCATCGACATGGCTCGATTTCTCACTGCGGTTTCCCCGCTTTCCAGGTGCTTCCGGGGTGAGCTGACGGGCTCGCGCTGGAAAGTGCGCTACGCCGGATCCACCGGCGATTCGCCCCACGCGCCATCAAGCGGCGCATTGGTTCCCCCGGCCGGACTCGCATTGGCGCGAGGCCGGTTCAGCCTTGAACTACAGAAACCCTGACACAAGCGGCGGCGAGAAGTTTCGCCGCGGGTCCGGCTGCTCAGGTTCTAACACGTTGAGCCGGATATAACGAGATCTCTTATAAGTCGATATAACCGTCTAGAACATGGATCCGATCAACAACCCGTACACGCCGAACGCCGGATCGCGGCCGCCGGAGTTGGCTGGCCGCGATCAGGAGCTAGAGCAATTCCGGGTGCTCGTGGGCCGGCTCAAACGCGGCGCTACCGAGCAAAGCATGATCATCCGGGGACTGCGCGGAGTCGGGAAGACGGTGCTGCTCAACGCCTTCGAGGACCGCGCCGAATCCGAGGGGTTCTTGAGCTACTACCACGAGCTCACTCCCGACAGCAGCCTGGTGCGGGAGATCGCGCGGGATGCGCAGTCCGCGCTGGCCCGACTGAAGCTCAGCGCACGCGCCACGAAGGCGATGCGAGAGGCACTCGGACACCTCGGCACGATCAGGTTGATCGGAGCCGAGGGCATCGAACTCGCGGTCGATCTGCGCAAGGCCGACGAAGGCACGATCGCACGCGACCTCTCTGAGCTCTTTCTTCAGCTTGGGGCTGCCGCGGCCGCCAGGGACACGGGGGTCGTGTTCCTGCTGGACGAGGTGCAGTTCGTCAAGGAAGTCGAATACCGCTCCGTCATCACGGCGCTCCATCGGGCCACCCAGAAGAACATGCCGCTCACGATCGCGGCTGCGGGTCTGCCGCAGATCCCGCGGTTGACCGGCGAGGCGCGTTCGTACGCGGAGCGGTTATTCAGCTTCCCGGTCATCGCGAGCCTGTCAGCAGCAGACGCGACGGCCGCTCTCGTCGGACCCGCGCGACAGCGAGGTGTCGACTATGAGCCGCAGGCCATCGACCTCGCACTCGCGTGGACGGGGGGATATCCGTTCTACATCCAGCAGCTCGGCAAGCACGCCTGGAACCTGGCTGGGAGTTCACCGATCACGACCAACGACGTCGAGCAGGCGATGCCAGCGGCGCAGTTAGCCCTGGACAAGAGCATCTACGAGGTTCGCATCCAGCGCGCGACCGACCAAGAACGTCGTTACATGCGCGCGATGGCCGAACTGGGATCGGGCCCGTACAAATCCGGGCAGGTCGCGGCGAAGCTCGGACGTAAGACGCCGGAGGTCTCGGTGATCCGCCAGCGACTGCTCGACCGGGGGCTGGTGTACGCGACCGAGGACTATGGCTTCGTGGACTTCACCGTGCCGCGCTTCGGCGAGTTCATGGTTCGCTACATGCCGTACCGAACTCCGCGAGGGCAGCGCACGCCGAAGCCCGACACGAGGTAGGAGCCGCTGCGGGCGATGTGCCCCGATCATCGAAGCGGTCGCAGGCCGGTCAACCGCGCCTCCGACCGGAACATCCGGCCGAGCGTGAGTTGAAGTTCGACACGCGAGTGGTTCGTTTGACATCTTGCCGCGAATGCGTTCCACGTCGAAGGTCCTGTTTGGAGCGGCCGCCGCCGGCGCACTGGCGTCGGCCGCCATCGCCATCGCCGCCCCGCCGCCCGGCCGCTCGGACAACACGAGCGCCGTGAAGCAGCAGCTTGTCTCGCGCAGCTTGGACGGCGGGGTGCCGAACCGTCCTGCCACCGAGCCGACGATCTCGTGGGACGGGCGCGTCGCCCGCTACGTCGCGTACACGTCGGCGGCGACGAACATCCGCCCCGGAACGAACGGCAACCGCAACGTGTTCCTCGTGACGCGCTCGGGCGGAAGCGCCGGCGGATCCTGGAGCTACGGCTCGACGGTGCTCGCATCCCGCGGCCTGGGTGGCGCCGTGGCCAACGGCGATTCGTTCAGCCCGTCGCTCGGCGGCTGGTCGCAGGGCAACGCGGCCCGCAAGCCGAAGTGCCTGGCGTTCGTGTCGCACGCGTCGAACATCGTCGGCGCCGACAACAACGGCCGCGCGGACGTGTTCGTCCGCAGGCTGCCGGGCGGCTCGACGCGCCGGATCGCGTCGCCGGCGGGCAAGTCCGCGACCGCGGTCGCGGTCTCAGGCGACTGTCGCACCATCGCCATCGCGGCGGGCGGCCTGTATCTGAAGAAGGGCAGCGGCAGGCTGAAGAAGGTGGCCAGCGGCAGCATCAGCTCGCCGACGGCGAGCTACAACGGCGCCGTCGCCTTCGCGAAGGGCAGCTCGATCTACGTTCGCGGGCCGAACGGGGGCACCCGCAAGGTCGGCAAAGGCAGCAACCCCGCCGCCGAGGGCGGCAAGCCGGCGTCGCCCAACCGCGGCCGGATCCGCTCCGTCGCCTACGAGCGCGGCGGCACCATCTACTACAAGGACGTCGGCGGCAAGAACCGCAAGGTCGGCCGCGGCACCGGCGCCTACCCGACGGGTGGAGGCGGCCAGGTCATCTTCGGCTTCGACGAGTTCGTCTACCTCTACGCCAAGAGCAACAACTTCGGCAAAGCCGTGCCGCAGGGCTTCTGCCCGGGCGGCCAGAGCAGCGTCACGGCGACACAGCCGAGCTCGCGCGGCAACTACGTCGTGTTCTCGTGCTCGGGCAGCGGCGTGTTCCTGTCGTATCTCGGCGGCGCGTAGCCGCGCCGCTCTCAACAATCGAAACATTCGGCCACCGCTCCCTGGATGCGTAGTCGTCCTCGGCTCCCCGTGCCGACGTGCTCCGTCGTGGCGCGAACGCGATTCACAGGACGGACCCTGCTCGCAACCGCCGGCGCATGCTTGCTCGCGACCGCGGTCGCCGTTGCGGTACCGCCCGGCCGTTCGACCACCACGCACCACCTCGACCAGCAGCTGATCGCCCGGGGCGCGAGCGGCGGTGCGCCCAACGCCCCGGCGACCGAGCCGACGATCTCCTGGGACGCGCGGATCGCCCGCTACGTCGCGTACACCTCGACGGCGACGAACATCCGGCCGGGCACGAACGGCAAGCGCAACGTCTTTCTCGTCACGCGGGCGGGCGGGAGCTCCGGCACGCCGTGGTCGTTGCGCTCGACGACGCTGGCGTCGGCCGGTCGTGGCGGCCAGCCCGCCAACGGCGACTCGTTCTCCCCGTCGCTGGGCGGCTGGACGAAGGGCGACACCGCCAGCAGGCCCAAATGCCTCGCGTTCGTGTCGGCGGCGTCGAATTTGACTGCGGGCGACCGCAACGGCCGCGCGGATGTGTTCGTTCGCAAGCTGCCCGGTGGCAGGACGCGACGCATCCCGTCGCCCGTCGGCAAGTCCGCATCCGACGTCGCCGTCTCAGGCGACTGCCAGACGATCGCGATCATCGCGGGCGGCACGCTGTATGTGAAGCGCGGCCGCGGAAGATTGAAGAAGGTCGTCGGTGGCGGCGTGAGCTCGCCACGCCTGAGCTTCAACGCCGCCGGGCTCAGCTACGCGAAGGGCGCAAGCATCTACCTGCGCGGAAAGCGCGGCGGCGCACGCCGGGTCGCCTCAGGCAGCAACCCCGCCCCCGAGGGCGGCAAGCCGAGCAACCCCAGGCACGGCACGACCCGCGCGGTCGCCTACCAGCGCGGCGGCGTCGTCTACTACAAGGACGTCGGCGGCCCCGACCGCACGATCAGCGCCGGCACCGCCGCCCAGCCAACCGCCGGCGGAGGCCAGGTCATGTTCGGCTCCGGCCGCTACGTCTACCTCTACGCCACGAGCAACAACTTCGGCAAGGGCCGCCCGCAGGGCCACTGCCCACCGGGTCAGGGCAACGTGACCGCGACATACCCGAGCGCGCGCGGGAATTACGTCGTGTTCTCGTGCTCGGGCGGCGCCGTGTACCTCTCGTACCTGGGCGGCAAGTAGCGCCGCCGCGTGAGGGGACGCGCCGTCGCGCGCCCCCTCCTCACCCTGTCAGCGCCCCAATGCCGGCCCCGGATCGCCGAAACGCTTGGGCGTGAAGTTGCCCTTTCCGCGAACCCGTTGATCGTGACGCTGTTCTGCGCGTAGGTGATCGTCGCGTGCGCCGCCACTAGCAGCGGTCGTACGCGACCCCTGCCACGCCGCCGTACAGCGCGACCTGCGCGGGCGTCTTGATGCCCTCCGCGCCGGCGAAGCGGGTCGGCGACGGACTGGACCGCACGCCGGCGGGGGTCAATACTCAGCCCGTGGAGGACGAGCACGATCAGCTGCTTCGGACGGCGGCGTTCGATCGAGTCCGCGACCTCTCGCGCCGCTACAACGACCTCGTACCGCTCGATGTCTTGCGAGAAGGGTTCAGCTTCGCGGGTCGCCGCATCAGCTTTGGCTCGTTCTTCAGCGGGATCTACCGGCCGCGGGAACTGCACGGCCGTGCCGCACTCGCGCTCGTGACGGCACCGCCGAAGTCAGGCAAGCCTGCCCCGTATGAGGACACGTTCGACGAGGCTTCGGGCCGGCTCACCTATCGCTTCCGCGATCCCGGCAGCGCATCGGTGCGAGCGATCGCACAGGCAGAGTCCGACAACCAGACGCTCATCGAGGCGCACCGCCAGGGCGTGCCGGTCGTCTACTTCCGCGGCATCGCCCCGAGCCAGTACACGCCACTCGCGCCGGTGTTCGTCACGGGAATCGACGTGACCTCACGCACCGCCGAACTCGCGGTCGGTCTGCCCATCGCCGACACGACACCGGCGGGACTCGTCAGCGACGAGATCACCCGGCGATACGCGACGCGTGAGGCTGCCTACCGGCTCCATCAGCACCGCTTCCGGCACGCGGTGCTGCGGGCCTACCGGACCCGCTGCACGGTCTGCTCGCTCCGCGAGGCCTCGCTGCTCCAGGCGGCGCACATCGTCGAGGACCGCGACCCACTCGGCGGAGCGACGGTCGTCAACGGCCTCGCGCTGTGCGCGATCCATCATCTGGCCTACGACCGCAACCTTCTCGGCATCGACCCGGACGGCGTCGTGCACATGCAGGCGAGGCTGCTCGACGAGATCGACGGCCCGATGCTCACAAACGGCCTGCAGCATTTCCACGGGGCGCGCATCCTCCAGCCCCAGCGACCCGAGGACCGTCCGGATCGCGAGCGACTGGCTGTGCGGTTCGCCGCGTTTCGTGACGCGGCCTGAGCGGCGCCTGCCGAGCCATCGCTCTTGGCACGGGCTGATCTTCCTGCGCTTCGCCGCCTGGCGAAGATGAACCGTCGACCGCATCGACAAGGCGAAGCTGGAGGGCGACGCGCGGTTCCGACGGGCAGGCTTCGTTGTCAGCCACCCGAGCGACCCTCGCCCAGGTGAGTCCGTCGGCGCCCCTCAAGCACGAAAGCCCCCTGGCGAGAGGGGGCTTCCGTATAGCGGGGGCGGGATTCGAACCCGCGACCTTCGGGTTATGAGCCCGACGAGCTACCAGACTGCTCCACCCCGCGGCGTGGACGAGGCAGTTTAGCAACGGACCAGGGAATCGATCAAAGGGGCGGCGCGGCTAATCTCGCCGGTCGTGCGGGTTGCCGTCATGGACATCGGGACGAATTCGACGCGGTTGCTCGTCGCGGATGTGACGACGGATGGGTCGCCGCTGGCCGAGATCGTGCGGGAGTCCACGGTCACGCGGCTTGGGGACCGCGTCGACGCGACCGGGCGACTCGCCGACGACGCCATGCAGCGGGTGTTCGACGCGCTCGATCGCTACCGCGCGCAGATGGACGAGCACCAGGTCGAAAAGAGCGTCGCGCTGCTCACGAGCGCCGCCAGAGACGCCGACAACGGCCCCGCGTTCACGGCCGAGATCGCCGAGCGCTACGGGATCGACGCGCGCACGATCGACGGCAACACCGAGGCGTCCCTCACCTTCGCCGGCGCCACGAGCGAGCGGGCGAACAACGCCACCGAGACCGTCGTCGTCGATATTGGCGGCGGCTCCACGGAGTTCGTCGTCGGCCAGGACGGCCACGTGGACTTCCATGTCTCGACGCAGGCCGGTGTCGTCAGGCAGACCGAGCGCCATTTCACCCATGATCCCCCTGCACATGAACACCTTCAGGAGCTTGCCGAGGAGGTCGCCGCGATCATCGCCGGCGCGATCCCACACCAGCTGCGCGACCGCGTCAACGCCGGCATCGCCGTCGCCGGCACCGCGACCTCCTGCGCCGCCATCGAGATGCAGCTCGAGCCCTACGACCCCGCGCGCGTTCACGGCCACGTCCTGCAGCTCGGCACCCTCGAGCTCATCCTCGCCCGCCTCGCGCAGATGGACAACGACGAGCGGCGCGAAGTCGTCGGCCTGCACCCCGACCGCGCCCCGACGATCGTCGCCGGCGTGATCCTCATGATCGAGACGATGCGGGCCTTCGGGCTGCAGACCATCGAGGTCTCCGAGCACGACATCCTCCGCGGGGCCGCGCTCGATCTGGCCGCACCGGAACGCGGCTAGTACAAGACGCCGGATTTCAGACGGACATATATCCGATTCATATTTGCCTATGGACTGTTCGATAATGCCGTTGTCGGTGGAGGTGCCCCAACTACCCTCAGGGACACCAACATTCGGCTCATAGGCCCGGTAAGTGCCTCACCGCATTCGGCGCCTCCCGCCGCCCGGGCCACTCCCATAAGGCCACGCTAGGTACGTACCCCCTGCCCGTCCTGACGAGGCCGTCATTGAGCGAAGCCGTCTCTTCCCCTGGAGGCGGCTTCCTCGTTAAACGAGTCCCGACGGCGAGCTCAGGCGAGGTTTGACCGGCGCGGGTACGCGATCGCCGGGTCGGTCAGCACGTTGACGAGCGCCGGCACCCCCGCCGAGAACGCGCGGTCCAGCGCCGGCCGCAGCTCCGCCGGCGTCCGCACGAGCTCGCCGTGCCCGCCGAGCACCGCGACGATCTGGTCATAGCGCGTCTCGGGACGCAGCTCGGCCGCCACCGAGTACCCGTAGAGCAACTCCATCGGGTGCTTCTCCAGCCCCCAGATCCCGTTGTTGCCCATGACGCCGACGACGTTGACCCCGTGGCGCGCCAGCGTGTCGAACTCCATCCCGCTGAAGCCGAACGCGCCGTCGCCGAGCAGCAGCACGACCTGGCGCTCCGGGAACGCGAGCTTCGCCGCCAGCGCGTAGCCGGGCCCCGCGCCGAGACAGCCGAACGGCCCGGGATCCAGCCAGCAGCCCGGCTCGTAGGAATCGATGACGCGCCCCGCGTAGGAGACGAAGTCCCCGCCGTCGCCGATGACGATCGCGTCGCGATCCAAGAGCCCGTTCAGCTCGGCGTAGATCCGCATCGGGTGAAGCGGCGCGCGGTCGTCCTCGAGCTCCGCGCGCTCCGCACCCCGCGCCGCCGACTCGACGTCGCGCAGCTCCGCGATCCACGCCGCGTGGTCGGCGCCGCCCGCGCCCCGCAACGCGGCCAACGTCGACCCGAGCTCCCCGTACAGCGACGCGACCACCTCGCGCGGGTGCTCGCGCAGCGGCTCGGCGACGTCGATCACCACAAGCTCGGTGTCGTCGCCGAACGCCGCGCCGAAGCCGAGCCGGAAGTCCATCGGCGCACCCACCACCAGAGCGACGTCCGCGCCCTGCAGCGCGTCGCGGCGCGCGCGCGCGAAGAACAGCTCGTGATCGGCCGCCACGCAGCCGCGCGCGAGCCCGTTCAACAGGACCGGGATACGCAGCTGCTCGACCAACGCCAGCAGCGCGCCCTCGCCGTGTCCCCAGTACAGGTCCGATCCGGCCATGATCACCGGCCGATCGGCCTCGCGCAGGACAGCGACCGCGCGCTCCAACGCCTCGCCGTCAGCGCCACCGCCGGCGACAGGGGGCGCAACGACCTCACGCCCGTCCACCTCCGCCTCGCTGAACACGTGATCCAGCGGCAAGTCCACGAACGCCGGCCCCCCATGCGGCGCCAGCGCGCAAGCCATCGCCGCGTCCACGAGCTCCGGGATCTCTCCCGGGAACTGCGCGGTCGTCGCGAACTTCGTCAGCGGCGCGACGAACGGGACGTGGTCGAGCTCCTGCAGCGATCCCTTCCCCCAGCGAAACGCCGGCGCGCGCCCGCCCAAGACAAGCATCGGCGAGTGGTTCTGCTGCGCCGACGCGATCGCGCTCATGCCGTTGGTCACCCCCGGCCCGGCGGTCAAAGCCGCCACGCCCGGCCGGCGCGTGACCTTCGCCCAGCCCTCCGCCGCGAACGTCGCCGACTGCTCGTGGCGCACGTCGACGATGTCGATCCCCTCGGCGCGACAGCCGTCGTAGATGGAGAACAGATGGCCCCCGGACAGCGTGAAGAGCTTCGTTACCCCATGCGCCTTCAGGCGCCGCGCCACGAGGTGCCCCCCGACGACCCCTGAAGCAGGCGCCTCGCCCGAGGACGCGGACGACTGCGCGATCGGATCGACCGACATGCGGCTCGACGCTAGCTGAACACGTACGTTCTTACAACGGCACCGTGGCGACGGGAACCTCGGACGCCGTGCGCGCCGCGGCCGCCTCGGACAGCCGGTCCTCCCCGCAGAAGAGCATCCGCCCAACGCGCAGCGCCGGCAGGCGATCGGCGCCCGCGGCGAGCAGCTGGCGCCCCGCGTCCTCGATCGGCCCGTCACGGCGCTCGTCGCGGGCGGCGTCCAACGTCTCGCGCAGCCCCATGCCCGCCGCTGCCGCCGCCTCGGTGAGGATCTCCGGGTCGTCGAGGTCAAAGCCGCCGCAGAACGCCAGACGGCTCGCCGCCAGCACGAACGCCCCCGCGCAGCCGCGCTGCGCCGCCAGCGACGCCACGCGCATCGCGCCCGGCACCGCCACGGGCCGGCGCTCCTCAGACCACACCAGCGGCAGGCGCAGCAGCCGCGCCCGCGCCGCGACCGCCACCCACACGCCCTCCCCGCTCAGCTCGCCGCAGTGCAGCGCCGCGCCGCAGGCCGGCCGCCACTCCAGCCCCGTGAACAGGCGCTCGGCTCGCTCGGCCGCGAGGTACGTGTAGGGCGAGGCGAGATCGAAGAACAGCGTCGCGCGCGCGGTCGCCGGGAACCCGCCGCCGTCGCGACGCAAGTGATCGGCCTTGTACTGCGCGAGCGACGTAACGGTTCCCACGCCAGAGAGAACGCAGGAGCGAGCGGAAACTAGCGCCTACCTTTCGCACTGTTTTCGGGGGCATAAACCCCAAAAGACGGCGTATCGCGTCGCTGTCTGACCTCTCCGACTATTCTCCGACCTCCGGCAGCGGGGTCCTGTGCCCGTCCGCTCCTAACCCCCACATCCCCGGCGAGGAGGAGTCCGATGCCCGCCACCCCACCCCAGAAGCGCCATCCGTACAACCAATGGGCACCGGACGCCCGAGCGCTCGATCTCGTCGGCGACAAATGGACGCTGCTGATCGTGCGTGACCTGTCAGCCGGCCCGCGCCGCTTCGTCGAACTGCAACGCGTGCTGCCGGGCATCTCCACCGAGCAGCTGCGATCGCGCCTGAACCGCATGGTCGCCGACGGCCTCGTCACGCGCCAGCGCTACCGCGAGGTGCCGCCGCGCGTGGACTACGAGCTGACCGAGCGCTCGCGCGAGCTGCTGCCCGTCCTCGGCGCCCTCGCGCGCTGGGGACACGACTGGGTCTGGACCGCGCCGCGCGACGGCGAGGCGATCGACGTCGGCGCGATCCTGCGGATCTCCCCCGGCCTCGTGAACCCGCCGGCGAACGTCAGCGGGCTGGCCGAGCTCACCGTCCGCATGCCCGACGGGGTGGTTCGCCACTACGCCCTCAGCGTCGAGGGCGGCACCGTGACGATCGCCGAGCACGAAGCGCCCGATGCCGACTCGCGCCTGCTCGGATCCGAGGCCGACTGGATCGCCGCGCTCGGCCCCGACGCAAACCACGACGCGCTGAGCTTCGAAGGCGACGCGCGCCTGGCCCGCGTGCTGCTCGACAGTCTCGCCCCCGGCGGCGAGCGGCGCGCCGTCGAAGTCGCATGAGCGCGCAGATCGACGGATAGGCGCGGCGCATCGGGGTAGGGTTCAGAGCATCGCGGGCGCTGCCGATGTGTTTCTTGCGTGCCCCGAACCCCTGCGAAAGGAAACTCAGCGTGTTGCGTCGCTCCGCCGTACCCTTGCTTGCCGCCATTGCCGTGCTCGCCGTCCCGGCCTCGGCAGCTGCGGTCACGAACGTCAAGGTCGGCATCGGCGACCAGAATCCGCAGATGTTCGGCAACCCGCTCTACGAGGCGCTGAACCTCAAGCAGACGCGCTACTTCATCGAGTGGAACGCGATCGATCAGCCGGCTGAGCTGACGAAGGCCATCAACTTCGTGACCGCCGCGCGCAACAGCGGCGTCAAGACGCTGCTGCATATCTCGACGGACGACATCAACTCCGTCCCCCGCAGACCGCTTCCGAGCGTGAGCGCCTACAACACGAAGGTCAAGGCGCTCTACAACATCTTCAAGCCGCTCGGCGTCAGGGACTGGGGCGTCTGGAACGAGGCCAATCACAAGTCTCAGCCGACCCAGAAGAACCCCAAGCGCGCGGCCCAGTTTTTCCTGAAGCTGCGCAAGTTCTGCAGGGGCTGCAACGTCGTCGCGCTCGACGTGCTCGACCAAGCGGGCGTCGCGACGTACATCAAGCAGTGGTTCAAGGGCCTGGGCAAGTCCAATCGCACGAAGGCCAAGATCATCGGGATCCACAACTACTCCGAGGTCAACCGCAAGCTCAAGGAGAAGCGGTCGAAGAAGAGCATCAAGAAGTACCCGGGGACGAAGCGAATCATCGACGCGACGCGCAAGCACAACCGCTCGGCGAAGTTCTGGTACACGGAGACCGGCGGGCTCGTGAAGCTGGCGGCCGCGTTCCCGTGCAACCCGACCCGTGCCGCGGACCGGCTGAAGTTCATGTTCTCGATGGCCAAGAAGTACAGGAAGTACGTCAAGCGCCTGTACACGTTCAACTGGACGCCGACGCCCGACTGCTCGACGACCGCGCGCTTTGACGCCGGGCTCGTCAACCCCGACGGCTCGGCGCGTCCGGGCTACAACACGTTCAAGGGCCAGCTGAAGAACTTCAAGAAGTAGCCGCAGGGCTTTCGCCCGGGCGCCTGGGATGATGCCCAGGCGCCCGGGTGGCCCAATCGGTATAGGCGGGCGGCCTTAAAAGCCGCTGCTCGCAAGAGCGTGCGGGTTCGAATCCCGCCCCGGGCACTGGCCGGTTAGAGATGCATGAGAGCCGGCGCGCAACCCGCGACCGGCTCGTTAGCCTGCAGAGCAACCTCGGAACTTCACAACCGCTCCGGGGTTTCAACGTCGCCGGCGTACTGCGCCGCTTTCACGTGGAAGTCTCAGCACTCAAGCACCCAGCGATCGGCCTGCGGGGCCCTACCCCGCTGCTGCGCCTGCAATCCGACGAGCGGCTCGTCGTCCTCGTGCGGCGCGGCAACCACGCTGCCTTCGAGGCGCTGGTGGGCCGCTATGAGGCGCGGTTGCTCGCGTTCTGCCGCCATATGCTCGGCTCGCGCGAGGACGCCGAGGACGTCCTGCAGGAGGTCTTCGCCGCGTCGTTCAACGCGATCCTCGCCGACGAGCGGCCGATCAACGTACGCCCGTGGCTGTACCGGATCGCGCGCAACCGATCGCTGAACCACCTGCGCCGCACGCAGCCGATCGGCGTCGACTCGATGGACGTGCACTTCGCCGAGGCCGGCGCGACGACCGCCGACAAGGTGCACAAGCGCGAAGAGTTCCGGCTGCTCATCGCCGACGTGCAGGACCTGCCCGAGACGCAGAAGACCGCCCTGCTGCTGCGCGAGATCGACGCGCTCTCCTACGAGCAGATCGCCGAGGCGATGGAGACGACGATCCCCTCCGTCAAGTCGCTGCTCGTGCGGGCGCGCGTCTCGCTCGCCGAGGCGGCCCAGGCGCGCCACCTCACGTGCGCCGACGTCCGTGAGGAGCTCGGCGAGGTCTTCGAGGGGCTGCGCCGCTCGAGCGCCCCCGCGCGCCGCCACCTGCGCACGTGTGAGCGCTGCCAGGGCTTCAAGGCGCAGCTGCGCACGACCAACCGCGCGATGGCGGCCGTCTTCCCCGTCGCGCCGCTGCTGCTCTTCAAGAAGGGCGTGCTGGCCCACTTCGGAATGACCGCCTCCGCGGGCGCCGGGAGCGCCGCGGGCGCGGCCGCCGCCGGCGTCGCCGCCACCGGCGGCACGAGCGCGATGACCGCCGGCATCAGCACCGTCGCGACGAAGGCGGCGGCCGGCCTCGCCGCCGCTGCGATCGTCACCGCCGGTGCCGTCGAGGTGCAGCACGTGCAGATGAAGTCGCCGTCAACCGCGGCGGCGATCGCCGCCGCGCCGGCCGCGCAGCAGCCCGCCGCCCCGGAGGTCGTCGCCTCGATCCCGCAGCCCGCGACCGAGGCCAAGCCCGTCGTGGACGCCAAGCCCACGGCCGAGGAACGCGCGAATACCGAGCTCGCGACCCAGGACGTGGCCCCCGCGGACACGACCGCGACGGACGCCGCGGCGCACGCCGCGATCACCGATCCGGCGCAGGCCCAGCCCGCGGCCGACGGCCTCGTGATCGAGACCGGCCCCGCGCCGCCGGCGCAGACCGGCGGCACCGCCGGACCCGACGAGGCCGGCCCGGAGGTTCAACCGCCGCCGCCCGCCGTGCCTGTGCCCGTGCCGGGGCCACCGCCCGCGGTCAGGCCGCTGGAAGACGTCACCGGCACGATCGAGGCACCCGGCACCGGCGGCGCGGCGCCCGTCGTGTTCCAGATCCGGCCCCGCTACTAACGCGTCAGGCGATCCGGTCGCCGAGCTGCGAGCCCGTGTCGGGCTCGAGCAGCAGCACCGGGTGATCGTCGGCGACGGAGCCGAGCACGAGCACCTCGGAGCGCACCGGCCCGATCTGGCGCGGCGGGAAGTTCACGACGGCCACGACGAGGCGCCCCTCGAGCTCCTCGCGGGTGTAGTTCGTGATCTGCGCCGAGGACGTCTTCTCCCCGATCTCCGGGCCGAAGTCGATCCGCAGCTTCCACGCCGGCTTGCGCGCTTCGGGGAAGTCCTCGACGGCCATGATCTGGCCGACGCGCATGTCGACCTTCTCGAAGTCATCCCAGTCGATCGTCATGCCGTGCCCCCCTTGCGGTCGTCGCCGAAGCGAAACGAGCGCAGCGCGCGCTTCAGCGGGCCACGGTCGCCCGTGAGCGAGGCGCCGGGCGTCTTTGCGGCGTACGTCGATTCGAGCTCGATGATCACCCCGCGGCGCTGCCCGTCCGGGTTCTCAGGCACGAGCAGGAAGTGGCGAATGAACAGCGGGCGCCCTTCGCGCCGTGCCTGGAACGTCATCTGATAGCCGACGCCGTTGTTGATCCGCGTGCGGCCCTCGTTGATGAAGCGCGCGCCGGAAAAGCGATCGCGCAGCCGGCGCATGTAGTCAAAGGAGTACAGCGGCAGCATCCCGCCGACCGCGCCCTGGTAGGGCGGCAGCCTGAGGTCCTTGATGACGTAGGACTCGAGGAACAGGTCGCCGCGCGTGCGGCGCAGCGCGACGAGCGTGCCCGGCTGCTCGACGCGCTGGTACTCCGGGCCGTAGGCGAAGTTGAACGTCGTCGGTTCGCGCAGGAGGACGACCGTCTCGTTGGGGCGGCTGCGCAGCCCGATGACGATCGTCGCGAGGATGAGCAGCACGAGCAGGGCGCCCGCGGCGATGCGATCGCGGCGCGGGCGCTTGGACAGCAGCTGCAGGAGCGTGGGTCCGTACTGCGGCTGTACGACGGTGGACACCGGTGCATTCTGACGTGCCGGCCGACGTTGCCGTCGCATGGACAAAGGATCGAAAGGTCCGCCGCCCCCTGAACGTTAGTGCGGAACGACACGATATTCCGACCAGTGATGACCAAATGGCCCAAGCGACTACTCCTCAACTGCGCAAACCGATTCATTACGATCGCGTTCGCCGCCGCGTGTGGGTCTTCGGTCAGCGCCTCCATCATGGCGCGACGGGCTCGCTCCTGACGCTCGCCGGCGCCATCGGCCTCGGCCTCATGCTGCACGACTGGAAGGACCGCGCGGTGTGGTTCGCGCGCGGCTGGCAGGACGATTAGGCGCGCTGCGTAGCCGCGGGTTCGAACAGCATCGATAAAGGAATGCAGGAGGGGCGCCCGGGCGGGTCGCGCGGCGGGTCTGAGTAATCGAGATGGATGAGAACCCCGATATACGTGGTCTTGAGCCATCTCGATTTTCGGGGACCGTGCCTCGCCACGGAGACCTGACGACCGACGTCACTCCCCGATCGAGAACATCGCCTCCAGGTCGTGCTTTGAGAACGCCTCGAAGGCGACCATCGTGTGCGTGCGGGCGACGCCGGCCAGCGTCGAGATCGAGCCCGTCACGACGCCGGCGAGCTGCTCGTGCGCCGGGACGTGGACGATGCAGACGAAGTCCCACTCGCCGGTCACGGAGTAGGCCTCGCGGACCCCTTGGACCTCGGCCAGGGCTCCGCCGAGCGTCGGCATCGCGTCACGCTCAGCCTCCACCAGCACGATCGCATGCGTCATGTCCCTGCCTCCTCGTTGTCGTCGTCCTGGCGACGAGCGGCAAGCTCGCGCGCGAGTTCAAATCCCACCGAGACGCCGACGAGCATGCTCAGCCGCGTCTCCTCCTCCAGCAGCGCGCGCATCACCTCGACGCGCTCGCCCGGGTCCTCGGCCTCGGCGGCCTGTGCGAGCTGCGCGTCGTGCGCCGTGTCAAACCAGCCGCCCTCGACGAGCGCCGCCCCCAGCACGCGCTGCAGGCCGGGCGCGGCGTGCGTCACGACCTGCTGGGCGTGGCTGTAGCGCTCGGGGTCTGACAGCGCCGCGACGGCGGCGTCGACCTCCTCGGCCGTGTAGGACTCGCCGCGCGCCATCAACGCGGTCTGACCAGCGAGATCATGAGGCCGGCGAGCAGGCCGAGGCACGCGCCGACCACACCCGCGATCGCGCTTCCCTGGGAGACGATCGGCACGAGCAGCAGCACCGCCGCGATGACGAGCACGCCGAGCAGGTCGGCGTCGTCGTCTCCGTCGCCGTCGTCGCGCTGGCGCGCCATCAAGACCGGCACGAGCCACGCGCACAGCAGGCCGAGCGCGGCGCCGTGGGTGCCGAAGACGAGCGTTCCCGGGTCGATCGCCACCGCGATGGCCAGCGCGCCCGGGCCGCAGAGCACAAACAGCGCCACGACGACGAGCGGGCCGTGCCGGCGCTCGATCAACCAGCCGAAGACCGCGAGCCCGGTGACCGCCGCGAGCTGTGCGGCGAGCCCGACGTTCAGCAGCGTGGCACTGATGTAGAGCCACGGGTCGTCGCCCAAGGCGACGAGCGCGAGCTCGGACTTGACGAAGAACGCGGCCGACAGCCAGATGCCGAACGACAGCGTGACGAGGACGATCGTCGCCCACGGGCGGCGGTCGTGGTCGGCGCGGATGCCGGGGATCTCGCCGCTGCGCAGCCGGCCGAGGCGCTCGGGCTTGGACTTCGCTTTGTCCTTCGCGCGGACCTTGGGCTGCCGGGCGGTCGCGCGCGGCTTGCGCCGGGTCGCGCGCTTGGGCGCCTTGGGCGTCTCCTCTGGCCGGTCGATCCGCGGGGCGCGCTTGCGCAGCCGCGTGCCGCAGTACGGGCACTCGGTGATGTAGGGGCTGACCTCTGCGTTGCAGTTCTTGCAGACCACGAAGAGGTCGGGTGAGGACACAGGTCGATTCTACGGGCCCGTCCACAGGGTCGCGCGCGTCATGTCCGGTTCACGGCGCCGTGGCGGCGATGATCTCCTCCACGACCTCGTTGAGGTCGTTGTTGGCCTCGTAGACGACGACCTGGCGCGCCGCGCCGTTGCCGCGCTCCAGCAGATCGCGAATGCCGTCCAGCGCGTCCTCGCCGCCGAGGTCCTGCGCGTGCGGGGTGAGGCGTTCGAGCAGCCGCAGCGTCAGGGCCTTCGCGTGGATGCGCTGACTCGACGGCAGGTCGACGAGCTCGCCCCCGAGCCCGTGACGTGCGGCGAGCCACTTGTTCTCGTCGAGCATCTGCCACGGATAGTCCGACAGCTTCGTGCCGGCCTCGAAGTTCTCGGCGAGCTCCTTGACCATCGCCTGGATGAGGGCGGTCAGGGCGATCGAGTGCTCGACGCGCGTCTGGGAGTCACAGCAGCGGATCTCGACCGTGCCGAGGTTCGGGTGCGGGCGCACGTCGTACCAGAGGTACGTGTAGTCCTCCATGACGCCGCTTCGCACCATGAACTCGACCTGGCGCGCGTAGTCCTCCCAGTCGGCGTAGGCGGGCGGCATGCCGACGCGCGGGAAGGCGCGGAAGATCGGCGTGCGGGTCGACAGCAGGCCGGTTTCGTTGCCGCGCCAGAACGGCGAGTTGGCGCTGAGCGCGGTGAGCACCGCGACGTGGACGCGCATGCCGTTGGCGATGTAGATCGCCTTGTCGGGATCGTCGATGCCGACGTGCACGTGCATCCCGAAGATGAGCTCCTGGCGCGCGACGAAGCGCAGCGCCGAGATGAGGTCCCGGTAGCGCGGGCGGGCCACGATGCGCTGCTCCTCCCAGCGCGCGAAGGGATGCGTCCCGGCCGACCCGATGCTCAGCCCGCGCTTGCCGGTGATGTCGCGCACGCGGTGGCGCAGCGTTCTCAACTGCTCGCCCGCCTGCAGCACCCCGGCGCAGGGCTTCGTGGCGATCTCGAGCACGGACTCCATGAGCTCGGGTTTGATCTCGCCGCTCTCGCCCTCGATGTTCGAGGCGCCGGCGTCCTCGAGCACGGACTCGATCGCGTTGACGAGATCGAAGGTCTCGGAGTCCACGATCATGAGCTCTTCCTCGACGCCGATCGTGTAGCTCGGGCCCGTGAAGTTGTGGTCCATCGGCCGGGAGCGTACCCGCGAAAGGCGCTGGTAGGGCAGGTCGTCGGTCACGACTTCGTGCCAGTGCTGCAACGCGCCCTGCATCGCGCCCGCGCCGCGCCCTAGCGTGCCGGGGCATGTCGCGCCGCCGCGTCGCCGTCGTGATTGTCATCCTCGCCACCGCCCTGGGAGCGCGCACAGTCGCGGGCGGCGACGGGGACGGCGGCGGCGGCGAGCCCGCGCAGCGCGGTACGGCGACCGTGACGCGCGTGGTCGACGGCGACACCGCCGTGCTCAGCACCGTGGGCAAGAGCCGCTTCATCGGCGTCGACACGCCGGAGGTCTACGGCGGCGAGGAATGCTTCGGCGCGCAGGCCTCCGCGTATGCCAAGCGGATCCTCGAAGGACGGCAGGTGCGCTACGTCGTCGGAACCGAGCCGCGCGACCGCTACGGGCGCACGCTCGTCTACCTCTACCTCGTCGACGGGCGCTTTTTCAACGAGATGCTCATCGACGCCGGCTACGCCCGCCCGCTGGCGATCACGCCCAACACGCAGTTCGCCGAGCGCTTCGAGCGCGCGGCGGCCGAGGCCCGCCGGCGCGGGCGCGGGCTCTGGGAAACGTGCTGATCGCCCCCGAAAGGGCTACCCTCCGTAACGGATGGCAACGAAGATGCAGCAGTCGCTCGCCGAGTTGGAGCAGGCATTCGTCGAGGAGACCCACGAGGACCGGGCCCGCCGGGACTCCCTGCGGCGTCGCGCGATCATGCGCTCGCAGCAGCGCCGCCTCGATCAGGTGCACAAGCGCGGCACCGCGCGCTTCATCGTCCTCGTGCTCGTCCTGCTGGCGACGGCGGCGATCGTCACGATCGCGATGTTCCGCACGCTGTACATCGTGATGGGCTGACGCCCACCGCGATGGCCCCTACGAGCTGAGCTTGCGCAGCGCCTCGTTGACGGCGCCGCCCGCGGAGACCTCGCCGCGTTCAGCCTGGATCTCGAGGTAGACCTCCTTGCGGAACACGGGAATGTCCCGGGGCGCCTGGATGCCGATGCGGACCTTCTCGCCCATGATCGAGAGAACCGAAATCTCGATGTCGTCGCCGATCATGATGCTCTGGTTGGACTTGCGTGTCAGGACCAGCATTGGTTGGCAGCACCCTCCTTGTCGGCCGCGTCAACTCAATCAGGTTGTGTGCCCAAACACAAACACGGCCTAGCCGTTCGATCGGTCTAGCTTCTGGGGGGTGGGCGAGGGGTCCGCGGGACGCGTTCTTGTAAGGTCCGCGCCCATGGCACGACGCTCATTGCGCCCCCATCTCAACCAGATCCGGGGCTGGGTCCGGCAGGGACGGACCGACGCTTGGATCGCTCATCAGCTCGAGGCGACCGTTCAGCAGATCGAAGTCTTCAAGCGCGACAACGAGCTCGCGCCCACCGAGGCGGAGAACGGCGAGGCGCCCGGCAAGGACTTCGACGACGAGATCGACCTGCGTGCGGAGGACGACGCGCTCGTCGCCGCCGAGATCGAGGCGGCCGAGGCCGAGAAGGCCAAGCAGGAGGCCGAGGAGGCCGCGCGTCGCGCTGAGGCAGGTGAGGACGAGGACGACGAGGACGCCCCGGCCAAGCCGGCGGCGCGCAGGCGCGGACGGCGCGGCGGACGCGGTCGCAAGGCCGCCACCGGCCCGCTCGAGGGAACGTTCGATCACGGCGAGGACGGCTACGGACTGTGGCTGGACCCCGCGGTGGCCGACAACCCCGTCTACGCCGAGCACTGGGCCGGCCACCGGCCCGTCGAGGTCACCATCGAGGAAGACCAGATCGTGATCAAGCGCAGCGGCTCAGACGACGACTGATCGGCTGACGTACGCCGCCGCACGCGGTCTAGTCACGGCGGTGCTTCAGGAGTACGGTCGCACGTGCACGCGTCGTCACGTTGGATGGGGGAAGTCATGAAGACGGTCAGGCCGCGTTGGATGCTCCGCTCGACGATGGCGATGGCGGTTGCGGTGGTGTGCCTGGCGCTCGCGGCACCCGCCGGTGCCGCCGAGCCGGCGGTCGGCACGTACGACGTCAACGGGGTGCGCACGAGCCTTGATCGTTCACGCGTGGCTGCGACCGGTGCCGCGATCGTCGAGGCCGACCACAACTCGGTCGTCGTGACGGCGTCGGCCGCCGACGTGCGCAAGCTGCGCGCCCTGCGCCGCTATCGCGTCACGGAGCACGCTACCGACGCGCCGGCCGCACCCGGCGGCGGGCTCACGACGCGGGCGTTCCCGCCCGCCGACAGCGCGTACCACGACTACGCCGAGATGTCGGCTCAGACGCTGTCGGTCGCCAACGCGTACCCGTCGATCGTGTCGCGGCTCGACCTCGGCAAGACCTACGAGGGGCGCACGATCTGGGGACTCAAGATCTCCGACAACGTCAGCGTCGACGAGGCTGAGCCCGAGGTGCTGTTCACGGCCAACCAGCACGCCCGCGAGCACCTCACCGTCGAGATGGCCCTCTACCTGCTCGACGAGCTGACAAGCAAGTACGCGACCGATTCGCGCATCAAGGCGATCGTCGACTCGCGCGAGATCTACATCGTCCCGAGCGTCAACCCCGACGGCGCGGAGTTCGACGTCTCGACCGGCAGCTACGCGCTGTGGCGCAAGAACCGCCAGCCCAACAGCGGCTCGTCGGCGATCGGCACCGACCTGAACCGCAACTGGTCCTTCCAGTGGGGCTGCTGCGGCGGCTCCAGCGGGACGCCGTCATCGGAGACGTTCCGCGGGCCGTTCGCGTTCTCGGCCCCCGAGACGCAGCGCGTGCGCGACTTCGTCGCCTCGCGCGTCGTCGGCGACGTTCAGCAGATCAAGACCGGGATCGACTTCCACACCTACTCCGAGCTCGTGCTGTGGCCCTACGGCTACACGACGGCGAACACGACGCCGACGCTCGCCGCCGACCAGGAGGCGACGTTCCGGACGCTCGGCCAGCAGATGGCCGCGACGAACGGCTACACGCCAGAGCAGGCAAGCGACCTGTACATCGCCGACGGCACGATCGACGACTGGCTGTGGGGCGCGCACGGCATCTTCGGCTACACGTTCGAGCTGTATCCGAGGACGTCCAACCCGGGCTTCTACCCGCCCGACGAGGTGATCGGCCGCGAGACGACGCGCAACCGCGAGGCGGTGCTGAAGCTGCTGGAGACCTCCGACTGCGTGTACCGGGTCATCGGCAAGGAGTCGCAGTACTGCAGCATCTCGAGCACGACGCTTTTCAACGACACGTTCGAGACGTCGTTGGGCTGGACGACGAACCCGAGCGCCACCGACACGGCGACGACGGGCCAGTGGGAACGCGGCGACCCGGCGGCGACGAACGACGGCGGGGCCAAGCAGCTCGGGACGACCGTGAGCGGCGTCAACGACCTCGTCACGGGCCGCCTCGCCGGCACGAGCGCCGGGACGTACGACATCGACGGCGGCGTCACGTCGATCCGGTCCCCGGCCATCACGCTCACCGGCGGCACGTCGTACAGCCTGAGCTTCTCCTACTACATGGCACACGGCTCCAACAGCACGTCGGCTGACTTCCTGCGCGTGCGCGTCGTCGGCTCCAGCGGCACCTCGACGGTGTTCACAGAGCTCGGCGCCGCCAACAACGACAACGGCGCGTGGGCGTCGACCACGGTCGACCTCAGCGCGTTCGCGGGCGAGTCGGTGCGCATCCTCGTCGAGGCCGCGGATGCGTCGACAGCAAGCCTCGTGGAGGCTGGGGTGGATGACGTGAAGGTGACGCGGTCGGGCTAGATGCAGTTCGTGCGCCACACGGCCGCGAAACGCACTCAGTACGTCCGCCGCCCGCCCGCGAAGTCCCGCGCGTCGCGCAGGTAGCGCAGGAACGCCGCGTCGGCGACGGTGCGGGCGTCCCAGGCCCACGGGGCGTCGGGGGCGACCGCTGCCGCCAGGTCCGTGCACCAGTCGGTCCCGGCCGCGTAGAGCTCGGCCAGTTCGTCGGTCGTGAACGTCCCGCCGAGACGGCGGCGCAGCTCGGCCTCGATGGCGTTGACGACGCGCTCCAGCGCGCGGCGCTCGTGGGGGGCCGCGCCCGCGAGGCGCCGCTCGCCCTCGCGCCACTGCCCGTACGCTGTCTCGAAGCCCGTCGTCACCGACGAGCGAGAGTACCCGCCGGCCTGGCGGCTATTCGTGCGGCAGGCCGCGGACGACGAACGCGCGCTCGCCGCGACGGACCATGCCCAGGCGCCGCGCCTCGGTGTCGACGGCTCCCGAGGCCTGCAGCGTGGCCTTGCGCTGCTCGAGTGCCCGGTGCTCGCGCTGCAGCTCAGCCACCTCGCCGCGCTTGGTCTCGGCCTCGTGCCACGTCGAGATGAACGTGCGCAGCGGGTTGATGTAGAGGTAGATCAGCAGCAGGGCGACGACGAGCAGTCCCATCCGCCCGACCCGATCCCAGCGCACCCGTGGTGCAAACTCGCCCATTCACCCAGACGGTTCGGCCCGCGCCGCGGCCCTCCTCCCCGTGGGACGGATGTTTTAGGAGCGCAGGATGCTGCGCCCGGGGAACTCGGCGTCGGCGCCGAGCGCCTCCTCGATGCGCAGCAGCCGGTTGTACTTCGCGACGCGGTCCGAGCGCGACGGCGCGCCGGTCTTGATCTGCCCGCAGCCGGTGGCCACGGCAAGGTCGGCGATCGTCGTGTCCTCGGTCTCGCCCGAGCGGTGCGAAATGACCGCCGTGTAGCCCGCGGTGCGCGCGGTCGAGATCGCGTCGAGCGCCTCGGTGAGCGTGCCGATCTGGTTGACCTTGATGAGGATCGAGTTGCCGGCACCGAGCTCGATGCCGCGCGTCAGGCGCTCGGTGCTCGTCACGAACAGGTCGTCGCCGACGAGCTGCACCCGGTCGCCGATCGCGTCGGTGAGCGACTTCCAGCCGTCCCAGTCCTCCTCGTCCATGCCGTCCTCGATCGAGACGATCGGGTAGCGCGACGCGAGGTCTGACCAGTACGCGGCGAGCTCGCCGGCCGACAACGAGCGGCCCTCGTGCTCGAGCACGTACGCGCTGCCGTCGTAGATCTCGCTCGTCGCGGGATCCAGCGCGATGAAGACGTCCTCGCCGGGCGTGTAGCCGGCGGACTCGATGCCGCGCACGAGCATCTGCAGCGCCTCCTCGTTGGAGCCGAGGTCGGGCGCGAAGCCGCCCTCGTCGCCGCCTGCGGTCCCGAGGCCGGCGTCGTGCAGCGTCTGCTTCAGCGCGTGGAAGACCTCCGCCCCGACGCGCAGGCACTCGGCGAACGTCGCCGCGCCGGCGGGCATGACCATGAACTCCTGGAAGTCGACCTTGTTGTCGGCGTGGGCGCCGCCGTTGAGGACGTTCAGCATCGGCACCGGCAGCACGTGCGCGGACTCACCGCCGAGGTAGCGCCACAGCGGCTGCACCTCCTCCGCGGCGGCGGCGTGCGCGGCGGCGAGCGAGACGCCGAGGATCGCGTTCGCGCCGAGGCGCGACTTGTTCGGCGTGCCGTCGAGCTCGATGAGCGCGCGATCCAGGCCCGCCTGGTCGAGCGCGTCGTGGCCGCTGACCGCCTCGGCGATCTCCCCGTTGACGTTGCCGACCGCCTGCATGACGCCCTTGCCGCCGTAGGCCTCGCCGCCGTCGCGCAGCTCGGTCGCCTCGAACTCGCCGGTCGACGCGCCCGAGGGGACCGCGGCGCGGCCGGTCGCGCCGGAGCGCAGCTCCAGCTCGACCTCGACCGTCGGGTTGCCGCGGCTGTCGAGGATCTGGCGGGCGTGGACGCGTTCGATCTGGCTCATGCGGGTTCCTCAGGGTGTTCGCTGTCAAGACGGTCACGGAAGCGCTGCGATGCCGCGCGCAAGGCGAGCTCGGGGTCGACGCGCAGGCGGCGCGCCTCGTCGACGAGCGCGAACAGCCGCTCGCCGATCTGGGTGAAGGCGGCGTCGCGATCGGCGGGCTGCGCGTCGCCGGCGCGCTCGGCGAGGCCGGCGGTGGCGGCGCGGCGCTGGAGCTTGCGGGCGTGCAGGAGCGCGGGCAGGTTCTCGGGCACGTCGCCGAAGATGCCCGGCTCGCGGCCGGCCTCCCCCGCCTTGATCTGGTCCCAGTTGCGCAGCACATCTCCCGCCGATTCGGCCTCCACGTTGCCAAAGACGTGCGGGTGACGTCGGATGAGTTTCTGGCGGCAGTGCTCGGCGACGGCGGCGAGGTCGCCGGCGCCGCGCTCCTCGAGCAGGAGCGAGAGGAAGTGCACCTGAAACAGGACGTCACCGAGCTCATCCAGGAGCTTGGCGTCGTCGCGCGCGTGAGCGGCGTCGGCGAGCTCGTAGGCCTCCTCGACGGTGTGCGCGACGATCGTGCGCTCGTCCTGCTCACGGTCCCACGGACACTCGACGCGCAGACGCCGAGTGAGGTCGTCGAGCCGACCGATCGCCGCGGTGATCTCGGTGCCGGTCACCGCCCTGAGGTTACGGACAGCGCTACGGCGTCTCGGGCGGCGGGGCCTGCTGCTGAGGTGCCCCCTCCTGCGGCGCACCCTGCTGCACCTGCCCGGGCTGCGTCGGCGTCGACTTCTCCTTCGGCGCGTTCTTGCAGTCCTGGGTGATGTAACCCTTGCGACAGTTCGTCTTGGCCTTCCACTTCTTCTCGAGATCCGCGCCGAACTTCGTGCTGGCCTTGGTCTGCGTCTCGGTCTCGAGCTGCTGCTTGATCGCCGCGCTCGCCTGCTTGAGCGACTGCTGCTTGGCGACCACGACCTTCTGAACGGAGAAGACGTAGTAGCCGAACTGCGTCTTGACGGGGCCCGTCACCTTGCCCTGCTCGGCACCGAAGATCGCGTCGTCGAGGGTCTTCTCCTGGTTGCCCTTCGGCAGCCCCTCGAGCGCGCCGCCCTTGGCCTTGGAGGCCGCGTCGATCGAGAACTTCTTCGTGACGGCCTTCCAACTCTGGCCGGCGTCAAGCGCCGCCTTGGCCTGATCGGCCTTCGCCTTGGTCTTCGTCAACACGACGCGGATGTCGCGCTTCTCGGGCTCGGCGAAGCGCTTCTTGTTCTTGTTGTAGTACGCGGCGATGTCCGCGTTGGTGACCTTGTCGGCGGCCTTGTTGACCTTGTCGCGCAGCTTCGTCGACAGCGTGTTGTAGGTGACGTTGAGCTTGGCGTCGGCATCGGTCATGCCGGCGTCCTTGAGGAACTTCTGGTACTCCGGCTCGGTCTTGAACTGCGCGTCCTTGATCTTGTTGAACTCCTTGTTGAGCTCCGAGGTCGGGAACTTGACGCCTTGGTCCTCGGCTTCCTTGCGGATCCACTTCTCGCGGATCAGGAATTGCAGGACCGTGTCGCGGTACTGCTCGTAGTCGCGCTTGCACTGCGCCTTGAAGACCGCGTCGGTCGGCTTGGGCTGGCCCTTGGCCGGCTTGGGCGAGGTGGTGCGCAGCTTGGCGACGCAGGCCGTGAACTCCGGCGGCTTGTAGACCGTCTTGCCTCCCGCGGGCGGGGCGCCCGAGGTCGACTGGGCAATGTTGATCCAGTGGTTGAACTCCGACTGCGTGATCGCCTCGCCGTCCACGACGGCGACGGCATTGCCGGGCACGGAGTCGCCGCACGCCGAAACGGCGAACGCGAGCACAAAAAAGGCGCCAAGCGCCGGGAGCAGACGTATGCGAGGAAGCACGATTGCGTCGATGCTAGCGAACGGCTGGGGCGACTGCGCAGGAAGGCGCGGCCGTAGCCGCGCCTTCCTGGGCGTCGGCCATCAACCGTCGATGGCCTTCGCGAGGATGCCCGCGGCACACGCAGCCGACCAGGCGTCGGTCTTCTTGTCGAAAGTCGGAGCCCGGGTTGCTGAACAGGTCGAGCAGGTGGCTTGGGATTGGCCCAGTCGCCGAACGTGAGCCAGTGGTTGCACTCGATCTGGTTCAAGCCACCGTCCTTGAGGAATCCGGTGAGCTCGAGCGAGGCCGCGACCGCGATGCACGCCTTCACCAACGGCTTGAACTTCGTCCAGTTGCTCTGAACTCATGCCTGTGAGATTCACCGCGCGCGCGTGCTAGCCGAGCATTCAACAAACGCTACACGGCGTTATGCGGCTTCGCGCGTGACCTCCAGCAGGATGTCGGCGGCGCGCACGACGGCGGGGAAGCGCTGCTCGGGATCCTCGGAGACGCACACCGACAGCTGGCTCTTGCCCGACTCGTAGATCGCGCCGGGGATCTGCGCCCGCACGCGCTTGGCCCGCACGGAATCCAGCTCGATCGGCGTCACGGCGAGCCGGCCGCCGCGGAAGGTCACGGTGGTCGCCCCCGCCTGGCCGAGCTTGATCCGGGCGCGCTGAAGGTCGAGCAGGTTCTCCAGTGGGCGCGGGGGATCGCCGAAGCGGTCGGTGAGCTCCTCGCGCAGCAGCTCGATGTCGGCGACGTCGAACGCGCCGGCGATGCGGCGGTGCACGTCGATCTTCGCCTGCTCGTAGGGGATGTAGTCGGCCGGTACGTACGCGTCGACGTTGACGTCCAGGCGCACCGGCTCGGGCATCTCCACGCGTACCCCTTCGTCGGACTCCGCGGCGGCCACCGCCTCGTCGAGCATCTGCATATACAGCTCGAAGCCGAGCGCGGCGACGTGGCCGGACTGCTCGTCGCCGAGCAGGTTGCCCGCGCCGCGCAGCTCGAGGTCGCGCATCGCGATCTGAAAGCCGGCACCGAGCTCGGTGTAGTCCGACAGCGCGGCGAGCCGCTGCGCGGCCTCGCCGGTCAGCGCGGCGGCGCTCGGATACAGCAGGTAGGCGTACGCGCGCTCGCGGCTACGGCCGACGCGGCCGCGGATCTGGTAGAGCTGAGACAGGCCGAACGTGTCGGCGCGGTCGACGACGAGCGTGTTGGCCTGCGGGATGTCGATGCCCGACTCGATGATGCTCGTGCAGACGAGCACGTCGGTCTCGCCGCGCAGGAAGGCGAGCATCCGCTCCTCGAGCACGCCCTCGTCCATCTGCCCGTGCGCGACGTCGAATCGCAGCTGCGGGCACAGGCCGCGCAGCCGCTCGGCGGTCTCGTCGATCGACTCGACGCGATTGTGCAGGAAGAACGCCTGCCCGCCGCGCTTGTGCTCGCGCTCGAGCGCCTGGCGGACGAGCTCCTCGTCGTACTCGCCGACGTACGTCTTCACCGGCCGGCGGCCCTCGGGCGGGGTCTCGATGACCGAGATGTCCCGCAGCCCGGCCAGCGACATCTGCAGTGTGCGCGGGATCGGCGTGGCGCTCATCGAGATGACGTCGACGCGCAGCTTGAGCTGGCGCAGGAGCTCCTTCTGCTTGACCCCGAAGCGCTGCTCCTCGTCGACGATGATCAGGCCGAGATCCTTCGCGCGCACGTCGCGGCTGAGCGCGCGGTGGGTGCCGATGAGGATGTCGACGGCGCCGCTGCCAAAGCCGGCGATCGCGGCCTTCTGCTCGGCCGCGGAACGGAACCGGCTGACGTGCTCGATCGTGAACGGGTAGTCGTTGAGGCGCTCGGCGAAGGTCCCGTAGTGCTGCTGGGCGAGGATCGTCGTCGGCACGAGCATCAGCACCTGCTTGCCGGCGTCGGCGGCCTTGAAGGCGGCGCGCAGCGCGACCTCGGTCTTGCCGTAGCCCACGTCGCCGCAGATGAGCCGGTCCATTGGGCGCTCGGACTCCATGTCGGCCTTGACGAGCTCGATCGCCTCGCGCTGGTCGGCCGTCTCGATGTACGGGAACGCGACCTCGAAGTCGCGCAGCCAGTCCGAGTCCGCTGGGAAGGCCAGGCCGGTGCGACGCTTGCGCTCGGCGTAGAGGTTGAGCAGCTCCCCGGCGAGCTCCTGCGCGGCGCGGCGGGCGCGCGCCTTGAGGTTGTCCCAGCTCTTGCCGCCGAGCTTTGAGAGCGGCGGGTGCGCACCGCCGGCGCCCACGTAGCGGCTGATCTTGGCGAGCTGGTCAGAGGGGACGAAGACGCGGTCGTCGCCCTGGTATTCGAGGTAGAGGTAGTCGCGCGTGACGCCGGCGACCGTCTTCGTCTCAAAGCCGGCAAACCGCGCGAGGCCGTGGTCCTCGTGGACGACGATGTCCCCCGTGCGCAGGTCGGCGAAGGAGCGCAGCGCACCACGGCGGCGCGCCGCCTGGTCGCGGCCGGCGGTCCGCTCGGGGCGCCGGCGCCGAAAGAGGCGGTGCTGCGGGATCGCGGCGAGCTTCAGGCCGGCGGCGACGAAGCCGTCGCGCAGCGCGATGTGCGCGAAGCGCAGCGGGTTCTCCACGCCGGCCGGATCGCCCTCGCCGAGCCATGACGCCTTCAGGCGCGCGAGGTTGTACGCGGCGCGCTCGCCCTCGCCGCGCTGCGGCCAGGCGACGACCGTGCGGTAGCCCGAGCGCACGAGCTTCTCGAGCTCGGGCTCGGCCTCCTTCAGCGAGCGGGCGGCGAAGTCGGCGGCCTGCGCGCGAAACTCGAGCGGCTGGCCCTGGTCCAGCGCGGACAGCCGGACCTGCGCGCGGCGGTCGAGCGCGGCGCGGATGTCGTCGGGCGCGACGTAGAGATGGTGCGCGTCGGCATCGTGGAAGGCCGCGCAGACGTCCTGCCAGTGGTCGGCGAGCGCCGGTTCGATCTCCTCCTCGGCGGCAACCAGCACCGCGGCGTCGGGTGCGAGGTCGAGCAACGACATGAAGCGATCGACCGGCAAGAGCTCGGCGACATCCGGGCGATCCTCCGACGCGGTCTGCAACGCGGCGATCTCCGCGAGCTCGCGATGCTCGGCGGCGAGCTCGGCCGCCGGCGCGATCTCGACCTCCTGGGTCTCCCCCAGCGAGCGCTGCGTGAACGTCGAGAACCAGCGCAACGACTCGATCTCGACGTCGAACAGGTCGACGCGCACCGCGCGGTCCTCGGTCGCCGGGTAGATGTCGAGCAGCCCGCCACGGGCGGCGAACTGGCCGCGGTCGTCGACCTGGTCGACGCGCTCGTAGCCGGCGGCGACGAGGTCGGCCATGCACTCGTCGAGGTCGAGCAGCTCACCGACGCGCAGTTCAAACGAGTGCGGGCGCAGCGCGGGGTCGGGCACCTTCTCCGACAGCGCAACCGCCGAGACGACGACGACCGGAGCGTCGTGATGCGCGCGCTGCTCATCCAGCAGGGCGTCGAGCGCCGCGACGCGCAGGCCCGTCAGATGCGGCGGCGGCGTGAGGTGCGACTCGTACGCGACGCCGCGGCTCGGGTAGAAGCGCACCGGCCGCGGGTGCAGCCAGGCGCGCAGGTCCGAGGCGATGTCCCGGGCGTGGCGGTCGTCACCGGCGACGACGAGCGTTGGCCGGCCCGGGTCCTCGTCGGCGATCGCCGCCAGGACGTAGGGGCGCAGCGACGCGGACACGAACGCGCGACCGCCCTCGCGGGCGAGGGCGGCGCCATCGGCGTTGTCGGTGAGGTGGGAGAGAAGCGGGCGCAGCGACATGGCAGGCACAGCGACCGCGCGAACGCGTGGCCGGACATCCAGTGTAGGACCGCCTCAGCTGCCCGGTTCGCGCTCGCCGAGCACGAGCGACGCGGCGGCCGCGGCGGCGCGGTCGACGAGCTCGGCAACCTCGGCCTTCGGCTCGGCGAACGCGCCGAGCACGTGCGCGGAGACGATCTCCGGATCGGTCGAGTCGGGACGCCCGACGCCGACGCGCACGCGCGTGAAATCCGGCCCGCCAAGCTCGGCCTTGAGCGACTTCAGGCCGTTGTGGCCGGCCAGGCCGCCGCCGACGCGCGTGCGGACGTCGCCGAACGGCAGGTCGATCTCGTCGTGCACGACGAGCACGCGCTCGAGCGGGAGCTTGTACGCCCCGCGCGCGGGGCCGACGGAGCGGCCGGCGTCGTTCATGTAGGTCTGCGGCAGGAGCACGGCGACGCGCGGCCCGCCCGCGCCGGTGCGGCCCTCGGCGAGCAGGCCGTTGTACTTCGTCTTTGCCCGCGGCAGGTCCCAGCGCCGCGCGAGCAGGCTCGCGATCTCAAAGCCGATGTTGTGGCGCGTACCGGCGTACTTCGTGCCGGGGTTGCCGAGACCGACGATGAGCCAGTCGACCGGCGCGCTCCGAGCGCGGCCGGGCAGTCGCACGGCTCGGCCCGGCTACTCGCCGTCGCCGGAGTCGCCGCCGGCGGCGTCTTCGGCAGGCGCGGCCTCGCCCTCGGCGTCCTCGCCGACGACGCCGGTCTCTTCCTCGATGTCCTCCGGCTCCTCCTCGAGGCGCGGCGGCGTGAGCGTGGCGACGACCGTCTCGTCGACGTCGTCGAGCACCAAGACGCTCGCTGGAACGCTGACCGCGGCCAGCGTGAGCGTGTCGTTGATCTGCATGCCCGACACGTCGAGGGTGAGCGACTCGGGGATCTCGGTCGGCAGCGCCTCGATGTTCACCTCGCGCGTGACGTGCTCGAGCACGCCGCCCTCCTTGGTGCCGGGCGCGTCGTCGGCGCCGGTGAGCTCGAGCGGGACGACGGCGTGGATGGCGACCGTGAGGTTCACGCGCAGCAGGTCGACGTGGATCGTCTCGCCGCGCACGGGGTGGTACTGGGCGCTCTTGAGCACGGCCGGCGTGCTCGTGTCGTCGAGGCCGACCTCGAGCACGGCGCCGCGACCGGCAAGCGCGTGGCGCAGCTCGCGCTCGTCGACGCTGAAGGCGAGCGGCTCCTCCTCGCCGCCGTACAGCACGCCGGGCACGCGGCCCGCGCGGCGCAGGCGGCGCGTGGCCCGCGATCCTTCGACCTCGCGAGAACTGATCGGCAGCTTGGTGCTCTGGGAAGCCATGGCGACGGCGAAGGGTAGCGAACCGCCTCCGCCGGGCGGGTGTTCAGCCGCCGTACTGCTGGATCGTCGTGAAGGCTTTCTGCAGGTCCAGCCAGCCCGGCTTCTTGGAGCCGTCGAAGCCCAGGACGCCCTTCTGGTGAATCGGCGGCTCGGGGCGCGGGTTGCCGCCGTCCCAGTTCGGCCGCACGCGGAACTCCTGAAGCGCCCAGTACAGCGCGCCGCTGAGCCATGGCTTGGAGTTGTAGATCGCCGTGTGGTAGCGGATGAAGTCCTGCTGGAACTCGTACGTGCCGCGCTCCTCCAGCGGGCCGGAGCGGTTGGCCTCGGCGCCGAACTCGCTGACGATCAGCGCCTTGCGCTTGTAGCACTTGCGGGCGAAGTCGAGGTAGTCCGAGAGCATCGTGCGGTCGGCGAGCTGCCCGTTGGGTCCCGGATACCAGCCGAAGTAGCTGTTGAGGCCGATGATGTCCAGCGGCGCGTACTCGGGGCGACAGCCGGCCGCCGGATAGCCGTTGATCGCCAGGCCGACGGGCCGGGTCGGGTCAAGCTCCTTCGCCCGGCGCGTCGCCCGGCGGATGTAGAAGCTGATCACCGGCCCCGGGCGCGAGGACAGCTCGTTGCCGATCGACCAGACGAAGACCGACGGGTGGTTGCGGTTGGCGACGATGTTCGCCTCGACCTCCTTGGCGGCGAGCTTGCGCACCGAGAGGCGCTTCAGCGCGGACGTCTTCACGGCGTAGACGGGGATCTCTGACCAGATCATGAGCCCGAGGCGGTCGGCGAGCTCGTGAATCTGCGGATGAAACGGATAGTGCGAGCGCAGCACGGTCGCCCCGAGCTCCCGGGCCTGCGCGACGATCTGCTGGCGCCGCGCGCTGTTGATCGCAAAGCCCATCGCGGGGTCGTCCTCGTGCAGGCCGACGCCGCGCATGCGGACGGGGCGGCCGTTGAGGAAGAGCCGCCCGCCGGACACCTTCAGCACGCGGATGCCGCTGTGCAGGCTGTAGCCGAGCGCCCGGTTGCCGCCGGCCCGGACCGTGAACCGGGCCCGGTAGAGGTGCGGCCGCCGGGGCGACCACAGCCGCGGGTTGCGGACCTTCACGCGTGCCTCGAACGTCGAGAACTTGCCCGCCCCGACCCTCCGCGCCTTGCCGAAGCGCAGCCGGCGCCCGGCGTAGACCCCGCTGACGCTCACCGACGTCGCGCGGCGCCCGTAATTGCGCACGTTCAGGCGCGCGATGACGTTCGCGGCGCACGTCCGGCACCCGATGACCGGGCGCACGAGGACCGAGGAGATGTTCACCCGGTCGACGCGCTTGAGATAGACCTCGCGCAGGATCCCGCCGTAGTTCCACCAACCGCCCGCCGGATCGCCCGACCCCGTCAGGCCGGACGGCGGGAAGTCGGCGCCGAGCCGGCGGTTGTCGACGCGGACGACGAGCCGGTTGACGCCCTTGCGGCTCAGCGCGCTGCGCGGGATGCGCAGCTCGAAGGGCAGGTACGCACCGGTGTTGCGCCCGACGACCTTGCCGTTGAGCCAGACCTTCGTGCGGTAGTTGACCGACTCGAAGCGCAGCAGCCAGTCCAGCCGGCCGCGGCTGTCGGGGAGCTGGAAGTCCTTGCGATACCAGCCGACGGTGCCAGTCATCGACTCGACGGAGTTGTCGCCGACGTTCCACGCGTTGGGGACGCTCGTCTTCGTCCAGCCGTCGGTCGTCTGCTGCGCCTGGAAGTTCTGCGGGATGCCGACGAGCTCCTTGTCGAGCCGGAAGAGCCAGTCGCCGCCCATGAGGTAAGCGTTGTCGGGGCCGTCGTTGTAGAGCATGCCCTTCGTGATGCCGTCCGCGCCCTGGGCGTGAGCGGCGGGCGCCGCGGCCGCGAGGGCGGCGACGGCGATCAGGAATGCGAGCGGGAGACGGGGGCGCATCGTGTCGGTGAGCACAACCCCGTCTCATGGCCGGAGTTGTGCTGCGTCAGGGGCAGCTCGACTCGCGGCCGATCGGGGCGCTGACGCGCAGGAGGCTAACGGAGGTCCCGGCGATCGCGTTCCCCTTGCGGCGCACGAGCACGCACTGGACGGTCGTCAGGCGGCCCGGCGTGATCCACACGACGCGGGTCTGCCGCGTGCGCGACTTGAGCGCGTGCGCGGTGCCCGACTGGTAGAGGACGACCTTCAGCTCGCCCTTCGCCTTGAGCCGCTGGGCGTTCTGGCCGGCAATCGCGCGGCAAGGTTCGTCCGCGCAGTCGAGGAGCTCGAGCATCCCGGCGGCGTCGCCGCGGATCTGGGCGCGCAGGAGCTCGACGACCGCCCCGCGCTCGACCGTGTCGGTGTTCAGCCAGCGCGCGACCAGCAGGCTGACGCCGAGGAAGATGACGATGCCGACGGCGATGAGGGCGCGCTTCACGCGCCCATTGTGGCTATCCGGTGCGGTGGAAGTCCTCGCCGTTGAGCTCGAGGAAGCGCTGAACCGACGCCTCCTGGTGATCGAGCCGTTCGGCGGTCATGCGGGCGTGCGCCGCGGCGCGCTCCTCGAAGTCCTCGAGGCAGCGCTCGGGGTCGTCGGAGAGCGGATAGACGTGCGCGAGGTCCTGCTGGGCGCAGACGATGCCCAGCGGCGGGCGGCCCTGAGCGAGCGTGCGCGCGCCGCAGACCGCGGCGACGAGCAGGCGGCGCTCGGGGGCGGTGAGGGCGAGCGGCATGAGGCGGTGAGCGGGGAGCCGGACGCCGAGCTCGACCGAGCGGTCGACTGCAACCTTGTCACCGGTGGCGGCGGCCAGCGGCTCGCTCCACACCGCCAGCACGGTGTCGGCGGCCTTGATGGCGTCGCGCAGGTCGCGGGCCTGGCGCGCGTAGAGCTCTTCCGCCTCGTCGCGCGTGTGCGCGTCGGCGAGATCGAGGTCGCACGGGACGCGCAGCAGCTCGGAGGCGCCGACGGCCGTGCCGGGCTCGCGGCCGCCGTTGGCGACGTACGTCTGCAGCGTGCCGAGGTCGCGGCGGCCGTGGAAGATGACGGTCAGCGCTTCGGAAAGCGCGAGGTCGCAGACTCGTAAGGCGACGGACGCACTGGCCTCCACGTCGATCAGCGCACGCTGGAGAAGATCGTCGGCGGGGTCCATCCGAGCCTCCTTACGTCCTAGGAAGACCACTCATTGTTAGCGCACTTCTGGGTACCCTTGCGAACACATGAAGATTCTTTACAAACCGTTCGGATTGATCATCGGCATCCTCGCCGGAATCCTTGCGCGGCAGGTCTTCAGCCAGCTGTGGGGCCACATCGACGATCGGGAGCCTCCCACGGCGACGACGAAAGAGTCCTCGTGGGGCAAGGTACTCGGCGCAGCGGCCGTCCAGGGCGCGACTTTTGCCGTCACGAAGGCCGCGGTGAACCGCAGCGGGGCCAAGGGCTTCCACTGGCTCACCGGCATCTGGCCGGGCGAGAAGCGGCCGGAAAGGGAGTAGGCGAGTAGGCGGACGTCGTAGCCCGCGGGCTAGGACAGCACGAATCCGCGCTCTGCGAGGACGCTCAGATCGTCCTCGAACGCCGCAAAGTCCCGTACACGCAGGTGATCGAACGGCACGCCGTTCGGCCCGCGTCGCCGCAGCCAGCGCCGCAGGATGCCGTCGCCGACCTGCGCGGCCGCCTCGGCCGTGAGGTCGAGCAGGATCGCCAGCTCCGGCCGGTGCGCGAGATCGTTGGTCAGCACGGCGAGCGGGTCGACGGCGAGAACCTCGCACAACTCGTGGTCGGTCAGGCCGAGGCGCTCCATGAGGGCGACGACCGGGGAGTGCAACGCGTCCGCGCCTAGAACAGCTGGTTCTCGCCGCCGAAGACCTCGCTCACCGAATCGTCGGTGAAGATGCGGCGGATCGAGTCGGTCAGCAGGTCGGCGCAGGACAGAACGGTCACGTTGTCGGGCGCGCCCGGGCGCAGCGGGATCGTGTCGGTGACGACGATCTGCTCGAAATGCGCGGCGCCGAGGTTCTCGTAGGCGTTGCCGCTCAGGACGGCGTGCGTCGCGGCGGCGTAGACGGCCTTCGCGCCGGAGTCCAGCACGGTCTGGCCGGCGACTCGCAGCGTTCCCGCGGTGTCGATGATGTCGTCGACGATGACGGCGGTGCGGCCCTTCACGTCGCCGATGACGTGGGCGATCTCGGCAACCTGGTGCGAGGGGCGCTCCTTGTGGAGGATCGCGATCGGCGCGCCGAGCTTGTTGGCGAACTTCGTGTTGAGCTTCACGCGGCCGGCGTCCGGCGCGACGACGACGAGATCCTCGAGACCGAGGTCGCGGAAGTGCTGCGTGAGGATGAACAGCGCGGTCATGTGGTCCACCGGCTTGGAGAAGAAGCCCTGGATCTGGCCGGCGTGGAGGTCCATCGTGAGCACGCGATCGGCGCCCGCGCGCTCGAGCGTGCGGGCCGCGAGTCGAGCGGAGATCGGCTCGCGCGGGGCGGACTTCTTGTCCTGGCGGCTGTAGCCGAACCACGGCATGACGGCGATGACGCGGTGCGCGCTGGCGCCGACGGCCGCGTCGATCATGATCAGGAGCTCCATGAACGCGTCATTCGGGGTGATGCCGAGCGCCGGGTTGGCGCACGTCGGCTGGACGATGAAGACGTCCGCGCCGCGAATCGACTCGTCGTAGCGGCAGTAGACCTCGCCGTTGGAGAACGTCTTGAGCGTGACGGGCCCCGGGGCGATGCCGAGCTTGGCGGCGATCTTCGCCGCGAGCTCCGGGTTCGCGCGCCCGGAGAACAGCATGAGGTTCTTGTCGTAGCCGAGCTCGAGGCGGGTCGAAGGCAGCGGCTGCGTCGTGACGGCGCTCATCGGTTGAGAGATTCTAGTCCGGCTTGCGGCGCTTGCGGTCGGCATATCCCTCGTGGTTTACCTGCTTCTCGCGCGCGATCCCGAGCGCGCCGGGCGGAACATCCTTGGTAATCGCGGAGTTTGCGCCCGTGTATGCATCGTCGTTGACGGTCACGGGAGCGATCAGCGTCGTGTCGACGCCGGTCCGCACGCGGTCCCCGATCGTCGTGCGGTGCTTGTGCTGGCCGTCGTAGTTCGCGGTGATCGTCGCGGCCCCGAGGTTGACGTTCTCGCCGACGTCCGCGTCGCCGATGTAGGAAAGGTGCGGGACCTTGCTGCCCTGCCCGATGTCGGAGTTCTTGATCTCGACGAACGTGCCGGCCTTCGAGTTCTCCCGCAGCAGCGCGCCGGGGCGCAGGTAGGCGAACGGCCCGATCGTCGCGCCGTCGCGGACCTCGCAGTGGGTGAGGTAGGAGTGCAGGACGGTGACGTCGTCGCCGAGCTGGGCGTCGATGAGCGTCGTGAGCGGGCCGATCCTGCAGCCCTGGCCGGCGTGGGTGCTGCCGCGCAGGAACGAGCTCGGCTGGACCGTCGTGTCTTCGCCGAGGGTGACCCCGACCTCGATGACCGTCGACGCCGGATCGATGATCGTGACGCCGGCGAGCCCGTGGGCGGTGTGGATGCGCTGCTGGGCGATCGCGCGGGCCTGCGCGAGCTGCACGCGGTCGTTGACGCCGATCGCGATGTCGGGGTCAACGACATCGTGGGCGGCGACGGTGTGGCCGGCCTGCCGTAGCGCAGGCAGGACGTCCGGGAGGTAGAGCTCGCCCTGGGCGTTGTCGGAGGTGAGGTTTGCGAGCGCGGCGAGCAGCGCGGCGCCGGCGAAGGCGAAGATCGACGTGTTGACCTCGTCGATGGCGAGCTGCTCGGCGGTGGCGTCGCCTTCGACCTTCGTTTCCACGACGCGCTCGACGCTACCCCCGGCGTCGCGGACAACGCGGCCGTAGCCGGAGGGGTCGTCAAAGATCGCGGTGGCCATCGTGGCGGCAGCGCTGCCGGCGGCGTGGGCGTCGACGAGGGCTTTGATCGCGTCCGCGGTGATGAGCGGTCCGTCCCCTGGGAGCACGACGACGGTGGCGTCCGGATCGATCTCGCCTACTGCGGCGCGGACGGCACCCCCGGTGCCGTCGGCCTCGGGCTGGACGACGGTGACGACGCCGTCCGGCAGGTGGCCATCCAGCGTGTTGTCGGGCGAGTCGACGACGACGACCTTGTCAGCCCCGGCCTCCTGCGCGGCGGCGATCGGCCAACCCACGAGCGGCCGCCCGCAGAGATCGTGAAGCATCTTCGGAACGCGCGAGCGCATACGGGTGCCCTGGCCCGCGGCGAGGATCACGGCGGTGAGACCTGGCATGGACGCATCCTAGGGCTAGTCTTTGATCGGGCCGCGCGCCCTCCGCTGGGGAGTGGGGTAATGGTCGCCCGCCGGCCTTTGGAGCCGTGAAGTACTGGTTCGAATCCAGTCTCCCCAGTCAACCTGTTCCGTCCGATGGGTGTGCGAACATACGTTCGTGCCACGCTACTCCCCGGACGCCGCTCGTGACGCCGTTTCGCAGTCGTTCAGCCACGCGGAAACCCTCAGGCGACTGGGGATGTGTGCAACCGGTGGCAATGCCGCGCTGTTGAAGAAGTGGCTCGATCGCTGGGAGATCTCGACCACGCACTTCAACGCGGGCGCGAATGTTCCACGCGGCAGGACCCCCGCAAAGCCGTTGGACTCGGTCCTCGTAGAGGGCTCGACGTACTCCCGATCCAACCTCAAGGCACGCCTGTACGACGAGGGCCTGAAGTTCCCGAGCTGCGAGGTGTGCGGTCAGGCAGAAGAGTGGCGCGGCCGGCCAATGGGGCTCATCCTCGACCACATCAACGGCGTCCGTGATGACCATCGCCTTGAGAACCTCAGGATCGTCTGTCCGAACTGCGCCGCGACATTGGATACGCATTGCGGCCGCAAGAATCGGCTCGAGCGGCCGGAGCGGTCATGCGCATTTTGCGGCGCAGCGTTTCGACCGAAGTACCCCAAGCAGCGCTACTGCTCGCGTGCATGCGGCACCCGAGCGCCGGCACCGAATCGCGGCATTCCGAACCACGCGCGGCGCCGTGCTGACCGGCCGCCATACGACCAGCTCCTGCAAGAGATCGCGGCCACGAGCTACTCGGCGGTCGGTCGCAAGTACGGCGTGTCGGACAACGCGATTCGCAAGTGGGTGCGCCAGTACGAGCGCGAGCGCGACGCGTCAGTCGAAGCGGAAGAACGTCCCGACGCGCTCGAGCGCGTCGGCGTCGATCTTCGGGACGGCGGCGGCGAGGGTCTTGGCGAACGTCTCGCCGCTGGCGCCGATGAGGCGGACGAGCTCGTCGACGGGGGTCTCGGAGCCGACGCCGTTGGCGAAGTCCGTCGCGTAGCCGATCAGCGCGTAGGGGATCTCGGCCTCGCCGGCGAGGACCGTTTCGGGCCCGGCGGTCTGGCTGACGACCGTGACGCCCGCGTTCTGGAGCATCTTGATCTCGGACTTCGTGTTGAAGCGCGGGCCGTCGACGTGGCCGTAGCAGCCGCCGTCCCGGACGTGGAACCCGCACTCCTTCGCACCTTCGAGCAGCGCCTGGCGCAGTGGCTCGGAGAACGGGCGGTCGTAGATCCAGTGGCCGCGGCCCTGCTCCCCCGGCTCCGTGAAGAGGGTGCAGATCGAGCCGTCGGGCAGGCGGTTGGCGGCGAAGTGCAGGTCGTTGAAGACGATCAGGCTGCCGAGCGACATCGACGAGTCAAGCGCGCCACAGACGGTGACCGAGAGGATCGCGTCGGCGCCGAGCTCCTTCAGCGCTGCGATGTTCGCCTGGTGCGTGACCTGGCTGGAGAGCAGCTCGTGTCCCGGACGGTGACGTGAGACGTGCAGCACGTCGACGCCCGCAAACGTCCCGGTCGTGACCGGCGCCGATCCGTAGCGCGTCTGGACGATCTCGGGCTCGCCGTCGGCTTCGATGCCGGGCAGGGCGTACGTGCCCGACCCGGTGAGAATCCCTACGCGCATGGCGCGGGATCGTATTGGCTGGCCTCGCCGGTCAGCGGCGCGGCACGCGGCCGGCGCCGGTTCCCGGCTCGGTGGCCGGGCCCGTCGGGGCGGCCACGCCGAGCACGCGCATCGCCTTCAGCCCAAGTGACAGCTTCTCGCGGCCGTCGGTGGAACCGACGTCGAGCCCCGACAGCTCGCGCACGCGCTCCAACCGGTAACGGATCGTGTGGCGGTGGGTGAAGAGCTTCTGCGCGGTGCCGGCGACGTTGCCGTCGTTGTCGAGGAAGGCCTCGACGGTGCGGACGAGGTCGGTCTCGTACTGG
Organism: uncultured Actinomycetes bacterium; assembly: GCA_963705315.1. Lineage (GTDB taxonomy): Bacteria > Actinomycetota > Thermoleophilia > Solirubrobacterales > Solirubrobacteraceae > CADCVQ01. The sequence goes on from OY970068.1 coordinate 3,470,275, forward strand.
TCGTCGTAGGCGACGAGCGGCTCGACGGTCTCGGCGTAGAAGCGCTGCAGCTCGGCCGGGTCCTCGCTCATCGCCGAGAGCAGCAGGCGGTACGCGCCGGTCTGCTCGAAGGCCAGCAGCGGGCGCGCCTCGTCGCCCTCGGCGACGTTGACCGCCAGCAGCGCCTCGTTGCCCGCACGGTGCAGATCCAGCGGATCGTTCGCGACGCGGCTGCGGCCGAGGGCGAACGTGTGGCCCGGCAGCGCGGACTGCAGCTCGCGCAGCACGCCGTCGGCGGCGCGCTTGGCGATCGCGTCGTCGGTGCCGGGGATGAGCACGACGATCTCCGCCGCCGTGGACTCGCGCCGCGATGGCGCGGCGATCGCCGTCGCGACGACCGCGCGGGCACCGCGCTCGGCGATCGCCAGCACGCGCGGGCGCCAGCCCTCCTCGCTGGGCTTGTGCGCGTAGGCGCGGGCGACGAGCATCGAGCCGCCCTCCTGAACGTCGACGCCGAGCTCGGCGGCACGGTCGACGAGCTCCTCGGAGTCGTCGAGCTCGCGTGCGAGCACGGCTTGGAGGAACAGGCTGCTCGCCTCCTGCGAGGCCCGTGCGGGGGCGCGGACGCGCTCGACCTCCGATGCCACGAGCGTCGTGACGAGGCGCACGAGCGCCGGGCCGGGCTTCGCGCGGGCGCGCATGCGCAGCTGGCCGACGGGCGCGTCGGCCACGCGCAGGTCGATCGTGTCCACGCCTGCCGCGCCCGCGAGCAGCGAGCGCTCGTCAGCGGGCGAGCGGGCGGCGACCGCGAGCACGGACCCGGAGCGATCGAGCAGCACGAGGCTTGCCTCGAGGGCCTTCGCCGCCGCGCGGACGACATCGGGGAGACCGGCGCCAGACTCCACCGCCTCGGTGATCGCATCGAGGGCGGCGAGATCCAGCCCCGAGCTCCTTTGGGCGGGGCTGGTCATAGACACGGTTACGCGGCGATCTGGTCCCAGTAGTAGGCGATCGCCACGCCACCGAGGCCGCCGACCAGGAGCAATGCGATGAGGACGTACAGCGAGAGGAAGCTCGCCGCCACGCGCTCCCAGGTCTTGCTATAGGCATTCCACGCCGGCACGGCGATGAACCAGATGAACGCAGCGAGCGCCAATACGCCACACGTGATGGCGACGAGGTACGTGAGTCCGGCGTTGCTCATCACCCCGGATTGTGACGCAGATCGCCGACGAACCGATCCTCAGCGGGTGTCGGGGTCGGCGGGCTTGGCGAGGATGGCGGCCGGGGACCGGTCTTCGGTCTCCAGCGTGGCGAGCCCGGCGGCGGCGCGCTCGCGGTGGAACTCCTCGAAGAACAGGCCGACGACGGTCGGCCCGGAGCCGGACACGATCGCCGTGTCGGCGCCCGCCCGGTGGGCGGCGTCGAGTGCCTCGTCGATCGCCGGGCACAGCGCGCGAGCGGCGGCCTCGAGATCGTTGTGGAGCTTCTCCATGAGCGTCTCCGACGACAGCGCCGCCTGGGTGCGGGTCAGCGCGCGGGCCAGCTCGAGCGGGTCGCGCGGGATCCCGAGCCGGTCGGCTTCGGCATAGACCTCGGCCGCGGACAGCTCGGCGTCAACCGGAAGCACGAGCGCCGAGTAGGACTCGTAGCGCTGCAGCGGGCGAACCCGCTCGCCGACGCCGGTGGCGAGCAGCATCCCGCCGCGGATCTGGCTGGGCACGTCGGCGCCGAGCGTGGCCGCGACCTCCCCGAGCATCCAGCGGTCGTCGATGTCGGCGGCGGCCGACAGGAGCCGCAGCACAGCGGCGGCGTCCGAAGATCCTCCGGCCATCCCGCCGGACACGGGGATGCGCTTGGTGATGTGCACGTGCACCGGCGGACCGTCCCAGCCGGTGTGTTCGCGGAACGCGGCGATCGCCGCGCTGGCGAGGTTCGGGCCCTCGACGCCGGGGCAGTCGACCGTGTCGTCCTCCAGGCCCGCGGGTCCTACGGTCAGGCGGATGTCGTCGACGAGCGTCAGCGAGTCCATCACGGTGACGAGGTCGTGGTTGCCGTCGGGCAGCTTCGGGCCGACGTACAGGCTCAGGTTGATCTTCGCCGGGGCCTCGGTGGCGTAGATGGGGGTCACGCGCTCAACGCGGCGTGGAGTGCGCGGAAGTCCTCCGGCGACAGGCGCTCTGCGCGCGCGTCGGGCGGATGGCCAAGCTCGACCAGCGCCGCCCGCGCACGCTCACGTACCCCGTCGGCTGCGGCGGGCGCGAGCGCGAGCGAGCCGGCAAGCGCCTTGCGGCGGTGGGCGAACGCCGCGCCGACGAGCACCGCGAGCGACCGCTCAGCGGCGGGACCGGTGCGCTTGAGGCCGACGAGCACCGAGTCGACGTTCGGGACCGGCGAGAAGACCGAGCGCGACACGCCGCGCAGGACGCGCACGTCGCAGGCGAGCTGAGCGAGCACGGACGGCACGCCGTACGCCGCGCTTCCCGGCGCCGCAGCAAAACGCTCCCCCACCTCTTTCTGCACCATGCCGACCCATCGTCGCACGCTCGGCAGATCCTCGATGGTTCGCAGGATCGCGCCGGCGGCGATCCCGTAGGGCAGGTTCGCGACGACCTTCGTCGGCGCCGGATCGAGCGTGCCGAGATCGAGGCGCATCGCGTCGGCGAAATGCAGGGTGACGTTGTCGAACGCGTCGACCGCGTCGCGCAGCGCGGGCTCCAGCGCGCGGTCGAGCTCGACGACGTGCAGGTGCGCGACGCGCGGCGCCAGATACTCCGACAGCACCCCGAGCCCGCCGCCGATCTCGAGTGCCACGTCGCCGGGCTCGAGCTCGGCGGCGCGCTCGATGACGCCGAGGATGTTCGAGTCGATGAGGAAGTTCTGGCCGAGGTCGCGCTTGGGGCGTACGCCAAACTCGCGCATGCGGCGCAAGCTCGGCTGCGTCGGCTGGGGCGGGTCGGTCACCATCCGAAGAGCTCGGCGGCGTTTGCCTCGACCAGGGACTCAAGCTCCTCATATGCGATCCCGCGACGCTCCGCGACGAACCGCGCGGTGTGCACGACGAAGGCGGGCTGGTTGTGCTCCTTGCGCACGGCCTGCGGCGTGAGGTAGGGCGCGTCGGTCTCGACGAGCAGCCGCTCGGCGGGCACGCGCTCGGCGACGGCCGCCAGGTCCTGCGCCTTGGGGTACGTCACGTTGCCGGCGAAGGAGATCCACCAGCCCTCTTCGATGCACTCGTCGATCCGGTCGGGCATCGAGAAGCAGTGCAGGATCACGTCGAGGTCGCCGGCCTGCTCCTGCAGGACGCGGATCGTGTCGTCCTCGGCGGCGCGCGTGTGGATGACGAGCGGCTTCTCCGTCTCGCGCGCGAGCTCGATGTGGCTGAGGAACGCGCGGCGCTGGTCGTCGTGCGGCGCGTGGTCGCGGAAGTAGTCCAGGCCCGTCTCGCCGATCGCCACGCAGCCCTCGTGCTGGGCGAGCGCGGCGAGCTCGACGAGATCGGCGTCGGTGTAGCCCTCGGCCTCGTTGGGGTGACGCCCGACGGCCGCGAACACCTGCGGGTACAGCTCGGCCGCCTGCAACGCCTCGCGACAGGTGGCGCTGTTCGTGCCGACGGTGAGCAGCCGCGTCACGCCCGCCTGCGCCGCCGCCCAGACGAGCTCCGCGTCGTCGGGCTTGCAGGCATGCAGGTGCGTGTGGCTGTCGATCACGAGCGTGTGCCTAGGGCTTGGGGAACAGGGGCTCCAGCTTCGCGATCGCGCCGAGCCGTCCGGCCTGCATCCGCGCGCCTTGCAGCGCGACGCCCTCGTCGCCGAGCGCGGCGAGCAGCTTGCCGGTGGACTCGGGCATCCACGGGTGCAGCACGACCGCGATGACCCGCAGTCCTTCGATCAGCGAGACGAGCACGCGATCGAGCTCGCCGGCGCGCGCGTCGTCCTTCGCGAGCGTCCACGGCGCCTGCTCCTCGACGAAGCGGTTCAGCCGCCGCACGCGCTGCCACGCCGCTTCGAGTGCGCCGGACAGATCCGCGCGGTCGAGCATGTCGGACACCTCGCCCGCGGTGGCGTCGATCTCGGCGGCCAGCGCGGGATCGGGCTCGGCCGCGGGCAGCGTCCCGTCGCGGTAGCGGTGCAGCATCGCGATCGTGCGGCTGGCGAGATTGCCGAAGTCGTTGGCGAGCTCGGTCTCGTAACGCGCGGCGAACCCCGCGGCGGACACCGAGCCGTCATGGCCGAAGGAGACCTCGCGCATGCAGTAGTAGCGCAGGGCGTCGGTCCCGAACTCGTCCATGACGACGAACGGGTCGAGCACGTTGCCCAGCGACTTGCTCATCTTGTGCTCCTCGCCGCTGTCGTCGCGCATGAGCAGGAAGCCGTGGACGAAGACGTGCTCGGGCAGCGGCAGGCCGGCGGCCAGGAGCATCGCCGGCCAGAAGACCGTGTGGAACTTCAGGATGTCCTTGCCGATGATGTGAAACTGCGCCGGCCAGTAGCGGTCGGTCTCATCCTCGCCGGGCTTGGCGTAGGACAGCGCCGTGTAGTAGTTCAGCAGCGCGTCGAACCAGACATAGAAGACGTGGCTTTCGTCCCATGGGACGGGCACGCCCCACGTCAGGGTCGAGCGGCTCAGCGACACGTCCTGCAGGCCGGACTCGATGAACGAGCGCGCCTCGTTGTAGCGATGGCGCGGCATGACGAAGTCCGGCTGCTCGTCGTAGAGCTTGACGAGATCGTCCTGGAAGGCCGACAGCCTGAAGAAGTAGTTGTCCTCCTTCTCGCGCAGCAGCGCGATGCGGTGGATCGGGCACAGGTGATCCTCCCCGGCTTCGGCGTCGGTCTTGAAGTCCGCGCAGCGCGGGCAGTACCAGCCCTCGTAGACACCCTCGTAGACGTGGCCGTTGTCGCGCACGGCGCTGAGGACCTCCTGCACCTTGGCCATGTGCTCGGGATCGGAGGTGCGGATGAAGAAGTCGTTGGAGATGTTCAGCCGCGGCATGAGGTCCTTGAAGCGCGGCGCGTTGCGGTCGACGAGCTCCTGCGGCGAGATCCCCTCCTTCTCGGCGGCGAGCGCCACCGGCTCGCCGTGCTCGTCGGTGCCGGTCAGAAAGAAGACGTCCTCCCCGCGCTGGCGCATGTGGCGCGCCATGACGTCAGCCGCGATCGTGGAGTACGCGTGACCCAGATGAGGAGCAGCATTGACGTAATAGATCGGCGTCGTGACGTAGAAGGACATCGATGAAGCAGGCTACCTGTGGCGCCCGGATCACCACGCGCGGGCTAGGACGCCGGCCTCGCGAGCGGGTACGTCGCGCGCAGCCGCCGGCGGCGGACGGCGACGAGGCCGCCGAGCGGGAGGCCGAGCCCGACGCAGAACAGCCCGAGCCAGACCGTCCACGGCGTGACGGCGGACGGCGCCCGGGCCGGCACTGCCGCGGGCGCGCGGAGGGAGACCGGGCGCGCGACCGGCGTGACCGGGGCCGGGCCGAGCGGGAGGTGACGCCGGGCAGGAGCGCGGGCAGCCGCGATCGGCGGCAGCCGCCGGCGCGCGCCTGTGAGCAGCGATAACGGGTCGACGTAGCGGCCGGTGCGGGCCTCGCGCGCGCCGAGGTGCAGGTGCGCGCGGCGCGTGCGGCGGTCGATCGAGCGGCCCACGACGCCGAGCGGCGAGCCGGGCGCCAGCGCTTGGCCGCGGCGAACGCCGAACGCGCCGAGGTGCTGATAGGTGGCGATCAGCCGCCCGCAGCGCACGCTCACGGTGCGACCGCCGCCGGGCACGGTGCCGGCGAACGTGACCCGGCCGCCGCACGCCGCCCGCACGGTCGCACCGAGCGGCGCGGCGAGATCCACCCCGCGGTGCTGACCTGCGCCGTAGCGGTCGGCGGAGAGCGCGAACTCGCGCAGGACCGCACCCTTGACCGGCGGCTGCCAGCGGTCAGAGGCGGCGGCCGCCGTGGCCGGCGCCGCCAGCGCGATGAGCAACGCGAGCGCAAGTGACATGACCAACCGACCGTACGGCCGGCACGCCGGTGTGCCGGCGACCGAGCGTGAGTTGCTACAAAGCCGCGCGAGTCACGAAACGAACCGCGGCTGAGAGCTGGCCACAGCTCCCGCTGAGCACCGCCGCGGGGTTCGTCAGCGCTCTCCGGCGGGGTTCGTCAGCACCGCCGCGGCGTTCGTCAGCACCGCGGGGTTCGTCAGCGCTCGTCGGCGGGGTTCGTCAGCGCTCGTCAGCGGGGTTCGTCAGCACCGCCGCGGGGTCGCAGCGGTCGCCTCCAAGGCCGCGGCAATACGAACAGCATCGATAAGGGAGCCAAGGAGCCCGCTACGTGGCGGCTCGCGAGGGGCGTGGTTCACAACCGGCCTCACAGTCCGGTCTTGAACCACACCCCCGGCGATCGCCCGATTCAGGTGAAGTGTTCGCAGTTCAGCTGCATATGGCGGCTCAAGTGCGAAATCGTGGCCGACCGCGCGGTCGAAACCCATTCCCTTGTCGCTCCTGTTCGCTCAAACCCGCGGCAGCGCGTCGACGCGCGCGATCCACGCCGCCAGCCGCGGGTGATCGTCGCCGAGCTGCTGGTGCTCGTCCAGCACAGCGTGGAAGAGCTCGTCGTCCTCGGGATCACGCCCGGCGGCGTACTTGAGAAACGGAAACGCCGCGCAGTCCGCGGCCGAGAATCCGTCGCCGAAGAAAAACTGCCGGCCGGTGAGCAGCGCCTCGAAGCGATCGAGCGCGGCGGCCATCTCGCCGCTCAGGGCCGCGACGCGCGCCACGGCCTGCACCGCGCCGCGGTCCGCGTACGAGATCCACAACCGACTCCGCCTCGAGGCCCTTGTGCGCCAAGGCGAGCGCGACACGCTCGACGTTGGTCGAGAAGCGCGCGCGGTAGAGCCCAATCACGGCGCTTCGGGGTCGCTCGTCAAGGCGCGATACAGCACATTGGCCTTGACGCCCGTGAGCGCCGCCACGACGGTGCTGGCCGGTCGCGGCTTCGCGCCCGCCGCGACGAGCTTGCGCAGCGCCGCGAGCGCCGGCCCGAGCTCCGGCTCAGCCGCCGGCGCCCCGCCGATCACGAGCACGACCTCGCCGCGCGGCGGCGCCTCGGCGTAGCGCGCCGCCAGCTCGGCGGCGCTGCCCCGCACGACCTCCTCATGGACCTTCGTCAGCTCGCGGCACACGGCCGCCGGCCGCTGCGCATCGACCTCCGCCAGCGCCGCCAGCGACGCCGCGACGCGGTTGGGCGACTCGAAGGCGACGATCGTCTCGGGCGCCCGCAGCAGGACCATGAGCTCCCCGCGCTTGCGCGGCAGGTAGCCGACGAAGCGCCAGGTGTCCGAAGGCAGCCCGCTGGCGACGAGCGCCGACAGCGCCGCGCTCGGCCCGGGCAGGACCTCGACCGCCAGCCCCGCCGCGATGCATGCGCGCACCAACACGAAGCCGGGGTCGCTGACGAGCGGCGTCCCGGCGTCCGACACGAGCGCGACGACATCGCCCTTGTGCATCCGCTCGACGAGCTGCGTCGCCCGCGCCCGCTCGTTGTGCTCGTGGTAGCTGACGAGCGCCGCCGACACGCCGTAGCGCTCGAGCAGCACGCGCGTGCGGCGCGTGTCCTCGCAGGCGACAACGTCCGCGTCGCGCAGCGCGCTGAGCACCCGCAGCGTGACGTCCTCGAGGTTGCCGATCGGGGTCGGACAGACGATGAGCCGGCCGGTTGTGCTCACGACTTCGAGCCGTCGCTCGTCGGGATGTTGATGGCGACCGTCATTAGGCGTTGCTCGCTACGCGAGGGCTCCAATCCCGTCGAGTGCCAGCGCCGCGGCTCCGAGCATGCCTGACTCCGCGCCGAAGCGCGCGGGCACGATCCGGACGTGCTCCTTCGACGGGGAGAGGGCGCGCTCGGCGACCACGTCGCGCGCCGGTGCCAGCAGCAGCTCGCCCGCCGCGACGACGCCCCCGCCGATGACGACGACGTCCGGGTTGAGCATGTTCACGAGGTTCGAGATGCCGACCCCGAGCCAGCGCCCGATCACCGCCAGCGCGTCGATCGCGGCCGCATCGCCGTCGTGGGCGAGCTCGGTCACGAGCGCCCCGTTGATCTCGCGCCCGGAGGCGAGCGCGCGCCCGAGCCCCGAGTCCGGCCGTCCGCGCGCGATCTTCGTCGCCTCACGCGCCAGCGCGGTGCCGGAGCACATCGCCTCCAGGCAACCGCGGTTGGGGCAGTTGCCCTGGCAGCGCGGCCCGTCGGCCTGCACGACCATGTGGCCGAGCTCGGCGCCCGCGCCCTGGCTGCCGCGCTGCTGCACGCCGCCGAGCACGAGCCCGCCGCCGATCCCGGTCCCGAGCGTCAGCAGCGCCGCATCGCTGGCGCCGTGGGCCGCGCCGTAACGCCATTCGGCGAGCATCGCGCCGTTGGCGTCGTTGTCGACGAAGACGGGCAGCCCGATCCGCTCGGCCATGAGATCGCGGAACGCGATGTCGGCGAGCGGGAGGTTCACGGCCATCACCGCGACGCCGCGCGCAGTGTCGATCAGGCAGGGGATTCCGAAGCCGACGGCGTCGACGGTCTGCGACCCGCCCTCGATCGCGTCGCGCACCTCGTTGACGGCGCCGACGACGCCCTCGAGCACCGCGGCCTGGTCGGTGCCGCGGGCCGGACGGGTCGCACGATGGTGGACGTTCAGTGCCGGATCAACCGCGCCGGCCAAGAGCTTCGTGCCACCGAGGTCGACCCCGATTACGCAGCCGGTCGACACGATCGGCCACCATACACCGCTGAATGCCGCCGCCCCCGGATTCCGAGGGCCCGCCCGAGTACCGCGTCTATCGCTCTCGGCGGGCCCTCTTCAAGCGCAAGGGAGATGACGCTGACGAACTCGCGCGGCTGCGCGGCGAGGCTCCGCGCGCGCCGGCACAGCCTCCGCGCGCGCCGAGCGAGGATCGGCCGCGCCGCTCACGGCGCGGCTGGTCGAAATGGCGCGTCGCGCGCTGGGTCCTGGGCGCGATCGGCGCGTGGATCGCGATCTCGGTCGTCGTCTTCCTCATCAGCGCGCAGATCCAGCAGGGAAAGATCGGCGGCGACGCCAACGAGCTGCTCGGCGGCACCGGCCCGCCGCCGTTGCGGGCGAACAACATCCTCGTGCTGGGATCCGATCAGCGCGAGAAGGGCACCGCGGAGCCCGGGGCGCAGACGACCGGCGGCCGCGCCGACTCGATCATGCTCATGCGGGTCGGCGGCGGCGCGAACAGCCGCCTGTCGATCGCGCGCGACACGATCGTCGACATTCCCGGCGTCGGGCGCCAGAAGATCAACTCGGCGTTTGCGATCGGCGGCACGCCGCTCGCGATCCGGACCGTCGAGCAGTACACCGGCATCGACGTCAACCACGTGGTGCTCGTGAGCTTCGCCGACTTCCCCGAGCTGATCGACGCGATGGGCGGCATCACGTACCGCGGCGGCTGCGTCATCTCCTACATCAACGGCGGCTTCTCAAACGGCGGCTACACGCTGCGTCTGAAGGCCGGCAAGACGCACATCAACGGCAATCAGGCGCTCGCGCTGGCGCGCACCCGCACGAATCGCTGCAACCGCGACGAGAACGACCTCACGCGGGCCAAGCGCCAGCAGAAGATCTTCTCGGCGATGAAGCGCCGGCTGGTGTCGCCGGGCGCGTTCATCCGGCTGCCGTTCATCTCCTGGGAGGCGCCGAAGGCGCTGCGCTCGGACATGAGCGGGCCGACGCTGCTTGGCCTGTTCTCCGCGCTGGCGATCGCCCCGAACCCCGAGACGAACGTCCTCGGCTCGCTCGACGGCAACGTGCCCGATGCGGTCAAGAACGAGGCCGTGCGCCGCTTCCAGGACGGCTGACGGCCGCATCCGCTTCGCCGCGGCGCTCGATGAGCAGCATGCAGAAGGCGTCGACGACCTCCGCGTCGAACTGCGCGCCGGCGCAGCGGCGCAGCTCGAGGACCGCCTTGGTCGATCACGAGCAGCCCGAGGCACCCGAACCCGAGCGTTGACCGGAAAGGCGACGCTGCGCGTCTCGCGCAGGCCAACGTCGGCGTCGGCAGGCAGGCGGCGTACGCGATCACTGCGGGCGTGCCCGCTGAGCCTGCCGGTCGCCAGCGTGATGAGCCCGGCGAACATGAGCGGGTAGAAGGCGAGGTAGCCGATGTCAGCCGGCGAGGGCGACGGCGGGTCCTTCAGGTCCCACAGCATCAGCGTAGTACCGGTCGCCCGCCGCCCAGGCGGCGAGCCCGCCGGCGTGTCGGCAGATGAGCGCCCGGAGTCGCTAGTACACGCGTTGAGGCATGGGCTACTTCTTGGCTGCGGACTTCGCCTCGCTGGGCTTCTTGACGGCCGGCGACTCGCTCGCCTTCTTCTCGACGGACGGCTTGGTGTCGGAGGAGGAAGACGAGTCGCTCGCGGCCGAGTCGCTCTTCTTCGCGGCCTCGTCCTTGCTCTTCTTCGCGCTCTCGTCCGCCGCCTTCTCGCGCTGGCGGTTCTTCGTGCCGTAGTCGGTGTTGTAGAAGCCCTTGCCCTTGAAATGGACGGCGATCGGGTGAAAGACCCGTTGCAGCGGGACCCCGCTCTCGGGGTCCTCGGTGAGCGGCGGGTCGCTCATCTTCTGCATGACCTCGAGAATGGTTCCGTCGGGGCGCCGGTACTCGTAGAAGGGCACTAGTGCTTCCTCCGGCAGATCGTGTGCTTGGGCGGGTGCTGGCGGCGGCTGGCGAGGACGCAGGGAGGGTGCAATGCCCCGGGCATTGCCCCGAGCGAGGACGACGCCAGCTGTCGATCAGCGACCGATCCAAGCGTGCGAGGACTTGCCGGGGGGAGCACTAGACCGCCCATTATCTAGCATGGGGTCGCGTGCCCGACCTGGCGACCATGGACAAGATCGTCGCCCTGTGCAAGCGGCGCGGCTTCATCTTCGCGTCCTCGGAGATCTACGGCGGCCTCGGCTCGACGTACGACTACGGCCATTACGGCGTCCTGCTGAAGACGAACGTCAAGAACGAATGGTGGCGCGCGATGCTCGCCGAGCGCGACGACATCGTCGCCCTGGACTCGGCGATCCTGCAGCACCCGCGCACGTGGGAGGCCAGCGGCCACCTCGCCGGCTTCACCGATCCGATGGTCGACTGCCGCACGTGCGGGCAGCGCTTCCGCGCCGACCACCTGGCTGACCTGCAGTGCCCGCAGAAGCCTTCCAAGCCGCCGGGCGACGGACCGAACTGCGACCTCACCGAGGCGCGCGACTTCAACCTCATGTTCGAGACGACGATGGGCCCGGTGAAGGACTCGGGGTCGACGGTCTACCTGCGCCCGGAGACCGCGCAGGGCATCTTCGTGAACTTCAAGAACGTCCTGCAGTTCAGCCGCAGGAAGCCGCCGTTCGGGATCGCGCAGGTCGGCAAGTCGTTTCGCAACGAGATCACGCCGGGCAACTTCGTCTTTCGCACGCGCGAGTTCGAGCAGATGGAGATGGAGTTCTTCGTGCCGCCCGGCGAGGCGCCCGACTGGTACGCGTTCTGGAAGCAGGCGCGCTTTGACTGGTACACGCAGCTCGGCATCCGCGCCGATCACTTGCGCCTGCGCGAGCACGATCCCGACGAGCTGTCGCATTACTCCAGCGGCACGGCCGACGTCGAGTACCTGTTCCCCATCGGCTGGTCTGAGCTCGAGGGCATCGCCAACCGCGGCGACTTCGACCTCACGCAGCACACGGAGTTCTCCGGCGAGAAGCTCGAGTACTTCGATCAGCAGACCAAGGAGCGCTACGTCCCGCACGTCATCGAGCCGGCGGCGGGGGCCGACCGGGCGACGCTCGCGTTCCTCGCCGATGCCTACGACGAGGAGGAGATCGAGGGGGGCACCGCCGGCGAAGCCGGTGGTCAGCGCACGGTGCTCAAGCTTCACCCGCGCCTCGCGCCGGTGAAGGTCGCGGTGCTGCCGCTCGTGCGCAAGGACGGCCAGCCCGAGGTCGCCCGCGAGATCGTCGCCGCGCTGCGCGCGCGGATGCAGACCGAGTACGACGAGGGCGGCTCGATCGGCAAGCGCTACCGTCGCCAGGACGAGATCGGCACGCCGTACTGCGTCACGGTCGACCACCAGACGCTCGAGGACCGCACGGTGACGGTCCGCGATCGCGACTCGCTCGCGCAGGAGCGCGTGGCGATCGACGCGCTCGGCGACGCGCTGGCGGCGCGGCTGGCCGCGCCGTGGAAGTCGCCGAAGCTCGGTTGACTTCCGCTTCGCGGCTGACCTAGGGTGCGCGGGCAGGCCGTCGATCGTCCGGAGGGGCAGTGGCCGAGAAGGACGCGAAGGGCAAGAAGCAGGATCCGCGGGTCGAGCAGCTGCGGCCGGACCCGTCCCAGCCCCCACCGCGCGCACGCACGCTCGAAGGGCTGTGGGGCGACAGCGACCGCGACGGCTTCGCCCGCCTGTACCTGACCCGCGATCTGACGGTCTACGCCGAATTCCTCGTGGCCGACGTGATCCTGACGGCGGAGATCCCCGCCGACCAGGCGCCGTTCGTCGGCGACCAGGCGACGCGCGTCGAGCTTCCCCGCGACGCGAACGTCGACATCACCCGCTCCAAGCAGGCCGGCGAGATCGACGAGTTCGATCTCGACGTGCGGTTCGGCGCAGCGCGGCGGTTCGCGTCGGTTGGCTTCGCGTCGTCGGGACCGGACGAGTGCTTGAAGGGCGAGGAGGACACGCAGTGGCCGTGCGGGCACACCTGCGACGCGTTCCTGTGCGAGACGTTCATCGGCCCGGGCGGCGGCCGCTGCCCCGACGGGGCCCCCGGTGGCGGCACGGACACGTGCGTCACGTGCGAGACCTGCGATACCTGCGATACGAACTGCGGGACGTGTCAGACCGACCCGGGGGCGTACTGCACCTGCCACACATGCCTGCGGTGGGGATGCGAGCGCTCGCGCCGACGGTGAGCGCCGCCGGCCCGCTCGCGTGAGCGGCTGGACGGCGGCGGTCACCGGCACTCGCCGCGACGCGGCCCTCGAGGCGGCCCGGCACGTCGGGCAGGCGATCAGCGACCCAGCGCGCGTCCGGCGGGCGGCGCTCGCGGCATCGGAGCAGACCGCGTTCCCGCGCTCGGTCGGCTGGCGCGAACACGACGTCGCGCAGGGCGACGCCGGGCTGGCGCTCGCGTGCGCGCACTTCGATCGCTGCTTCCCCGACGCCGGCTGGGACCGCCTCGGCCACGAGTACCTCGCGACGGCCGTCCGTTCCGTGGAGGGCGCGCGCGTGCCTCCGAGCCTGTTCAGCGGGCTCGCGGGGCTCGCGTTCGTCACGACGCAACTCGGCCGCGACGGCACGCGCTACGCGCGCCTGGCGGAGACGATCGATGCCGCGCTCGCCGCCGAGACCGTCGCGCTCGCGCAGTCGGTGAACGCCCGTCGCAACGGTCTGGCCGTGCGCGAGTTCGACGCGATCTCGGGCCTCGCCGGCGTCGCGGTGCCGCTCCTCTGCGGCCGAGATCGCGCGACCACCGCCGCCGCGCTGACCGCGGCCATCGACGCGCTCGTCCGGCTCGTCCGCGAGCCGGGACCCGACGCGCCCCGTTGGGCCACGCCGCCGGAGCTTTACGTCGACGCCGAGGAGCACCGCCGGTACCCGCGCGGCAATCTCAACTGCGGGCTCGCCCACGGCATCCCCGGCCCGCTCGCCTCGCTGTCGCTCGCGCTCGCGGCGGGCGTCGCCGTCGATGGCCTGCGCGAGGCGGTGACCGAGGCCGCGCAGTGGCTGGCCGAGCACCGCTGCGCCGACCGCTGGGGCGTCAACTGGCCGACGATGGTGACGCTTCCCGACAGCGGCCCGACGCACGACGGGCCCAGCCGCGCGGCGTGGTGCTACGGCAGTCCGGGGGTCGCCCGCGCGCTGTGGCTCGCCGCTGTCGCTCTCGATGACGGCGACCTGCGGGTGCTCGCCGTCGACGCGCTGGCGAGCGTCTTCGAGCGGCCGGTCGCGATGCGTCAGATCGACTCGCCGACGTTCTGCCACGGCGTCGCCGGCCTGCTGCAGATCACGTTGCGCTTCCGGCACGACACGGGCCTGGCGCTGTTCACCGACGCGGCGACCGCGCTCGTCGATCAACTCGTCGACGCCTTCGAGCCGCACGACTCGCTGCTCGGCTTCCGCGCCATCGAGCCCGAAGGCGACCGCGTCGACCAGGCGGGCCTGCTTGACGGCGCTCCCGGCGTCGCCCTCGTGCTGCTCGCGGCCACGATGCCGGTCGAGCCCTCGTGGGATCGACTGTTCCTGCTCGCATGAGCGGGCCGGCGCGCTACACGGCGCTCAGCCCGGTGCTCGTGAGATCGCCCGTGCTGCCAGTCGACGCCTACCTCGCGCTGCCCGCCGACCCGCCGCCTGCGGGCGCCCCGCTCGCGCCCACCGACGCGCTCGTCCGCGCCGCGCTCGCGGTCGCCAGTCCCGATCTCCTCGCCGCGCTGGACCGCCGGCGCGGCGGCGAGCCGGGCGCCGCGCGCACGGCCGGCGCGCTGCTGCGCTACCTCATACGGATGTCGACGCGACCGACGCCGTTCGGCCTGTTTGCCGGCGTCGGCCTCGCCGCGCTCGCCGAGCGGACCGAGCTGCGGCTCGCGAACGTCGCGCCGCGGGCGCGGATGCGACCCGACATGGCGTGGCTGCTGGCGTTCGTCGCGCAGCTGGAGGAGCGCCCCGATGTGCGGCGCGAGCTGCGCGTGATGACGAACCCGAGCGCATGGACGCACGGCGATCGTGTCCTGCTCGCCGAGCGCGCCGCGATCGACGGCAGCGCCACGACCACGTCGGTCGACATCCGCGCGACCCCAGCCGCGCGCAGCGCCCTCGCGCTCGCCCGCGACCCCATCGCCTGGCGCGATCTCGCCGCCGAGCTCGCGGCCACGACCGGGGCGCCGGAGGAGAAGGTCGAGGGACTGCTCGCCGAGCTCTGGCGGCAGACGTTTCTCATCACCGAGCTGCGGCCGCCGCTGACCCATCCATCCCCCGCCGGCTACGTCGAGCAGCGGCTCGCAGGCGTGCCCGCCGCGGCAGCCGAGCGCGACACGCTCGCGCGACTGCTCGCCGAGATGGCCGCCTGGGAGGAGTGCGAGCTCGCCGAGCGACCCGACGCGCAGCGCGCGCTGAGCGCACGAGCGGCGCGCGCCGTGCCCGAGCCGGCCGGCGCCCACGTCCAGGTCGACGCCGCGCTGGCGCTCGAGCGCAACCGCCTCGGACGGGTCGTCGCCGACGCCGCCGCCGGCGCCGCCGAGCTGCTGCTGCGCCTGGGCCCCGCGACGGCGACCGGCGGCCTGGATGGCTACCTGCGGGCGTTCGTCGGGCGCTACGGCGCCGACCGCGAGGTCGGGCTGCTCGAGCTGCTCGATGCCGAGCGCGGGCTCGGCGCGCCGTCCGCCGCCGGCGGCGCGCCGCGCGCCGACGCCGCCGCACGGGCCCGGCGCGACGCGACCCTGCGCCAGATCGCCGTCGACGCGCTGCGCGAGCGGCGCATCGCGGTGCGGCTCGACGAAGCTGCCGTGTCGGCGCTTGCCCATGCGGGCCCGCCGCCCGAGCGGGCGCCCGTCTCGATCGATCTCACGGTCCTCGTGCTCGCGGGCTCGGCGGACGCGATCGACCGCGGCGACTTCCGCCTCGTGATCGGCCCGAACCTCGGCGGGCAGTCGGCCGGGCGCAACCTCGGCCGCTTCGCCGACCTGCTCGGGACGCCGGCGACGGACGCGCTCGCGCGCGTGGCGGCGGCCGTGCGCGAGCGCCAGCCCGACCGGCTGCACGCCGAGCTCGTGTACCTGCCGCGCCGCCCGCGTGCGGCGAACGTCGCGATCCGCCCGCAGATCCACCAGCACGAGATCGTCGTGGCGACGATGCCGGGCGTCGAGCCGCGGCGCGCGATCCGCCTGTCGGAGCTGCTCGTCGGCGTGCGCGAGGAGCGCTTCTACGTGCGCTGGCCGCAGGCGCGCGGCGATCTCGTCGTCCACACCGGACACATGCTCAACCCGCGCGGCGCGCCGGAGGCCTGCCGCTTCCTCGAGGAGGTCGCGCGCGACGAGCGCGCCCCGCTGATCGGCTTCGGCTGGGGGCCCGCGGCCGAGCTGCCGTTCGTGCCGCGCGTCGAGGTCGATCGCGTCGTGCTGTCCCCGGCGACCTGGCGGATCGATGCAGCGTCGCGCGACGAGCACCTGTCGCCGACCGGTGAGGGTTTCGACGAGCGCCTCGCGCGCTGGCGCGAGGACTGGATCATGCCGCGCCGCGTCTACCTCGCCGCGGGCGACAACCGGCTCCTGCTCGACCTCGAGGCGCCCGCGCAGGCCGAGCAGCTACGTGCCGCGCTGCGGCGGCTGGAGGGCGACGGCGTGGTCGTGCTCGAGGAGGCGCTGCCCGGGCCCGAGCACGCGTGGCTAGAGGGTCCCGCGGGAGGTCACGTGCCCGAGCTCGTCGTCTCGCTCGTGCAGCGTGCTACGCCCGCTAAGGTCGCCCGGCAGCCCGCCACGGCGGTGCACGGCATCCACCGTGATGACCGCCTTCGCCCGCCGGGCAGCGACTGGCTGTACGCCAAGCTCTACGCCCCGGCCAGCAGCCAGGACGACCTGCTCGCCGCCCCCGTGCGGACGTTCGGTGAGCTGGCGACGGCGGGTGGCCTGGCGACGCGCTGGTTCTACGTGCGCTACGCCGATCCCGATCCGCACCTGCGGCTGCGATTCGCCGGCGATCCGGATGTGCTGCTCGGCGAGCTGCTCCCGCAGCTGTGCGACTGGGCGGGCGAACTGCTGGCCGACGGGCGCTGCGAGCGCATCGCCTTCGACACCTACGAGCGCGAGATCGAGCGCTACGGCGGCGCCGCCGCGATGGCCGCCGTCGAGGAGATCTTCGCCATCGACAGCGCGACGGCGATCGAGCTCGTCGACCGCTCGCGGCGCGCGCGGATCGGGCTCGATGCGGTGACGCTCGGCGTGCTCAGCGTCGACGCGCTCCTCGCGGACCTCGGCCTCGACGAGACGCGCCGCCTCGCGCTGTATCGCCACATGGTGGCGTCGCGCCACGAGACCGGCCCCGAGTACCGCCGCCGCCAGCGCCGCCTGCGCCCGCTGCTGGCGACGCACGACCCCGGCGACGACGACACCGACGGCGCGCTGGCCGGCGTCCTCGCCGCGCGCGCCGTTGTGCTCGGTGCCCCGGCGCAGCGGCTCGCCGAGCTCGCCGCCGGCGGCCGGCTCACGAAGCCGTGGGACGACATCTGCCAGAGCCTCGTGCACATGCACTGCAACCGGCTGCTGGGACGCGGAGCGCCGGCCGAGCCGCGCGTGCTCGGACTCGCGCTGCGGACGCGCGAGAGCCTCGAGCGCGCGCCGCTGCCGCCGCACCGATCCGGGACCTGACGACGATGCCCCCACTGCACGGTACCGTTCGCTCATGGCCGTGACCGTGCCCGCCGCCACCGAGCAGATCGACTACGCCGACCTGTACGCCCGCTGGGAGCGGGGCAACTGGTCGGCGACCGAGATCGACTTCAGCCAGGACCGGATCGACTGGGAGACGAAGTTCACGCCCGAGCAGCGGCGCAGCGCGCTGTGGCTCTACACGCTGTTCCTGCACGGCGAGGACTCGGTCGCCGACAACCTGTCGCCGTACATCGACGCCGCGCCGCTGGAGGAGCAGAAGTACTTCCTCGCAACCCAGCAGGCTGACGAGGCGCGCCACGCGGTCTTCTTTCATCGCTTCATGCACGAGGTCGCGGGCGTCGGCGACGGGTCGCTCTGTGGCGGCCTGCGGGCGACCGCAGCCCAGCTCAACTGGGGACACCGCACGGTCTTCGAGCGCCTGGACCGCATGGCCGACGAACTGCGACGCGATCGCTCGCCGCGCAAGCTTGCCGAGGCGATCACGCTGTACCACGTCGTCGTCGAGGGCACGCTCGCGCAGCCGGGCCAGCACATCATCGAGGAATCACTGGAGCGCATGGACCTGCTGCCCGGCTTCCGCGAGGGGATCCGCAACGTCGCGATCGACGAGCAGCGCCACATCGCGTTCGGCGTCAAGGTGCTGGCCGATCTCTACAAAAACGACCCCCAGGGAACGCAGGACGCGATTGTCGACACCATCCGCGAGGTTCTGCAGTACACCCTGAGCGTGCCGATCCCGCCGAACTGGGACGAGTCCTACACCGCGTGCTTCGGCTACTCGATGCTCGACCTCTACGAGCAGGGCGCGATCTCCAACGAGGCCAAGCTGCGCGCGGTCGGGCTGCCGCTGGGTGAGATCGCGCACTTCCCGTTTCCGATGGACGTCTCGGCGCGTGAGCGCGCCCGCCGCGCGCTCGTGCTGCTGCGAGCCGGGCTGCTCGGCCAGCGCAACGGCGCGATCGGGCGCGATCCCGAGACGGTGCAGATCCTCTTCGACCTGCTCGCGGTGAACGCGCGCGGCGAGGAGGTGCCGCACGGCACGACGATCCAGTGGGACTTCCGCGACGCCGAGCCGTGGTACCTCGAGCTGCGCGGCACGAACAAGGTCGCCGTGCAGGGACGCCTCGCCAAGCCGACCGTGCGGCTGCGCATGCGCTTCGACGACTTCGCCGAACTCGTCTCCAAGCGCGCGGCCCCGCCGGCGCTCGTGCTCACGGGCAAGCTGCGGCCGTGGGGAGATCCGCGCGTGCTCGTGAAGCTGCAGCGCCTGTTCGCGTAGGCTCCGGCGCAAATGCTGCGCCAAGGACCCATCTCCCGCTTCCTGCACGGGGTCATCGAGTACCTGGCGGGCGCGCTGCTGATCGCTGCGCCGTTTCTCCTGAGCTTCGACTCGGGCGCCGCCAAGGCGGTGTCGATCCTGGCAGGCGTCGTGATCCTGGCTGTCGCGGCGAGCACCGACGGGCCGACCGGCATGACCGCGTCGATCCCGATCTCGGTGCACGTCATGCTCGACTACGCCCTCGCCGGCGTGCTGGTCGCGGCACCGTTCCTGTTCGGCTTCTCCGACGAGAGCGCGCCGACGGCGTTCTTCATCGTGCTCGGCGTCGCGCACCTGCTGATCACCATCGGCACGCGCTACAGGACGCCAGACTGAGAGCCCGCTCCTGGCGCCGACGGCGTCGGCCGCGTGTGTCGGAGTTCTAGCGCCGGGCTCGAGTCGTGTGACGTGTGAGCACGCTCACACACCGCGCCGCACCGCACCGCACGCACCGCACCGAAATGCACAATCGCTCCCAGGAGCACGGCCAGCGACATCCTGACGGCGTGGCTGAACTTCGCCAACGGCGCGGTCGGCTGGAGCGAGATGGTCGATACGAACGCCAACCACACGAAGGACACGCCGTTCACGTGGCGATGGCGAATGCCGAGGCGGTCCGGATCAACCCCAATTCAAGCAACGGTCAGATCGACCAACAGCGGTTCATCGTGTCGCTCATCAACGCCCAGATCTGACGACGGCTGCTCAGCGGGAGCACGCTGAGCTAGCAACAACAGCATCGATGAAGAACGAGGGAGCCAACGGTGTGGCGGGTCGCGGGGAGCCTGTTTCACCGGGGGTGGCCGGAGTTGTTGTCCCCTCAGGGACACAACTGCTGCCACCCCCCACGAAAACCATCGCTCGGGCGCCTCGCGGGGCGCCCGCGGCCGCTCTCTCACCCCTTTATCGATGCTGTTTCGCGAACCGCGCGGCGAAACAGCTAAGCCGGGTCCGCCAGCAGCGCCCGCACCGCCGTCACGCCCGCGGCGATCGTCGGGCCGAAGTCGCGGTCGCTGTCAGACAGCATCCGCAGGGCCAGCCCGTCGCCGAGGGAGAAGAGCACCTCGACGACGGCCTCGGGCTCGCCGCGGAGCTGCAGCACGCCCTCGGCCTCCTTGGCGCGCAGCAGTTCGGCGACCTGCTGGCGTACGCGCCGCAGGAGCTCGGCGAACTCCGCCGCGATGTCGTCGTTGCGGCGCGACAACGTGAAGAGTTCGAAGACGACGATGACGAAGCCGGGGTCCTCGCCGACCATCTCGTCGAGTGTCGCCACGAGCCCGGCGATGAAGTCCTCGGCGGACTGCGCCCTGCCGAGCCGCTCGTCGAGCGCCTCCATGCGCACGTCGCAGTCGCGTCGCACGACCTCGACGAGCAGGCGCTCCTTCGTCGCGAAGTAGTAGTGCAAGAGGCCGCGCGAAACGCCGGCCTCGCGCGCGACGTGGTCGAACGTCGCCCCGGCCGCGCCGCGCTCGGCGACCGCGGCACGCATCGCGTCGACGATGCGTGCGGCCTTGTCACCCGTCAGCTGCCGCTCGGTCTGGATCGCCGCTTGCATCCGGGTGCAGAGACTAGCCCCCTGTCTGGCTGGCCAGCAAGCAACGGAGGCGCCCCAATTGGGCGCCTCCGGGAACGACTCAGATGCCAGAGCTGCGTCAGCCGACGGGCTGGGACTCCGGCGCCGCGGGCGCGGTGTTCGACGTGTAGTCGAACTCCTCTTCGGCGCCGAACAGCGCGTCAAGCAGCTTGTTGCGCAGGCCCTCGCTCACGGCCAGCGCGATCGCGCCGCCGAGGATCGAGATGAGCAGCAGCCTGCCGAGGCCGCCCTTACGCTGCTTGGTCTTTGCCTTCGGCGCGTCGCGCAGCGCCGAGGACGCGTCGCGGAGCGCGTCGGCGGAGCGCTTGAGGTCCTTGTGGAGCTTCTTGTCCTCGAGGATCGCCTTCGCCGGCTGCTTGCCGTTGTTCAGCCGCGAGTACGCGTTACGTGCGGCCTCGAAGGCCACGACCACGTTGTCGCGCAACTCGGCGTCCTGCACGATCCGCTGCACGTACGGGTTCTTCCCCGCGCTCTTGGCTGCCGATGCAGCGGCGCCGGCCTTGTCCTTTGCTCCCATCGTCACTCACCTCAGGTCGCTTGCGTCTCCGTCTCAGCTTGCTGTTGAGCATATACCCGGTCTCCCGAGCGCTCACCCGCACGGCGACCGTTGCGACGTGCGGACCGCTCGGGGCGCGGCTTCTCGAGTGCGAGTTCGAGCACCTCGTCGATCTGTGCCACGAAATGAAAGTCGAGCTTTGCCCGCAGGTGCTCGGGAATCTCCTCGGCGTCGGCCTCGTTGAGATCCGGCGCGATGATCGTCGTGATGCCGTTGCGCTGCGCGGCGAGCGCCTTGTCCTTCAGCCCGCCGATCGGCAACACCTGTCCCGTGAGGGTGATCTCGCCGGTCATGGCGACGTCGTCGCGGATCTGGCGCTCTGCGAGCAGCGACACGAGCGCGGTCGCCATCGTGATGCCGGCGCTCGGCCCGTCCTTCGGGATCGCGCCGGCGGGCACGTGAATGTGGATGTCGTGCTTGGCGAACCAGTCGTCGGGCAGGTCGGGGGCGAGCTCGCGCAGGTGCACGCGCACGTAGGACAGCGCGGCCTGCGCCGACTCCTTCATGACGTCGCCGAGCTGGCCGGTGATCTGCAGCTTGCCCTCGCCCTCGTAGGCGGTCGCCTCGATGAACAACACGTCGCCGCCGACGGGCGTCCAGGCCAGGCCGGTCGCGACGCCCGGCTGGCGCGTGCGGCGCTTGGCGTCGGAGTGGTAGGGCTGGCGGCCGAGCAGCTCGCGCGCGCGGGCCTCGGAGATCGAGCCCTTCGGCCTGGAGCCCTCGGCGACCTCGCGCGCGACCTTGCGCGCCACGGCGCCGATCTGGCGCTCGAGCTCGCGCACGCCGGCCTCGCGCGTGTAGTCGGCGATGATCGCGCGCAGCGCCGCGTCGGTGATGCGCAGCTGGGTCTTCTTCAGGCCGTTGCGCTCGGCCTGGCGCGGCAGCAGGTAGCGCTTGGCGATCTGCAGCTTCTCGTCGGCCGTGTAGCCCGCGATCTGGATGATCTCCATGCGGTCGCGCAGCGGCCCGGGGATCGTGTCGAGCGTGTTGCCCGTCGTGATGAACATGACCTTCGACAGGTCGAAGGGCAGGTCGAGGTAGTGGTCGCGGAAGTTCGAGTTCTGCTCGGGATCGAGGACCTCGAGCATCGCGCTGGCGGGATCGCCGCGGAAGTCCGCGCCCATCTTGTCGATCTCGTCGATCATGAACAGCGGGTTGTTGGAGCCCGCATCGCGCAGCGCGCGGATGATCGTGCCCGGCATCGCGCCGATGTACGTGCGCCGGTGGCCGCGGATCTCCGCCTCGTCGCGCACGCCGCCGGCGCTGATGCGCTCGAACTCGCGCCCGAGGGCGCGGGCGATCGACTTGCCCAGCGACGTCTTGCCGACGCCGGGAGGCCCAACGAAGCAGAGAATCGAGCCGCGCGCGTCGGGCTTGAGCTTGCGCACCGCGAGGAACTCGAGGATGCGGTCCTTGACCTGCTCGAGGCCGTAGTGATCCTCGTCGAGCACCGAGCGCGCGTGATCGAGGTCAAGGTGGTCCTCGGTGCCCTGATCCCAGGGCAGCGAGGCGATCCACTCCAGGTACGTGCGGATGACGCCGTGCTCGGCCGCCTGCGTCGGCAGGTTCTCCAGGCGGTTCAGCTCGCGGTCGGCCTGCTTGCGCGCGTCCTCGGGCAGGTCGATCGCGGCGAGCTGCTCGCGCAGCTCGTTGGCCTCCGCCGCCGACTCGTCGAACTCGCCGAGCTCCTCCTGGATCGCCTTGAGCTGCTGGCGCAGCACGAACTCGCGCTGCGTGCGGTCCATCTCGCTCTGCACCTGGTTCTGGATCTCCGACCCGATCGAGATGACCTCGAGCTCGCGGGCGAGCAGCTCGGTGAGCCGGCGCAGGCGCTTGGCGACGTTGCACTCCTCCAGCAGCCCCTGCTTCTGCTCGGTCGGCAGCCGCAGAGAGCCGGAGATGAGGTGGCTGAGCGCGCTTGCCTCGTCGACGTTGGCGACCGCGACCTGAAGCTCCTCGGGCAGATACGGGACGGCGTCGACGATCTGCGAGAACGTCTGCTGGACCGAACGCATGAGCGCGGTCAGCTCCGGGCTCTCCTCGACGACGTCGGGCATCTCGGAGATCTCGGCGACGAGGTACGGCGTCTCGCGCACCCAGCTGTCGACGCGCACGCGCTGGGCGCTCTGGACGAGCAGGCGCAACGTGCCGTCGGGGACGCGCATCATGCGCGCGATCGAGCCGACGACGCCGACGTCGTAGAGCTGATCGGCGCCGGGCTCCTCCACCTCGCCGTCGCGGCTGGCGACCATCACGAGCATGCGGTTGCCGGCGAGGACGTCGTTGACGAGCTGGACCGAGCGCTCCTGACCGACCGCGAGCGGCGTGAGCGTGTCGGGGAACGGCACGGTCTCGCGCAGCGGCAGGACCGGCAGCTGGTCGGGCAGCTCGTGCTCGCCGACCTCGATCTCGCGCCCCTGCTCCGCGTCGGTGATGACGTCGATCACGATTCGCTGATCCCGGGAGGCGAGCTGCTGCGCCCGCGTTCGATCGGCACCGAGCGCGTCTGCGACTGCGGCGTGGCAAGCGGCAACTCGACGCGCAGGATCCCGTCCTGGTACGTCGCGCGGGCCTGGTTGGCGACGACCTCGGCCCCGAGCGCGATCGTGCGCCGGAACGGGCCCGTCTCGATCTCGAGCTGCTGGTACACGCGGCCCTCGGTGTCCGACGCGCCGCGGCGGTGGCCGGTGAGCGTCAGCTCACGTCCCTGGATCTCGAGGCCGAGGTCTCCCGAGTCGATCCCGGCGAGCTCGGCGTGCACGATCGCGCGCGGTGGATCATCGGCGTAGAAGACGTCGACCGCCGGCGAGAAGCCGCTGCGGCGCGACGTCAGGCCGGTGTTGCCAAAGACATCGCCGAAAAGTTCATCCATCTCGCGGCGCATGCGCTCGAAGTTGGCAAAGAGATCACGTTCGCGGGCCATCGGGGCCTAGCAGGCTACCCCCTGCCCGCCGTCGCTCACACGTCGTACACCGCGCCCTCCTGCGCGATCTCGACCGGGCCCGAATAGGTCCGTTGCGCCTCGGCCACCGCGGCGTCGCAGTCGCGCTCGTCGGAGATGTGCGTGAGCACGAGCCGGCGCGCGCCGCATTGCGTTGCGACCACGCCGGCCTCGCTCGCCGTCATGTGACCGAGCGAGGTCCGCGGATCGGACTGCGCCAGCGTCGCCTCGAGCATCAGCAGATCCGTGCCTGCCGCGAACGCATCCAGCGCGTCGGTGGCGCGGTGATCGGCCCCGAAGGTGAAGCTCCCATCGCCCTCCGACGACCGCACCTGCACGGCGTTGGTCGCGATGAAATGCGGCACCGGCGTGAACGCGAAACTGAGGCTCCCCACGAGCACGTGCTCCGCCGGGTCGTATTCGCTGATCGCAAACGCGCCGTCCATCAGGTCGTCGTGCCCGCCGCCGCATGCGAGCATCTGCAGCGCAGCGGTCCCGCCCGGCGGCAGCAGCAGCAACGGCTGGTGTCCGTCCGCCCGCGGGCCGTAGATCAGCGCGCACCCGAACGGGATGAGATCAAGGAAATGGTCGGCGTGCATGTGCGACACGACGACCGCGTCGACCGTCAGGTAGTTACACACCGTGCGGAGCTTGGCGAACACGCCGCTGCCGCAGTCCACGAGCGCGGACGTCTGCTCGTCCTGAACGAGATAACCGCTGCAGGCGCCGCCCGCGTCCTGCCAGGAGGGCGACTTGCCCAACACCGTCACGCGCATGGCGCGACTGTATCGGCGCTAGCGGGTCGCGAGCGCCCCGTGCAGCGAGGCCTGCTCCTGCGCCGGCGGGAACGACCAGGTCACCTGCGACTGGCGCTCCAGGCGGAATGTGAACCGCAGCTGCTGGGGCGGCTTCAGCCCGTCGGGCGAGTCCGGTCGGAACGTCGGGCAGGCCTCGTCCAGCTCAAGCGCGCAGAGCGCGTGGCAACGAAAGAAGCAGTCCTCGCATGTCACCTTCTTCGTTGCTCGCGTCTTTACCATCCTCGCGCCTCCGACGGTTCGTGTGCTTGTCCTGCGGTGGCCATTCGACCACGTCGGAGCAGGGGCCCGCAAGGGCCGCAAGAGGCGATTACCGCTCGTGACGAACTTTTGGTTTCGCGCAGCCCGCAAATGGCGGACGAAACCCGATCGCTTCCCGCCAAAGGTTGCGGACATGCAAACTTCGCCCCTTCCCGCACGCGGTCTTCCCGCTCTCTGCGGAGAACTTTTCTCATGCGCATCCTCATCACCGGCATCAGCGGCTCGATCGGATCTGCCCTCGCCCCTGCGCTGATCCGGGCGGGGCACGACGTGCGCGGCTTCGCGCGCACGAGCTCACGCGTGCGTGCCGACGTGCCAGTCGTGCGCGGCGACGCGCTCACCGGCGCCGGCCTCGGCGAGGCGCTTGACGGCATCGACGTCGCGTACTTCCTCATCCACTCGATGGAGGGTGCGGAGGGCTTCCCCGAGCGCGAGCGGGCGGCAGCGCAGAACGTCGTTGCCGCGGCCGATCGAGCCGGCGTCCGGCGCGTCGTCTACCTCGGCGGCATCGTGCCCGCGGGCGAGCCCCTGTCCGAGCACCTGCGCAGCCGGCTGGACGTCGAGCGCATCCTCCTGGCGGGCGTGCCCGACGCCGTCGCGCTGCGGGCGTCGATCGTCATCGGCGCGCGGTCGCGCTCGTTTCGCTTCCTCGTGCGCCTTGTCGAGCGAATGGGCGTCCTGCCGATGCCACGGTGGCGCGTGCACCGCACGCGGCCGATCGACGTCCGCGACGTCGTCGCCTTCCTCGCCGCGGCAGCGACGACGCCGCATGCGGCCGGCGGGCTGTCGCTGGACATCGCCGGTCCCGACGTCCTCAGCTACGAGGAGATGGTGCAGCGGATCGCCGACCTGATGCTCGTGCGCCGGCGCGCCGTGCGCTTCGGACGCAACTCGACGCCGATCGTCGCGCCGGTCGCCGCGGCGATCGCCGGCGAGGACCCGGCCTTCATCGGTCCGCTGATGGAGAGCCTGTCCTGCGATCTGCTGCCGCGCGACGACCGCGCGGCCGAATTGCTCGGCGTGCGTCTGCATTCCTACGACCGCGCCGTCGAGGCCGCGCTGCGCGACTGGGAATCCGGCGAGCAACTCCGGGCGCGCTAAGTGCTGCGCGCCGTCAGTTCCGTCGGGATCTCCGGGATGCGCGGCCGCGATCTGGCGGTCGGCGGTGACCCGCCCGCGTGCCTGGCGGCACGGAGGCGGGCGCCGACGGCCGTCAGGCGCCGATCGCGCGCCGGGAGAGACCACGGAACTTCCGGCGGTCAGCGCTAAGTGCTGCACGCCGACTAGGGTCATCAACCCGTGTCCATCGTCCTCGCCAGCATCGATATCGCCGCCCCTCAGGACGAGGTGTGGGATTACGTCATGAATGCCGATCGCATCCGCGACTGGGTGACGATCGTTCAGAGCATTGACCACGCCGACTCAGGCCCGCTGCGGCCCGGCTATCGGATGGATCAGACGCTCTGCATCCGCGGCCTGAGCTTCAAGGTGCATTGGACGCTCAAGCACGTCGACGCCCCGAACTACGCGCGCTGGGAGGGCAAAGGCCCGGCGCGCTCGCGCGCCGTCAGCGAAGATCGACTCAGCTCGCGCGATGGAGTAGTCCGTTTTGATTACTCCAACGAATTCCGTACTCCATTTGGGCCAATCGGCGCGGCGGCATCCAAGGCGTTCGTCGGCGGCATTCCCGAGAAGGAGGCAAATGCCTCGTTGCGCCGGTTGAAGGAACTGCTGGAACGTACGTCGTAATGTGCGCATAACCGCATCGGGTGATTGAGCGAACGCCAGCGGCCAACTGATACGCTCGTGACGGTAAGTGGACGAGGTTGCTCAAATCGGGGAAAGGTTGTGATGGCTGACTTTCTGGATGAGAAGCGAAGCGAGATCAGAACACGGCTGAAGGAGCTCAAGCCGCTGGTCGACGAGTACACGCGACTCGAAGCAGCCGCGGCCGCACTTGATGGCGTTTCGGGCAACGGGGCGTCCGCTCCCGCTCCGGCGCGCACGACGGCCAAGCGCGCGGCGAAGGCCGCGCCCTCAAGGCGCCGCGGCAGCACCGGCAAGCGGCGTGGCCGGCCGAAGGGCAGCGGCACGCGGGGCAACGAGGCGCTCGCACTTGTGAAGGCCAACCCCGGGATCACGATCCCCGAGCTGGCCGACAAGATGGGCATCAAGCAGAACTACCTCTATCGCGTGCTTCCCGGCTTGGCCGACGACGGCCTGGTCAAGAAGGACGGCCGTGGCTGGCATCCCAAGGACGCCGCCTAGTCGCGAACGGGCTCGGTACAACGGTCCGTCTCCGCACGGGACGGGATCGATGAACTTGAAAAAACGACCCATCCGTCGAGCGAGGATGGGTCGTTTTGCGTTCCTAGTAGGCCTTCTCGGAACGTTCGGCCGTTTCCGGTCAGACGTTCGGAGAAGGCCCACTAGCTAGACCAGTCCGAGCTTCTCCACGGCCGCGCGCTCGTCGCAGAGCTCCTTGACCGTGGCGTCGAGCTTGGCCTGCGCGAACTCGCCGAGCTCGAGCCCCTGCTCAATCGTGTACTCGCCGTCGCTGACGCGCACGGGGAAGCTCGAGATGATGCCCTCGTCGACGCCGTAGGAGCCATCGGAGGCGACCGCCATCGAGCGCAGGCCATCGGCGCCCGCGACCCAGTCGCGCACGTGGTCGATCGCCGCGTTGGCCGCCGACGCGGCCGAGGACGCCCCGCGTGCCTCGATGACCTCGGCGCCGCGCTTGCCGACGCGCGGGATGTACTCGTTCTCATACCAATCCATGTCGACCTGGTCGACCGCTTTGTCACCATTCACAGTCGCGTTGAACAGGTCCGGGAACATAGAGGGCGAATGGTTGCCCCACACGACGAGGTCGGACACCTCGTCGACGCCGACGCCGAGCTTCTGGGCGAGCAGTGCGACCGCGCGGTTCTGGTCCAGGCGCGTCATCGCGGTGACGCGCTCGGCCGGGATGTCGGGTGCGTTGGCGGCGAGGATCAGCGCGTTCGTGTTGGCGGGGTTTCCGACGACGAGCACCTTCACGTCGTCCGCGGCGCCCGCGTTGAGCGCTTCGCCCTGCGGCTTGAAGATCGCGCCGTTGGCCTCGAGCAGGTCGGCGCGCTCCATCCCCTTCGAGCGCGGACGGGCGCCCACGAGCAGCGCGATGTTCACCCCGTCGAACGCCTGGACCGGATCGTCATAGATGTCGACGGACGCAAGCAGCGGGAACGCGCAGTCGGTCAGCTCGAGCGTCGTGCCCTCGGCGGCCTTGATCGCCGGCGGGATCTCGAGCAGCTTGAGCGCCACCGGCGTGTCGGGACCCAGCAACTGGCCGGAGGCGATCCGGAACAGCAGCGCGTAGCCGATCTGGCCGGCCGCGCCGGTAACGGCCACGTTCACAGGGGCAATCCCGATCATGCATTCATCTCCTCGATTACTGCGTCGGCGAACTCTGTCGTGCCAACGGCGGTGGGGTCCGTACGACTGAGCTTCAGATCGTATGTGACCTTGTCGCCCCGGCGTATGACGGCCGCGATCGCGTTCTCCAGCGCGCGCGCCGCAGCGGTCTCCCGCAGGTGGTCGAGCATGTAGACGCCCGACAGCATCAGCGCCGTCGGGTTCATGCGGTTCTTGCCGGCGTACGTCGGCGACGAGCCGTGCGTCGCCTCGAACACGGCGGCCTCCGTGCCGATGTTCGCGCCGCCCGCCACCCCGAGCCCGCCGATCATCGCGGCGCACAGGTCAGAGACGATGTCGCCGTAGAGGTTTGGCAGCACGATGACCTCGAAGTCCTCCGGATAGGTGATCAGCTGGTTGCAGAGGTTGTCGATGATGCAGTCGTGGAATTCGATCGCCGGATAGTCCGCGGCGACGTTGCGTGCGACCTCGAGGAACAGCCCGTCGGAGAACTTCATGATGTTGGCCTTGTGCGCGGCCGCGACCTTCTTGCGACCGTGGGTCACGGCGTAGTCGAAGGCGTGCCGGACGATCCGCTCGGAGCCGAACACGCTGATTGGCTTGATCGAGATGCCGGCGTCGTCGCGGACGGTGGCGCCGAGCTCGGCGAGCGTCCGGCGCAGCGCCGCGTTCTCGGCGGTGCCGCGCTCGAACTCGATCCCGGCGTAGAGGTCCTCGGTGTTCTCGCGCACGATGACGAGGTCGGTCTCCGGGAAACGCGTGCGCACGCCTTCCATGGCCTTGCAGGGTCGGATGCAGGCGTAGAGGTCGAGCTCTGAGCGCAGCAGGACGTTGATCGAGCGAAAGCCCGAACCCACCGGCGTCGTCGTCGGCCCCTTGATGCCGACCCCGGTCCTCCGCAGTGACGCAAGCGTGGCAGCGGGGAACGGATTGCCGTGCGCTTCGTACTCGTCGATGCCCGCTTCGTGGCGGTCCCAGTTGAAGACGACGCCGGTGGCCTCGAGAACGCGCCGGGTGGCCTCGGTCAGCTCGGGGCCGGTGCCGTCACCGGGGATGAAGGTCACCTCATGCGCCATCCAGCGGGCGATGCTACCGGCGGGCCCGGGCCCGGATCGGGCGAGTTCTCGTGCGCCGCCTGCTGTTGATCGCGCGTCGGATCGAGACGGCTGATCACCCCGGCGCTAGCGTGTCGATCCGCCGATGACGATCATCTACACCCACACCGACGAGGCGCCCGCGCTCGCGACGGCCTCGCTGCTGCCGATCGTGCAGGCATTCGCTGCCGCCGCGGACGTGGACGTGCAGCTGCGCGACATCTCGCTCGCCGGCCGGATCCTCGCCCAGTTTCCGGAGCTGCTCACGCCCGAGCAGCGGGTCGGCGATGCGCTGGCCGAGCTCGGCGAGCTTGCCAAGACGCCCGCGGCGAACATCATCAAGCTGCCGAACGTCAGCGCGTCGCTGCCGCAGATCAAGGCGGCGATCGCCGAGCTTCAGGCCAAGGGGTACGCGATCCCCGATTACCCGGAGGATCCCGCGGACCCGGCGCGCGCAAGGTACGACGCCGTCAAGGGCTCAGCGGTCAACCCGGTCCTTCGCGAGGGCAACTCCGATCGCCGCGCCCCGGCGTCCGCCAAGGCGTTCGCGCGCAGGCATCCGCACTCGATGGGCGCGTGGTCGCCGGACTCCCGGTCGCACGTCGCGACGATGTCCGGCGGCGACTTTCGGTCCACCGAGCAGTCCGTCTCGGTCGACGCGGACGGCGTCGTGCGAGTCGAGCACGTCGCTGAGGATGGCACCGTCACGGTGCTCAAGGAGCCCATCGCGGTGCTCGCCGGCGAGGTGCTCGACGGCGCCGTCATGCGCCGCGCGGCGCTCGACGCGTTCCTCGCCGAGCAGGTCGCCGAGGCCAAGCAGCAGGACGTGCTCTTCTCGGTGCACCTGAAGGCGACGATGATGAAGGTCTCCGACCCGATCATCTTCGGCCACGCGGTGCGTGCCGTGGTCGGCGACGTCTACGACGACGTCGTCGCGAACCCGAACGACGGTCTGGGGAGCCTCTTGGCCGCGAACCCCGAGGCCAGGCCGGCGGTCGACGCCGCCCTCGCCGCCGGGCCCTCGATCGCGATGGTCGACTCCGACAAGGGCATCACGAACCTGCACGCCCCGTCGGACGTCATCGTCGATGCCTCGATGCCCGCGGCCATCCGCTCGTCGGGGCAGATGTGGAATGCGGCCGGTGAGCAGCAGGACTGCAAGTTCGTCATCCCCGACTCCTCGTACGCCGCGCTGTACGCCGAGACGGTCGATCACTGCCGCGAGCACGGCGCGTTCGACCCGACGACGATGGGCACGACGCCGAACGTCGGCCTCATGGCGCAGAAGGCCGAGGAGTACGGCTCGCATGACAAGACCTTTGAGATCGCGTCCGCGGGAACCGTCCGCGTGGTCGACGGCGACGGCACGACGCTGATCGAGCACGAGGTCGACGCCGGCGACATCTGGCGCATGTGCCAGACCAAGGACGCGGCGATCCAGGACTGGGTCAAGCTCGCGGCCACCCGTGCCAGGGCGACGGGCGCGCCCGCGGTCTTCTGGCTCGACGAGACGCGGGCGCACGACGCTGAGCTGCTCAAGAAGGTCCGCCCGGCGCTCATGCAGCTGGGCGTCGAGGATCTGCGCATCGAGATCCTGCCGGTGGCCGAGGCGACGCGCTTGACGCTGCAGCGCGCTCGCGCGGGCGAGGACACGATCTCCGTCACCGGCAACGTCCTGCGCGACTACCTCACCGACCTCTTCCCGATCCTCGAGCTGGGGACGAGCGCGAAGATGCTCTCGATCGTGCCGCTGATGAACGGCGGCGGCCTCTTCGAGACGGGCGCCGGCGGGTCGGCGCCGAAGCACGTCGCGCAGCTGCTGAAGGAGAACCACCTGCGCTGGGACTCGCTGGGAGAGTTTCTCGCGCTCGCGGTGTCGCTGGAGATGCTCTCCGAGCAGACCGGCAACCCGCGCGCCAAGCTGCTCGGCGAGACGTTGGACCGCGCGACCGGCAGCGTGCTCTTCAACGGCCGCTCGCCGTCACGCCGGTGCGGCGAGCTCGACAACCGCGGCAGCCATTTCTACCTCGCGCTGTACTGGGCGCAGGAGCTCGCCGCGCAGGTCGACGACAGCGAGCTCGCGGCGCGCTTCGCGGCGGTGGCCGAGCGGCTCGCCGCCGGCGAGGAGGCGATCGTCGCCGAGCTCGCCGCGGTGCAGGGCGAGCCGGTGGACATCGGCGGCTACTACCGCGCCGACGCCGCGCGCGTGGATGCGGTCATGCGGCCGAGCGCGACATTCGCGGCGGCGCTGGCGGTGTTGGGGGCCGACACCGGGTGATCCGGATCCGGCCCCGTCACGACCACATGTGTCGTCGACCGCGCCGCCCGCCGCCTTGGCGGAAGAACTGAATCGTGGTTCACTTCTTCACGGTGGCCTATCGCGAGACCCCCCGCACCGAAGCCCAGCGCCTGCGGGCGCGCGCGCGGATCGTCCGCGCGGCACAGGACCTCATCGCCCGCGGCGGCTACCGCGAGGCGTCGATCGCAGCGGTCGCGCGGCGCGCCGGCGTGGCGACCGGGAGCGTCTACCGCCACTTCCCCTCCAAGGCCGAGCTCTTCGCCGAGGTGTTTCGCACCGCTTCGCAGCACGAGGTCGACGCGGTGGCCGCCGCCTCCGCCCCACCCGGCCCGGCCGACGCGCGCATTGCCGCGGCCGTGCGGAGGTTCGCCGAGCGCGCGCTGCGCGGGCGGCGGCTCGCCTGGGCGCTGCTCGCCGAGCCGGTCGACCCGGCCGTCGAGGCCGAGCGGCTGGTGTTCCGCGGCGCCTACCGCGACGTCTTCGCCGCGATCGTGCGCGACGGAGTGGCCGCGGGTGAGCTGCCGAAGCAGGACGCGGGGTTGAGCGCGAGCGCGCTCGTCGGCGCGATCGGCGAGGCGCTCGTGGGGCCGACGTCGCCCACCGGCGCACGCGCCGGTGAAGCGGACCTGGTCGCCGGCCTCGTGACGTTCTGCCTGCGCTCCGTCGGCGCCCCCAGCAGGGAGTTGCACCATGCCGCCTGACGCGCCCTTCGCCACCCACGAGGTCGCCAACCAGGCGCCGCCGCTCGAGGGCCGCAACCTGTTCGAGGACAACGCGCCGCTCGTCGAGGCGCTCGAGCGCGAGGGCGGCGGCTGGGCGCTCGAGCGGGCGCGCGAGGTCGGTGCCGCGTGGGGTGGCGAACCGATCCGCTGGGGCTTTGAGGCCAACGAGAACCCGCCGAAGCTCAAGACCTTCGACCGCTACGGCCACCGCATCGACGAGGTCGAGTTTCACCGCGCGTGGCACGACCTCATGGGCCTCGCGGTGAAACACGAGCTGCACAGCCTTCCGTGGACGTCCGGCGAGGGCGGCGCCCACGTGGCGCGCACCGCGCTGTACCTCACCGCCGCCCAGGCCGAAGGCGGCTTCGCGTGCCCGATCACGATGACGTTCGCCGCCGTGCCGGCAGTGCGCGCGCAGCCCGAGATCGCCGCCGAGTGGGAGCCGCGGCTGACCGCGACGACGTACGACCCGCTGCTGCGGGTGGGTGGGACGGATTCCGAGAAGCCCAGCGCGCTGTGCGGGATGGCGATGACCGAGAAGCAGGGTGGCTCGGACGTGCGCGCCAACACGACCGTCGCGGAGCCGATCAACGGCGGCGGCGCGGGCGGCGAGTACCTGCTCACCGGCCACAAGTGGTTCTGCTCGGCGCCGATGTGCGACCTGTTCCTCGTCCTCGCCCAGACACCCGAAGGCATCTCGTGCTTCGCGATGCCGCGCATCCTGCCCGACGGCGCGAGCAACGCCATGCACCTGCAGCGCCTGAAGGACAAGCTCGGCAACCGCTCCAACGCGTCGTCGGAGATCGAGCTGCACGGGGCGTGGGCGCAGATGGTCGGCGAGCCCGGCCGCGGCGTGCCGACGATCATCGAGATGGTCGGCCACACGCGCCTTGACTGCGTCATCGGCACCGCCGCGGGAATGCGCTGGGGCGTCGCCAACGCGACGTGGCACGCCGCCCATCGCTCGGCGTTCGGCAGGCGGCTGGCCGACCAGCCGCTCATGCGCAACGTCCTCGCCGACCTGTGCATCGAGTCCGAGGCCGCGACGGCGCTGGCGATGCGCCTCGCCCGTGCCTACGACGAGGCAAGCGACGTCGACCGCAGGTCGCCGGTTCCGGCGACCGGAGGGCGAAACCCATCGACCGAATCCGCGCATCACCTCAAGCGCCTGGGGACCGCCGTGTCGAAGTACTGGGTCTGCAAGCGCGGACCCGGTCACGCGTTCGAGGCACTCGAGTGCCTCGGCGGCAACGGCTACGTCGAGGAGTCCGGCATGCCGCGGCTGTATCGCGAGATGCCGCTCGCCTCGATCTGGGAGGGCTCGGGGAACGTCATGGCGCTCGACGTGCTGCGCGCGCTGAGCCGGCCGGCCGAGACGCTGGCGGCATTCTTCGCCGAGGTCGACGAGGCGGTCGGCGCCGACGCGCGGCTGGACGCGTTCGCCGCGCGGCTGCGCGACGAGTTCGCCGACCACGAGGCGATGGAGACCCGGGCGCGGCGGATCGTCGAGCGCATGGCGCTCGCGCTTCAGGGCTCGCTGCTCGTCCGCCACGCGCCGCCCGCGGTCGCCGACGCGTTCTGCGCATCGCGCCTGGACGGCGACGCCGGCCTGCAGTACGGCACGCTGCCCGCGGGGGTCGACCTCGAGGCGATCGTCGCGCGGCACGCGCCTGCGACCATGTAGGGCGCGATGTTCCAAACAGGCCAGTCGATCCAGCTCGCCCGCGTGTTCGGGATCCGGATCGGCGCGAGCCCGAGCTGGTTCGTCGTCCTGTTTCTCTTCATCTACCTGATGTCGGACACGTTTCGCAACGTGCTCGACGGCTCGAGCACGCAGGCCTACCTCGTGGCCGTCGCGGCGGTGATGCTGTTCTTCGCCTCGATCGTCCTGCACGAGCTCGGCCACGCGATCGTCGCGCAGCGCGTCGGGATCCCGATCCGCGGGATCGACCTGTGGTTCTTCGGCGGCGTCGCGCAGATGGCCTCCGATCCGGACACGCCCGGCAAGGAGTTCAAGATCTCGGTTGCCGGTCCGCTCGTCACGGTCGCGATCGTCGGCGTCTGCTCCGCGCTCGTTGGCGCCATCAGCGACGACCCGGTGCTCGAGGTCATCCTGTTCAACCCGGACGTGAGCATCTCCCCCGCGCTCGCCCTGCTCGGCTTCCTCGCGTTCATCAACACCGCGCTGTTCCTGTTCAACATGGTGCCGGCGTTCCCGCTGGACGGCGGCCGGCTCGCGCGGGCGCTGGTGTGGAAGCTCACCGGCGACCGCAACCGCGCGACGCGGATCTCCGCACGGATCGGGGAGGGCTTCGCCTACCTGCTGATCGGCTTGGGCATCTTCATCGCCGCCCGAGGCGAGTTCGTCAGCGGCATCTGGCTGGCCGTGCTCGGGTTCTTCATCGCGCAGGCGGCGCGCGCCGCGGTCGTCAGGACGGCGTTCACCGAGCGTATCGACGGCGTGACCGTCGCCGACATCATGGATGCCGAGCCCGTGTCGATGCCCGCGCACGTCGCGCTCACGCAGGCTGAGGAGGAGTACTTCCTGCGCTACGGCTGGGACTGGTTTCCCGTCGTCGACGAGCACAACCGCTTCATGGGGATCGTTCGCCGCGAGCGCGTCGAGGAGGAGATCGCCGCCGGCAGGCCCGCGCTGCAGGCCGCCGAGGTCACGGAGGTCGGCGACGCGGCGGGCTGGCGCATCCCGTCTGACCGGCCGCTGGAGACGCTGCTGGGCGACGAGCGACTGCGCGACAAGCGGGCGCTCATGGTGGTCGACGGCGAGGGCGTCCTGCGCGGAGTCGTGACCATCGAACAGGTCGGCCGAGCTATCAGCGCGACGCTTGCATAGAGTCCCGATCCTTGCTCGCTCACGACGTGCTCATCATCGGCGCCGGCCTCGCCGGCCAGCGCGCGGCTCTTGCCGCCGCGCAGGCGGGTGCGTCGGTCGCGATCATGAGCAAGGTTCACCCGGTGCGTTCGCATTCCGTCGCGGCGGCCGGCGGCATCAACGCGGCTATCGCGATCGACGACGACTGGACCGAGCACGCCTACGACACGGTCAAGGGCTCGGACTTCCTCGGCGACCAGGACGCGATCGAGATCATGTGCAGCGAGGCGCCGCAGGAGGCGATGCACCTCGAGCACATCGGCGTCACGTTTCATCGCAACGACAAGGGCGAGCTCGACCTGCGCGCGTTCGGTGGCGCATCCAAGAAGCGCACCGCGTACGTCGCCGACATCACCGGCCAGGCGATCCTCCATGTGCTCTACGAGCAGCTGATGCGCTTCCACGACGTCGTCGCCCGCTACGAGGAGTGGTTCGCGACATCGCTCATCCTCGACGACGACGGCCACTGCACCGGCGCCGTCGCGCGCGACATCCGCACGGGCGCGATGCAGACCTTCAACGCGAAGTCCGTGATCCTCGGCTCCGGCGGCAACGGCCAGTGCTACAAGCCGACGACGAACGCCCTCATCTGCACTGGCGACGGCATCGCGCAGGCCTACCAGATCGGCTGCCCGATCATGGACATGGAGATGGTCCAGTACCACCCGACGACGCTCGCCGAGAACGGCTTTCTCATCACCGAGGGCGCGCGCGGCGAGGGAGCGCACCTGCTCAACTCCGAGGGCCGGCGCTTCATGGAGGACTACGCGCCCAACAAGATGGAGCTCGCCTCGCGCGACGTCGTCTCTCGCGCCGAGCAGACGGAGATCAACGAGGGCCGCGGCGTCGGGCCCGACGGCCAGGGCATCTATCTCGACATCACCGTCGTCCCGAAGAAGCGCATCCTCGAGTCGCTGCGCGAGATCGTGAACATCGGGCGCGACTTCGCCGGGACGGACATCACGCGCGAGCCGATCATGATCCGCCCGGGCCAGCACTACATCATGGGCGGCGTGAAGACCGACGTGAACGGCCGCACGCCGATCGCCGGCCTCTACGCGGCCGGGGAGGTCGCGTGCGTGTCGGTCCACGGCGGCAACCGGCTGGGGGCCAACTCGCTGCTCGACACGCTCATCTTCGGCCGGCGCTCCGGCGAGGACGCCGCCGCCCGTGCGATGGACCGGGCGATGCCCCGCGCGCCCGCGTCGCGGCTGCGCGAGGACGCCGCGATGATCGACGCGATCCTCGCGCGCGAGCGCAGCGGGCGGCGCATCTCCGAAATCAAGGACGAGCTCGGCTCGACGATGAACGATCACGTCGCCGTCTACCGCGACGAGGAGGGGCTCACGAAGGCGCTGGAGATCGTGCGGCGCCTGAAGGAGGAGGCCGGCAAGGCCTACGTCGACGACCACGGCACGGTGTTCAACCAGGACGTGCTGGGTGCGATCGAGCTTGCGTACATGCTCGACTGCGCCGAGGCGACGGTCGTCGCGTCGATCGAGCGCAAGGAGTCGCGCGGCGCGCAGTTCCGCACCGACTACCCCGAGCGCGACGACGACGAGTGGCTCAAACACATCAACATCACGCGCGGCGACGACGGCGAGCCGGAGATCTCCTACTCGCCCGTCACGATCACGCAGTGGGAACCTGAAGTGAGGAAGTACTGATCGCGAATGGCTGAATTCACCCTCAGACTGCGCCGCTACGACCCCGAGACGGGGGCGCCGCCCTACTGGGAGGAGCACACCGTCGACCTCGAGCCGCACCGCTCGGTGCTCGAGGCGATCCTCCAGGCCAAGGCGCGCTTCGACGGCTCGATCGGCATCCGCTGCTCGTGCCGCGCGGCGATCTGCGGCTCGTGCGGGGTGCGCATCAACGGCAGGCCCGACCTCGCGTGCCACACGCACCTCGACAAGGCCCAGCGCCACGGCGAGGACGGCGTCATCGAGGTCGAGCCGATGGGCAACATGCCGATCATCAAGGACCTCATCGTCGACATGGAGGCGGTGCACTGGAAGAAGATCCAGCGCGTCACCCCGTGGCTCATCGCCAAGCAGCCGGTCCCCGAGCGCGAGTACATCGTGGCCAAGGAGACGATGATCGACGTCACGCAGTCGATGGCCTGCATCCAGTGCGGCGCGTGCGTGTCCGATTGCCTGTCGATGGAGGTCGACCCGGAGTTCATCGGCCCGGCCGCGCTCGCCAAGGCATACCGCTTCGTCGGCGACCCGCGCGACGACCAGCATGCCGAGCGCCTGAAGGATCTCGCCGAGGACCCGCACGGCATCTACGACTGCACCCACTGCTTCATGTGCATCGACGCCTGCCCGAAGGGCGTCGCGCCGATGAGTCAGATCATGCGCCTGCGCCGCAAGGCGGGCAACGACTACGGGATCGTCGATCAGAACAACGGCGAGCGCCACGAGGCGGCGTTCGTGTCGCTCGTGCGCCAGTACGGGCTGCTCAACGAGGCCGAGTTGCTGCCGCGCTCCTACGGCGGCGACTCGCCGCTGGCGAAGTTCTCCCCGCGCGCGGGCGCCGAGCTGGCCAGCTCGCTGCCGGCGATCGCCAAGGCGCTCTTGCGCCGCAAGGTCACGCCCGGCGTGGTGCTCAAGCCGCACCGGCTCGCCAAGCGCGATTTGCAGCACATCAGGAAGATCTACGAGCACACCGAGCGCGACCGCTTCGAGCTCAACCTCTACATCACCGGCTACGACGAGGACAACTGATGACATCGCGTCATTGCTCGACGATCGCGGGCGGCGTCCCAGAACGGAGCTGCTCGCGATGAAGGTCGCCTACTGGCCCGGCTGCGTGTCGCGCGGCTTCACCCCCGAGTTGCACGGCTCGATGGCGCGCGTCGCGCCGCTGCTCGACATCGAGCTCGTGCAGCTCGACCGCGGCGCCTGCTGCGGCGCCGGCGTCATCGCCGAGCACAACCAGGAGCTCGCCGACACGCTGAACGCGCGCACGTTCGCGCTCGCGCAGGAGGTCGGCGGCGCGGCGATGATGATGAACATCTGCTCGACGTGCCAGGGCGCGCAGAGCGAATGCCAGGAGCGCCTCGACGCGAACGCCGACTACCGCGCGCACGTCAACGAGACGCTCGCCGAGGAGGGCCTGACCTACGAGAAGGGCCTGACGAACAAGAACTTCCTCTGGCTGCTCGTCGAGGAGTTCGGCCTTGACGAGCTGCGCGCCCGCGTGCAGCGTCCGCTGACCGACCTGCGCGTCGGGCCGTTCTACGGCTGCTACATCGTGCGCCCGAGCAAACGGCTCGGGATCAACGAGGAACTGCCGCGCGACACGTACCTCGGGCTCGTCATCGAGGCGCTGGGCGGCACCGTCATCGACTACGCCGGCAGCCACAAGTGCTGTGGCTTTCCGATCATCACGATGAACAAGCGAGCGTCGCTCACGCAGGCCGGGCGCCACCTCGGCGACGCGGTCGACGCGGCCGCCGACTGCCTCGTGACGCCGTGCCCGCTGTGCCACCTGAACCTCGATCTGCAGCAGCCGCTCGCCGAGAAGGTCGTCGGCCGCGATCTGAACATGCCCGTGCTGCACCTGCCCCAGCTCGTCGGCCTCGCGCTCGGCGTCCCGCACGACCAGCTCGGCCTGCAGCGCCACGTCGTCAAGCCGACGTCGGTCATCGACTGGACGACCTCCGTGGTCGCCGGAGTCGGTGAAGCCTCCGCTACGGGGTAAGCGCGACGCCGCGCGCCGGTTGGTCGACGGGCTGCGGCGCTCGGTCGCGGAGGTGATCACGCCGCCCGCCCGCGACACGGAGCGAGCGCCGCCCGCCGAGACCGCGGCGCCAGATGACGTCGACACCCGCTTCGACGCCGCGCGCCGGCGACTGCGATCGACGGTCGCGCCGCCCGACGACGAGGCCGAGCAGCCCTGAAAGACACGAGGAGAGAGCCCGCAGGCCCTCTCCTCGCACTCCAAACCCCTATTTGCCCGTCCCTGGGCGCATCCGAAGCACGATTGACCCCAGTCACCCGCGTCCGAAACGACGACCCGCCAGTCAGTGTGCCCGAGCCGGCGGCCCGCGTCGTCCCCCTTGCGGGGTGAACTTGGGGTGAGCGCAGGTCACCCGTTCGTCGATCCAGCGCGGACGGGTCAAGTACGGCGAAGCCCTGCCGATAAGACGGCAATGGACACCGGCAGACCGGTCACGGTCGTGCTCGCCCGTTTCGAGGATCTCGTCAACGCGGGACTCCGAACGCTCATCGAGCGCGATCCGAACCTTCAGATCGTTGCCTCGGACGTCGCGGCCGGCGAGCTCGACCCCGTCC
Source organism: uncultured Actinomycetes bacterium (assembly GCA_963705315.1). Taxonomy (GTDB): domain Bacteria; phylum Actinomycetota; class Thermoleophilia; order Solirubrobacterales; family Solirubrobacteraceae; genus CADCVQ01. The sequence continues at coordinate 3,509,883 of OY970068.1, forward strand.
TCACCGAGTGGCGCCCGCGCGTCGCGATCCTCAACCTCGCCGCACTCGCCACGCCCGCCGAGATCCGCCGCCTGAACGCCGGCCATGCCGCGACCCGTCTGGTGGTGCTCGCCAGCCACCCGACACCGGGCGAGTGCAGCCAGCTGCTCGCGCTCGGCGCCACCGCCTGCCTGGGCAAGGAGATCCAGGCGCGCGACGTGCTCACCGCAATCCATCTCGCGTCTCGCGGGCTGCACGTGCTGCCGCACGGCGAGCCCGCCGCCGCGAGCAACGGCTACGACGCCCTGACACCCCGCGAGGCCGATGTCCTCGACCAGCTGCAGCTCGGCCGCTCCAACGGCGAGATCGCCGCGGCGCTGTCGGTCAGCATCGAGACGGTCCGCACCCACGCCCGCAGCGTGTTTCGCAAGCTTGGCGTGCACAGCCGGCGCGAGCTCGCCAGGTGACGTCGCCGGTTCCGGCGACCGGGACGGCGAAACCCGTTACCGGGAGGTCGCCGGTTACACGCGCGCGCCGATGAGGCCGCGCGCATGCAGGACCTCGGCGAGCTGGACGGTGTTCAGGGCGGCGCCCTTGAGCAGGTTGTCGCCGACGACGAAGAAGTTGAGCGTGTGCGGGTCGGCAAGGTCGCGGCGGATGCGCCCGACGGCGACCTCGTCGCGGCCGGCGTACTGCAGCGGCGTCGGCACGTCGTCGACGACGAGGCCGGGGAAGTCACGCAGGACCTCGAGCGCGCGGTCAAGGTCGACCACGCGCGCGAAGGTCGCACGCGTCTGCACGCCGTGACCGACCATGACCGGCACGCGGACGCACGTCGGTGACACGGCGAGGTCCGGGATCCCGAGGATCTTGCGCGACTCGTCGCGCAGCTTGAGCTCCTCGTCGGTGTAACCCTCCTCGCCGACGGTCCCGAGCAGCGGCACGACGTTGAACGCGAGCGTCGCCGCGTGCACGGAGTGCGAGACCTTGGCAGCCGACGCCGCACCGTCCTCGCAGAGCCCCAGCACGTCCTCGGCCAGCGGCGCGATCTGGCCGGCCAGCTCGTCGATGCCCTTCTGCCCCGCTCCGCCGGCAGCCTGAAAGCTCGTCGGGACGATCGCGCGCAGGTCGAACTCGTCGTGCAGCGCCTTCAGTGGCAGCATCGCGACCATCGTCGTGCAGTTCGGGTTGGCGACGATCCCGTTGTGACCGTCGAGCGCCTCGGGGTTGACCTCGGAGACGACGAGCGGCACGTCGCCGTCCATCCGGAAGGCGCTCGAGTTGTCGACGACGACGGCGCCCGCGTCAACGAAGCGCCGCGCCCACTCGCGCGAGCGCGTCGCACCGGCGGAGAACAGCGCCACGTCGAATCCCTGGATGGTCTCGTCGGTGAGCGCTGAGACGACGAGCCCGCCGTCGAGCTCGCGCCCGACCGAGCGCTGCGAGGCGAAGGGGACGACCTCGTCGGCGGGAAACTCGCGCGTGCGCAGCAGCCGCAGCATCACGGTTCCGACCGCCCCGGTGGCGCCGACGACGGCGACGCGCAGGCTCACGACTTCCCGCCGTTGCTCGTCAGATTGTGTATGGCGAAGGTCATTGGTCGCGCTCGCTACGCGAACTCCCCGAACGGCCGCTCAGGGCGGATCGTGCCCGGCCCCGCCAGCGCGAACGCCGCGTGCAGCGCCCGCACGGCGTCGGGCACCTGCGCGCCGGAGATGACGCACGAGATCTTGATCGGCGAGGTGGCGATCATCTCGATGTTGATCTGCTCGTCGCCGAGCGTCGTGAAGACCTTCGCGGCGACACCGGGGTGGGACTTCATGCCGGCCCCGATGACGGACACCTTGCCCATCGCCTCGTCGGTCGCGACCGCCATGCCGAGCTCCTGACAGAGCGGATCGAGCGCGATGCCTGCGGCGATGAGATCGGTGCGCGGCACGGTGAACGACATGTCCGCGACCGCGCCCTCGCTGACGGGCTCGTTCTGGATGATCATGTCGATGTTCACGTTCGCCGCGGCGAGCACGGTCGCGATGCGCCCGGCGATGCCCGGGATGTCGGGCACGCCCTTGAGCGTGACGCGTGCCTCCTCGGTGGAGTGCGTGACGGCGGTGATGAGCGGTTGTTCCACGGTTTCCTCTTCTCCGACGATGACGGTACCGGGAGCGCTGTCGAAGCTCGACCGGCAATGGATGCGCACGCCGTGGTTGCGGGCATATTCGACCGCGCGAAGCTGGAGCACGCCGGCGCCGCTGGCGGACATCTCGAGCATCTCCTCGAATGACACGACGGGCAGCTTGCGGGCGTCGGGAACGATTCGCGGGTCGGCGCTGAACACGCCCGCGACATCGGTGTAGATCTCGCAGACGTCGGCGGAGATCGCCGCCGCGAGCGCGACGGCAGTGGTGTCAGAGCCTCCGCGGCCGAGTGTCGTGACGTCCTTCGCGGTGGACACGCCCTGGAAGCCGGCGACGAGCACGATCGAGTCCTCGTCGAGGGCGTCACGTATCCGATCGGCGCGCACATCTAGGATGCGCGCCTTCGTGTGCGACGTGTCTGTAACGATCCCCGCCTGTGAGCCCGTCAGGGAAATGGCGCGATGGCCGAGGTCGTTGATCGCCATGGCGCACAAGGCGCATGACTGCCGCTCGCCGGTGGACAGCAGCATGTCGAGCTCGCGCGGGTCGGGATTGGGCGAGATCTCCTGCGCCTCGGCGATGAGAAAGTCCGTGGTCTTGCCGCGCGCGCTGAGCACCGCGACGACGCGATTTCCCATCTCGCGCTTGGCCACGATCCGCTGCGCCGCGCGCTTCAGGCGCTCGGCGTCGGCGACCGAGGTCCCGCCGAATTTCATGACGACCGTCCCGCTCATGACCGGCTCGGAGGGTAGCGAGTGATGCCCGCCTTCCTGCGTCGTCCGCGCGTCGTGATCCTCGCGGTCGTCGTGATCGCCGCTGCCGCCGGCATCGTCCTGCTCACGCGCGGCGACGACGAGGCGCCGGTGGGCGAGGCGGGCTCGCGCTTCGGCGAGTCCGACGATCGTTCCGGGGGCGGCACGCTGCTCGACACGCTCGCGCCGGTGCTCGGCGTCACCCAGGGCAAGCGCCGCCAGGGCTCGGACCCCACACCGCCGACGGCCGACGAGCTCGGCCGATCACCGGGCGACGCCGTCGCCGGGCTGTTCGTCGTCGGCTTCAGCGGCAAGGGCGCCCCCAACGACTTCTTCCCGCGGCTTGCGGCGCGGCCGTACGGCGGCGTCCTGCTGACCAGCCGCAACTACAGCGATACCCGGCAGCTCGGCAACCTGACCCGCGCGATCCAGCGCGCCGCGCGCCGGGCGGGCAACCCGGCGCCGCTCGTCGCCGCCCAGCAGGAGGGAGGCGAGTTCAACGCCTTTGATGACCTCGCTCCGAAGCCGCAGATCGAGGTCGGCGCGGCCGGACCGCGCTCGACGTTCGCCAACGCGCTGCTGGCCGGCAAGGTTCTCAAGGCGCTCGGCGTGACGATGACCCTTGCCCCCAACGCGAACATCGCCGTCGCGGGCGGACCGGCGCAGGGCCGCGGCTTCTCCGACCGCCCCTCGGTGGTGACGAGCGCGGTGCGCTCCTCGGTCGGCGCCTACAAGTCGGCGGGGATCATCTCGGTCGTCGGCCCGTTCCCCGGCGACGGCGCCGCTTCGCAGGATCCCAACACCGGCCCGGCTCCCGTCGGTCTCAGCCTCGAGCAGCTGCAGGGCGCGGACATGAAGCCGTTCGAGGCCGTCGCCAGCGGCCGCTCGGCGACCCCGGCGATCCAGATGTCCAACGCGATCTACGTCGCCTACGACGCCGTGACGCCCGCGACGCTGCTGCCCGACGCCTACAAGGAGCTGCGCGACCGGCTGGGCTTCACGGGCGCGATCGTCTCCGCCGATCTGACGGCGGCGACGGCGACGGCAGGCGGCAGCGTCGGCGACGCGGCGATCGAGGCGCTGAAGGCGGGTGCGGATCTGCTCGTGGTGCCCGGCGGGCGCGCGCAGCAGGACGAGGCCTACCGCGCGGTCGTCGCGGCGGTGCGGCGACGTGAGGTGCCGGCGACGCGTGTGGTGTCGGCGCTGCGGCGGATCGCGACGCTGCGGCGGCTGTCGCGCGGGGCGCGCGAGGCGGTGAAAGTTCCGCAGTAGCTCCGTGCGGGGCGGGGTCTGGGTTCGGTTGGGTCGTCGAACTGCATCGATGAGGGAGCCGGGTTGGGATCGCGCGGCGGTTGCGAGACGGCGGTTTCGCACGAGGGCGGACCTCCATGCGCCTCGCGGCCGGCTCGGCGGCTATCCCGCTTCCCTATCGATGCCGTAACCGCCCCGCACCCTCAGCGGCGCACCGCGGCAGGCCTACAACTGCCGCCGGCCCAGGAACGCCTTCCCCAGCGTCACCTCGTCGGCGTACTCCAGATCCCCCCCGACCGGCAGCCCGCTCGCCAGCCGCGTCACGACGACAGCGGGCGCGCGCTCGCGCAGCACGTCGGCGATGTGCAGCGCCGTCGCCTCGCCCGTCGTCGTCGGGTTCGTCGCGAGGACCACCTCGCGAATCCCGCCGGCGGTCACACGCGCGTAGAGCTCGGCGATCTTCAGGTCGTCGGGGTCGACGCCGTCGATCGGCGACAGCGCGCCGCCGAGGACGTGGTAGCGGCCGCGGAACTCGTGGGTGCGCTCGACGGGGATGACGTCGCCGGCCTCCTCCACGACGCAGATGAGCCCCGGGTCACGGCGCTCGTCCATGCAGATGCGGCAGCGCGGGGCGTCGGCGAGGTTGAAGCAGACCTCGCACAGCGTGATCTTGTCCTTGACCTCGCTGATCGACGCGGCGAGCGCGGCGGCGTCCTCGGGCGACGCGCGCAGGATGTGAAACGCCAGCCGCTGCGCGGTGCGCGCTCCCACCCCGGGCAGCTTGCCGAGCTCTGAGATGAGGCGCTGGATCGGCGGGGCGTACAAGCGGGGGGCGGCGCTCCGCTAGCGGCCGAGGCCGGGGAAGCCGCCGAGATCGAGGCCGCCGGTGAGGCCGCCCATCTTGTTGGCGGCGAGCTCCTGGGCCTGGCGGATCGCCTCGTTGACGGCGGCGAGCACCATGTCGCAGAGCAGATCGGCATCCTCGGGATCGATCGCTTCGGGGTCGATGCGGATGTCCTTGACGTCGAGGTCGCCGGTGATCGTCACGGTGACCATCCCGCCTCCCGCCGACGCCTGGATGGTCTCCTTCGCGAGCTGCTCCTGCGCGGCCGCCATGTCGGCCTGCATCTTCTGAACCTGCTTCATCATCTGGTTCATGTTGGGCTGCTGAGGCATGAGGGGTTCCTAGGTCGGGGGGTCGGATCGGGGATCGGAGTGGATCTCCTCGGCATCGAACTCTGCCACCAGGCGCGCGACGAACTCGTCACCGCTAGGCGGCGCGGCCGGCTCGGCATCCGGCGCATCCCCCTCCACCGGGGCCTCCGCGAGCACGTAGCCGATCCGCGCGCGGCTGCCGGTGACGGTCCGCACCGCCTCCGCGACGCACGTGCGGTAGGTGTCGTCCTCGGCCTTGCGTCGCATGAAGCGCGCGCTCGCCGGGAACGCGACCGTGACCTGGTCGCCGTCGATCGCGACGGGCTGCGCGTCGGCGAGCAGCGCTGCGCACAGCGCGTTTGACTGCTGGAGCGTCTCGAGCACCGCGGGCCAGACCGCGCGCAGCGCGTCGAGGTCCAGCTCGGGCGCGCCCGTGGCCGGTTCCGGGACGGCCACGGCGACCGCGTGGACCGGGCCGACCGCCGCGGTCTGCGGCGGCGGCGTGGGTGGCGGCGGCTCGCTCGGCGGCCCGGGCGCGTCGGGTGACGGCGCGGTCGGCGGCGCGGGCGATTCCGGCGCCGGCGCGGGCTCGCTGGGCGGCATCGGCGACTCGGCGCGGGGAGGGGCAGGAGGGGCAGCAGCAGCGCCCGAGCCGAGCGCCGCCTCCAGCCGCTCGATCCGCGCGGCGAGCGCCTGCGCGGAGGGATCGACCGCCGGCGCGGCGGCCTTCACGAGCGCAAGCTCGAGCTGCGTGCGCGCGTCCGAGCCGTTGCGCGTGGCGTCCATCGCGCACGCGAGCAGATCGAGCAGCCGCGTCACCGCGGCGGTGCCGAGCCGGCCGGACTGCTGGAGCAGCCGCGCGTCACGCTCGGGCGTGATCTGCAGCTCGGCCGGGACCTCGCCGAGCGTCTGGGCGATGAGCAGGTCGCGCGCGTGCGCCTCGAGGTCGTGCACGAAGCCGAGCGGGTCGCGACCGGTCTGCGCCAGGCGCGCGGCGGCGAGCAGCGCGGCGCGCGGATCGCCGTTCGCCACGGCGTCGAGCGCCGCGAAGAGCAGGTCGGCGTCCGCGACGCCGAGCACGGCGAGGACGTCGTCGGTCGCGATGTTCTCGCCCGCGTACGTGACGAGCTGCTCGAGCGTGCCGAGCGCGTCGCGGAAGGAACCCGTCGCATGGCGCGCCAGCAGCGCCACCGCGTCGGGGGCGATCGCGATCGACTCCGCCTCGGCGACGCGGCGCACGACGGCGGAGAGCTGGTCGACGGCCGGGCGCGCGAAGTCGAAGCGGTGGCAGCGGTCGACGACCGTCGGCAGGACCTTGCCGGCCTCCGTCGTCGCCAGCACGAAGACCGTGTGCGGCGGGGGCTCCTCGAGCGTCTTGAGAAACGCGTTCCACGCCTGCGTGGAGAGCATGTGGGCCTCGTCGAGGATGTAGATCTTGTGGCGCCCGGAGACCGGCGCGAACACGACGCTCTCGCGCAGCTCGCGGATGTCGTCGACGGAGTTGTTGGATGCGGCGTCCATCTCGATGACGTCCAGCGACGTCGCGCTGGCGATCGACACGCACGACTCGCAGACGCCGCACGGTTCGATCGTCGGGCCCTGCTCGCAGTTCAGGCATGCCGCGAGGATCTTCGCCATCGACGTCTTGCCGGTCCCGCGCGAGCCGACGAAGAGGTAGGCGTGATGAACCTTTCCCTGCTCGACCGCGTTGCGCAGCGTGCGCACGACGTGCTCCTGGCCGACGACCTCGGCGAACGTGCGTGGGCGGTGGCGACGGTAGAGCGAAGGGGCCTGAGACACGAGCTGTCGAGGATAGCTTCGCGGGGAGTCGGTCCCACCCGCCCCGGTACGGTCCCGGCCCATGGCTCGGATCCGCTTCCTCGCCGGGGTGCTCGTGGCCGCGGTCGCGCTCCGGCTGCTCACCGGTCCCGGGCTCGTCAACTACGACACGCTGTACTCGCTGGTCTGGGGACGTCAGCTCGCGCAGGGAACGGCGCCGGACCTCGAGGCTGGCATCGCGCCGACGCCGCACCCGCTCGCGACGCTCGGCGGGATCGTGCTGTCGCCGCTGAGCGCCCTCGAGCACGACGGGCTGCACGGCGAGGCGGCGACGTGGATCGTGCTCGCGTTTGCGTTCGTCTCGCTGGGACTGCTCGGCTGGATCGTCTTCGCGCTCGGGCGCGAGTGGTTCAACACGGCGGCCGGCGTGGTGGCCGCGGCGATCGTCGTGACGCGCGCGCCGGTGCTCGACTACGGCGCGCGCGCGTACGTCGACATCCCGTTTCTCGTGCTCGTGCTCTGCGCGCTGCTCGTGCTGACGCGCCGCCCGCGCGCCGGCGGCCCCATCCTGGCGCTGCTCGCGCTCGCCGGGCTGCTGCGGCCCGAGGCGTGGCTGTTCAGCGCGGTGTACGTCGTGTGGCTCGTGCGGCCGGGCTGGAAGCGCGCGCCGCGCAGCTCCGGGGCGTGGCTCGACGCCGCCCCGCTCATCGCGCTCGCCGCGAGCGGGCCGCTGCTGTGGGCGCTGCACGACCTCCTGCTGGCCGGCAACCCGCTGCACTCGCTGACCGGGACGCGGGAGAGCGCCGAGCAGCTCGGCCGCGTGACCGGCATCGAGAACGTCCCCGGCGCGATGCCGCGGCGGCTCGGCGAGATCCTGCGCCTGCCGGTCCTGCTCGCCGCCGCGGGCGGCGGCGTGCTCGCGCTGGCGTGGCGCCGCGACCGGCGCGTGCGCCTTGGCGCGCTCGCGGGCGTCGCGGCCGTGGCGGCGTTCTGCCTGCTCGCCGCGGCGGGGCTGCCGATCATCACGCGCTACCTGCTGCTGACGGCGACGCTGCTGGCGATCTTCGCCGGCGCCGGCGTATTCGGCTGGATGGACCTGCCGCCCGGCCGGGAGCGGACCTGGTGGGCGCGCTTCGGGGCGCTCGCGCTGGTCGTGCTGCTCGTCTTCGTCCCGGACCAGGCGCGGCGGATCGACAGCCTCTCGACGGCGCTCAGCCGGCAGGACGCGATCCAGGCAGACCTCGGCGACGTCGTGCGCCCGGGGCTGCCCTGCGCGCCAACTGCGGTCCCCAACCGGCGCCCGATCCCGCTGCTCGCGCTGTGGCTCGACGGGGCGCCCGAGGATGTCGTCGACGCGCAGACGGCGGGCGTGCCGCCGCGGGCGACGTACGTCGTTCCGGCCACGCCGCAGGTCGCGCGGCGCTACATCCTCGACCGCCGCGATCTCGATCGCCGCATCCCGCCGCCGCCGCCCGGCTTCGCGCCGGAGCGCGCGAACGCGTCGTGGCGCGTCTACGACGGTTGTTGAGCGGCGCCCGCAAACCCTGTACAAGGCAATATCGCTCGGATGCTGTCTCGCATCACCGCCGCGGGACTCGCCGCGGCGATCCTGCTCGCGCTGCCGGGCACGGCCGCCGCGCGGCAGAACGCGACGCCGCGCATCGTCGGCGGCGTGACCGCGGAGCGCGCCTGGCCGGCCCAGGGGTACCTCCAGCTGAAGATCGGGACGACGACGTCCGCGTGCGGCGGCAGCGTGGTCAGCGGACGCTGGTTTCTCACCGCGGCGCACTGCGCCACCGACAACGGGGGCACCGCGCTGCCGGCGACGGCGTTCTCGGTCCGGCTGGGGAGCCCGAACCGCACGACCGGCGGCACGGTGTTCGGGGTCACCGACGTCGACGTGCACGAGGACTTCGATCACGTCACGCTGACGAACGACATCGCGCTGCTGCGGCTCGACGCGGCGACGTCGACCGCGGGCGCGAGCGTCCAGCCGCTGCGGCTCGTCGCGCCCGGCGAGGCGGACCTATGGTCGCCGGGCATCCTGAGCGCCATCATCGGCTGGGGAACGCAATGCACGGAGTGCACCTCGGCGCCGGCGCTCCTGCGCGAGGCGGGCGTGCCGATCACGAGCGACGCGGAGTGCGCGGCCGCCTACCCGCCCGGCTGGATCTTCGCCGACACGATGCTGTGCGCGGGCAACGGCATCAGCGACACCTGCTCCGGCGACTCCGGCGGACCGCTGATGGTCGCGCGCGCCGACGCGTGGGTGCTCGCCGGCGTGACCTCGTGGGGCATCGACTGCGCCGATCCCGACTACCCCGGCGTGTACGCGCGCGTGGGAGCCGACGGGCCCGGCGGCCTGAACGCCTGGATCCGCGACCGCATGCCGACCGTGGCGATCACGTCAGACGCGTTGCAGACGCCACCGGATGTCGGCAGCCCCGTCGAGCTGCTCGCCGACAGCGCGCCCGGCGGCCACGATCCCGGCGAGCTCGACACGACAACGTGGTCCGTCGAGGATCTCGACGGACACTGCACCCCTGACAGCGACACGGGCGATGCGACGATCGTGACGCCCGAGCAGGCCGGCTCGTGCGCGGTGACGGTCGAGCAGACCTACGACGACGGCGACCGGGCGATCGCGCGGGAGGTCATCACGACGATGGGCTCCACGCCGCCCGGGCCGCCGGATCCCGCGCCGATCGTGTCGCCGCCGCCTCCGCCGGTGCCGCCACCGCCGCCGCCACCGCCACCGGTGTCGCCACCGCCGGCGGTCATGTTTGCGCCACCCCCGCCGGTGGTCGCGCCGCTGCCGGTGCCCAAGCTCGCCAAGCTCGTCTCCGTTGCGTCGCGGATCAGGGTCTCGAGCCTGCTGGACCGCAAGCTGCGCATCCGCGTGCGCTGCAGCACGGCGTGCTTCGTCTCCGCGACGCTCAAGCTCGACGCGCGGTCGTCGCGCAAGCTGCGGCTGACGCGGCGGCGAGGGCACTCCTCGCGCGTCGCGATCGGCGATGCCGAGCGCTTGAGGGCGGGCATCGTGCGGGTGACGCTGCGTCTGAGCCGGCGTACGATCAAGCGCCTGCGTAACGCGCGCTCGGGAACGCTGACGCTCCGCGTCACGGCGACCGATGACGACGGCAGGCGTGTGAAGCTGTCGGCGAGGATCCAGCTGCGCCGCTAGCGAGCGCGCTTGACACGGCGTGTGAGTGAGTGCATACTCACACTGAGATGACCGCCAAGACCACCACACGGACGCTGTCCACCGCCGACGCGCGGCGCGAGTCGATCCTCGAGGCCGCCGAGCGCGTGTTCGCGGCGCGCGGGCTGCACGGCACGCCGACGATGGAGATCGCCAAGCGGGCCGGCATCTCGCAGGCGTACCTCTTCCGGCTGTTCCCCACGAAGATCGAGCTCTTCGTCGCGCTCGCCGAGCGCTGCAACGATCGGATCTACCAGACGTTCGCCGATGCCGCGGCAGCGGCCAAGGCGGCCGGCGACGAGAACATCCTGCAGGCCATGGGCCACGCGTACGTCGGGCTGCTCGCCGATCGCACGCTGCTGCTCAACCAGCTTCACGCTCACGCGGCGAGCGACAACCCGGACATCCGGACGCAGATGCGCCGCGGCTTCGCCCGACTCGTCGAGCTCGTCGAGCGCGAGTCGGGAGCGGACCCGCTCGACGTGCGGCGCTTCTTCGCCCACGGCATGCTCCTCAACGTCCTCGCAGCGATGGGCGCCGAAGCGGTCGACGAGCATTGGGCGCACGTCCTGCTGGGCGCGGACGAGAGCTGATCTCTTTTTTTCTCCCCTAAGTGAGTGACTGATGCAGGCGTACACCGACGGGGTCGTCGCCGCGCTGCCGATCGGCGCGCCCGCGTAAGGAGATGGACCGTGCACCCTCAATCGAGACGCAGTCCCCGGGCGCTTACACCTGCAATAGCTCCGGCTCGGGAACCCCCGCTGCGCATGCCGGTGACCGCTTAAGGCTGCTTCCTTCCGGACCTGACCTGATTCACGGGCCGACACCGCGCGGGACCCGGGCCATCAGCACCATCGCATGTGGGCTGACCCCGAAGGCCGCGCCCCTCAAGAGGGGATTCGGCCTCGCTAGAGCGGATTGCGAGCTACAGGGCACCGCTAATTCCCCGCCTAGCACGGTCCGCGACCGAGTCTATCCCTTACTGTCTCGCAGCCAGTGGACCGCAAGACCATCCTCTGGACCATCGTCCTGTTCTTCGGCTGCAGCATCGTCTCCCGGGCGATCAGCAACGCGACGTCCGGAAGCCCGGCCGCCGTCCGGATCGGGCTTCAGGTGCTCGCGTTCGCGGTGATCTGCGGCGCGGTGGTGTACTACGTGAAGCGGCGTGACGGCGGGGATTAGGGTTCGCTCCGGTTCGTGGTTGAGGGACCTGAACAGCATCGATAAGGGAGTGGGTTCGGAATGCCCCACCGGGGTACGCGTCGCGCGGACCACTTGTGACCGATCTCGCGACCCGTGTCTGACAGCGGTCAGATGTGCACCGCATACGACCACTTGCGACCGATCTCGGATACCGCGAACGACAGCGGTCACAACTGGTCGTGAATCCCGGCCGCCCCGCACCCTCGTCCGTTATCGATGCAGTTCGTCAGCCGCGCGGCAGCGAAGCTAGCGCGGGAATCGCAGGATCTCGCTCGTCGTCACGCCCCCGGCACGCCGGGTGCGGCTGACGTACGCGTTGCCGGCGTCCAGGGCGGTGCTCCAGAGCGTGATCTCGACTCCGGCGGGCGCGCGCTTGGGCAGCTTGCGGGGTCGTTTTTTCGGATAGCCGGCGACGTGGTTGTGGCGGCCGGGCTCGTGCCCGAGGTCGCGCCGGATGGTCGGGTGCATCGACAGCAGCGTCCTGTCGCGCCGGCCGAGCCGGCTGCCGGCGAGGACCGCCTGGCGATAGAAGGACGAGCTGACGTACAGCAGCGTGCCGTTGTGCTCAGACGGGTTAAGCAGCAGCGCCCCGGCGCGCCCGCGGCGCAGGACGCGGCGCCGGCCCGTCGGCAGGTAGATCTCCTCGATGGCGCTGTTGGCACGGCGGGCGTAGTGGTAGACGACGCGGTCGCCGTCCAGCGACGGGCGCCCCAGGCGGCCGGGAGCGCCGACCACGCGTATCGGCGCGGCGGCTTGCCCGGTGCCCACGAGATCGAGGCGGTACATGATGTCGCGGGCGCCGTCGCGCGCGCGCCACACGAGCCAGCGATTGGAGATCGCCGGCTCCTCGGCGCCGGGCGCGGCGACCCGGCGCAGCACCTGCAGCGTGTCGGCACGGGCGACGACGAGCTCGCCACCGTCGCGCCAGACGACCGTCTGCGGGCCGATCGCCGGGTCCGAGCCGGGCAGCCGTTGCGGCTGGCCGCCGGGGCGCAGGATCATCCCGTTGCCGCCCGCCGGCAGCTGCCAGACGAGCGCGGCGCCGCTGGTGCTCGGGTCGGTCCCGCTCGCCGTGACCTGCTCGGCCGCCGTCGCCGCCGTCCCGTGCAGCGCGACGATCAGCGCCGCCGCGGCGAGCACCAGCGCGCCGGTGGCGCGAATCGCGCGTAGCACGCCGGGCTTCTCGCCCATCATCCCGGCGAGCACTACCCCGCGCTCGGTGTCCTGCAGCGGGGCGAGGACGAGGACGGGAACGCTGCGCCCGATCGCGAACGCCAGGCCGACCGCGACGCCGGTCGCCGGTTCTCCGAGCGCGAGGCACGCGGCGGCGAGCGCGTAGACGGCATAGGAGAGAACGAACGTCGTGAAGCCCAGGCCGAGCAGGACGCCGTAAAGCCCGGCCGCGACGGCGACCGGCATGACGCGCCGCCATGCCTCGGGGACCTGACGGCGGATCTGCGGCACGATCCGGCGGCCGGCGAGGTCGCCCGCCGCCGCGACGAGCAGCACGGCGACGACGATCGCCGCGGCCGCGCCGCCGCCCGCGCCGAGCGCGTCGCCGAGCAGGGCCAGGCCGCCGAACGTCACGACGCCGCCGGCCAGCGCGCCGACGGCGAACGCCGCGCAGGCGATGACCGTCACGCGCATGCGCTGCGCGTAGCCGTCGGGCGCGAGCGTGTCGACCATCGAGAAGCCGCACGGCGACCACGCGCCGGCTATGCCCGCGATGAGCGCCGCGGCGGTGAGCGCGATCAGCACGGCACGCCCGTCTGGAAGTACATGACGCAGAACACGTGGCGGTTGCGGTAGCAGTAGCCCTTCAGGGCGCGGTCTCCGTTGATGCGCCGCTTGGACGTCGTGCAGCAGTCCATGAGCCGGCGCACGTGGCCGTCGCAGCAGCGATGCCACGACCCATCGGTTCGCGTGCTGATGCCATAGCGCCGCCCGGTCGCGACGCAGATCCGCGTGCGTGTCGCCGGCGGCATCGCCCGGTCGTCGGCATCGAGCATCGGGCGGCCGTCGTCGTAGATCGGCGATCCGGCCGCGTTGATGCGCCGTCCGAGGTCGTCGACGGGCGCCCCGTCCTTCCCGCGGACGGGGAATCCGCGGCTGTCGATGCGCGGCAGGCCGGTCGGGTGCGGGCAGCCGTCCGTCGTGAAGATGTGGCCGCAGAAGTGGTAGGCGCCGGCGTCGCCGGGCCTGATGAACGCGCCGACGGTGCGGCCGATGGCGAGCGCCGCGGCGACGCCGCCCGCGGCGACGAGGAAACTCCGGCGCGACGTGGCGGCCGGCGCGGGCGCGGGTGCCTGGAGGCCCGCCCGCTCGCGCGCCGCCGCGACCACCGACGCGAGCTGGCGGCGCGTGTTCACCGTCCCCTTCGCGAGCACCGAGCCGTCGGCGCCGAGCGCGACCGCGAACGGCGCGCCGGGCACGTCGGCGACCTCCCAGGCGCGACCGTCGACGCGCTCGTCGAAGCGCACGGCGCCGAGGCGCTCGGCGTGCGGGTACAGCGCCCGGCACAGGCGGCAGCCATCGGCGCTGAAGAACGCCAGGCGCACGTCGCCGGGCGGCAGGCCGAGCTGCTCGAGTCGCGCGCCGAGCGGCGGTCCCTCGCCGTCGATCTCCAGCGCGCCGTCGGGGACGCTCGCGCTGCGCGCGCGCAGCACGAGCACCGCGGCGACGGCGACGGCCAGCGCGGCCGCCGCGTCGCGCAGCCCGCTGGGCGGGCTCGACGCCGGGGCGACAGCGAGCAGCGCCGCCGCCGCCGACAGCGCCGCCGCGCGCCCGGCCGACCCCCACGACACGCGCCCGCGCGCGCCGAAGCAGCCGCATGGCGCGCCGCCGCGGCCGGCGAGGACGACGATCGCCTGCACGACCGCGAAGCCCGCGAGCAGCGCCGCCGCGAGCAGCGCGGCGGCGCGCGATCCGGCGAGCAGCCCGGCGGCGAGCAGCGCCTCGACGGTCACGAGGGGAAGCCAGACCGCCCGCGCGGGCCGGCCGCGCAGCCCGTACGTCGCGGCTGCGATCGCCGTGCCCGTGCGGTCGGCGAGCTTCATCCCGGCGGAGACAAGCAGCACGGCGCCGAGCAGGGTGGCGAGGACGACGTCGAGCAGCATGCGCGGCGCGCGACGCTACCGCATGAGCGGGCGCCGTCACGCCGCCCCGGCGCGTTTCAGAGGCGGACGGGGTGGCGCGCGGTGAACCCGCGGCGCTGCCCGATGACCGGCCGCCAGCGGACGCCCTTGCGCTCGCCGCCGCTATCGCCGACCGAGCTCGTGTCGAGGCGCAGCCCGGCCACCTCGAGGTAGACGTGAGACTTGCGCGCGTAGACGCTGATCCAGCGGCCCTCGCCGGCGGCGCCCCAGCGCTTGAAGCTCCCGCTGACCAGCGTCGCCTTGAGCAGGCTCGCCTTGATGAGCGCGAAGCTCACGGCGCCGGAGCAGTCGTAGCCGCGGTCGTTGAGGTTCGCGTGGCCGCCACCCCACTTGTAGGGCTTGCCGACGATGCGGTTGGCCTGCTTGATGAGGTTGCGCACGCGCTTGGGCGCGCCGCGCGGGATCGCGGCCTTGCCGTCGGTGCGCAGCATCGCGACCTTGCCGGCGACGGTCTTCGTGGTCACGGTGGGAAGCGGGGCCTGCTCGGGGCCGGGACCGCCGGGATTGCCGGGATTGCCGGGATTGCCGGGATTGCCGGGATTGCCGGGACCGGGGTCTTCCCAGTCGCTGTCGCCCCAGCCGTCCTCTTCGTCGTCGTCCCAGGTCGCGTCGCCCTGATCGGGCGACGGCTGCTGCGCATGCGCGGGTGCCGTGACCGCGGGCAGCGCCGTCATCACGGACAGCAGCAGCGCGATGAGCAGGGCGCGGCGGGCGAAGGACAGGCGGAAGGCCATGCCCCTGAAGATCGGGCGCGACCGGCGGATGTCCGAGCCCGTTCTGCGGTTTTGTGGACGTTCGACCTACGGGTGGTTGCACGGCGACGACGCAATCCGCGGCCTCGGAGGCCGTACGATCGTGCCCGTGGCCCAGCAATCGATGCCCGCTCCCCCCGTCGGCGCCGGGCGCCGCGACGACCTCGCGCAGGAGCTCGCGCGCTTCGACGACCCCGGCCTCACCGGCGCGCGGGTGATTGCCCAGCACCGCGGGCGCTGGCTCGTCACGGGGACCGCGGACCCGGTCACCCCGGCGCGCCTCGTGCCCGCCCGCGGGCATCTGCGCGCGACGACCGCGCTGACGCCGACCACCGGCGACTGGGTCGCACTCGACACCGACGGCGCGATCGCCCACGTGCTCGAGCGCCGCGGCACCGTCGTGCGCCGCAGCGCGGGCGCGTTCGGGTCGCAGGTGCTGGCGGCGAACGTCGAGCGCGTGCTCGTCGCCGAGCCGCTGCCCGGCCCCAACGAGCGCCGCGCCGAACGGATCGTCGCGCTGGCCCTGACCGGCGGCGTGCCCGCGGTGCTCGTGCTCACCAAAGCCGACCTCGTGAAGGACGGCGAGGGCGACGCGCTCGCGCTCACGCTGGCGCGGCGCCTCGGCGTCGCCGACGGGATCGCCGTCAGCGCACGAGACGAGGGATCGGTCGCGACGCTCACGTCGCTGCTCGAGCCGGGAACGACGGCCGTCCTGCTCGGCCCGTCGGGCGCCGGCAAGTCGACGCTCGTCAACGCGCTGCTCGGCGACGAGCGCCAGGCGATCGGCGCGGTGCAGACGAGCGCCACGGGCCGCGGCCGCGGCCGGCACACGACGGTCACGCGCGACCTGCTCACGCTCCCCCACGGGGCGCTGCTCATCGACACGCCCGGGATCCGCGAGGCGGGCCTGTGGGACGGCGTCGGCCAGACCTTCCCCGACATCGAGGAGCTCGCCGCCCGCTGCCGCTTCAGCGACTGCTCGCACGGCGACGAGCCGGGCTGCGCCGTGCGCGCCGAGGGCGACCCCGAGCGCGTCGCCGCGTGGCGCAAGCTCCAGCGCGAGCAGGCCTGGGTCGACGACCGCCGCGCCGCGTCGCGCGACCGCGAGCAGCGCGGCCGCTCCTACAAGACCATCCAGCGCGCGGCGCGCCGGATGAAGGGCGACGACGACTGAGGCTCAGCCGTCGTCGTGGCGCCCGCCCGCCAGATCGACGCACACGAGGCAGTACGGCCACGGCGGATTCCACGGCCAGCCGGTGACGTCCTTGCCGCACAGCGCCGTGTCCGGGTCCTCCTCGGTCACGATGTGGCAGATCTTCTCGCCGTCATCGACCGGCCCGTCGGTGCGGCGCTCTGTCGGCACGGTGGTCGCCATCGCCTCACCGAAGGATGCCAGCCCACCCCCTACAATCGCCAGTCCGAGAGGGCGCGTAGCTCAGTGGGAGAGCGCTCGCTTCACACGCGAGAGGTCGCAGGTTCGAAACCCGCCGCGCCCATGAGAAGGAAGCACTGGAAATGACGAGGGCCGTGACGTAGCCGTGTAACCGCGGCGCGGATGGCTTTGGTGTCATAGGGTTGCCGCCGGGCACGCGAGCCGCGGTTGGCGCTACGCACCGACGTCCCGACGGTTCACGAGCATGAGTGCGACGGCGAGTGCCAGCGTCGTCAGGAGCGCCAAGACGAGTAGATGCGCGACGTCGAAGCCGTTGGCGAGCGGCGTCGAGGAGGAGAAGTAGTGCCAGGGAGTTGCCACGGCGACGTCCTTCAGTGAGGCGGAGCTGGGCAGGAAGGCCTGCATCATGTACGACAGCAGCGCCGTGATGGCGGCGACCCGGGTCGCCGTCTGGGTGGATGCCGCCGCGCCGGCGGCGAGCGCCAGCGCGCCGAAGAAGAGGGCCAGCAGCGTCGCGTGGGACACGGCCGCGGCGATGTCGGCAGCGCGGATGCCGAGCCCGCCCAGCGCTGAGCCGGCGGCCATCCCAAGGCCGCCCAGCACGCCGATGCCGACGACCACGACGGCGAGCGCGGCCGCTTTCTCGATCACGACGCGGCTGCGCGTCACCGGGGCGCTCAGCAGCAGGTCCAATGTGTGGCGCTTGTGCTCGCCCGCGACGGCGCCGACGCCGAGCATCACGGCGACGGCGATCATGACGACGGGCAGCAGGATGGACACCATCTCGGCGTTGATCCAGCCGACGGGGGTGCCCAGATCGCCCGATCCGTACAGGCCGGCAACGCCGTCCGGGATGCCCTCACTGAGGTCGCGGAGGGTGCCCTGCAGGCCGTCGAACATCAGTGACACCGCGATCGCCATCGACGCGAGCGAGCCGCCGGCGAGCGCCGCCAGGCTCGCCCGCGCCGAGAGGCTCTTGGCGAACACGCTGTCGACGCGAGCGCGCGTGCAGCGCTCCAGCCCGGGGATGGCGGGCGTGGCGCGGTGGGTGCCCGACTCGATGTCGCGGCGCTCGACGCCGGTCAGGGCCAGCGCGAAGCCGGCGCCCGCGATCGCCAGGAGGACGGCGAGGTGGAGCGGGTCCAAGCCGTTGACGAGCGGCTGCGAGCCGTTGTAGTAGAACCAGGGCGAGGCCTTCGCGAGGTCCGCGAGACCGTTGACGAGGGGCAGCAGCGCCGCCATCAGGTCAGCCAGGACGGCCAGCCCCGCTGCTCCGGCGAGGCTGATCGTCACCGACCCCGTCCATGCCGACAGGGCGAGCGCGATCATCGCGAACGCCAGGCCCAGGGCCAGCAGGTGCGCCGCGGTCGCAAGGGCGTCGGCGGTGGCCACGCCGCTGTCAAAGAGGGCGGATCCGATCACGAAGCCGGAGATGAAGAGGCCGACGCAGACGAGCAGGTGCAACGCCACGACCGCGGCCTTCGCGATCACGAGGTCACGGCGCGCCACGGGCTGGGCCAGCAGCAGGCCCGCCGTGCGGTCGCGTTCCTCGCCGGCGACCGCGTTGACGCCGCCGGAGATCGCGATCGTCAGCACGGCGATCGGGGCGATCAGCCCGAAGACCTCGCTGACGACGTAGTTGCCGCCGGCGCTGCCGCCGATCAGTCCGTCGAACGCTGCGGGGAGGTCGTCGAACAGGCTGCCGCTGTCGAGGCTCGAGAACGCTCCGATGCCGAGCACCGACAGGACGGCCAGGCCCGCGCCGGCGTAGATCAGAAGCTTCAGCCGGTCGCGGAACGTCCTGCCCGCCATCGTCGCCAGCGGAGTACCGACGGGACGCACGCCAGCGGTGATGCCGGTCATCGCGCCGCTGTTGGCGGGCGCTCGGCGGCGGCCGACGGTTGGCCCCCCGGCGCTTCGTCGTCGCGGTAGTACGCCAGGAAGATCTGCTCGAGGTCGGCGTCCTGGGAGTGCAGGTTGACGACGCCGAGGGCGATGGCCGCCTCGAGCACAGGCTCGATCTCGCCGTCGTAGCTGACGGTCAGCTGATGGCCGGCGCCCGTCACCTCGCGTACGCCTTCGATATCCCGCAGGCGCGCGGGGTCGACGTCGGCGGCGAACTCGAGCTCCAGGCCCCGAACGGCCTTGGCCTTCAGCGCGGTCACGGTCGAGACCTCGACGAGGCGGCCGTGGCGGATGATGCCGACGCGGTCGGCGACGCGCTCGACCTCCGACAGGGTGTGGCTGGACAGCAGCACTGTGTGACCGTCGCTGCGGACCTCGCTGATGAGATGCTGCAACTCCTGCTGCACGAGCGGGTCCAGGCCGGTACTCGGCTCGTCGAGGATGACGAGTTCGGGATCGTGCATGAATGCCTGGATCAGCCCGACCTTCTGGCGGTTGCCGGAGGAGTACTCGCTGCAGCGCCTCGTGAGGTCGGCGTTCATCCGTTGCGCGAGCTCGGCGACGCGGGCGGGGTCGACGCCGCCGCGGAGGTTGGCGAGGTAGTCGATGACCTGCTGGCCGGTCAGGTTGGCCCACAGCGCCAGGTCGCCTGGGCAATAGCCGATGCGGCGGCGGATCGCCAGTGAATCGCGGTGGCTGTCGAGGCCCAGCACAGTCACCGTGCCGCTGGTGGGATGGCTGAGATCGAGGATGCAGCGGATCGTCGTCGACTTGCCCGCCCCGTTGGGTCCGAGGAACCCGAACACCTCGCCCGCGTGGACCTCGAGGTCGAGCTCGTCGACCGCGGTGAGTGCGCCGAAGCGCTTCGTGAGCTTGCGGGTGGCGATCGCGGATGTCATTCGCCGCTCCCGGCATTGGCGCCTCCGAGCAGCGCGTCCTCGTCCTCGGTCGCGAAGACATGCAGGCCAAGTCGCTCGGAGATCTCCTGGCAGACGCCGACGCCGCGGATGCTGTTGCCGTAGGCGTCCAGCCACGGTGAGAACACCGCGATCCCGAACTTGCCGGGCACGACGCAGAGGATCGCGCCGCTGACGCCGCTCTTGGCGGGCAGGCCGACCTCGTAGGCCCACTCGCCCGCGAAGTCGTACATCCCGCACGTGTACATGACGCTCAGCACGTCCCGGACGCGGTCACGCGGCAGGCAGATCCGGCCGGTCAGCGGATTGATGCCCCCGTTGGCCAGGGTCGCCGCCATCATTGCCAGGTCACGGCAGGTGACGGTCACGGCGCACTGGCTGAGGTACACCTCGAGCGTCTGCTCGACGTCGCCGTCGATCATTCCCTGCGCACGCATGAGATACGCCGTGGCGCGGTTGCGGTCGTTGCTTGCGAGCTCGGCCTCCAGCACGTCGCGGTCGATCGCCAGGCGCTGGGTGCCGGCGTACTCCCGCAGGCTGCCGAGCAGGCGCTCGATCTTCTCGTCCGGCCCCGACCCGCGCACGAGATCGCTCGTCACGAGCGCGCCGGCATTCACCATCGGGTTGTAGGGGCGCTGGTGGCGTTCGTCGAAGACGATCGAGTTGAACGCGTCGCCGCTGGGCTCGACGCCGACACGAGTCAGGACGTCGTCACGGCCGTGATCCTCCAGCGCCAGTCCATACGCGAACACCTTGGACACCGATTGCAGCGCGAACGGCGCGGCGTCGGCGCCCACGCTGGCCAGCCGGCCGTCGACGGAGGCCAGGGCGATCGCGAACTCGTCGTGTCCCCCGTCCGTCTCGTCGACGGCGTGGTAGCCGCGGCCCGGCTCGTAGAACCTCGCGTCGGCGGGCAACACGACCGACCGGTGGCCCTCGTAGAGCCCGCGCAGACGGCGGTCGGCCTGCAGACCGGCCTGCGAGGGCGATCCGACCGAGGTAGGGGCCTCATCTCGAGTCATCGCAGCCGCCATCGCCTCGTCCGTCGGCGCCTTCGTGTGACGTGGGTCGTCACGATTCAATCGGCCTGCGGGCCGGATGGTCGAGGTGGACAGTCCGCTGCCACGCTCGGGCCCCAGCCATCAGCGGGCACGACGCCGCCCGGCCTGACGGTCATCGGCACGACGATCCTGCTGCGCGCCAAGCAGCGCGGACAGTTCTCGATCCGCATGTACGACGCCTGGATCTTGATCTCCAGGCCGCAGCGCGCGCAGCTCATACGGTGCACGGGCCGACTTCCGGAGGTCGCCGGCATCTACGATGACGGCGACCTCTGCCGGTCGCCGCCGTCCGCGTTGAGGTTCTCGCCTTCGATGTCGAGGTTGGGCAGCCGCCGGTCGAGCCATCCGGGCAGCGCCCAGGCGCGCTTGCCGAGCAGCGCCAGGACGGCCGGCACGATCGTCATGCGGACGAGGAACGCGTCTACCAGGACCCCGAACGCGAGCGCCACTCCGATCGACTTGATGACGGCGTCGTCGCCGAAGATGAAGCCGCTGAAGACGGCGATCATGATCAGGCCGGCGGCGCTGACGACGCGCGCGCTGGCCTGGAAGCCGCTCACGGTCGAGCCGAGCGCGTCGCCGGTACGCACGAAGTCCTCGCGCATGCGGGTGACGAGGAAGACCTCGTAGTCCATCGCCAGCCCGAACAGGATCGCGATCATGAGGATCGGCAGGAAGCTGATGATCGGCGCGGCGCTCTCGACGCCGAGCAGCCCGCCGAGGTGTCCCTGCTGGAAGATCCACACGACGACGCCCATCGAGGTCGCGATCGTCAGCAGGAAGCCCAGGACGGCCTTGATCGGCACGAGGATCGAGCGGAACACGAGCAGCAGCAGCAGCATCGCCAGGCCGACGATGAGGACCAAGAAGAGCGGCAGCGCGGACCCGAGCTTGCTCGACACGTCGATGTTGATCGCCGTCGTGCCGGTCACGAGGATGTCGACGTCGTACTGCTCGCGGACCGTCTCGGCCCGCGTGCGGATCAGCTCGACGAGGTCGTTCGTCTTCGTCGAGGACGGCGCCGAACTCGGGGTGACGCCGATGATCGAGACCTCGCCGGTCTTGTTCGATGCCGGCGCAGCGACCGACGCGACATCGGGCAGCTCGCCGAGACCCTTCTGCGTCAGCTTGGCGATGTTCTTGGGGTCCTTCTGACCGGTGGCGTCGACGACGACGGTCAGGGGGCCGTTGAATCCGGGACCGAACCCCCTCGTGAGCAGGTCGTAGGCGCGACGCTCCGTCGTGCTGTCGGGCTTGGTGCTGTCGTCGGGCAGTCCGAGGCGCATGTCCAGCGCGGGCAGGGCGATGACGGCAAGCCCCGCGATCACGACGACGAGCACCGGGACCGGTCGTGCCGTGACAACCCGCGCCCAGCGGCCGCCGAAGGCCTTCTCGGGCTTGATGTGGCGACCGCGATTGACGCGTTGTCCGGCGAAGCCGAGCAGTGCCGGCAGCAGCGTCAGCGCGATCAGGACCGCGATGACGACCGTGCCTGCGGCGCCGAGACCCATGACCGACAAAAACGGGATGCCCACGACGCTCATGCCGGCCAGGGCGGTGAACACGGTCAGCCCCGCGAACACGACGGCGCTGCCGGCGGTCGCGACCGCGGTCGCGATCGACACCTCGATGCCCATGCCGTCGGTGAGCTGCTGGCGGTGGCGCGAGACGATGAACAGCGCGTAGTCGATCCCGACCGCGAGCCCGAGCATCAGGGCGAGCGTCGGCGCGGTCGAGGACAGCTCGATGATGCCCGACAGCAACTGGATGCCCAGCAGCCCGACGCCGACGCCGATCAGCGCGGTCAGCAGCGGCAGTCCCGCCGCGATGAACGCCCCGAAGGTCACCATCAGCACGACGAACGCGATCAGGACGCCGATCGCCTCGGTCGCGCTGGCGCCGGACTCCGCCGTGGCCGTCACACCGCCGGAGAACTCGACGGCGAGTCCGGCCTTGCGCGCCGGTGCCGCGATCTTGTCCAACCCCGCCTTCGCCTCGTCGGAGAGCTTGTCGACCGGGACCGCGTACTGCAGATCGGAGAACCCGACCGTCTTGTCCTTCGACAGCCGGATCGCCGACAGCGGCGCGCCCTCGTTGAGCACTTGGGGAACCGTCCGGGCGCGCGCAACGATCGGCTCGGCGAGGTCCACGTAACGCTGCTCCTCGAGCGTGTGGCCCTTCGGCGCCGCGACGACGATGCGGGCACTCGCGCCGCCGGTGCCCGGGAACTTCGCGTTGAGCAGATCCAGCGCGCGTTGGCCCTCAGTGCCGGGAATCGAGAAGGAATCGCTGGTCATCCCACTGAGCGCGCTTCCCGCCACGCCGATGCCGATGAGCAGGCCCAGCCAGATTGCCAGCACGAGCCTGCGGCGCTCACACGACCATGCACCGAGTCGATACAGGACCCGTGCCACTAGCGTCGTCCCCTCGGCCGCGTTGCGCAGGGCGACGAGGCGACGATCTCGCCGGTCACGACCGGACGTTTCGGTGAAGCGTTCCCGACCGCCTGTTCAGGTTCTGCCCAGGACGGTCCGGTCGGCTCTGCGGCCGCCATATGTGGACCTCTCGGCCAAGCGCGAGTCTCGACGAGCCCCGTCCTTGTCCGTTGGACGTCACGATCGTACGAGGTGGGTCAAGGCACGGCGAGCGAGCCGCGCCGGCAAGGCGATGCCCGTCGACGTCGCGCTCGCCGGCCAGCGGCCCGCGGCCGTCACCACTAGCTTGCGGTCGGTCGGCCGTCCCACATCAGCTTCACAACGCGATCGGGGGCCTGTCGATGACGATCGGCTTCGAGCAGGCCCTGACCTTGGTCGGGCTGCTGCTGATCGCCGGGGCAATGGTGTCGGGCCTCGTGCAGCGGACGGTGAACGGGCGCGAGTGACGACGGCATCTGAGCCGATGGCACGATTCTCGCGGGAGCCCGCATTCCTGCGCGATGATGGCGGCGTGCCGCGAGCCGTCCGATCGCCATGAAGCGCGTCGACCGCGTCGTCGAGTATGTGCGCACGAGCCTGTGGGTGATTCCGGCTGCAGGAGTGTCGCTTGCCGTGCTGGCCGGATTCGGCACGGTCGCGCTGGACCACGCGACGGGCGCCAAGCTCGGGTTCACAGGCGGCGCGGACGCGGCGCGCAGCGTGTTGTCGACGATCGCAGCGGCGATGATCACGTTCACCGGTCTGGTGTTCAGCATCACGATCGTGGCGTTGCAACTGGCCAGCGGCCAGTTCTCGCCGCGGGTCATGCGCACGTTTTTGCGCGACAACTCGAGCAAGATCGCGCTCGCCACGTTCGTCGCGACGTTCAGCTACGCATTCACCGTGCTGCGCGCAACGCGCGCCGACAACGTGCCGGGGATATCGGTGAACGTCGCGATCGTGATGATCTTCGCCAGCGTCGCGGTCTTCATCCACTACATCAACCACACCGCACACGCGATCCGCGCAGCGGCGATCATCGATGCCGTCGCCGAGGAGACGCGCGCCAGCATCGCGCGGCTGTACCCCGTCGTCGCGGGCCCGGTGACGGCGATGCCTGAGCTCGGCGACGACATGATCGTCGTCGCGAACACTCGCGGTCCGGGGGTCGTGACCGGTTTCGACGGCGAGCTGATCGTGTCACGCGCCGCCGCGGCCGGAGGGCTCGTCGCCCTGCACGCCGGCGTCGGAGACTTCGTGCCGACCGGCGCGCCCCTGCTGCATCTGCATCGCACCGATCCGATGGCATGCGCGGTCGATGACTGCATCTCGCTTGGTCGCGAACGCACGCTGCAGCAAGACGTTGCGTTCGGGCTGCGCCAGCTCGTCGACCTGGCGATCAAGGCGCTGTCTCCGGGCATCAACGATCCGACGACCGCGGTCCAGGCGATCGATCAGCTGCACGACATCCTGCGACGCCTCGCGACCCGGCCGCTGCCACCGGGCCGAATGACCGACGGCGACGGCGTCGTGCGATTCGTGTTTCCGACGATGGACTGGGACGACTACGTCTCGCTGGCGATCGACGAGATCCGCATCTACGGCGCCGACAGCCTGCAGATCCTGCGACGCCTGCGCAGCATGCTCGAGGACCTGCTGTCGATCACCGACGAGCAGCGCCAAGGTCCGCTGCGCGAGCAGATCCGCCTGCTGACAGCCGCGGCCGAGCGCGAGTTCCCTGACGCGCGAGACCGGCGCGTGGCCGGACTCGGCGACGCTCAGGGCATCGGCTCCTGACGCGCCGCGATCTGAGGCTGCCGGCGGTGGCGAGCACGCCGGCGGTGATGGCGGCGTGCGCGAGCGGCTCCCGCTGGGCGCCGAGCATGATCGCCATCAGGCGCCAGGTTCGCTGGGACCGGCGATCGCGCTTCGCGGTCCTGATGGCGCTCTCGACGCTCGTCGCGACATTCGGCATCGCCACCGACTCCGCTCCCGTCGTCATCGGCGCGATGCTCTTCGCGCCGCTCATGACCCCCTTGCTGGGCCTCGCCTGCGCACTGACCACCGGGGACGCACGACGACAGCTCAAATCCGCCCTGACGGTGATCGCCGCCTCGCTCGGCGCCATCGGGCTCGCCTGGCTCGCCGCCAAGACCTTCCCCGAACCGCAGTTTGTCACCGAGCAATCCCACGAACTGCTCGCGCGCACCAAGCCCGGCACGCTGGACATGTCGATCGCGCTCGCCGCCGGCGCCGCCGGCGCCTACGTGTCCGTCCATCGCCAGGTCGTCTCCGCGCTGCCGGGCGCCGCGATCGCCGTCGCGCTCATCCCGCCGCTGTCGGCCGTCGGGATCTCACTCGAGCTCGGCCGCACCGACCTCGCCGACGGCGCGATTCTGCTGTACCTCACCAACCTCGCAGGCATCATCTTCGCCGCCGGCATCACGTTCGTCGTCACCGGCGTCGTCGCCCGCCGCGACGGGCGCCGCTTCACGCGGCAAACGCGTGTGGGCCTCGGCGCGGCGACCGTCATGGTCATCGTGCTCGGCATCCCCCTCGGTACCGCCGGACGCAACGCGATCAACACAGCCCGCGACGAGCACACCGTGAGCGCGACCACGACGAAATGGATCGGCGATCAGCAGATCACCCTGCGCGACAGCTCAATCGACGACGACACCGTGCTGATCGAGCTATCCGGCCCGCGAGCCCCACTCACGGCTGCGCAACTCTCCTCGCTCATCCAAAGCGCGCTGCATCGCAAGCTGCACGTGATCATTCGCTTCACGACACAGCAGGAACTGGTGAACATCACACCACGGTCGGTGCGATAGGCGAGCGCGCGAAACGGCAGACCGCCACACCCCCGCGCCACGGACGACGCTGTCTTGCGCGCGGCATCGACCCCGGCGGCTGCGCCGTGTGGCGGGCACGTTTGACCGTGCCAAGGGTCTGGTGATCAACAGGAAGTTGGCGACGCCGCTTGGCGCGAAGCGCCATTCGTCGCTGTCGGGAAGTCGAAAGCCTCCGTCTCAGGCGTCGGACGCGGATGTCGCTCCGGTCAGGTGGTCGAGAACGCGCTGGAAGTCGTGGGTCGGCGAGAAGTCGACGTACTCGCTGTCCTCTAGGGCCTCCGGGGCGTGGCCTGGGGCCCAATAGAAGGCCTGTCCGGCAGCGAAGTCCTGATGGCCGTCGGCGGTGTGCATCCGGACGCAGCCCTTCAGCATGTAACCCCAGTGCGGGCAGGGGCACAGATCGTCGGGCAGGCCGACGGTGGCGGGCCGCAGGTCGGCGCCGGCCGGCAGGCTGATGAAGCCGACCATCATTCCGTCCTGATCGAGGACGCGGACCTCGACGCCGCCGTCGGCGATGGCGACGGGCACGTCCTCGCGGGGGATGCAGCGCATGGGTGACCTCCTGGGGTCGTCGTGGTGACTGCGTCGACCGTGTGCCTGTCGACGAGGGACACGATCCCCTGCCGGCGTTCCCGAAACGTTCCCTGGGAAGCGTCGAGAAATACGTCCGCGAACTGATTGATGGACGCTGACTAGCGCCGGGCGAGCGCGCTGCAGCGCTCAGCATCAAGCGGTTGTCCCCACGCGAGGTAGCCCTCGGCGGCGCCGTGCAGGTGCTCGCGCGCCTCTTCGGGGCGCCCGTGAGCGCGCGCGACCCAGCCGCGCACCTCCGCGCCCGCGGCGTGCCAGGCCGGTGGCAGTGCGACGATCCGCAGCGCGGTCTCGCAGTCCTTCGCGTAGCGGTCGGCGCGCTCGAGATCCCCCGCTCGAGCGGCGGCGATCGCGGCCGGGACGATGAAAGCGATGCGACACGTCGGACACGTCTCGGCGGGGCCGCGGATCGCGCTCTCCGCCTCGCGCACGACGCTGAGGCCGCCGGCCGGATCTCCGGCCGCCTGCACCATCGCCCCGTAGATGCGGTCCAGGGTGTGGTGGCCGACCTCGGACTCGCGCGCCATCAGCAACGCGTCGACGAGAAACGGGCGCGCGTGCTGGGGCCGGCCGCGGTAGATCGCGACCTGCGCGCGCCCGAGCAGCGAGAGCGCCTCCCCGGCGCACGCGCCGATCCTGCCATGCAGGCGCGCGCCGTCGGCGAAGTCACGGTCGGCCTCGTCGAGTCGCCCGGCAAGGATCTTGGCCTCGCCGCCGAGGGTCAGCGCGAAGGCGTGGCCGCGCGCGGCGCCGAGGCGCTGAGCCTCCTCGGCGAGACCGTCGGCGAAGGCGATGATCTCCGCGCTGGGCAGCCCGCCGTAGAGCATGCGCTCGGTGACGCACAACTGGCCGTCAAACACGCGGGTCGCGATCTCGGGCAGATGGCGCGTCGCGCGGAGGTACTCGCGCAGGCGGGTCGGCAGATCACCCTTCGCGTGGGCGGCCAGGGCGAGCGCCCAGGTCGCGTCGAGGATCGCCCCGGGGTCCCCCAGCTCGATCGCCAGGCGATAGGCCTCGTCGGCCTTGGCGGCGGCGGTCTCGGCGTCGGCGTAGACGCCGATGGCCGCGGCTGCGCTGAGTGTCAGCGCCTCCGCCAGGCGGCCGACCGTGGTGCGCGGAGTGACCCCCTCCAGCGTGCGCAGCGCGCCCACGGGATCGCTTGCCTTCAGCTGAGCCAGCGCCTGGCGGGCCCTGAGCTCCTGCGCCCCGGGCTCACCGACTGCTGCGGCGACGGCGGCATACGCCTCGGGCGCCCGGTTGTCGCCCAGCGCGTCGAGGATCTCGGCGCGCAGGCACAGGGCCTCGGAGTGTGCGGGCTGCGCGACGAGCAGCCGTGTGACGTGACCCAGTGCATCGGCGAAGGCGCCGACCCTGGTGGCATGCCGCGCGGCACGCAGCAGCCATGGAACCGCCGCCTCCGGCCGCTCGCCCTTCAGCCAATGACGCGCGACGAGCTCGGCCGGCGCCCCGGCGACCTCCAGGCGAAGCGCGGCGTCGCGGTGCAGGCCGACGCGCCGATGGGGCGCCAGGTCGTCGGTGAGCGCCTGGCGAACCAGCTCGTGACGGAAGCGATAGCGCGTTCCCGCGACGACGAGCACGCCCGCGTCCAGCGCCGCGTCGAGCATCTCGAAGGCGCCGGGCTCGTCGCGACCGGTGAGCGCGAGCACGCTCGCGATGTCGAGGTCATCCTCGATGATCGCCAGCGCGGCCAGCGCCTCCAGCGCGTCGGAGTCCAAGCCGGCGAAACGGTCTCGGATGGCGGCGCGGACCGTGTCGGGCAGGGGGATCGACGCATCCGTCCCGAGCGTGCGAGCGAGCTCCAGTGCGAAGAAGGGATGTCCGCGGGCCAGCTCGACGACCGCCTCCACGCTGTCGGGCGAGGGACGATCCGCGGCGGCGAGCGCGACGAGCCGCGCGATCGCCTCGTCCTCCAGGGCGCCGAGCTCCAGCGTCAGCGTGCTGTCGTTCTGGGCGACCTCGACGATGCCGCGAGGCAGGCTCGTTCTGATCCACTCGGCGCGGCAGGCGAGGAGCACGACCAGGGGTCGATCGCTGCCACCGGCGACGAGCTGATGCAGCACGCCGGCGGTCGCTTCGTCGCAGAGGTGCGCGTCCTCGACGCACAGCAGCGTCGGAGATTCGCGGTTGGCGAGGTCGAGGGCCCGCCCGAACGCCGCGACCACCTGGTGACGGGTCAGGGCGCTGTCCAGCGGCGGCGCCGGCCCGGCGAGCGGGCTCAACTCCGCGAGCACGGAGTGCGTGCGCGCCGGCAGCGCGCGCAGCGGCGCGCGGCCATCGACCAGGACCTGGGCGATGGCCGACCCGATCGGGTCATACGGCGCGCCGGAGATCGTCCCCCTGACGGTCAAGACCCGGAAGCCGGCGTTGTGGGCACGCTGCATGACCTCGCGGCAGAGCGCGGACTTCCCGATGCCCGCCGCGCCGCGCACGAGCACCGCCGCCGTCCCGCCATCGGCGACCCGTCCCAACACGGTGTCGATCCTCGCAAGCTCGGGCTGACGGCCGATGAACGCGCGCTCGCCGAGCCGGACGCCCGCGGTGCAGCGGTCATACAGCGCGCGCGTCTGGGCACCCGGCTGCGCGCCGAGGTCGCGAACCAGCGCGATCCGCAGCCGCTCGTACCAGCGCAGCGCGACGTGTCGCTGCCCCGCGTCGATCGCGGCCAGCATCAGCTGCCGGCAGGCGACCTCGTCGGTCGGCTCGACGTTCAGCAGCCGCTCCCACTGTCCACTGCGACGCAGCAGCTCGGTGAGGCAGGCGAGCGCCCGCCGCCGCGGTTCCTGCGTCCAGGGCTCGTACGGGCTCGCGGGCAGAAGCTCGCCCGCGTATGACCCTGCGACCCGGGCACAGGCGTCGTCATCGTCCCCCCGCAGCGCGAGCTCACCCGCATGCAGGAAGCGCTGGACATCGCAGACCACCGTGCGGTCGGGAAAGAGCGCGATACGTCCGGCGCGCAGCACGACGGCGTCCGCCTGGCCGAGTGTCCGGCGCGCGTGGTGGGCCGCCTTGCGCAGGTTCGCCGCGCCGGCCTTGGGCTCGAGCTGCGGCCAGAACTGCTCGATCACCTCATCGCGTGCGAGCCGGTGGCCGTCGGCGAGGGCCAGCAGCGCCACCAGCTCCCGCGCGCGGCGCGTCGGCCAATCGGTCTCGACGACCTCGCGGTCGCCGAGCCGTACGCGGAAGCCGCCCAGCAGCTCGATCCGCACGTCGTCTGGCGCTGGCTGCACGATCACAAACCGTCCTGCCGGTGGCGAGTGGTGGATGAGCTCGTCATCGTACGATCTGAGAACCTGCCGATCGATCCGGGCGCGACGGGGGCGGCGGTCGGGCATCCTTGCGAACCATGCGCAGGCACGCGACCGCCGAGAGCCCGAGCCGCTGACATGCGCCTGACCGCGATCTGCGCGACCGTCGCCGCGACCCTCGCACTCAGCGCGTGCGGCGGCGCCACCGACAGCCCGACCGTCAGCGGCCCGGCGAGCGAGAACCCGGCGCCCACACCGCCCGGGATCGCGCTGGCAGGCGGGCCCGGCAAGGCGCTGGCAGCCAACGCCGCCCAGGCCAACCAGCTCGTCGGCGAAGGCGCCCGCGACCTCAAGACACGCCTCACCGACCTTCGCGGACACCCGGTCGTCGTCAACCAATGGGGATCGTGGTGCCCGCCCTGTCGCGACGAGTTCCCCTACTTCGCCACGATCGCAGCCAAGTACCAAGACCGCGTCGCGTTCATCGGCCTGGACGCCAACGACGCGCGCGACGCCGCACGGCAGTTCCTCGACGAGGTCCCGCCCGGATTCCCCAGCATCTTCGACCCCGACTCCGAAGCGACCCGGTCGCTCGGCGGCGGCCGCGTCTCACCGACGACGTTCTTTCTCGACGCGCGGGGGAAGCGCGTCAACACGCGCCTCGGCGCATATGCGGACGCCGCGCAGCTCGAGCAGGACGTCCGCGCGCTGCTCGCCGAGCACTCACGCGGGTAGGCGCTACGCCACGAGCATGAGCCGTTTCAGGTGGCCGGCCCAGCCGCGGTCGTGCGGGCTGAGCGCGGGATGCTCGAGGCCGCTGTGGACGAGTCGCAGGCGGGTCCCGCCGTCGTGCGCCGTCAGCGTGACGCTGACGAGGCTGCTGCCCGGCGGGCTGTCGGGGCTGCCCTCGAAGCCCCAGGTGAACTCGATGCGGTGATGTGGCTCGACGACGGTGTAGGTGCCGGCGACGGTGGCGTGATCGTTGACGACGACGCGGTAGGTTCCGCCGGGGCGCGGGTCGAGCGTCGCCTCCTCGCCCATCCACTGCACGTAGCGCTCGGCCTCGCAGAACATCGCGAACACGAGCGCGGGCGGCGCATCGACGTACAGCTCGTGCTCGACGCGATCGCCGACGACCGCCATGGCTACCGGCCGGCCTCGCGCTCGGCGGCATCCTTGAGGCGCGCCAGGCCCGTCGCCCAGAAGCGGTCGACGAACCGCTTGAGGCCGAGCAGCCCGTCCGGGTCGGCGCGGTACAGCCGCCTGGTGCCCTCGCGGCGCTCGACGACGAGCCCCGCGTCCTTGAGGACCGTGAGGTGCTGGGAGATCGCCGGCCGCGTCACATCGAAGCGCGCCGCGATCTCGCCGGCGGGCAGCTCGGCGTCGCGCACGAGCTCGAGGATCGCACGGCGGCGCGGCTCGGCGAGGGCTTTGAACGCTGCGTCCTGCATAGCAGGTGAAGAAGTATACGCTAACGTAAGCCGTCTCTTACGTTAGACGCCCAGCCGACCCGAAAGGACGCCATGCCCCGCATCGTCTTCCAACTCGACGCTGACGCCCCCGCGGACACCGTCCGTGCCGCCCTCGACAGCCAGGCCGGCATCGAGGGCTGGTGGACCGACGACGTCGTCTACGACGGCGGCGCCGGCGCGACGCTCAGCCTCGGCTTTGCGGTCGCGCCGATGCGCTTCGAGCTGCGCGTCGACGAGGTCGGCGCCGACACCGTGCGCTGGACCTCGGTCGGCGCGTTCCCGCCGCACTGGAACGGCACCGAGATCACGTGGACGCTGCGCCCCGGCGCCGACGGCGCCGGCACGACGGTCGCGTTCAGCCACGACGGCTGGGCCGACGACGGCCCGCTCATGGCGACCGCGGCGATGACCTGGGCCCAGCTCATGCTGCGGCTGAGGTCCTACGCCGAGACCGGCACCGGGCCCGCCCTGTTCGCGCGCGCCGCGCCGCCAGCGAGCTGACCGGCCCGGGGTATCGTCACGCCAATGGCTGTCGACGTGACGACCGCGATCGAGATCGATCGCCCGCGCGGCGAGGTTGCCGCGTACGCGTGCGATCCAGACAACGCGAGGGCGTGGTATCAGAACATCACGGCCGTCCACTGGCGCACAGATCCGCCGCTCGCCGTCGGCACGCAGGTCGCGTTTCACGCGCGGTTTTTCGGGCGCCGCCTGGAGTACACCTACGAGGTGATCGAGCACACGCCTGGGGAGCGCTTGGTCATGCGCACCGCCGAAGGACCGTTTCCGATGCAGACCACCTACAGCTGGCACGACACCCCCGCCGCGGGCACGCGCATGCTGTTGCGAAACAGCGGCGATCCGACCGGCTTTGGCAAGCTCGCCGCACCGCTGATGGGCGCAGCGATGCGCCGCGCCAACGCCAAGGACCTGCGACGGCTCAAGGCGATCCTCGAACGCCGCGACGATGCCCCGCCTCGAGACGGCGATCGCCGCTCACCCGGAAAATGGGCCTCTTGACGCGAAAACACCGTGGCGTCGCCGTCGGGCAGTAGGTTCTGCGCCAATGCACGGGCTGAGGCGAGCCGCGGCGGCGGTCGTCGCCGGGTTGCTCATGGGATTGGTGGCGCCGAGCGATCCTGCGATCGCGCGCGGGTTGCAATGCAAGCGACCACCGGCGTCGGCGGGCGTACCGTCATGGGCGGCCAACCGGCGGGCAACCGTCATCGTGGATTCCGTCCTGCTCAGCGCGTGGCCCGGCATCCGCGCCGTCATGCCGTGCTGGCGTCTTCGCCGCTACGGCCGGCCGGCCCTCATGGTGCGCGTGGCCGAGCGCGAGCTCCGTGCGCGCCGGCGCGTTTCGCCGCTCGTCGTGGTCGGGGTGGGCTACAACTCGCTGTGGGAACGCGACGGCCATCGCTTCGGTTACTGGGCCGGGAGGTTTGACGCCGAGGCGTCGAGGCTGCTTCACACCCTGCGCCGGCGCGGTGCTCGGCAGGTGATCTGGGTCACGCTGCGTCAGCCCACGACGCGCACGGTTCCGCCAGCCGGACTGGCCGAACTGCGGCAGTACGCGTGGTACTTCCCCTACGTCAACGCGCGACTTCGCGCGCTTGACCAGTCACACGACGATCTCGCCCTCGTCGACTGGACCGCCGCTTCGGATCGGCCCGGTGTGACATACGACTCGATTCACGTCAACCGCAGGGGCGCTGTGTTGATGGGCCGCACGATCAAGTCTGCGATCCGGGCCGAGGCCGAGCGCCAGGCACGGCCAAGGTAGGGGCCGGACAAAGGTCCGTTGCCCTCACGATCGGCGCATCAGGCGCCGATAGCACCGTCAATGCACGCCTTTAGGAAGACCGGTGGCGCCGTGGTCGGTGAGCAGCTCGCGCCAGCCGGGCTGTCGCGCATGCTCGGAAAGCATGGGACGCGCCGCGCGCCGGTGGTGGCGGCCGCCGCATCGCTGTTCGTCGCCGCCAGCCTCGTGCTCGTGCTCGTGCCCTCCCCGCCCATCACGGTCGGGCTCGTGTTCATCATCCCGGTCGCGATCATCGCCACTGAGCTCGGCACGCGTGCCGGCTTGTTCAGCGCCGGATTGAGCATCGCCATCATCCTGGCGTGGCAGGCGAGCGGCGTGGTCGAGGACGGCCCGACCGCCGTGCTTCCCCGCTCGATCGCGCTGGTGTTTCTCGCGTGGATCCTCGGGCGCACCTCGGACCGAGGCGCGCGCAGCCGGGACCTGCTCGAGCAGGTCCTCGAAGCGACGACCGACTCGATCTATGTCAAGGATCTCGACGGTCGCTACCTGCTCGTCAACAGCGCCGCCGCCAACCTGATCGGACGGCCGGGCGAGGAGATCGTCGGCCGCGTCAACAGCGAGGTGCTGCCCGAGGTCGCCGGCGCGATCGCCGAGCGCGACGCTGCGGTGCTCGCGGCCCGGGCGCCGTCGGCGTACGAGTTGAGCGGGCATTTCAACGACCACGCGCACATCTTGTCGGTCACGAAGAGCCCGTTCTGCGACGCGTCGGGTGCCCTGATCGGCACGCTGGGGATCGCCCGTGACATCACCGAGCAGCAGCGCCTCCAGGAGCGCTTCCGGCGCGCGTTCGAAGATGCGCCGATCGGGATGGCGCTGGCCGACCTCGACGGGCGCTTCCTCGACGTCAACCAAGCACTGTGCGAGATCACGGGCCGTTCGCGCGCCGAGCTGTGCGGTGAGGACTTCGCGTCGGTGACGCATCCCGCCGACGTCGACGCCGACCGCGCCGTCATGCGGGCGCTGATCTCGGGAGAGATCGGCTCGTCGACCGACGAGAAGCGCTACCTGCGGCCGGACGGAACCCCGGTGTGGGTGGCGCGCAGCGTGACTCTCGTCCGCGAGGCCGACGGCACGCCGTTGCATTTCCTCGATCAGATCCAGGACATCACCGAGCGGCGGCGCTTCGAGCGCGAGCTGCGCTACCTCGCCGACCACGACCCGCTGACCGGGCTGCTCAACCGCCGCCGCCTCGAGCAGGAGCTCGACCGGCATGTTGCCGACGTGGTCCGCTACGGCCCGCGCGGCGCCCTCCTCGTGCTGGATATCGATGACTTCAAGCGCATCAACGACGCGCTGGGCCACAACACCGGAGACGAGCTGATCGTGAACGTCGTGTCGTTGCTGCGCGAGCGCCTGCGCGACAGCGACATCATCGGGCGCCTCGGCGGGGACGAGTTCGCGATCCTGCTGCCGAATGCCGGCCTGCACGAGGCGCAGATCGTCGCGCGCGACCTCGTGCGCATCATCCGTGAGGACGCCACCGTCGACGGCGACGGCGACGGGCGCCGTTGCATCACCGCCAGCGTCGGCGTCGCGCCGTTCCTCGGCGACGAGAGCAGCGGTGAGCAGGCGCTCATCCGCGCCGACCTCGCGATGTACCAGGCCAAGGAATCCGGGCGAAATCGCTTCGCCGTCGCACCGTCAGCACTCGAGGAGATCGCGGCCGAGGGCGTGCCACACCAGATCGGCGCGTGACGCGCGAATCACCCTCCGGCGGACGCGCGCTCAAGCCGCGCGATCCGCAGGCCGATCCTTGCCCTATGCCCGGGGATCTCTTCGCGCAGCGCTTCCACGCGTCACGCGTGCTGCGAGACGGCGGCGACATCACGACGTGGCTCGGCACGGACGTCGAGGACGAGCACCGCGTCGTGATCAAGACCGCGCAGCTCAAGACGGTCCCGCGGGCGACGCAGACCGGCCTCGAGCACCAGGCCGACGTGCTCGCCGGGCTCGAGCACCTCAACGTCGCTGGTCCCGCGCAGGTCGGACAGGACGATGGCCGGCTGTACGTCGTGACCCCGTTCGTGACCGGGATCTCGCTGGCGCAGCAACTCGATCGCGGCGCCATGTCGATCGACGAGGCGATCACCGTCGGCAGCGCAATCATGACGGCGCTCGGGGCCGCCCACGAGCGCGGGGTCCTGCACCTCGACGTCAAGCCGTCCAACGTCATGATCGACGATCAGGCGTCGCCGGTGCGCGCGACCCTCATCGACTTCGGCTTCTCGCGCAACTCACACCTGGAGCAGCGCATCGGCGAGCTGCCGGCGCACGCCGCGCACTACCTCTCCCCCGAGCAGGCGGGCCTGCTGCACACCGAGGTCGACGAGCGCTCCGATCTGTATTCCGCCGGGGCCGTCCTGTTCGCCTGCCTGGCCGCCCGGCCGCCGTTTCAGGGCGAGTCGGTCGGAGACGTCCTTGCCAGCCTCGTCGCCGGCCGCGTGCCGCACCTGCGCAGCCTGCGGTCCGACGTTCCGCGCGCGCTCGAGCACATCGTCGAGCGCCTGCTGCAGCCAGACCCCAACGACCGCTACCAGTCGGCCACCGCGGTCGCCAGCGATCTCGAGCAGATCCGGGGCGCGCGCGACTCCGGGATCGCCGAGCCAGAGATCGTCGTCGGCATCAACGATCGCGGCCGACGGACCCTGACCGAGCCGGTGCTCGTCGGGCGCAGCGACGAGCTGCGCACGCTCGAGCGACAGCTCGAGCGCAGCCGCACCGGCGGACGCGCGATCGTCACGCTCGAGGCCGAGTCGGGCGGCGGCAAGACCCGGCTGCTCAAGGAGTTCGAGGAGCTGTGCGCCGGGCGCGAGGTGCTGACGCTGCGCGGGCAGGGCCTCGACCAGTCCGGCCAGGCCCCGTACGAGGTGCTCGAGGGGGTCGTCGGCGGGATCGTCGCCCATGCCGCCGCCGACCCGGCGTTCGGGACGCTCCTGCGTGAACGGCTGGCCGGCCACGAGGCGGCGCTCACCGCGGCGATGCCGCGGCTCGGAGAGCTGCTCGGCACGTCAGGATCATCGGCGGCGGGCCTCGAGGAGCACGGCGAGCTGCGCACGATGCGCGCGCTGCGCATGCTGCTGGACGCGGTCGGCACCGCGCAACGCCCCGCACTCGTGCTGCTCGACGACTGTCAGTGGGCCGACGAGCTGACGCTCCGGCTGCTGCGCGAGTGGCACCGTCCGCGCGCGAACGAACGGGGGCCCGCCTCCGCCGAAGTCGTGGCCGGCTCCGGCACCCCCGGCGCCGCCGACGCACAGCACGTGCTCACGGTATGCGCGTTTCGTTCCGAGGAGGTCGCGGCCGACCATCCGCTGCGCCGCCTCCCCGACCCGGTGTCGATCGCGCTTGCGCCCTTCCGCACCCCCGACATCCAGAGCCTCGTCGATTCGATGACCGGCGGCGTGCCCGGCGAGGTCGTCGACGTCGTCGCGCGACTGTCGGAGGGCAGCCCGTTCATGGCCACCGAGATCCTCCGCGGGCTCGTGGAGACCGGGGTGCTGAGCGCCGGCACCGGCGGCTGGCAAGCCCAGCTCGACGACCTCGAGGACGCCCAATCCTCCCGCCGCGCGGCGGAGATCTTCGGCCGGCGCCTCGAACGCCTGGACGATGCCGTGCTGTCGCTCCTGTCCGTCGGCGCGGTCCTCGGCAAGCGCTTCGATGTCGCGGCCGCCACCGAGCTCGCCGCCCAGCACCACACCCAGGCGCTCGCCGGCCTCGCGGAGGCGCGCAGCCGGCGGATCGTCTGGCTCGAGGACGACGGCGCGAGCTGCGCCTTCGTCCACGACAAGCTGCGCGAGACGCTGCTTGCCCGGCTGGCGGACACCGAGCGCGCTGCGCTGCATTTCGCCGCCGCGCTGCAGATCGAGCAGCGCGACGCCGAGCAGGTCTTCGACATCGCCTACCACTTCGACGCAGCCGGCGAGCCCGAGCGCGCGCTGCGCTACGCGCTCGCAGCCGCTGACCAGGCCCGCCAGCGCCACGCGCTGCAGGTCGCCGATCGCCAGTACCGCATCGCCGAGCGCGGAGCGCCGCCGGCCGACACCGTCCTGCGGGCCCAGATCGCCGAGGGCCTCGCCGACGTGGCGATGCTGCGCGGGCGCTACGAGGAGGCCGCCGCGCTGCTCGACGTCGCGCGTAGGACCGCCGGCGAAGGCCTCGCTCGCGCGCGCCTCGACGGCAAGGTCGGCGAGCTGGCGTTCAAGCGCGGCGACATGAAGGCCGCGCGCGAGGCGACCGAGAGCGCGCTGCGACTGCTCGGCGCCCGCGTCCCGCGGCGCGCGCTGACCTTCCTCGCCTTCCTGCTGTGGGAGGTCGCCGTCCAGGTCGCGCACTGCCTCGTACCGCGGCTCACCGGCCGACGGCGGCCCGACGACAGCGGCAGCGACCTGCTTGCCGTGCGGCTCTACAGCCGGCTCGCGCACGTCTACTGGTTCGGCGCCGGCAAGGTGCCGTGCGCCTGGACGCATCTGCGCGGCCTCAACCGCGCCGAGCGCTACCCGCCGACGCTCGAGCGCGCGCAGGCGTACTCCGAGCACGCCCCCGTGATGACGATGCTGCCGTGGTTTCAGCGTGGCCTGGACTACGCCGGCCGGTCGCTGGCGATCCGCCGCGAGCTCGGCGACGCGTGGGGCGAGGGCCAGTCCCTGCACTTCACCGGCGTTGCCCTGTACGGCGCGTCGCGCTACGAGGACGCGCTCCAGACGCTCCAGGCGGCGATCGCGATCCTCGAGCGCACCGGCGATCAGTGGGAGGTCAACACCGCCGGCTGGCATGTCGCGCTCACGCTCTACCGGCTGGGTCGCCTGGCCGAGGCGGTCGAGGTCGCCAAGAGCGTCCATCGCGCCGCCACCGAGCTCGGCGACGACCAGGCATCGGGAATCGCGCTGGGCGTGTGGGGCAAGGCGTCGCTCGGCCGAGCCCCGATCGAGCGGGCCGTGCCGCCCGGCGACGACGTCCACACGCGCGCCGAGCTGCTGCAGGGCCAGGCCGTCGGGCTGCTTGCGCGCGGCCTGCCCGGCCACGCCGTGACGGCGCTGCGCGATGCCGACGCCGCGGTGCGGGCCAAGGGCCTGCGCCAGGAGTACGTCGCGCCGGTGCAGTCGTGGCTGGCCACCGCGCTGCGCACCGAGCTCGAGTCGACGCCGCTGCTGGCGCCCGCGCGCCGCCGCCGGCTGCGCCGCCAGGCCGCCCGCGCCGCGCGCCGCGCGCAGCGGCTCGCGCGCAGCTACCGCAACAACCTGCCCCACGCGCTGCGCGAGCGCGGCCTGATCGCCGCGCTCAGCGGCCGCCCGCGCCGCGCGCGCCGGCTGCTGACGCGCAGCGCGGCCATCGCCGAGCAGCACGGCGCGACCTACGAGCTCGCCCAGACGCTGCTCGCCGGCGCGCAGCTCGACGACGCCCTGGGAGCGACCGGCGCCGACACGGCGCTGGAACGCGCGCACGCGGCGATCGAGCTTGCGACGGCCGGCGTGCAGTCCACGACGCGGCCGCCGGCCGGCGAGTCGACGCTGTCGCTCGCCGACCGCTTCTCGACGCTGCTCGACGAAGGCAGGCGGATCGCGCTCGCCCTGACGCGCGACGCCGCGCTGTCCGCCGCCCGAGCGGCCGCCATGACGCTGCTGCGCAGCGAGCGCTGCGTCGTCGTGGAGCTCGTCACCGACGAGGCCGGCAGCCGGCACCCGGCACCCGCGCTTGCAGCCGAGCCGCACGACGAGGCCGCGGTGCTGCGGGCGCTCGCGGAGGGCCGGCCGGTCACGATCGGCGATCCGCTCGGCGGCGTGTCGTCCGGCGGCGACGTCCGGTCGGCGATCTGCGCGCCGATCTACGTGCGCGGGGAACCTGCGGCCTGCCTGTACGCCACCCACGGCCATGTCGGCGCGCTCTTCGGAGAGCAGGAGGAGCGCCTCGCGGCGTTCATCTGCTCGCTCGCGGGAGCGGCGCTCGAGAACGCGGAGGGCTTCGCGGTCGCCGAGCGCCTGTCGCGCTCGCTCGAGCGCCGCGTCGAGGAACGCACCGCCGAGCTGACGGCCTCCCAGGAGGAGATGCGCACGACGCTCTCCCTGCTCGGCGCCACGCTCGAATCGACCGCGGACGGCATCCTCGTCGTCAGCCGCGAGGGCGCGATCGTGAGCCACAACACGAAGTTCGCCGCGATGTGGGGGATCCCGCAGGACGTCCTCGACGCCGGCGACGACGATCGCGCGATCGCCTTCGTCCTCGATCAGCTCCTCGAACCCGAGGCGTTCGTCGCGCAGGTCCAGCGGCTCTACGGCCTCCCGGACGCGGAGAGCCACGACGAGCTCGACTTCAAGGACGGTCGCGTGTTCGAGCGCCACTCGCTGCCTCAGCGCGTCGACGGTCACACGATCGGCCGGGTGTGGAGCTTCCGCGACGTCACGGCGCAGAAGCACATCGTCTCAGAGCTGCAGGAGCTCGACCGGATCAAGAGCGACTTCGTCTCGACCGTCTCGCACGAGCTGCGCACGCCGCTGACGAGCATCACCGGCTACGTCGAGATGCTGCGCGACGGCGACGCGGGCGAGCTGAACGACGGACAGGATCGGATGCTCGAGGTCGTCGAGTTCAACACCGGCCGGCTGCTCGCCCAGATCGAGGATCTCCTGACGCTCAGCCGCATCGAGGCCGGCACCTACCAGCTCGCCCACGCCCCGATGGCGCTCGAGCCGGTCGTCCGCGCCGTCGCGGAGGCGATCATGCCGCAGGCCACCGCGCGCGAGCTCGATGTCCGCCTCGAGATCGCCGAGGACCTACCGGACCTGCTGGGCGACGCGCGCGAGCTCGACCGCGCGCTGCTGAACCTCGCGTCCAACGCGGTGAAGTTCACGCGCCCCGGCGGCAGCGTGACGATCAGCGCCGAGCGCGCCGGCGAGCACGTCCAGATCGCCGTCACGGACACCGGCGTCGGCATTCCCGAGGAGGAGCAGGATCAGCTCTTCACCCGCTTCTTTCGCTCGTCGACGACGACGAAGGAGGCGATTCAGGGCACCGGGCTCGGGCTCGTCATCGTCAAGGGCATCGTCGATCATCATGGCGGGACGATCGTCGTCAGCTCCACACCCGGGACCGGAACGAGGATCGTCGTCACGCTGCCGATCGCCAGCACCGACAGGACGCCCACATGACCGCCGACTGCGCGACCCGTCTCCCCCTCGTCCTCGTCATCGACGACGATGTGTTCATCCGCGAACTGCTGGCGCTGAAGTTCACGAAGGCGGGCTTCGAGGTGCAGACGGCAGAGGACGGCGTCGCCGGCGTCGAGGCGGCGCTCGCCCGACCGCCGGACATCGTGCTCGTCGATTGGATGATGCCGCGCCTCACCGGCCCCGAGGTCTGCGTGCGGCTGCGCGAAGCGCCGCAGACGGCGCACGTGCCGGTGATCCTGCTGACCGCCAAGGCGCAGGAGGCCGACATGCAGGCTGGCCTCGCGGCCGGCGCGGACGACTATGCGCTGAAGCCGTTCAGCCCGCGCGAGCTCGTGGCGCGCGTGAACAAGGCGCTCGGCCGTACGTGAGCCGGACTTGGTCGAGCAGTCGTCGGCGCAGGGCGATCCTCCGTTTGGGCAGCGTGGCAGACGAGCGTTTGCGTCTAGTGGCCACTACTAGCCGTTCTGCGCGGGCAGCTCGACGGTGAACGTGGCGCCGCCCTCCGGGCGGGTCCGGGCGCCGACGCTCCCCCCGTGCGCGGTCACGATCGCGTGCACGATCGCCAGCCCGAGGCCGGCACCGGCCGGGCCGCGACCACGCGCCGCCTGCGCGCGCCAGAAGCGCTCGAAGAGCTCCGCGCCATCCTGCACCGGCAGCCCGGGGCCGTGGTCGGCGACGACGAGCCGCACGCGCTCGCCGACGCGCGTGACGCTGAGCTCGACCGGCGTGCCCGCCGGCGTGTGGACGAGCGCGTTGCGGGTCAGGTTGCTCAGCACCTGGCGCAGCTGGTTGCCGTCGCCGACCACGACGGTCTCCTCGTCGGGCGCCGACAGCGTGATGTCGCGGTCGCGCGCGGCGGCGCGCGCGTCGTCGGCGGCGTCGCGCGCGAGCTCGGACAGGTCGACGGGCTCGCGGGCGCCCGCGCGTGTCTCGTTGAGGCGCGCGAGCAGCAGCAGATCCTCGACGAGGACGCCCATCCGCCCCGCCTCCTGCTCGATGCGGCTCATCGCCTTCTCGGCGTCCGGGCCCTGGCGCGCCGCGCCCATGCGATACAGCTCGGAGTAGCCGCGGATCGACGACAGCGGCGTGCGCAGCTCGTGCGCCGCGTCGGAGAGGAAGCGGCGCAGGCGCTCCTCGCTCGCGTGGCGCTCGGCGAACGCCTGCTCGATCTGATGCAGCATCGCGTTGAGCGAGAGCCCGAGGCGGCCGACCTCCGTTCCCGGCTCGGCGTGCTCGACGCGCTGGGAGAGGTCGCCCGCCGCGATCGCGCCCGCCGTCGCGCTGATGCGGTCCAGCGGGCGCAGCCCGAGCCGCACGATCCACCAGGTGGCAAGGGCGAGCGCGAGCAGCACGCCGGCGATCACGAGCGCCTCGATGAGCAGGAGCTGGCCGAGCTGGTCGTCGACGAAGTTCTGGGAGACGGCGCCGATCTGAAGCCCCCCGCCCGCGGTCGAGCGCGCGTACACGCGGTAGCGCGGGCCCGATGAACCCGTCGCATCGGCCGTGAAGTACGTGTCCGGCGTGATCTTCGCCGGCAGCTTGGGCGGATCGAGGGCGGTCTCGCTGCTGGGCAGGCGCGGCGTGTCGCTCTTCACCTCCCTACCGCTCGCGTCGCGGGTCTGCCGGTACGTCGAGGCGGGCAGGTCAGCGCGGTCGCCTCTGGGACCGCCGCGACCGCCGCCCGCTCTTGGACCGCCGCCTGACTGCGACGGGTAGCCGCCGGGGCGGTCCCCGTCGAGCCCGCCCGGGCCGGCCGAGGTTGACGGCAGGTTCGCTGCCGCCAGCGCCTGCTGATCGACACGCTCATAGAGGAACGAGCGCTGCTCGCTGTAGGTCACCGCGCCGGCGATCAGCAGTCCCGCCGCCGCCAGCGCGACGAGTCCCACGATGAGCCGCGCGCGCAGCGACCGCGGGATCATCGCGGCAGACGCAGTGCGTACCCGACGCCGCGCGCCGTGTGGATCAGCGACGGCCCGTGCGCGTCAAGCTTCTTGCGCAGGTAGCTCACGTACGTCTCGAGCACGCGGCCGTCGCCGCCGAAGTCGTACTCCCACACGTTGTCGAGCAGCTGCGCGCGCGACAGCACGCGGCGCGGGTTGAGCAGGAAGTAGCGCAGCAGCCGGTACTCGGTCGCGGTCAGCTCGACTGGCTGGCCGGCGCGTGTGACCTCGCGCGTGTCGTCGTCCATCTCGAGGTCCTCGAAGACGAGCCGGCTGTCCTCGGGCTTGGCCTGGCCCGATCGCCGCAGGATCGTCCGGATCCGCGCCACGAGCTCCTCGAGGCTGAACGGCTTGGTCACGTAGTCGTCACCGCCGGACGTCAGGCCGCGAACCTTGTCGCCGGTGGCGTCGCGGGCGGTGAGGAAGATGATCGGCACGTCGGCGCGCTGCGCGCCGAGGCGGTCGGCGACGTCGAAGCCCTCCATGTCGGGCAGCATCACGTCGAGCACCATGAGATGCGGCTTGAACGCGGCGACCTGGCTGAGCGCCTCCTGGCCGGTGCCGGCGGAGGCGACGTCGAAGCCCTGAAAGCGCAGGGCCATCGAGACGACATCGACGATGTTGGGCTCGTCGTCGACGACGAGGATGCGGTGTTCGGCGGTCACGGTGCTCATGGCGTGATTGTCGGCGCGGGCGATGCGCCATGCCTGGGAGAAGCCTGAGAGTTTGCTGAGCGTAACGGCGCCGGCACAGCCGCCGACAGCGCCGCTGAACGGCCAGACGCCCCCTCGCCCGCAGTCGGGCATCCGCACCGCCGTCACCGGCGCCACCGCAGACAAGGTTGCAAAGGCCGCCCTCGGCGCGCACGCCGGGACGATCAGTCAGCCCACGACGTGCAGCTCGAACGCGATCTCGCCGTCCGCGATCGTCGCGATCCCCATCGTGTGAGCCGGCGCGCGGCGACGCTCGGTCGGCGAGCCCGGGTTGAAGATCTGAAACCCGCCGGCGGCGTGGTGCTCGGGCATGTGGGTGTGTCCGAAGATCACCGCGTCACAGCGTGCAAACGCCTTCTTGAGTCGCTCCAGGCGCCCCGCCGCGGGGCCGGGGACGTGCGTCATCCCGACGCGCACGCCGCCGAACTCGCGCTCTAGCCGGCCGGGCAGCAGGTGGCGCACGCTGTCGGAATCGACGTTGCCGTGGATGGCGTATACCGGCGGCCCGAGCGCGCGCAGCAGCTCGAGCACCGACACGGCGCTGAGGTCGCCGGCGTGCAGGATCGCGTCGGCGCCACGGCACTGCTCCAGGCAGGCGTCCGGGATCGCGCGGGCACCTCGCGGCATGTGCGTGTCGCTGATCACCGCGAGGCGCATGACGACGGCATTATCACGCGGCCGGGCCAGATCCACTCGGCCCGTCGGCGGACGGGTTAGCCTGCGCGCGATCGCTCGATGAGCACGCAAACCGTCACGGACACGAGCTGCAGCGTCTTCAGCACGCTGGGCGCATCGCTCGATCCGAACGTCCTGCATCGCTTCGTCGTCGGCGAGGACACGCGGGTGCGCGCGCTGAGCGCCGCCGAGGCGAGCGCCGAACTCGGCGACGCCTTCGCGACGCTGCTGGTGGCGCAGGGCGTCTTTCCCCGCACGCCGCAGGACACGCTGGACAAGCTCAGCCGGGCGGCGATCGCGGGCGGGTTCGCGCTGCCGCGCAAGCCGGCGTTCTTCCTGCTCGGCGAGGGCAGCCAGCTACCGGTGAACGACGCGACGAGCGGCGTGAACCGCAACGTGCGCTTCGTCGCGGCGTTCGGCAGCGGCGACGAGGGACCCGACGTGCTCATCAGCGCGTTTGATCCCGAGCACGACGAGGTCGAGCTCATGGCGTGGGACCGGCGCGCGGGCGGCTTCAACTTCTATCGCACCGTCGGTTCGCAGTCCGCATGGGTGTTCGCGGGCAACTCGGCGCACGCCGTCGCCCCGGCGACGGAGGGCAAGGGCCCGTTCGA
This sequence comes from uncultured Actinomycetes bacterium, assembly GCA_963705315.1. GTDB lineage: Bacteria > Actinomycetota > Thermoleophilia > Solirubrobacterales > Solirubrobacteraceae > CADCVQ01. The sequence continues at coordinate 3,554,050 of OY970068.1, forward strand.
GAGCCACCGCAGCGGCAACTTCCTCATGAAGGAGCTGCGCTCGCCGTGGATCCACTGGCACACGCAGGACGCCCACATCGACGCGTCGATCTTCGGCCCCGGAGATGCGCGCGGGGAGCACCCGTGGTTCACCGCCAAGGTCCCGCAGGGCGCCCTCGCACTGGAGATGGAGGTCGCCCGCCCGAGCATCGAGCGGTGGACCAGCGCGCGCTTCCAAGCGCTGCTCGCCGGCGGCGAGACGATCGCGCGCCCCGCGCGGATCATGGAGCAGATCCTCGACACGCCGGCGGTGAACCTCATCTCCAGCCATACGCGCAACGCGGACGTCGCGACCGTCACCGAGGTTGACCTGCCCAACACGTTCTTCGTCGACTCCGAGGCGCTGAACAAGCTGCTCGGGCTGCGCGCCCCGCCGGCGTTCGCTGTCGCTGCAGACCTCTACTCCACGAGCCTCCAGACGTTCGGCGTCGCGCTCGACGATCGCCGCGGCTTCACGCAGCCGGGCGACACCCACTTCGTGTTCGTCGTGCCCGAGCGCGCGTTCGAGGACCAGATCGTCGTGCGCGAGGCCATCCGGATCGGACTGCTGACCGACCGCCTCGCGGCCTCACTGCTGATGACGGACTTCGCCAACCCGGTCTTCTCGACACGCCGTCGCAAGCTGCTCGAGCACGTGCCGGCGACGGCGACGGTCGCGGGCGCACAGAGCGACTTCTCCCAGCAGCTCGCCGATGCGATCGTCGCCGCCGCCGCGGGCACGCCGCAGGGCAGCCCGGAGCGCGAGTTCGAGCAGCGCTGGGCGACCGGCGACGACTGGCGCGGCGCCTTCGACGCCCTGCTCGGCGACTACTTCGACGCGGCGACGCAGCGGCTGACCGACCAGGAGGGCTTCGATGCGATCTTCCGGCTGGCGGAATCCAGGCGCAACCGCGTCAGGGCGATGCCGATCTCCGAGAGCCCGCTGCTCTTCGCGCGCACGAACATCGTGCGCGAGACGCTCGCGATGCGCCCGGACGCGAGCGTCGGTGCACCGGGATGACGCGCTCCCGGACATCGGTGGCGCTCCTCGTCGCGGCACTCGCCGCGGGCTGCTCGGCCGACTACGCAGGCGACAGCAAGGACGACTTCCTGGCCGCCGGCAACGACGTGTGCAAGACCACCGGCGCGACGGTCATGCCCGCCCTCAAGGAGCTCCAGGGCGAGGGCCTGCCAAACCGCGCAGAGGTGCGCGGCTTCGTCGGCGATGTCGCCGTGCCGGCGCTGCAAAAGCGCGTCGACCGGCTGCGCCAGCTCGAGGTCCCGGCGGACGACCGCGGCGAGATCGACGAGATCATCAGCGACACGCAGAGGGCAATCAACGCGATCCGCGACAACCCGGCGCAGCTCGTCGACGCCGACCCGTTCCTCGACGCGAACGCCAATGCGCGCGCCTACGGCCTGACGTCGTGCGTGCTGGCACCCGAGCCCTGACGCGGCTCGCAGGCTAGTGGGCTAGGTCCGCTCCAGCGCCACGCGCGGGAGCCGCCGATCGAGCCACTGCGGCATCCACCACGCGCGCTCGCCCACGAGTTCCATGATCGCCGGGACGAGCAGGCAGCGAATGATGAGCGCGTCGAGGAACACCGCCATCGCGAGGCCGAGGCCGAACTCCTTGATGATCCGGTCGTCACCCAGCGCGAACGACGCGAAGACGACGATCATGATCGAGGCGGCTGCCGTGATGACGCGGCCCGTCGTGGCCAGTCCGTCGCGCACCGCACGCGACGCATCGCCCGTCTTCACCCACTCCTCGTGCATGCGCGAGACGAGGAACACCTCGTAGTCCATGCTCAGCCCGAAGACGATCGCGAAGAGCATCACCGGCACGAAGGACTCCACCGGTCCCTCCCCGACGCTCAGCGCATTCGCGAGCAGACCGTCCTGGAAGACGAGCGTCACGAAGCCCAGCGCGGCGCCGATCGACAGCAGGTTCAAGATCGCCGCCTTGATCGGGATGAAGACGCTGCGGAACGCCGCCATCAACAGCAGCGCGCTGAGCAGCACGACCATCCCGATGAACAGCGGCAGCTTGGACGCCACGACCGCCGTGAAGTCTTCCTGCGACGCCGTCTGGCCGCCGACGTACACCTCCGCGCCCGTCTGGCGCTCGACCGGCGGCAGCCGCTCCTCGCGCAGGCGCTGGAGCAGGTCCGCCGTCGCCTTCTCCTGCGGTCCGTTCTTCGGGTACAGCACGATCGTCGCGATCTCGCGGTCCGCTGACAGCTGTGGCGGCAGGACCGTCGCGACGCCGGGGTCGCGCCGCACCGCGTCGGCGACGCGCTGAGCTGCGGCGCCGTCGCCGGCGCGCGGGAGCTGCACGGCGAGCAAGAACGAGCCGTTCGTGCCCGCGCCGAAGCCGTCGGCCACGATGTCGTACGCCGCGCGCGTCGTCGTGCCCTCGGGATCGAGGCCCGCATCGGACGTTCCCAGGCGCATGTGCAGCGCGGGGATCGCCAGGGCGAGCAGGATCGCGAGGCCGAGCACGATCGCGGGCACCGGACGCTTCTGCACGGCTTCAGACCAGCGCGCCCACGCCGCGCTCTGGACCTTCACGGCGCTGCCGCGCGCCTCGCGGCGGCGCTTGCTGCCGGGGAACCCGAGATGCAGCCGGTCGACCCAGTCGCCGGCCTTGGTCAGCAGCGCGGGCAGCAGCGTCAGGGCGGCGAGCATCGTCAGCAGCACCGCGAGCGCCGACGCCAGCGCCGCGCCCTGGAGGAAGGACAAGCCCAAAAGCAGCAGCCCGAGCAGCGCGATGATGACGGTCAGGCCGGCGATGAAGACGGTCCGGCCGGCCGTGTCCATCGCCTTCATGAGCGCGTCGTCACGACTCAGGCCGCCCGCGTGTTCGGAGCGATATCGCGTGACGACGATGAGCGCGTAGTCGATCCCCACGCCAAGTCCGATGAGCCCGGCGAGCTGGGCGGCGAAGTCGGGCGTGTCGACGACGTGCGAGATCACCGGCACGAACGCGATCGTGGTGCCGAGCGCGAGCACCGCCGTGAGCAGCGGCACGCCGGCGGCGACCGCCGAGCCGAACACGAGCAGCAGGACGATCGCCGCGGCCAGGAGCCCGATGAACTCCGACGGATCCTGCTGTTCGGAGTAGCGGATGAACTCGGCGCCCTGGCCGCCGTGCTCGATGCGCAGATCCGGGCCGCGCGCGCTGAACGCGACGTTCTGCACGTCCTTCAGCTCGTCGAGCTTCAGATCCTGAAACTCGCCCTTGTACGTCACGGTGGTGACGCCGATGCGGCCGTCCGGACTGAGCTGCGGCGGCGTGACGTCGGCGACGACCCGCTCGCTGCGGAGCTTCTGCTGCGTCTCGGCGACCTGTTGCTGTGGCGCTGCGGAGCGCAGCGTTCCCCTGCGCGCGACGAAGACGAACTGGTCGGTCAGGCCGTTCTGCTGAGGTGAATGCTCGGCGAGCACGTCGTAGGCGCGCTGGGACTCCGTGCCCGGCAGGCGGAAATCGTTGATCTCGTTCGTGCCGAGCGTCGAGCCCAGCGCGATCGCCACGGCGAGCGCGGCGATCCAGGCGAGGAACGTCTGCCAGCGGTGCTTGGCGCACCAGCCGGCGATTCGGACGAAGCGCGACGAGGATGCAGGGGTGGAGGGCATCCGAAAAGATTAGGTCGATGGCCCCCGGAATCGAGATCGAGCGAAAGTTCGTGCTCCCCGCGTTGCCGGCGAGCCTGGCGTACGCGCGCCGCGAGCCGATCCGGCAGGGATACGTCGCGCTGGATGGCGATACGGAGGTCCGCGTGCGCCTCACCCCGAAGGGCTGCAAGCTCGCGATCAAGCATGGGCGGGGCAGCGTCCGCGTCGAGGAGGAGTTCGCGATCGATCGCCGCCAGGCCGACGCGCTGTGGGAGCTCACCGAGGGTCGGCGGGTGCAGAAGACACGCCGGCGCATGCGCGTCGGCGACGTCGAGGTCGAGGTCGACGAGTTTTCGGGAGCGCTCGACGGCCTCGTCGTCGCCGAGATCGAGTTCGACGACGAGGACGCCGCGATGGACTTCCGCGCGCCCGAGTGGCTCGGGCGCGAGGTGACCGGCGAGGACGCGTACAGCAATCGCAACCTCAGCCAGCACGGCATCCCGCAGACCGCGTGAGCTCATCGCGGACGCCGTCGAGCGGCTAGGGTCCGCCGCATGGCGATAAGCGGCAGCGCAAGCGCGGACATCGACGCTCCCATCGAGGCCGTGTGGCCCGTGGTGCAGGACGTGGCGAGCTGGTCGGAGTGGCAGGGAACGCTCGGCACGGTCCGCCCGCTGGAGGAGGACGCCGACGGCCTCGTGTCGCGCTGCAAGGTCGAGATCGACGCGAAGGTCACGATGATCCGCCTCGAGCTCAGCGTGACCTACGAGGAGCCGCGGCGCGTGTCGTGGCAGCGCGAGGCCGGCGACCTGAAGGGCATGGACGGCTCCTGGCGGTTGGAGGATCTCGGCGACGGCCGCACGCGGGCGACGTACGAGCTCGAGGTCAACCCGGGCGGCGTGATCGGCCTGTTCTTGAACGACGAGCGCGAGGCGAAGCTGCGGGCGACGCTCGTTGACGTGCGGCCTGGGGAGCTCAAGGCGCAGGTCGAGGGGTCTTAGCCGCGGTTTCCCCAGCGGGTCGCGCGGGCGGTCGTGTCGACATTGCTCCTGGCTTGCCTTGTCGATGCTGTTCGAGAACAACGGCGCGGCGACGAAGCCCACGAACGCCGCCCGCTACCGTTGGTTGCATGAGCAACCTCCGTCTTGTCGACGGCCCCGCGGACAACCACGCGGCCGCTCCAAACGACCGCCCATCGGACGCCGAGGCGCTTGATGCCTACTCCTCGGTCGTCACCGCCGTCGCGCGTGATCTCGCGCCGTCGGTCGCCAACCTGCGCGTCTCGCGGCGGGTTCGGGGCGGGCGGCGAGTTGCCGGCGGCGGGTCGGCGTTCGTGCTCGCGCCGGACGGCTTTTTGCTCACGTCCGCCCACGTCGTCGAGGGCTCGGCGCCCGAGGGCGTTGCGTCGTTCGTCGACGGCCGCGAGTTGCAGTTCGGCGTCGTCGGCCGCGACCCGCTCTCAGACCTTGCCGTCCTGCGCGCCGAGTCCAGCGACCTCGTCCCCGCGACGCTCGGCGACGCGTCGGCGCTGCGCGTCGGCCAGCTCGTCGTCGCGATCGGCAACCCGCACGGCTTCGCCGGGTCGGTCACCGCGGGCGTCGTCTCGGCGGTCGGCCGCTCGCTTCCCGTCCGCTCCGGCGACGGGCACCGCGTCGTCGACAACGTCATCCAAACCGACGCCGCGCTGAACCCGGGCAACTCGGGCGGCGCGCTCGTCAACGGCCGCGGCCAGGTCGTGGGGGTCAACACCGCCGTCGCCGGTGTCGGGCTCGGGCTCGCCGTGCCGATCGACGCCACGACGCGGCGGATCATCTCGGCGCTGATGACCAACGGCCGCGTCCGACGCGCCTACCTCGGGATCGCCGGCGGCGCCCGGCCGCTCCCGCCGCGGATCGCGAGCCGGCTCGGACGCAGCAGCGCGATCGAGGTCGTCGAGGTCGCGCCGGGCTCCCCCGCCGCGGCCGCCGGGCTTCAGCCCGAGGACATCCTGGTCGAGGCGTCGGGGACGCCGCTCGAGGGCGTCGCCGACCTCCAGCGGCTGATGACCGAGGAGGCGATCGCCCGCACGGTGGAGCTCGTCGTCGTGCGCGACGGCGCTGAGCGGCGCCTGCACATCACGCCGCGCGAGCTGACCGCGTCCTGACGGGCGTCAGCTCGCGCGCAACGCGCGGCTGTTCCCATGTGGCGCGCAGCCGGTCGAACTGCGCCCAATCCGTCGGCGGGCCGCCGAGCGGCGTGGACGGTGCGGGGGGCAGCGGCTTGCGCACGCACCCGCCCCCACCGTCGTCGTCGCTGTCGTCGCCGTCGTCGGGCTCGCTGTCGTCGCGCGCGCGCCACAGCCGCCAGCCGACGCCGCCAGCCGCCGCCGTCACGACAACGCAGGCCGCCGCGAGCACCCGCTGACCCGATAACGTCGCTCCGAGCGCTCCGGCGATCGAAGCCGCGGCGCAGATCGCACACGCCGCGTAGCCGGCGCGAGCAGCGCGAGACGCATTCCGCGGGACCGGAACAAGCAGCGTCGTCGCGATGCAAAGAGCAAGGACGTACAGCCACGCGCTGACCATGTACACCACCATCGACGCCATTCTGGTTCCCGCTTCGCCTGCGCCCCAACCGCGCGGACGAACGTGCGAGCGCCTTTTGCCAGCCAAGGCGAGGCGGGGTTATCGTCAGCGGACCATGAACGGTGACCCGGGCAGGGAGCCCTACATCGAGCACATCGGCTCGTCGGGCACGTGGCTGCGGCGCACGCTGGAGGAGATCCTGGTCCAGGTCCGCGTACTGCTCGACGTCGACGGCTGCGCGTTTCAGACGATCGACTGGGAGCGACGCCACATCCGCCCCGAGGCGGCATGGTTTGAGACGCCCGAGATCCGTGCCGTGCTCCAGCCGGTGCTCGATCGCCCCTACGACCCCGAGCGCGGCGGGGTCACCGAGGCGGCGATCGCGCACGGCGAGCCGATGCTGGTCGCCGACATCGAGAACTGGGAGGGTTCCGAGCGGCTGCGCGCGCGGCTGGACGACCAGCTTCCGGCAGACCAGGCGGAGGCCGCGTGGGAGTGGTACCGGACGTCGACGTTCATCGCCTGTCCGGTGCGAACCACCGAGGGGCGCACGCTGGGCGTGCTCGCGCTGTCCTCCAGCCCGCCCCGCGCGGCGCTGGGGACCGAGCACCTGCGTGTCACCGAGGTGCTCGCCGGGCTGGCGGCGGTCGCGCTGGAGCGCTCCGAGCTGTTAGAGCAGCAGGCCGAGCGCGCCCGCGCCGAGGAGTTGCTGCACAGGGCCGCAGAGGCGGTGACGACGTCGCTTGACCTCAGCTGCGTCTATGAGTCCATCGTCGAGCAGAGCGCGCTCATCACCCAGGCGCCGATCGTTGCGCTCCTGAGCCTCGACAGCATCACGCAGACCCTGCGCACGGTTGCGAGCACGGGGATCGGCGAGCGGCGCAGCTCGCACCGCTACGCGCTGGGTGACGGCATGATCGGCGCCGAGCTCGACGGCGTGCGCTCGCACGTGCAGGTGGCGCTGTCGCTCGGACCGCGGCAGTTCGGTGTGCTCGCCGTCTGCCATACGCGGGAGAGCGCGTTCGACGACGCCACGACGGCGCTTCTCAGCTCGTTCGCGCGCGCAGCCGCGGCAGCGATCGCCAACGCGCTCGAGTTCCAGCACGAGCGCCGGATCGCCCGAGCGCTCACGCGCGGGTTCATCCCCGGAGACCCGCCCGACCTCGAGGGCTACGCGCTCGGGTTCGTCTACCAGCCGGCCGAGCGCCAGGTCTCCGGTGGCGACCTCTTCGGCATCTGGCGGCTGCCCAGCGGCGCGCTCGCGGTGCTCGTCGGTGACGTCAGCGGCAAGGGGCTGGAGGTCGCGGCCGTCAGCGCGATGGTCCGCTTCTTCGTCGAGGCGCGGACATGGGATTCGGCCTGTCCCGCCACCGTGCTCAACCAGACCAACGCGATCCTGCGCACCCGGCTGCCGCGCAGCGTCGCGCTCGTCACGGCGTTCCTGGCGATCATCGACGGCGACGTCCTGCGCTACGCCAACGCGGGTCACGTGCCGCCGTTCCTCGTCGCAAGCGGCGGCGCCCTGAGCGAGCTGCCGACGACCGGGCTGCCGCTCGGCATCCACGACGACCTGGACCACGAGGAACGCGAGCTGGCGCTCGCGCCGGGGGCGCTGCTGTTCGCCGCCACCGACGGGTTGATGGAGGCGCGCCGCGACGGCGAGCTGTTCGGCTTCGATCGCGTGCGCGAGCTCGTCGCGCAGCACGCAGGGCAGCTCGCCCCGCAGGAGCTCGTCGAGCTCCTGCGCGCCACCGCGGAGAGCTGGGCCGAGCAGCTCAGCGACGACGTCGCGATCATCGCGCTGCAGCGGAGTACGTGATCAGTGGCGTCGAAATCCGGGCCGAATCGCCAGATGGCGCCGTGACGCGAGCGCTGTTCGAGGAGTACCTCGCGCTGCTGCAGGACCGGCTCGGGAGGGGCTTTCAGCCCAGCGAGCGCATCTTCGCCACCGAGGCGGCATTCGACGGCGAAGAGGGCGCGTGGCGCGTCCTGTACGACGACGGCCGCGCGGTGGCCTGCGGCGGCCTGCGGACGCTCGCTCCCGGCATCGGCGAGATCAAGCGCATGTTTGTCCGCCAGTCGATGCGCCGCAGCGGCTACGGGCGCCAGCTGCTGCGCGAGCTGGAGCGGATCGCCCGCGAACGCGGTCACACGCGCGTCCGCCTGCTGACGACCGAGGTCCTCAGCGAGGCGCGCAAGCTCTACGCCGCCGAGGGCTACCGCGTCATCGAACGGATCGCGCGCGGCCACGATCCCGTTGAGATCTGGCTGGAAAAGGACCTGTAGAGGGGATTTCGCCCTCCGGTCAGCGCAACCGGCGACCTGCGGGCGACCTCACTCGTACACCACGAGATCCGGCGGCGGCGTCAGCCTGAGCACGTCCTCGGGGCGCATGAGGTTCGTGTCCTCCTCATAGAAGAGCTTGAAGCCGTCATGGAAGCGCGGGACGTCCGCCGTGAACTCGACGTACTTCATGCGTTTGTTGGCGCGGTTGCCGAAGCCGTCGACGTTCATGGTGATGGCGAGGCCCGGACGCTCGAGCACGCGCTCCTTGTCCTCGATCATCCCGCTCGTGAACTGGTGGATGACGACGAGCTTCTGCGGCAGCTGGCGCTCGACGACGTACCGCGCGAGGTGCTCGGTGACCTCGTTGATGTCGTCGGCCGACACCGAGCCGATCGTCTGGCCCGGAATGTCGTTCGCGCCGACCTGCCACTCGGGGTCGAGCGCCAGTCCGACGTCTGGCTGGCGCAGCCACGGCTCGAGCCGCTTCACCTCGCTGAGGAAATCTCCGCGGCCGGGCTGGATGTCGAGCAGCAGCAGCGCCTTGGCTCGCCGCGCCGCCTTCAGGTAGCGCTCGATCGTCGCGGGCTCCTGGTAGATGCGGTGCAGGCCGTCTTCGCCCGGCCCCTGCGCCGCGATCGTCGCGATGAGCTCGAACGCCGGCAGCACGGGCCGCTCCTTCGTCGCGTAGCGGCGCGCCATCCGCTTCAGGCGCGCGGCGGCGCGATCGGGTGAGCCGATGCCGAGGATGCCGAGGCGCTCGCTCTGCGGTGCGCCGTAGAACGCGACGACCCGGTACGCCGGAAAGATCTCGCGCCCGCCGCCGGGCAGCTCGGGCGCCTTGGGGTTCGACGCGGCGGCGGGGCCGGCGAGGCTTTGCACCGGCGCGGGATCGTCGCCGCCGCCGCATGCGCGCAGCGCGAGCACTGCGAGGATCAGCAGCCCCGCGAGCCCGCCGAGCGCTGCGACCCTGCGACGGCGGTAGACCTGAGGCGGCGCGATAGCGCGGTCCAGTGTGCCCGCCCGCCGAAAAACGTGCGTTCACCCTCATGTCGATCGCGGCGGGTGCCGACAATGGCCGAGTGCAGCATCGCTACGAGCGCATCTCGATCGAAACGCCGCGCCAGCGCATCACCGGCACCGCCACGCTCGCGGCGGATGGCTATCGCAGCCGGCTGTCGGACCTGCTCAACGCCCCAGAGCGCGACTTCATCGCGCTCGTCGACGTGATCGTCGAGCCACTGGACGGCACGGACGCTGCGGCGGAGCACGACTTCATCGCGGTTCACCGCCAGCACGTCGTCTACGTGGTGTCGCTCGGCTCGGTCCAACAGCCGGCCAATCACAGCCTGATCACGTAGCGCGCCCGTTCGGCCAACGCCGCCCCGAGCCAGCCCCGCCGCTCGAGCTCTGACACGAACGTCCGGTAGTGCTCGTGCAGGCGCTGCGCGTCGTCGCGCGGCTCGACGACCGCGCGGACGCGCACCATGCGCTGCGCGGTGTCGGCGAGCGAACCGCCTCCCGCCGCGGCGAGGATCGCCATGCCGAACGCCGACTCGGCGTTGTCTGGCAGTCGCAGGGACCGGCCGAGCACGTCGGCGCGCAGCTGACAGCAGTGCGCGTTGCGCGCCGCGCCGCCGGTGAGGCTCAGCTCGCCGCCGATCGGCGCGCCGAGCAGGCCGACGTAGTCAAAGCACAGCCGCTCCACGAACGCCAGGCCGCGCAGCAGGGCGGCGGCCAGCTCACCGTCGCTGCTCGGCTCGCCGACGGTGAAGGCCTCGGCCTCGTCCGCCACGAAGGGAAAGCGCTCGCCGCGCGACACGAGCGGATAGGCGATCACGCTCGTGTCCGCGTGCTCGGCGGCCGCGCGCGTCAGCGCGTCGAGGTCCTGGCCGGCAAAGCGCGCGGGCAGCACGCCGGCGCCCGCACTCGATGCGCCGCCCGGCAGCCATTCGCCGTCCGGCGACCGGTGGCAGTACATGACGCCGAGCGGGTCCTCGATGCGGGTGCGGCTGACGCCCTTGAGCACGAGCGTCGTGCCGAGCACGGAGTTCCACTGCCCCTCGCGCAGCGCACCGGCGGCAATCTGGCCGGCGCACCCGTCGGTCATCCCGGCGACGACCGGCGTGCCCGCGGGGATCCGCGTCTGCTCCGACGCGCTCGCGCACACCTCGCCGAGCTGCGTCGCCGCCGGCACGACGTCGGGCAGCAGCCCCGCGGGAACGCAGAGCTCGTCGAGCAGCTCACGCGGCCAGCACTCGCCGGCGACGTCATAGCCGGACTTCAACGCGTGGCTGGCGTCGGCGGCGACCGGCTCGCCGGCGAGACGCCGCGTGATGACGTCCGCCTGGTGCGCCAGCCGCGCGCCGCGCGGCAGCACGGGACCGTGCGCGAGCAGCCATAGGAGCTTCGGCAAGCCCCACCCCGCACCGACTCGCAGCGGCGGCGCGAGCGCGTTGACGCGCTGCGCCTCGGCGACGGCGCGACCGTCGTCGTACATGAGCCCGGCCGTGAGCGGGGCTCCGCCGGCGTCCGTCAGCACGATCGTGCCGGAGGTCGCGCACGTCGCGACGCCGCGCACGCGCGCGGGAGCGACGTCGCTGAGCGCCGACCGGCAGGCACGCGCGAGCGCCTCCCACCAGGCGCCGGGATCCTGCTCGTGGCGCGGTCCGTCCCGGTGGCTAAAGAGCGGCGCCGCGCCGCTGCCGGCGACGTCGCCGCTCGCGGTGACCGCCAGCGCGCGGGCGCTCTGCGTTCCGATGTCGAGCCCGATCCAGACGTCCTCGTCGTCGCTCATGACGCGGACGCTAGTGCCCACGCCAGCAGCGACCTATGAGACGCTGATGGCATGTCGAAACTCGGAGACGCTCTACGCAGGCCATTTCTCAATCGCCTCGGCGGCGCAGGCGCGCGCGACCGCGCCCTCCTGCGCGAATGGCTACAGAAGATCGGGGACTTCAACCCGACATACGCGCGCATCCTCGAGGCGTTCCAGTCAGCGAACGTCGGTGGTGCGCGAGCGGAGGTCGACCAGCTCATCGCCTCGGTCACGAACGCCCAGGAGCACCTGCCGCAGTTCTCCAACCCGGATCTGCAGACCGTGACGCAGGACTACGCGGCGGCGCTGCTCGGCCTCGCGCGGTCGGCGGATCGTGTGCTGAGCTTCGACGAGGGCTCCGACGACGAGGTCGTCGATCGCTCCGAGGCCGACGAGGCGCTCGCGGACTTTCGCCAGCGCGGCCTCGAGGCGCGCGCCGCCGGCCACGAGCTGCTCACGCGATTGACGGAGAATCTGAGCGAGGCGCAGCGCCAGCAGGTCGAGACGCTCACCCGCCAGCAGCAGGAGCGCCCGCAGACCGACGAGTCCTAAGCTTCAGGGCATGTGTCGGAACATCAGAACGCTTTACAACTTCGAGCCGCCCGCCAGCGGCGAAGAGATCCACAACGCGGCGCTGCAGTACGTGCGCAAGATCAGTGGCTACACGAAGCCGTCGGCCGCGAACGCCGAGGCGTTCGAGCGTGCCGTCGACGCCGTCACACAGGCGTCGCAGCAGCTCCTCGGCGAGCTCGTGACCACGGCCCCGCAGAAGGATCGCGACGTCGAGGCGGCGAAGGCGCGCGCCCGTCGCGCGGCTCGCGAGGCGCGCGAAGCGGCTTAGTGCACTTAGCGAGAACGCACGGGGACCCGCGCGGCGACGGTCCACGTCGACGCGGGTGCGACGACGCCGTCGGGCCCATCGAACTGCGCGAGCGCCTCGCGCAGCGCGGCGACGACGTCGGGCAGAAGCGACTCGGCCCGCTCGCCGGCGAGGCGCAGGACCTCGCCCGCCGGCCCGAGCGCCATGACGAACCCGACGGCCTCGTCGACGTCGCGCCCGATCATGATCGGGATGTCGTGACGATGGAACGTCACGTCCTCGAAGCCGGCGATCTGCAGGACCTCGCTGGTCGTGTCGGCGTCCGCCATCGAGAACGGGCCCGGGCCGCACGTCGGCTCGTCTGAGTCCTCGGGCCGCTCCACCATCGTCTTGACGACGTTCTCGGCGCGGTGCATCCAGTCGTTGTCGAGCTTGCGCCGCCAGACGACGATGGTCAACCGCGACCCCGGCCGCAGGGCCCCGCGCACGTTGCGCAGCGCAGCGACCGGGCTGGCGAAGAACATCGTCCCGAAGCGCGAGAACGCGTAGTCGAACTGCTCGCCGTCGAAGTCGGTCAACTCGACATCGCGGACGTCGAAGCGGACGTTCTCGACGCCGGCCTGCGCGGCCCCCTCGCGGGAAGTCGCGACGAACCGCTCGGCCACGTCGACGCCGACGACGCTGCCCGTCGAACCCACGAGCGCGGCGATGTCCTGAGACGCGTCGCCGAACCCGCAGCCGACATCGAGCACGTGCTGGCCGGCCAGCGGCGGATAGCGCTCGAGCGCCGCCGCCCCGTGCGCTGCGAGACCGGTCGTGAGGATCTCGCGGAACTGGACGAAGCGGTCATACAGCGGCCCGTTCCATGCCCGGATCGCCTCTTCGTTCGCCGGCGCGATGGGCCTCATTCGCCAACCATAGTCGGGGAGAATCCTTGCGCACCAAGAACCTGACCTAGTCGACGCAGCCGAGCGTTGGGTTCGGAGTGCGAGCGAGTCGCCGGCTCAAACGGCGCCGACAAGGCGTCGAGCGCGCGGGCCGCCGAGGTTCTCCTGGTGGCTGCACGCCGCGGATGCGGGCCGCCGGGCGCTGAGCGTCAGGCCTTGACCTTCAGGATCTGCTCGAGAAACTCGCGGTAGCGCCCGTACGCGGCTGCCCCGTCGTCGTCGAGGACGGGGATGCGGATGACCGGCGGTTGACCCATCGCCGGAACGCCCAGGTCGCGTAGCGAGTCGTGGTACGCGCGCTCCATCTGTCCGCCGCCGATGCCCCAGCCGCGCGTCGCGACGTCGCGGCGGTAGCCGTCGAACTCGTCGGCGAGGTCGCGGCACGCCGCCTTGTACTCCTCCATGTGGAAGCCGAGCGGCGCCCAGTCCGGGTACTGCTCGAGGGCCGTCAGACGGTGCGACGTGAAGTGCGGGCCCTCGTCGATCTCGATAAGCGTCCCTGACGGCGTGTGCAGGAAGTCGCCGACCAGCGGGAACGTGCGGCACGTCGGCAGGACCTCGGCATTGCCGTTGAGCCGGTGGTAGATCTTGGCGAGCACGTCCGTGACGGCGGCGACGCGCTCGAGGACCTCACCGTCCCCGTTGTCGAACGCTGCGGTCTGCAGGCCGCAATGGCCCTGCTGGTTCAGCCAGGTGATGAGCTGGTCGTCGAGTTCGAGCCCGTCGGCCGCGGCCGCCTCCCCGAACGCAATCGCAACATTCCCAACCGGCATGCACGTCCCCTTGTTCGTTTCCTGTCTGCTCCCAGCACCCCGTACGGCGGCGGTGGATCACGCCGATCACCGCGTGCCGCGTTCAGCCTCCAGGGAAGTTAGTGCACGCCGCCGCCCGGCCGGTGCTCGACGGCGTGCATCCCGCGCTTGCCGCACTGCGGGCAGCGCAGCCCGATGCGCTTGCCGGCCGAACGCGCCTTGTAGCGCACGCCGCCGATGTCCCAGTAGGTCCGCTCGTGCGCGCAGTTCGGGCAGCTGACGAACCACTCGCGCGACTGGCGCTCGGCCTCGGCGGCGCGGCTGCCCAGGAGGCGCATCAAGACGCGCTGGGTGCGGCTGGGCGTACGTTCGTCGGAACCGCCGTCGGGCATGGCGGGTCGAGCCTAGTAGTGACCTGACTCGTTAGTTCGCGGGCAGACCGAACTTCCGACTCAGGTCACTAGTCGGCGGCGGCCTCCCGGGACGCCGCGAGCGCCGCGGCGGCGCGCAGGTCGTTGAGCGTGCGGTCGCCGATGGCATCGAGGAACGCGACGGTCTGAGCCACGGCGCGCGGGCCGGCGGCCTGAGCGGTCGGTGAGATCGTGCCGACGAGCATCTCGAGGAGCACCTCGCCGGCGTCCTCCCCGGGGAAGGCGTCGTCGGGCAGCTCCTCGATGAGATCGCAGAAGATGCCCGAGAGCATCATGCTCGTCCCGAGGATCGTCTTGACGAGATTGTGGACGTCGTCGTGGGGAACCATGCCCCGTTAAGTCCTCAGGCCGCGAAGTTCGCCCCCTCGTACGCGTCCGCATAGGCGGCCAGCTCGGCCTGGCTTTCCGGTTCGCGGACGGTGACGTCTTCCCAGGTGTAGCGGAATGTCGTGATCCCGAGGCGCAGCCTGAGGATGCGGTCCCGGCGGCGGTCGGAGTTGAACTTGCGCGGCGTCTTGTGGACGGTGTAGCCGTCCGCCTCCAGGCAGAGGCGCAGGTGCGGGTAGTACAGGTCGAGCTCGAAGTACTCGTCGCCAGCCCTCGCGTCGACGTTGGCGTGGGCGCCGCGCAGCCCGGCGTTCCGGGCGATGCGGGCGAGGCGCTCCTGGACGTCCTGCTTGGTTCTCGGGCGGTGCCCGTCGACGGCGGCCCTGATAGCGGTGGTGCTACGCCCGTTGGCGCGCGTGATCGCGGCGTCGACGGCGGCCAGCTCGAAGAGGTCCTCGACTTCGGCCTCGTGGATGACCCGGCGCAGCTCGGCCGGGCTGAGGACATCGGCGAGATCGACGATGGTGCGGGCGAGGCTCGTGACCCGGATCCCGCGGATGGTCTCGACGTCAGCGGGGTGCAGGCGACGGACGCGGTGCAGCGTGATGCCGGGACGGTCGGGGCGGTGGCGGCTTGCTGTGATGTGGACGGTCCGGCGCCGCCCGCGAAGCGCGAGCCCGTGCATCTCGGCTGCGTCGAAGTGGCTGACCACGGAGCCAGGTCCGGCCGCGTAGACCGCGGCGACGCGCCGCCCGTCGGGTGACGGAGTCGGAGTGCCGACCTTGTAGACACCGCGATGAAGGCGGTGCAGAACGCCCGCTCGTACGAGTCCGGCGATCGTCTTGTCCGATACGCCAGCAGCCCGCAGTTGCGCGCGGCGCAGCACGTCCTTTTGATTGGCGGCGGTCCGTATCAGGTGGGGTGGCAGGAGTTGTTGTCCTCTACGGGCAGTAACTCCTGCCACCCTCCCCCTCGCCGCGTCACAGAACAACACGTGTCCGTTACGAAACGCGCACAACCCAGCGGGCCTGCTGGGACGTATTTCGAACCCTGAACTCGCGGCGAAGGTCGTGCGCTTGCAATCCGCGATTGGCGCCCGAAGCGACCGGCGGACGTCCTCGAAGGCTTGACGCGTGGGGCCGGACGATCCCCGTGGCGGCGGTACGATGTCGGGATGTCTACCGCCAGGGTCATCGTCAAGCTCAACGAGCCAGGCTTCGCTGGCTCCTATGTCGTCGTGGAGCGGCGAGACGACGGCTCGCTGGTCCTGGAACCTGAGTCCGTCGATGCGGTGATCGAGGAGTTCGCTGACCGGGTTCTCACAGAGGTCGAGCAGGACGACATGTTCCGCCGCCTTGACGCTGCCGCAGACCGTGGCGGTCACGCTTCAGCAGCGTGAGCCCCACGTTCAGCGTCGCCGCCCGCGCCGCTCGTGAGTACGCACGTCTCAACTCGACGGACCGGGCTCGCTTCACGGTCGCGCGCAAGGCCCTGGTCGAGGCGCTTCGCACCGACCCCTCGGCCCTGCCGCCGAACCTCCGGGTCAAGCGCGTTCAGGGTCATGCTGGGATCTGGGAGTTGACCTGGGCTGCGGACGGGCGCGCGACGTTCGAGTACGGCCACGAGCAGTTGCCAGGCGAGCCCCACGTCTGCTGGCGCCGTATCGGCAGCCATTCGATCTTCTCGGACCCGTAGGAAGGAGTACCTGTAGCAGGCCAAGGCGTACCTCAGGTACGCTCGCGCCGTGGAGGATGACGGTCACCGCGGTCAACTCATCGAGGATCTGACGGATCTCGTGCTGCCGGTACTACCTCCCTACGAGTTCACGTTGTATCTCTTGCTGGTGCGGCGGAGTCGCTTGGTTGGCGAGCCGAGCACGCGAATCGGGAAGCGGTCGATCGCCGCCGCGATGGGGAAAGGGACACGGTCCAGCAGCGGCAGCTACCAACACATCAGCAACAAGCTCGCAGCACTCGAACTCGGCGGATTCATCACATCCGGAGACACCGATCGGACCGGCACGGAGTACACGGTCAGCCTGCCGCGTGAAGTACCGAGCATTCGCGAACGCCTCGAGATCGAGGCCGGTCCGCGCGCAACGGACGAGGACCACTTTGCGGACCCTGCGCTCCGTCGCGCGCTGTTCGAACGCGACGAGTGGCGGTGCCGCTACTGCGGCGCGCGCGTGGATGGCGGCAACAGCACTCTCGACCACATCGTGCCCCAGCATGCCGGCGGAGCGAGCTCTCCCGAGAACCTCGCAACGGCCTGCTTGATGTGCAACTCGATCAAATCGGGCCGAACCTACGAGCAGGCCGCACCGCTTCTGCTCGAGCGTGTGGCCCGCGCGGCGAGAGGTGATGCGGCTCACCCGCCGCTGTCGTAGGCCGCGACTCGGGTTCGAACGAGCGACATATCCCCATGTCCGATCGCTCGCCCGAAAATCGCTCGTGCAACGGGGACCGTCGAGCGTCACGACGGTGGCAGCGGAGAGGGAGGGATTCGAACCCTCGGTGGACCGTGAAGCCCACACACGATTTCCAGTCGTGCCCGTTCAGCCGCTCCGGCACCTCTCCAACGCCGGATCAGGCTACCTACCCGCGAACAAGGTTCAGATCTGCCAGGCGCCGTCGCGCAGGATCGGGACGCGGTCGCCGGCGGCGGTGACGCCCGTCACGTTCACGTCCGGGCCGCCGATCATGAAGTCGATGTGGATGTGCGAGCGGTTGATCGCGTCGACGTCCGGCTCGCCGACGGTGAACTCGTAGGCCGACCCCAAGGCGATGTGCGACGCCGCGTTCTCGTCGATGAGCGTGTCGTAGAAAACCGTGTCCAGCGGGCCGATCCGCCCGTCGCGGTCCACCAGAGCGACCTCGCCGAGCCGGCACGCGCCCGCGTCGCGGTCGGCGTACTGGCGCAGCAGCTCCGCACCCTCGTCGGCCTCGATCGACACCGCGCGGCCGCCCTCGAACCCGACGCGCAGGCCGCGCACGATCGAGCCGCCGACCACCAACGGCTTCGTCGACGCCACCACGCCGTCCACGCGTGCCGGATCGGGCGCCGTGAAGACCTCCTCGGACGGGAGGTTCGGCATGTGCACGATGCCGCCGATCGTCTGAAAGCGCGCCGACATCCACCGCGACGTCGGCAGCAGCCCGACGCGCAGGTCGGTCCCCGGGCCTTCGAAGTGCAGCGCACGCAAACGCAGGGCGGTCAGCCGCTCGCTCACGCCGGCGAGCACGTTCTGGCGCTCACGCCACGCGGCCACCGGATCGTCCTCGTCGAGGCGGCACATGTGAAGCACCTGATCCCACAGCCGGCGCAGCGCGTCGGCGGGCGCGAGATCCGGATAGACGAGCTCGGCCCACGGCTGCGTCGGGCACGGAACCGCGGTCCAGTTCGTCGTGCGGGCGTTGACGACGTCGCTGGACTCGCGCAGGAACGGCAGCTGGTCGCGCGCGACGCGGCGCGGGTCGAGGTCGCTCAGCAGCCCCGGCGCCGCGGGCCCGGTCAGGCCGATCCGTGCCGCGCGCACGTCGCTCAGCGCCATGATCCGCTGGCCGTACCACGGCGGCACGTAGTCGAGCGTTTCCGCGTCGGCGTGCAGGATCCGGGAGCGCTTGACGTGCAGGTCGAACTGCGCGACGTCGACGAACTTCGCCCCCGCGCGGTAGGCCTCGTCGGCCATCGCGCGCGTCAGCTCGGCCTTGCCGGGTTCCGTCGCGATCGCGACGATCTGACCGGGCTGGACGTTGGCCGCGAAGCGCACGACGAGCTCGGCGAAACGAGCGAGCGTGCGCGCGTCCACGGGGCCTTCCGTGACCTCCGCATCTGGCATGAACGTGAGGGTACAGATGAAGGTGAACCGGGCGGGCTGTACGGTTCGACGCGATGGCTGTTGCCGCGCCAACCCGCGATCTCCTCCAACGGTCCGCCGTCGAGCTCGCCCGCGCCATCCGCGAGCGGGAGGTCAGCGCGCGCGATGTCGTCGAGGCGCACATCGAGCGCCACGAGCGCGCGCACGAGCGCATCAACGCAATCGTCGTCGACCGCTTCGACGCCGCCCGCGCGGACGCGGACGTCGCCGACGCCCGCGTCGCCGCGGCCGCCGACCCGTCCGAGCTGCCGCCGTTGCTCGGCGTCCCCTGCACGATCAAGGAGGCGATCGCGTTCGAGGGAATGCCCAACGCCGCCGGGCTCGTCTCGCGCAGCGCGTTCCGGGCCGCGACGCACGCGCCGACCGTCAAGCGCCTGCTCGACGCCGGCGCGATCCCGCTGGGCGTCACGAACACCCCCGAGCTGTGCCTCTGGATCGAGACCGAGAACCGCCTCTACGGGCGCACGAACAACGCCTACGACCCCGCGCGCACCGCGGGCGGCTCGTCCGGCGGCGAGGGCGCGGCCGTCGGCTGCGGCGGCTCGCCGATCGGTCTCGGCGCCGACATCGGCGGCTCGATCCGCCTGCCCGCGTTCTTCAACGGCGTCTTCGGCCTGAAGCCGTCGCCGGGCATCGTCCCGAGCACGGGCCAGTTCCCGGCGACCGAGACCGAGATCGGGGCGAAGATGCTCACGATCGGGCCGATCACCCGCCGCGCCGAGGATCTCATCCCGATGCTCCGCGTCATCGCCGGCCCCGACGGTGTCGACGACTACATGCGCGACGTGCAGATCGGCGACCCCGCCGACGTGCCGATGGCCGGCCAGAAGATCCTGCTCAGCGAGAGCACGTCGTTCGTCCCGGTCACGAAGGAGCTGCGCGCCGCCCGGCTGCGCGCGGCCGAGGCGCTCGAGTCCGCCGGCGCGCAGGTCGAGGTCGTCGCCTTGAAGTCGATGAAGCGCGCGATGGAGCTCTACCTCGCCGTGCTGAAGCTCGAGGCGGGCGTCAGCGTCAAGGACCTGATCGTCGCGGAGGGCTCGTCCGCGGTCACCGTCCGCTCGGCGCTCAAGCGCAAGGGCCCGCACACGCGCGCGCTGCGCCTGCTGCTCATGAGCGAGTGGATGACCGGCAAGATGCCCCAGGGCAAGCTGCGCCGCATGGCGGCCGCACGCGAGGCGTTCGCGCAGGAGGTCATCGACTCGATCGGCGACGCCGTCCTGCTGCACCCCACGCACCCGCGCGTCGCCCCGCGCCACGGCAAGACCGTCGGCAAGCCGTGGCTGCTGACGACGACCGCGGTCTTCAACCTCGCCGGCGTGCCGGTCGCGCAGATCCCGCTCGGGCTCAACCACCGCGGGCTGCCGCTCGGCGTCCAGGCCGTCGCCACTCCCGACCGCGACCACGTCGCCGTCGCCGTCGCGCTCGAGCTCGAGCGCGCGTTCGGCGGCTGGGTAGCACCGGCGCAGTTCAGTGACTGAGCCGGTCCTGCACCACGTCCTGTTCTACGACTACGTCGAGGACGTCCTCGAGCGCCGCGGGCCGTACCGCGAGGACCACATCGCCCTCCTGCGCCAGTGGAAGCAGGACGGCAAGCTCGTCACCGCGGGCGCCCTCGGCACGCCGCCGGACGGCGCGCTGTTCGTCTTCCTCGTCGACGACCCGGCAGAGATCGAGGCCTACGTCGGCGCCGACCCGTACGTCGCCAACGGGATCGTGACCGGGCACCGCGTCGTGCCGTGGACCGTCGTCGTCTCGTGATGGGCATCCGGTGGACGTGACGCGGAGAGCCCGCCGGAGCACCAGAACGCAGATCGCGGTCCGCTACGTGCTTCCGGCCGTCGTCCTGCTCGCCGGCGCCCTCGTGCTGCTGTTCAACCCGACGCTCAACGGCGTCGAGGGCTGGTCCATGCTGACGGGTGCCGGTCTGGCGATCCTGCTGCTCAACGGGCTGTACCGCGTCGGCGTGCAGGGCGACCTCGAGCGCGATCAGGAGGAGGAGGCGCGCGTCTTCCTCGACGAGCACGGCTACTGGCCCGACGAGGAGCCCGGCGCCAAGCGCTAGTGGGCCTTCTCGGAACGTTCGGCCCGGTCAGACGTTTGGAGAAGGCCCGCTAGAGGCCGGGCGGGTGGCGCGCGACGAAGCCGCCGGGCGGGCGCATCGAGCGCGTCCAGCGCGTGCCGCCCTGCCGCAGCGCGGAGGTGTCAAAGCGCCAGCCGGCGACGACCATGAACGCGTGGCCGGCGTTCGCGTAGACGGTGATCCACTTGCCCGGCCCCGCCTGGCCCCAGCTCATGAACCCGCCCGAGGCCATCGGCGAGCTGACGAGCCCGGCCGCGGCGAGCGCGTAGCTGATCGAGCCCGAGCAGTCATACGCCGTGTCCTTGAAGCCTCCGTGGCCGCCGCCGTAGAGATACGGCAGGCCGGCGATCGCGTTGCCGGCGGCGATGACGAGCTGCACGGCCTGCGGCGCGCCGGCCGGCGCCTGCGCCTGCCCACCGGCGTTCGTCGCGATCCCGTTCTGGGCGGTGCGGGCGAGCTTGCGGCGCAGGATGGCGAGCTGCCTGGTGATCTCCTGAAGCTCTGACCGATTGGTCGCGCGCGCCGCGACGCGCTGGCTCTGCGCGCGCAGCAGGGCCGTCTGCAGCGTCAGCGCCTTGTCGCGCTTCTGGCCGAGCGCTAGCGCGATCTTGCGCTGCTTGATCTGCATCTTCGCCAGCCGATTGGTCTGTTTGGTCACCTCTGCGCGTGACGTGCGGGCGCCGTCCATGATGCGCGCGTTCTGCTTGGCGATGCGCTTGAGGAAGTCCGCCTTCTCCAGCAGGTCCGAGAAGCCGTGCGAGGAGAGGATGATCGAGACGATGTCCGGGTCCCCGGAGCGGTAGGCCGAGACGAGGTTGTCGCGCAGCGCGCCCGTTGCGCGCCGCTGGCGATCGACCAGGATCGTCAGCCGGTCGCGGGTGCGGACGAGCGCGGTCTGGATCGCCTTGAGCTGCGCCTGCTGCTTGCTCGTCTGCGCCTGGATCGTCGCGAGGCGGCGGTGCGCGGCGGCGAGCGCCGGAGCCGAATTGCGGATCCGCGCCGACTCAGCCGCGACGGCGGCGCGCAGCTTCTCCGCCCGGCTGGCGCTGCTGTCGATGCGGTTCGTGATGTCCGCGCCGGCCGGGCCGGGCGTGACGAGCACGATCACGCCGACAGCGCAGGCTGCGGCAACCACGAAGACGGCGATGAAGCGGGCGACAGGGTTCGTCAAGCGAGCGCGACGCTAGCAACGGTCCTCGCAATCGCACGACAAACCCCTGCTTCTGCAAGGGATTTTGCATAGCTAACATCGTTCGGAGGTCGCCGGTTCCGGCGACCGGAGACGAAACCGATCTCCGGCCCTGTGGGCGAGACGGGCTTACCCCGGCGGAGCGTTCACTGCCAGCGCGTGCAGGCACCGGGTCATCGGCTCCGGCAGCCCCTCGAAGCGCAGCGTGTAGACGTTCGAGCGCTCCTGGCACGTGACACGAGCCCGGCCGCTGACGCGCATCTGCAGATCGGCCAGTTCGAAGCCCACCATCTCGTCGAGGGCGAGCGGCCGCGCGCTGCGGACGTTCATGCCGCGTGGACCGAGAACGAGCGTCTGCGCCAGGATCGGCGAGCCGGTGTGGCGGCGCAGGGTGCATGGCATCGCGATCTGGGCCCGAGGGGCACGCTCGATGGTGACCATGCCATTCATTATGCGCGCCCCGCGGACCTATTGGATACGGGTTGGTCACATATGCGATCGATCTAAACCAATAGGCACGCGCTTGGCCCGTTAACGCGACCGGGCGAGCCGTAAGACTCGCCCGTTGCCGCCCGGTCATAGATCGCCGCTGAACTACTACGTCCCAGGGATTTGTGTCACCTGGGTTGGCGTGACACTCCCGACCACCGGGACTGGCCGCAAGCCGCGAGGCCCGCGCGTGGCCCGGCTGAGCGCCGAAGCGCTCCGGCCGAGTAGGCGATCCGCCGGACCCGGCAGGCTAGTCGATCTGATCTGCGCGGTGGCCGTCTGACGGGGGCCAGAAGACGCCGGCGAGCGTCAGCGGCCGCTCGCGCAACATGCGCCCCACCTCGCGGGCGAGCAGCGGGTACAGGCCGCGCCGCGGCACGGCCGTCGCGAGGCCGCGCAACCACGGCCGCGGGAGGCCGAACGTCACGAGCGTCGATGACGCGTCGATGAGGTCGGCCTTGCGCATGACCTCGACCTCGTGGCCGAGATGGTCGCGCGAGGTCTGGGCGTGATGCTGCTCGATCGCATCGCCGAGCACGCGCCGGCGCTCCTGCGGCCAGTGATATCGCGCGACGGTCTCGAGCGCGAGGCGACGACCGTCGCTCACGTACGCGTGATCGCGCGTCGCCACCGATTCGAAGATCCCGGCGTCGTGCAGGAACGCCGCGCACAGCATCAGCTCGCGGTCGACGTTCCAGCCCTCGTCGGCGGCGAGCCGCTCGGCGATGACGAAGAGCCGCACGCAGTGGCGCTCCATCGGCTGGTCCTCGCCCCCGGTCGCTTCGCGCAGCGCGCGCAGGCACGCCGCGGGCGCGCCGTCGGGCGCCAGTTGGTCGGCGGTCAGTCGCGCCATCAGCGCCCCAGCATGCGCTTACGCGCGTCGGCCGTCAGCATGCGGTACGCATCGCCGTCGCGGTACCACGCGCGGCGGCTGGCGCGCGGCACGCCCTTGCAGCGCAGCGGCGCCGCCCGCGGCCGGTATGAGGTCGTCAGCGGGATATCGGTCACGACGTGCACGACGTCGGGCCGCTCGTCGACGCGTAACTCTGCGAGCGCGCGCGCGATCTCCTGCGGCGTGAGCTTGAACCGGCTGCGCTGCGTGACCGCGGCGACGGCGAGCTCCGCGCCGCGCGCACCGGCGACGCCATACGCGACCGCGAGGTCGACGGCGTCCACGCCGCCGAGCGCCTCGGCGATCGGCAGCGACGGGACGGGCCCGCGCGCAGTGCGGATGAGCGCGCGGACGTCATCGACGAGCCAGAAGTCGCCGTCGGAGTCCTGGCAGAACAGGTCGCCGGTCTGCAGCCACGAGTCGCCATGCTCGAACACGCCGCGCAGCGGGCTGTCGGTGAGCGACGCGCTCCCGCGCCGCTCGCGCGCGAGCAGCATTCCGGTCTCCCCGCGCGGGACCTCGATCGCGAAGCCGTCCGCGCCCTCGAGCAGGCGCTCGTCCTCGGCGTCGTAGGCGGCGATGCGGACCTCCGCGCTGCCGGGCAGCGGCCGACCCTCGCAGCCGGGCTTGGCGCCGGTGAGGTTCACGAGCACCGTCTCGCCCTCGGTCGCGGTGTAGAACTCGAGCACCGTCACGGGCGCGAAGCGCTCCTCGACGCGCCGCCACAGCCCGCGCGGCATGCCAGAGCCGATGAACAGGCGGATCGGGTGATGGCGTTCGGCGGCGCCGGTCGGCTGCTCGACGAGCTCGCGCGCCATCGTCCACGTGTACGAGGCCACGGTGACGCCGTAGCGGCGCACCTCGTCCCAGAACCTGCCGGGATCGAAGCCGGTCGCGATCGCCAGCCGCGCCCCGCCCGCGACGGCGCCGCCAACGCTCATGAGCAGCGCCGAGGCGTGGTAGATCGGCGTCACCGCGTAGACGGTGTCGTTGGAGCTCAGCGCCGCCGACGAGGCGGTGCCGAACGCCGACAGCGCCCAGCGGCCGTTCGTGATCCGGTTGGCCTGCGTGCGCTCGCCCTCGCCGGTGAACAGCACGAACGCCAGCTCGCCGGCCCGGCCGGGGTTCGGCCGGTACCACGCGGGCACGCGCACGTCGGCGGGATCGATCCGCTCCATGTCCACGACGCCCGTGCCGAGGTCGCGCGGCCCGCCGCCGCCGCCGAGCACGAGCACTGTCGGCGCACCCGCGTCGCGCGCCCGCTGCGCGCTCTCGGGATCGGCGATCACCCGCCGGCACTGCCCGAGCTCGCGCTCACGGGTCGTGTCGCCGTCGGGGCGCATGAGGACGCCGACGGCGCCGAGCCGGTTCAGCGCGGCGACGGTCGTCAGCGCGCTCGGGCGCGTGTTCATCAGCACGCCGACGTGCTCGCCCTGGCGCACGCCGAGCGACAGCAGCCCGCGCACGACGTTGTCGATGCGCTCCTTGACCGCGACCTGCGTGTAGGCGCGGTCCTCGAAGAGAAACGACACGTTGTCGGGCGCCTTGGATGCCTGTTCATCCAACAGCGCGGCGAGTGAGATGCGCGTCTGCGGCTGGACGCGTTCCAGCCGCGCGAGCCGGGGGATCTGCCGCGACGCCTCGTCGGTCAGCTGCTTGGCCATGCCGGCCGCGCGCGTGGCCGTCACGAGCACGGAGCGGGCGGCCCCGAGGCCGACGCCCGCCGCGAGCTCGAGGCCGACACCGACGCGCGTGCCGACCGCCGGCGCGGCGTCCGGCTCGTCGGGGTCGACGAGACGGATCGCGTCGGGCAGGTCCGCGCCGTCGTCGCGCCACTGCGTCCACTCCGCGACGGTCGGCCACGTCGTGCGCGACGCGGTCGAGCCGACGACGAGCCCGAAATGCCCGGCGCGCAGCGTCAGCTCGTGGATGTCGGCGCGCGGCGCCGCGCGCTTCACGGCGCGCACCGCCGGCGGCGGCGCGATCTCGTCGACCTCGCCGACGACCGTGAGCACCGGCAGCGTCAGGTCCGCGAGCGTCACGAGGCGGTCGTCGATGACGAAGCCGCCCGACAGCATCCGGTTGTGCGCGACGAACTGCGAGATGAAGTCCGCCAGCGCGGGGCCCGGCCACGCGACCCAGCCGCGCTGCTCGAGGAACTGGCGCTGGCGCTCGCGCGGCAGCAGCGCCTCGCGGTCGTGCAGCGCGAGGACGAAGTCGATCTGCTGGCGCAGCGACTTCACCGGATCGAGCAGCCGGAAGCCCGCGCGGCTCGCCCAGGCCGGCAGCGCGTAGCGCTTGAGGACGTTGTCGGCCAGGAAGCCCGCGCCGCGCACCGCGAGCTCCTCCGGGATCCCGAACGGCAGCGCCCCGAGCGTGTCCACCGGCGCGCCGAAGGTGATGAGGCTCGCCAGTCCCTCGTTGCGGCGGTACGCGGCCGTCTGGTAGCAGAACATCCCGCCCTGGGAGTAGCCGCCGAGGTGCACGTCGCGGCCCGTGGTCGCCCGCACGCGGTCGACCGCGTCGCTGACGGCGACGACGTGATCTGACAGCGTGCGCTCCAACCCGCCCTCGACGTTCGCGGGCTCGCCGAAGTCGACGACCCACGGGTCCACGCCGTTGTCGTAGAGCGTCGTGACGCCGCTCGCCGACGGCGACACGTCGTAGACGTCGGCGGCGAGCATCATCGGCGGCACGAGCACGACCGGCGACCCGCTCGACGGCGCGTCGGGGAAGTACCGCCGCAGCGTGTACATCGTCTGCTCGGCGACGACCTCGTACGGCGCAGCCTCCTCGCCCGTCTGGAGCCCGCCGAACCGCGCGACCTCGAGCGCGTTCTGCGCCGCGGCGCCGATACGCGCAACGGGGCGGGTGATGTAGTCGGCGAGGTGGGCCATGGCGCGTGCATCATCTCCCAGCGGCGCGGTTCTTCGAACCGCATCGATAAATACATGCGTGAGCGAGGCGGCGCCGCGGGCCGGCGGCGCCTCAGATCGAGATGGCTCAGGACCACCTATACGGTGGTTTTCGTCCATCTCGATTTCCCGGAGCGCCGCGCGACCCCCGCACCGCCCCGTCCCTCGACCTCTTTATCGATGCTGTTCGGAGCGACCGGGCGAACTAGCGGGCTAGATCGGCCGGCCCACCCTGCACCACACCGCCCGCGCGGGGATATCCCCGATGTTGTCGATACGGTGCGGGGTGGCCGTGTCGAAGACGATCGAGTCGTTGGGACCGAGCCTGTGCTCGTCGACATCGAGCGTGACGAGCAGGCGACCGGACAGCACGAGGCCGTACTCGCGGCCGGAGCTGCGCGCCGCGAACGGCTCAAAACCCGAGGAAGCGCCGACGTCGTAGGTGACGAAGAGGAAGTCGGCGGGCTCCTCGGCCGAGTGCGTCAAGCGCTCCCAGCGCACGCCCGTGTCGACGTCGATCGACGTGCGCTCGTCGGGCCGCTGGACGCACTCGGCGTCCCCGACCGGCGGCTCCTCGACGACCGCGGCAACGATGTCCGTCACGGGCAGGCGAAAGAGGTCGTCGAGCGACACATCGAGCTCGGCGACGAGTGCGTAGAGCGTGCCCACCGACGGGCGCGACCGGCCCGTCTCGATCTGTGACAGGGCACTCGGGGTGATCTCGACGCGGCGGCAGACCTCGCGCACGGTCAGCCCGCGCTCCTCGCGGACCTTGCGCAGGCGCGCGCCGACGTCGTGGGGAAGTGCGGAGCCCGCGTGCCCCGCGCGCGCCTGACCGGTGTGGTCCATGCTCGCGATCCTAAGTGCTGCCCGCCGTAAGTTCCGTCGGGATCTGTGGTCAGCACTAAGCCCGGCAGCGCCGGAACCACCGATTGGCTCAGTGTGACTGAACGTTGTCGTGCCCGTTGAGCCGCGCCCGGGCGAGCAGCGGCCCCGCGATGACGGTCGTGACCAGGCCGATCAGCGTCAGCAGCGCGTGCAGCCGCGTGCTGATGATCTCCGCGTCGAGCACGTCGAGCGAGATGGCGATCGTCATGATGCCGCCGCACTGCAACAGCGCGGCCACCCCGACCGCCTCAGACCGCGCGACGCCGGCCAGCCGCGCGGTGGCGTAGCTCACCACGAGCTTGATCAGCACGAGCGCGGCGATGATCGCGAGCGCCGCGCCGATGACCGGCGGCCCGATCTCGCGCAGGTTCACGTGCAGCGCCGCGACGGCGAGGAACACCGGGAGCAGACCGTGGCGCACGAGCGTGCCGAGCCGCGCCTCGAAAAACCCCGCCGCGAACCCCGTGCCGCGCACCGCGATGCCGACGACGAGCGGACCGACGAGCGCCGTCCCGATCAGGCCCTTGCCCGCAAACCCGGCGGCGAGCGCGATCACGAGCAGGCCGGCGATCGCGGCGCGCGGCCCCGGCGCCATGCGCCGCCCCCGTCCGACGATCGCGACCGCCGCCACGAGCGCGATGGCGGCGCCCACGATGAGCAGCTGCCGTCCGGCCGCGCCCGCATCACCGCCGCGGATCGCGACACCGGCCACGAGCAGCGCGACCGTGGTGATGACGCCCGCCGCCGCGATGACGAGCGCGCCGAACTCGCTGCGCAGCAGGCTGCGGTCCTCGAGGATGCGCGCGACGACCGGAACGCCGTTCGCGCCGAGGCCGGCGGCGAGCGCGAGCACGAACTCGCCGCTGTGCGCGCCCGGCGCCATCCAGCCGCCCGCATCCTCAAGCCACGGCGCGATCACGACCGCCATCCCGGCCATCGCGGCGAGGGTCGTGATCGCGAGCGCGGCGATCGTTGCGGCGCGCCGGCGCATCGGCGCGGGATCGATCGAGATCCCGACGAGCAGCATGTAGAGGATCAGCCCGACGGTCCCCGTCAGCGTCAGGACGTCGACTGCGAACGGCGGGAACACGCTGTGGACGAGCCCGGAACCCGGCTCGCCCGCCACGACGCCCTCGATCTGACCGCCGAGCACCGTCGGGCCGACGAGGATGACGGCGGCGAGCTCGCCCGCGATGCTCGGCTGCCCGAATCGCAGCGCCAGCGCGCCGCCGCCGCGCGCCACGACGACGATGAGCGCGAGATCGACGAGCGTGAGAACGGCGTCGGTGAGCACGGCTCAGTGTACGATCGCCCCCGATGGAGGGCCATCAGGAGGATGCGAGCACCACGCCGCACGCCGCCGCTGACGCCATCGCGCCGGTCGTCGCGCGCATGGAGGCCATCGCCGCGCCGCTGGACTTCAACGACGGCGTGCGGCGCTTCAACGAGCTGTATCTCGCGGTGACGAAGGCGGTCGCCGAGAAGACCGCGGCGGATGCGTTCGAGGACCCGACGTTCATCTCCCGCCTGGATGTCATCTTCGCCGACCTCTACTTCGACGCGATCGATGACGACGCGGCCGGCAAGGAGCCGTCCAAGGCGTGGGCCCCGCTCTTTGAGGAACGCCACAAGACGGGCGTCGCACCGCTGCAGTTCGCCATCGCGGGCATGAACGCGCACATCAACCACGATCTCGCCCTTGCGCTCGTCGCGACGTGTGACGAGTTCAAGGTCGGCGTCGACAACGACTCGCCGCAGCACCGCGACTACCTCGCGGTCAACGCGATCCTCGAGCAGGTTCAGGACGAGATCAAAGAGAAGTTCACGACCGGAGTCATCGCGGACATCGACAAGACGTTCGGGACCGCCGATGACATGGTCGCGAGCTGGAGCGTCGCGCGCGCGCGCGATGCGGCATGGACGGCCGGGCAGGTTCTTGCCGCGGTGCAGGGCAACGACCTGCTGCGCAAGGCATTTCTGCTCGACCTCGGCCGCCGCACGGGCTTTGCCGGGCGGTTGTTGCTCTCACGCACGTCGTAACGATCCGCCCGATCACCGTTTGTTCACGGTGAAACCCGTGCGCTGGCGTACCGTCGTGCCGCGCAACCGCTACGGTAAGGGAGCGCGCACCTGAAGGATGCCGGTGTCGCGCAGGTCCGGTGCTCAGCGCCGGCGGCGCCAGCACGGTGCCCGTGCAGCCGAGTAAGCGGGCTGCGTAGGAACGGTTTCTTGGCTCGACCGTGCGTCGATCCATGCCCGGCGAATCTCGGCCAGCGGTCCATGTTGACCGTGCGGGCTGAGGGCCACCCTGAATGACGACCACCTTTCGGAAGGATGCAATGACACAGAGCAACACACTGCCGCCCCCACATGAGGACACCGTTCTGTTGACTGGAGCGACCGGGTTTCTCGGCATGGAGTTGCTGGCACGGTTGCTCGACAGCAGTGACCGCCGCGTGCTTACGCTCGTCCGCGCACGCAGCGACGAGGAAGCGCGATCGCGCATTCGCACGACGCTCGCCGGACTGTTCGCCGATCCCGCGCCCTACGCCGACCGCGTCGTCGCGCTGCGTGGCGACCTCACGCAGCCGGGGCTCGGCCTGGACTCCGCGGCGCGCGAGCTCGCGCTCGGCGCGAGCGAGATCATCCACGGCGCGGCCAGCGTCGCCTTCGACCTGCCGCTTGACGACGCGCGCGCGATCAACGTCGAGGGCACGAAGCGGATGCTCGAGCTCGCCGAGGAGGCGCATGCGCGCACGACGCTGCGACGCTTCACCTACGTCTCGACCGCGTACGTGGCAGGCGACTGCGGCGGGCGTGTACCCGAGCAGGCGTCGTCATCGCGTCGCCGGTTTCGCAACTCCTACGAGCACTCGAAGTCCGAGGCCGAGACCCTCGTGCAGGCGCGTCGCGACGTGCTGCCGGTGACGATCGCGCGCCCGAGCATCGTCGTCGGCGATCGCGTGACCGGCTGGACGGCGTCGTTCAACGTCATCTACTCGCCGCTGCGCGCGTTCGCATCGGGCGCCTTCTCGATGCTGCCGGCCCGCCGGCGCTCCCCCGTCGACGTCGTGTCGGTCGACTACGTCGCGCGTGCGGTGCTCGCGCTGAGCGCGGCCCCCGAGGCCGCCGGCCGGACGTTTCACCTCGTCGCGGGCGATCAGGCGCACAGCGTCGGCGAGCTGCTCGACGACGCGACCGTGCGCTTCGGTCAGCGCCGCCCGATGTGCGTGTCGCCGCGCTTGTACCGGACGTTGCTGCACCCGCTCGCGATGCGCCGCAGCTCGCGCTCGGCGCGCCGGCTGCTGAAACGCAACGAGGTCTACTTCCCCTACTTCGGGATGCGGATGCGCTTCGACGACAGCGAGGCGCGCGCGATCCTCGATCCGCTCGACATCCGGCCCGCGCCGCTGCTGGAGTACTTCGGGGCGCTCGTGGAGTTCGCGCAGGCGGCCAGCTGGGGGCGCCGCCCGATCGGCCGCGCCGACGCGCAGACGCTTGCCTGCGTCGCTCCGGCGCAGACGGCGCAGGCCGGCCTGCGCATGCCGGGCGGCGTGCACGCACCCGTTCACGGCCGCTGACGCCGGGCGGCAGGGCCGTGCAGGCAGCGACCGCTCGGCCGAGCCGCGGAGGCCGCTTGCAGGTGGGCATACAATCGCCGCGCGGTCTAGCGACAGACCGATCTACCTACCTCCGGCTCGATGACCCCCACGCCGCACCAACTGAGCGCAACGCTGCCTGGGCCATGCCTCGCGGCCGGCGCCGTCCTGGCGCAACGCGACGGCCACACGATCATCGCCAATTACGGCTCCGTCCCGGGCGAGATCGCCGTCTGCATGAAGTCCGTCGGGCTCATCGACCGCTCCGACTTCGGTGCGTTCGACATCCGCGCGGAGACCCGGCGGCTGGAGCGCACGCTGACCGAGCGACTCGGTGATCCGCCGATCGCGCCGGGCTCGGCGCGGCGGCTGCGCGACGTCTGGTACATGCGGCTGGACCGCCGGCGCGCCCTGCTCGTCGGCCCGCATGCGGTGCTGGCCTCGGGTACGCCGATGGCCGACGGCGCCGAGCGCGAGGACTGGTCGGCACGGGAGATCACCGACGACGTCTCGATCATCACCCTCATCGGCCCGCGCGCGGCCCGCCTGATGGGCGTCGCGGGGCTGCCCGCCGAGCTTACGATCGGCGCGGTCGGCCGCCATCCGGACGACCCGAGTGTGATCGCGATCCTGCGCGAGAGCCAGCGGCGGATCCTCATCGTCGTACGCGCGCCGGGCGCCGACGTGCTGTGGGAACGGCTGCTCACGGCCGGCGAGTCGCTCGAGGCCGCGTTCGTCGGGTGCGACGCGCTGAGCCTGCTCGGCGCGGCCTCGCTCAGAGCCTGAACCTGCGCCAAAGCCGCGCCCGCGGGATTGATACCGTCGGGTTCATGAGCGAAATCGGACCGGACCACTTCACCAAGCCAGTAGGCGACGTCGATCCCGAGATCGCGCAGGTCCTCATCGACGAGGCGCGCCGCCAGGAGACGACGCTCGAGATGATCGCCTCGGAGAACTTCGTCCCGCAGGCGGTCATGGATTGCCACGGCTCGACGCTCACCAACAAGTACGCGGAGGGTCTGCCCGGCAAGCGCTACTACGGCGGCTGCGAGCACGTCGACGTCGCCGAGACGCTCGCGATCGAGCGCGCGCAGGAGCTCTTCGGCGCCGATCACGTCAACGTGCAGCCCCACAGCGGCGCGACCGCCAACGCCGCGGCCTACATGGCGCTGCTCGAACCGGGCGACCGCGTGCTCGGCATGCGCCTCGATCACGGCGGCCATCTCACGCACGGGATGAAGCTCAACTTCTCCGGACGGCTCTACGACATCGTCGCCTACGGCGTCAGCGAGACGGACTCACGCCTGGACATGGACGAGCTGCAGAAGATTGCGCAACAGACGCGGCCGAAGATGATCCTCGCCGGCTGGTCGGCGTACCCGCGCGAGCTTGACTTCGCCCGCTTCCGCGAGGTCGCCGACTCGGTCGGCGCGTACCTCATGGTCGACATGGCGCACTTCGCCGGGCTCGTCGCCGCCGGCGAGCACCCCAGCCCGGTGCCGCATGCCGACATCGTCACGACGACGATCCACAAGACGCTCGGCGGCTCGCGCGGCGGGATGATCATGTGTCGCGAGGAGTTCGCCAAGCAGGTCAACACGGCGGTGTTCCCGGGCCAGCAGGGCGGCCCGCTCATGCACGTCATCGCCGGCAAGGCGGTGTCGCTGAAGATCGCGCAGAGCGAGCTGTTCAAGGAGCGCCAGCGGCGCACGCGCCTGGGCGCCGAGGCCGTCGCCGAGGAGCTCATGAGCGCCGGCGTCAACGTTTTGACCGGCGGCACCGACGTGCACCTCGTGCTCGCCGACCTGCGCGAATCAGAGCTTGCCGGGCCCGACGCAGAGGAGCGCCTCGACCGGATCGGCATCACCGTCAACCGCAACGCGGTCCCCAACGACCCGCGGCCGGCGATGATCACCTCGGGGCTGCGCATCGGCACGCCCGCGCTGGCGACGCGCGGCCTACAGATCGAGGACTTCCGCGAGATCGGCAAGGTCATCGCCGAGGCGCTGACCGGCGCATTCGAGCGCAGCGACGTCGCGGCGCTGACCGAGCGCACGCGAGCGCTCGCGGAGCGCTACCCGCTGTACCCGCACCTGAACGCTGCGGCGACGGTCTGAGCGCGGGCGCCCAAGCGCCCGTCGCCACCCAGCTGCCCAAGACGTTGGTCATGTCACTGCTGCGGGGTTCGCGGGCGATCCCCCAGGGGGTGGTTCAGAACGTCCACCCTGTCGTCGTTTTGAACCACGCCCCCGTCACCGACAGCTCGAGCCCTGGATGTGCACGTCCCGGCTGGGGCGTGCGCGGCCCGATTCGGCATCGATGCGGACGTGCCGGCGGTCAGCCCGCCGCCGGCTGCAGTTCGCGCAGCCCGCAGTTCTCGAAGATCGCCTTCATGGAGCGCGACCGGTTCAGGCAGTAGAAGTGGACGCCGGGGATCCCGAAGTCGAGCAGTCCCAGCACCTGCTCGGTCGTGTACTCGATGCCGGCCTCGACGGAGGCGTCGTCGTCGCCCTCGACGGCGGCGAGGCGCTGCTCCAGGCGCGCAGGGATCTTCGAGTGGCACATCGCGGTGAAACGGCGGATCTGCGGCGCCGAGAGGACCGGCATGAGGCCCGGCACGATCGGGACCTCGATGCCTATCGCGCGAACGTCCTCGACGAAGCGGTAGTAGTCCTCGTTGTCGAAGAAGAGCTGCGTGACCACGGCGCAGGCGCCGGCGTCGACCTTCTCCTTGAGGTAGCGCAGGTCGCTCTCGCGGCTGATCGCGCGCGGGTGGATCTCCGGGAAGCCCGCGACGACGACCGAGAACCAGTCGTCCTCGAAGGTGAGCGCCGCTTCGACGAGCTCGCGCGAGTGCTGGAAACCGTCGGGGTGGGCGGTCCAGTCCACCTCGGACCCGTCGGGCGGGTCGCCGGCCAGCGCGATGATGTTCTCGATCCCGTTGTCGCGGAGTTGCCGGAGCACGCCGCGAACCTGGGACTTGGGCTGGTTGACGATCGTGAGGTGGCACATCGCATCCAGGCCGGCCTCGTTATGGATGCGGCTGACGATCTCGACCGTGCTGTCCTGCGTCGAGCCGCCCGCGCCGTAGGTCACCGAGCAGAACGCCGGGTTGAGGGTCTTCAGGACCTCGAGCTCGGTGAAGAGCTTCTCGACGCCCTCGCTGGTCTTCGGCGCGAAGAACTCGAACGAGAACGCGTGTCCGTCACGGGCGTAGATGTCGCGCAGCTTCATGGGACCGGCACCTCAAGATACGCGGCGCGAGCTTGCGACGGCGCTCAGGCAGGCGGCCAGCCCGCCGCCAGGCGGTCGTAATACCGCTGGACGTACGGGCCGAGAGTCGTCGAGAAGACGCGCGTGATGTGGTGCAGATCCTTGTAGACGAGCGCGCCGCCGATGACGGGGAAGCAGTTCCTTGAGTCGCACATGAAGCGCGTCAGGTTGATGACCTGCACGCGCGGGGATTTCAGGCGCTTGGCCGCGGCGGCGGCCGGATCGGGGAGCAGCGCGCGCCGGCGCGGCACCCGGCAGGCGTTGTCCGTGCGCCGCTTCCTCTTGAGTGCCTTCTCGACGCACGTGGCGGTCTTGCCCGCGCGCTCCACGAGCGGATTGTCGCGCAGCACGATGATGTGCTTGACGCTCGGGGGCAGCGTCTCCCAGGCCTTCTGATAGCCCCTCACCGCCGACTCGTAGGGGTTCTTGCCGGCCGAGACGTCCACGGTCCCACCGCTGAAGCCGACGACGAACGCCGTGTCGACGTCGGGATGGGCCGCGAACCACGACGGGACGGTCTTCACCCAATCGATGCACTCCGAGCGAAACGGCTCGGGAATCTTCTTGACGACCTTCGTAAAGCCACACCCGGTGTGCGTCACCGACAGCCCCTGGTAGCCCTTGGCCTTCGCCATGACGGTCAGCGCCGCGCGCCAGGACTGGGCATGGCTGTCGCCCATGACGGCAAAGCGCTTGGCTGCCGTCGCCTGCGAGGCTCCGAAAGCGCACACGGGAATGATGACCTGCGGCTTGAGTTTCGTGCACGGCTCGTTGCGCGCGTTGGCTGCCACCGTCGGCCGCGGCACCGCCATGCGCTTGAGCTTGTTGTTCTTGCACGGCAGCTCGGGATCGCGCGAGGCCGCGCCGAAGCATTTCGGCTTGGCGGCGATCAGCTGAAGCGACTGCTTCTCGGCCTTGCGCAGGTCGTTCTCGAGCTTGGCATTGCCGCTCGCGACGATCGCCAGGACGATCGCCGTGCCCACGCCGGCGAAGGCGAACGTGTAGCGGGCCTTGCGGCGCGCGAGGAACGGGCCCTTGCGCATCGGGTCTTCGACGAAGAGCTTCGTGATCCAGGCAGCGAGGATTGTCAACACAAGAATCGAGAACTCCGTCGGCAGGTCCAAGTCGCGGTTAAGCGCGAACGGAGCCAGGATGAGCAGCGGCCAATGCCACAGGTAGATCGAGTAGGACACGTTACCGAGGAACTGGACGGGAGCAAGCGCCAGCAGCGGTGTTGGCGCCCACGGCACGGTCGGCGCGCCCGCCCACATGACGGCGACCGCCCCGAGGATCGGCAGGAGCGCGGTGTAGCTGGGAAACGGCGTCCGGTCTGAGAAGGTCGCGACCGTCACGACGATCGCGGCGATGCCCGCCCAGGAGACGAACGCGCGCAGCTCGGGATTTGCGACCGACGGGCGCAGCGCGATGAGCGCGAGCAGGCCGCCCGCACCGAACTCCCACGCGCGTGTCGGCGTCACGAAGTACGCCTCGAGCGGGTTGGCGTCGGTGTGCACGATCGAGTAGATGAGGCTCGCGCCGGTCGCGACGCCCAGCACGAGCGCGATCGATCGATGGACGACGAAGGCGTGCGACCGTCGCGGACGGCCGTAGCGGCGGCGGCGCCGGTGGCGGTGACGGTGACGATGCCGGCCGCCGACGAGCGCGATCCCCAGCAGGATCAGCACCGGCCAGACGAGATAGAACTGCTCCTCGGCCGACAGCGACCAGAAGTGCTGCACGGATGACGGCGCGTTGTCCTGCGCCTGGTAGTCGATCGCGTCGTGCGCGAGCTGCCAATTCTCGACGTACAGGGTGCTCGCGCGGATCTCCTTGAACGCCTGGTCCCAATGGACCTGCGGGACGACGGCGAGCGTCATGACGACGCAGAACATGAGCACGACGAGCGCCGCGGGCAGGATGCGGCGCGCCCGGCGCGCCCAGAAGCCGGGGATCGACACCCGCCCCGTGCGCTCCACCTCGCGCAGGAGATGCAGCGTGATCAGGAACCCCGAGATCGCGAAGAAGACGTCGACGCCGACGAAGCCGCCGGGCAGCGTGTCGGGCCAGAGGTGAAAGACGACCACCGTCATGACCGCAACCGCGCGCAGGGCCTGGATCTCGGGGCGCACGACCGTGGCGGCCCCCGGAGTGTCTGTTGCGTCTGCGATCACTGAGCCCGAGCAGTATCCGGCATGGCCCGGTTGCGCCGCGCCACGAGCCTTCCTCGCTCGCGTGCGCCAAAAACGTCGCGGTCGCCGCTCGGGACCTAGTCGCGCACATCAAGGTCCGCACAAGACGGGTGACAGATCGTCCGACGCCGGTCAGCGGAGGGGGTGGGATTCGAACCCACGGTAGGGGGGTTGCCCCTACAACGGTTTTCGAGACCGCCCGATTCAACCACTCTCGCACCCCTCCAACGGCGCGTTGCGGACGCCCGCCGAGCATAGGAGATCGACGGTCACAAGTTCGCGCGCCCCACGGCGAGGAGCCGGCCGAGCACTAACGCCGCGACCCGAAGAACTCCGTCAGCAGCGCGGCGCACTCCGGCGCGAGCAGGCCACCGGCCACGGCGGGCCGGTGGTTCAGGCGCGGCTCGGCGAGGACGTTCAGGACCGACCCGGCCGCGCCGGCCTTCGGGTCGGTCGTGCCGTACACGACGCGCGCAACGCGCGCGAGCACGATCGCGCCCGCGCACATCGCGCACGGCTCGAGCGTGACGTACAGGACCGATTCGAGCACGCGCCACGACTCGAGCGCGCGGCTGGCGTCGCGCAGCGCGATCAGCTCGGCGTGCGCAGTCGGGTCCTGGCGCAGCTCGCGCTCGTTGTGCCCGGCGCCGATCACCTCCCCCTCGCGCACGACGACCGCGCCGATCGGCACGTCGTCGTGGCCCAGCGCGAGCTCCGCCTCCCGCAGCGCGAGGCGCATGAAGTACTCGTCCCGGGGAAAAAACGGTGCAGCCATGGGTGAGCGGCCACTATCGCAGCACGTATCGTGGTCGCCGATGCGCCGACTACGCGCTCTCGCCGGACTGCTGCTCATCTGCGTGGCAGCGCCGGCGACGGCCAGCGCTGCGGCGCCGCCGCCGCCCGGCCAGGAGCGCATCGTCGTGCGCTTCAAGCACGACGCGTCGGCAGCCGCGCGCGCTGCCGCGCTGCGCGCCGCCGGGGTGACGCGCGCCGGCACGCGCGTCGGCGGCGCGATCGTCGTCCGGGCCACGCGTGGCGTGGCGCCGCGAGCGGCGGTGCGTCGTCTCCGCGCGGCCCGCGCCGTCGCCTGGAGCGAGCGCTCGCTGCGCGCCCGGCCGGCGGGGTTCGTCTTCGACGACTCGGGCGTCGCGACACCCGCGGCCGACGCGCGCTGGAGCGACGTGCAGTGGGCGCTGACCGCCAGGTACGGCATCAACGCGCTCGCGGCGTGGACGAACGCGGCGAACGCCGGCGCCCCCGGCGGCGGTGGCGTCGTCGTCGCGGTGCTCGACAGCGGCGTGGCGTACTCCAACCGCCGGCCCTACCGGCGTTCGCCGGACCTCGCGGCCAAGCGCTTCGTCCGCGGGCGCGACTTCATCAACGACGACCCGTGGGCCAACGACCAGTTCGGGCACGGGACGTTCGTCACGAGCACGATCGCGGCGACCGCGGACAACGGCTATGGCACGGTCGGCGTCGCGTACGGCGCGCGGATCATGCCGGTGCAGGTGCTCGACAAGCGCGGCATCGGCGACGCCGCCACGATCGCCCGGGGGATCCGCTACGCGGCCGGCCGGCGGGCGGACATCATCAACCTCTCGCTTGAGCTGACCGACGTCCTGCCCGACGGCACTGCGATCTCCAAGAGCCTCGCGGCATCGTCGGTGATCCGGGCCGCCCTGCGCGCGGCGCGCGACAAGGGCGTGCTCGTCGTCGCCGCGGCCGGCAACCGCTACTCGCACGAGGTGCCGGCGCGGCGCTACGGCTTTCTCACCTTCGACGTCGGCGGCACGACGGAGCACGGATGCCTCGGCAGCTACTCCAACCACGGCCTCGGGCTGGACATCGTCGCGCCGGGCGGAGGCCGTGACGCCGCGCTGCTCGACGACCCGCGCTGCCGCCCGCAGGACGCGCCCGGCCGCGACATCAGCGCCGTGACCTTCCCGGCGGGCAAACCGCGCAGCTTCCTCATCCCACCCGAGTTTCGCGGGACGTCGATGGCCGCCCCGCACGTGTCGGGCGTCGCCGCGCTCGTGCTGGCCGCCCGCGTCATCGGCCGCCGTCCGCCGCCGTCAGATCTCGGGCGCCATCTCATGGCGACCGCGCGCGACCTCGGCGCGCCGGGGCACGACGGGCCGTATGGGGCCGGGCTGATCGACGCGGCGGCGGCGACGGCGCCGTACGTGCCTGCGCCGTAGAGGTACCAAACAGCTTCGTTACGGGAAGCAGGGTGGGATCGCGCGGCGAACTGCGAGGCGGCGCGAGCGGGCGAACGGCCACTCCGGGGGCGAGCAGGGACGTGGATGACAGATTTTCGCCTACATGCCGGGACAACCTGCCACGACCGCCTCGCGGGCCGGGCGGCGGTCCTCCCTCACATCCTTTATCGCTGCTGTTTGGTCGGCCGCGCGGCCGCGCCCCTCACACCGTCCGGATGATCAGGACCGAGCACGGCGCGTGGTGCGACACCTTGTTCGGCACCGAGCCGAGCAGGAATCGCTTCGCCCCGGTCATGCCCTTGTTGCCGATGACGATGAGGTCTGAGCCGCGTTCCTCGGCGACGTCGAGGATCGCGTCGGCCGGATCGCCCTGACGCGCGAATACGTCGACGTCGACGCCCGCCTCGCGGATCTCCCCGGCCGCCGCCTCCAGCGTCGCGTCGACGTCCTCGCGCGGGTTGACGATCCACTGCAGGTCCTGCGGCACCTGGATCGACTCCTCGCGCAGGCGCGCGTCGGTCACCGGCTCATAGGCGCTGACGAGCTCGATCCGCGCTCCCACCGAACGGGCAAGCTCGATCGCCTGGCGCACCGCCTGCGTTGCGGTGTCCGATCCATCCGTGCCGACGACGATCGAGCGGAACATGGCGTCCGCGCATCATAGGCACGCCCTCCTGGGAACCCGCGGGGCCCACCTGCGCCGGCCACGTGGCCGGCTCCGGCACCCCTAGGCGAGCTTCACGATCGCGATGACGATCCCGATCGAGACGAAGATGACGATCGCCCGCTGCATCCAGATCCAGGTCGGAGACACGGTGTCAGGCTACGACGCGCCGAGGCGGGTGTTGATCGCTTCGCGCGCGATGCGCAGCTTCTCGTTGACGGTGATCGTCGCGGCGCCGAGCTTACGCTGCCCGTCCTCGAGGGCATGCACGGTCTGCTTGCGCAGCGCCTTGGTCACGACCGCGATGTCGCTGCCGAAGCCCGTGAACGCGGCGATCAGCATCGCGTGCGGCTTGGAGACGTCGCTGGGCACCTTGATCGACCGCAACGTGGCGACGACGTCGGTGATCGTGCCCTCGAAACGGCCGAGCGTGCGGCGATCCTCGCCCGGCGTGCTCTGCTGGTTGATCGACTCCTTCAGGTGCGTGACCGCCGACGCGA
Organism: uncultured Actinomycetes bacterium; assembly: GCA_963705315.1. GTDB lineage: Bacteria > Actinomycetota > Thermoleophilia > Solirubrobacterales > Solirubrobacteraceae > CADCVQ01. Next base: position 3,593,402 of record OY970068.1, read on the forward strand.
ACTTGCTCTGCGCCGCGTTGATCTGGTCGACGTAGACGTTCTTGTCCTGCGCGCTGTTGCCCTCGCGCTCACCGCAGGCAACCAGCCCGCCGGCCAGGGAGAGAAGGATGAGAGCAACAGCGATCCGTGATGGCGCGAACATCGGCGGGCGGCAATCTATCGCGCGCGCCGGAACGTGAGCCTCTCGTAACGCTTGCTCGCTACCGTGAACGGTGCACCCAGCAACCGACCGAGGCCCAGATGCTCAACTTCCTCTCCAGGCACAAGACCGAGATGCCCGACGCCGAGTCCGCGCTCCCCGGCCGTGACGAGCCGATGCGCGTCCCCGATCGCCATTTCGTGCTCGACGCTCCGTTGCGCGCGCCGTTCGGAGACGGGACCGAGCAGGCGATCTTCGGACTTGGCTGCTTCTGGGGCGCCGAGAAGCTGTTCTGGGAGACGCCGGGCGTCGTCACGACCGCCGTCGGCTACGCCGCCGGGCTCACGCCGAACCCCACCTACGACGAGGTCTGCAGCGCGCGGACAGGCCACAACGAGGTCGTGCTCGTCGTCTTTCGCCCGGAGGAGGTCAGCTACGAGGACCTGCTGAAGGTCTTCTGGGAGGGCCACGACCCGACGCAGGGCATGCGCCAGGGCAACGACGTTGGCACCCAGTACCGCTCGGGGATCTACACGACCTCAGACGAGCAGCGCGAGGCGGCGATCGCCTCCAAGGAGCGCTACGGCGCGGCGCTCGGCGAGGCCGGCCGCGGTGAGATCACGACCGAGATCGTGCCGGCACCCGAGTTCTATTACGCCGAGGACTACCACCAGCAGTACCTCGCCAAGAACCCGGGTGGCTACTGCGGCCTCGGCGGCACGGGCGTGAGTTGCCCGATCGGCGCGGCGCAGGCCGGCAGGCCCGCCGCGACCTGAACTCAGCGTCCGTTGGGCGCCGGCTCGTGATCGAGCGCGAGCGCCCGGAACGCGTCGCGGATCGCATCCCTGTCGACGCCGCGATGCGCCAGCCAGGCCGCGACCTCGCCGTCGCGCAGCACGATCTGCAGCAGCGCCCGCGCGTCGTCGACCGGTGGCGGGATGTGCGGTGCATCGCCGTTCGCCAACTGCGCGAAGCGCTCGACGGCGTCGCAGACCGTCTCCGGCGTCACGGCGCAATCGCGCAGGATCTTCTGGACGGCCTCAGAGGTCGTGAGCGCGAAGAGGATGTGGGCGCTGCCGACGCGCCGGTCTTCTCGGTCGTCGGCCCGCCGCACCGCCGCCGCCAGCACCCATACGGCATCGGGTGAGAGCGAGACCTCGATCGGCTCGCCGGTGGTCTCGGGCGGTTCGTCGCCCGCCAGGCGCTCGCGCACGTCGGCCTCGGCGACTCCGACGCGCCCGAGCAGCGTCTGCGCCGGGCCGCCGCACCGTGAGGCGCCGAGCAGCAGATGCTCGGGACCGATGTCCCCGTGACCGAGCGCGCGCGCCTCGTCCTCGGCGATCGCCACGACCTGACGCGCGCTTGTCGTGAATGCCTTGAACATGCTCTGACTACATCGGTAGGCCCGACGTGCGGCTCATGTCGGCGACGAAGAGGAAGTGCGTCATCTCACCGGCGCCGTCGCGGAACATCGAGACCTTGCCCTCGATGGGCACCAGCAGGCCCTGCGCGTGCATGTAGACCGTCTCGACGTCGGCGCTCTCGATCTCACCGGCGCGCAGCGCGCGGGCGACCTCCTGGTGGCGCTCGAGGTTCTCGCGGTCGATGATCGACGGCCAGCGCGCGGCGCGGAGTTCCTCCTCGCGGCAGCCGAGCAGCGTGCAGAACGCGTCGTCGAGGCGCTTGAAGGTGCCATCCAGGCCGATGAGAGCCGCGGCTTCGCCGGGTGCGACGGGCGGCGCTGGCGGATGCACGACCGAGGGTGAGACAGGCTGAGCAACCGGGCCGGCGGCCAGCGGAGACGGGGTCAGCGGGGCGGGCGCAGGAGCGTCGGGGAGCACCGGGCGATCCGCCGGCGGCGGGGGCGCGTCGGCGAGCACCGGGCGATCTGCCGCCGGCGGGGGCGCGGGCGCCGCGACCGGCACGTCTGGTGCGTCCGACGGCGTCGGGGCCTCGACGGCGAACTCGGCGCGGATCGCCTCGGCGGCGGCGAGGGCATTGCTGGCCTCGTCAGCCAGGCGGTCCGCGCGCTCACGCTCGGAGCGCGTCTCCTGCGCCGCGACGCGCGTCGCGTCGAGCTCGGCGCGCGTCTCGGCGAGCGAGCCGCTCATCGATTCGAGCTGACCGCGTGCCCCACTGAGCTCCGACGCGAGCGAGTGCAGCTGCGCGCGGGTCGTGGTGAGTTCCACGTCCTTGGCGGCGATCTGGCCGCGCACGTTGTCAAGCTGCTCGCGCGCGGCGTGCGACTCGCCGCGCGACTCGTCGAGTTTCGTGCGGGCGGTCTGTACGTCTTCGCGTGAGCTGTCGAGCTCGGCGCGCATCGCCTGGGCTTCGGTGCGCGCGCTCTGCAGCTCGCCGCGGACGATCTCGATGTCGCGCTGCGCGCCATCGAGATCGGACTGTGCGGTGTGCAGTTCGCGTCGCGCCTGCGCGACCGCGCCGTGTGCGGTCTGCAGCTCGACGCGCGTCTCGTCGAGCTCGCGGGCCATCGCCTCGATGCGCTCGTTCGCCGCCGACAGCCCGTGGCTCATCGCTCCGAGCTGGCCGCGCGTCGCTGCGAGCTCGCGGCTCATGCCCGCGATCCCCTCCGAGCCGCCGCTCAGCTCGCTGCGGACGGACTCCAGCTCGCGCTGTGCGGACTCGAGCTGCGCTGCGTGCGTCTGAAGCTCCACCTTCGCCGACGTCAACTCGGTGCGCGTCGCGGCGGCGTCCTCGCGCGCGGCGTCCTGCTCGGCGCGGGCGGCGTCGAGATCGGCGCGCACCTGCTGAGCCTCGGCGCGGGCGCCTTCCAGCTCGCCACGCAGAGCGGTGAGCTCAGCGCCTTCGGTGGCGGACTGCGTCAGGGCGGTCGTGCGGCTGTCATGCAGCTCGGCGCGGGCGCGCTCGGCATCGGCGCGCGTGGCATCGGAGCGGGCGCGCTCGTTCTCCGCCGCGGCGCGGGCGGCCGCGAGCTCGGTGCGCGCGGCCTCGGCATCCGCGCGAGCGCAATCCAGCTCGACGCGGGCCGCCCCAGCGGCGGCGGCGGCGATGTCCGCCTCGGAGCGGGCAGCCTCGGCGCGGGCGCGGGAAGCGTCGACCTCGGCGCGGACAGCGGCCGCGGTCTCGTGCGCGCTCTCCGCCTCGGCGCGGGCGGCCTCGGCCGCAGCCTGCGCGGCCTGCAACTCCGCGCGCACGTCCTGCGCGGTGGAGCCGGACTCGGCCATCGCGGCCTGGGCGGCCTCGGCCTTTGCGGTCGCCTCGGCGAGCTCGGTACGCGCGGCCTCGGCTTCGGCGTTCGCGGCCTCGGCATCGGCCCTCGCCACCTCGGCCGCCGCGCCGGCGGCCTGCGCGTCGGCACGCGCCGCCTCGGCCTGCGCTCCGGCGGCCTCGAGCTCGGCGCGGGCGGCGTCGGCCTGGACGCGCGCCTCGTCGCGTTCCTCCACGAGCTGCTGCGCCCGGCCGCCCTCGCTCTCCTGCGCCTCGCGGATCCGCGCCTCGGCGGCCTCGCGGCGCTGAACCTCGGCATCGCGCTCGGCCTGCGCTCCGGCGAGCTGCGTGACGAGCTCGTCGCGCGCGGTCGCCGCGATCGCGGCCTGGCGCTCGGTCTCCTCCAGGCGCTGGCGCAGCACGCGTGCACTCTCCACGAGCTCGTCGACGGCGGCGGACGACGCCTGGGGCTGCGGTGTCGGTGCAGGCGACGCCGCAGGTGCGGCGGCCGGCGGTGTGACGAGATCGAGCTGGCTGCGGCCGAGCTCGGCATCGGCCTGTCTGGCCGCGTCGACCGCCGCGTGACGCTGCGCAGCGCGGTGGTCGGCCATCCGCCGGCCGACGTCCTCGCGCGTGAGCGGCTTGGCGTCGGCATTGCGAACAACGATGAGAACGCCGGCGAGCCGGCCGTCGGGATCGGGCTGGGCGCCGGTCATACACACGCTCTCGATCGCGTCGAGCGCGCGGCCGTGACGCATGCGCAGCGCGTCGGGCTCCCATGTGCCGGTGTCGCGCGAGCCGAGCTCGGACAGCAACGACGTGAACTCCCAGCCCAGCGCGAGCGGGACGGCGACGACGACGAACGCGAGTGACAGCTCGGCGCCCGCGGCGGTCGACGCGCGGAACGTGCGCCTGCCCGAGGAGTCCGTTCCGTCGGCGTGCGCCAGACCTTCGAACGCGGCTCGCTCGTCAGCGTCGGCGCCCGCGAGCAGGACGTCCATCGTCGGGCGTCCGACAAGCAGCTCGGCGGGAGTTCCGAGCAGCGCCACGACGCCGACACCGCACTCGGCGACGGATCCGTCCGGAGCGCTGAGGATGTAGCTGCCGTCCGCCAGCCCCAGCAGGACCTGATCAATCTCGTGTGTGTTGGCGGCGGGCGCGGACAGCTCCTCGCCCTGAAGGCTCATAGGTGCCCTATCGGTCGCACACCGCCGGAGTTGAGCGCACGGCGGATAGGTGCCGAAATGTCCAGTCCAAGTCGGCTCGACGGACGGCCTCGCGCGGCATACGCTAGGCGCATGCTCAGGGTCAGCCTGCTCGGCGGGGTGGCGGTGCAGAGCGACGGACCGGCGATGGCGCCGCCGTCCTCTCCCGAAGGGCGCGCGCTCCTGGGTTGGCTGGCGCTGCATCCGGGCCGACATCCGCGCGCCGGGCTGCCGGCGCAGCTGTGGCCCGAGCTGCCCGACGCCGAGGCCGAGGCTGCGCTCACTGGCGCGCTTGCCGACATCTCAGCCGCGCTCGGGGACGACGGACGGTGGCTCGTCGTCACGCCCGAGGACATCGGGCTGCCGGCGGACGCGGAACTCTCGGTCGACGTGCTCCAGTTCGCCGCGCTCGCCGACGCCGGCGACCTGGCCGGCGCCGCCGCGCTGCCGCGGGCCGAGCTGCTCGCGGGACTCGACGCCGACTGGATCGACGACGCCCGAGACGCGCATCTACAGCGGCTGCTGGCGGTCCTCGAAGGCCTGGCGGCGCAGGCAGAGCAGACGGGCGATCTCGGCGCGGCCGCGCGCTGGACGCAGGAGCAGACCGCGCTCGATCCGCTGTCTGAGGAGCGCCACCGCGCGCTCATCTCACGGCTTGCCGCCGTCGGCGACCGGCCCGGCGCGATGGCCGTCTACGAGCGGCTGCGCGAGCGGCTGCGCAGCGACCTGCGCGTCAGACCTTCCGTCGAGACCCGCGATCTCATCGAGCGGCTCGGGCGATGATCACGACCCGACCGGGTCGCTGGACCGGCCGGGTCGCCCCCCTTATCGAGTTCGGATCTGTCTGCCCCTGCCCTGGACTTGCCTCCGGCGGGCGATGGAGGCGAAGCTAGCGCGACGGGCCCAGCTGCCGACCGCCGGTCAAAAAACGCGCAACTACGGCGCCAAAGCGCATCGGTCCTGTGCACCTTTGGCAGCAGACTCGTCTCCATGCGGTGAATCGAGCGCGAGCCGTACTACGGCGCGCCGGTCTCTCGTCGACGGCGCGAAGCTACTCGGCCGCGGTGGCAAGCCGCTCGTGCGCGCCGATCGCGCGGTGCAGCGTGCTCACCAGCTCGTGCGTCGGTGCGCCCTTTCGCACATAGGCGATCGCGCCGGCGGCGATCACCTCACGCACCAGTCCGTCGGACTCGTCGGCCGAGAGCACGACGATCGCGGTTCTCGCCGCGCAGGTCTGCATCTCCTGCGTCGCGCGCAGACCGCCGCCTGCGGGCATCTGGACGTCGAGGATCGCGACATCGGGCTGGTGCTTGTGCGCCAGCGCGATCGCGTCCTCCGCGTCGCGTGCGCCGGCGACGATGTCGAAGCTCTGCGCGAGCTGGGTGCAGAGCATGGACACGACGACGGGGTCATCGTCGGCGATGATCAGACGTGGAAGTTGCTGGTCGTTCATCGGTTCAGTCACTCGCTCGCAGTCGCTTTCAACGCTCTATCGGTCGCATCCAGCGTCGACTGAAGCGCGTCGTACAATCGGCCAGCGCCGTCGAGCCGCCCCTCCGCCGCGTCGTCGGAGAGTTGTGCGGCCAGCTGCGAGAGCCGTTCGGCTCCGACGACGGCCGCACTGCCCTTGAGCCCATGGGCCAGGCGGGCTACGGCAGGCGCGTCCCCGGCCGCGACCGGCTCAGCCAGTGCGGCCAGCGTCTCACCTGACTGGACCAGGAACCGGTCGAGCAGCTGCGTGCGCGCCTCGATGTCGTCGCCGAAGACGTCCTGCAAGCGTGTGGCGTCGACGAGCGGCGCCTCGCCATGAGCCGCCGGCGGGCTGCCGTTGAACCGGGCGTCGGGCTCGGCCTGATCAAGGGCGCGGGCGATCGCGTCAGCGAGGTCGGCGGTGCGAATCGGCTTGGCGACGTAGTCGTCCATGCCGGCCTGCAGGCAGCGTTCGCGATCGCCGCGCAGCGTGTGGGCCGTCATGGCGATGATCGGCGTGTGGCTCTCCCCTGCCTCCCGGCGCCTGATCGCAGCGGTGGCCTGGTATCCGTCGAGCTCGGGCATCTGGCAGTCCATGAAGATCGCCTCGTAGCGGCCGGACGCGTGCAGCGCCACGGCCTCACGGCCGTTGGTGGCGATCTCGGCCCGGAAGCCGAGCTTCTCGAGCATCCGCACGGCCACGAGCTGGTTGACGCTCTTGTCCTCGGCGACGAGGACGAGCCGGCCGTTCGTCGGCAGCGGGCGGGTCGCCGTGGGAGCGCGCATCGCGGCATCGACCATCGGCACGAGCTGGCCGGCGCCGAGCGCGCGGGCCATCTCCTGCGCCAGACGCGTCCCGCGCACGGGCTTGGTGACGAAGCCGTGGACGCCGGCCTGTGCCGCGGCCTCGCGCTCGGCGCCTGAGGAGCTCAGCATCATCAGCCGCGTGGATGCGAGCTCCGGCTCGTCCTGCACCCTGCGAGCCAGCTCGAGCCCGCCCATGCCGCGCAGCGTGAAGTCCAGCAGCGCCAGGGCGTACGGGCGGCCGTCCGCCACCGCGTCGCGCAGCATGCACAGCGCGTCTTCGGGCTCGGCCGCGCCGTCGCAGTTCACGCCCAACGACGTGAGCTTGTGCTCGAGGATCGTGCGGCTCGTCGCGTTGTCGTCGACGACGAGCACGCGGATCTCGGCGAAGTTCGTGCGCCGCGGCGCGCGCTCGCTTTCCGCGCTGCGCGCCCGCGCGACCGGCACCGTGAACCAGAACGTGCTGCCGCTGTCCGGCGTGCTCTCCAGGCCGATCCGTCCACCCATGAGCGCGACGAGCTGCTTGGAGATCGCCAGGCCAAGGCCGGTCCCGCCGTACTCACGCGTCGTCGACGTGTCCGCCTGGGAGAACGAGTCGAAGATGCCGTCGGCCGTCTGCGGCTCGATGCCGATGCCGGTGTCCGTCACGGCGAAGCGCACGACGAGCCCGTCGTCGTCCGGCTCGCCATCGCGCCCGACGCCCTTGGAATCGAGCGTCACCCGCATGACGACCTCGCCCGCGTGGGTGAACTTCACGGCGTTGGTCGCGAGGTTCGCGAGCACCTGCCGGATCCGCGGACCATCGCCGCGGACGTCGTTGGGCACATCCTCGTCGACCCAGACCATGAGCTCCAGGCCCTTCTCGTGAGACTCCATCGCGAGCATCGCCGACACGCCGTCGACGATCTCGTGCAGCGCGAACGCGTGGTCGTCGAGCTCGAGCTTTCCGGCCTCGATCTTCGAGAAGTCCAGGATGTCGGAGATGACGCCCATGAGGGCGTCGCCGGAGGCCTGCACGGACTCGGCGTAGTCGCGCTGCTCCTCGTTGAGGTCGGTCGCCAGGAGCAGCCCCGTCAGGCCGATGACGCCGTTGAGCGGCGTGCGGATCTCGTGGCTCATGTTCGCCACGAAGTCCGATTTCATCCGCGACGCCTGAACGGCCTGCTGATGCGCCAGCGCAAGCTGCTCTTGCGTGCGGGTGCGCTCGGTGATGTCGCGGATGAACGCGTTGAACACGTAGCCGCCGCCGGACTTCAGCGGGGAGATGGTGATCTCGACCGGGAACTCCCGGCCGTCGCGGTGCAGCGCGGTCAGCTCGACGAGCTGACCGAGCATGTGCGTCTCGCCCGTGGTCAGGAAGCGCTCCAGGCCGCGCCGGTGCGCCTCGCGATGGCGCTCGGGGATGATCGTGTCCGCAAGCGATTCGCCGATGACGTCATCGGCGTCCCAGCCGAACGTCGCCTCGGCCTGGGAGTTCCACGCCTGGATGCGCCCGGCAGCGTCCATCGCCACGAACGCGTCGTGTGCGGTCTCGAGGATCTGGCGCGTCTGGCGCTCGCTCGCGGCCAGCGCGGCCTCCGTCAGCGCGCGCTCGGTGATATCGCGTGCCGAGGCGTAGATGAGGTCCTCGCCGGGCGCGACGATCGCGTTCCACTCCAGCCAGCGCCAGCCGCCGTCGCGGGTCGCGTAGCGGTTGACGAACGGGTCGTGGTCCTCTCCGCGCCGCAGGCGCGCGATCCGCTGCCGCGTGGCCTCGAGGTCGTCGGGATGCACGAAGTCGAGGAACGGCCGCTCGCGCAGTTCCTTCTCGGTCCAACCGAGCGTCGCGGTCCATCGCGCGTTGACCTGCTCAAAGCTGCCGCCGATCGTCGCAGTGCAGACGAGGTCGCGCGAGAGGTCGAAGTAGCGGCTGCTGCGCCGCAGCTCGGCTTCCATGCGCTCGCGCTCGGTGACGTCGCGCACCGCCGCCGTGGCGAGCAGGCCGTCGGCGGTCTCGATGCTCGACAGGCTGATCTCCGCCGGAAACTCCGAGCCGTCCTTGCGCCGGGCGTAGAGCGTCAGCCCGGCGCCCATCGGTCGCGTTCCGGGCTCAGCGAAGTAGCCGCCGCGGTGGCCGACGTGCGCGCCATGGAACCGATCGGGGATGAGGACCTCGATGGGCTGGCCGATCAGCTCGTCGCGCTCGTAGCCGAACACGCGCTCGACCTGCGCGTTGACGAGCACGATCGCGCCGCTCTGCTCGATCCCCACGATCGCGTCGGGCGCCGTCTCGAGGATGTCGCGCGTCCTGCGCTCGCTGTGCTCCAGCTCGCTGGTGATGCGGTTCGCGAGGGCCAGCGCGCGCGTCCGGCCGCGGGCGAGCGTCAAGAACAGCCACGCGGCGAGCAGGCTGCCGAGCGTGCCGCCGACGGCGACGATCCACTGGTTGGGGCCGACCGGCACCGCGGCCGCCCCGCGCGGCGCGTAGTAGACGAGCCAGCGACGGCCCGCGACGTGCAGGGGTCGCAGCACGGAATGGCGCCCGTCGGCGACCCGCGTCGAGCCGTCCGTTGGTCCCTGGCCGTAGATGAGATTCGCGCGCGCCGGCGCAGCCGATCCGGCGGCGCCGGCGGCGCCCATGTCGTAGACCTCGAGATCGAAGTCGCGGCCGCCCGGGCCGAGAATCGCGTCGACGAGGGTCGTGGTGTCAAAGGCGGCGCTGACGACGCCCGCCACACGGGCGCGCCGAGTCGCGACGGCGTCGCCACGCCGCACGCCGAGCACGACGACGAACCCCTTGCGGCGGCGCGCCTCCTGCACGAGCTGCAGCGGGGCGGTCGCCGCCGGCCGGCCGGTGCGCTGCGCCGTGGCGATCGCGCCGGCGCGCACCGGGTCGCCCAGCTGGTCGAACCCGAGCACGGCCTGGTTGCCCGCGAGCGGCTCGACGCGCGTCACGATCGTGCGCCGGCCGCCTGATCCGGGCCGGCCCTCGGTGCGAGCGAACGTGACGGCCCGCACGCCGGGAAAGCGCTTCTCGATCTGCATGCTGCGCACGAAGCGCTGAAAGCTCGTCCGCGACGGCGCGCGCTCGACCTCGAAGAAGCCGCGCAGCGCGACGAGGACATCGCTGTAGGCGTCGATCCGCCGGTCGAACCCCTCGAGTGTCAGCTGCGCATCGCGGCCGATCCGGTCGCGCTGGTCGTCGCGCTGGACGTTGACGGTGTAGCTCGTCGCCACGGAGGTCGCGACCAGCAGCACGACGAGGACAAGTGCCGCCCAGTGGTAGGGCCGCTGGGAGACGCGCCCGCGCGAGCGGCGCGCTAGTTGCGCGGCGCTCGACAATGCCGCGGACGGGCGGATCATGTGACGCTCATCGGCCCGCGATTCGGCACGCTTGAGCGCGAGGTGCGCTCATGTCTGTGCGCCCGGCGGCCGATGTATGCCCCGACCGGCTGCGAAGGGACGCAATGAGCACAGCGCAGGGACCAGCGATGACGCAGACGCTCCGTGTGCCACCGGCACCGATGGACACGGTGCTCATCGTCGAGGACGACGAAGCGACGCGGCAGATCCTGCGCCACGTACTCGAGTCCGCGGGCTTTGAGTGCCGGCTCGCCGTCGATGGCGAGCAGGGTGTCCAGATGGCTCTGGAACACCGCCCGGAGATCATTCTCATGGACCTCTCGATGCCGAAGGTCGGTGGCCTCGAGGCGCTCGCCCTGATCCGCCGGGATTACCGCGCGCGATCCACCCCGGTCGTCCTCCTGACGGCGAACGGCAAATCGGACTCCGTCGTCGAGCACCTCGATGCGGGGGCCGACGACTATCTCGTCAAGCCGATCGCGCCGGCCGAGCTCGTCGCGCGCGTGAAGCTCGCGCTGCACCGCGCCGCGATGCTGCGCGATCTCAACGCCCTCACCGGGCTGCCCGGCAACGCCGCGATCCTCCGGGAGATCGCCCAGCGCCTCGCGGCCGGCCGTCACCTCGCGTGCATGCATGCCGACGTCGACGCCTTCAAGGCCTACAACGACCGCTACGGCTTCGCGCGCGGCGACCTCGCGATCCGCGCCACGGCGGACGCGCTCATCGACGCCCTCGACGCGGCCCCGAGCCGCGAGCACTTCGCCGGTCACATAGGCGGCGACGACTTCCTCGTGCTAACGGCCCCCGAGCTCGCCGAGCCGCTCGCGCGCGACATCATCGAGCGCTTCGACCGCGCGGTGCCAGACCTCTATGACCCCACTGAGCGCGACCAGGGCTGGGTCGAGGTGTGGGATCGCCGCCGCCAGCTGCACCGCGCGCCGCTGATGTCGCTGTCGATCGGCATCGCCCGCACCGACACGCACCCGCTGAACTCGCCGATCGCGGTCGCCGCGACCGCCAGCGAGATGAAGGCCGTCGCGAAGCTTCACACCGGGTCGGCGCTGGCGGTCGACCAGCGCCAGGACGTGGAGATCTAGCGTCGCTCAGGGCACGACGCGCGCCGCGAGCACGATGAACTTCGTGCCGCGGGTCTGGACGCGCACTGCATGGGACGTGTTGCCCTCGACGGTCCGCAGCTTGCCCCCGCTCGGCTTGGAGCGCGCGATGCCGAGATGCGACGCCTTCACGCCGTTGCGGAACCTGTAGAAGACGATGTCGCCCCGGCGGATGGCGCCGATCGCGATCCGCTTGAGGTGGCGCCGGCCGGCGACCGCGTCGCCATATGACCTGTGCGGATCGATGATCCGCGACGAGAGCCTCACGCCGGCGCGCAGGAACGCCTGGTGGACGAAGGCGCCGCACCACACCTTGCACGGCGGCACCTTGAAGCCCATGTCGCGCTCCCATCTGTTGATGCGCGAGGAGCAGTTGGACGTGCCGTTCTCGTGGTGGCCCTCTTGGGACTCCGCCCAGGTCGTCGCCTTGGCCCGCACCGAGCCGGCACTCGGCGCGCCGCCCGCGCTCGGAGCGACGGCGAGAAGCGTCACGGCGAGAGCGAGCAGGGCGATGACGAGACGGCTGCGCACGGCCGTCAATGATGAGGGGGAGGCGAGCGAGATGGCAACTTCCAGGGCGGTCAGGCGGCGATCGTCGCGCGCTCCGCGGCCACGGCCTTGCGCAGGGAGGCGTCGAAGCCGATCGGCTCGACATCGAACATCGCCGCGCCGGTCAGATCGGTGACGACGGTCTCCGTTGCGAGCCCTTCGATGAGCGGCCGGGCGACCTTCACGTCGACGGGCGTGACGAGACCGATCCACAGCGATGACAGCCACGGGGTCAGCAGCGGGACGGGCAGCTTCGGACGCGGCCGCTTGCCGAGTGCGACGGCCATGCGGTCCAGCATCGCGGCGTAGGGCAGCACGTCGGCGCCCCCGATCTGGATCTCCCGGCCTTTGGATCCGTCGACGCCGGGCGCGGCCGCGAGGTAGGCGACGACGTCGTCGATGTCGATCGGCTGGGTCGGCGTGGACAGCCAGCGCGGGGTGATCATCACGGGCAGGCGGGCGACGAGGTGGCGCAACGTGCGGTAGGACTCGCTTCCGGCCCCGACGACCATGCTTGCGCGGAAGTACGTCAGCGGCGGGCCGTGCTCCTCGAGCGCCAGCGCGGTGTTGTGACGGCTGCGCAGATGCTTGGAACCGGGCTGCGCCCCAAGACCGCCGAGGTAGACGACGCGCTGGATGCCTTCGTCAGCGGCCATCCGGGCGAAGGCCTCGGCCGCACGGCGCTCACGGTCCTCGAAGTCGCCGTCGCCGCCACGGCCCATCGAGTGCACGAGGTAGTACGCGACATCGATGCCCTCGCCCGCGCCGGTGAGCGTGTCGGGTTCGAGCACGTCGCCCTCGTGGATGTCGATCTCGTCGGCGGGCAGGTCGCGTGTGCGGTTGGAGCTGCGCACGAGCGCCCGCACCTGCGAGCCGTCGGCGAGGAGACGTTCGGTGAGGGCGGTGCCGATGAAGCCGGTGGCTCCGGCGATGAGTGCGCGCATCGTGCCTGTATACCCGGTCCGCGGACCTGCACGTCCGTTCAGTAGACAGCGCGCCATCGGGCGCTGCACACTTTCTCGCCGCCACCGGGCGGCACGGGCGCACCGCGCCCGACGGGTCAGGCCCGCGTGCGGGCTATGCAACAGGAGGTCAGCAACGCCCACACGTCGCCTAATCGCGGCCGGAGTCATCGCCATGGCCGGGGCGGGCACAGCGCTCGTCGCGCCGGCGTCGAGCGCCCCCGCTCCAATGGTGGTCGCCAGCAAGCTCAACAACCCGCGTGGGATCACGTTCGGGCCGTTCGGCGGCCTGTACGTCGCGGAGGCCGGACGCGGTGGACGCAAGTGCAGCAAGGACGGCTGCATCGGCTACACCTCAGGCGTCGCGAGGATCGTCGACTCGGCGCTCGAGGGGCGCGTCGGCCGCCGGATCTTCTCCGGCGCCGGACCGGACGGCTCCTTCGCCGGGGGCGCGACCGACGTCGTGTTCGACTCGCAGAACCGCCCGGTCGTCGTCACCAACGGCGTGCCCCCGAGCGGCGTGCCGAAGAAGGCGCGGCGCCAGTCCGCGCAGATCGCACGCGTGCACGGCCGCCGATTCACGACGCTCGCGCGCGTGGACGCCATCGAGAAGCAGCAGAACCCCGACGGCCAGGACGTCAACCCCAACCCGTACGGGGTCGAGCGCATCGGCGGCACGTTCTACGTCATGGACGCCGGCGGCAACGACGTGCTCGCCGTCGACGAGCGCACCCGGAAGGTGTCGGTCGCGGCGGTGATCCCCAACCCGGCGAAGAAGGTCCAGCCGGTGCCGACCGCGATCACCGTGGGACCCGACGGCGCGCTGTACATCGCCGAGCTCGCTCCGGGGCCGAACGTCGGCGAGGTCATCCGGCTCGTGCCAGGCGGGCAGCCAACCGCGGTGGCGACGGGGCTGCCGTCGGCGACCGGCATCGCGATCGGTCCCGACGGATCGATCTACCTGTCGCTGTTCGGCGAGGGCGGCGAGGAGACCAAGCCGTTCTCGGGCAGCGTCCTGAAGATCGCGCCGGACGGGGCGCGTTCCACGATCGCCGGGGGACTGAACTTCCCGGCGGGGATAACGATCGGCCCCGACGGCGATCTGTACGTCGCCAACAACTCCGTGCTCGGCAGCCGCGCCGCCAAGAGCGGACCGTTCAAGGGCGAGACCGGAGAGATCATCAAGATCGACCTCCCGTAGACCTGGTCGCGGGGCGCGGGCCGTTGCGCTCGTGCCCCGCGGGCGGGCTCATCGCTCCTGGCCGTAGGGCAACCGGCAACCGAGCCGCGCGCCGATCGTGTCGCCCCGTCGCGCGCGCGCGACGATCCGGCTCGCGCGCAGCGGCAACGTCAGCACGGGCGAGCGCAGCGCTATCCCCACGCGGCGCCCGCGAGGCGGCCACGGGCGGCGCAGCAGCGCGCGAAAGCAGTAGTGGCGAAACGACTGCCGGTCGAGCGCCTTGACCGTCCCCGCGCGCCGGCCCGAGACGCTGATCCGCGCCCGCACGTTGCCGCCGTCCGTGCGCGGCAGGTCGCCCGTGAGCCGGATGACGACGAACGCGCGCCCGCCGCCGCGCACGACGATCGCCGAACGGAGCTCGGGCGGCGGCTCAGCGGCCGCACGCGGAACGCGCGGGAATTCGAGGGCGAGCCCCGAGGCTGCGCCACCCGCGGCGAGCAGCAGGACGCTCGCAAGCGCCACCGTGGCCGGTCTGAGGCTGCGCATGGTCGGGCGTGTCCTAGCAGACGCGAGCGAGCCGGCGACGCACTCAGGCGCCGCTCAGGCGGCGCTCGCGGCGGCGCGCAGCACGTGCCGCTCACCCGTCAGCCCAGGCTAGTCAGCCCACCACTCGCGCCGACCCTCCACGTCGGGGAAGCGAGAGCCGGGCGGGATGCGCCGGTAGCTCAGGCCGCACTGCTCGAGCCCGAGCGCCTTGCTGATGGCCGCCGGTCTGGTCGAGCGCGTGCAGGTGACGCTGCGATCTCGTCGTCGAGCTTCGTCCGCCGCGGGCGTGTCGATCAACGCGCAGCCGATCACCGGCGACGAGCAGCGCGCCGCCCCGCGCGACGCGGGCTTGAGCGACGTCGCCGTCAGCGGGCCGTTACAGCGGGGCGATGTTCTGGTTGCGGCAGAAGACGTTCGACGGGTCGTACTGGCGCTTCAGGCGGGCCAGGCGCTCGTAGATCGCGTTGCCGTACGCGGCGAGCACGTCGCTGCCGGCCGGCTCGAAGTTGACGTACGTGCCGGCCAGCGCGTGCGGAGCGAGGTCGGCGGCCAGCGCGCGGTTGGCGGCGATGTGCGTGTCGTCCTCGGACGCGTCGGTCCAGGTCGAGATGAGATTGACCGTGTAGCCCGCCTCGCGGCCGCTGTAGGCCGACGCGCCGGTCGCGCGCACGACTGCGCCGCCCATCTGGTGGAAGTGGATCTGCGACATCGGCGAGGGCAGCGTCGCGCCGTGGTCGAGCGCGGCCGCGATCACCTCGTCGGTCAACTCGGCCAGGTAGGCGCCGCGGTAGTAGTTGCGCAGCCCGTGCGGCGCCGCGCCGTCCAGCATGCGCTGCAGCGCCGGGTAGGGCAGCGGCGCGAAGCGATCGACGGCCGGGTCGAGCGCCCGCAGCGGCGCGAGCGCCTGCTCACCGGCGTCCAGGTCACCGCACCAGCAGCCGAGCAGCGCGACGACGCGCCGTCCGACGACCTCGTCGGGGACGAACGGCTCGGGCGGCGCGGTCATCACCGAGGCCAGCATCGTCGCCTCGTCGGGTGCGGTCGCGGCCCAGTCGCGGAAGGCGTGCAGGACCTCCTCGGCGCGCTCGAACGGGAACGCGATCAGCCCGCCGAGCACCGTGCTGACCGGGTGCAGGTCGAGGGTGAAGCGCGTGACGACGCCGAAGTTGCCGCCCCCGCCGCGCAGGCCCCACAGCAACTCGCGGTCGGCCTCGACGATCTTGCCGTCGGCGGTCACGAGTTCCGCGGCGCGCAGGTTGTCGCAGGCCAGTCCGTAGGCACGCTGCAACCATCCGATACCGCCGCCGAGCGTCAGGCCCGCGACGCCGGTGCTGGAGATCAGCCCGCCGGTCGTGGCCAGCCCGTGCGCGGCGGTCGCGGCATCGACGTCGGCCCAGGTTGCGCCCGGGTCGACGACGGCGATGCGGCGCTCGGGGTCAACCCGGACACCGCGCCAGGTGCTGAGGTCGACGACGACGCCGTCGTCGCAGGTCGAGAGGCCGGGCAGGCTGTGGCCGCCGCCGCGGACCGCGAGCGGCAGTCCGTCTGCCCGGGCGATCGTCTCCGCGACCTCGGTCGCCGAGGTGCAGCGGGCGATCAGCGCCGGGTGGGCGTCCGTGGTCGCGTTCCAGAGCTTGCGCGCGTTGTCGTACTCGGGGTGATCGGGCGTGATGTGCGTGGTCATGCGCCGATCGTCCGTCGCGCGCGGCCGATCCCCTATGACCTGGGATCACACCCGCCGATCGCGCCGCGCGAGCACCGGCCAGTCGCGCGCGACCTCGCGCCGCAGCCGCGCCTCGTCAACGAGCACGTAGCGCGCGCCGTCGCGGCGAATCGCGCCCTCCGCGGTCAGGATCGCCAGGGCGCGGTTGACGTGCTCGCGGCTGACGCCGGTCATCGCCGCGAGCGTTGATTGCGACACCGCGGGCGTCGCGGCGAGACCGTCGACGCGCTCGGGGTTGGTGTCCACGAGCTCGAGCAGGCGCAGGACGATGCGGTCGGTCAGCGTCCGCGTGGCCAGCGAGGCCATCACGGAGCCGGCCCAGCGCACGGTCGCCGCCAGGCCCTCGAGCGCGCGGTCCTTCACTTCCGGACGGCGCGCCATGAACGGCGCGAGGTCGCGGCGGTCGATGCGGACCAGCGTCGCCGGCGAGACCGCGACGTTCGAGACGCTGCGGTCGCGCTCGGCGGAGAAGTAGCCGGGCTCGCCGACGGTCATGCCCGGACCGTGCACGGTATGCACGACCTCGCGGCCGTCGGCGTCGAGCACGAAGTCCTGGACCTCGCCGCGTACGACGATGTAGAGCTCGTCTGCGGGGTCGCCCGCGTGCCACAGGTACTCGCCGCGGACGAGCGTGCGCGTCGTCGCGACGGCGGCCAGCGGCGCGAGCGCATCGCCGAGACCCTCGAACAGGTAGGAACGCCCGAGGCCCGCCTGACGTTCCGCGTCGGACACGCCCACGCAGCCTCAGAGCTCGATGTCCCGCAGCTCGCGGTGCGTGATCTGACGCGCGTCGGTCATGCGCGCATGTTCGACCAAGCCCGAGCGCACGTCCAATCCGGCAAGCCAAAGAGAAACCCGGGAGAAATCCTCGCCAGAAACGTTCCGACCATCACGAGCTCGGTCGCGGGCCCTGTCCGGCGGGCCCACCACGATCCCAACGGGGCGCCCTGCGCCACATTGGCAGCAGACGGCCGACTGCTCGCCGGCGCAGTGCTCAGCAGCGAGCTGACGAGCTGCGCACGGCGACGGCTTGCAGGTAGTGCGCCGCGGTGGCGAAGGTGCCGTCGCGCGCGGTGTTGTGCTCGTGGGCCTGCCTGGTGAGCTCACGCGCGAGCTGCGCGCGGGCGCCGGCGTCGAGCAGCTCGAAGACCAGGCGCGTGGCGCCCGGACCGTCGCGGGTGCCGTCGAGGTGAGCGGCGACGGACGCAGCGCGCAGGTCGGTGGTCCGTCGCCGCGTGCGCAGCAGGTCGACGCCGTCGCCGAGCAGCTTGCGCAGGCCGGCCCGCCGCCCCCAGGTCATCGTGTCGCCGAGGTTGGCTGCGGCCACGGGTCCGGTGTGGCGGCCGATGATGGCGAGCGTGTCGCCGACGTAGCCGTCGGGCGTCCAGTTGGCCAGCGCGATGCGCCCGCCGGGTCGGCAGATGCGCAGCAGCTCGCCGGCGGCGCGCCCGGCGTCGGCGGCGAACATGACGCCGAACGTCGAGATCACGACGTCGAACGACGCGTCCTCAACGGGCAGCTCCTGCGCATCGGCGACGAGGGTCTCGACGGTCAGCGCCTCGAGCTCCGCGCGCCGGCGGGCGAGCGTGAGCGCGCGCTCGGAGATGTCGAGGGCGGTGACCCGCGCCCCGCGCCGTGCCGCCGCGAGCGCGGCATTGCCGCTGCCTGCCGCGACGTCGAGCACGCGCTCGCCGGCGTGCACGTCGACGGCGCCGCAGAGCAGCTCGGCGACGATGACGTGCCTGACGCCGACCCGCCCGAGATCGTCGCCGGTCCACGGCGAGCCGGCGGCGTGCGGGGACCGGCGCGAGGCAGCGGTGGACGCGGCGGCCATGTGGACGTCGCGTCCGCGGCGGCCGGGCGTCAGGCGGGCGCCGCGGCGGGCGCGAGCGCCTCGAACGGCGGCGGGCCGAGGATCTGGATCGAGGGGGAGCTCGCGGCGACCCGCCCCAGCAGGGCGAAGTCAGCGGGCTGGTCGGCGTCGGCGGGCGACGCGATCGGCCGGCCCGCCTCGCGGTAGAAGTCCTCGCCCGACCCGTCGACCATGAGCCCCAGCACGCGGGCCGTCTCGGAGGTCACCATGAAGGCGTGCGGGACGCCACGCGGGGCGTAGAACAGGCCGTTGCGACCGACGGTGTGCTGCTCGCCCTCGACGTCGACGAGCAGCTCGCCGTCGAGCACATAGATCGCTTCGTCCTGGGCGGGGTGCAGGTGCATCGGGGTCATCTTGTTGCGCTCCATGCGGTCCTCGATCAGCAGGAAGGCACCGCCCGTCTCGGCCGCCGTGGCCTTCCAGGTGAAGACGCCTCCACCCGCGAACCACATCTGCTCGCCCTCGCCGTCCTGCCGGATAATCGGTGTTGCGGTGCTCATGCGGCTCCTTCGTGTCGTCGGGCTGCCATTAAGATGGTACTTTGGTGTCCACGACACTACAGTTCCATCATGGGCATGTCAATACCATATGAACAGACGGGCAGGACGAGCCAGAAGGCGCGCACGCGCGCCGCGATGCTCGACGCCACGCGTGAGCTGCTCGCCGAGGGCGTGACCCCGACGGTCGAGCAGGCCGCGAGCCGCGCGGCTGTCTCGCGCACGACCGCCTACCGCTACTTCGCCAACCAGCGCGAGCTGCTGATCGCCACGTATCCCGAGCTCGATCAGCGCTCGCTGCTCGACGACGATGCGCCGGCGGACCCGCTGGCGCGACTGGACCTCGTCACCGAGCGTGTCGGGCGACAGCTGCTCGACCACGAGCCCGAGCTGCGCACGATGTTGCGACTCTCGCTCGATCCTGCCGGCAGCGACCGCGACGCGCTCCCCCTGCGCAGGGGACACGTCATCGGCTGGCTCGACGACGCCCTCGCCCCGCTGCGAGAGCGCGTCTCCCCTGCTCGCCTGCGGACGCTCGTGCTCGCCATCCGCGCGACGCTCGGCATCGAGGCGCTCGTTTGGCTCACCGACCTCGGCGGCCTCACCCGCGAAGACGCCGTCGAGCTCATGCGCTCCTCGGCCCGCACGTTGCTGCGCGCCGCGCTCGACGAGCCGCAACCCCCGGACGAGCCGTTGGACTAGTTGGGTTGTCCGCCGCCCTTGAAGTCGTAGAGAAAGTCTTCACGAAGCGCGTCAACGACCACGGGACGAACCGGTGCATCGGTCGACGCAAGGAGGGGTGTACGGATGGTCGCGACCACGGCCGCGTCCGGCAGAATGCTCCTGTCGTCGAGGAGGGAAACGCTCGACGACTCGGGTCGTCCGGCGTCACGCCCCCTTTTGCGGTCCTTCGGGCCGGCCCTGCCAGAATGGCTTCGTGCGTGGGTATGCGAAGGAGCGTGCGCATGAGCGCATCCGCGCGGCTTCACGCGCTGGACTCGACGTCGCCGGCTTCCTCGACGAGGCAAGCTCCGCGTTGGCATCGGCCGTCCCCAATGAGAACCACCTGAACGGACCGTACTGGTACGCACTCGATCCGCAGTCGCGACTCATCACAAGCGACTACGGAGGTGAGGGCTGCGAGCTCGACACCGCCACGGTGATGCGCTGGGAGTACCTCGAAGACGATGTCAACAAGTACTTCGACGTGCTCAGCCACCCGCGCGGGGTCCAGACCTTGCACGAGGTGACAGCAGGCAGCCCTGAACGGAGCCGCATCTACCGCGAGTACGCCGAGGACCAGGACCGCGAGCTGGTCGACGCCTGCGACACCCGACGCAGACCGCCGCCGTGGGCACGACGTGGGCACGAATCCGGACGATCCCGACGACGAGGAGGAGGCTGCGGCATGAGAAAACCCGCCGTAGCGGGGCCTCCGTGGAGCGCGCCCGACAGGATTCGAACCTGTGACCTTCGGTTCCGTAGACCGCGGCGAAACCGCCGCGAGTTCGGCATCGATCGCATCGATGCTGTGCCCGTTGATCTCGGTGAGCATCGCGACCAACGCGAGGCGCTTGTTGCCGTTGATGAAGGTCTGGCTCTCGGCGACGCCGTGGGCAAGCGCAGCCGCCTGCAGCGCAAGGTCGGCGTTCTCGTAGTGCGCATATGCGCGCGGCCGAGCCAGCGCGCTTTCGAGCCCGCTGCGGTTACGTAGGTGATCGCCGGCCTGTTCGACCGTTGCGTCCATGATCGCGGCGTACAGCTCAAGCGCGTCCGCGACCTCGAGGTAGATGGGCTCCCCCTCGAGCGACTCCTCATCCACGATGAACTACCGAGCGGCGGGGTCGTCGTCAGGGTCGTGCTCGGCCAGGATCTTCAAGGCCTCGGAGCGCTCGGCGACGACGCGCCGGCCGACGTCGCGGATCCGCTCGCGCACCTGGTCCGTGGGAACGATCCGCAGCGCCCCGCCCTCCAGTTCCTCGACCAGCACCTCCGTGCCCGGGGCGTACCCGCGCGACTCCAGCTCCCGCGGGATCGATACGACGTTGCTGTTGCCGACGCGACGTACCTTGACGATCTTCATGATCTGAGTATATACACGGATATCCTGCTGCAGCCCGCGAGCGACGCCACAACCCACGCCGCATCATCGAGAATCCTGTGATCACTCGACGCGCGGGATGCAACCGGACTCCATCGCCCGGCCCTCTCAGCCGACCTTCACCTCGGACGACATTCCCTTCGCGACGTGCGGCGGCCCGCCTGCCCGGTCGGGAATGAAGCAGACGAAGACGTAGCTACCGGACTTGAGGTCGAGGTCGATGACCTACTGCTTGCCGCCGTCGAGCACCCCGGAGTCGACGCTGTTGTCGAAGTCGACGGGCGGCGGTCCCGATAACCCCGCGCCCTCCGTTTCGAAGAACTTCCGCGCGTCGGCCAACGTGCTGCCCCTGCGCAGCGGCGCGCCGACGAGGTAGTGCGGCTCCTTGCCGACGTGCGTCCAAGCCATCGTGCTCGCCTACGAAACCCGGCTCGTGCAACCCGGCAGCAGATAGCTTCTTTGCGTCACACGAGCGCGCCAGAAAACGCGCCAGAAAGTCCGACGCAACCCCTGTGCCGCCGTAAACAGGGACGCTTGAACGGTTGACCTTCGGTGCCCTCACCGAAGCTCAAATGAAGAAAACCCCAGTCTTCACCGGGGTTCTCTAGCGCGCCCGAGAGGATTCGAACCTCTGACCTTCGGTTCCGTAGACCGTGGCGGAGCGGCCGAAAAGCCCGTGTTTGTTGGAGTTTTGGCTTTCGGGCGCGCCAGCTAAGCGCCAGAAATGCCGGCGAGTTGATCCAGAACAGAAGGTCGCGTCGCCCGTGCGGCGGGGTCTGTCGGCTCGGCGTCCGGATGAAGTTAGCCGCCGCCCCCGCCGCCGCGCCGCGGCGGCGGGGCCGGTTCGTTGTTCACCTCGCAGCGTCCTTATCGAGGATCGATGTCCATGCCCGCAAGCGAACCTAGGCCGGGGACTCCAGAGCGCCCCAATCACGCGAAAGCGAAACTCGGGCGCGCGAGGCCGGTCGGGTACTGACGGGCTCCAAGCCGCTCGCGAGCCGCGCCGCGCGATGGGTGGGTTAGTGTCCGCCTACGAGCAGGCAGTCTCTCATCCAGCGCGAGGAGGAACTTGCGCGCATCGACGCGGCGTTCGAGGCGGCAATCGCTGGGAGGGGCGCGACGGTGCTCATCGAAGCCGATGCCGGAGTCGGCAAGACGAGCCTGCTCGCGGAGGCGCGTGCGCGCGCGGAGGCGGCGGCGATGGCCGTTCTGAGGGGACGCGGCTCGCAGCTGGAGAGTGACTACGCGATGGGGGTCGTCCGCCAATGCTTCGAGCCGGAGCTGCGCGCGCGGGGGGATGCGAGGGTGCTCACTGGACTCGCGAACGTCGCGGCGGCCGTGATCCTCGATCTTCCTGATGCCGTGCAGCCCGCGCCGGAGGCTGTCCTGCGTGGGCTGTACGCGCTGACGGCGCAGCTCGCCGGCGACCGTCCGCTGCTGCTCGCGATCGACGACGCCCACTGGGCTGACGAGGCGTCGCTGCGCTTCGCTGCCTACCTGGCGCTGCGGGTGGAGTCGCTGCCGGTCGCGCTGGTCGTCGGTACGCGTCCCGCAGAGAACGCCGCCGTCGCGGCCGTGCTCGACGAGCTGCGCCGCGATCCCCGGACCGACGTGCTCGAGCCCGCGCCGTTCGACATCGGCGGCGTCGAACGCTTCCTGAGCGCCGCGCAAGGCGGCGTCGAACCCGAGTTCGCGGCTGCATGCCACGTCGCCACGGGCGGCAACCCGTTTTTGCTCGGCGAGCTCGTGCGCGCCCTGCGTGCCGACCGGGTCGGGTTCACGGCCGCGGATGCCGGGCGCGTGCCGGAGGTCACGCCGCCGACCGTCGCGCGATCGGTTCGCGCGACGCTCGACCGGCTGGGCACGCGCTGCGAGGCGCTCGCGCGTTCCGTGGCCGTCCTCGGCGACGACGTCGACGTCGATCTCGCCGCCGCGCTCGCGGATGTCCCCACGATGGAGGCGACGTTCGCCGCGGGCGAGCTGAGTCGCGCCGGCCTGCTCGCCGACGCGACGCCACTGCGATTCTCCCACCCCCTGCTCGCGGCGGGCGCCCGTGCGACGCTGACCGTGCCCGAGCAGCTGGCGGCCCATGGGCGTGCAGCGGAGATCCTGCGCGAGCGCGGCGCCGGGCCCGAGCGCGTGTCGCTGCAGCTCATGCACTCGGCGGCGGCCGGCGACCCGGCGGTCGTGGCCGACCTGCGTGCGGCGGCTCGTCGTGCGCGCGCTCGCGGGGCGCCGGCCACCGCTGCGGCGCTGCTCGATCGCGCGCTGGCGGAGCCGCCGGAGGCCGCCGCTCGCCACGAGTTGCTTTTCGAGCTGGCGGGCGCGGAGGCGGCGCTCGGTCAGACGATCAGCGCCGCGGCGAGCTTGCGAGAGGCCTACTCGGGCTCAGACGATCCGGTGCTGCGTGGCCATATCGTCCTCGCGCTGCTCGACGCGATCGGCGGCGACATGGGCGAGGTCTTCGCGCTGCATCCGCTGGTCCGCCAAGCGCGCGCCGACGTCGCCGCGCTGGATCACGAGCTTGGTCTGCGGTTGTGGTGCGCCGAGGCGATCAGCGGATCGCCGTACGACGTGCTCGAGCGCCACGCCGCGGCGCTGGAGCTCGCCGGGGACACCCTCGGGGAGGCGCTGGCGCTCGGGATCCTGATCGTGCCGCTCGTGTTCGGCGGGCACTCGACCGAGCAACTCGACGATGTCGTCTCGCGCGTGTTTCGCCAAGCACAGCGGTTCGCTGAAGAGTGCCCGGTCTCGCTCACGACAACGACGCTGCACCTCGGTCTGCTGCTCCTCGATCGCCTCGACGACGACCTGGCCGTCATGGACGCCCACGTCGTCGTCGCGCAGCGGCGCGGCTCGACCGCCGACATCGCGATCGCTTACGCGACGCGCGCCGCAATCCACCGCCGCGCCGGACGACTGGGCGAGGCAGAGACCGACGCGCGCACGGCGCTCGCCGCGGGCGGTGAGTCGGGCTGGGCGGGCGGTGGCGAGGGTGCGATCATCCCTCTCGTCGGCACGCTCGTCGATCAGGGCCGCCTCGAGGACGCCGAGCGCGAGCTCGCTACGGCCTATCCCGAGGGGCGCGAGATCACCGACCACCCGCACATGAACTTCCTGCTGCTCGAGCGCATGGACCTGCGGATCGGCCAGGGCCGACGGGAGGAGGCGTCTGCCGATTGGGCCGAAGCGCTGCGCCGGGCAGAGGCGCTCTTCGGGATCGACGCCGTCGTCTGGACCCCGTGGATGTGCTCCGCGGCCGGCCTGCACGCCGCGCGCGGCGAGCGCGAGCTGGCGGTCGCGCTCGTCGAGCGGGCGCTCCGGATCGCGCAAAGGTGGGGCCTGCCCGGGTTTCTCGGCCCGGTGCTCGTGGCGCGTGCGCGGCTCGAGCAGCGCGACGCGGCGATCGCGACGCTGGGCGAGGCCGTCGACCTCCTGCGCGCGTCACCCGCGCGCCTGGAGCTCGCGCGCGCGCTCGTGTCCCTCGGCGGTGCGCTGCGGCGGCGCGGCGACCGCGTCGCCAGCCGCGAGCCGCTGCGCGAGGGGTTCGAGCTCGCGATCGACTGCGGCGCGCAAGGGCTCGCGGATACGGCTCGCGCCGAGCTGCGGGCGAGCGGCGTCCGGATCCGGCGCAAGGCGCCCGACGGCGTCGGGGGTCTCACGGCGAGCGAGCGCCGCGTTGCCGATCTGGCGGCCGGCGAAGCCTCCAACGCCCAGATCGCGCAGACCCTCTTTCTCACGGTCAAGACCGTGGAGATGCACCTCACGCGCACCTACCGCAAGCTCGACATCGCGGGCCGCGCCGACCTGGCCCGAACATTGGGGTCGGGGACAGGGTCCTCCCCGTAGCGCCAAGGCAGGGCGGGGCCGGACGATGCCGGGCATGACGACCACTCAACCCAACACCACCACCGTCGCGCTGCCGCTCGGTACGTGGCAGATCGACCCGGTCCACTCGACCGTCGGCTTCGAGGTCCGCGACATGGCGCACCTGTTCGCCACCGTGCGGGGTCGCTTCACCGACTACGACGGCGTCCTCAGCGTGACGCCGGACGGCGCTCGTGCATCGGCAACGATCCGCGTCGCGAGCCTGACCACCGACCACGACGGGCGCGACGAGGACCTGCGCTCGTCGCAGTACCTCGATGCCGCCGCCTCCCCGGAGATGCGCTTCGAGACCGAGCGCTTCGAGGTAGCGGCTGATGGCGCGGTCCGCGTCGCCGGCCGCCTCGACCTCAAGGGCACCGCGAGCGACGTCGAGCTCGATGGCCGCGTGCTCGGGACCGGCGCCGACCACACCGGCACGGAGCGGCTCGCGATCGCGGTCGAGGGCGCGCTGCCGTTCGGCCCGATGCAGGTCCGGCTCATCGTCGACGTCTCCGCCGTTCGCGGCTGAAAGGACGCACCGTGTCCATCGGAATCTTCTTGGAGATCCAGAACCTGACCACGGAGACGTATGCGGCGATCAACGAGCGCCTCTGCGATCTGGACGACCCACCCGGGCGGACGTTCCACGCGGCGTTCCACGTCGGCGACCAGATCCACGTCTTCGACGTCTGGGAGTCGGGCGACGCGTTCGACGCGTTCGGCGCGGTCCTGCTCCCGCTCCTCGCCGAGTACGGCGTCGATCCCGGACAGCCACGGATCGGCGCGATCGAGCGCATCGTGACTGCACCCCAGATCGAGAGGACACGATGAAGAGAAACCCCATGCGCACACGCCGGCTCGCAGCCGGCGCGACCGTCGCGGTCGCGGTCGCAATTCCGTCCCACCGGCCATGACCCCGGCCCAGACCCCGGCCGCCGGCCAGACGATCAAGCTCGTGACGAAGAACTTCAAGTTCGGCTTCGTCGACAACCCGCCGAAGCTCCGCGGCCGCACGGGCGGACCGGGCCTCGGGAACACGATCGCGTTCTCCGGCACGGCGACCGACCCGGCGGGCACGCGCCTCGGGACGATCGACGCGACGATCACCATCACCAAGGTCGGCAGCAGCGCACGGGGCATCGCCTGCGGCGTCTACAAGCTGCCGGGCGGCGAGATCCACGTGATGGTCCGCACTCCCATCACCGAAGGGGAAGGCCAGTCCGACACCGGATCGGTCATCGGCGGCAGCGGCGCCTACGCCGGCGCGCACTGCACGTTCACGAGCACCGACCGCGAGGGCACTAAGAGCGGCGACCCAAGCGACGACACGATCACGCTGCTGCCCTGACCAGCAGGCCAACAGCCACCCGCCGGCGCCGCCAACCGCGGCACCGGCGTTGGTCGCGCCGGCGGACAACACATCCAGCCTGGTGACCGGCTCGCGCACGAACCAAGATGACCCGTAGCTGCCACTGGCGATCCACCAGAGCGCCCCTGTGCGGGAGGACCAGCGCTCTGCGAATGGCTTGTATGGTGCTACCACCCTCTCAGCCGCGAGGGGTCGCTATAGGCGCGGCGGCGCAGTACGCTGCGAGAGGACCGACGATCGGAGCTTCCTGATGCAGTTTGAGGTCGGTGACCACGTCGTGGCAGAGGCGGAGTCGACCGAGCGCCGCCCGCGGCGCGGGGTCGTCGAGGAGGTACTTCGCGGGGAGCCACATCCCCGCTACCGGATCCGCTGGGACGATGGGCGACAGACCGTCTACACGCCGGCGGCCGGCGCGCTGCGCAAGGCCGCCGCACCGACATCCGCCTGACGCGCTCGGCCGTGGGCCGGCCGCGTTGTGGGCCTGCCCGCCGCCGCGCTCCTCGGCGGGTGCGACCGGTAGATGATGACCAGCGTCGGCGTGCTCGGTGACGTCATGCTGGGCCGCGGCGTCGCCCAGCGGCTCAACGAGAGCGCGGGGGTCGCGGTCTGGGGCAAAGCACTGCTGGCGTTGACGGCGTCGCTTGACTTGTGATCGCCAACCTTGAGTGCTGCATGGCGAGCGGCGAGCGGCGAGCGGCCGACGCGCCGAACTGCGCACAAGCCGTTCTTCTGTCGCGCGCCGCTCGGCGACTGCGCAGCTGCGCCAGCTGAACGTCCGCGCGGTCGGCTTGGCCAATAACCACGCGTTGGATTACGAGGAGTCGGCGCTGGGAGAGACGCTCGCGGTTCTCGACGACGCCGGCATCGCCGTCGCCGGCGCGGGACGCGGTAGCGCCGCCCGCTGCCGGCCGTCGTCGCTGCCAAGCGTGATCGGCAACCAGCCGCTTAGAGTCTCTGGGCTTCTACGTAATCAATCTCGACGAAGACACCCTGATCCGCTCCTTCTTGGAGCCGTATCGCGCCGGTAACGTCATCACATGGCAGGGCTCCTGGGTTACACCTCAGCAGATCGCGTCGATCTCCATCTATGAGACTGACGCTCCGGTTGACGAGCGGGTCACAGGGGCCCGGAGTCGCGCCTGGCCAGCATTCTCGGTGTATGCCAGGACGGGGCGAAATCGCACGAACGAATACATCGCGGGCCCCCCGGGGTACGAACGACCACTCACCGAGGCGGCCGCTAAGCGTGTGCGTGACCCGCGGCGCGTGATGATCGTTCACGGTCGCAACCAAGCGGCACTGAACGCGGTCCGCTCGTTTCTTGCCTCGCTTAGCCTCGAGCCAATCCTCTGGGAGGACGCCGTCGAGGAGACAGGGTCCACCTCACCTCACAATCTCGATGCCGTCGCCGCCGCGATGACACTCGCCCAGGCGGTCATCGTGATCTTCGCGCAGGAGGACGAGGCAAGACTGCTTGTCAATGACCGCGACGACTACCTCGACCCGGGCGTTGCAGGAAGCTTCGACGCAGCGCGATCCGCCGCTCGGGCGCGCGTGCTTAGTTTCGCCTTGCGCGACAAGGGAGCGCGTTGCTCACTGCCGCTTTGGACATGCCCGTCAGTCGTCGGCGGGCGTGAAGATGTCGTCGGGCATGAACGCGCCGACGACCCAGTTGGGGGCGTCGACGAGTTCGTGGATGCGCAGGTCGCAGGCGACGCTCGCGAGGGCGTAGGCCTCGTCGCGGTCGAGTCCTCGACGATCGCCGAGGTACCTGATCGTTGCGCGGATCGCGTCGCGGCTGGCCTGCATGAGGTCCGGCCCGGGCGCAGCCCGAGGATCTCGACGGCCAGCACGTCGCCTGGCTGGGCGCCCCTGACGAACACCGGGCCGCTGATCGGGTTGACGTGGGAGAAATCGATCGCGGCGACGTCGGTCGCGTCGGAGTCCGGGTGGATCTGCTCGTCGGAGGCATCGCGGACGTGCAACTCGACCGCCTCGCCCGACTCGATCTCCAGCACCGGGGCGATCGCGTTGTCCCACGCGTAGTTCAGCGCATCGCAGCGAACCTCGTGGATCGAACCCGCCGACACGCACGCAAATGTAACCGAGCACGTCGGCGAGCACGTCGGCGCGGTCTCCAGGTGCACCAGCTGCCCGGGCCGCTGGGCCCGGAAAAACCCGGGCCGTCGCCGGCGCGGCTGGCGCACGTGGCGCTGGATGAGCTTGCGCTCACGCATGACGTGCAGGACGCGCTTGCGGTCGACCGGCCGGCCCAGCGCCCGGCGCGCCCACGCGGTCACCGTCCGGTAGCCGTCGGTCGGGTTCTCGGTGGCGATCTCGATGATCGCCCGCTCGACCTCGTCGACCGGCGGCCGGGCGCGGCGAGCCGCGGCCAGCGGGGTCTTCGGGGTGCGGTAGATCGCCTGGCTGATCTGCATGACGGGCGCCACCACCGCCGGTCGGTGACCGGCGGCGACCAGATCGCGGGCGTGGGCGACGCGCTGTCTCACTCCCACGCCCGCAATGCGTTTCCCGCCAGCTCCAGCTCATAGTCCGGCCACCGCGGCGCTCAGAATCGTCGGCTCGTTCCACGGAGTCGATGAAAGGAGGCTGCCGATGGCCGGTCAGGACAGGATGACGATCCGTGGTCGTCAGGGAGGTGCTGCGCGTCGAGCACGCCGAGGTGATCTGCGAGTCCGTTCGGGCGGTCGCCCAAGAGCTGATGGAGGCCGAGGTCTCAGCGAGCTGATCGGTGCGCAGCGCGGGCAGCGCACCGAGGATCGCGCGACGCATCGCAGCGGCTCGTCAGCGCGCGGCAACCAGCAACGAGGCTCCGCTGTACACGTGCGCCGGGGTGTCCTTGACTGCCTTGACCGCGAGCCGCGGCGTCGCGCCCTGCGGCGTGATGTTGATCGCGAACTCCGAACCGGTCACGGCCGCGATCTTGACCAGCGTGTCGAACGTCGGGTTCTTCTCGCCGGACTCAAGCTCGACGATGCGCGGCTGGCTGACGCCCAGCTTCTCGGCAAGCGCGCGCTGCGACATGCCGTGATCGGCGCGGTATCCGACGAGCCTCGCCGCGACGGCCCGCGCGACAGCGAGGCGCTCCCACTCCTCAGCGAACTCAGGGTCGGCAGCGAGCTCGGCGGCGAGCAGCTCGTCGTGGGTCTTCAGCTTGGTCCGGTCGCGGTTGGACATCGGACCATGATAGGTCGCGGCTTATCAGAGGTCAAGACGGGTACTGCGCCGCTCGCCGCTGCGCGCGTGCTACCAGCGCCTCGAAGTTGTCGTGGCGATCGATCGCCAGCACGACAAAGACGTCCCGCCGCCGGACGTAGACCGGGCGCCGATCGCTGCGCCCCTGCCGCGGCCGTAGCTCGCACAGCCCTGCCGCGCCCTGCAGCGGCTTCATGTGCGGCGGTGCGAGGCGCTCGCCGAGCTGGCGCAGCTTGTCGACGGCGTTGAAGATCGCCTTGCGCTCCTCCTTGGACTTCACCGCCGTCGCCAACTCGATCGCTGCGTCGGCGTCATAGACCACCGTGAACGGATGCGGGCGGCCGACGTGCTGGCACTGCAGGAACCTATCCACAGCATCGGCGACCAGGGGGCTGCTGGGCGTTGGGCTGTACGCACGTGGTCGCGCGCCTCAGCCGGCGCGCTGCGATCGCAACTCCGCGGAGGTCAAGCGCCGGGCCCAGGTCGCCGTCCGATGAGGTGCCCGTAGGTCTCCAGCGTGAACGCGCCGAGTGACGCCCCAGCCACCGCGGCAGCCGCAGCGGGCTCAGGCCCGCATCGAGGCGCACGTGTGGCGCAGCGTGTGGAAACCGACGCCCGTGAGACCCGCGCGGGTCGCGGACGGGACCAGCACCCGGCGGCGCAAACTGCCCTGATCCCAACGAGCACCTTCGCGGCCTGGGAACACGAACGCGTCGTCTGCCGGACAATGACGTCGATACGCTTTAGGATCGCCGCGAGGTCCGGCGTGAGCGGAATGAGTCGAGCGCCATCGCGCGACTTCGGCGCGACAAGCGCGCCCTTGACGACGGCGCGCCGCACCTGCAGATGCGGCCTCTCGCCGTTCAGGACAAGGTCGCTCTCGTTCGGGAACCAGCTACGCAGATCCGCGTAGGAGCCCGGGTAGTCGACACCAGCTCTCGGTGCTGCTCGCGACACGCCTCGACCCTACACGTCGTATCGCGCCGATGGTCACGGGCGCACGGGCGGCTCGGATGTGCCGTCGGGCACGTCGACCTGGCCGATCGGGCGCCTCTGCAGCGGCGGGCGGGCCGCGTGGCGTGTCGCTCGCGCAGCTTCGACGGCCGGCGCGCTCAGCTGTCCCGCCGCCACAGCGACACGCGCGCCGGCCGCATCGTCTGCACCACGACCGCCCGCGGCTCGCCGGCGAGCGCTTCGAGCCAGCTCTGAGGACCGGTCGCAGCCGAGATATGCGGCGGCGAGCGTCATCGTGAGAACCGTGTCGGTGCCGGGTCGATCAGCCCAGCGGCGGGCGCCGCGCGCGCACTGGCCGGCGCCCTCAGCGCGCCGCGCGGAGGTGGCCGAGCTCAGGACCAGGACCGAAATAGGGGTCTTCACCGATGTATCTGAGTGCGATGCCGACGACGCTCCGAGAGCAAGTTCGAAGCGACAGGAGCACGCATGCCACGCACGACCACCACCCATGACCGCGTCCTGCCCGGGCTCGAGGATCAGTTCCCGGGCGATGTGATCCGACCGTCCGACTCGCGCTATGGCGCCGCGCGAGTGCTGTGGAACGCGATCGTCGACCGCCGCCCGGCGCTGATCGTGCGTCCTCGAACGCCGGCAGACGTCGCAACGGCAATCCTCAGCGCCCGAGACGCCGAGCTGGATATAGCGATCCGCTGCGGTGGACACAGCCTTGCGGGCCAGTCGATGTCGCAGGGCGGCATGACGATCGACCTCTCGGCGATGAACGCGGTCGAGGTCGACCCCGTGGCCGCCATCGCGCGGGTCGGCGGCGGAGCGTTGCTCAACGACGTCGGAGAGTCCGCGGCGCCGCACGCGCTGGCGATGCCGTTCGGCCATGTCTCCCACACCGGCGTCGGCGGGCTCACGCTGGGCGGCGGCATCGGCTGGGTGATGAGGCGCTACGGGTTGGCGATCGACAGTCTGCGCTGCGCCGAGCTGGTCACCGCCGAAGGGGAGCTGGTCAAGGCCAGCGCGGAGGAGAACCCGGACCTCTTCTGGGCTCTGCGCGGCGGCGGCGGCAATTTCGGCGTCGTCACCGAGTTCGAGTTCGACCTACACCCGTTCGGGCCCCAGGCGCTGGGGGGCATGATCCTGCACCGGCTTGAGAACGCTGCCGAGGTGCTGCGGTTCAGCCGCGACTTCATGGAGACCGCGCCGGACGAGCTGACGGTGTTCGAGACCTTCATGACGGCACCGCCCCAGGAGCCCTTCCCGGCCGAGCTGCAGGGGCGCCCCGCGCTCGCGCTCGGCGTCCTCTACGCCGGTCCCGTCGCCGAGGGCGAAGTGGTCCTGCGGCCCCTGCGCGAGTTCGGGCACTCGGCGCTGGACGTCGTCGGTCCGATGCCGGCGATCGCGATGCAGCAGATGCTCGACCCGACCGCCCCGCACGGCATGCGCAACTACAACCGATCGCACTGGCTCGCAGGCCTGCCCGACGCCGCGATCGATCAGCAGGTGCGCCGCCACGCCGAGGTCCCGTCGCCGATGTCGCTCATCATCAACGGCCGCATGGGCGGGGCCGTGGAGCGCGTTTCGCGGGAGGCAACAGCCTTCGGTCACCGCGACGCGAACCGCCTGCTGCTGGTGGTGAGCGCTTGGTGGGAGGGCGACGACGACGAGCAGATCGACTGGGGCCGGGGCATCTTCGACGCGATGACGCCCTACAGCACGGGCGGTGTCTACATGAACTTCGTCGAGGACGAGGGAGAGGATCGGGTCCGCGCCGGATACACCAACGACATCTGGCGCAAGCTGGTCGCGGCGAAGGACCGCTGGGATCCCGAAAATGTCCTTCACCTCAACCCGAACATCCCGCCGTCGCGATCCGCGTGATGAGACCGACAAGGACGCTGTTGTTGACGGCAGGGCTGGCAGCGATGACGTTCGCCGGCTGCGGAGACGACCCGCAGGCTCATATAGCCAAGAGCGAGTACGTCGCGCGCTCCAACGCGATCTGCGCCAGCACCGAGAAGGCCGCGGAGCGGGCGTTCGCGCGGATCGTCGGCAAGGGCCATCCCACCGGGCAGCGGGCACAGCGCTTCCTCGCGGAGGGCGTCGTTCCTGCGATTCGCCGCAACGTCGCGCAGCGGGCGGCGCTGCCGACGCCAGCGGGCGACGAGGAGAAGATTCGCGCGATCCTTGCCGCCGGCTGGCGCGCGCTCGCAGGGTTCGAGCGTGTTGCTGCCGACCAAGCGCAAACGGCCGCCCTCTTCCGCGGCCGGGGACCCGACCCGTCCCGCGATTTCGACGCGCTGAGCAAGCGCTATGGAATCGCCCAGTGCGCCGGCGGCAGCTGAGGATCACGGGGTCGACTCGATGCCCTGACGCACCGCGTAGGCCGTGGCCTCGGCGCGGTTGCTGAGCTCGAGCTTCGAGAGGACGCTGCGGACGTGGTGCTCGGCGGTACGCGGACTGATCACCAGGCGCTCCGCGATCTGCGGGTTGGAGAGTCCGTTGCCGAGGAGCTCGAGCACCTGCTGCTCGCGCTTGGTCAGCGCCGAGCCGCTTCGCCCCGTCGGGCGGCCGGGCGCGCCAAGCTCCCGCAGAAGGCTTGCCGCCTCGTCGGCGTAGCGGGCGGCGCCCAGGCGCTCGAACGCGCGCAGCGCCGAGCGCGCCTGCTCGATCGCCGACCGCGGGTGCTCGGGGGCAAGCGCCCACGCGAGGTCGATCCGGGCATCGGCCTCCTCAAGCACGAGCCCCAGCTCCCGGAAGCGCTCGATCGCCGACTCCAGCGCCGCGACGTCCGCCCTGTCGCCGGCGAGCCGCGCCACCCGGGCGCTGAGCAACGCCGCCAGAGCGACGAGGTCGTCGCGGCCGGCGGCCGCGGCGGCTGCCGCGGCTGCGGCGCTCGCCTGCGCTGCCGCGCCGGCGTTCGACCGCGCGATCTCGACCCTGGCGCGCAGCACCAGCGCCGCCGCTGCCGGCGCTCCCTCTCCGACGGACTCCAGCTGGCGCTCGATCCGCTCCGCGGCGAGGTCCGAGTCTCCGCGCGCAAGGTCCAGTTGGACGACCGGTAAAAGCGCCGCGGCACGGTCCTCCAGCCCAGCGAGCATGAGCGCCGCCTCCTCCAGCCGCCCCTGCCGCACCCGCAGGTCACCCAGCAGGACGAGCGCCGTGGCACGATTCGGGCTCGGCAGCGATGCCTCGTCCTCGAGCGCTCGCTCCAGGGTGCGCTCCGCCTCCTGCCATTGGCCCGTCGCGATCAGAAACCCCGCGTACACCGAGCGGCACCACGACAGCAGCGGCAGGAAACGGCGGCGTCGGAAGAACTCCGAGACCGCCCGACCCCAATCGAGCGCGCGACGCGGGTCGGCGAGGCGGTCACACGCGGTGAGGGTCGTGCAGCAGGCATCGCCGATCGCCATCGGGTCGTCGGATTCGACACTGGTCGCGATCGCCATCGCCTCGTCCAGTAGCGCCACGCCCGCCGCCGCCTCGCCCCGCCGGATCTGAGCGCGCCCGGCGTGACTGAGGGCGGCGCCCTCCAGGGCGGCATGCCCGATCCGGCGCGCCAGCTCGACCGCCCGCCGCGCTTCCAGCTCGGCCTGCTCAGGCGTGGGGGCCCGCTTCGAGCGCTCGATGTGAAGCCAGACGCGGCCCGGGCAGTCCCCGCATTTCTCGAGCATGCGCTTGGCGCGGCCGAGCCACCCGTTCGACACCGAGGCATTGCCTGCGATCCGGTATTCGGCGGTGAGCCACATCGCCACGTTGGCGGCCGCGCCGGCATCGCCGCGCCGCTGGTACTCGGCGAACGCCTTCGTCCGCAGTTCGATGGCGACATCCTCCTCGCCGAGCCACCAGACCGCCTGCCCGAGCCCATCGAGCGCCTCCGCGCTCGTCTCCGCATCCAGGGCCCGCTCAAAATGATCGCGCGCCGCCTCCCAATCGCTGCGGGCGAATGCGCTCCACGCCTCGGCGAGAGCCCGTGCCACCTGAGGACCAGCGCTCACGGCGTTCATCCTCCCACGCATTCACTGTCACGACGAGGACGGCCGCCTCCCGGAGAGCGCCCGCCCGGCGCCGTCGCTGACCGCCCGCCGGCCGATCCGCGAGAGCGTGGCACGCGGAGGGACTGACGGGCATGGGGCGGGGCGCCGGGGGTCCTCGTTCCGGCGGACGACGGGCTTGCGGGGGACTGCCACCAAGCGTGCGACGCACGTTCAACTGCGCGTCGCCGCCTCCATTGCCTGCGTCGTTCTCGTGCCCACGGTGGGCGTGTTCTGATTCCTCGCCGTGCTCTCGAGCGGTGGAAACTCAGCCTTTCGCAGGCAAGTCGGCGTGGATCCAAGCGCCGTGGCTCGTCGCACGCTGGCGCTATTGCCCCAGTCGACCATGATCGCGAGTATCGCGCTCCAGCGCGGCCGCAGCCGTTCCCCCACGCGATGATCTGGGAGCTGAACGACGGTGCCGTGTCGTGGTGGACGACCTCGCGGCTGCGACCGCGTTCTTCGTCGCACTCGGGCTCGACGTGGAGGGCGAGGCGTCCGTCGAGGGCAGCTCGGTGGACCGCAGCAGGCGTGCGGGCGGTTATCGTGATCCTGCGCACCCCGGATGGCAGCGGCAAGGTGGCGCTGGCCAGGTACCGCTCGCCCTCCTACGAGGGCGACGACGGGCCGGTGCCGGCCAACGCCCCGGGCATCCGCCACAGCCTCTTCGTCGTCGACGAGATCGAGGCATCCCTCGCCGGCGTGCGCGCGCATGGCGGCGAGCTGGTGAACTACGAGAACAGCTACCGGCTGTGCTACGTGCGCGGGCCGGCGGGATCATCGTCGAGCTGGCGCAGAAGATCGGCTGATGGGTGTCCCCTGGTTCGGTCACGTCGACAGCGGACGGAAGGGGACGCCGCTAGGCGAGCGTGTTGAGATGCGCGAGCGACCTCACTGTCCGATCATTGAACGTCACTGCGGCTCATGGAAGGGCGCCCGGCGGCGCGAGCACGTCGATGTTGTGCTCGGCGGCCAGGGCGGTCAAGCGCTGGATGTCGGGCCCCGGCCGATCGGCACTCGGGAGAGCCAGCTTGTCGACGGGGTCTGCGGCGGCGACGATGAACGCGTCGAAGCCAGCCGGTGCGTTCATGTCCAGGACCCTCGCTGGTCCTTTTGAGGTGACGCATTCGGTGTGCGGCACGTTCATGGGTGTGTTGATGCACTCGCCGGGCCCCAGCACGACCGACTTGCCCGGGAGGTACACCGTCAGCTCGCCTTCGAGCACGTACTGCGTCTGGTCGGAGTCCTTGTGCACGTGAAGCGGCGTCCACTCACCGGCCGGCTGAAGAAACTCGACCACGCAGAACCGTCCGTCTGTCTGCTCGCCGCCGACGTGGACGATGACCAAGTCGCCATAGAACCAGTACGCCCCTGCGAGGCCCAACGCGCCGTCGGTTGCCTCGTCGCGTGCTATGCCCTGAGCCGCCATGTCCGGCATGTCCGGCCTCCTCGGTAGGGTCCCGTCGGGAGCTATCCTAAGCTCCCAAAGGGAGCTATGTCAAGCAATTTGAGACCCGTCTCGTATATGGTGCTGGCCCTCGTCGGCCGCGAGGGTGCCGCGGCGCACGACCTCGTCCGAATGGCCCGCGGAGGCCAGCGCCTGTATTACGCCGGCGCGGCGAGCAAGATCTACGAGCAGCCCAAGCGGCTCGAGCGGCTCGGCTACCTGCGCTCGGAGAAGCGACCCGGGAAGACCAGCGAGCGGACGTACTACACGCTCACTGAGCAGGGGCTCGCGGCGTTGAGGGAATGGCTCGCTCGGCCGTCGTCGTTTCCGCGCATCCAAAGCGAGGTTGTGCCGCGGGTGCTGGCGAGTGACCTGGCCGAGGACGAGCGCGTGGTCGCGCACGGCCTGCAGGCGCTGCGCGAGGAGATCGCTCAGCTCGCGGAGGGCATCGACGCCGACCAGCAGCGAGCAGCGGCGTATCCTCACCGCGAGCGCCAGCTGAAGCTCGTGCGCTCGCTGGGAAGGCGGATCCTCCAAGCGCATCTCGATTGGATAGACGAGGTCGAGCACGAGCTCGGGGCGGCGTGACGCCGGCCCGAGCCCCGCTGCCGCTGCCGCTGCGTGCAACATCCGCGGATCTCCGCCGACGCTAGTCCCCGCCGCATTTGGCGATGCCGTAGCGTCTGCTGCTGGCATCGAAGTCCGTCGCTGGGTCGGGCGTCTGGCCGCGCATCAGGGCGGGTGATCGCGACGGGCTGGCGGCCGCGCGCTCGAAGCCGGCGAGCGCCTGCTTTCCGGCGTCGATCATCGCCTTGATCTCGCGCTCGTCTCCGTCGGGGGCGGGCAGCCGCTCTCGCTTGGCGAGACCCTGGCGAAAGATCGGCACCACCGATTCCGATAGGAAGCGCTGCGCGGTGGCCGCCGTTCGTGGGCCGTTCTCGACGATGCGCTTGTAGTCTGCCCCGGCCTGCTTGCCGCCGCTGGTGCAGATGGCGCCTGACTGTGCGATGTAGTCGCGCTTGGAGATTGCCTTCTGTTCGTCCTCGTCGTCTCCGCACGCGGCCACGCCGGCGGCGAGCGCCAGTGCGACCAGAGCGCCCCCCACCGCCGCTCGCGCGGGCAGCGCCCGCCGCGTCGTGGCGGGACGCCTCTGGCGGCGAATGCGCGCCGCCCTCGCCATCGCCTTCGCCGCGGCGATCGTCTTGCTGTTGATGCGCTAGCGCCGCGCGGGGCAGGAGCGGCGCAGCCAGATCCGGCTCGTCCTGTTCGTCGCCGTAACCGGCGTCGTCGGCGCGCAGAGCCTGTGGGCGCTCTCGCGGCTCGGTGCCCCCGCGCTCGAGACGGCGGGCAACGTGCTGGCGTTCGCCTGCATCGCGCTGCTGCCGCTGGCGGTGCTCGTCGCGATCCTGCGCTACCGGCTGCTCGAGGCCGACATCCTGATCCGCAAGTCGCTTGTCTACGGCGCGCTGTGGATGCTGATCGCGGTCGCGTACGTCGGCGCCGCGGCCGCGCTTGGCATCGCCGCCGGCGGGCGGGTGCCGCTGGCCGCGGCGGTGTTGCTGACGATCCTCGCCACGCTCGCCTTTCAGCCCGCGCGGCGGCGCCTGGAGGCGCTCGCGGACCGCTGGGTGTTCGGCGAGCGGCTCGGTGGCTATGAGCTGCTGGCGCGCTTCGGCGCCACGCTCGAGGAGACGTTCGATCCCGAGGACCTGTTCGCGCGGCTGGCCGACACCGTGCGCCGCGGCCTGGGCGTCAACGTCAAGGGCGCGTTCTCTGCATGAAACACGCGGCACCGCGCATGGAGGCCGGCGCGACGATCGTCAACAACAGCTCTGCTGGCGACGATACCCATGCCGCTCGCCGCTCCCTACGCGGCCAGCAAGGCCGCCCTGCTCGGCCTGACGAGATCCGCCGCCGCCGAGCTCGCCGAGCGCGAGATCTCGGTCGTTGCCATCTGCCCGGGCGTCGTCGACACGCCAATGATGGACCGCGTGTCATGCGCGGCCGGAGCGCCCAAGACCGCCCTGGCGGAGATGGTCTGCCCAAGCCGCGAAGTGACGTCCCGCGATGCGGTCGCAAACGTCGTCGTCGCTCTGTTTGGAGGGGAGCCACGATTCGACACCGGGTCGGCGCTGCGGGTAGGGCCCGATGCCGTTGAGGAAATCATTGGAGACGAAAGGGGGCGCCGATGAGACCGCTGCGGCCCCGAAGAGCCCTAGAACCGGCACCCTGCGCAAGCTGACCTTCGGTCCCCCGCACCGAGGCTCAACAACGCGACAACCCCAGCATTCACAGGGTTTTCGAGCGCGCCCGAGAGGATTCGAACCTCTGACCTTCGGTTCCGTAGACCGACGCTCTATCCAGCTGAGCTACGGGCGCGTGGGGGTCGTCCAGTGTAGAGCGGAGAGGGCGGGATTCGAACCCGCGATGGGGGTTGAGCCCCATACTCGCTTAGCAGGCGAGTGCCTTCAGCCACTCGGCCACCTCTCCCGGAAGCTCCTCCGAGCAGTGTAGGGGTGGCTCCCACGACCGTGCGGCCGCGTGGCGCTACGGTCCACCCTGGAGGGGTGGCAGAGCGGCTTAATGCACCGGTCTTGAAAACCGGAGTCCGTGAACGCGGACCGCGGGTTCGAATCCCGCCCCCTCCGCTGAATGGCCTGCCGTGCCGCGTGTTCGCTCGGTGTCTCGAACGCCTCAAATTGGCCCACCAGCGATATGACCATTCAAGACGCGTTGAGGTGGCGTGCGCCCGCACGCTGTCGTAACGCGCGCGCATCCAAGATGCGCGCCGATCCGAACTGGAGGTAGGGATGAAACGACTTGCATGCGGCGCCATCGTGCCCGGCTGTGCGGCCGTGCTCGAGGCCGAGTCCGAGGAGACGCTGCTCGCGAAGGTGGGCGAGCACGCGGCGAAGGCCCACGGTCTCGACGAGCTCAGCGCCGATCTGCGCGAACAGGTACGCGCGAACATCGTCGATGTCTGAGCGCCCGATCGATGCCTGAGCGCGCCGCCGGCAAGCGCGGCGCAGCCGCCGGCGCCGCGCTCGCGGATCGCCGCCGGCTCGATGCGCTTGCGGCGACGGGCGTGATGGACAGCAGGCGCGTGGCGGAGCTCGACAGGCTCACGCGGCTCGCGACCGCGCTGCTCGGCACGTCCGTGTCGCTGATCTCGCTCGTCGACGACAAGCGGCAGTTCTTCAGGAGTCAGACGGGACTTGCCGAGCCGTGGGCGTCGGCCCGCCAGACGCCGCTCACGCATTCGCTTTGCCAGCACGTCGTGACATCGGGCGACATGCTCGTCGTCGACGACGCGCGCGAGCACGAAGATCTGCGCAACAGCTCCGCGATCGAGGCGCTCGGGGCCGTCGCCTACCTCGGTGTTCCGCTCACGACTGCGGGCGGCGAGATCCTCGGCTCGTTCTGCGCGATCGATCCCCAGCCGCGCGAGTGGTCCGACGAGGACATCGAGACCGTGCAGGAGCTCGCGTCGGCCGCAGCGACCATGATCGACCTGCGCGCCAGGCTCGCTCGCAACGATGAGATCGACGCGCTGACCGGCCTCGTCACGCGCGAACGGCTCCTGCACGAGATCGAGGCCGCGATCTCCGCGTGCACTCACCACGGCGGCGACGCGAGCCTGCTGGCGATCGACATCACGCGCCTGAGCCTCGTCAACGAGAGCCTCGGTCGACGCGGAGGCGACCAGCTCATCGCGGCCGTCGGCGCGCGCCTACACGACCTCATGCCCGAGCACCTCGCAGCCCGCGTGACCGGAAGCCAGCTCGCGATCCTGTGCTCGCAGGCCGGCGGCGAGCATCGCGCGCTCGTCGTCGCCGACTCCGTGCGCGCCCTGTTGCGCGAGCCGTTCCTCGTCGACGGGCTGTCGCTGCACTCCGAGGTGTCGATCGGGATCGCCGTCTCGGAGCGGGGCGACAGCCCCGAGGAGCTGCTCGACCGGGGCGCTTGCGGCCGCCCGCCAAGCGAGGGCTGCACCGGGCACGGCGCGTTCGCTGGCTGAGGGGCAGGCGCGTGAGGGCGCGCGGCATCGACTGCGCGTGCAGCGTGAGCTCTACCAGGCGATTCAGCGCGGGGCGCTGGAGGTGCACTACCAGCCGCGGGTCCGCCTCGACGACCTGCGGATCGTGGGGTTCGAGGCGCTCGCGCGCTGGGAGCATGCCGAGCTGGGCTGGATCTCGCCGGGCGAGTTCATTCCGATCGCCGAGGAGTTCGGCCTCATCGGACTGCTTGGCGACCGGATCCTCGAGCGGGCGGTGCAGGAAGCAGCAAGCTGGACCGGCGACGGCGAGCAGCCGCCGTTCGTCTCGGTGAACGTCTCGCCGCTCCAGCTCGACGGCGGTGGGTTTGCGGCCGATGTGCGGCGCACGCTCGAACGTTGCCGACTCGCGCCCGAGCGGCTCGCGCTCGAGATCACCGAGGCGAGCGTGCTTGACCGATCGCACCTCGACGAGCTGAGCCAGCTCGTGTCGCTCGGCATCCCGCTCGACCTCGACGACTTCGGCACCGGCTACAGCTCGCTGGGCTACCTCGCTGAGTTCCCGCTCAGCGGACTGAAGATCGACCGCTCGCTCGTCCGCGACCTCGAGGATCGCCGGCGCGAGTCGATCGTCCGCGCGATCCTGGGAGTCGCGAACGCGCTGACGATCGAGGTCACCGCCGAGGGCATCGAGTCCGACGGCCAGCGCAAACGCCTTACTGACCTCGGCTGCGAATGCGGCCAGAGCTTTCTCTTCGAGCGCCCGATGCCCGATCGCGACGCGCGCGCACTGCTCACGAGCAACGACGCCGTGATCAGCCTGTCCTAGGCCCGCGGCCCGCGACCCACGGCCGCGTCGAAGTGCGCGATGGCCTCATGACCGCGCTGACTGTGTGTCCCCACGCACAGACGCCCGGGCTCCAGTTCCGGGTAGACCGGGTGTCACCGGCCGCTCATGGAGGGCGCCCGCGAGATATCTAGGAGCTGTGACGTGACGAACTCAGACAACTCAGAGCGAGCGCGCGGCGGGCTCGCCGGCAAGCTCGCGGGCCGGGCCAAGCAGGCCGCCGGAGCGGTCATCGGCAACCAGGAACTCGCGCGCGAAGGCCGGCTGCAGCAGGCCCAGGTGGAGGCCGAAGCCGACGCGCAGCACGCCGCCGAGCGCGCGCAGCAGGCCGAGGCCGAGGCCGAGCTCGAAGGCGCTCGCCACGAGAACGAGATCGAGCGCGAGCGACTGCGCAACGAGCTTGGCGCCAAGGAGCGCGACGAGGCGATCGAGCGCGACCGCCACGAGGCCGAGCACGAGGCAGCGACCGACGCGGCTCGTGTGGAGCAGCAGGCCGAGGCCGAGCGGCGGGCGAAGGAAGCCGCCGCAGCCCGCATGGAACAAGCGGCGGCCGCCGAGCGCGCCGGCGCCGCGAGGACCGCCACCGCGTTGCGAGCTGAGGCAGAGCGCGCCGAGGCGATCGCGGACACAATCGATCCTGCGGACCGGTCATGAGCCTCAAGGCGATTCCCCGAAGCGCTGTCGGCAGCACGCTGCGCCTTGCCCGCTGGCCGCTGAACGCCGTTCTCTCCAAGCTGCCGGGAAACGGCTCGGGCGCGGGCGTCGCGGCGGGCATCACGCTTGACCGGGCCGACGCGGCGATGCGCGATCTCGCCGGCCGCGCGCTGCGGGACGACGAGCTGCGCCGGGACGCGGTCCGGCGGCGCGCGGCGGCCGACGAGCGCGAGCGTGCGTTGCGGCTGCGACAGGCTGCGGACAGCACGACGCAGCAAGCCGATCGCGAAATGCGAGAGCGGCGCGAGCGCGCTGATGAGCGGCGCGAGAACGCTGCCGGGCGCTCAGAGGCCAAACGCGGCGCCGCGAAGCGAACGCGTGAGGCGCGCGAGCAACAAGCCGCGCAGACCGCGAGCAAGCGTAAGCGCACGAACCGTCAGGCACGGGCCAAGGTCGCCGAGGCGATCGAGGACGAGGCCTCTGAGACGCGGCTCGAGCGGCTCGAACACGAGGCCGAGGTGCTCGATCAGCGCGGCGAAGCGCTGACCGCAGAGGCCGAGGCACAGCGCTTGCAGGACGCCGCGGCGCGCAGGAAGGCAGCACGCAAGAGCGGGTGACCCTCCACGACATGGCGAGCGGCGACCGGGCAACCTGCGACCGCCGCTCGTCCCCGGCGATGGCGGGCCGGCGACGGCGTCCGATCAGGCTCAGCCTCCCGGCGGGCGATAGTCGACCGAGACCTTCGCGGCCCCGTCGACCTCCGCGGGCGTGAGTAGAACCGTTGTCGTCACCGTGGCTTTGCCGGCGCCGTTGACGGTCAAGGCGAGCGCCGCCGCCGCCTCGTTGTTCGGCAACTCGACGACGACGTAGGCATCGCTCTTGCCGAACGCGAAGTAGAAGCACTCGAGCACGCCCCCTAGGCTCTGCGCCGTGTCGGCAACCGCGTTGCGCCTGCTGCTCCCGCCGGCGCCGCGTACGCCCTCGACCCCCTGTGGCGTGTAGGACGCTTCAAAGAGGTACTTCGGCATGAAACACCTCCTTCGGATGGCTTGTGCCAAATGTCTCATTCCGTCACCTGTGGCGCAAGGCCAGAGGTTGCGCGCGAGTTCGGGATCGCCGAGTCGTGCCTGCGGCGCCGGCTCAAGCAGGACCAGCCTGCGGGGCAGGCCCGACACGATCGTCGCGGAGCAGTCGCTCGTGGAGCGGCGAGCCGCGGCGATCGGACCGAGCCAAGCCTCACCCAGGCGACCGGCGACGCGCGCCAGGAAGCCAACCAGCGGCCTCCGGGCGCTTGCGCGTCTTGGCCGTGACCGCCGCTACCGGACGATTCTGAAGCTTTTGCGCTTGATCGCCGACCTGTTGCCGGCCGCGTCGGTGGCTTGGCCGTTGAGTCGGTAGCGCGCGACCTTGAGCTTCTTGGCGCCGATGCGGCCGCGGAACTTGTAGCTGTTCTGGCCGGCCTTGCCCACGACGGTGATGGAGCCCTTGACCTTCACCCAGCGGGTGCAGCGCGACCTGTTCTTGTTGGCCTTGGTCTTGGCCTTGCACTTGCCGCCGACCTTGCGGCCCGTCGTCCTGCGCTCGACCGTGAACCTCACCGAGCTCGCCTCGGACAGCGCAAAGGACACCTTGGTGCCGGCCTTCGGGCCCGACGCCTTGAACGCCGACGACGACAGCCGCAGGACGAGACCCGGCTTGGTCAGATCGGGCGCGGGTGCCGGCGCCGGGCAGCCCCGGTTCCCGGCCGCGCCCGCTAGCAGCGGGCAGAGGTCGGTCGTGTCGGCGACGCCGTCGTTGTCGTCGTCGGCGTCGCAGGCGTTGCCCTGAGCGTCACCGTCGGCCCGGGCAGTTGTCCGAGACATCCGCCGCGCCGTCGCCGTCGACATCGGCGTCCTGCGTCGCCAGCATCAGCATCTTCGAATGCGACGTTCCCGCGGAGGCAAGAATGGCGGCGCCGCACAGCCACGACGCCTTTGAGGAGACGATCTACGGGCTGCGCGGCGTCTCGACATGGACGGTCGACGGCGAGACGATCGAGATCGGCCCCGGCGACGCGGTCTGCGTCCCGCGAGGCATCGTCCACGGGTTTGCCAACCACGGCGACGTCGACACGAAGTTCCTCGCCATCGCCAGCCCAGGTCTCTTCGGAGCCGCCTACTTCCGCGAGGTCGGCGAGGTCCTTGCGGCCGCCGGCGAAGGTCCGCCGGATCGCGCCGCGCTCGCCGCCGTGATGCGTCGCCACGGTCTCACGCCCGCGGCGCCCAGCACCTGAGGGCGTTCTGGGACCCGGTCGCGCAGCCGATCGGCCCGTCGCCGCCCGACGACCCGACGCTGCGCCAGTCCGGCGAAGTTGCGGCGCCGGCGTCTGCGCTCGCGGCGTTTGCATCAAGACTGCGCAGAGCCCGTTCGGACTTCGTGCCAAAGGCGTGCGACGCGCGACCGGCGTGCTTTGGTGGTCGCATGTGGTTCGGCCTGCTCTACGGCATTTCCGACGACGCGCCCGCAGATGCCGGGCGTGAGGACGACGCTCACGCAGCGGGCTGCGGACCCGCCGACGCGCCGGCGGGTGACGAGCGCGCGATGGTGGTCCTGTACGCGTGGGAGGTCGGTCGCGCGCGCCCGTTGACCGTCGGCTGCCCGCTGAGCGCGGTGCCCGACATGGCGCGATGGTTGCGCCAGGCGATGCTCGGATGGGGCATCCGGAGTCCGCGCTGCGATGCGTGCGGCACGACCCTCGACCTCCCGCTGGAGTGACGATGCATTTCGCTGTCATGCATCTCGGCGCCGTTCCGACTCCCGACGAGGAGGTGCTCATCGCCGTGCCGCGCGCCGACGCGAAGACCGTCATCGCCGTACCGCTCGAGGCATTG
Organism: uncultured Actinomycetes bacterium; assembly: GCA_963705315.1. Lineage (GTDB taxonomy): Bacteria > Actinomycetota > Thermoleophilia > Solirubrobacterales > Solirubrobacteraceae > CADCVQ01. Next base: position 3,637,355 of record OY970068.1, read on the forward strand.
CCGCACTTCCTTCCGCTGCTCGATCGCGCGGTCCAGGACGGCCCGCGCGCACGATGTCCGGCCTGCGCGAGCGTCTTGCCCGCCGAGGTGCTCGATGACTGAGGGATGCCCCAGGCCGGTCCTGGCGCGCAGCCGGCCGACGCCGATCCTGGACGCCCGAATGCAACGGCCGCCGCCGGAGCGCCCGATTGCCGCTACCTGGCGGCCGTGGATGGTCGCCGGCGCGGGGCGACCGCGCCCGCGGCACGGACCGAGGCCGTACATTCGTAGGCGTGCGCCTGCCCGCCGGACCCACCACCGCGATGCGCTGCCCCCGCTGCGGCAAGGCGTTCGCCTGCGGGGCGACGAGCTGGGGCTGCTGGTGCGGCGACATGACGCTGAGCGACGAGCTGCGCACCGCCCTCGCCGCCGAGTACGACGGTTGCCTGTGCAGTGGCTGCCTGCGGGAGCTGGCGACAGGGCGATGACCGCGCCCGAAGCACGGATGCGCTGGTGGGGCTGGGGCGTCGACGGCCACGACAGACCGTTGCCGAAGGCCGCCGTCGCGCTGCTGCGCGACGAGCTGGGCGCCGCTGACGACCGGCTCGCGCCGGTGGCGCTGGAGTCGATCGCGCTGCCCGAGCCCGCGCTGCCGGCCACGGCGCGGGACCAGTTGGCCGCGATCGTCGGCGTCGAGCACGTGCGCGACGACGCTCGCGCCCGCATCACCCACGCCGCCGGCCGCAGCTACCCCGACCTCGTCCGCCTGCGCAGCGGTACCGCGCTGAACCCACCCGACGCGGTCGTCTACCCGGACACTCGCGAGCAGGTCGGCGCGCTGCTGGCCGCGTGCGGCGAGCACGACGTGGCGGTCGTGCCGTTTGGCGGCGGGACGAGCGTCGTCGGTGGCGTCGAGGCGCTGCGCGGCTCGCGCGGCTCGGCGATCAGCGTCGATCTTGCCCGCCTCAGTGGCCTGCTCGCCTTCGACGCGCGCTCGCAGCTCGCGACGTTCGCGGCCGGCACGTACGGCCCGGACCTGGAGCGCCAGCTCGGCGAGCGCGGCCACACGCTTGGCCACTTCCCGCAGAGCTTCGAGTTCTCGACCGTCGGCGGCTGGGCGGCGACCCGCTCAGCCGGCCAGGCGTCGACGGGCTACGGTCGCATCGACGAGCTCGTGGTCTCGCTGCGGACGATGACGCCGGCGGGCGACCTGGAGACGCGCACCGTGCCGGCCACCGCCGCGGGGCCCGACCTGCGCGAGCTGCTCCTCGGATCGGAGGGAGCGCTGGGGATCATCTCCGACGTCACCGTGCGCGTCCGGCCGCGACCGGCGGCGCGCCGCTACGAGGCCTGGTCGCTGCCGAGCTTCGCCGCCGGCACCGAGGCGCTGCGCGAGCTCGAGCAGCGCGCGGCCGCGCCCGACGTTGCACGGCTGTCCGACGAGGAGGAGACGCGACTGTCGCTGACGCTCGCCTCGGAGTCGCTCGCCACGCGCCTGTTCGGCCGATACCTCTCGGCGCGCGGGCGCGGGAACGCGTGCCTGGCGATCCTCGGTTACGAGGACAGCGAGGCGCGGATCACCCGGCGGCGCGCATCGGCGCGGCGGACACTGCGCCGCCACGGCGGCCTGGATCTCGGCTCGGCTCCGGGCGCCGCGTGGGTGAAGGGGCGCTATCACGGCCCGTACGTCCGCGACGAGCTGCTCACCCGCGGCGTGTTCGTCGAGACGCTCGAGACCGCGGCGACGTGGACGGCGCTTCGCGACACGTACCGCGCCGTCGGCGACGCGCTGCGCGGGGCGCTCGGCGCTCGCGGGACGCCGGCGCGGGTGATGTGTCACGTCTCACACCTGTATCCGACCGGCGCGTCGCTGTACTTCACCTTCCTCGCGCGGCAGGAGCGCGGCGCAGAGCTCGAGCAGTGGCACGCCGCGAAGGCGGCGGCGTGCGCGGCGATCATCGCCAGCGGGGCGACGATCACCCACCACCACGCGATCGGCAGCGATCACGCGCCGTGGCTTGCCAGCGAGGTCGGCGAGCTGGGCGTGGAGGCGCTGCGCGCCGCGAAGGCCCGGCTCGATCCGGCCGGGATCATGAATCCAGGCAAGCTGCTGCCCTGACCCCGCCGCCATGCAGCGGGCACGGGCTGGGCGGCGCGCGGCGCAACGCCGATCTCGGCGTTCGGCACCCTCGAGCGCTATCGCCCGTCCGTCCGGCGCACCCCGACGGCGGCGAGCGCGTCGGCCACGCAGGCATCGCGCACGCGCCGCGCGTCGATCGGCACCGCGGCCGGCATGCCGTCGGCGGTGATCCGCACGCCGGCGCCGACGCGCGCGAGGTGCATCGTGCCGAGCGTCTGGGCGTACAGCCGGTTGGCGACGAAATCCGGGTCGTCGACGTCCAGCAGGCCCTCGGCGGCGCCTGCCGCGAGGATCGAGGCGAGCGGGCCGATGCAGGCCGACATCGCCTGACCCAGCCGCAGCCAGATCGCGTCGGTCACGAGGTCGCGCAGATCGTCGGCCGGCCGGCGCATGACCGACATCGCACAGTCCAGGAACGCCGGGTATTCGAGGCAGAAGTCCGCGTAGCGCCCCCAGCCGTCGCGCAGGCGCTCCACCACCGGCAGCTCGCCGTCCACCCCGCGCAGCCGCTCGGCCAGCTCGTCGAGGTACAAGGTCACGGTCGCAACGAACAGCTCGTCCTTCGAGGCGAAATGGCGGTAGATCAGCGCCTTGTTGATCCCCACCGCGCGGGCGACGTCCTCGATCGGCGCGTCGCGCAGGCCGCGCTCGTCAAACAGCGCGCGCGTCGCTGCGACGATGTCGCGCTCGCGCGTGCGGCGGGCGTCCCGTTGCGCGGCTGCCGAGGCCATTGGGCGCACTCTACACCCGAGGGTAAACGGAAGGTTGACAATCGTTTACACCGGGCACTAGCCTTTGGATATGTCAACGACCGACATCGAGGTTCCCGAGGGTGAGGGGCAGGACGCGCCGGCGCCCGACAAGCAGGATGCGCCGCCGTTCTCGCTCGAGCTCTCCCAGGACCAGCGCGACATCCGCGACTGGGTCCACGGCTTCGCCGAGAGCGTCGTCCGCCCCGCCGCCTCGGAGTGGGACGAGCGCGAGGAAACGCCGTGGCCGATCATCAAGGAGGCCGCGCAGATCGGCCTCTACGGCTTCGAGGGCATGGGCCAGTTCTGGGCCGATCCCAGCGGCCTGCTGCTGCCGATCGTCAACGAGGAGCTCTTCTGGGGCGACGCCGGGATCGGCATGGCGATCATGGGAACGTCGCTGGCGGTCGCGAGCATCTTCGGATCGGGCACGCCCGAGCAGATGGGCGAGTGGATCCCGCAGTGCTACGGCACACCCGACGAACCGCAGGTCGCCTCCTTCTGCGTGTCCGAGCCCGACGCCGGCTCAGACGTCTCCGCGCTGCGCACGACCGCGAAGTACGACGAGGCGAAGGACGAGTGGGTCCTCAACGGCCAGAAGGCCTGGGCCACGAACGGCGGCATCGCGAGCATCCACGTCATCGTCGCGAGCGTCGACCGCGAGCTCGGGGCGCGCGGCCACGCCGCGTTCATCGTCCCGCCCGACACGGCCGGCCTGACGATGGGCACGAAGGTCTCAAAGCACGGCCTGCGCGCCTCGCACACCTCCGACGTCTTCCTCGACGACTGCCGCGTCCCCGGCCGCTGCCTGCTCGGCGGCAAGGAGAAGCTCGACGCCAAGCTCGCTCGCGCACGCGAGGGCACGCGCTCCAAGTCGCAGGCCGCGATGCAGACCTTCGAGGCCACGCGCCCGGTCGTCGGCGCACAGGCGATCGGCATCGCCCGAGCCGCGTTCGAGTACGCGCTGGACTACGCCAAGGAGCGCAAGCAGTTCGGCCGCGCGATCATCGAGAACCAGAGCATCGCGTTCGCGCTGGCGAACATGAAGATGGAGATCGACGCGGCGCGCCTTCTGGTCTGGCGCGCGTCGTGGATGGGCCGCAACGGGCATACCTTCACCGCGGCCGAAGGCTCGATGAGCAAGCTCAAGGCCGGCGAGGTCGCCGTCTGGGCGACCGACCGTGCGATCCAGATCCTCGGCGGAAACGGCTACACGCGCGAGTTCCCCGTCGAGCGCTGGCACCGCGACGCCAAGATCTACACGATCTTCGAGGGCACCTCCGAGATCCAGCAGCTCGTGATCGCACGCGCGATCTCCGGGCTGCAGATCAAGTAGGCGCGGGTGCCCTGGGCCGCGCAGTCACGCGCTGAGATCACGCTCCACGGCCACCGGGTCAGCTACCGCAGCGGCGGCAAGCCGGGCGCACCGCTGCTCCTGCTCGTCCACGGGATCACGAACTCGTCGGCGAGCTGGGAACCCGTGCTGCCGGTGCTCGCGCAGCGCTTCAGCATCATCGCGCCCGACCTGCTCGGCCACGGCGAGTCCGACAAGCCGCGCGGCGACTACTCGCTCGGCGCGGCGGCGTCGCTGCTGCGCGACCTCATGCTCGCGCTCGGCCACGACCAGGCGACGATCGTCGGCCACTCGCTCGGCGGCGGCATCGCCATGCAGATGGCCTACCAATTCCCCGAGCGCGTGCAGCGCCTGGTGCTCGTCGCAAGCGGCGGCCTCGGCCGCGAGGTCAGCCCGGCGCTCCGCGCCGCGACGCTGCCCGGCGCGGAGTACGTCCTACCGCTGCTCGTGTCCGAGCCGCTCATCAGCGCCGGCGAGGCCGTCGGTTGGCTGCTCGCAAAGATCGGGCTGCGTGCCGGACGCGACGTGGCCGAGATGGCCGAGGGACTTGCGTCCCTGCAGGACAACGAGGCGCGCAAGGCGTTCGTCCATACCGCGCGGTCGGTCATCGACGTCGGCGGCCAGCTCGTGGACGCGAGCGACAAGCTGTACCTCGCCGAGGCGCTGCCGACGCTCATCGTCTGGGGCGAGCGCGACCCGATCATCCCGGCGAGCCACGGCCGGCGCGCCCACGAGCTCATGTCCGGCAGCCGCCTCGAGCTGTTCGCCGAGGCGGGGCACTTCCCCCACCACGACCATCCGGCCGCCTTCGCAGCGACGCTGGGCGACTTCGTGCAGACGACGCGGCCCGCCCGCCTGAGCACCGACCGCCTGCGCGAGATGATCGGGGAGCGCGGGCTGAGCGACGTCGCCTGAACCTGGCCGGCTCGGGTGGCCGGCCAAGACGTCCCAACACCCTTGCCCTCCTAGTTGTAACCGTCGAGGCTCTTGGCCTCGGCCGGGATCTCGTCAGGGATCTCCTTCGGCTCGGTGATCCGCAGGTGATTGCCGAACGGGTCGCGGATCCCGCAGTCGACGCCGTAGAAGCGGTCGACGGGCTCCTGGATGAACTCGACGCCCTTGGCGCTGAGCTCCTCGAACGTCGCGCGGCAGTCGTCGGTGGTGAAGATCGCCATCCCGACCGCGCCCTTGGCGAGCAACGCGCGGACCTGCTCGGCGGTGTCGGGGTCCATCGCGGGCGGGCCCGGGATGTCCAGGAGGATCTCCTGGTTGTCGTCCCCGGGCACGCCGACGGTGAGCCAGCGCATGAACTCGAGGTCGACGTCGGCGCGGACTTCGAGGCCGAGCTTGCCGACGTAGAAGTCGAGCGCTGCCTCGTGATCGGTGACGTACAGATGTGAGTGAGAGCGTGTGATGAGCATGGCCGCACGCTAGTCGCGGCGGGGACGCGCCGCTTCTCCAAAAGTGCTCGATGGACGGTCCCACAGAGCCGCCATGCAGCCGGGCACCCCGGCTCGGATCGCCGCCCGCGGAGCCGCCTGCACGCGCTCGCGATACGCACTCGGCGAGCTGCCCACGATCGCCCCGAACGTGCGGCTGAACGAGCCGAGGGAGGAAAAGCCCACGTCGAAGCAGATCTCGGTCACGGGCCGGTCGGTCTCGCGCAGCAGCGCCATCGCCCGCTCAATCCGGCGGCGCTGGAGGTAGCGGTGCGGCGTCTCGCCGAACGCCTCCCGGAAGCTGCGGATGAAATGCGCGCGCGAGAGGTGTACCGAGCGCGCGAGCGACTCGATGTCCAATGCGTCGGCGTAGCTGCGATCCATCGCGTCGCGCGCCCGCAGGAGGCGCCGGTTGGTCTCATGGCGGGGCTCGGCGGCCACCCCGCCAGGCTAGAGGAGCTCCTCGGCCAGCAGGTCGAGCAGCAGGCCGTCGTGCCACTCTCCGTCGGGGCCGCGCTGGTAGCGGCGCATGACGCCGACGCGCCGAAACCCGATCGACTCGTAGGCAGCGATCGCCCGCGCGTTGGCGGCGGACGGATCGATCGTGATGCGGTGATGGCCGCGCTCGGCGACGAGCCAGCGCGCGACAAGCCGCAGCGCCTGCGGCCCGAGCCCCGCGCCGTGATGCTCGGGCGCGAGGAAGATGTCCATGCTGGCATGGCGGAAGTCCGGCTCTTCCTCCTCGTCAAAGCCCAGCCAGCCGCCGATCTCGCCGTCGATCTCGATCGTGAACGCCGGACCGTCGGCGAGCAGCTGCTCGTCGGTGTTCTCCGTCCCCCACCACTCGCGCACGCCGGGGCGATCGATGATCGCCACGAGCACGGGCGCGTCGGACTCGCGCAGCTCGCGCAGGGTCACGCGCCCGTCGTGCAGGGTCGGCAGCATCCGTCCAGCACGATACGCGCGCGACCGCGTCGATTGACAGCAGGCCGGCGGCACGTTCTAGTAGACCAAGTGACCCCCGTCGTCCCCCGCTTCGAGCTCGAAGAGGAAAGTCAGGACGCCGCGCATGTCATGAACGTGCGCGGGGAGATCCACGTTTCCACCGCCCCCGAGTTCTCGCAACGGGTGACGACCGCGATCGAGGCCGGCAAGACCCAGCTCGTGCTCGACCTCAGCGGCGTCGAGTTCATCGACTCGACCGGGCTGAGCGTGTTGCTCAACGCCCTGCGGCGCGTGAACCAGCTCCACGGCCGGCTTGCCCTCGTCTCGGCGAACCCGACCGTCCTGCGGCTGTTTCAGATCACCAAGCTCGACTCGACGTTTGACATCTTCGCCGAGCGCGAGCGCGCGATCTCGCACGTCACGGCGCCCGACTGACAGCCCGCTTCCGGTCGCCTGACAGTTCGTCGAGCGGCGGGCCCCAAACCTTGGACAGTGGTCCGGGTCGCAGCGCCTCTGACCGGCAATACGGTCGGCCCCGGTTCACCCGACTGCAAACAGGAGGCGCATTTGCGCACGCTCGGTACGACGAGATGGATGATCGCTGGACTCGCGGTCATGGCACTTACGGCAGCGGGCTGTGGCAGCGGCGACGACGACTCAGCTTCGAGCGCCGCGTCGACGTCTGCACAGCCCGGTGTCAGCGGGGACGAGATCAAGGTGGGCATCCTGCATTCACTCAGCGGGACGATGGCCATCAGCGAAGTGTCCGTGCGCGACGCAGAGCTCCTCGCCATCGAGGAGATAAACGCGAAGGGCGGCGTCCTGGGCAAGAAGATCAAGCCCGTAGTGGAGGACGGTGCGTCGGACTGGCCGACGTTCGCCGAGAAGGCTCAGAAGCTCATTTCGACCGACAAGGTCGCGGCGACGTTCGGCGGTTGGACTTCGGCCAGCCGCAAGGCGATGCTGCCGGTCTTCGAGCGCAACAAGTCGCTGCTGTACTACCCCGTCCAGTACGAGGGCCTCGAGGCCTCCCCGTACATCTTCTACACGGGCGCGACGACGAACCAGCAGATCGTCCCCGGGCTCGAGTTCCTCAAGGACGAGCTGAAGGTCAAGGACCTGTTCCTCGTCGGCTCGGACTACGTGTTCCCGCGCACGGCGAACAAGGAGATCAAGGCCTGGGCGAAGGCCAACGCGATGAACATCGTCGGCGAGGAATACTCCCCGCTGGGCAACACGGAGTACGCCACGACGGTCAACAAGATCAAGGCCGCCAAGCCCGACGCCGTGTTCCAGACGATCAACGGCGACTCGAATGTCGCGTTCTGGAAGCAGTTCACCGACGCCGGCCTGAACGCCAAGAACCTGCCGGTGATCTCCGTGTCGACGGCCGAGGACGAGGTCCGCGGCGTGGGCATCAAGAACATCGTCGGTCAGTACGTGGCGTGGAACTACTACCAGACGACCCCGGGCGCGACGAACGCGAAGTTCGTCAAGGCCTACAAGGCGAAGTACGGCTCCGATCGCGTCACCGACGACCCGATCGAGGCCGGCTACGTGGGCGTGTACCTGTGGGCGCTGGCGGTCGAGAAGGCCGGCAGCACGAACCCCGAGAAGGTCAAGGCGGCCTCCAACGGACTCGTGTTCGAGGCGCCCGAGGGCAAGGTCACGGTGGATGGCTCCAACCAGCACATCTACAAGACCGCGCGCATCGGCAAGCTCCAGCCCAACGGGCTGATCGACGAGGTCGGCGGCTCAGGCAAACCGATCAAACCGGACCCGTTTTTGAAGACGTACCCCTGGGCCAAGGACCTCTAGGGCGAGCGCGGCGAGCAGGCGGGTAAGGCGCGATGGACGTATTTGTCAACGAGCTCTTCGTCGGGCTCAGCATCGCGTCGATCCTGCTGCTCATCGCGCTCGGGCTGACGTTCACGTTCGGCCAGATGAACGTGATCAACATGGCGCACGGCGAGTTCATCATGGCCGGCGCCTACACGACGTACGTGTTGCAGACGGCGTTCGGGACCGGGCTGATCACCTTGTCGTTCGGTCTCGCGCTGCCTGCCGCGTTCCTCGTCGCCGGGACGATGGGCTTGATCCTCGAGTTCCTGCTCATCCGCCGGATGTACGGCAGGCCGCTCGACACGCTGCTGGTGACATGGGGCGTGAGCCTCATGCTCCAGCAGCTGGCGCGCGACATCTTCGGTGCCCAGAACGTCAACGTGGACTCGCCGGCGTTCCTCGACGGCGGCATCACGATCCTCGGCGCGGACATGTCCTACTCGCGGCTGTTCATCATCGCGATCGTCACGCTCGTCGTGATCGCGATCGCGATCTACCTCAGCCGCACGCCCGCGGGGCGCCGGATGCGCGCGGTCATGCAGAACCGCCCGCTGGCATCGGTGAGCGGCGTGAAGACGCCGCGCGTGGACCGCACGACGTTCTTCATCGGATCGGGCCTCGCGGGTATCGCCGGCGTGGGGATCACGCTGCTCGGGCCGATCGGCCCGACGCTCGGGCTCGCCTACATCATCGACGCGTTCCTCGTGGTCATCGTCGGCGGCCTGGGCCAGCTGCGCGGTGCGATCTTCGCGGCGCTCGCGCTCGGAATGGCCAACTCCTTCATCGAATACAACACGAGCACGAGCATCGCCAAGGCCGGCGTCTTCCTGCTCATCGTGCTGTTCTTGCAGGCGCGCCCGCAGGGCATGGTCGTCCAGCAGCGCCGCGGACTGGCGACATGAGCGCGATGGCGCGGATGCTGCCCGGGCGGATCACCCCGACGGCGTTCGCGATCCGCTTCGCGCTCGTCGCCGTCGCGCTGCTGCTCGTCGCGCCGGCGGTGCTGTCGGACTTCCGGCTGTCGCTGCTGGCGAAGTTCCTGTGCTTCGCGATCATCGCGATCGGCATCGGGCTGGCGTGGGGACAGGGCGGGATGCTCGTCCTCGGGCAAGGGCTCTTCTTCGGGCTCGGCGGCTACTGCATGGGCATGTACATGAAGCTCGACGAGGCGGGCCCGGGCCAGCTTCCGGATTTCATGACGTGGTCGGGCGTCGCGCGCCTGCCCGCGCTGTGGGAGCCGTTCCGGCACGCCTGGGTGGCGATTCCCGCGGCGATCATCCTGCCGATGGCGATCGCCGCGATCCTCGGCGCGGCGATCTTCCGCCAGCGCGTGCGCGGCGCGTACTTCGCGATCCTCAGCCAGGCGCTCGCGGCCGCGTTCGTCATCGTGCTCGTCGGCAACCAGGGCTTGACCGGCGGAACGAACGGGCTGACGAACTTCCAGACGTTCTTCGGGCTGTCGCTGTCCAGCCCGCAGGACAAGCGGATCCTCTACTTCGTCGTCGTCATCGCGCTGCTGCTCGTCTTCCTCGCGACGCGCGAGCTTGTCATCGGGCGCTACGGGCGGCTGCTCATCGCCTGCCGCGACGACGAGGACCGCGTGCGCTTCCTCGGCTACGACCCGACGCGCGTCAAGCTCGTCGCCTACGTGCTGGCGGCCGGCATGGCGGGGCTCGCCGGCGCGCTGTTCGTCCCGGTCGTCGGGATCATCTCCCCCGCGCTGCTGGGGATCGTGCCGTCGATCGAGATGGTGATCTGGGTCGCGCTCGGCGGACGCACCGCGCTCGCGTGGGCCGCCGCGGGCGCGGTCATCGTCAACTGGGCGAAAAGCAGCATCTCCGAGCAGTACCCCGCGACCTGGCTGTACCTCCAGGGGCTGCTGTTCGTCGTCGTCATCGCGTTCATGCCCAAGGGCTTCGCCGGCCTCTCGGCGCAGCTTCGCGCCCTCGTGTCGCGCTCGCCGCTGACGCTGCCACGGGCGATGACGCAGTTCTTCAAGCCGGCCCCCAAGGCGGAGGAGGTCGCGTGACCGCTGCCACGCCACTGCTCGAGATCCGCGGTCTGCACGTCGCATTTGACGCCTTTCACGCCGTGGACGGTCTCGACCTCGACCTGTCTGAGCACGAGGTGCGCTTCGTCATCGGCCCCAACGGGGCCGGCAAGACGACGCTCATCGACGCGATCACCGGGCTCGTGCGCGCGACGGACGGCTCGATCGTCTTCGCCGGCAAGGAGCTCATCGGGCGCGGCGAGCACGTCATCGTCCGCGACGGCGTCGGGCGCACGTTCCAGACGCCGTCGGTCTTCGAGGAGCTGACGGTGCTCGAGAACGTCGACATCGCGGCGAGCTTCCGGCTGCCCTTCCGCTCGCTGCTGCGGCGGCGGCGCGGGATGTCCGTCGAGGTGCGGGCGGGTCTTGAGGCCGTGGGCCTGCTCGATCACGCAGGCGACACGGCGGGCTCGCTGTCGCACGGCCAGAAGCAGTGGCTCGAGGTCGGGATGGTGCTCGTGCAGCGGCCGCGGCTGCTGCTGCTCGACGAGCCGGTCGCGGGCATGACCGAGACCGAGCGGCTGCACACCGGCGAGCTCATCACGACCATCGCGCAGGAGGGCACGACGGTGCTCGTCGTCGAGCACGACATGGACTTCGTGCGCCGCTACGCGCACAAGGTCACCGTCATGCACGAGGGCAAGATCCTCACCGAGGGAACGGTCGCGGAGGTCCAGCGCAACGAGACCGTCCGCGAGGTCTACCTCGGGCGCCCGCGCGACGCCCGCGGTGCGGCGGGGGTCCCCGCATGACATCGAGTCATTGCTCGCCCGGCGCCGGCTCGGACCCGGATCGGGGGCCCTTGCAATGAGCGTCGTCGAGCCGAAACCCACCCGGCCCGGCGCGAACGTCGACCCGCCGCCGATCCTGAGCGTGAAGGAGCTCGAGGTCGCCTACGGCCCGACGCAGGTCCTCTTCGGCGTGTCGCTCGAGGTGCCCGACGGCGGCCTGTGCTGCCTCATGGGCCGCAACGGCGTCGGCAAGAGCACGCTGCTGCAGACGATCGTCGGCCTGCAGCCCGTCAAGCGCGGCGCGATCGCGCTCGGCTGGCAGGACATCACCAAGCGGGCGCCGTACGACCGCGTGAAGGACGGCATCGCCTACGTTCCCCAGGGACGCGAGGCGTTCCCGTACCTCTCGGTGTACGAGAACCTGCGCGTCGTCGCCGAGGCGTCCGCCAAGGCCGATGCCGGCACGATCGACGAGGTGCTCGAGCGCTTCCCGCGGCTGCGCAAGCTGCTCGAACGGCCGGCGGGCTTTTTGAGCGGCGGGGAGGCGCAGCAGCTGGCGATAGCGCGGGCGCTCGTGACGAAGCCCCGGCTGCTGCTGCTCGACGAGCCGACGGAGGGCATCCAGCCGTCGATCATTCTCGAGATCGAAGATGTCATCGCGGACCTGAAGCTCAGCACGGGCATGTCGATCCTGCTCGTCGAGCAGTACGTCGACTTCGCGATCCGGCTGGCGGACACGTACGCCGTCATGGACGTGGGGCGGATCGTCGCGGGCGGCGACATCGCGACGTTCCAGCGCGAGCGCGTCCAGGAGCTCATGGCGGTCTAGTGGGCCTTCTCCAAACGTCTGACCGGAAACCGCCGAACGTTCCGAGAGGGCCCACTAGGTCATGCGTCTGACGCCTGCCGATCAGAGCAAGCTGCTGCTGTCCGTCGCCGGAATGATCGCGCGCGACCGGCGCGAGCGGGGCGTGCTGCTCAACGAGCCCGAGGCCGTCGCGCTGCTGTCCTGCTGGGTGATCGAGGGCGCGCGCGACGGGCGCCGCGTGGTCGAGCTCATGGACGAGGGGCGGCGCGTGCTGCGCCGCGACGAGGTCATGGAGGGCGTGCCCGAGCTCGTCGCCGAGGTGCAGGTCGAGGCGACGTTCCCGGACGGGCGCAAGCTCGTGACGCTGCACGAGCCGATCTCGTGATCCCCGGCGAGGTCATGTGCGGCGAGGGGGACATAGAGCTCAACGCCGGCCGCACGACGCGTGAGGTGCTCGTCGTCAACGGCGGCGACCGGCCGATCCAGGTCGGCTCGCACTTTCACTTCGCCGACGTCAACGACGCGCTCGAGTTCGACCGCGGCGCGGCGACGGGATTCCGGCTCGACATTCCCGCGGGGACGTCGGCGCGCTTCGAGCCGGGGGCGTCGCGGAGCGTCGGGCTGGTGGCACTGGCGGGCGGCGCGACGGTGCCCGGTCTGCGGTTGCGCCCGTGAAGATCGATCGCGCGCAGTACGCGTCGCTGTACGGCCCGACGGTCGGCGACCGGATGCGGCTGGCCGACACGGACCTGTGGCTCGAGGTCGAGGAGGACCGCTGCGTCGGGGGCGACGAGGCGGTGTTCGGCGGCGGCAAGACGATCCGCGAGTCGATGGCGCAGGGCGTCACGACGTCGGCGCAGGGCGCACCGGACCTCGTCATCACGAACGTCGTCGTGCTCGACCACGCGGGGATCGTGCGCTGCGACGTCGGAGTCCGGGGCGGGCGCATCGTCGCGCTCGGGAAAGCCGGCAATCCCGACATCTCAGACGGGATCGACCCGGCGCTGCGGATCGGTCCGACGACCGACATCGTCGCCGGGGAAGGCAAGATCCTGACCGCGGGCGCCATCGACTGCCACGTGCACTTCATCTGTCCGCAGATCGTCGATCAGGCGGTTGCGTCGGGTGTGACGACGTTGATCGGCGGCGGGACGGGCCCGAGCGAGGGCACGCGCGCGACGACCTGCACGCCGTCGCCGCGGGCACTTGGCGAGATGTTGCTCGCGCTGGATTCCATGCCCGTCAATGTGCTGCTGCTCGGCAAGGGCAACACGATGTCGCGGGAGGGGCTGCTCGAGCAGGTCCGCGCGGGCGCGGCCGGGCTGAAGCTCCACGAGGACTGGGGCACGACGCCGGCGGCGATCGACGCCTGCCTGGCGGTCGCCGACGAGACGGGCGTGCAGGTGGCGATCCACACGGACACGCTCAACGAGGCCGGCTACGTGCAGTCGACGTTGGATGCGATTGCCGGGCGGACGATCCACGCCTACCACACCGAGGGCGCGGGCGGCGGCCATGCGCCGGACATCATCGAGGTCGCATCGTTCGAGCACGTCCTGCCGTCGTCGACGAACCCGACGCGGCCGCACACGGTCAACACCGTCGACGAGCACCTCGACATGCTCATGGTCTGCCACCACCTCAACCCGCGGATCCCGGAGGACCTGGCGTTCGCCGAGAGCCGGATCCGCGCGACGACGATCGCCGCCGAGGACGTGCTGCACGACCTCGGCGCGATCTCGATGATCGGCTCGGACTCGCAGGCGATGGGTCGCGTCGGCGAGACGATCGTGCGGACGTGGCAGACGGCGCATGCGATGAAGGCGCGGCTCGGGGGCGGCGCCGGCGCGGGGGCCGACAACGAGCGGCTGCGGCGCTACGTCGCGAAGTACACGATCTGCCCGGCGGTCGCGCACGGGATCGACTCGGAGGTCGGCTCGGTCGAGGTCGGCAAGCTCGCCGATCTCGTGCTGTGGGATCCGGCGTTCTTCGCGATCCGGCCGCGGCTCGTGATCAAGGGCGGCGCGATCGCGTGGGCGCCGATGGGCGACGCCAACGCTTCGATCCCGACGCCGCAGCCCGTGTTCTCCGCGCCGATGTTCGCCGGGACCGGGCGGCTGGCGGCGCGGTCGTCGGTGGCGTTCGTGTCGAAGCTCGCGTTGTCGGAAGGCACGCTGGATGCGCTGCGCCTCGAGGCGGCGCTCGTAGCGGTCGGCGACACGCGATCGCTCGGCAAGCACGACATGCCGCTGAACGCGGCGCGCCCGAAGATCCGGGTGGAGCCCGACACGTTTGCAGTGTGGATCGACGGCGACGAGATCTCGCCGGCGCCCGCGGCGGAGCTGCCGCTGGCGCAGCGCTATGAGCTCTTCTAGATGTTGAGCGTCCTGTCGATGCTGCTGGCCGACGGGCGGTTTCCGGCGGGCAGCTACGCGCACTCGCTCGGGTTGGAGCAGGCCGTGGCGGACGGGCTGGCGGGCGAGGGTGTCGCGGCGTTCATCGGCGCGCGGCTGGCGCTCGTTGCCGAGCCGGAGGCGCGGATTGCGGTGGCGGCGCGGCGGGCGGCCCTCACCCGTGGCGTGCCGGGCGCGCTGGCGGTCGACGCCGAGGTCGCGGCCCGCTGCCCGAGCCCGGTGCTGCGCGAGAGCGCCCGGCGATTGGGCGGCGCGCTGCTGCGCTCGGCGGCGGCGGTGTGGCCTTGCGCTCGACTGATCGAGGACTATCGGGCGGCGTCCTGTGCGACGCCGCGGCCGGTTGCCCTTGGCGTGGTGGCGGGCGCGAACAGCATCTCCGACGAAGAGCTCGCGGCGGTTGCCTTGTATGACGACGCGGCCACGGTGGCGTCGGCCGCTTTGAAGCTGCTGCCGCTCGATCCATCTGAGGCGAGCCGGTGGGTGGCGTCGTGTGCGCCGTGGATCTCGGAGTCGGCCCGCATGGTCGCGGAGGATTTCCGTGCGCTGGAGTTGCAGCCGGCGCCTGCGGCGGTCGGGCTGGAGCTGGCGGCGGCAGTGCATTTCGACCGTAGGGAGCGACTCTTTGTCTCGTGATCGGGCAGTACGGATCGGCGTCGGCGGGCCGGTCGGATCGGGCAAGAGCAGCCTCATCGCGGCGCTGTGCCGCGAGCTCTCGCCGGTCATGCGCATCGGCGTCGTGACGAACGACATCTACACGACCGAGGACGCCGAGTTCTTGCGGGCGACCGGGGTCCTCGAGGCCGAGCGGATCGCGGCGGTGCAGACCGGCTGCTGCCCGCACACGGCGATCCGCGACGACATCTCGACGAACCTCGAGGCGGTGTTCGACCTGGAGGCGGCGACGGGCCCGCTGGACCTCGTGTTCGTCGAGAGCGGCGGCGACAACCTCACGGCGGTCTTCAGCCCGGCGCTGGCCGACGCGCAGATCTTCGTCATCGACGTGGCGGGCGGCGACGACATCCCGCGCAAGGGCGGCCCGGGCGTCGCGCGCGCCGATCTGCTCGTGATCAACAAGACCGATCTCGCACCGTACGTGGGATCGGACGTGACGTTGATGGTGCGCGAGGCGGGCGAGCGGCGCGGGGATCTGCCCGTTGCCGCCGTGTCCTTGGTGGGTGACGCGGCCGCTGCCGAGGTCGCAGCCTGGGTTCTCGTCCAGCTCGAGGAGTTCCGTGCCCGCGGCGCCGTGCGTTCGAGCGTGACCGAGATCACCGAGGAAGATCATCACCACGACCACGTTCACTGACGCGGAGGCGTTGCTGGCGGTCGAGCGGCGCGGCGACGGCCATGCCGTCGGTGGGCTGCGCCGTGGCGCGCGGCTCGCGCCGCGCGTGCTCGACGTCGGGAGCGGCTGCGTGCGAGCGTGCGTGCTGCCGACGCAGGCGGGTCCGCTGGCGGGCGACCACGACCGGGTGCGGATCGTCGTGGGCGCCGAGGCGATGCTCGTGGTGCGGCCGGTGTCGGCGACCGTGGCGTTGCCGGGAGCGCCGGTCACGCGGCTCGATCTGGTTGTCGAGGTCGGGCGCGGAGGCCGGCTCGTGCTCGAGGACGCGCCGCTGATCGTGGCGTCCGGCGCCGATGTCGTGCGCTCGATGATGCTGAAGTTGGCGGCGGGCGCCGAGGTGGCCCTGCGCGACACCGTCGTGCTGGGGCGTACCGGAGAGGCGGGCGGGCGCCTCGTCAGCACGCTGCGTGTCAGCGACGACGACGGCGTGGTGCTGCACGACGCGCTGCGACTCGATCCGGCGGCGGCGGACGCGCATGTGGCGCTGGCTGCAGGGCACCGGGTGGTCGGGACGCTGTGCGTGCTCGGCGCCGCGGTGCCTGACGAGCCGCGGTTCGCGCTCGCGCGCGGGGGTGCCCTGCGGCGTGCCACCGCGCCCGGCATGGCAGAGCTCGAGCTGGAGCTGGCCGAGCCATGGTTGCGGTGGGCGCAGGGAGTCATCGCCTGAGGTCCCGCCACGCCGCCAGCACCCGCCCGACCGACTGCTCGGGCTTCGCGATCGCCTGATCGAAGGTGATCCGGATGACGCGTTCACCCGTGGCCTCGAGGACCGCTTGGCGCTCGGTGTCGTCCTCGCGGGCGAGCTTGCCGTCGTGCCAGGCTGAGCCGTCGGCCTCGACGACGAGCCGTTGCGCCGGCCAGCGGAAGTCCGGGACGATCTTGCGGTCGAGGCGGTACAGCGGCTGGTTGACGTCGGGGTGCGGCAATCCACCGCGCAGCAGCAGGTCGAGCACGATGTCCTCGAGCTCGCTGCGCGTGGGCGCGGGGCCGGTGGCGATGAGATCGGTGAGCTTCTTCGCGCCACGGTGGCCGTTGGCGCGGCCGAGGACGTCGGCGATCTGCCTGACGTCTGCGTGGTTCTCGGCCTGGGCCTGGCGCACGGCGCGCCTGAGCGGCTTCGGCGCCAGCTCCTCCGCGATGTCGAGGCATGCGCGGGCGGCGGTCGTCACGGGGATGTCGTAGCGGCGGGTGACCTCGTCGGGATGCAGGCGGTGACGGTGGACGCGCAGGCCGTCCTGCATGCGCCCTTTCGCCCCGCGGACGATGATCTCGCCATCACGAAGCCGCCAGGGCATGAAGCCCCACAGCATTGCCGCGGAGAGGTGGCTGAGCACGGCACCACGCCCGCCCGCGAGAACGGCAGCCATGAAGTGGGCATCGACGGACCACGCCTCGTGTCCGACTGCGTAGACCGCGCGATGCACACGATGAAGCTGGCCCCGCGCCAGCCGTACGCGGATGGCCGCGTCGTCGAGGCCGCACTCGTTGAGCTGCGCGGTCGAGATCCTGCCGTGCTGGGTCTCGGCCTTCCTCGCGACCAGGACGTCAGGGGGTTTGGCGACTAACCGTGCGTGAGACATGGTTATTCGCCAAACCCTCTCTGCATACGGTCAGCGTGGCGGGTCGCGCGTTACCGAACTACGCGCGGTTGTGACAAATCACGCGTGCAAACGGCTACGACTCCGCAGGTGGCAGCTGCGCCGGCGCCCCGAACGGCACGAGCACGTCTGGCAGCACCACCGACCCGTCCTCGCTCTGGCCGTTCTCCAGCAGGGCGATGATCGTGCGGCCGACCGCGACGGCGGTGCCGTTGAGCGTGTGCAACACCTCTGGGCGCCCGGGCGGGTGGGACGGATTGCGCATGCGGATCTCCAACCGCCGAGCCTGGAAGTCCGTCGTGTTGGAGGTCGACGTGAGCTCCCGATACCGCTCCTGGCCGGGCAGCCACGCCTCGATGTCGTACTTCTTCGCCGCGCTCGCGCCGAGATCGTTCACCGCGATGTTCACCACGCGGTAGGGGATGCCGAGCTCGCCGAGGATCTCCTCCTCGATCGCCAGCAGCCGTTCGTGCTCGGCCGGGCCGTCCTGCGGCCGCACGAACGAGAACATCTCGACCTTGTCGAACTGGTGCACGCGGAAGATCCCGCGCGTGTCCTTGCCGCCGGCGCCCGCCTCGCGCCGGAAGCACGGCGAGAACCCCGCGTAGCGCAGCGGCAGCTCAGACGCGTCGAGGATCTCCCCCGCGTGCATCGACGCCAGCGCCACCTCGCTGGTCCCCACCAGGTACAGGTCGTCTTCGGGCAGGTGGTAAATCTGCTGCTCGGTGTCGGGCAGAAAGCCCGTGCCGTACAGCGCCTGCTCGCGCACGAGCACCGGCGGGATCACCGGCTCGAAGCCGTGCCCGGTCAGCTTCGCCAGCACCCACTGCACCAACGCCAGCTCGAGCCGCACGAGGTCCCCGCGCAGGTAGGCAAAGCGCGTGCCCGACACCCGCGCGCCGCGCTCCATGTCGATCCGCTCGCCCGCCAGCTCCAGGTGATCGCGGCCCGCGGCACCCGCCTCCCCGACCGAGCGCAGCACCTCATCCTCATCCGCGGCCGTCGGATCCGGGAGGTTGGGCAGTTTGGAGAGGATGACCTGCAGGGTCTTCTGATCCTCTTCGGCGGCTGCGGTCAGCCGCTTGACCTCGGCCGACACGGACTTCAACTCGTCGAGGATGTCTGAGACATCGCGGCCCTCGCGCTTGGCGGCGGCGACGTCCTCGGAAGCTGCCTTTTGCTCAGCGCGCAGCCGTTCGGCCTCCTGAGTCGCCTTGCGCCAGCGCTCATCGAGCGTGATGACCTCGTCCACGAAGCCCGCGACGTCCCCACCGCGCCGCGCGAGAGCGGCCCGCACCATCTCGGGCTCGCGGCGGATCAGCCTGAGGTCGAGCACCTCGGGGCCTGCGGACTAGATGGTTGATTCTGAGTCAGACATCTAGCCGCCGGCGGCGTTGCGCTTCGAGCCCGAGTACTTCGCGAGGAACTTGGCGACGGCGTCGGCCTCCGGGCCCGTCACGATGTTCTCCGGCATGATCGCGCCCGAGAACCCGCCGTTGGCGATGGCGAAGAGCACGTCTGCCTCGGTCTCCTTGCGGGCGTCGAGGTTCGGTCCGTCGACGGTCTCGCGGTCGGTCACATCGGTCGCCGAGCCCTGCGTTCCAGCCTTCTCCAGCGTGTGGCAGCTGCCGCACTTCTCGGCAAAGAGCTCCGCGCCCTGGTAGGTCGGATCGCTCTTGGATAGCTCCACGGCCGCAGAGCCGCAACCCGACGCGAGGAGCGCCGCGGCGGCAAGGCAGGCGGCGGTCAAAACGCGGCGGGCCATAGGCGGCGCAGATCATACGGAACAATGCGCAAGGCGATGCCCCGCATGTTCCTCCCCGCCGCCGCCTGCGCGGCCGCCGCCCTTGCCTTCACCGGCTGTGGCGATTCCGACGTCGTCTCGACCGACAAGCCGATCATCCGCATCACGGTCGACGAGTACCGGATCGTGCCGCAGAACATCTCCGTCAAGCGCGACCCGACCCGCAACGGGCGCCTGAAGATCGCCGTGCGCAACACCGGGCGCCTGACGCACAACCTCGTCATCCAGATCCCGCCGAAGAAGTTCCGCGCAAAGCCGGTCGAGGTCGCCCGCGTCGGAACGATGCAGCCCGGGGAGGAAGGCGAGCCGATCAAGGTCACGCTCCAACCCGGCACGTACCGGCTCGTGTGCACTGTCGGCAACCACGACGACCTCGGCCAGACGGGGGAGCTTCAGGTGAAGGGATGAACGGCGCCGCGGAGAACCTCCCGAGCATCCCGGCGCCGGCTCGAGCAGACGGGCGCATCAACGACGCGCGGCTCGTCTTCACGGCGGCAACCGGAGCCGGCGCCGGGGCCCTCAACGGGCTGTGACCGGCTCCGACGACGAGGCGCTCCGGCGCGCCTACCGCGACACGATCGGGCGCCTCGCCACCGGCGTGACGATCGTGACCGCCGCCGGGTCAGGCGGACCGGCGGGCATGACGACCAACGCCGTCACCTCGGTCTCGCTGCAGCCGCTGCTGCTGCTCGTGTGCTTCGACCACACGTCGCGCACGCTCGACGTGGTGCGCGAGTCGCGCCGCTTCGCGCTGAACATCCTCGGCGTCGGGCACGAGGAGCTCGCGGCGGTGTTCGCCTCCAAGGCCGCCGCGATCGAGAAGTTCGAGGCGGTCATCGGGCACCTGCCGGACCTGCGCTGGAGCACATCCGACGGCGTGCCCGTGCTCGACAGCGCGCTTGCCTGGATCGTCTGCGACCTGACCGAGCTGCGCGAAGCCGGCGACCACACGATCGGCATCGGCGCCGTCATCGCGATGTCTGCGGGCGCCGAGCGCGATCCGCTCATCTGGTACGGGGGGCGGTACACGACGATCGCCAAGCCGTAGGAATCCCGTAGCATCCGCACGGCCCAGCGGCGGCTGTGGGAGGCCAGCTAACGGCTGATCGCGCAGACGGGGTAACTGGCCGCGGCGGCACCCATCCCAAGACCCAAGCAGGAGAGCAGCCATGCCCCGATCTCGCCGTCTTGTCGCAGCCCTATCCGTGGCCGCCATGGCGGGTGGCGGTGCATTCGCCGCGAGTGCGAGCGCCGCCGTCGTGACCGTGCACACGGCCTGCCCCGTCTACCAGGAGAACTACAGCGATCCCGCGATCCAGATCAGCGGGTCGGGCTTCACGCCCAACAGCTACGTCATCCTGCGCACGTCGTCGAAGGCCAAGCCGGCGCCGCAGTCGCTCGGCACGGCCTCCACGAACGCCGCCGGCGCGTTCGCCACCGTGACGGGCGCCGCGTTCTTCAACACGTTCAAGACCGTCGACCAGAAGTTCAACCTCATCGTCTATGACGGAGCCAACCCGGCGGTCATCGCGCTCGGCGCGTTTCGTCAGGTGCGCCTGAGCTACTCGCGGGTCCCGTCGTCGTCGCGGCCCGCCAAGACGGTCAAGCACATCGCGCTGGGCTTCCCGGTCGGCAAGACGGTGTGGGCGCACTTCCGCCACCACAGCAAGACCCGCGCGACCAAGAAGCTCGGCACGGCCTCGGCGCCGTGCGGCAAGGTCACCAAGCGGATGCGCGCGCTGCCGGCGAAGTCGCGCCTGGGGACGTGGAAGGTCTACGTCGATCAGAAGCAGAGGTTTTCGCTGAGCTCGCGGCCGCAGGTCCGGGCGTCGTTCACGATCACCCAGAAGTTCTTCTAGGCGATCAACGCGCCTCGCAACGCGAGGAACGTCACGACGAGCGCCGCGAGAGCCAGGACGCCGATCTCGCGGCGCACGATCTGCAGGACGACGGAGCGCTGCTCGGCCTCGGGCAGCGTTCCGACGGCCTGGGCGTCCTCTAGCCCGCGGTCCTCGAGCACCTGCTCGGCTGAGGCGACGCGCAGCTGCTCGGCGATGAAGCCGATGGCAACCGGCAGCAGCGCGTAGAGCCAGTACAGATCGTCCTGCGGCTCGTAGCCCGCCAGCGCCAGCCCGCCGGCGATGAGCGCCCACAGCCCGGACACCGCCTGACCGGCCCGCAGCAGCGGCCAGACCGCGTCGTGGGGCTCGACGATCCACCAGCGCCAGGCGGCGAAGACGCCCGCGACGGCGTTGACGGCGAGCGTCGCGAACGCGGCGGCGATGGCGAGCGTGCTGCTTGTCATGCGTGCGCGGGCACTTGGCGCAGGGGGCTAGGTGATAGAAAGGGCAACGTGCTGAGAAGCTATTTGCCGGCGATCGTGTTCGTCGGGCTAGGAGGAGCCGTCGGCGCGGCCTTCGTGGCCTTCAACATGCTGTTCGGGCCGAAGCGCAACATCGCCCAGAAACGGGACCCCTACGAGTGCGGTCTGCCGTCCGAGGTTCGACAGGGGTTTCGCTTCGGCATCAGCTTCTACCTCATCGCGATGCTGTTCATCCTGTTCGACATCGAGGTCATCTTCCTCTACCCCGTCGCCATCCAGCTCAAGGCGTTCGGGACGTTCGCGCTGATCGAGATCACGGTCTTCATCTCGCTGCTCATGGCGGCGTTCGTCTACGTCTGGCGCAGAGGGGCACTTGAATGGCGGTAAAGCGCGAGAAGCTGATCCTCCCCGGTGACGTCGACCAGAGGTCGCCGGTTCCGGCGACCGGCGGGCGAAACCCTGACCAGAGGTCGCCGGTTCCGGCGACCGGCGGGCGAAACCCTGATCAGAGGTCGCCGGTTCCGGCGACCGGCGGGCGAAACCCTGATCAGGCGTTCCGGATCCGCCAGCTGCGCGCGCAGGACATGCTGCGCGGCGACATCGACGACGCCGAGCTGCAGAAGTACGTCGAGGAGCGCGTGCTCACGACGACGCTCGAGAAGGCCGTCGCCTGGGCGCGCTCCAACGCACTGTTCCCCGCGACGTTCGGCCTCGCCTGCTGCGCGATCGAGATGATGTCGATCGTCGCCGCGCGCGTCGACGTCGCGCGCTTCGGCTTCGAGGCCTTCCGCGCCTCGCCGCGCCAGGCCGACCTGCTGATCCTCTCCGGCCGCGTCTCGATCAAGATGGCGCCGGTGGTGCGACGCATCTACGACCAGATGCTCGAGCCGAAGTGGGCGATCGCGATGGGCGCGTGCTCGAGCTCGATGGGCGTCTTCAACAACTACGCGATCGTGCCCGCCGACAAGTTCATGCCGGTCGACGTACACGTCCCCGGCTGCCCGCCGCGCCCCGAGGCGCTCATGCACGGGATCCTCAAGCTGCGCAAGAAGATCCAGGACGATCCCGATCTCGGCTGGCGCGACGGCTACGGCGCGCACGGGACCGAGGAGATCGTGTCGTTCGAAGACGAACCGCTCGACGAGACCGCGATCAACATCTTCCAGGCCGGGAACACGCTCGGTGCCTGACGCGGTCGGCCTCGAGCTCCTCGCCGAGGAACTGCGCGGGGCCGACGCCGGCTCGGTCGTCGACACGCTGCATTTCCGCGACAAGGGGACGATCGAGATCGCCCCCGCGTCGGTCCGCGGCACGCTGGACGCGCTGCGCGCCAAGGGCTTCACCGCGCTGATGTCCGTGCACGGCGTCGACTACTACCCGGATGAGCCGCGCCTCGGCGTGCACTACGAGCTGCTGGACATGACCAAGCTCGATCGCCTGACCGTGAAGCTGCGCGTCTCGCTGCACGACCCGGCCGTGCCGTCCGTCACGCCGGGCTGGCCGACGGCCAACCACCAGGAGCGCGAGATCTTCGACATGTTCGGCGTGATCTTCGAGGGCCACCCCGACCTGCGCCGGATCCTCATGCCCGAGGACTACGAGGGCCACCCGCAGCGCCGCGACTTCCCGATCGGCGGCGAGCCGGTCATGTTCACCGTCGACGAGGCACACGGCCGGACGTACACGCAATGAGCTCTGCGGACATCACGACGACCGGCGATCAGAGCGAGTACCGCAAGCTCGAGGAGTCGATCACGATGGCGCCCGTCGAGCAGCTCGGCTCCGACGGCGACCAGGAGCTGCTGACGCTCAACATGGGCCCGCATCACCCCGCGACGCACGGGGTGCTGCGCCTGCTCGTGACGCTCGACGGCGAGATCGTGCGCGACCTCAAGCCGATCATCGGCTACGTCCACACCGGCATCGAGAAGACGGCCGAGGACAAGAGCTACTGGAAGGCCATCCCGGTCGTCGAGCGGATGGACTACCTCGCGTACTTCTTCAACGCCTACGCCTTCTGCGGCGCGACCGAGACGCTGCTCGACCTCGAGATCCCGCCGCGGGCGCAGTACCTGCGCGTCATCCACATGGAGCTCAACCGCATCATGAGCCACCTCGTGTGGCTCGGGACGAGCGCGCTGGACCTCGGCGCGATGTCGATGTTCTGGTACTGCTTCCGCGACCGCGAGCTCATCCTCGACCTGTTCGAGCAGAGCACCGGCCAGCGCATGCACACGCGCTACATCCAGGTCGGCGGCGTCGCCGAGGACATCCCCGACGGGTGGATCGCGAAGGTCCGCGAGTTCACCGCCCAGATGCCCAGCCGCGCGGACCAGTACAACGACCTGCTCGCCAACAACGAGATCGTGCTCCAGCGCCTGCGCGGCGTCTGCCCGCTCGGCGAGGAGGAGCTGCTCTCACTCGGCGTCTCAGGCCCGCTGCTGCGCGCCGCCGGCAACCCATGGGACCTGCGCAAGGCGATGCCGTACTGCTCCTACGAGGACTTCGACTTCAAGATCCCGGTCGGCACCGAGGGCGACAACTGGGACCGCTTCGCCGTGCGCGTCGCCGAGATCTACGAGTCGGTGAAGATCATCGACCAGGCGCTCGACAACCTCCCCGGCGGGCCATGGATCACCGAGGACCGCAAGGTCGCGCTGCCGCCGCGCCACGAGCTCGCCACGTCGATGGAGGCGCTCATCCATCACTTCAAGCTCGTCACCGAGGGCTTCCGCGTGCCGCCCGGCGAGGTCTACTTCCCGATCGAGTCGCCGCGCGGGGAGCTCGGCTGCTTCGTGCGCTCCGACGGCTCCTCCAAGCCCGCGCGGGTGCACATGCGCGACCCGTCCTTCGTCAACCTCCAGGCGACCGCCCCGATGACCGAGGGCTCCTACATCGCCGACCTCATCGCGACGCTCGCGATGCTCGACCCGGTGCTCGGGGGCATCGACCGGTGAGCGCCAACGGGCACGGGGCAGAAGCGGGGACGGGCCATCCGCACGGCCGCCGCGGGCCGCAGGTCCAGCGCTTCGGCAAGGGCTCGCGCGTTCCCGGCTGGGACGACGCCAACGACCTGAGCAAGGACCCGGCGGTCATCCCCGACCCGGCGACGACGCCCGTGCCCGCGCCGCTGCGCGCCGAGATCGAGGCGCACATGGCGAAGTACCCCGACTTTCGCAGCGCCGCCATCCCGGCGCTCGCCGCCGCGCAGCGCGTGCACGGCTGGTGCTCGCCGGAGGCGATCGCGCAGGCCGCGTGCGTCATGGGCCTGACGCCCGGCTACCTGATCTCCGTCGCGTCCTTCTACGACATGCTCGAGACCCACCCCGTCGGCGAGCACGACGTCTACGTGTGCACGAACATCTCGTGCTCGCTGTGCGGCGCCGACGAGCTCCTCGAGCGCCTCAAAGAGGAGATCGGCGACGACACCGCGACGTTCAACCTGCGCTCATTCGAGTGCCTCGGCGCCTGCGACATCGCGCCGATGGCGTCCGTCGACGGCACGTACATCGGCCCGATCGCGCTCGACGAGGTGCCCCTGATGGTCGAGCAGATCCGCAACGGGACTCCGCCGCTGCCCAACAAGCAGCTCAAGTTGCGCAAGTGCATGGATCCCGGCGCCCGCGTGACGTCGTCCGAAGGTCGGCGCTCGCGACGACCGGAGGACGAAACATGAGTTCCCACACCATCCTCTTCGCCGGCATCGACGAGCCGGGGCTCAACACGATCGACGTCTACCGCCAGCGTGGCGGCTACGAGCAGATGCGCCGCGCCCTGACCGAGATGACGCCCGAGTCCGTCCTCGACGAGCTGCTCGCATCCGGCCTGCGCGGCCGCGGCGGGGCCGGCTTCCCGAGCGGCAAGAAGATCTCGTTCATCCCGAAGGTGAACGTCGACAAGTACCTCGTCTGCAACGCCGACGAGTCCGAGCCGGGGACGTTCAAGGACCGCGAGCTCATGCAGAAGTGCCCGCACATGCTCATCGAGGGCATCGTCATCGCCGCCTACGCGGCGGGCGCCACCCGCTCGTTCATCTACATCCGCGGCGAGTACTCATGGCAGGCCGACATCATCGACGCGGCGCTCGTCGAGGCCCAGGACGCCGGCTTCATCGGCGAGAACATCTGCGGCAGCGGCTTCGGCCTGAGCCTCGTCCTGCACCGCGGCGCGGGCGCCTACATCTGCGGCGAGGAGACCGGCCTGCTCGACTCGCTGGAGGGCAAGCGCGGCAACCCTCGGCTGAAGCCGCCGTTCCCGGCCAACCAGGGCCTGTACCAGGGTCCGACGGTCATCAACAACGTCGAGACGCTCATGACGATGCCGCACATCCTGCGGATGGGCGGCGAGGCGTACGCGAAGATCGGCACCGAGACGTCGGCCGGCACGAAGGTCGTCAGCGTCTCGGGCAACGTCACGCGGCCCGGCAACTACGAGGTCGTGCTCGGCACGCCGTCGCGCGAGATCATCTACGACATGGCCGGCGGCCCGCCCGACGGCCGCGCGGTGAAGTTCTGGTTTCCCGGCGGCTCGTCGGCGCCGGTGCTGACCGCCGACGACCTCGACATCCCCTACGACTTCGACGCGCTGCAAAAGGCCGGCTCGATGCTCGGCTCGGGCGCGATCATCGTCGTGGACGAGACCGTCCCGGTCGTCGATGTCGCGCTGAAGCTCGCGAAGTTCTACCAGCACGAATCGTGCGGCAAGTGCACGCCGTGCCGCGAGGGCACGCGCTGGACCGTCTCGATGCTCGAGCGCGTCGACGCGGGCACCGCGACGCCGATGGACCTGGACATCATGGCCTCCGTCCAGGAGCAGATCATCGGCAACTGCCTGTGCGTGCTCGGCGACGCGATGGCGATGCCGATCGGCTCGATGGTGGCGAAGTTCCGCGACGAGTTCGAATCGCACATCGAGTCCGCGCGGCAGCGCAACCCGTACGGCGACGACGCGCCGGAGCCGCCGCCATCGCTCGTGCAGGGAGCCGTCGGTGCCTAGGCCCGAGATCGACGAGATCGGCTTCTCGATCGACGGCCTGGAGGTCCGCGCGCCGGCGGGCATGATGCTCGTCGATGCGGCGAAGTTCGGCGACGTCGAGATCCCCGTCTTCTGTTATGAGCCCAAGCTCGGCCAGCCGGTCGGCGCGTGCCGCATGTGCCTCGTCGAGATCGAGGGCATCCCGAAGCTCCAGACCGCCTGCTCGACGCCGGTGCGCGACGGCATGGTCGTCCACACGCAGACCGATCGCGTCCAGGAGGCGCAGAACGCGATCGTCGAGTTCCTGCTCGTCAACCATCCGCTCGACTGCCCGGTCTGCGACAAGGGCGGCGAGTGCCCGCTGCAGGACATCTCGTTCGGGTGGGGCGCCGGGCGCTCGCGCTTCATCGAGCCCAAGCGCCACTTCGTCAAGCCGCTGGAGCTGTCCCCGCTCATCGCGATCGACCGCGAGCGCTGCATCCTGTGCTACCGCTGCGTGCGCTTCAGCCAGGAGATCTCCGAGGACTACCAGCTCGTCCTCGAGGAGCGCGGCGCGCACACGTTCGTCGCGACGTTCGACGGCCATCCCTACGTCGCGCCGTTCAGCGGCAACATCGTCGAGCTGTGCCCGGTCGGCGCGCTGACGTCGCGCGCCTACCGCTTCCGCGCCCGGCCGTGGGACATCGAGGGCTCGGGCTCGATCTGCACGCTGTGCCCGTCGCAGTGCAACGTCGAGTTCACCGTCCGCGACGAGCGCGTGCTGCGCGTGCTGGCGCGCGACCACGACGACGTCGACGACGGCTGGCTGTGCGACAAGGGCCGCTTCGCCTATCAGTCGGTGCACGTCGACGAGCGCATCACGCAGCCGCATGTGCGCATCGACGGCGACCTGCAGCCGGCGACCTGGGAAGAGGCGCTCGACGCCGCCGCGCAGAGCCTCGGCGCGGCGGGCAAGGCGACCGGCGCGCTGGCCGGCGGGGAGAGCACGAACGAGGAGGGCTTCCTGCTCGCGCACCTGACTCGCGCGGCACTCGGCTCGGCGCACATCGACTCGCGCGTCGGCGGCCCGCTGCCGCGCGAGCTGCACGCGGCGCTGCACGCCCCGGCGCTCCAGGCCACGGTCCCGGACCTCGAGTTCGCCCACGCCGTGCTCGTGCTCGACTGCGAGCCGGTCGACGACGCGCCGATCCTCGACCTGCGCATCCGCAAGGGCGTGCGCCGCAACAACGTCAAGCTCGCGGTGGCGACCAGCCGCCCGTCCTCGCTTGACCCGAACGCCACGGCCGTGGCGCGCTTCGCGCCGGGTGCGGGCGAGGCGTTCCTGGCGGCGTTGAACGCCGCCCTGGGCGGAGGCGGCGTCGCTGAGGAGCTCGCCGCCGCCGCGGGCGCCGACGTGGCGGACGTGACCGCGCTCGCCGAACTGCTGACCGAGGCCGGGGATACCGGCTCGACTGACGGCTCGCCGGGCATAGGTGACATCGTCGTCGTCTGGGGCGAGCGCCTCACCCACGGCCCGCGCGCCGCGCACGCCGCCCGGGCGCTGCTGAACGTCGCCGGCCGCGTGGTCGCGACCGACCACGACGGCGCCGGTCTGCTCGAGCTGCCGGCGCAGACCAACGGCCGCGGCCTGCGCGAGGTCGGCGTCCTGCCGAACGCCGGCCCGGGGCTCACGCCGGTGGCGAACGACGGACGCGACAGCGCCGAGATCGGCCGCTCCGCCGCCGCGGGCCAGCTCGAAGCGCTCGTGCTGCTGCACGTCGACCCGCTGCGCGACCTGCCCGACCGCCGCACGTGGCTCAAGGCGCTGCGCCGCGCGGACACCGTCGTCGCGTACACGGACTTTCTCACCGAGGGCATCGCCGATCACGCGACTGTCGTGTTCCCCGCCGAGTCCTACGCCGAGAAGGAAGGCACGATCGTGCACCCCGACGGGCGCCTCCAGCGCCTGCGCCCGGCGATCGCGCGGCCCGGCGACGTGCGCGCGGAGTGGCGGGTGCTGGCCGATCTCTGCGCACGCCTCGGCCACGATCCCGGCATGCCGTCGGGCTTCTCGGCCTCCGCGGTGCTGTTCGACGCGATCCCGTTCTACGCCGGGCTCACGCTCGACGCGATCGGCGGGCGCGGTGTGCGCTGGCCGGCGCTGCCCGCCAACGCCGCGGCGTGGCCCGTGGGCGACCCCGGTCCGTTCGGCCTCGAGGCGCCGCCGCATGCCGCCTCGCCGAACGGCGCGCTGCGCCTCGGCACGTTTCGCTCGATCTGGGCCGCACCCGAGGTCGAGCGGTCGCCGGCGCTGAAGTTCCTGCACCAGGTGCAGCGCGCGGAGATGAACCCGGCGGACGCGCAGCGTTTCGGCGTCGCGCACGGCGACGACGTCGCCGTCGGCGCGAACGGGCAGCGCATCCGCGCGAAGGTCGCGCTGCGCTCCGGCGTGCCCGAGGGCAGCGTGTTCCTCGAGTCCGGCCTGAGGCAGAACTCGGCGACGGAACTCGACGCCGCGCTGGTGGAGATCAGCCCCTACGTGACGTCGTCCGAAGGTCATCGCTAGCGATGACCGGAGGCCGAAACGATCTGATCCTGGCCGTGGTCGGCTACTCCGAGGTCTGGTACGTCCAGCTCATCAAGGCGCTGGTGATCTTCCTCGTCGCGGTGCAGCTCGTGCCGGTCGTGCTGATCCTCGAGCGCAAGCTGCTCGGGCGCTTCCAGCACCGCTACGGGCCCAACCGCGTCGGGCCGTTCGGGGCGCTGCAGCCGCTCGCGGACATCATCAAGCTCGCGACGAAGGAGGACTTCCGCCCCAACACGAGCATCGGCTTCCTCTACACGCTGGCGCCGGTCATCTCGATCCTCACCGCGCTGGCCGCGTTCGCGATCATCCCGTTCGGCACGACCGTCGACATCTTCGGCGAGGAGGTCGGGCTCTACGGCGTGGACGTCGGCATCGGCGTCCTCTACGTCTTCGCCTTCGGCGCGATCGCGTTCTACGGGCTCATGCTCGGCGGGTGGGCCAGCGGGTCGAAGTACTCGTTCCTCGGGGCGATGCGCGCGGCGGCGCAGCTCATCTCCTACGAGGTCGCGATGGGCCTGTCGCTGGTGGGCGTGCTCATGACCGCCGGGACGCTGTCGCTGACCGGCATCGTCGAGGCGCAGGCCGGCATGTGGTACATCGTGCCCCAGTTCGTCGGCTTCCTGATCTTCCTCGTGGCGGGCTTCGCGGAGACCAACCGCGCTCCGTTCGATCTGCCCGAGGCCGACGCCGAGCTCGTCGCGGGCTACAACACGGAGTACGGCGGCGGCAAGTTCGCGACGTACTTCTTCGCCGAGTACGTGAACATCCTCGTCGTCTCGGGGATCGCCGTGACGATGTTCCTCGGCGGCTGGATGCTGCCGTTCGGGATCGACCCGCCGAACTGGGTCGACCCGCTCGTCGTGCTCGGCAAGATCTCCGCGTTCGTGTTCCTGTTCGTCTGGATCCGCGCGACGCTGCCGCGGCTGCGCTATGACCAGCTGATGAGCTTCGGCTGGAAGGTGCTGCTGCCGCTGGCTACCGTCAATGCCCTCGTAACCGCGATCGTGGTGGTGGCCGTATGAGTGACGTCGACCGCAGGGCGCCGGTTCCGGCGACCGCAGGGCGAAGCACGTGGACCCCCGGTGACGACATGCTCGTCGTCAAGCGCGCGCCCAAGCCCGGCGGCGCCGGCGGCACGTACCGCGCGTTCGGCGAGACGCTGCGCGGGCTGAAGACGACGATGGCGCGGCTCGTCGAGGGGCCGAAGACGATCTCCTACCCCGAGGAGAAGGTGCCGGTCTACCCGCGCTTCCGCGGCCGCCACCGCCTGCACCGCTTCGAGGACACGGGCCTGGAGAAGTGCGTCGGCTGCTCGCTGTGCGCCGCCGCCTGCCCGGCCGACTGCATCCGCGTCGTCGCCGCCGAGAACACGCCGGAGAACCGCGTCTCAGCCGGCGAGCGCTACGCCGCCGTCTACGAGATCAACCTCGCGCGCTGCATCTTCTGCGGCTACTGCGAGGTCGCCTGCCCGTTCGACGCGATCACGATGGGCCACGACTACGAGATGTCCGACTACTCCCGCTCCGATCTCATCTTCACCAAGGAGATGCTGCTCGCCGAGCCGCTGGAGCGCACGCCGTTGCGGCGCGAGGGCGAGTAGCCCAGCGCGCGGCGGATGACAGCGCGCTCCCTGGCGGAGGGCGCGTCGTCCTCGAGCACGCTCGAGCTGTGGCCGCTGGGCCTAACAGGTGCTCGACGACCCGGTCGGCGTAATCGACGTGCCAGCGGCGCCTCAGCTCGCCCATGGAAGGGCTCTACCCAGCGGCGGCCTCGTCGCGCTGCTGC
This sequence comes from uncultured Actinomycetes bacterium, assembly GCA_963705315.1. Lineage (GTDB taxonomy): Bacteria > Actinomycetota > Thermoleophilia > Solirubrobacterales > Solirubrobacteraceae > CADCVQ01. Next base: position 3,668,201 of record OY970068.1, read on the forward strand.
GCGGCTATCTCGTCCAGCCGCTCCCAGGTCCGCTCGCCGACGATGCCGTCAGCCTCGAGCTTGCAGGAGGCCTGGAACATCTTCACCGCGCTCTCGGTGATGACGCCGAAGTCGCCGTCGACCTCGCCCGGCTTGAAGCGCAGCTCGATGAGCTGCTCCTGCAGGTCCGTGACCGCCTGGCCCGCGGAGCCTCGCTCGAGCGTCTCGTGCTCTGGCATCGCTCAATTCCCCCTTGTCGTTTCCTTAGAGCTTGCCCGATCGGAGCTCGGGCGATGCTCGGTATGAGTCCAATCCGGGCGGTCGTGGCAGGGGTCGCCGAGCACGCCCGGGCTCCTACTCAGCTCGCGTTGCCCTCGTTCTCCAGCGCCGCCGCCCTCGAAGCCGGCCGCGCGAAGGCCGAGGGTCAGGCCGGGGTTCGCGCTGCGACGATAGATTGGCGCGTTCATGGCGGAGGTGCTGTTCTTCGTGGCCGGGACGGGAGCTGTTGCGGGGGCGATCGGGGTGGTCGCGCTGCGCAATCCCTTCTTCAGCGTGCTCGCGCTCGTATCGCACCTGATCTCGCTCGCGGCGCTGTTCCTGCTGCTCCAGGCGGAGTTCGTCGCGGCGGCGCAGGTCGTCGTCTACGCGGGCGCCGTCATGGTCCTCTACGTCTTCGTCGTCGCCTACGTCGGCGGGCAGGACGAGCCGCTCGGGCCGCAGGCCGGCAGCGGCCTGCGGATCGTCGCCGCGCTCTTCGGGGCGATGCTCTTCATCGAGCTGTGCGTCGCCTTCCTGTCAAGCGCGCTGAGCGCGATCGACAGCGGTGGGCCGCCACTCGGCACGACCGCCGCCGGCGACCCGTTCGGCTCCGCCGACCAGATCGGCGAGCTGCTGCTGACGAAGTTCCTGCTGCCCTTCGAGGTCGCATCGTTCCTGCTGCTCATCGCGGCCGTCGGCGCCGTCGTGCTCGCCCGCCGCCGCGGCGGCCTGACCGCTGCCGAGGACCAGGCGCGGTTCAGCGCGATGGACGTGCTGCGCCCGGCGAACACCGGCACGATGGCCGAGGGCGTCGGCGGCCGGCGGCGCGCGCTCACACCCGCGGCACCCGCGGACTCCGGTGCGGACGCCCCACCCGCCGAGGACGGCTGAGTTGGACATCGGCTGGTATCTCACCATCTCGGCGCTGATCTTCACGATCGGGGCGGCCGGCGTGCTCACGCGGCGCAGCCCGCTCGTCGTGCTGCTGTGCCTCGAGCTGATGCTCAACGCCGCGAACCTCGCGCTCATCGCGTTCGCGCGGATGCACGGCAACGCCGAGGGCCAGATCTTCGCGGTCATCGTCATGGTCGTCGCCGCGTGTGAGGTCACCGTCGGCCTCGGCGTGATCGTCGCGATGCGCCGCCGGCACCTGCCGATCGACGTCGACGAGCTGCGGGAGCTGCAGGGATGAACAGCGTCAAGCTCTTCGCCTGGCTGACGCTCGGCTTCCCGCTCGCCGGCACGCTGGTGGTCGCGCTCGTCGGGCCCAGGCTGCGCGGTCGCGGCGCCGGCTGGCTGGGCACCGGCGCGCTCGCGCTGTCCTTCGCGTCGGCGATCGGCGCGCTCGTCGCGCTGCAGGGCCTCGATCACGAGCACCGCCAGGTGCTCGCCGTCGGCTGGGACTATGCCGTGACCGCCGGCATCGACGCGCAGGTCTCGCTGCTCGTCGACCCGCTGTCGGTGTTCATGATCCTCGTCGTCGCCGGCGTCTCGACGCTGATCCACCTGTACTCGATCAGCTACCTGGACTCCGACGCGGGCTACGTGCGCTTCTTCGCGTACCTGAACTTCTTCGTCTTCTCGATGCTGCTGCTCGTCCTGGCGGGCAACTTCCTGCTGCTCATCGTCGGCTGGGCGTTCGTCGGCGCCGCGTCGTACATGCTGATCTCGTTCTGGTACCGGCGCGGGACGGCGACGCAGGCCGGAATCAAGGCGTTCGTCATCAACGTGCTCGGCGACGTCGGGCTCGTCCTGGGCACGTACTTCATCTTCAAGCACTCCGGCTCGCTGGACTACCTGACGACGTTCGAGGGCGTCCAGGAGAACTTCGCCCACAACGACGCCGACCTCGTCGCCGGCTGCGTGCTGCTGCTTGTCGGCGCGTTCGCGAAGTCAGCCCAGGTCCCCCTGCACACGTGGCTGCCCGACGCGATGGAGGGCCCGACGCCGGTCAGCGCGCTGATCCACGCCGCGACGATGGTCACCGCCGGCGTCTACCTCATCGCGCGCATGCACCCGCTGTTCGAATGGGCGCCGACCGCCGCCGACGTCGGCGCGGTGATCGGCTGCCTGACGCTGCTCGTCGCCGGCTCGATCGCGATCGCCGTGACCGACCTCAAGCGCGTCATCGCCTACTCGACGATGTCCCAGATCGGCTACATGATCATGGCCGTCAGCGCGGGCGCCTACGCCGCGGGCCTCTTCCACCTCATGACGCACGCGTTCTTCAAGGCGCTGCTCTTCATGGCGGCCGGCTCGGTCATCGCCGCCATGGCGGGCGAGCAGAACCTCGACAAGATGGGTGGCTTCCGGCGCGCGATGCCGTTCACGTACGGCTGCATGATCGTCGGCGGCCTCGCGCTCGCCGGCGTGCCGCCGTTCTCGGGCTTCTTCTCCAAGGACGAGATCCTGCTGCTCATCGGCGACCGCGGCGGCTGGTACTGGATCCTCTACGTCGCCGGCTATCTCGGCGCGTTCCTCACCGGCATCTACACGTTCCGGATGATCTTCCGGGCCTTCTGGGGTGATCCCGTGCCCGAGGCGCGAGAACTCGAGCAAGGCCACCTGCACCATGCCGAGGTGCACACCAATCCGGCGACCGGCGAGATCGAGGACACCGAGGTCGGCTTCCCCGGCCCCGAGCACCACATCGCCGAGCGCGAGCGGTCGATGAAGCTCGCGATGAGCGCCCTCGCGCTGCTGGCGATCGTCGGCGGCTACCTGCAGATCCCGAAGCTCACGCACGTGATCGACCACTTCCTCGAGCCGACGTTCGAGGACTCCGCGCTCTATCACCGCGAGATCGGCGACGGGCTGCTCGCGTTCGGGCTCGTCGCGGGCACGCTGATCGCGCTCGCCGGCATCGGCGTCGCCTACTACATCTGGGTCCTGCACCCGGAGATCGCCGTGCGCATCCGCGAGCGGTTCGCCGGGGTGCACAGGTTCCTCGTCAACAAGTGGTACTTCGACGAGCTCATCGACCTGCTCGTCGTGCGCCCGTTTCAGTGGTTCGGTGCGTGGGCGCACCAGACGTTCGAGCGCGTCTTCGTCAACGGCGTGCTCGTCGGCGGCTCGACCGGGATCGTGCGTGCCGGCTCCTCGGCCGTGCGCGCGGCCCAGACGGGCTTTTTGCGCTACTACGCCGCGCTGATCGTCGTCGGGCTCGTCGTCATCACCTTCTACTTCCTGCTCGCCTCATGACGCTGCACCTGTCGATCGTCCTGTTCCTGCCGCTGGCGTTCGGCGTGCTCGGCATGTTCGCGCCGCCGAAGATCGCCGGCCGGTTCGCGCTCGCTGGCGCGCTGCTCGTGCTCGCCTATGTCGTCGTGTACATCGTTGACTTCGACACGGGCGAGGCCGGCCTGCAGTACGTCACCGACGAGACCTGGATCGCCGAGCTGGGGATCCACTACAAGCTCGGCGTCGACGGCCTGAACATCGTGTTCCTCGCGCTGACGGCGATCACGTGGGTCGCCGCGACGCTGTGGGCCAGCTCGCAGGACTACGAGAAGCCCGGGCTCTTCTTCTTGCATCTGATGCTCGGCGAGACGGCCGTGCTCGGCGCGCTGCTCGCGCAGGACCTCGCGCTGTTCGTCGTGTTCTTCGACCTCATGCTGATCCCGTTCTTCTTCCTCACCGGGATGTGGGGCGGGCGCAAGCGGATCGCGGCGACGACGAAGATGGTCATCTACACGCTCGTCGGGTCGCTGCTGATGCTCACCGCGGCGATCGCGACCGGCGTGCTCGCCGCGCAGGGCAACGACACGGCGCTGTCGTTCGCGTTCTCCGACCTCGCGCAACGGCCGCTCGGGGAGGGCACCCAGGACTGGATCTTCCTGTTCTTCGCCGCGGCGTTCCTCGTGAAGATGCCGGCGTTCCCGCTGCACGGCTGGATGCCCGACGCGTACCGCAACATGCCGCTGCCGGCGCTCGCGGTGTTCTCCGCGGTGCTGAGCAAGGTCGCCGCGTACGGCTTCCTGCGCGTCTGCGCGCCGCTGTTCCCGAGCGCGATGGAGCAGTTTCAGACGCTGCTGCTGGCGATCGCGCTCGCCGGGATCCTCTACGGCTCGGCGATGGCGTTCACGACCACCGAGACGCGGCTCATCCTCGGCTACTCGTCGCTCGCGCAGCTGGGCTTCATCACGATGGGCGTCTTCGCGCTCAACGACCAGGGCTTCCAGGGCGCGATCCTGCACTCCTTCAACCACGGGATCGTCGTCGCGCCGGCGTTCTTCATCGTCGCGCTGCTGGCCGCGCGGGCGGGCGGGTCCGAGGACCTGCGCGACATGGGTGGGATCGCCATGCGTGCGCCCGCCTTGGCGGCGATGTTCCTGATCGTGGCGTTCGCGACGCTCGCGATGCCCGGCTCGTCGAACTTCGTCGGCGAGTTCCTCATCCTGCTCGGGGTCTTTCAGACGAAGATGGTCTTCTCGATCCTCGCGTTCACCGGTGTCCTCATGGCATCCGTCTACGCCCTGCGGCTGTACATCCGCGCGATGCACAACCGCACCGGGCCGCGCGTGGAGTCGCGCGAGATGACACTGCGCGACGGGCTCGTGCTCGTGCCGCTCGTGCTCGTGATCATCGCGATCTCGCTGTATCCGCAGGTCGCGCTGGAGCGCTCGCAGACGACGGTGACCGGCGAGCCGCCGAACGCCGCCGAGGTCGCGGGGAGCGCGACGCCATGACCGTGCTCGCCGTCACCGGGCCGCACATCGACTGGGCGGGGCTGTCGCCGCTCGTCGCGGTGTTCGGCGGCGCGCTGATCGTGCTGATGCTCGGCCTGGCGCGGTCGCGCTTCTTGCGCGAGACGGCGGTGCCGGCGCTGTCGATCCTGACGCTCGCCGTCGCGCTGGGGTGCGGCATCTGGCAATGGGGCGAGCGCAGCGACCTCATCGCGGGCGCGCTGCGCCTGGATGAGCTGACGCTGATCCTCACCTTCCTGTTCTGCGTGGCGGGGATCGCCGCCGTGCTGTTGTCCTGGCGTCACGTCGCGCCGCGCGAGGCCGCCCACGGCGAGTACTACGCCCTACTGCTGACCTCGATCGCCGGGATGATCGTGCTCGTCGCGGCGCAGAACCTCGTGACGCTGTTCCTCGGCTTCGAGCTCTTGTCGATCCCGCTGTACGTGCTGTGCGCGACGGAGATGCGCCGCGCCTCGTCGCTCGAGTCGGGGCTGAAGTACCTCATCGTCGGCTCGGTCGGCTCGGCGACGCTGCTCTACGGCCTGGCGTTCATCTACGGCGCGACGGGCTCGACGGACTTCGCCGGTATCGCGCAGGCGCTGGGCGGCGAGGGCGATCTCGTCTCCGACCCGCTGCTGCTGACCGGCATCGCGCTGTCGATCGTCGGCCTGGCGTTCAAGGCGTCGACCGCCCCGTTTCATCAGTGGACCCCCGACGTCTACGAGGGCGCCCCGACGCCGGTGACGGCGTTCATGGCCGTCGCGACGAAGGCCGCCGCCTTCGGGGTGATGCTGCGCCTGTTCGACGTCGCGCTCATCAACGCCGCGATCGACTGGGCGCCGCCGCTGGCGGTGCTCGCGGCGATCACGATCATCGTCGGCAACGTCGGTGCGCTCGGCCAGTCCTCGCTGAAGCGGCTGCTGGCCTACTCGTCGGTCGCGCAGGCCGGCTACATGCTCGCGGGCGTCGTCGTCGCGTCGCGGCTCGGCGTGCAGGCGACCGTCTTCTACCTCGCGGTCTACCTGGCGATGAACCTCGCGGCGTTCGCGGTGATCGTCGCACGCGAGCGCGAGACGCCGTTGGGAGACGACATCGCGTCGCTGAATGGGATCGGCGCGACACGGCCGCTGCTGGCCTGGCCGATGACGATCGCGATGCTCGGCCTCGCCGGGATCCCGGCGACCGCCGGCTTCATCGGAAAGTTCTATCTGATCGACGCCGCCGTGACCGGCGACTACGCCTGGCTGGGCGTGTTCATCGTCGTCGGCTCGATGATCTCGCTGGCGTACTACCTGAAGGTCATCGCGGCGATGTGGATGCTGCCCGCGATCGAGGATGCGGGCGCCGCCGCGCTCGTACCGCCGCCCGGCGAGCAGCCCGCGCTGGCCGGCGCCGACGAGGCGGCGACAGGCCTGCGCGCGCAGGGCGAAGTGGTCGCGGTCGCCGTGTTCTTCGGCGCGGCGACGCTCGTCCTCGGGATCGTGCCCTCGCCGCTGCTGAACCTCGTCAAGGACGCGGGCGCGGCGGTCGGGCTGCTCTGAGCGCCTCGTCAGCCCGGCGCGGGCGGCTCATGTCGCAGTGCCGCGCGTGTCTGTTGGCACGGCGCGCCGGATCGATAGCAGGATGGATCCCATCCGGGCAGTCGTGCAGGGGCGTGGTTCAAAACGACGACGGAGTGGACGTTTTGAACCACACCCCCCGCCGGGCCGGCCGACCACGCGCCGACCCGGTCCCGTTCGTGTTCTCATCGATGCCGTTCAGCGCGATCGGGCGCGCCGCCTACGCCGCAAGGGCCACATACACGCTGTCGCCGCGCACCTCCACCGCATGCGCGACCACGCCCTCGCCGGAACTCAGCGGAGCGCCCGTCGCCAGATCAAACCGCCGGTCATGCAGCGGGCAGATGACCGCCCGATCGCACACGATGCCGTCCGCCAACGGCCCGCCGCGGTGCGGGCAGACCGCGTCCAGCGCGTACCAGGCCGTCGACGTGCGGAACACCGCGACGCGGCGGTCGGGGAGCATCAGGACACGACCCTCGCCCATCGGGATGTCCTCCACACGGCAGGCGTAGGTCATCGCTCGCCTCCCACCGGTGGGCCGACCAGCGCCGGCTGCACGGCGTCGTCGGCGGGTGGATCGAGGTCGGCGAACTGGCGCGGGTGGTACGGGTCGTCGCGCTCGAGCCAGGGATCGCGGGTCGCCGCCTTGGCGATCCGCAGCCGCTCGCGCAGCGCCGCGCCGGACTGCTCGCCCAGCACGATCTCGCGCACCTTCTCCAGCCCGATCCGCGGGATGAAGTCGTACGTGCGCTCCTTGTAGTCGGCGTTCTCGCGGTAGTACTGCAGGAACGTCGTCGCGACGCGCAGCGCCTCGGCGCGCGACGCGACCGTCGCGATGATGTCCGCCTCGCGGACGTTGCCGCCCGCGGCGCCGCCGGCGCGCACCTGCCAGCCGCCCTCGACCGCGACGCAGCCGATGTCCTTGACCGTCGCCTCGGCGCAGTTGCGCGGGCAGCCCGACACGCCGGACTTCACCTTGTGCGGGGTGTGCAGGCCCTCCCACAGCTTCTCCATCTCGATGCCCAGCCCGATTGCGTCGCCGAGCCCGAAGCGGCAGAAGTCGGTCCCGACGCACGTCTTCACCGTGCGCACGGCCTTCGCGTAGGCGTGTCCCGAAGGCATCTCGAGGTCGCGCCAGATGTTGGGCAGGTCGTGCTTTGAGACACCGAGCAGATCCAGGCGCTGGCCGCCCGTGACCTTCACGAGCGGCACCGCGTACTTGTCGGCGACGTCGGCGATCCGCCGCAGCTCGTCCGGGGTCGTCACGCCGCCGTACATCCGCGGCACGACCGAGAACGTGCCGTCGCGCTGGATGTTCGCGTGGACGCGGTCGTTGATGTAGCGCGCGTCGCGCTCCTCGCGGTGGCTGTTGGCGCAGACCTCCGAGACGAGGTACGCCAGCGCGGGCTTGCAGACGCCGCAGTCGCGGCCCGTGCCGCAGGCCGCCGCGACCTCGCTGACGGACTCCATGCCGTCCTCGCGGATCTGCCCGGCGAGCTGCTCGCGCGTCTGCTTGCGACACGGACACAGGTACGCCGGCTCGTCGCTCAAACCACCCGTCGCCGCCGCGACGATCTCGGTGACCGCGGTCCGGCAGGAACCGCAGCCGGTCCCCGCGCGCGTGACCGCCATGACCTCGCGCGGCGTCGCGCAGCCGCCCACGGTCACAGCCTCGACGAGCGCGCCCTTGCAGACGCCGTTGCAGTCGCAGATCTGCGCCGTGTCGGGCAGGTCGGCGGGACCGGCGAGCGACGCGTCGGAGAGCATGACGAGCAGGTCGTCGACCGGCTCGCCCGCGCGCACGGCGGCGACGAGCGCCTCCGAGCCGCGCGTGTCGCCGAGCAGGACCGCCCCGGAGATGCGCCCGTCGCGGACCGTGAGCTTGCGATACACGCCGCTCGCCGCATCGGTCACGACCGCCTCGTGGTCGCCGGTCGCCTCCCCGGCGCAGACGAGGTCGATGCCGGCGACCTTGAGCTTCGCGCTCATGACCGAGCCGAGGTACGCGGCGTCGCGCCCCAGCAGCGTCGCCGCGGCGACGCGCGCCTGGTCGTGGATCGGCGCGACGAGGCCGTAGACGATGCCGCGGTGCTGGGCGCACTCGCCGACCGCGAGCACGCCGGGCACGCTCGTGCGCATGGCGTCGTCGACGATGATGCCGCGGTCGCAGACGATGTTCATCGAGCGCGCGAGCTCGGACTCGGGCCGAATGCCGATCGAGACGACGACGAGGTCGGCGGCGAGCTCCTCGCCCGACGTGAACCGCAGCCCGCGGGCGTACTCCGGGCCGATGATCTGCTGCGTCGCGCGCTCGAGCTCGACGTCGATGTCGAGCGCGGCGAGCGCGGGTGCCAGCAGCGCCGAGGCGCCGGCATCGAGCTGGCGCTCCATCAGCCGGTCGACGAGGTGCACCACCGTGACGGCGCAGCCCTGCGCGGCGATGCCGCGCGCGGCCTCGAGGCCGAGCAGGCCGCCGCCGATCACGGCCGCGCGCTGGGCGCCTCCCACCGCCGCCGCGCGGATCGCCTCGCAGTCCTCAGGACCGCGGAACGGGTGCACGCCCTCAAGCTCGATGCCGGGGATCGGCGGCATCAGCGGCTGCGACCCGGTCGCGAGCACGAGCTGGTCGTAGGGCAGCTCGTCGAGATCGTCGAGCCCGAGGACGCCGCGGTCGGTGTCGACCCACGTGACGGTGCGCCCGACGAGCAGCGCCACGTCGTGATCGGCGAACCATTCGGCGGGACGCAGCTCGAGCGTCTGCGGATCCTCGCCCGAGACGAGGATCTCCGACAGCCGGACGCGGTCGTACGGCGCGCTGGGCTCAGCGCAGACAAGCGTGATCGCGACCTCCGGATCGCGATCACGCACTGCCTCGCAGACCGCCTGGCCGGCGATGCCGCCGCCGACGATGACGATCCGCCCGCTCATGCGCCGCTCATATGGACGCGTGCGCGAGGCTCGGCACCCGGTCGGTGGCGAAGCTCTTGCGCATGTAGAAGAACCACGTCATCCCGGCGAACACGACATACGCGAAGAGAAACACGTACAGCGCCGGGATCGACCAGTCCGCCTGCGCCTGCGCGACGGCGACCTTCTCCGCCGGCGTGGCCGCCGCCTTCACCGCGGCCGAGACCCCAAGGCTCGCCTCGCGGAACACGACCTGGATGAGGAAGCCGCCGAACGCGCCGATCGCGCCGGCGATGCCGATCACCGCGGCCGCGCGATGCTTGAAGTCCAGCGCCGTCTTCTTCGCATCCAGGCCCTTCTCCGAGGCCTCCTTGCGGCCGAGCTCGGCGAAGATCGACGGGATCATCCGGTAGGTCGACCCGTTGCCCATGCCGGCGAGCAGGAAGATCGCCATGAACGATGCGAAGAAGATCGTGAAGCTGTGCTCGTTCACCGCGATGATCGCCGTCACGGTGAACAGCGCCTCGCCGAGGAAGACGAACAGCGTCACCCTCGCGCCGCCCTTGCGGTCGGCCAGCCAGCCGCCGAACGGCCGCGCGATCGACCCGATGAGCGCGCCCATGAAGCCGAGTCCCGCGAGGTAGGTCGCGATGAACGGGTGCGCTCCGAGGAATTCCGGGAACGTGTTTTTGATGACGAGCGGCAGCGCGAACGCGTAGCCGATGAACGAGCCGAACGTGCCGATGTACAGCAGCGACATGACCCACGTCTGGCCGTGTCCCAGCGACTTGGTGTACGAGCGCGCGTCGGTCTTCGCGTCGGTGATGCTGTCCATGTAGCGGTACGCCAGGAACGCGGCCGCGACGATGAACGGCAGCCACATGAGGCCGGCGTACGCGAGGTTCACCTCGTGCACGGGCAGCTTCACGGCCGCCGCCGGGACGCCGATGATGATCACGAGCGGGACGAGCAGCTGGGCGACCGCGACGCCGAGGTTGCCGCCGGCGGCGTTGAGCCCGAGCGCGGCGCCCTTGTGGCGGTCCGGATAGAAGAACGAGATGTTCGCCATCGACGACGAGAAGTTGCCGCCGCCGAAGCCCGCGGTCGCGGCGCACAGGGCCAGCACCCACATCTGCGTGCTGTGGCTCTGCTCGAGCAGCCAGCCGCTCGGCACGAGGAACGCGAGCAGCAGCACCGGGATGAACAGCAGCGACGCGCTTACGGTCGTCCACGCCCGGCCGCCGAAGCGCGGCACGGCGAACGTGTAGGGGATCCGCAGCGTCGAGCCGACGAGGTTCGGCAGCGCGATCAGGAGGAACTGCTCGGAGAGCGACAGCGTGAAGCCGGCGTTGGCCAGGTTGATGACGACGATTGTCCACAGCACCCAGACGCTGAAGCCGAGGTTCTCGGCAAAGATCGAGATGACAAGGTTCTTCTTGGCGATCTTCTTGCCGCCGCCCTCCTCCCAGAACTGCTCGTCCTCGGGGTCCCAGTCGTCGATCCATCTCCCGCGGGAATCGGCGCTGACGGCTTCTGCTGACGTGCTCATATGACCTCCGGAAAGCGTGGGCGTCCTCTATGGCGTGACACTTCCAGCCCGCCGTTTCGGCCCCGTGTGCGCAATGTGTCCAAACCGTGTCGGGGGGTTTGCAGTCAGGTGACGGCGTCGAGGAGGGCTTGCACGTCGGCGGTGCAACCGCCGCAGCCGGTCGTGGCGCGCGTGCGCCGCCCGACCTGCGCGACGGTGCGCAGGCCGTCACGGCTGATCGCGGCCTGCACCTCGCCGACGGTGACGACGTTGCACGAGCACAGCGTGGCCGCCGGGTCCGCCGCGGCCATCGACACGGACTCGCTGCCGGGGGTGAGCAGGTTCGCGGGCACCGGCGCGCCGGTGCCGAGGAGGTCGGTCAGCCCGCGGGCGGCGCTCACGTCGCCGACCAGGGCGGCGCCGCGCAGCCGGTCTCCGTCGACGAGCAGGCGGCTGTAGACGAGGCGCCGGGTGTCGCTGACGACGATCTCGTCGTGTCCGGCCGCAGGGGCGCCGGCCGACCCGCCGCCGGCGTAGACGTCAATCCCGCTGACCTTGAGCGTCGTCGCGGCGACCGCCCCGTGGAAGGCGGCCGGGTCGCCGGCGACGCCGGCGCCGGCCACGCGCGCCTGCTCGGAGAGCGGCGACCAGAGCCCATAGACGACCCCGCGATGCTCCGCGCACTCCCCCACCGCCCAGACGGCGGGCGCGCTCGCGCGCAACGCATCGTCGACGATCACGCCGCGCCCGCACTCCAGGCCCGCCGCGCGAGCAAGCGACGTCTCGGCGCGGACGCCCGCCGCCACGACGACTCGCGCGGCCTCGATCTCGCCGCCGTCGTCGAGCACGACGCGGTCGCGCTCGATCCGCGCGACGCTGCGCCCGAGCACGCACGTCATGCGCTGCGCCTGCAGCGCGCGGAGCAGGATCGCGGCGGCGCCCGCGTCGAGCTGCTGGCTCATGAGATGCCCGGCGAGTTCGACGACCGTCACCGCTACGCCGCGCGCGCGCAGGCCCGCCGCGGCCTCGAGCCCGAGCAGCCCGCCGCCGACGACGACCGCGCGGCTGCCGGGCGGCGTGGCGGCCAGGGCGTCGGCGTCGCGCCAGGTGCGAAAGCTTGAGACGTGCGGCAGGTCGACCCCCGGGATCGGGGGGATGAAGGGGCGCGAGCCGGTCGCGAGCACGAGCGCGTCGTAGGCGTGGCGGCCGCCGGACTCGTCGACCACGCAGCGCCCGTCGAGATCCAGCGACCGCGCGGCGCAGCCGCCGCGCAGGTCGACGTCGTGCGCGGCGTACCACGACAGCGGCTGCAGCTCCAGCTCGCCCGCGCCGCACGACTGCGCGAGCAACCGCGACAGCAAAACGCGGTTGTAGGCCGGCCCGGGCTCCTCGCCGAGCATGACGATCCGCCAGTCCGGCCCCGGGCGGCGGCGCAGCGCCTCCTCGACCACCGCGAGCGCGGCCATGCCGGTGCCGACGACGACGAGCCGCCTGGGCCGCGCGGGCGCACGGCGGCACACGGGCTCGTCGCGCTTGCGCACCGGCGCCAGGCGCACGGCGAGGGCTTTCAGCTCGGGCTGCGCGGAGGTCGGATCGACGGCCGCGATCGTCAGTGCGTTCAGGGCTCCCGCGCCGGCCGGCGCGTGCAGCGCGCCCCAGTGAAACGGCGCGAAGGCGACGCCACGCGGCAGGCCGTCGTCGACGTGCAGCGCGAGGCGCAGCTCGCCGCGACGGGAGATCACCCGGACCTCGCCGCCCTCCTCGACGCCCGCGGCCACCGCGTCGAGCGGGTGACAGCTGAACGCCGGGGCGCCCGCGGCCGCGCGCAGCGCGGGCGAGTGACCGGTGCGCGTCATCGTGTGCCACTGGTCGGCGACGCGCCCGGTCGTCAGCAGAAGCGGGTAGTCGGGATCGGGCACCTCGGCGGGGGCGACGTGCGGCGTGGCCGCGAAGCGGGCGCGCCCGTCCGGCGTGGGGAAGCGGCGATCGGTGTAGAGCCGCTCCGTGCCCGGATGCTCGCCGACCGGCTGCGCCGGACACGGCCACTGCAGCCCGCCCTCGCACCGCAGCCGGGCGTGCGACACGCCGGACTGATCGCATGGCCGCCCCGCCGTGCAGGCCGCGAACTCGTCGAACACGGCCGCCGAATCCGGCCACGCGAACGCGTCGCCGTAGCCGAGGTGGCGGGCGAGCCCGGCGACGATCTCCCAGTCCGGCCGTGCCTCGCCGGGCGGGGCGAGCGCGCGCCGGACGAGCCCGATGCGCCGCTCGGAGCTCGTCATCGTGCCGTCCTTCTCCGGCCAGGCCGAGGCGGGCAGCACGGCGTGAGCCAGCGCGGACGTCTCGGTCGGGTGATGCGGGTCCTGCACGACGACGAGCTCGGCGCGCTCGAGCGCCGCCCGGGCGCGCTGTCCGTCGGGCAGCGACACGAGCGGGTTCGTGGCCATGATCCAGACCGCCTTGACGCGCCCCTCCAGCAGCGCGTCGAACAGCGCCACCGCAGGCAACCCGGGCTGCGACGAGATCCGGTCGGGTTCGACGCCCCAGTGCGCGGCGATCTGTGCCCGGTCGGTCGCGTCGGTCACCTTGCGGTAGCCCGGCAGGAGATGCGCGAGGCCGCCGGTCTCGCGCCCGCCCATCGCGTTGGGCTGCCCGGTGAGCGAGAACGGCCCGGCGCCCGGCCGCCCGATGTGGCCGGTCGCGAGGCAGAGGTTGATGAGCCCGCGGTTCTTCAGCGTGCCCACGGTCGACTGGTTGGCGCCCATGGACCACAGCGCGAGCGCCGTCCCCGCGCCGGCGAAGCGATGCGCGGCGCGCTCGATGAGCAGCGCGTCCACCCCGCACACGCCGGCGGCGCGCTGCGGCGACCACTGCGCCGCGACCGCCCGGGCGTCCTCCCAGCCGCTCGTGTGACGCGCGACGAACTCCCCGTCGACGAGGCCGTCACGGTCGATGACGTGCAGCAGCGCGCTCAGCAGCGCCAGGTCGGTGCCCGGCCGGACGGGCAGGTGCAGGTCAGCGGCACGGGCGGTCGGCGTCGCGCGCGGGTCGACGCAGATGACGTGGGCGCCCTCGGCCTGGCGATCGCGGATGCGCGACCAGACGATCGGGTGACACGCCGCCGTGTTCGTGCCGAGCAGCAAGAAGCAATCGGTCAGCGCGAGGTCGGCGTAGGCCGGCGGCGGGCCGTCGGAGCCGAATGCGCCCGTGTAGCCGGCGACCGCCGAGGACATGCACAGGCGCGAGTTCGAGTCGACGTTGTTCGTGCCGAGAAACCCCTTGGCAAGCTTGTTGATCGCGTAGTAGTCCTCGGTCAGCAGCTGCCCGGAGATGTAGAACGCGACCGCGTCGGGGCCGTGCTCGTCGACGATCGCCCGCAGCCGGCCGGCGAGCGTGCCGAGCGCCTGCTCCCACCCGACGGGGTCAAAGCGCGCTTCGCGATCCGCGCGCCAGAGCGGCACGGTCGCACGGTTCTTGGCGTGGACGGCGTGCGCGAGCTCGAGCGGCTTGCGACACGTGCGGCCCCGGTTGGCGGGGTGGATCGGATCTCCGCGGACAGCGCTGAGACGACCGTCCTGCACGTCGGTGAGCAGCCCGCAGCCCACGCCGCAGTACGGGCACTGGGTCGTGGTCGTCTGCACTGCAACCCAGCCTGGGGATGCGCGATTTCCCTTGGGGGTCGGTTCGATGAACGCTGCGTGAACGACTCGACCGAATGTCGTACCGATCAGGACCGAAGGGATAAAGACACAGGCCCCGACCCGCCGTACGGTCTAGGACAGTGTCCGGTCACCGGGAATTCGTGCTGCGCACAGTCGAGGAGCGGGGGGTGAAGTTCATCCGCCTGTGGTTCGTCGATGTGCTCGGCCTGCTCAAGAGCCTGTCGATCCCGGTCACCGAGCTCGAGTCCGCGCTCGACGAGGGCGTCGGCCTGGACGGCTCGTCGCTGGAGGGTGCGTCGCGCCTGCGCGAGCACGATGTCATCGCCCATCCCGACCCGCGCACCTTCCAGGTCCTGCCGTGGCGGCCGGACTCGATCGTGAGCCGGATGTTCTGCGACGTGCGCCAGCCCGACGGCGAGCCGTTCGGCGGCGACTCGCGCGCCGCGCTGCGGCGCGTGCTCGAACAGGCGGCGGGTCTGGGCTATTCGATGCAGGTCGGCAGCGAGGTCGAGTTCTTCATCTTCGGCGCGCTGGGCTCCAACGGCGCCAAGCCGCAGGCGCTCGACGACGGCGCGTACTTCGACCTCACCCCGCTGGACGTCGGCTCGGACTTTCGCCGGCGCACGATCGACTACCTCGAGCAGATGGGGATCCCCGTCAAGGCCTCTCACCACGAGGTGGCCCCGTCGCAGCACGAGATCCAGCTCGCCCACAACGACGCCCTGTCGATGGCCGACTCGCTGTCGACCTTCCGGATCGCCGTCAAGGAGGCCGCCCACGAGCTCGGCGCGTACGCGACCTTCATGCCCAAGCCGCTGGAGGACCATCCGGGCTCCGGCATGCACCTGCACATCTCGCTGTTCGAGGGCGAGCGCAACGCCTTTCACGATCCCGACAGCGAGCAGCCGCTGTCCGCCACCGGGCGGGCGTTCCTCGCCGGCGTCCTGGCCCACGCGTGCGAGCTGACCGCGGTGACGAACCAGTGGATCAACTCCTACCGGCGCCTGGCGACCGGCTTCGAGGCGCCCGGCACCGTGAGCTGGACGCGCCGCGGTGCCGCCGCGCTCGTGCGCGTCCCCTCGCGCCGTCCCGGCCGCGCGTCGGGCGCGCGCTTCGAGCTGCGCTCGCCCGATCCGTCCTGCAACACGTACCTCGCGCTCGCGCTGATCCTCGCCGCTGGGCTGCGCGGCATCGAGCGCGGCTACGAGCTTCAGGCCGAGAGCGTCGACGACGCCGCCGAGGGCACCATGCTGCCGCTCGACCTGCGCGAGGCGACCGACCTGTTCGACCAGTCCGAGCTCGCGCGCGAGACGCTCGGCGACCGCCTGTGCGACGTGTTCGTCGCCAATAAGCGCCGCGAGCTGGCCGACGAGCGCCGCACCGTGACGGAGTTCGACCGCTCGAGGTACCTGCGGCTGCTGTAGCGAGCAAATCCGATGATCTCTCACCATTACCTGCACACGAGCGGCGACCCGAAGTCGTGAGCGACGCGTGGATCTACGGCGAGCACGGCTGCGAGAGCGCCTCGCGGCTGCTGGCCGAGCTCGGCTTCAGCCCGCACCGCGTCGCCGCGAACGGGACGCTGCGCCCCGCCGCCGGCGAGAGCCGCGCGCCGGCCCTGGCGATCGTGCTCG
This sequence comes from uncultured Actinomycetes bacterium, assembly GCA_963705315.1. Taxonomy (GTDB): domain Bacteria; phylum Actinomycetota; class Thermoleophilia; order Solirubrobacterales; family Solirubrobacteraceae; genus CADCVQ01. The sequence goes on from OY970068.1 coordinate 3,684,416, forward strand.
CCTCCGGCCTGGAGCAGCCCTCGTGCGAGGAGCTGTGCGCGCGCCTGGCCGCCGACGACGATCTCGGCGAGGTCCCGGTCCTCGTGGCGATGCAGAGCGACCGGCTGACCGACGGGCTCGGCGTCGCCGAGGGCCACGAGCTGCTCGTCGAGCCGTTCACCGCGGAGGAGCTCCAGGCCCGCATCGCCCGCGCCCGGCGCGCGGTCAACGGGATCGACCACGACGACATCGTCCGCGTCGGCAGCCTCGAGATGAACCTCGCGACCTACCAGGTGGCGATCTCCGGTCGGCCGGTCGATTTCACCTACATGGAGTACGAGCTGTTGAAGTTCCTCGTCACGCACCCCAAGCGCGTGTTCTCGCGCGAGGCGCTGCTGAACCGCGTGTGGGGCTATGAGTACTACGGCGGGGCACGCACGGTCGACGTCCACGTGCGGCGGGTGCGCGCGAAGCTCGGCTCCGAGCACGCCGGGCGAATCAAGACGGTGCGCAGCGTCGGCTACCGCTGGGAGGGCACATGAGCCTGCAGCCTCGGATCGATCAACCGCTCACGACCCTGCCCGAGCACGTCGGGCGCAGCGGCTACGCCGGATTTCGCGCGGTCATCAAGGCGGTCGGGACCGGCCCGCGCGGCAGCCGCGCACTGACGTTCGCAGAGGCGCATGCGGCCACCGGCGCGCTGCTGGCGGGCGAGGTCAGCCCGGTGCAGGCGGGCGCGTTTCTCATCGCGATGCGCATCAAGGGCGAGGCGCCGCAGGAGCTCGCCGGGATGGCGCAGGCGCTGCGTGACGCGGCGCGCTCGGTCGCGCCCGACCTGCCGGTGAGCGAGCGGCCGGTCGTCGCGTGCGCGGGCGCGTTTGACGGGATGGCCGACGCGCCGCATCTGTCGCTCGCCGCCGCCCTGCTGGCCGCGGCCGCCGGCGCGCGCGTCGTCGTCGTCTGCGGTGGGACGCTCGGGCCCAAGCACGGCGTGACCCCGGCCGACGTGCTTGCCGCGCTCGGCGGCCCGCGGCGGCCCGAGCCGTCGCAGTCGCTGGCGATGCTCGAACGCGCGGACGTCGCGGTCGTCCACGCGGGCGCGGCGATCCCCGGGTGGGACGCTCTGGCGGCGGTGCGCGACGAGATCGGGCTGCGCGGCCCCCTGCACAGTGCCGAGAAGCTCGTCGACCACCTCGGAGCGACGCGCTTCGTCGTCGGGCACACGCACAGCTCCTACCGCGACCGGATCCTCGGCGCGCTCGAGCTGCTCGGCGCCCACCACGCGGTGGCCGTGCGCGGAATGGAGGGCTCGGACGTGTTGCGGCCCGGGCGCCCATCGGCCGCCGACGGCTTCGGGCCGCTGAGCCTGCCCGAGTCGATGGGCGCCGTGCTGCGCGGCGACCCCGATCCGCAGATCGGCGCCGCGCTCACGCAAGCGATATGTGCCGGCGACGAGCACGGCGTGGCCGCGCAGGCGGCGACGCTGAGCGCGGGCGTCCGTCTCTACGCGGCCGGGCGCTGCGACACCGCCGGCGCGGGCGTGCAGCTCGCTGCGGACTGCATCGCAGACGGCCGGGCGAGCGCGACGCTCGACGCGCTGCTCGGCGAATGAGGGAGGCGGTCTGGCCAGGCCGCGAGGCGAGGATGTCGAATTAACCGCGGCATACGCGGCATTGGCGACATTCATGTCCGAATGCGGACGCCACCCTCAGTCCTGCCCGCGCTGCACCTTCACGCCGGTGAACTCGACGTCGACCGGCTCGGTCCAGCGACAGCCGTTGATCTCGTCGTGGCGCATGAACGTCGGCGGGTCGATGTGCACCTTCAGCGTGTACTCGCCGTCTGATGGGACGACCCAGTTGCGGCCGTAGTGGTAGAGCATCGGATGCCAGAGCAGCGGGTGCTCGTGCGTGCCGACCTCGTTGCCGTCGGGATCGATCAGCGTCCCGGTGACCGTCAGGCTGGGGATGAAGCGCCCGTCGGAGGCGTCGCAGACCGCGATCTCGACGTGGAGGTTCTCGTCCGCGGGGTCCTGCCACTGCAGGCCGCCGTCCTCCCACATGAACATGCCCTCGGCCTCTTCGATCGCGTAGCCGACGAGGTACTGGCCGACGGTCTTCGTCCCGCCGTCGTGTGCGACGTCCTGGGCCATGTGGTCGAGCGCCTCGCGATAGGTCTCGCCCTGCTTGCGCGCGAGCTCGAGCTGCTTCTCGTCTGCTTCGGAGCTGGTCGGATCCATCGGTGGGTTCTGTGTGCTCATGGGGCTCACTTACCCGCTTGGAGGCGCCACGTCACTTGGATACGCTGGCGTTCGCATGGGCATGGAAGCGGTCCTGACGCTGCTCGCCGCCGAGTCGCCGTCCGCTGGCGGCGCGGCGTTCGAGGAGATCGGCATCGTCGCCGGAGCCGTCGTCGTCTTGACGATGTTCCTGCTGTTCATGGGCGGCGTCGGCCACCGCGCGGAGATGATCGGCGTGCTCGGCTGGTTCGAGCGCTTCGCCGAGCGCATCTCGGGCCAGCCGGCGTGGGCGTCGCTGCCGTGCGGCCTGGCGATCGTCTCGCTGATCGCCGCGCTGTTCGGCCTGTACTGGGACGTCTCGCTGCACATCGACGTCGGCCGCGACATCGGGCCGCTGAACAACACCGCGCACTACTTCATCCTCGCCGGCCTGTTCGGGATCTTCTCCGCGGGGTTCTTCGCCTGCTGTTTGCCCGACGAGGATCGCAAGGACCGGCCCGGCCCGACCGCGGTGCGCATCACGCAGGACTGGTACGCCCCGCTCGGCGGCCTGCTCATGATGGCCGCCGGCTTCTTCTCGCTCGTGGCGTTCCCGCTGGATGACGTCTGGCACCGGCTCTTCGGCCAGGACGTCACGCTCTGGGGGCCGACGCACCTGATGCTCATCGGCGGCGCCGTGATGGCGCTCGTCGGGATCGCCGTCATCCAGGTCGAGGTCCGCCGCGCGGTGAAGGCCAGCGGGCTGTCCGACAACGAGCAGCTGTGGGTCAAGGGCCTGCGCCACATCTGGCTGCCGGGCGGCCTGCTCATCGGCCTGTCGACGTTCCAGGGCGAGTTCGACTGGGGCGTGCCGCAGTTCCAGCTCGTCTTTCACCCGCTGCTGATGATGCTCGCGGCCGGCGTCGTGCTCGTCGCGGCGCGCGTCTGGCTCGGGCCGGGCCGGGCGCTCGGCGCGGTCGCCTTCTACCTCGTGATGCGCGGCGGGCTGACGTACCTCGTCGGCCCGGTGCTCGGCGAGAGCACGAACCACTTCCCGCTGTACGTCGCCGAGGCCGCCGCGGTCGAGCTCGTCGCGCTCGTCGTCTGCGCGCGCGAACGCCCGCTGGCCTTCGCCGTCTGGTGCGGGGCGGCGATCGGCACCGTCGGGCTCGCCGCCGAATGGGCGTGGACGCACGTCTGGATGCCGATCCCGTGGCCCGCCGGGCTGCTGCCCGAGGCCGTGCTCATGTCCGTCCCGATGGCGATCGCGGCCTGCCTCATCGGCGCATGGCTCGGCGCGCGGCTGGGCTCCGAGGAGGTCCGCCAGGCCCCCGGGCTGCGCGGCGCCGCCGTCGGCGGGGCGCTGGCCGTCGCCGCGCTTCTGGCGCTCGGGCTCTACGCCCCGGCCGACAAGGGCGTCAGCGCGACCGTGGCGCTGAGCCAGGTCGACGGCGGCGCGCAACGCACCGCGAACGCGACGGTGACGCTGAGCCCGCGCGACGCGGCGAAGGATGCGAAATGGCTCACGGCGACCGCGTGGCAGGGCGGCGGCCTGGTCGTCAACCGCCTGCGCGAGGTCGGGCCCGGCGTCTATGAGACGACGCAGCCGGTCCCGGTGCATGGCGACTGGAAGACGATGATCCGCCTGCACACGGGCACGTCGATCACCGGCCTGCCGATCTACGCGCCGGCCGACGCCGCGATCCCGGCTGCGGCCGTCCCCGCGCCGCAGAGCTTCTCGCGCGCCTTCCTCTCCGATCGCGAGCTGCTGCAGCGCGAGGCCAAGACGGCCGACCCCGCGGTCGTGATCGGCGCGTACTTTGCGGTGCTCGCGCTGACGCTGCTCCTGCTCGGCGGGGCCGCGTGGGCGGTGCACCGCGTCGCCGTCACGGCCAACGCCGGAACACGCCGGCCCGACGCGTGGGTCGCGCCGGACGCGATCGCCCCGCCTGAGCCCGAGCGGGTGGAGGAGGAGCTCATCCCCTTCGCCAACTGGCCCGTCGTGCGGAGCTGACGCCCTGCCGGGCGAGGAACACGTGCGCGTCGCGATCGCCGGCGCCGGGTTCGCGGGCCTCGGCCTGGCGATCCGCCTGCGCGCGACCGGCATCGACGACTTCGTCGTCCTCGACCGCGCGGACGAGGTCGGCGGCACGTGGCAGGCGAACACGTACCCCGGCTGCCAGTGCGACATCCCGTCGCATCTGTACTCGCTCTCCTTCGCGCCCAACCCGGGCTGGAGTCGCACGTACTCCCTCCAGCCGGAGATCTGGGACTACCTGCGCCGCCTGACCGACGAGCACGACCTCGGGCCGCACCTGCGCCTCGGCCACGAGCTCACCGGCGCCGCGTGGGACGACGACGCCCAGCGCTGGCGGATCGAGACCTCGCAGGGTGAGCTGACGGCGCAGGTGCTCGTCGAGGCCACGGGCGCGCTGAGCCACCCGGCCAGGCCCCGGATCCGCGGCCTGCGGCACTTCGAGGGAACGATCTTTCACTCGGCGCGATGGGACCATGAGCACGACCTGAGTGGGGAGCGCGTGGCGGTCATCGGCACCGGCGCGTCAGCGATCCAGTTCGTCCCCGAGATCCAGCCGCGCGTGGCCCGGCTGCACGTCTTTCAGCGCACGGCGCCGTGGATCATGCCGCACTCCGACCGCCCGATCTCACACCTCGAGCGGCGGCTGTTCGGCGCGCTGCCGGTGACCCAGCGGCTCATCCGCGGCGGCATCTACTGGGCGCGCGAGCTGACCCTCGCGGTCGGGATGACCCGCGACCCGCGCTACCTGCGGCTGCTCGAGCGCGTCGGCCGCCGCCACCTGCGCCAGCAGGTCGCAGACCCCGAGCTGCGCCGCAAGCTGCGGCCCCACTTCCGTCTGGGCTGCAAGCGGATCCTCGTCTCCAACCGCTACTACCCGGCCCTCGCGCGCGACAACGTCGAGGTCGTCACCGACGACATCAGCGAGATCCGCGCCGGTTGCATCGTCACCGCCGACGGCACCGAGCGCGAGGTTGACACGATCATCCTCGCCACCGGCTTTCGCGTGACCGACCCGCCGACCGCCAGCCTCGTGCGCGGCCGCGACGGCAGGACGCTGGCGCGGCGCGCGCGGGACGGCGACAGCCTCCAGGCCTATCTCGGCACGACGGTCGCGGGCTTTCCCAACCTCTTCAAGATGACCGGTCCGAACACCGGCCTGGGCCACAGCTCGATGGTCTTCATGATCGAAAGCCAGCTCGCGTACATCCTCGATGCGCTGCGGGTGATGGACGAGCGCGGCATCTCGAGCATCGACGTGCGCCGCGACGTCCAGGCCGCCTACAACGAGCGCCTGCAGGAGCGCATGCCGCGTACGATCTGGGCCTCGGGCTGCTCGAGCTGGTACCTCGACGCGGCGGGCAAGAACATCGTCCTGTGGCCCGACTTCACGTTTCGCTTTCGCCATCGCCTGCGCCGGTTCGACGTGCGCGCGTACGAAATGCGCACCGCCCAGCGCGGAGCGCAGGCGTCGCCGAACGGGACGCGAGCGTCGGGGTCGCCGCCAACGCGATTGGTTCGGCCCCGCCCAAGCGGGTAACCCCCGCGTAGCCATGCGGGGACCCAGGGCACACGAGCTGGCGTTGACGGGGGCCGGCCTCGCAGCCTGGCTCGCGCGCCTCGCGGCCGACCATCGCGCGATCCGCCGCGATCCGATTCACAAGCTGCTGCACAAGCCGCTCGAGGGCCGCGCCAGTGCCGTGACCTCGTCCGACGGCACGCCGCTGCACGTCATGGAGTTCGGCGCGCCCGACGCTCCCGCGACCGTCGTGCTCGTCCACGGCTGGACGTGCGCGCTGAGGATCTGGACGCCCGTGATCCGCGCGCTCGCCGGCGACGAGATCCGCGTCGTCGCCTACGACCTGCGCGGCCACGCCCGCAGCGGCCGTCCGAACCAGGCCGACTACTCGATCGACGCGCACGCCGCCGACCTCGATGCGGTCCTGCGCGCGTCGCTCACAGACGGACAGCGGGCCATCGTCGCCGGCCATTCGCTGGGCGGGATGACGATCGTCGCCTGGGCCGGCGACCATCCCGACGACGTGCCGCATCTCGCCGCCGGCGCGGTGCTCGTCAACACGGGCGTCGACGGGCTGATCGCTCAGTCGCCGATCCTCAAGATGCCCGAGAAGCTCGGCAAGGCCCGCGAGATCGTCGGCCGCGCGCTACTCAGCACGCCGGTCCCGTTGCCGCACGGTCCAACGCCACTGAGCTACCGCGTCGTGCGCTGGATCGCGCTGACGAAGTCGGCGACGCCGGCGCAGATCGCCTTCTGCGAGCGGATCGTGCTCGAATGCAAGCGTGACGTCCGCGCGCTGTGCGGCGGCACGCTCTCCGGGCTGGATCTGTACGAGTCGATCGCCAGCCTCAGCGTTCCCACGGTCATCGTCGGCGCCGAGGACGACAAGCTCACCCCGCCGTCGCACGTCAAGCGCCTGGCCGACGCGCTGCCGCACGTCATCGAGGAGATCGTCATCGACGACAGCGGCCACATGAGCCCCGTCTCGCACCCCGAGCAGGTCGCCTGGCCGATCCTGCGACTCGTCCGCGACCACGCCCACCGACCGATCGAGGAAGCCGTCGAAGAGGCCGAGCGCGTCGCCGAGGACGCCGACGAGCCAGAGGAGATCGCCGAGCGCGAGGCTGCCGCGGCCAAGTAACGTCGCCGGAGGTCGCCGGTTCCGGCGACCGGAGGGCGAAACCCGCATGCGCCGAGAGGGGCGCTAGCCTCTCGACCCCGTGGAGTACCCGGTCGAGACCTTCAGCGCCGCAGAGCGAACCCGCCTGGAGGCCCACGTCACGAACCTCGATCAGCCGGTCTTCGCGCTGGTCAACCTGCCCGAAACGGTCAAGGGCGCGCTCTTCGCCCGCTACTCGCGCTACCCCGGGACGCTGCGGCGGATGTTCCTCGACGAGTTCGCCGGCTCCCTGCCGGACCTCGTCGCGACCTACGACAACGCGGAGGGCGCACGCGCCGCCGAGCTCTACGAGCGCATCTTCGTCGGCTACGGCGACGACTCCGTCGCGCAGCTCGGCGGGGCGCATGTCGCCTGCGAGTGGGTCTCCAACGTGATGACGAAGGTGCTCCAGCGCCCGCGCCTGGGCGCCTACCTCGAGCAATCCACGCGCTACATCGCCTACGACGCGCCGATCGAGGGCAGCGAGCGCTACCGCTACTACCGCGACGCGGAGCTCGGCGCGGGCTACGAGCGCGCGATGGACGAGATCTTCGACGTCTACTCCGCCGCGCTGCCGCGCGTGCAGGCGTGGGCGGCGGGCATGTATCCGGCCGCCGCGGGCGAGTCCGACAAGGCGCACGCGCGCGCGATCAAGGCCAAGGCGCTGGATCTCCTGCGCGGCCTGCTGCCCGCATCGTCGCTGTCGCACATGGGGATCTTCGCCACGGGCCAGACCTACGAGCAGCTCATCCTGCACCTGCTCGCCCACCCGCTGCCTGAGGCGCGCCGGTACGGCTCGATGATCCTCGACGCGATCCAGGCCGTCATGCCGAGCTTCGTCTCGCGCGTGGAGCGCCCGGACCGCGGCGGCGAATGGGTGACCTACCTGCGCACCCGCGAGCAGGCGGCAGAGCGCTGGGCGACCCGGCTGGGGCTCGACCGCGCGCGCCGTGAGGAGGACGGGCGGCCGTCGGTGCGCCTCGTGCACCACGACGGCGACGAGGATCTGCTGCTCGCGGCGCTGCTGTTCGAGGCGACGGCCGCGGACGAGCGGGCGACGCGCGCGGCGCTCGACGAGCTCTCCGGAGACGAGCGCGCCGCGCTGCTGGCCGACCTCGTCGGCGAGCGATCCAACCGCCGCCACCGCCCTGGGCGCGGCATGGAGTCGCTGCGCTATCGCTTCGAGATCGTCAGCGACTACGGGGCGTTCCGCGATCTGCAGCGCCATCGCATGCTCACGTGCCAGTGGCAGACGCTGACGCCCGACCTCGGCGCCGGCGTTCCCGAAGAGGTCGAGGCCGCCGGCATCGGCGACGACTACCGCCGCGCGCTCGACGTCTCCCAGCGCACGTACGAGGCGCTGCTCGACGCCGGCCACGACCGCCGCGCCGCGATGTACGCACTGTGCCTCGGCTACCGCATGCGCTACGTCCTCGACCTCAACGCGCGCGAGGCCATGCAGCTCATCGAGCTGCGCTCCGGTCGCGAGGGCCACCCCGCCTACCGTGCGGTCGCCCACGCGATGCACGAGCGGATCGCCGAGGTGCATCCGACCCTCGCCGCCGCGATGACGCATGTCGATCGCACGACCGAGCCGCGCCTGGAGCGGATCGTCTCTGAGCTACGGACGCAGCAGAAGCTCGACGCGCTGAACGCCTGAAAGAAATTTCACCCGCGGCGGCCGGTCGGGTTAGCGTGCTTGCCGTCCATCGAGGAAGGGGAACGCAGGTGTTGCATTCACGCAGGATCGGGCTGCTCGCGCTGTCCGTGCTCACGCTCGCCGTCGTCGCGCCGGGTGCGGCGGCCCAGGACGTCAAGGACTCCTACATCGTCGTTCTGAAGGCCGACGCCGGCACCGCCGGCAAGGACCGTGTCAAGCAGAAGGCGAAGGACAACGGCGCCGCGGTCAAGCACGACTACAGCCGGACGCTCAGCGGCTTCTCCGCGAAGCTGAACGCCAAGGCGCTCAAGGCCGTCCGCGACGATCCGGGTGTGGCGTTCGTCGAGGCCGATCAGGTCATGACGCTGAGCGCGACGCAGACCAACGCGACCTGGGGCCTGGATCGCATCGACCAGCGTGCGCTGCCGCTCAGCACGACCTACACGTACACGCCAACCGGTTCGGGCGTCAGGGCGTACATCATCGACACGGGCGTGCGCACGACCCACGACGAGTTCGGCGGCCGGGCCACGTCCGGCTTCGACTCGGTGGACGGCCTGCCCGCGGACGACTGCAACGGCCACGGCACGCACGTCGCCGGCACGGTCGGCGCCACGACGTACGGCGTCGCCAAGCAGGTGCAGATCGTCGCGGTCCGCGTGCTGAACTGCAGCGGGTCGGGCTCGACCTCGGGCGTCATCGCCGGGATCGAGTACGTGACCGCAAACCACGCGGCCGGACAACCGGCCGTCGCCAACATGAGCCTCGGCGGCAGCGCGTCGTCGGCACTCGACACGGCTGTGCGCAACTCGATCGCCGACGGTGTGACCTACGTGATCGCCGCCGGCAACGAGAACTCCAACGCGTGCAGCTCCTCACCGGCGCGCGTCGCCGAGGCGATCACGGTCGGGGCGACGACGCGGACCGATGCGCGGGCGTCGTTCTCGAACTTCGGCACGTGTCTGGACCTGTTCGCGCCGGGCAACGGGATCACGTCGGCCTGGTCGACGTCGAACACCGCGACGAACACGATCAGCGGCACGTCGATGGCCGCGCCGCACGTCGCGGGCGTCGGCGCACTCGCGCTGCAGGGCGCGTCCACGTCATCGCCGTCGCAGGTGCGCGACGCGATCATCAACAGCGCGACAGCGGGCGTCGTCACGAGCCCGGGCAGCGGGTCGCCCAACCGGCTGCTGTACTCGCCGCTGGGCGCAGCCCCGCCGCCGCCACCACCACCGCCAACCTGCGGGACGGCCTACAGCGGGACCCTGTCCGGCTCCGGCGACGCCGACATCCAGCCCAACGGGACGTACTACCAGTCGGTCGTCGGCGGCGTGCACAAGGCATGCCTGAAGGGACCGGCCGGGGTCGACTTCGATCTGTACCTGTACCGCTGGAACGGATCGGGCTGGTCGCAGGTCGCCAGCGCGCTCGGGTCCACGGCCACCGAGACCATCACCTACAACGGCACGCCGGGCTACTACTACTGGCGCGTTCTGTCCTACTCGGGCGCCGGCAGCTACACGCTCGAGATCACCAAGCCGTGACCTGACCGGGCCGTGCCGCGCGCCGCCGGGCGCGCGGCGCGGCGTCGGCTTGACAGCTTTGGGATTCGAGGTCGCGGTCCTCGAGGCGATCGTCTCGCGCGTCAACGGCGCCCGCGCCGGCTCCTAGTCCAGAGGGTCGAACGCCCGCTGCTAATGTGCCGCTCCATCGTGCCTGGGGGACCCTGCGCATATGACTGATCAGACGCGTGCCGAGAACGCCGGCCGCATGGGGAGCATGTCGATTCGCAGCGAGCATGAGGGCGACACGTACCTCGTCGAGCTGCGCGGCGAGCTCGACCTGGATGGCGCCCCCGCGGTCGAGCAGGAGCTGCTGCGCTCCGAGGCCAGCGACGCGAAGTCGATCGTCGTGGACCTCAGCCACCTGGAGTTCATCGACTCGACCGGCATCCGGCTCGTCGTCATGGCCGCCAAGCGCTGCGACGAAGGACGCCTGACGCTGCTGCGCGGCCCCAAGCAGGTTCACCGCGTCTTCGAGATCACCGATCTCGCCGACCGGCTGCCGTTCGCCGACGCCTGAGTCGGATCTGGCTGAGCTATGCGTTAGAGGTCGCGGCGTCCCGGTGGCACCGCGGGTATGAGATCGCACACGGTGGATGTAGTGGGTTCGCCGGGTCGCGCGTGACTGATGTCACGCATTGGCACGTGACGGCCCATTAGCGTGGTCGCAGTCCCGACCAACAGGACGTACGTTGATGCTAAACAGAGGATGGATCGCCGGTTGCCTCCTGCTAACGCTCGCTGTTGCGCCGCCGGCGCAGGCGGGGACGTATTCGGGGGCGAAGGTCGACGGCAAGCCGACGTTGACCTACATCGCGTATGCGGGCGAGGTCAACGTCATCGACCAGACCCTCTACAACCCGAACGCGAAGGAGCAGACGATTTCATGTGTCCCGCCGCCAGGAGGTTGCAGGACGTACACGCGCGACACGGGCGCGTACGCGGGCGCGTCTGCGTCGCTAGCCGCTGCGCAGTGCTCAATCAAATCACCGTTCGTCCTACATCCACTGATTTTTTGTGACACCTTCACCGATTTCGAGATACGCCTCCGAGATGGCAACGATCGAGCGACGTTGACCGGGGACGGTGTGGTGTACGGTGGCGGCGGCGCGGATACGATCACGGGTGCGCGCAAGATCTCCGGTGGCGCCGGGAACGACACGCTGGTGACGACAAAGTTCGACGATGTGATCCACCCAGGCTCCGGGACGGACTTCGTGGACTGCGGTGCGGGCGCAAGCGATCGGGTGACGTATTCCGGACGCGCGAAGGGCGTGATCGTAATGCTCGACGTAGTGTCGATCGACGGCCCACCGACGGGTGGCCGCGAGGACAACATCGTCTCCTGTGAGCGGGTTACCGGGGGTGATGGTGCCGACCGAATCACCGGGACCGACGGGCCAAACGACCTTCGTGGTGGCAAGGGAAAAGACGTCCTAGTCGGGAAGGGCGGCGACGACGTGCTCGTCGGTAAGAGCGGCGCAGGGGACAAGCTCTACGGAGGCACTGGTTCGGATGTTCTTTACGCTCGTGACGGGTTGAAGGATTCGTTGTTCTGCGGTTCGGGCTATGACACCGCGCGCGTCGATTCGAAGGACTTCGTTGGGGGAAGCTGTGAAGTCAAGAAGGTCAAGTAGACGGCGCTGATCGAGCACGCGAAGTCGGGCGATGCCAGGATCCGAACGCCGACCGACAGCGGAGATCGCACCAATCGTGCTGGGCTTGGTCACGATCATCGCCGGTATATCGACAGGCCTGTTCTCCGATCTGCGGTGGTGGCCCGGGAAGGTCGTTGGTCTCCTACCATCGTCGTACGGCACGGGCTTGGCCCTGTTCCTGACGGCCGCGCTGGTTGGGGTCGCGAGGCCCAGCGAGGCGCACGATGGGTGCGTGTCAGCTATGCCCCTACGGAGCGAGCGTGGTGCGCCGCTCCTCGCGGAAGAGCCGGAGCGCGAACTTCCCTGCCGGATGCGCGCTGATCTCCAGGACCTCTCGGTGCATCGGCTCGGGTAGTTCGTCGATCGATGGCAGCGGGCCGCTGTACTCGGGCGCAAGCACGGCAGGGGCGATAAGCGAGGCGAACGCCACGTCGGCCGCGGTGAGGCTGTCTCCGAACAGGTAGCGGCGACCGTCAGCCAGTCGCGATGCGACGCGCTCAAGCGACGCGTCGATCGTCGCCCGCTGCTCGGCGATACCGTCGCTGCGCAGCTTGAGGCTGCGCCTGACGATCGCCGCAAGCAGCGGATAGCCGGCACGCACGACCTGGCGCTCGAGCCATGGCGCGCCATACATCCACGCCTTCGCCGTGCTGCGCCGTTGCGGCAGCAGGTACGCGTAGGCCCACGCTCGTACCGCGACCCCGAGCTCGTCGAAGAACTCGTCGAACACCCGCTTGGCCTCAGCCTGCTGCGCGGGCTCGGGCGCGCCGCGCTCGTAGTACTCGACGATCTGACGGGCGTCGGTCAGCGACGTCTCACCGATGTCGAGCACCGGCACGACGGCGCCGCCCCCGTGACGCCGCGTCGCGATGCGGTGCAGGAACGGTGCGTGGCATTCCTCGGTGTAGACGACCCCGAGGCGGTCCAGCGTCCAACGGGCCAGCTCGCAGTACGGGCTGACCGGCACCGAGACCATGTGCGGACGTTGGGGTGAGAAGTCGGGCGCCATCCGCGGTGCACGGTATCGCTGCCCCTCTGGCGAGTGAAGCCACACTGGCGCATCGTGTCAGCGGAGTGTGCGGGCGGCGTCTAGCGCGAGGCGGCCTGGGACACTGATGCGATGCGGCGGCTAGTGATAAGCGCGATGGCGCTGGCGTACGTGGTGGCCCCGGATCTGGACACGGCAATACAACGGGCAGGGACGCGGCGTCGACCGGCTGTGTGACAGCGGAGAGGTCAGCTTCTCGGTCAGGCCCGTCGCGGCTGCGCGGGTACCCCCGGTCCCCGCGACGCCCGCTGACTTCCGGGAGGCGAGCTTCCAGGAGCAGATCATCGAGGCGCTGGGCGACCTGTACACCGCGACCTTGGCCTCCGATCGGCGCCGGGTTTGCTCGCTGTTGACCAAGCGACTGAAGCGAACCGATTGCAAGGGGCGCAAGCCCACGATCGGCCAGATTGGGAACCAACTGCAGGGCATCGGGGACATCTTCGACGAAGACGTCGCTGATCCGGCGCGGCATTCAGGACGGTATGCGGTCGTGGTGATCCAGACCGGTGACGGATATGTCGGCGTCGACGAAAAGGGCGAAACGCATGGAGTCCGGACGCTGCGATTCAGCGGTTCGATCCGCAGGGGCTACTGGTTGCTTGACCGCGTCGGCCCGAAGCGCCAGGTACCGGGCCCAGGCTGACCAGAACCAGCGACGACCAGCAGGCCCGCGTTGATCCCACGTCGGACGCGGGCGCGTGGATGAACGCCATGCCCGCCTGCAGGGGGGACGCCCGTGCGGTCCGCGCTTCAGGGACCGCATGGTGCTCGAATGCGCGAGGAGGCACCGTGGGTGCGTGTCGAAGTTGCTGCCTATGGCGCTGCATAGGCGACATCGTTCGCCTGCGTTGAGCGTGTCAGACGGGTGCGTGTCGAAGTTGCTGCCTATGGCGCTGCATAGGCGACACGCGCGCTGTAGGACCGTCCGGCACCGGAGCTCACTGTGCAGCTCCTCGACGAACTCGACACTCTGCACCAGCTGTTTACTCCTCCCCGGCGGCCTCGCGCTCCTTGATGCGCCCCTCGAGCTGCGACATCACGTCCGGATCGCGCAGCGTCGTGACGTCTCCGAGCTCACGCCCCTCGGCGATGTCGCGCAGCAGACGGCGCATGATCTTGCCCGACCGGGTCTTGGGCAGATCGTCGGCCCAGACGATCCGCCTGGGTCGCGCGAGCTTGCCGATCTTGCGCGCCACGTGCTCGCGGATCTCCGCGACGAGCTCGTCGGAGCCCTCGAGGTCGCCCTCGAGCGTCACGAAGCAGACGACCGACTGGCCGGTGTCCTCGTCGGCGGCGCCGATCGTCGCGCACTCGGCGACCTTCGGATGGGAGACGACCGCCGACTCGATCTCCGCGGTCGACATGCGATGGCCCGAGACGTTGAGCACGTCGTCCACGCGCCCGATGACCCAGAGGTAGTCGTCGGCGTCCTCCCGTGACGCATCGCCGACGAAGTACGTCTCGGGGCCGAACCTCTCGAAGTACGTCGAGACGTAGCGGTCGTCGTCGCCGTAGAGCGTGCGCAGCATCGACGGCCACGGCTCGCTGAGCGTCAGCAGGCCCTGCGTCTCGCGCTCGACCTCCTTGCCGTCCTCGTCGACGACCGCGGCCACGACCCCCGGCAGTGGCTGCGTCGCCGAGCCCGGCTTGCACGCCGTGATCCCCGGCAGCGGCGAGATCATGATCGCCCCGGTCTCCGTCTGCCACCACGTGTCGACGATCGGGCAGCGCTCGCCGCCGATGACGTGGTGGTACCAGACCCAGGCCTTCGGATTGATCGGCTCGCCGACCGAGCCGAGCAGGCGCAGCGCCGACAGGTCGTGCCGGCCCGGGTACTGCTCGCCCCACTTCATGCAGGCGCGGATCGCCGTCGGCGCGGTGTAGAAGATCGTCACGCCGTAGCGCTCGCAGAGGTCCCACCAGACGTCCTTGTCGGGGTAGTCGGGCGCGCCCTCGTACATGACCGACGTCGCGCCGTTCATCAGCGGGCCGTAGACGATGTAGGAGTGGCCGGTGATCCAGCCGACATCGGCCGAGCAGAAGTAGACGTCGTCGGAGGGCTTGAGATCGAAGACGTGCTTGTGGGTCCACGCGACGCCGGTGAGATAGCCGCCGGTGGTGTGCTGGATGCCCTTCGGCTTGGCCGTCGAGCCGCTCGAGTACAGGATGAACAGGGGGTGCTCGGCGTCGAGCTGCTCCGCCGGGCACTCGTCCTCGGCGCCGTCCATGATCTCGTCGTAGAAGACGTCGCCGTCGCCCATCGGGCAGTCGACGCCGGTGTGACGGATGACGATCGTCGTCGGGACGGACATGCCGACCTCGTCGACGGCCCGCTTGGTCTCGGCGACCTTGCCCTTGCGCCGGGCGCCGTCTGACGTGATGAGCGCCTTGGCCGCGGAGACCTCCATGCGCTCCTTCACCGACTCCGGCGAGAAGCCGCCGAAGACGACGTTGTGCGGGGCGCCGATGCGCGCGCAGGCGAGCATCGCGACGACGACCTCAGGGATCATCGGCAGGTAGATCCCGACGACGTCGCCCTTGCCGATCCCGAGGTCCTTCAGCGCGTTGGCGAAGCGCTGGACGTCGCGGTGCAGGTCGGCGTACGTGATGGCGCGCTCGTCGCCCTCCTCTCCGCGCCAGTGAAACGCGACGCGGTCGCCGATGCCCGCCTCGATGTGGCGGTCCAGGCAGTTGTACGACGCGTTGATCTTCCCGTCGGTGAACCACTTGTAGAACGGCGGCTCGGAGTCATCCAGCGCGACCGTCGGGTCGGCGAACCAGTCCAGCGCCTGTGCCTGCTCGGCCCACCACGCGATCGGGTCGGCGGCCGCGCGCTCGTAGATCTCGGGATCTGACAGCAGCGCGTCGCGGGCGAAGTCTTCCGGCGGCGGGAAGGTCTCGACCTCGAGCAGCTCCTCCAACCGCCGGGAGAGGTCCTCGTGCGTGGTGGTATCGGGGCTCGCCATCAGCTCATCTCCTTGCTGCGCTCGCGCAACTCGATACGACGGATCTTGCCCGTCAGGGTCTTGGGCAGGTCATCGACGAACTCCACCTCGCGCGGATAGGCGTACGCGGAGAGGTGCTCGCGCACGAAGGCGCTGATGTCCTTGCCGAGCTCGTCGCTCGGCTCGTGCCCGGCGGCGAGCACGACAAACGCCTTGACGATGTTCCCGCGCCGCTCGTCCGGCCACGCGACCGCCGCCGCCTCGGCGACCGCCGGGTGCTCCAGGCACGCGCTCTCGACCTCGAAGGGCCCGATCCGGTAGCCGGCGGAGATGATCACGTCGTCGGCGCGGCCCTCGTACCAGACGTAGCCGTCCGCGTCCATCGAGGCGGCGTCCTTGGTGTGAAACCACTCTCCGCCGAAGGTCTGAGTGCCCGCCTCGTCGTTGTTCCAGTACCCCAACGGGTAGTGCGGGTTCGAGCGCGCCTTCAGGCAGATCTCGCCGCGCTCGCCCTGCGCCACCGGCTGCTCGTCCTCGTCGAGGATCGTGACCTCCCAGCCCGGCATCGGCTTGCCCATCGAACCCTCGCGGACCTCCATGAACGGGTAGTTCCCGCACAGCGGATAGGACTCGCTGAGGCCGTAGTAGTCGAGCACCGTCACGCCGTACTGCTCGCGAAACCAGCGGATCGCCTCGGGGTTCAGCGGCTCGCCCGCCGAGCAGACGATGCGGAACTCCTGCGGGTAGCGGGTGCCGGCGTCGCCGATCCCCATCATCGAGCGGATCGCCGTCGGCGTCGCGAAGACGTTGGACGCCTTGTGGCGCGAGAGGAAATCGAGCTGCCCGTGGGGATCGAAGCCGCCCTTGCGCTGGAGCACGAGCTGCACGGCGCCCAGCCGCCACGGCCCGATCAGCGGGCAGATGCCGGCCGCCCACGCCCATTCGCCCATGCCATGAAAGCGCTCGCCGTCCTGGACCTCGTGGGAGTAGATGAACTCCTCGTGGCCGAGGATGTAGCGGTGGGCGTGCAGGATCCCCTTCGCCAGGCCCGTCGTGCCCGAGGTGTAGTACAGCTGCGCCGGGTCCTCGCTGGAGGTGTCGACGCGCTCGAAGTCCGTGTCGCCGTCGTCGAGGTCGCCGGGCTCGAGCTCGATGATCTCCGTCTGGCCCTCGACGCGCGCGCGGTTGGCGGCGTTGGTGACGACGACCGCCGCCTGCGAGTCGCCCAGGCGGTGTGAGATGCCGTCGTCGCCGTAGAGGATCGACATCGACAGGAGGATTCCCCCGGCCTTCCATGTGCCGAGGAACGCGGCGGCCGTCTCGGGCGTCGCCGGCAGCAGCATCGCGACGCGGTCGCCGCGCTGCACACCGCGCTCCGTGAGCAGCCGCGCGAAGCGGTTGGACATGTCCTGCAGCTCGCCCCAATCGACCTCGCGCACGACGCCGTCGGGGTCCTCGTGGATCATCGCGAGCTTGTCGCGCGGATGCTTGTCACAGACGTCCGCGGCGATGTTGTACTGCTCGGGAACCTGCCAGCTGTGCTGGGCGCACGCCTCCTCGTAGGTCATCGCTCGGGAGCGTACCCGGGAGCCCGAAAATCAGCGACGTTTGCGCTTCTTCTTCTTCGACGAGGAATGCGGCGGACGGGCCGGCAGCTCGGGCGCGGGCGTCTCGGGCAGGGCCACGCGGCCGCGGCCCTTGCCGTTGGTCGACGCGCTCGGCTTCTCCTTGCGCTCCTGCTTGGCGCCGCCACCCTTGGCCTCCAGGCGCGCTTCGCGCAGCTCCTGCTGGGTTGGCCACGGGTGCGACTCGCCCGTCGTCCAGGCTTGCGGCACGCCCGAGGCGCCGCCCCACCGGTGCAGGAAGAGCATGCCGAGCGCAACGAGCCACAGCACCTGCACGAAGGGCAGCGAGCTGCCGAGCGGAAACAGCGGCGTCGAGATGACGCCGACGATGATCCCGAGCACGCCCATGAACCGCGTGAGCAGCCCGACGCTCATCGCCTTCAGCGACACGAGCACCGTCCCGATGCCGAGGATGAGCGCGCCGAATGCGTTGAGGTACCCGGCCGCCTCTACGATCGGCCCGCTGAGAACATCGCGGGCGGCCTCGCCGGTCTGCTCGGCGACGGGCAGGTCGGCGAACGACTTGGTCTCGAGCGCCAGCGCGATCGCGCTCACGAGGCCCGTCACCGCCAGCAGCACAGCGCCGGTGACGATGACGACGATCGTCGGGCGGCCGATCGCCGGCTGGCGGGCGTAGGCGGCCCGGTAGAGGTAGGTGAGCGCGAACCCGATCGCGGCCGCGCCAAGCCCCACGATGACGGCCGCGAGCAGGTGCGCGGCCAGGTGGTCGTTGAGGTAGAGCACCTCGCGCGCCTTGAGCCCGGGGGGCGGGAGCTCGCGCAGGCGCTCGTTCAGCGCCCGGACGAGATGCGCATTCGGCGCGTCCTTGCTGGCGGCGAGCAGCACGATGCTCGCGAGCAGGGTGAGGATCCCGGCGCAGATCGCCGCGACCGCCGCCGGTATCCGCCGACGGTGTTCTTCGGCGAGTATCTCCTCCGGGGTGGCCGACACGGGCGCAAGTGTATGTTGCGCCGGTGGAGATCCGTGACGTCATGACCGAGGGTGTCGTCACCTCCCCGCCGTCGGCGACGGTCCGCCAGGTGGCCGAGCTCATGCGCGAGCGCAATGTCGGCTCGGTCGTGCTGATCGACGAGGACGGCGCGCCGACCGGCTTCGTGACCGACCGCGACCTCGCGCTCGGCGCGCTGACCGACGGCCGCGACCCGGCCGACCCGGTGGCCCCGCACAGCTCCTCCCCGGTCGTCACGGCCGAGCCCGGCATGGGCGTCGAGGAGGCCGCGGAGCTCATGGTGCGCCACGGCATCCGCCGCCTGCCGGTGGTCGACGGCGGCCGGCTGACGGGCATCGTCACGCTCGACGACCTCGCGGTGCGCACCGGCGACCTCGAGCTCGCGCAGCACATGACCGCGCAGATCACGCGCGCCGCGTTACCGGGCTTCTACTTTCACGATCGCGGAGGGTGACCTGCCCGGCCTGCGACGGGCCGCTTGCGGCGTGGCGCACCGTTGCGGCATCTGACCCGGCGCTGCCGGGTGAGTACGAGCTGGCGCGGTGTGCGTCGTGCCGGACGGCGGTGACGCTGACGCCCGCGCCGGCCGAGGCGCACGAGGCGGGCGCCTACGGCGGCGGCGCGCCACGCGGAGCGGGGATCGTCGCGCCGCTCCTGCGTGGCTTCGATCGCCACCGCCTCGCGATGCTCGCGCGCGCGGGGGCGCGTGCGCCCGCAACGCTGCTCGACATCGGCGCAGGTCGCGGGCGGTTCGTCGCGCAGGCGCGGGCCGCGGGCTGGGACGCCGGCGGACTGGAGCCGTCGCTGCGCGGCGTCGAGGGCGCGCGGGCGCGCGGCATCGAGCTCACGCGCGGGGACATCGCGGGCGTGCACGTGGCGGCGGGCTCGCTCGACGCCGCGACGCTGTGGCACGTGCTCGAGCACGTCGACGACCCGGGCGCGGCGCTCGCGCAGGTGGCCGGCTGGCTGCGACCCGGCGGCGCGCTGCTCGTCGGCGTGCCGAACCTCGCCAGCGTGCAGGCGCGGCTGGGCGGGGAGCGCTGGTATCACCTCGACGTCCCGCGCCACCGCACGCACTTCACCGTCGCCGGGCTGCACGCGCTGCTGCGCCGCCACGGGCTCGAGCCGGTGGCCACGCACCACGTGCTCGCCGAGCACAACCCGTTCGGGCTGTGGCAGTCGCTCGTGAGCCGGGCGACCCGCACGCCTTCATGGCTCTACCACGCGCTGAAGCGCAATGCTCCGCTGCGCAGCCGCGATGCGGTCGTGACGGTCGCGGCTCTGCCGCTCGTCCCTCTTGCCGTCGTGGCCGAGGTGTTGTTCGGGGTGGCGCGGCGGGGTGGGACGGTGGCTGTGGTCGCGCGGCGGCTCAGTTAGGGGCGCGTTCGCGCGGATCACGAAATGCATCGATAAAGAATGCGGTTTTGGATGGCGCGGCGGCCCGCAAGAGCGCCTCGGGATCCACGAGTTCGCAGTTGTGCCCCATATACGCGTCAAACTGCGAACTGGTCCTCTTATGGACCGCCGGACCGCTTCGCTCCCTCATCCTTTATCGATGCGGTTCTGGTGACCCGCGCCGCCTAACCCCGCACCACCAGCTTCCGCGACAGGCGCTTGCGCGCCGCACCCGACCGCACGTCCGCAACCAACCGCGCGGTCCCGGCCCGAAGCCGCTTGCGCGCCGCACCGCTCAGCCGCAGCCTCATCCGCCCCGCGCCGAACGCCACCCGCCGCGCCTTGCCGGTCGCGATGCGTCGTGCGCCGAGCGTCAGGCGGGCCGTGACTGTGCAGGAGGTCGGGCAGCTGAAGCTCACGCGCAGGCCACTGCGGCGCAGGCTCCTCACCCGGACGGCCTTGGGAGCGGCGAGGCTCGCGGTCACGAGCGGGGCCACGAGCAGCTTTTCGCGCTCGCGCAGCGCGCTCAGCGACTTCGGGGAGACGAGGCCGTGCACCCAGCGCACGTCGCCGACGCCCAGATGCAGCGTGTCGACATACGCGTCGCGATTGCGCGCCTTCTGAGCGGCGACGAAGCCGCGGGCCTGCGCGAAGGGGATCGCAACGTCCTGGGCGGCGAGTGCGAAGAGCGTCCGCGCCCTGACCGTCAGCCGCGTCGGGCTCATGCTCGCGAGCCGGTCGGCGCCGAACGCCGCAACGGCCATGTTCACGACGGTGATCGGGCCGAAGCTCGACCGCTGGCCGTGTGCGTCGGGCTCGGACTGGCCGGCAAGCGACAGCAGATCGGCCGGGCCGCCCTCGGAGATAACGCAGGCGAGGCTCGGCCGCAGGGCCGCGAGCAGCAGCGCGAGGTGGCCCCCGGAGGATTGTCCGCTCGCGCACGTCGGCGCCTGCCTGCCATAGGTCGCGACAACGCGGTCGTGGACGGCGACGACGTCCTCGGAGGACGCGCCGCACGCGCGATAGCTCGAGTTCACCGTGCGCCAGCCGCGTGAGCGCCACCGATCGGCCTCGCCGCGCATGCCCTGCATGACGCCGTTGCCAACCTGAAACCAGCCGCCGCCGTGCAAGAGGATCATCGTGCCGACGGCGGGCTTGCCGTTCGCCGGCTCCTCGACCTCGTACGGGAACGGCAGTGATCCAAGCGCGGTGGTCGATCCCCGCGACCCGCCTCCCGCGTCGGACACAGGGAGGCAGATCGAGTCCTGGGTGCGGTCGTTGATCCCGCCGGGACGGACGCCCGCCAGCGGCCCGCCCTGGGGCGGCAGCACCGGCCCGCTCGTCTGATCGACCGCGGGCACGGGGACACCGGTGGCCGCAAGCCCCTCCCGGGGCCACGAGTTCGCGACCGCGTGCCACTCTGCGCCGGCGTATTCGTCGATGATGATGCGGCCGGCGATGGTGCCCGCCGGCTTGCCGCTCGGCGGGCGCGCGACGGTCATGCCCACCGCCGGCGCGGTCAGGCCGGTCAGCGCGCTGAGGAAGTTCACCTTGAGCTGCGTCTGCTCGCACTGCGACTGCGGAGCCGTGTCGGGCGCCTTGAAGGAGACGCACGTGCGGATCCGGAAGGTCCCCCCACTGCGCAGCCGCAGGCTCGTCGAGATCACCCGGCCGCCGGCGCTGTCGGAGTCGTGCGTCACGGTGAAGCGCATCTCGCCCAACGACTGGCCGTTGGACGCGACGAGCGGGTCGGCGACGGTCACCTGTGCAGGCACCGCGGCGGACGCCGCGGGCGCGCACGCGGCAAGCGCGACAAGGCCTGCGAGGCACGCGACGAGCGTGTGACGATGCGGTCCCATGTGCTGCTGACACGCGCACCCCGGCGCGTTGTGATGCGCCGTAGACGTATGGCCGAGAGGGGCTTTACCCCAGCAGGTCTCTTGCCGACACCACAAC
Source organism: uncultured Actinomycetes bacterium (assembly GCA_963705315.1). GTDB lineage: Bacteria > Actinomycetota > Thermoleophilia > Solirubrobacterales > Solirubrobacteraceae > CADCVQ01. The sequence continues at coordinate 3,706,148 of OY970068.1, forward strand.
GTTGCCGTCGCTGCGGCGGCGCGCGCCGGGCAGCAGAGCGCCGGCCGCGTCAGCCGCCGCGACGAGGTGCGGTGCGGTATCGGGTCCCGTCACGAGGGTGACCGGCACGGCGATTGATCGCAGCTCGCGGCGCGACGGCGACCAGCTCGCCTGACCGCCGTAGTCGGCGAGGAAACCGATCTCACGCGGATCCTGGGTTCCGTCCCGCAGCGCCTCCTCCAGCGCCTGGCGCTCGGCCGCGAGCACCTCGGTGGCCTCGGGCACGTAGGCATGCAGCGGCGGCTCGGCGAGCACCGCGGCCGCCGCCAGCTCTCCTCGCCGCACGAGCAACTCGAGTGCGATCAGCGCGCCGAAGCCATCCCCGACGAGCACCGCCGGCGCGAGCCCGAGCGCCGCGATGACCGCCGCAGCGTCCTCAGACTGCTCCTGCACGGTCGTCGCCGTGTACGGCTCGGGCGCCCCGCTGGCGCCGTAGCCCCGGCGGTCGTAGGCGACGGCCCGCGCTCCTGCGGCCGCGAGCTCATCCAGCGCGCCGCGCCAGCATTCGGCGCCTGATGCCATCCCGTGGATGACGAGCAGCCCCGGGCCCTGACCGCACTCGGCGTAGTGCAGGGCGACGCCCGCGCCTTCGAGTTGCGCCATCGCCGCAGACTACGCAATGCCCGCCGACACGCCTGGGTAGGATTGACGCATGGAAGGTTTCGGTGGACTGTTCGGCGACTCAGATGATCTCCAGCGGGGGATGGCGGAGTTCGCCAAGCAGATGCAACAGCAGCAGGGCCTCGTCTGGGCTGACAACGCGATCAAGCTCGCCGTCGAGATGACGGTCGCGGCGATCAACCGCGTGAACATCCAGGGCACGGTCGAACAGCAGGCCGAGCAGATCCGCGCCGTCATGGCGACGGTCTTCCCCGACGCGGTCGCGCTCGTGCGCGAAGCGCGTCAGGGCCTGCAGTAGGCCGGCTCGCTGCCGCGCGGCTGACAGACAGCACTCGGTAAGAGATGCGGGAGCGATCGCCTGCGCAGCGCGCGAGCCGGTCGTGGCGCGCGCGTCGAAGTTGCTGCCCACATGGCGCTGCATAGGCGACACGAGGCGCGACCCGCCACGGCGCACCGCTCTCAGGTCGCCTGGCCCGCGGCGCGCTGTGCCGCCTTCTCTGTCTCGCGCTCCTCCTTGCCGAGCCGGACCGCCTCCTTGAACGAGCGGATCCGGAAGATGCCCAGCAGCGCGGCGAAGCCGACCGCGAGCGTCGTGGTCGCGATCACGATCTGCTGGCCGACCGAGTACGCGGCAACCGTCGCGCCGGTCGCGTTGCTCGCGAAGACCTTCACGAGCAGCGCCTGCTGGACGCCCGCGCCGCCCGGCGTGAACGGCACGACCGCGGCGACGGCGTTGACCCCGAGCACGAGCAGGACGTTGCGCACCGAGCCGCCGACGTTGAATGCCTCGAGCAGGCACCAGAACGCGGCGAAGCGAAAGCACCAGCCGCCGAGCTGCCACGCGAAGACCTCGCGCAGGTAGCGCCGGCGGTCGCGCAGGATCGTCAGCCCCTGGCGCACCCGCGCCCAGAACGCCTTGACGCGCTGGGAGAGCACCGCGAAGGCGACGAGCACGGCGATCGCGAGGAACGTCACGAGGAACAGCGTGAACTTCGGGTGGCCCGCGAAGAACGCGAGGTCGAAGGCGTTGAGCTTGGCGAAGTCCGGCGGCTTGGGGAATACGCCCTGGCTGAAGGCGAACGTGAGGATGAAGATCGCCATGAACGCGTCGAACACCGCCTCGACGCAGATCGCCGCGCCGACCGCGGGGTAGGTCGCGTTCGGGATCGACTGCTTGACGAGAAAGAGCTTGACGACGTCGCCGCCGCGCGCCGGGATGACGTTGTTGAAGCCGTACGCGGCGATGTACGCGCCCCAGATCCGGCGGAACGGGATGCGCTCCGTCGGGTACGCGGCACACAGCGTGTTGTAGAACGCCCGCGAGCGCAGCGTCAGGTAGATGACGAAGAACGCCGCGCCGAGGAACAGCGGCGCCCATCCGACCCGGGAAAGGCTGTCAAAGAAGGAATCGACGGCGTCAAAGAACGAACTGACGCTCGAACCGATGGAGGCTTGCGGCGGCACGTACGGGCCAAGACTAGACACGTCCGTGCCAACCCCGGTTCGGGAATTGAGCGCTGCCTGCCGATACCGAACGGCATGTGTGCCGTGATCCCTGGGCCGGGAAGTACGCGCGACCTCTTGTGGTCGCAGCTCGGCGACGAGATGCTGGGCCGCAGGGCGGCCGCCGGCAACGACGCGGCCTTCACCGCGCTCTACGAGCGCTACCACGACCGGCTGCTGAACTACTGCCGCTCGATCCTGCTCAACGCCGAGGACGCGCACGACGCGACCCAGAGCGCGCTCGAGAACGCGCTACGCGCGCTGCCCCAGCGCGACCCCGGGCGTCCGCTGCGCCCGTGGCTGTACCGCATCGCCCACAACGAGGCGGTCACGATCCTGCGCCGGCGCCAGTCGCACGACGAGCTCGGCCCGGACACCGAGGCGGCGGTCGCCCCGTACGCCTCCCCCGAGGTCTACACCGAGCAGCGTGGCCGTCTGGAGCAGCTCGTCGAGGATCTCCGCGGGCTGCCCGAGCGCCAGCGCGGCGCGCTGGTCATGCGCGAGCTCAGCGGGCTGAGCTACGACGAGATCGGCCTCGCGCTGGAGCTGTCGCCCGCCAACGCCCGCCGCGCGGTGTTCGATGCCCGCAGCGCGCTGCTGGACGTCGAGGGCGGCCGCGACGCGGACTGCGTCTCGATCCGCCAGGCGCTCTCGGACGGTGATCGCCGCAGCATGCGCGCGCGCCGCATCCGCGCCCATCTGCGCTCGTGCGACGCCTGCTCCTCCTTCAATGCCGGGATCGGCGCGCGGCGCGCCGACCTGCCGGCGATCGCGCCATGGATCTCCGGCGCCGCGGTCGCCAGCGCCCTGGGAATCGGCCTGGGGAGCACGGTCACCGGCGGTGGCGTACTCGCCGGCGGCCTCACGTTCTTCCCCGGTGTGGCCAAGACCGCGGCGGTCATGGCGGTCATCGCCACCACCAGCACCGCGGCTGTCGAGATCAACCGCGCCGTCAAGCCCGAGCGACCGGACTCCGGGGCGCAGACCGCGAGCGTCGCGCCGCGCCACGCCGCTAACGACGAGGCACGGGCGGCGCGCACCGAGGCGGCCAAGCAGGCGGCGCGCACCGCCGCCTTGCGGGCCGCGGCCGCCGAGCGCAAGCGCATGCGCGGCGGCAGTCGCGTGCCGGTGTCGCCGGCTACCGGCCACACGACGAGCGCGCTGAAGTCGGCCAAGCCCAGCGCCTCGACCGCGAAGCCCAAGATCGGCGCGCCGCCGTCGAAGTCGACATCTCCGCCGCCGCCACCGACACCGCCAGCGGCGAGCGTGTCCAAGCCGCCGCCGAAGGTCCCGACCCCGTCTCAGCTGCTCGCCCAGAAGCTCAAGGAGATCCAGGACAAGATCCTCGCGGCGCTCGCCGGCGCGCAGCAGACCGCTGCGGCGGGCACGTCGGGCGCGCTGCAGAACGCCAGCGCGATGATCGCCAACACCCTGACCTCCGTGCAGAACCTCGTCAAGAGCGTGCTGGGGTCGTTCGGCGTGCCCGTCCCGACATCGGTCGCGAGCGCACCGAAGCCACCGTCCAATCCGTCGTCGCTGTCCGGCGTGCTGGCGCCCGTTCAGCAGGTCCTGAGCGGCGTCACCAACCTGCTCGCCACGCTGTTCAAACGTGACTGAGACGTCGTTCTATCAACCATTCGTTGATTGGCTATCACGCGCTGCCGGCTGGCGCGTGTCATCACCAGTCAGATCGAAAAGGCCAACCCGTCGCGAGACGGGTGCGCAAAACCAGGGGCCTCCCGTAGGTCGCCCAGTTGCCGAAAGGTGCACTTCATGACACATCACCGCAGACTCGTCGCGATGCTCGCGGCGCTCGCCGTACTCGTGGCGATCCCCGCCACCGCGTCGGCCAAGAGCAGCGCGAAGACGGGCACTCCCGCCGTCAAGGCGCAGGTCGTCAAGGCCAAGAAGGCGCTTCACAAGTTCAAGCTCGCCGTCAGGTCAAACAACTCCGCGGCCGCTGCAGTGCAGCTGAAGACCGCGCGCCGCAATACAGCCGCCGCCTCCAAGGCGGCCCGCAAGATGGCGGGCAGGGCTTCCAACGGCAAGCAGAGCATGGTCGCCGCTCAGGCGCTGACGATCGCCGGCATGCAGTACGACGCGCTCGCCGAGATGATCACGGCGCTCGTCGACGAGATCACCGGAGATGTCCAGGCGCTCATCGCGCAGGCGATCCCATCCGCGCTCGCCGGCAAGCAGAAGGTCATCGAGGCGCTCACCGCGGTTCTCGACCGGGTTCCCGAGAGCGTCAAGCCGATGATCGCGTCGATCATCGCCGCGCTGTCGGCGGGTGACGCGAACGAGATCGTGAACCTCGACAGCGCACTTGACGGCGGCTCGCTGCCGGGCAGCATCAGCTCCCTCGTGAGCCAGTGCCTCGGCATGGCGACGCAGATGCTCGACATGGCCTTCGAGACGATCAAGGGCATCCTGCCGATGCTTCCGTCGGTCATCCAGGGCCCGCTGGCGGCGATCTTCGACATCGTCGGCGACACCATCGGGACGATCGTTCCGGGCGTGCTGGGCACGGTCACCGGTCTGATCGACCAGATCCTTGGCTCGCTGCCGTTCGTCGGCTCGGGTTCGGGCGGCGGCCTCGGCGGCCTGCTCGGCGGGATCCTCGGCGGCGGCCCCACCTCGGCCGGCGGCCTGGACATCGGCGGCCTGCTTGGCGGCCTGTTCGGGAACTCCGGCGGCGGCACCGGCGGCGGAGGCGCCCCGGGCGGAATCGGGGGCATCGTCTCCTCGGTCACCGGCATGATCAGCAACCTCCTCGGAGGCCTGCTGGGAGGCTTCGGCGGCTGATTGCTAGGCCGGCGGATTACGCCACATGAGCCACAGCGGTGGCCCTTCGGGCAGCTCGATCCGATCGGTCACCGCGAAGCCGTGGTGTGAATAGAAGCGAACGTTGCTCTCCTTGGAGCATTCGAGGAACGCCGGCATCTGATGGGCGTCGCAACGTTCGAGCACCGGGGCAAGCAGGGCAGAGCCAATACCTCTGCCCTGCAGCTCTGGGTCCGTCCCGATGACGGACAGGTAGAAGTGCAGCTCCGCGGGGTGGTGGTGTTCGATCTCGCGCACCGCGCTCGTCACGAGCCCGATGCGGGGCAGCAGCGCGGGCAGCATCGGCATCAGCATGAGCGACTGGCGCAGGTCCTCACGCCAGCGCCCGGGGCGGGCCCACATCACGGCGCCTGACAGCTGCGACGTCGTGTAGGTGAGCTCCTGCTGCGCCAGCTGGCGCAGCCGGATCGCGAAGAAGCGGCGCGCGTGCATGAGCCGCCGCTGCTCGTTGGGGTAGAACCACGACGTCACGGGGTCGTCGTAGAAGGCCCGCGCGAGCATTTGCGCGAGCGGCCCGAAGTCCTCGCGTTGCGCCGGGCGCACGCTGACGGGCGTGCGAATCGCCATGGACCGAGTCTAGGCCCCGACCGCCCGGGCCAGCCCCAGCGCACCTAGTGGGCCTTCTCCGAACGTTCGGGCGGGTTTCCGGTCAGACGTTTGGAGAAGGCCACTAGATGACGTCAAACCACGTCGAGCGCAGGCCGAGCAGCCGGCGGATCTCGCCCCCGGAAGCCGTCGTCGTGCCCGCCGATCCGCGCACCTGGACCGTCAGCGCGCGGCCGCTCGGGCCCTTCTGCACGACGCGCAGCGACAGCAGCGTGCCCTGGACGAGGCTGCCGAGGCGCTGCTGGGCCGTCGCCTCGGTCAGCGTCGTGCGCCACGCGTGCAGCGGCGAGAGGTCGTCGTGCGGGTCGGCCACCGAGCGCAGGTACGGCGCCGGATCGGTGCCGAAGGCCTCCTCGTTGGACGCGGTCCGGCCGCCCGAGCTCGAGTGATAGAGCGCATCGATGAGCTTGCCGGCGAAGAGGATCACCCGCCCGTCGGTGGAGGTGACCGCGCTGCGCCCGCGCGTCGTCTCCGCCGCCAGGCCGTTGTACTGCTGCGAGCGCACGTCGGAGAACAGATCGACGTCGCGGTCCGGGCGCAGGTTGCGCATCGTGTAGGTACGGGCCGCGATCGCCTGGGCCTTGACCGCCTCGATCGCCCACGAGGTCGGCATCTCAGACGGGACGACGCCGTAGAGGTAGTGGCGCACGTGGACGTCGTTGACGACGAGGACCCGCGAGCCGTCGCGCACGAACCGCAGCGCGCCGCGGTAGTGGCCGTGGCGCACGCCGTTCTCCGCCGCGCCGCGCAGGCACACGCTCCTGCCGCCGGATACGCGCACCGGTGCGCGCAGCGACGCGCGGCGGCGCCCGGTCGTCGTATCGACGACGCGCAGCGTCGCCGTTCCCGCGCGCTGGACGCGGTACATGCGCCTCTCGCTGAGCATCACGCGGCGCCCGCGCGCGTCCGTGGCCCGCCCGGCCGAGCAGACCTTCGGCGCCCCGACGCGCTTGAGGCGCACGCGCACACGGACGGCGCCGACCGTGCCGAGGGTCGTGCCCGTGTAGTAGTGGCGCAGGATGAACGCGGCGTCGCGGTTCTCGCGCATCGCGTAGCCGAAGGCGCCGTACTGCGACATGCCGACGCCGTGGCCGAAGCCGCGCCCGTCAATCGTCACGGCGCCGGCAGCCGGGGCGGGCGCCGCGAGCGCCGCGGCGCCGAGCGCCACCACCGCCGGCACGAACGCTGTGGCCCGCATGCTGCGCAGCTACCCGTCGAGCAGCTCGAGCACGCGATCCAGCGGCCGGGCCAGCACGGCGCGGTCGCCGCGCACGACGATCGGCCGCTGGAGCAGCTCGGGATGCTCGGCCATGAGCGGCACGAGCTCGTCGTCGGTGATGTCCGCGCGCGCGAGCCCGAGCTCGGCCACGAGCGGCTCGCGTACGCGCAGCGCCTCGCGCGCGCAGATCCCCGCCATGGCGAGCAGCTCGCGGATGCGCTCCTCCGAGATGCCCTCGACGTGGTACTCGACGCGATCGAAGTCGACCCCACGCTCGGTCAGCAGCGTGTGCAGGGTGCGGCACGTCGAGCACGTGCGCTTCTCGTAGACGGTGATGTCGGCCACTCAGGCCGGACGCTACCGCCTGGTTAGCGCTTGAACACCCGCTCGCAGTTCTTGGCGATGAAGTCCTCGTGGTCGGCGGTCACCCGATCGGTCCCACTACCGCAGTTGATCGAGTCGATGCGGCCGTCGCGGGCGAAGATGCGGTCGCGGCCTGGCCCGCCGCTGATGTGGTCGCGCTGCCCGCCACCCGTCAGGCGGTCGTTGCCGCGGCCACCGACCAGGCGGTCCTTGCCGGTGCCACCGTTGAGCCGGTCGCTGCCGGCCTCCCCGCGGAGCACGTCGCCGGCGCTGCCGCCGCTGAGCGTGTCGTTGCCGCTGGCGCCGTTGAGCCGGTCGCGTCCCGCGCGCCCGATGAGGCGATCGGCGCCCTTGTCACCGAAGAGGAAGTCGTTGCCGCTGCCCGCGTCGAGGCGGTCATCGCCATCGCCCCCGTAGATGCAGTCCGAGCCCGCGAGCCCCCTGATCTTGTCGTCGCCGGCAAGACCGAAGATCACGTCGCGATTGACCGTCGCGCTGAAGTCGTCGTCGCCGCCGACCGCGACGATCTGCGCGACGACGACCGGACAGCCCGGCTGCGGAAGCTGGTAGTTCTGCGCGCTCGTCGAGGCCGGGAGGAGCACGAGCACTGCGAGCACCGTGCTCACCGCCTGCACCAGCCGGCGCGTCAAGTCATGACCTCCCGCAACCCTGGATTTCCCGGCGGTCAGCCTATCCCAATGCGCCGGTTTCCTGGTCCGGTGAGACGGCCCGTGTGCGGCTACCGGCGCAGGCGAAGCGTGCGCCGGAGCGTCGCGCCCCGGAGCGTGCGCACGACGACGGTGTAGCTGCCGGCGGAAGCCGGCGCGTGACGCAGGCGCACCGTTCGCGCCGTGCCCGCGCGGCCGAGGACCGTCGCGCGGTCCAGTCGCCGGCTGCCGCGACGCAACTCGACGCGGACGATCCCGTCGCGGCGCGGCGTCACGACGATCTTGACGGCGAGCGCCGCGCCACCGCGCGCGCGCCGGACGCGGACCTGCGGACGCAGCCGCGCGCTCGGCGCCCGGACGAACGCGGCGAAGGCCGGCTTGCGCGCGAGCGCGTACGTCATCAGTCCCCAGTTCGCGCTTCCCGGCGCCGCGGGCTCGTCGAGGAGCGAAAGCCACCCCAGCCCGGCGACGCGCCCGCCGAGGTCGTCGGCGATCCTGTAAGCGGCCGTCAGGTAGCTGGCCTGGGCCGGCCGCGAGACGTACGTCGCGAAGATCTCCGAGCCGCGCTGCGTCTGGATCGTGTACTCCGACAGCCACAGCGGAACCGTGCGCTTGTAGCTGCGGCGAATCTCACGGCTGAAGGTGTCCGTGTCGCTGATGTCGCGATAGCCGCCCGCGAGCGGCCCGTTGCTGAGTTTCGGGTAGCGGAACGGAAACGGGTTGTGCCCGAACCAGTCCAGCCGCGGCGGCGCGCCGCTGGGCAGCCGCATCCAGCGCACGAAGTCGCGCGGCGTGACGGTCCCGTTCGTCCACGTCATCCCGCCGATCACGACGTTGCGCCGGCTGCGCGCCTTCAGGGCGCGATACGCGGCATCGAGCAGCGGCGCGTAGGTCCGCGGCCCGATCGGATCGTTCGTCCGGTTGGGCTGGAAGCGATCGTCCTTGTTGGGCTCGCCCCAGATCATCCAGCGGCGCACGGCCGGGTAGCGGCGCGCGGCGGCCGTCAGGAAGCGAGCGAAGTCGCGCGGGTCGTTCGGCGCCCAGATCGGCGCCCGCCCGGCGTTGGCCCACGGCGGCGCGTTCGTCACCAGGAGCGCCAGGCGGATCCCGTTCGCGGCGGCCCGCGAAGCGGCAGTGGCGATCTGTGGTGGCCAGCGGTAGGCCGGGTCCGCCGGATCGGTCGGTCGGGCGGGCCGGACCGGAGCGACCGCCGCCCAGCTGATCGAAAGCTGGAGCGTGTCGACGCCCAGCTCGCGGTACAGGCCGAAGGGCGAGGAGCCGTCCGGCAGGCTCGTCGGACCCCAGAGCGACTTCTCCGCGGCGCTCGCGGGGGCGGCGCACGCAAGAGCGACGAGCGTGAGTGCCGCGCCCGCGAGAGGCCGGCGTGCGCGCAAGCGAAGCGGCATGCGATCGCCCAGGAGTCTAGGTGGCGGGAACGGGCGACACGCCGGGCCAGAGGTGCTTTGCTTCGCATCTGACCGGTTTCCTGACAGAACGCTGGGAGCGCTGACGTGGCGCTCGAGACGCGACTGCTCGTCGGGCTGGCACTGGCGACCGCGATCGTCTACGCCGCGACCCCGGTCGCGATCCGGCTCGCCGTGCGCTTTGACTTCTACGACGCGCCGGCGGGCTACAAGGCGCACGTGGCGCCGACGCCGTACCTCGGCGGGCTGGCAGTCGTCACCGGCTTCGTCGTCGCTGTCCTCGCGCTGACGTCGGACCCACGCCAGACGCTGCCCGTGCTCGGCGGCGTCCTGGTCCTCTGGGCCGTCGGCACGATCGACGACCGGCGCACGGTCGCGCCGGCGCAGCGCCTCGCCGTCGAGGCGGCACTGGCGGCGATGCTGTGGGCGACCGGCCTCGGCTGGTCGCTCGGCCTCGGCGGCGGCGCCGATCTCGTGGCGACCACCGTCTGGGTCATCGCCGTGGTCAACGCGTTCAACCTCTTCGACAACATGGACGGCGCGTCGGGCACGATGGCGTGCGTCGTCGCCGCGGCCGTGGCGGTGCTCGGTCTCGTGCAGTCCGACGTCTGGCTCGTCGTCACCGGCGCGGCGCTGTGCGGCGCGTGCCTGGGCTTCTTGCCGCACAACCTGTCGCGGCCGTCGGCGCGGATCTTCCTCGGCGACGGCGGCAGCATGTCGATCGGCTTCGCCGTCGCGGCGCTCGTGATGATCGGCGCGTCGTCGGCCGCAGCGGAGTGGCAGGCGCTCGTCATGGGGCTGCTGCTCGTCGGCGTGCCCGCGCTCGACACGAGCCTCGTCGTCGTCTCGCGGCGCCGGCGCGGCGTCCCGATCGTCACCGCTGGGCGCGACCACCTGACCCATCGCACGCTGGCGCGTATGCCGACCGCGCGCGCGGCGGTTGCGGCGCTCGGGGCCGCGCAGGCGCTCCTGTCGGCGCTCGCGCTCGTCGCGGTGCAGGGCGGCCCGGCGCTGCTCGTGCCCGCCGTCGTGGTCTACCTCGTCGCCATGGTGACCGTCATCGCCCTGTTGGACTCGACGCCGCGGGCGCCGGCGGGCGTTGCTGAGATCCGCTGCGACGATGCGCCGACCGAGGAACTCACGGTCGGCTCGCGCCGCGAGCCGACCGGCGAGTGGCCCGCGCTCGCCGCCCTCGCCGTCCTCGGGGTCGCGCTCGGCCTGAGCCCGTTCGTGGACGGTCTGTATGACGCGTCGATCTGGGTGCCAGCGGGCCTCGGCGTGCTCGTCGTGCTGACCGCCGCGCTCGTCGCGGGGCCGACCGGCCTGCCGCGGCGCGCGGTCGCCGCCCCGGCGGCGGTGACCGCGCTCGCGCTGCTGGCGCTCGCGTCGGCGCTGTGGACGGATTCGATCCAGCAGGCGGTCGTGGACGGCAACCGGCTGATTGTCTACGCCGCCCTGCTGGCGCTCCTCGTCGTCGTGCTGCGCAGCGACCGCGGCGCGACGATCGCGTTCGCCGCGTTCGCTGCCGGAGCGCTCGCCGTGGGCGGCTGGGTGCTCGCCGGAATGCTGAGCGGCGACGAGACGCTCTTTCTGGGTGGGCGGCTCAACGAGCCGCTGGGCTACATCAACGGGCAGGCCGGCTTCTTCGTGCTCGCGTTCTGGCCGTGCCTCGCGCTGGCCGAGCGCAAGCGGGGCGCGCCGCTCGCCGGCATCGGGCTCGCGGGCGCCACGCTCTTCGCCGGGCTCGCCGTGCTCGGCCAGTCGCGCGGAGCGGTGCTCGCGGGCGTCCTGTCGTTACTGGTGGTGCTCGTCGTGTTGCCCGGGCGGCTGCGGCGAATCGTCGCGGTGCTCGTCAGCGCGGCGTGCCTCGCGCCGGCGGCGCCGATGCTGCTCGACATCTACGGCGACGGCGCGTCGGCGGATCGCCTGCGCAGCGCGGCGATCGCCCTGACCGTCGCCGCGGCCGGCGCCGGGCTGATCTGGTCGCTGCTCGTGCGCTTCGAGCAGCGCGCGAGCGGGGCCGGCATGCGCGGGCGTCGCGCCGTCGCCGTCGCCCTCGCCGCGCTCGCACTCGTCGGTGCAACCGTGGCGATCGCCTCGGCGGACCGCATCGCGAACTACGTGGGCGGTCAGTACGACGCGTTCGTGACGCTCGGCGGCGCGCAAGGCGAGCCGACGGCCTCGCGGCTGGCGACCGGCGCCGGCAACCGCTACGACTACTGGCAGATCGCGGTCGACGCGTGGCGCGAGCACCCGATCGCAGGCGTCGGCGCAGGCGGCTATGACAAGCCGTACTTCGAGCAGCGCAAGACGACCGAGGACGTCCGCCAGCCGCACAGCCTGGCGCTGCAGGTGCTCGCCGAGCTCGGGATCATCGGGGCGCTGCTGTTCGCTGCGGCGCTCGTGCTGATCGCGGCCGGCGCATGGCGGCGGATCAGGACCGGCGGCCGCGCGCCGGTCCTCGTCGCCGCGCTCGGCGTCGCGACGACGTGGCTCGTGCACACGAGCGTGGACTGGATGCACCTGCTGCCGGGGCTCACCGGCGTCGCGCTGCTCGGCGCCGCGGTGCTGCTGCGCGGGCGGGACGCGCCGGTGCCCGCGCGGGCGAAGCCGCCGCGCCCAGGCATCGCGCGCCTCGCCCCCGCGCTCGTCGTCGGCGTCGCGATCACGATCGCGGCGCTGAGCCTCAGCCGCCAGGGCCTGTCCGAGCTCTACGTCACGCGCGCCCAGGATGCGCTCGCCGACGATCCCGCGCGCTCGCTCACCGAGGCCAACCGGGCGCTGCGCCTCGACCACGAGGCGATCGCCGCGTACTACGCAAAGGCGGCGGCGCTCGCCCGCTTCGGCGAGGGCGACGCCGCGCGCGCCGTCCTGCTCGACGCGACCCGGCGCGAGCCGCGCAACTTCGTGACGTGGGCCCTGCTCGGCGACCTCGCCGTGCGCCGCGGCGAGCCGGGCGAAGCACAGTCCGACTACCGCCGGGCAGCGGAGCTGAACCCGCGCGACGCGGGCCTCGCGAAGCTCGCGGCCGATCCGCGCGCGGCGGCACAGAACGCTTGAGGGCGAACAGATGAGCCGTTCGCAGGATGCTCACATGGTGTCTGCACGCTCGCGGTCTGCATTGGCTTCGCCCCCGCCGCGCTGGCACAAGACGACCCTCCACAGGTCGACCCCAACTCCCCCGCCGGGACCGAGTACGAGCTTCCGATCGATCGCGCGCGCGAGGACGCCAGCGGCGGCACGTCGCAGGGCTCGTCGGTCGCAGCTCGCGAGGCGCCGCTGTTCGGCGGAGGCGTCGGGCGAGGATCACGCGACGTCCGCGTCCGGTTCCAGTGGCGACTCCGGCAGCGGGCGTGCGGACACCGGCGGCGCCCCGCCCGGCGTGGCCAGGCCGAGGGTCGCCGAGCTGCGCGCGCAGGCGTCGACGCCCGGTAGCGACGGGGGCTCGCTGCTCGCGGTCGGCGCCGGCGCGGCCGGCGTGCTGGTGATCGGCGGGTCCTGCAGGACTGGCGTGGCGGCGACGAACTCTGCGACGCTGACGCCATGAGGGCGCTCGTGACAGGCGGAGCGGGTTTTATCGGCTCGCATCTTGCGGCCCGGCTGCTGGCGGACGGCCACGACGTGCGCGTGCTCGACAACTTCGCGACCGGCCGGCGGTCGAACATCGAGGCGATCGGCGGCGACGTCGAGCTCATCGAAGGCGACATCCAGAGCTACGAGCGCGCGCACAAGGCCGTGCGCGGCTGCGACGTGGTCTTCCACCAGGCGGCGCTGCCATCGGTTCCGCGCTCGATCCAGGACCCGCTGACGAGCAACGCGACGAACGTCATCGGCACGCTGAACGTGCTGCTCGCGGCGCGCGACGAGGACGTCCGCCGCGTCGTGTTCGGGTCGTCCTCCTCCGTCTACGGCGCGAGCACGACGCTGCCCCAACACGAGGATCTGCCGGCCGTTCCGATCTCCCCCTACGCCACCGCGAAGCTCGCGTCGGAGGGCTACTGCCGTAGCTTCGGCATCGGCTACGGACTGGAGACGGTGGCCCTGCGCTACTTCAACGTGTTCGGGGCGCGCCAGGATCCGAGCTCGCAGTACTCCGCCGTCATCCCGAGTTTCATCGCGGCGCTGCTCGACAACCGGCCGCTGACGATCTTCGGCGACGGCGAGCAGTCGCGCGACTTCACGTACGTCGACAACGTCGTTCAGGCGAACCTCCTCGCGATGGACGCGCCGGACGTCACGGGCAGCGTCTTCAACGTCGCGTGCGGACGCGGCGTCACGGTCAACGAGCTCGTCGCCGAGCTCCAGGACCTCGTGGGCATCGACGTGCAGGTGCTCCACGCGCCAAAGCGACCCGGCGAGGTGCCGCATTCGCTGGCCAGCCTCACGTACGCGCGCGCGGCACTCGGCTACGAGCCGGAGGTCGACCTGCGGGAGGGTCTGAGCCGGACGGTCGCGCACTACCGTGAGCAGCGCGAGTCGGCCGCGCTGCCAACCGCGTGACGGCGTCCGGCGCCGGGCAGATCCGTGTCGCGCGGATCATCGCGCGCCTGAACGTTGGCGGTCCAGCGATCCAGGCGATCACGCTGACGCACCGCCTCGAGGCGCTCGGATACCAGACGCTGCTGATCCGCGGCAGCGAGGCGCCGCGCGAGGGCTCGATGGACGACCTTGCCGCCGAGCTCGGCGTGCGGCCGCTGCGGGTGGCGCGGATGGGCCGCGAGCTCGGTCCCGGCGACGTGATCGCGTTCGCCCGCCTCGTCCGCGAGCTGCGCCGCTTCCGTCCCGACATCGTTCACACGCACGCCGCCAAGGCCGGAACGCTCGGCCGGCTCGCTGCACTCGTGCCCGGCAAGAGCCGTCCGCGCGTAACCGTGCACACGTTCCACGGCCATTCGCTGACGGGTTACTTCTCGCCCTCCAAAGCCGCGCTCTTCCGGCGCATCGAACGCTTCCTCGCCGCACGTACGACGCGTCTCATCGCGGTGTCCGACGAGGTTCGCGACGATCTCGTGCGGCTGGGCGTCGCGCCGGCCGAGCGGATCGAGGTCATCCGGCTCGGCCTGGACCTCGGTCGCTTCGATGCCGATCCAGACACGCGCGCGCGCCGCCGCACCGAGCTTCGCACCAAGCTGGGCATCCCGGAGGACGCGCGGGTCGTGACACTCGTCGCCCGGCTCGTCCCGATCAAGCGTGTCGACCGCTTTCTGGCCGTCGCCGCGCGACTTGCCGACCTCGACGACGTCTGGTTTCTCGTTGCCGGTGACGGCGAGCTGCGTGAGGAGCTTGGTGCGCGACCGCAATCCGAGCGCGTCGTGTGGGCCGGGTTTCGGCGCGACATCCCAGCGGTCTGTTTCGCGAGCGACGTGGTCGTCCTGACCTCCGACAACGAGGGAACGCCGGTGAGCCTCATCGAGGCACAAGCCGCCGGCGTGCCAGTCGTCAGCACGCGTGTCGGAGGCGCCGCGACGGTTGTCGCACCCGGCGGCGCGCTGGTAGACACCGGCGACGTCGACGGCTTCGCCCGCGCGGTGCGCCAGTCGCTCGACCATCCCGCAGACGGTGCCGCCGCCCGGGCCCACGTCATCGAGACGTTCTCGCTCGACCGGCTCGTCGCGGACATCGACGACCTGTACCGGCGGCTGCTGGCGTGAGCGTCGCCGACCTGCGCTGCGTCGCGTGCGGCGCCGCGGTCCGCGAGACCGCCGGCGCGCAGCTCGCCTGCCGTGGATGCACCACCCGCTACCCGGTCGTCGCCGGGACGCCGCGCATGGTGCCCGCCGGCATCGAGACCAGCGTCAAGCGGCACACAGCGGCGAGCTTCGCCTACGAGTGGAAGCACTTCGGCGCGCTGCGCGACGGGTGGGCCAAGAACTTCGCCGATTACATTCGACCGCACACGCTCGAGAGCCTGGCGGGCAAGAAGCTGCTCGACGTGGGCGCCGGCTCGGGCCGCCACAGCCTCCACGCCGCCCGCGCCGGAGCGGACGTCACCGCCGTCGATGTCGGCGCGTCGATCGACATCGCCAGGCGCAACCTGCCGCCGTCCGTCATGACCGTTGAAGCGGACGCCGAGCACCTGCCCTTCGAGCACGGCTCGTTCGACCTCGTCATGTCGATCGGCGTGCTGCACCACCTACCCGATCCCGAGCGCGCGCTCCGCGCCATCACCCGCTTCGCGCGGCCGGGCGGCCACGTTCACATCTACGTGTACTGGGTTCCGCATCAGCGCTGGCAGCGCTCCGTTCTGGGGCTCGTCAGCGCGCTGCGTCGCGTGACGGTCCGCGTCCCTCACCGTGTGTTGCACTGGCTCTGCTATCCGATCGCGGCCGTGTTGCACGTGTCCTTCGTCGCCCCGTACCGGTGGCTGCACAAGCGACCACGGGCGGCCCGCCTGGCCGCGACGATGCCGCTGAAGACCTACGCGGATTACCCGTTCGGCGTTCTGGTCAACGACCAGTTCGACCGCTTCAGCGCACCGCTCGAACGGCGCTTTACTGCCGACGAGGTACAGGCCGCGATGGAGGCAGCGGGGCTTGAGGATGTCGTCGTGCTGCCGAACCACGGATGGATCGCCGACGGCCGACGGCCGACGCGCTCCCGCGACGAGCGCAACGATCGCCCGTAACCTGGCGCTGATGTGCGGGATCGCGGGCATCCTCGCCAGTTCACGCGGTGACGACGCGCTGCGAGCGGACGCCGTCACGATGGCCGCATGTCTCGCACATCGTGGCCCGGACGACAGCGGCGTTGACGCCGGGCCGGGCTGGGCGCTGGCGATCAGGCGACTCGCGGTGCAGGACACGAGCGCGGCGGGCCACCAGCCGATGCGACTGCGCGATCTGTCGCTCGTCTTCAACGGCGAGGTCTACAACTTCGCAGAACTGCGCAACGAACTCGCCGACCACGGATACACCTTCCGTTCACGCTCGGACACCGAGGTGGTCCTCGCCGCGCTCGATCACTGGGGCACCGCGGCGCTTGAGCGCTTCAACGGCATGTTCGCGCTCGCGCTCGTCGATCGCCGCCGGCGGACCGCGCTGCTTGCGCGCGACCGCTTCGGCAAGAAGCCGCTGTTCGTCGCGCGGCTGCGCGATCGCGTGCTGTTCGCCAGCGAGCTGAAGTCGCTGTTGGCGGTGGCGCGCCGGGAGCTGACGCTGTGCCCCGACGCGCTCGGCGAGTACTTCCGCTTTCAGTACGTGCCGGCGCCCCGCAGCATCTTCCGGGAGGTCACGAAGCTCCCGCCGGCGAGCTGGGTCAGCGTCGATCTCGACACCGGCACGATCACAGGACCCGCCGCCTTCTGGTCGCTGCCAAGCGGCGGAGCACACAGTCCGGCGTCGGCCGAGGAGCTGCTCGTCACCGTCGAAACCGCCGTTCGCAGGCGACTTGTCGCCGACGTCCCCGTCGGCGCCTTTCTTTCCGGCGGAACGGATTCGAGCCTCGTGGTCGCATGCATGCGCGCCGCCTGCGCAGATGTGCGCACGTTCTCCATCGGGTTCGCCGATCCGCGCTTCGACGAGTCGCGCTACGCCAAGGGCGTCGCCGCGCACCTGGGGACCCGCCACACCCACCAGCAGCTGGAGTGGCGCGAGGCGATGGCGCTCGTCCCGACGCTCGCCGCGAGCTACGACGAGCCGTTCGCCGACTCCTCCGCACTGCCGACGCTCGCCGTCTCGCACCTCGCCCGAGCGCACGTGACGGTCGCGCTGTCGGGCGATGGCGGTGACGAGTTCTTCGGCGGCTATCCGCGCTACCGCGCGAGCCGACTCCTGCGGTTCGCGAAGCTCATGCCGCGACCGGTCGCAACCGGGATCGGGCACCGGCTCCGAACGCCGCGCAGGTCCCGCTCGGCGCGCGCGCTCGGGGCGATCGCCGCCGGGCCCGACGAGGGCCGGATGTACCGCGAGGCCGTGTCGATCTGGCGCTCGGATGAGCTCGCTCGGCTGATGCCCGGCAACGAGCCCGTGCGGGGCGAGTGGCCGGCGTACGGCCGCAACGGCGGTGGCCCGGCCGAGCGCATGATGCGCTGCGACGCGCGCACATATCTCATCGACGACATCCTCCAGAAGGTCGATCGCGCGTCGATGTCTGTGGGGCTCGAGGCGCGCAACCCGCTCCTCGATCCCGATGTCGTGGCGCTCGCGATGCGCTCAATCGGCCACGCGGAACGCCGCCCGGGCGCCAAGCCGCTCCTGCGCGAGGCCCTGCGGCACAGGCTGCCGGCGGAGCTCGTCGACCGCCCGAAGATGGGCTTCGGCGTGCCCGTAGGCGAGTGGATGCGCGACGGCCTGCGGCCGATGGTCGAGGACCTGCTACTCGGCCGAACGGCGCCAGAGTACGACGCCGCCGCTGCTCGCGCCGTCGTCGAGGACCATCTCGCCGGGCGCCGCGACGCCGGACACCAGGTCTGGGCACTTCTCGCGTTTGAGCTGTGGCGCGACCGCTGGCTGACCGGCTGATGGTGCCGCGGCCGGAGGTCGTTCTCTTCACGCCGTACGCGGGGCCGATGCTCACGGGCGCCGGTTCGACCGGAGGCGCCGAGACGCAGCTCGTCCTGCTCTCACACGCGCTGCACGCGCGCGGCCGACGCGCGGCGCTGGCGGTGTACGACGCCCCCGGCGGCCTGCCGGCCAGCGTCGACGGCGTGCAGATCATCGCGCTGCCCGGCCCCGCGCGCGGCAGCAGCCGCGCGCGGCTCGTCATCGCCGTGCTGCGCGATGTCGACGCCGACGTCATCGTTCAGCGCGCCGCTGGCTCCTACACCGGGGTCGTCGGTCTGGCGTCCCGGCTTCGAGGCCGGCGTTTCGTGTACTCCTGCGCGTCGGACCTCGAGTTCGACGGATCGTTCCTCGCTCACGACCGGGCGGCGCGGCGGCTGTTCCCTGTCGGCCTGCGCTGCACGCACGCGATCGTCGTGCAGACCAACGCCCAGGCGGAGATGTGCCGAACGGCATGGCGCCGCGACTGCACCGTCATCCGCTCGATCGCCGAAACCGTCCCACCACGGACGCAGACGCCCGAGGCATTCGTCTGGATAGGACGCATGGCGGACTACAAGCGCCCGGGGGCATTCGCCGAGCTTGCTTCGCGCCTGCCGCAGGCGCGCTTCTGGATGATCGGAGAGCCCTCGAAGTCCATCCGCGCGCGCGCGAGCGCCCTCCCGAATCTCGAGTTGCTCTCAGCCCGGCCGCGGGCCGAGGTCATGGCGCTTCTGGACCGCGCGGTCGCCGTCGTGAGCACGTCGGTGAAGGAGGGAATGCCGAACGTCTTTCTCGAGGGCTGGGCGCGGGGGGTGCCCGCGCTCGCGCTCGCGCACGACCCCGACGGGATCATCGAACGCCACGGGCTGGGGTTCGTCGCCGCCAACTCGCTCGACCGGCTCGCGGACATCGCCGCCGCGGCGTGGTCGTCGCGCGGCGACCAGGCAGCCGCGGCGGCGCGCTGTCGCGACTACGTGGCGCGCGAGCACACGGCTGACGGTGCCGCCCAGCGGTGGGAGCGGGTGCTCGGGCTCAGCCCCGCGCCAGGCGCCTGATCGCTCGCGTCACCCAGGCGCGGATCGGAGCGGGAAGATCCAGGCGCGCGACGAGGTCGGCATCCTCAGCGGCGAATAGACGCACTCGCCACAGGACGAGCGCGGTGAGGATCGTCGTTGCGACGACTGCGATCGCCACGCCCACCGCGTCGTCGAACACGACAACCGGCAGCACGCCGCCCACGAGCGGGAGGGCGAGTGCCGGCGACAGCACGGGCGCCGTGTGCAGGTCACGCCGGGCCACCGTGAAGTAGCCCGCCACGATGAGCACGAGCGCCGCGGTCGTCGCGATCGCCGGCCCGATGACCCCGGCGTCGAGCCAGCCGATGAGCACAATGTCACCGACGAGGTTGAGCCCCAGTGCGGCCACGTTGATGCGCGACGTCTCGCGGGTTCGCTCGTGGAGCATGAGGATCGGCGCAAGCATGGTCGCCACGGCGAAGAGCCCCAGTGCGGCGGCGAGCAGCGCAAGCGGACGGCCAGCCTCGTCGAAATCCGATCCCAGGACGACGGGCACCGCGAGAACCACAAGCGGTGCGAGCAGCCCGCCGAGCACGCTCGTCACGAAGATCCCCTGCGGGACCAGCCGCTCGAAGTAGTGCGTGACGAGCAGCTCGCGGCCGGCCTCGCGCAGCGACACAAACAGCGGAATGAGGACGATGGTCACGCTGACGGCGAGCGTCTGGAGCATCGTGTAACTCTGGTAGGCGATCGCGTAGAAACCGACCTCTTCGGGAGTTCCGTACGCGCGCAGCACGACGATGTCCACGGCATGCATGCCGTACTGGCTCGCGGTGAACGCGATGAGCGGCAGCGAGAACACGAGGATCCGCCGCAGCGCCGCGCGATCGAGCCGCGGCGGCCCGAGCCGGAGCCCCCGAATCGCGAACGCGAGTCCGAGCACGAGCGCAGCGGCGACGGTCACGGTGAGCCAGGCCACGATGCGCGTCGAATCGCCCGCTCCGCTGACGGCGATGGCCGCCAGACCGGCGACCAGCAGCGCCTGCCGGCCGGTCGCGGCGACGGCGGACAGCCGCATCCGACCGGCGGCATCGAGCACGACCTGAAGCTGCTCGCACGCGACGAAGAAGACCCCGAGGGCCACGGCGAGCCAGACGTAGGGCCACGCGAACTCCGCCGGCAGCGCCGCGGCCATCTTGAGCACCGGGAGTGCAGCGCTCACAGCGACGAGGACGGGCAGCGTCAAGGCGGCACGCGCCCACGCGGTGGCCTGCATCGACCCGCTGCGGTCGAGCTCCTCGCGCCCGTAGCGCATGACGGCGGCGGCGCTCCAGCCGCTGGCCACATACATGACAAGCGTGCCGCCGAGGGTCACGTAGGCGATAACCGCGTAGCCCTCGGGAGTCAGGATGCGCGCCGTGAGCACGACCGTGAGCAGCCCGAGCGCGAGCGTCGCCAGGCGTGCGCCGGTGACCCCCGCGAAGTCCGCGACAAGCGTGTTGAGCCCGCGGATGTCGCGGGCGGATCGCTCCGGCGGGTCCACGTTCCTACGCGTGGGTGGTGCGCGAGAAGACGAACTCGTTACAGCCCAGCCCGCCAGCGCAGGTCTTCAGCCGCACGAGCTCGAAGCCCCGCGGACGCAGGAAGTCGAGAACCGCCTCGGGGCGCGCGACCTCGAACGGATATCCGCCGACCCAGTCGACGAGGTCGTGCCAGCGGCTCATCCCACGCGCGCGCTTGTAGTCCGTCCATCCGCGGACGTACTCGAGCGGGCGCCCGCGCAGCAGGGACGTCGCCGCCGTAAGGACCTCGCGCGGCGCCATCACCGCCACGACATACGGGAGGTGCGCTACGGCGGGGAGGGTGTTGTAGCGCCGCTTCACGGCACGCCACATCGTGCTGCGCGGCCCCTGGTCGTTGTAGATCGAGATGAACAGCCGCCCGCCGTCGGCCACCGCATCGGCCGCGTGGCCGATCGCCGTCCACATGTCGCCCGTGTGGTGCAGAACGCCCCAGGCGTAGACGATGTCGAAGCGCCCCAGGGCGCGCACGTAGTCGACGTCCAGCACGCTGCCGCGCTCCACCGTCCAGTCGATATCCGCGGGGGCGAGGCGCGCTTTGAGCTCACGCGTGCAGTCAACGCTGTCGGCGTCGTCGTCGAAGGAGTGCACGCGATCGGCGCCCAGCGTCGCGGCCGCGAGCGAGAACAACCCAGAACCGGATCCCACGTCGAGGAAGGCGGAGCCCGAGAGATCGTCTCGGCCGAGCATCTCCCGCAGCGATGCCACCGCCTCGGCAAGCCGGTCCTCGTTCACAACGGCGACAAACCTGCGCCAGTTGGCGCCGAACGCAAAGCGCCCGTTGCCGGGTACGTCCGCGCCGAGGTCAGCCAAGGGCGTGATCCTCACCATGTTGTCCGCACCGTAGCCGACGTCACACGGGCGGCAGCAGCCAGGGCATCATGGTTACCGTGGCAGTCAAACGCTCTACTTCGTCAGCTACGTCCTTGCATCACGTTCACGGCCCGAGATGCGCCGGCGTTGACGTGCTCACGAACACTGGAGCACCTCGGCATACAGGCGGGCGTACGCCTCATGGCAGGCCGCAGGTGCAAAGCGACGCGCCACGTCGCCCGCCGCCCGCGCGGCGGCGGTGAGCGCCGCCGGATCGTCGAGCCATGCGAGCACGTGGGCGGCGAGCGCGGCGTCGTCTCCGACCGGCGCGGCCCGCACGGCCTCGCCGCGAATCTCCGCGACGCCGCCGACATCGGTGCTGACGACGGGCAGGTTGGCGGCGAGCGCCTCGATGACGGCACGCGAGAAGCCCTCCGCCCGTGACGTCGACAGGAACAGCTGCGCTCCCGCCAGGTCCGGCGCCGGATCTGTCTCTCCCCGGAAGCTCACCGCCGTACCCAGCCCGAGCTCGCGGGCCTGGCGCTCGAGCGCGCTCAGCCCGGGGCCTCCCCCGACGATCGTTAGCGTCGCCGACGGCCGCTCATCGACGACGCGCCGCCATGTCCGCAGCGCGGTGGCGTGGTCCTTGACCGCGTGTGCCCGGCCGACCATGACCGCGGTGGCGGGCCGCGGCGCCGTGGCCGGCACCGGCGCAGCGACACCGGGGGCGATGACGCGAAAACGCGCGGCGCGTTGCGGTGACCGCCCGACGACGGCGTCGCGGACCGCCGCCGAGTTCCCGGTCGCGACGTCCTCGGCGCGGGCGACGACGCGCTCGACCAGCGGCCGCACACCCGGCAGCGTCGCGTGCGAATGCCGCTCGCTTGTGATGAGCACCGCCCCGCGCAACACGAGCTTGAGCGCGGCACCGAGCGCGTTGCCCTGCAGGAGCCAGCCGTGGACGATGTCCGGCCGCCAGCGCAGGATCGCGGGCAGCCAACCGCCGGGGAGCACTGCGCCGGCCCGGCCGCCGAGAACCGTACGCACCGGGAAGCCATGCACCGGCCCGGGCTGCACGAACGCCACCCGCTGCTCGATGTGGGCCAGCGCCGGCGATCCCAGCAGATCGATCACTGTGCGCTCCGTGCCGCCGAGCCCGCGCGCGTGCGGCAAAAGGTGAAGGACCCTCATGTGCGGTGGCTACCCGCGGCGGGGGGCGCGCCCGGGGGCCAGCGCGAGAACGGGATCCGTGCCTGCAGCGCTTCGATCCTGGCGCGGTGGGGGGCCAGCAACGGTATCGCGAAGCGGGCGGCGACGTAGGCCAGGACGGCCGCGCCGGTGAGCATCACGGGCCACAGCACGGCACCGGCCTGCGCCGGGTCCGCAGGCGTCTGAGCCGCGATGAACAACGTGGGAGCGACCACCAGCGGAGCGAGCAGCACAAGCAGCCGAAGGCGAGGCAGCAGCAGGACGAGGAGGGCTCCCGCCGCCGCAAGGATGAACAGCAGCGTGCCGGCGACGCCCGTGCGATCGGTGGCGTTGAACGCCGTGACACTGTCCTGCCCGCCCGCGAGTGTGCCACCGACGAACTGCGAGACGGAGTGGTCGCCGATCAGGTAGCCCGCGAGGCTCACCCGTTCGCCGCTGAGCGGGTCGCGCGCGAGCTCCGGCGGCGTCGGCGCGCCGTGCCCCTCGCCGACGAACTCGACGTTGCGGGCGGCCACGGCCCGAGCATCGATGGTGGCGAACATCCTGCCGTCGTTCTGGCTCGCCGTGCTGGCGAGATGCGGTGCCAAGCAGACCGCGGCCGTCAGCAGGCCGACTCCGGCGACCTTCAGGCGCTCCGGCCGCTCGGCGCAGACGAACGCGACGATCGCCACGACGAGCAGGGCGCCGGGGAGCCACGTGGGCTCGGCCAGCGCGCAGAGCGCGGCGGCACCGCCGAGCGTGCCGATCGCCAGCGGCGTAGCCGCCGCGAGGCAGGCATGCAGCGCGTACCCGAAGATCGCGCCGGCGAGGATCAGCACGGGCAGTGCCGTGCCGGCGATCGTCGCGTCGGTGAAGCCGATCGCGCAGACCGCGAGCAGCGCCGCGAGCCCGGCACCCGCTCGGCCGGTGGCTCGATAGGCGAGCGCGTAGATCGCCCCGATCGCGAGCAAACCTGTGAGCATGGCCGCCGAGCGCGCGCTGACGGGCGCCGTGCCGACGAGCGGCGTGAAGGCGTGAAAAACCTGCACCGCAAGCGACGACACGCTCGTCCACGATCCCCACAGCACGCCATCGTGGAACCCGAGCCAGCTCGCCTCTCTGACGGCGTCCCATGTCGCGGCGCTGTCACCGGCGAGCGGCTCGTATGACTTGCCGGCGATCTGCGCCCAGACCAGCGCGGCCGTGGGCGCGAGTATGAGCGGGAGCATCCAGTGGCGGCGCCAGCGGCCCGCCAGCTCGAGCAGCGCAGCCGCCGCCAGCAGCACGAACAGCCCGACCGACCATGCCGGTGCCGTCACCTCAAGCGAGCCAGGCGCGGCGATCGGCGCGACCCGGTCGAGGAACAGGATCGGCTGCGCCGTCGAGTTCTCCGCCCGGACGCGCAGCTGCACCGTGCCGACGCGCGCCGCGCTCGTCACGTCGAACGTCTCGCCGACCCAATTCGTCGCCCGGCCGAGCGATCGCTCCGAGCCGTCGGCCGCGCGCAAGACGGCGGTCGTGCGCACCCCCTGCGGGCCGTAGGCCCACACGCGCAGCAGCGTCCGGCCGTCACCCGGGGCCGGCAGGTTCAGCGGCAGGACGACGACCGCCTCGCCGCCACCACCGACGCGATAGCCGTCGACATCCTCGGTCACCGGACCACGGATCTGCGCGGCCGGATTCGTCGCCGCCGCGGCGCCGAGCTCGAGCACGCGATCCTCAACCAGCGTGCCGCGGGCGTGCATCCCGGGACCGACGACGATCCCGACGACGACGGCGAGCAGGACGAGCGCTGCCGTGACGGCGTGCTGCCTCATTGGACCGTCGACCCTACTTGCGCATCGTGGGTCTCGGACGGCGTCGCTGCGTCGCGCACGAGGTCGGCGAACGCTGCCGGCGTCATCCGAGGTCGAGTCTCGATGACGGCCAGCGCGACCTTGACGGCGACCACGAGACCGGCCGCGGCGAGGAGGAAGGTGAGCGGCGCGAGGCTCGCGGAGTAGCGCAGCGCGCCGCCGTGGAGTGCGGCGGTGGCGACCGCCACGCTTGCCCACACACCGATCGCCGCCGCGGTCGCGATGCGGGTCGCCCGGTTGCGCGACAGGAACCACAGCGCAGCGGCGAACCCGAAGAACGCGACCGCGAGCCAGGCGACGCGCAGCAGCGCGCCGGCGGCCAGCCCGATCCGCGTCACCGTGGGCGCCGGCGCGCCCTTCGTCACCACCGTCGAGATCGTGTTTTCGCCGTCGCCCGAGGCGACGTCGGCGAAGACCCTGTGAGACGCGGCCAACGTGCCCTCGACGTAGCGCGCGGGTGAGCCGCGAACGGCCTCGATCGCCACCGCGCGCATCTTGCGCTGTGCCTCCGCGCGCGAGTCGCCGCGGCGGAGGAGCTCGGCCGTGACGCCGGACGACAGCCGCCGCTCGGGATGCTCGCGCTGAACCTCCGCCGCGAGCCGGCCGGTCGCGGTATCGGTCGGAATCCTCAGGCCATCGCCCTCGAAGACGCGGTTGAAGAGTGTCGCGCCGGTCTGGGCCGACATCGTGAACGATCCGTAGCGCGCCTCGTTGCGCAGCATCCACGGCACCGTCAGGAGGGCGACGACCAGCAGCACCGCGGCGGAACCGGCGAGGGTCGCTCGCCCCGAGCGCGTCGCCAGCGCCAGCGCCAGGACGGGTGCCAGCACGAGGACGAGACCGATGGGCTTGACGTAGGCCGCGCACGCGATCGCAAGTCCGGTGGCGAGCAGCCATCTCCGGCGCCGGCGGTCGTCCAGGGCTGCCGCCGCGATAAGTCCCGCAACGATGGTGACGAGCACGCCAAAGAGCGCATCGGCGAGCAGTTGCACTTCGACGCTGAGAAACGGCGCCGTCAGTGCGAGCAGGAGTCCCGTGACCACGGCGGCGAGCCGGCCGAAGAGCGGCCACGCGACGAAAACGACGGCGGCGCACAGGCCCGAGCCGATGAGCAGCTGCAGGACGACCCCAGCGTCTTCCATACGGCCCGGAAGCGCATCGGCCAGCGCGAGGAACAGCGGGTATCCCGGCGGCCGCACGGCACTCGCGCGGCCCTGGTCAAAGAACGTCTGCGCGAGCGCAACGTACTGGCCGCTGTCGCCGCCGGGCACGATCTCGTGGCGCTCGAGCATGAGCGGCGCCCGCACCGAGAGCGCCACGGCGCCGATGCCAGCGGCCCAGCGCCCCGGACTACCAACGTTCAGCGCCCTCACGCGACGCGCGAGCGACGCACGTGCCTCGTGGCGCTCGCGCCGGGCGGGGTCGGTCGCGCGCAGCGCGGACAGCTCGCCATGGGGAGCGATCGCGGGTGCGATCGTCTGCACCCGGCCGATACCGCGTGCGATGCCGCGCAACAGTGCCGCACCACCGAAGCGGGCGGGCTGCGGGGCGACGTCCCGCACGCGTTGCAGGGCACGCACCTGGCCACCGCAGAGCGCGACGGGCAGCGGCGCGGCGGCGCGGACCCGAGCGAGGAGTCGCAGGGCGCGGACCGGCCGCGGCGGCCGGCTCGCCGCCGCCCGAATGGCGCTCCATGCTGGCCGGCCCCAGCCGGCGGGCATCCGTAGCGCGGGCCACGCCCGTGTGAGCGGACGCCACCGGGCTCGCCCGGACGCCGGCGCGAACTCACCTGGACCGGCCCGCGCGCACGCCAGGGCGGCCGCAAACCCGAGCGGGCTCGCGATCGCGACCACCGCGAGCCCGTTGACGAAGGCCAGTCCGACGGCGCCGGTGACGAGCATCCCCAGCAATGCAACGCCCAGGACATCGAGCGGGCGCCGCCAGAAGGCCCGCGCGACAGCGATCCCGACGAGCGCGAGAAGCGCGGCGCCGATGATGCCGAGCTCGGCGAGGAAGCGGAGGTACTCGTTGTGCGTGGGGAGCCCGCGGAACTCGTCGCGCTCGGCATGTGCGGTGGCGTACCGCGGAAAGTCGCCCCACCCGATGCCCCGGACGGGCTGCGACGCGAACGCGTCCAGCGCCAGCTCGGCACCAAACAGCCTCGAGTCGACGTCCCGCTTCTCCTGCGCGGCGCGCGCTTCTTCCGGGCTGACGTCCACGGCACCCTGGAGCGCTGTCGCGATCGGCGTGGACGTGACGCCGCCGCCGGATGACGTGTAGACCGTCACGATGTCACGGATCTGAAAGCCGGCTCCCGCCTCCGGCGCCCAGACGTAAAGGCGGGGCGACGGCGACTCGGCCGTCGGCTTCCAGCGCACCCGCAGTGTCTGCCAACGACCATCGATCGCCGCCGTCCGCTGCACCGGCCCGTTGCCGAGCAGGTTGTCCTCGAGGCCGAACCGCAGCGGGCCGGCGCCTGCGACCGCGCGTGCATCGAAGTGAAGCTCTTGGGCGCCGCCCAGCGGTACGGGCGGGAGTGGATGGCTCACCCCGCGACCCGGCCCCTCGCTGCTGACCTCCAGCACCCGCGGGCCACGGTTGCGCATCTCGGTCGGCCTGCCCGGGATGAGCCCCTGTGTGCGGGCGTCCCAGCCGCTGCGGTCCGGAGCGGGAGCGGTCTCGACGGTTCGCGTGTTCGCGTCGCGGCGCAGGTCGGCAAAGCTCGGGTAGGCGAGCGCCATGACGGCGCCGGCCACCGCGATCCCGGCGACGGTGCGCCGACGCGCGCCGCTCCCCCGCGGTTGCCCGAGGACGAGCACGAGCGCCGCGCCGGCGGCGACTGCGAGCAACCCGCCCCGCGAGAAGGTCAGCACCAGGACCGTTGCCACGAGCGCGAGCGACGTGCCAAAGACGAATCGCACAGCCGCGGGCACGAGTCGCCAGACCGCGATGGCCGCCGGCACCGAGCACGCGACGGCGAACGCCAGGAAGTTCGGGTTGCCGTAAGGACCCGAGAGCCGATCGATCGCGGGCGAGGGGTTCTGCGCGCCGGGGCTGAGACCGCCGACGCCGGCGAGCGTGAGCACCGCCGCCAGCACCGCTCCGCCGATGACGGCCAGAAGGAGCGCGAGGCAGAGCCGCGGCTCGTACGTCGCCAGTAGCGCGACGAGCGCGACGACCGCGATCAGCTCGGAGAACCCGGCGACATCGCCCGAGCAGTCACATCCCCAGCTCACGGTGCTGACGACCGTCCACGCCCACAGGAGCCCGAGCGCGGCGAGCAACAGCCCGACCGCGGGCGCGATCCGCGGCAGCGGACTCGGGGTACGGCGCGCATCGAGCGCGAGCAACATCAGCGCGAGCACGATCAGGCCCCGGCCCACGGTCAGGCTCACGGTGGGAAGGTCGAGCAGCACGACGTTCCAGACCGGCCCGCTGAACGCGGTGATGAGCAAGACGGCGCCCGACCGGCGGAACGGTGACCGGGGAAGGAGGTCGGACAGCTCGATCGCCCGGGACTGGGCTGCTGCGCGCATGCGTCCCCTGGGGCCGTCCTCAGACGACGGCGGCCTCGGCCTGGTGGAAGCTGACCACGTCATCCAAGATCGCATCGAGCGACTGGGTCGGGGCCCAGCCGATCGCCGCCTCGATCTTCGCGATGTCCGGCAGCCGGCGCGGCATGTCCTCAAAGCCCTGCTCGTAGGCCTCGTCGTAGGGGACGATCGCGATCTCCGATGACGACCGCGTCAGCTCGCGCACGCGCTCGGCCAGCGCGTACATCGAGATCTCCTCCAGCGAGCCGACGTTGAACACCTCGCCGTAGGCGGGCTCGCCCAGCTGCATCAGGTCGATGAGGGCGCGGACGACGTCATCGACGTGGCAGAAGCAGCGCGTCTGCGTCCCGTCGCCGTAGACGGTCAGTGGGCGGCCGGCGAGCGCCTGGCTGACGAACCGCGGCACGACCATCCCGTAGCGCCCCGTCTGGCGCGGTCCGACGGTGTTGAAGAGGCGCGCGACGACGGTCGGAAGCTTGCGCTCCTTCCAGTAGGCGACGGCGAGGAACTCGTCGATCGCCTTCGCGCATGCGTAGGACCAGCGGCCGGTCGTCGGCGGTCCCATGACGAGATCGCCGTCCTCGCGAAACGGCACGGCGAGCGACTTGCCGTAGACCTCGCTCGTCGAGGTGACGAGGACCGGCTTGCACCGCCTGGCGGCCGCCGCGAGGACGACCTCGGTGCAGTGCACGTTCGTCTCGATCGTGCGCACGGGGCTGTCGACGATGAGCTCGACGCCGACGGCGGCGGCGAGGTGGTAGACGACATCGGCTTCGTCGACGAGCTCGGCAACGACCGGAGCGCTCGCACACGTATCGATCGTGCAGCCAAATCGCGGCTCCGCCTGCAGCGCGCGGATGTTGTCGATCGAGCCGGTGGAGAGGTCATCGAGCACGTGCACGCGGTGGCCGCCCGCGATCAGCGCCTCGGCAAGGTGCGAGCCGATGAAGCCGGCACCGCCGGTGATGAGGAACCGCATCGTGTGCGCAACGGTCCCACAACGGTGCGTGCCGTACAACGGGTCTGCGGCGGCAGGGGGGCGAGTTTGCCCGGCCCGCGACTCTGGATACTGTGCATGAGGGCATGCCCGTCTACGTCGACCCGTTGCTGCCGTTGCATCCGCTCACCGTTGACGATGTCGCCGCGATGCTCGACGCCGGCATCCTCGGCGAGGACGATCGGGTCGAATTGCTCGACGGGGTGCTCGTTGAGATGAATGCGCCCGGTCCGGAGCACTCATGGGCGGTTCGCCGGTTGAACATGCTGCTCGTGCCGCTGGCGGCCGAGGCCGGGTACGAGGTCAGCCCGCAGAACCCGCTGAACGTCATCAGCCCGATCAGCCAGCCGCAACCGGACATCGCGATCGTTCCCCCCGGCCCGCGCGACAGCCACGCGGCCCAGGCGTTGCTGGCGATCGAGATCTCGAAGAGCTCGCGCCGGCTCGACCTCGGCCGCAAGGCCGAGATATATGCGGAGGCGGGCATCCCCGAGTACTGGGTCCTCGACGTCGAGCGCGCCGAACTCGTCGTGCACCGCGAGCCGGTGGACGGTCGCTACACGAGCGTCCTGACGCTCACCGCCGGCGAAACGGTCACGGCGATCGCCCTCGACCTCACCGTGCCGGTTTCCGAGCTGCTGTGACCACGCACCCTCGACCTCGGTCGTAAGCGCACCGTCACGAAGGCGTTTCGGCGCAGAGTCGGCACACCCGCGTCTGGTCTTGTGACGCGCATGCGTCCAGGCTGTGGCCATGGGTAGCGGATGCGAAACGCACGGAGGCACATGAGTGCGGCTCGCGAGGCCCGGTCACACGGCGGCCGGCGCGCTACGATCGCCGGCATGCCGGTGCAGGTCGATCCACAGCTGCCTGTGCACCCGCTCACGGTCGATAACCTCGCGGCGATGGTCGACGCCGGCATCCTCGGCGAGGACGATCGCGTCGAGCTGCTCGACGGCGTGCTCGTCGAGATGAGCCCGCAGCGCGAGCCGCACATGTACGCGATCCGCCGGTTCAACGAGCTCGTGATGCCGGCGATCACCGCAGCCGGCATGGACCTCAGCCCGCAGTGTCCGCTCGGTGTGCGCAGCCCGATCAGCCAGCCCGAGCCGGACTTCGCCGTCATCCCGCGCACGCCCCGCGACGAGCGGCCGGCGAATGCCGTGCTCGTCGTCGAGATCTCGAACAGCTCGCTCCGGCTCGACCTCGGACGCAAGGCGGAGATCTACGCCGAGGCCGGCATCCCGGAGTACTGGGTCCTCGACGTCGAGCGCCGCGAGCTCGTCGTGCACCGCGAGCCGGTGGACGGCCGCTACACGAGCGTTCGCACCCTCAACGACGGTGCCACCGTCACCGCCGTCGCGCTCGGTCTTACCGTGCGGGTTTCGACGCTTCTCTGAGAATAGGTGCTACTACTAGCACCGTATGGTGCTATTCTTAGCACCTATGTCGAGCCCCTTCATCTACGAGGAACCGGTCCGGCCGGGCGAACTCATCGACCGATCCGAGGAACTTCGGACGCTCGTCGACCGCGCCCTGGACGCGCGCAACAGTCGCCTCGAGGGACCGCGGCGATTCGGCAAGACGTCACTCCTGCGCGCCGCGCTCGCGACCGCGGAACACGAGGGCGGCGCGATTGCAATCGAGGTCAACTTCTTGGGCTGCGTCAGCGCGAGCGATGTGGCTCAGCGGATCGAGCGGGCATACGGAGCGCAGCTCCGGGGTCCGGTTCGGCGCTGGTTCGAAGGACTCGTGCGCACGCTCCAGCCAACGTTCAGCCTGGCGCCCGGCGGTATCGGCGTCAGCGCCGCGCCGGCCGTCTCCGCGCCCGGGCTGCTCGATCGCCTGGCGCTTCCACGCCGCGTGCAGGAACGCACGGGACGCCAGTGCGTGATCGCGTTCGACGAGTTTCAGGAAATCTTCCGCATCGACCGCGCACTCCCGGGGGCGTTCCGGGCCGAACTCGAGACGCACGGCGACGCTGCCGGCTACGTCTTCTCGGGCTCGCATCCGGGCCTCATGCGCGACCTGTTCTCCGACCGCCGCCACGCGTTCTTCGGCCAAGCAGCGCCCATCGAGCTCGGGCCCCTGAACGCCGACGACCTCGCCACGCACATCACCGCGCGGTTCGCCGGCGCGCGCCGCGACCCGGGCGAGGGTCTCGGCCCGTTGCTCGACACCTCAGAGGGCCATCCGCAGCGCGCGATGCTGCTCGCGCACCACCTGTATGGCCGCACCCGCGCGGGCTCGTCCGCGACGATCGAACAATGGACGGCCGCCCAACAATCAGCCGAGCGCGAGGCCGGCGGCGAGATCCAGATCCTGTGGCAGTCGTGCACGCCGCTCGAGCGAAAGGTGCTGAAGGTCGTCGCGTTCCGGACCGTCCCGCTGACGGGGCGTGAGGCGGCGCAGCGGTTTGGATTGGCCAAGAGCGGCTCGACCCGCGCGGCGGTGCAGCGGCTCGTGGGCGACGGGCATCTCGCGGCCGACCGCGCGGCGCGAACCGGGTGGCGGGTCGTCGACCCGTTCCTCGCGGCATGGCTGCGGCGCGACGACTGATCGCCCCACCCGTTCAGCCACGCAACTCAGATCTACTACACTCAGACGCAGATTTCTTAGGCACCGAAGAAGGAGACCCTCCCCTCATGGGCAGAACCATTGGCATCGACCTCGGCACCACCAACTCCTGCATGGCTGTGCTGGAAGGTGGCGAGCCGACGGTCATCGAGAACTCCGAGGGCGGTCGTACGACTCCCTCCGTCGTGGCGTTCACGCAGTCCGGCGAGCGCCTCGTCGGCACCGTCGCCAAGCGCCAGGCCGTCACCAACCCGCAGAACACCGTCTTCTCCATCAAGCGCTTCATGGGCCGCAAGGAGGCCGAGGTGCGCGAGGAGGAGTCGATCGTCCCCTACAAGGTCATCTCCGGCAAGAACGGCGACGCGCGCGTTCAGGTCACCGAGAACGGCAAGTCCAAGGAGTACAACCCGCCGGAGATCAGCGCGATGATCCTCCAGAAGCTGAAGACCGACGCCGAGGCGTACCTCGGCGACACCGTCGACAGCGCGGTCATCACCGTCCCGGCGTACTTCAACGACGACCAGCGCCAGGCGACCAAGGACGCCGGCAAGGTCGCCGGCCTCGACGTCAAGCGCATCATCAACGAGCCGACCGCGGCCTCGCTGGCCTACGGCCTGGACAAGGAGGCCGACCAGACGATCCTCGTCTTCGACCTCGGCGGCGGCACGTTCGACGTGTCCGTGCTGGAGATCGGCGACGGCGTGTTCGAGGTCAAGTCGACCGCGGGTGACAACCACCTCGGCGGCGACAACTTCGACAAGACGATCGTCGACTGGCTGGCGGCGGAGTTCAAGAAGGGCCAGGGCATCGATCTGAAGAACGACCCGATGGCCCTCCAGCGCCTCTACGAGGCCGCCGAGAAGGCGAAGATCGAGCTGTCGACCGCGCAGGAGTCACAGATCAACCTGCCGTTCATCACGGCCGACACGAGCGGGCCCAAGCACCTCGACGTCCGCCTCACGCGCGCCAAGCTCAACGAGCTGACCGGCAAGCTGCTCGAGCGCATCGTCGCGCCCGTGCGCCAGGCGCTGGATGACGCCAAGGAGAAGGGCGCGACGACGATCGACCACGTCGTGCTCGTCGGCGGCATGACCCGCATGCCCGCCGTGCAGGAGCGCGTCAAGGAGCTCACGGGCAAGGAGCCGCACCGCGGCGTCAACCCCGACGAGGTCGTGGCGGTCGGCGCGGCGATCCAGGCCGGCGTGCTCGCCGGCGACGTCAAGGACGTCCTGCTGCTCGACGTCACCCCGCTGACGCTCGGCATCGAGACCAAGGGCGGCGTCATGACGAAGCTCATCGAGCGCAACACGACGATCCCCACGCGCAAGAGCGAGGTCTTCTCGACCGCCGAGGACAACCAGCCGTCGGTCGAGATCCACGTGCTCCAGGGCGAGCGCGAGATGGCCAACTACAACAAGTCGCTGGGCAAGTTCCAGCTGACCGGCATCCCGCCGGCGCCGCGCGGCATCCCGCAGGTCGAGGTCGGCTTCGACATCGACGCCAACGGCATCCTCAACGTGTCGGCGAAGGACCTCGGCACCGGCAAGGAGCAGAAGATCGAGATCAAGGCCGGCTCCGGGCTGTCCGACGACGAGATCAAGCGGATGGTGTCCGACGCCGAGACGCACGCCGACGACGACAAGCGCCTGCGCGAGCTCGCCGAGGCACGCAACACCGCCGAGAACGCGGCCTACCAGTCCGAGCGCCAGCTCAAGGACCTCGCCGAGAACGTCGACGAATCCTCCAAGGAGGAGATCGAGGGCCTGATCTCAGACCTCCGCGACTCGCTTGAGTCCGAGGACGCCGCCGAGCTGACCGCGAAGACCGAGGCGCTGCAGACGGCGTTCCACAAGGTCTCCGAGGCCATGTACGAGAAGGCGCGCGCGCAGCAGGAGCAGGAGCCGTCCGCCAACGGCGCCGATGGCACCGAGCCCAACGCGTCCTCCGAGGAGGAGGACGTCGTCGACGCCGAGGTCGTGGACGAGGGGCGCTAGCCGGTGCTCCCCGCAGAGCAGCCGAACATCAGCGAGCAGGCGCCGCCTCCCGAGGAGCAGGCGGCGCCGGTCGCCGACGTCGAGACCGAGGTCGTCGAGACCGAGGTCGTCGAGCCGGAGGTGGTCGCGTCCGAGCCGCTCGACGAGGACGCCATCGCCGCGCTCACCGCGCGCGCCGGCATGGCCGACGAGTACCTCGACCTCGCTCAGCGCAGGCAGGCGGACTTCGAGAACTTCCGCAAGCGCATGACGCGTGACGTGCAGGCCGCGGAGGCGCGCGGCACGAGCCGCCTGGCGAAGGAGCTCCTCCCCGCCCTGGACAACCTCGAGCGCGCGCTGCAGGCCGTCGAGGCCAGCGACGCCGATCCCGAGCACCACGTGACCGACGGCTTCCGGCTCGTTCAGTCAGAGCTCGCGGCCGCGCTGAACCGGTCCGGCATCGAGGGCTTCGTCCCGCAGGGCGAGCCGTTCGATCCGTCCGAGCACGAGGCCGTCGCGCAGCATCCCGTCGCGGGCACCGAGGCGGGAACGATCGTCGAGGTGCTGCAGTCCGGCTATCGCCTGAACGGCGCGATCCTGCGTCCCGCCCGAGTCGTCGTGGCCGGCTAGGAGACTGGTGCGGTAGCCATGGCCAGTCAGGATCACTACAAGGTGCTCGGCGTCGAGCGCAAGGCGACCGCGGCCGAGATCAAGAAGGCCTACCGCAAGCTCGCGCGCCAGTACCACCCTGACCGCAATCCCGACGACGCCAAGTCCGAGGAGCGCTTCAAGCAGATCTCCCAGGCGCACGACGTCCTGGGCGATCCCGACAAGCGCAAGGAGTACGACCGCCAGCTGCTCAACCCGTTCTCGGGCACCGGCCGCGGCGGCGCCGGCGGCACCAGCGCCGGCTACGACATGGGCGGCTTCGGCGACATCCTGTCTGACCTGTTCGGCCAGGCGCGCGGGCGCGCCGGCGGCGGGCCGCAGCGCCCGCAGGCAGAGCGCGGCCGCGACCTCGAGGCCGAGGTGTCGATCGGCTTCGACCAGGCGATCCACGGCGCGCAGGTGCCGATCTCGGTGCCCAAGCTCGAGCGCTGCGGGACGTGCAGCGGCACCGGCGCCAAGCCGGGCACGTCGCCGAAGGTCTGCCCGCGCTGCCAGGGCCGCGGCGTGGAGACCGAGGGACAGGGCCTGTTCTCCATCTCCCAGCCGTGCTCGCAGTGCGGCGGCGCGGGCGTCGTCATCGAGGACCCGTGCCCGACGTGCCAGGGCTCGGGCCGCATCCGCACGGTCAAGCGCTACCGCGTGAACATCCCCGCGGGCGTGCGGGACGGCAGCAAGATCCGCCTCGCCGGCAAGGGCGAGCCGGGCCGCAACAATGGCGCCGAAGGCGACCTCTTCGTGATCACGCGCGTCGCCGAGTCGCCGGTCTTCAAGCGCAAGGGCGACAACGTCGAGGTCGAGGTGCCGCTGACGGTCCCCGAGGCGCTGCGCGGCGCCGAGGTCGAGGTGCCGACGCTCAACGGGCGAAAGACGCTGCGCGTCCCGGCCGGGACCCGGCCCGGGAGCCTGCAGCGCCTGCGCGGCGAGGGTCCGAAGAAGCTCGGCAAGCCCGGGCACGGAGACATCCACTACCGCTTCGCGCTGGACCTCCCCGACAAGCTCACCGCCGAACAGGAGGCGGCCGTGGCCGACCTCGAGAAGGTCTTCAACGGCAACCCGCGCGCGAAGCTGTTCTCGTCATGACATCGAGCCATTGCTCGCTCACCGCCGCGCAAGAGCTCACAAGGAGTTGCTCGCGATGAGCACCCGGCGGCGTACCACGACGCGCATCGAGGTGTCCTCCGACCGCGGCGTGTTCATGATCTCGGTCGCCGCCGAGCTCGCCGACATGCATCCGCAGACGCTGCGGATGTACGAGCAGCGCGGCCTGATCGAGCCCAAGCGCTCGCCGAAGGGGACGCGGCTGTATTCCCAGGAGGACGTCGAGCGCCTGCGCCGCATCCAGCAGATGACCGCCGAGCTCGGGCTCAACCTCGCGGGCGTCGAGCGGGTGCTCGAGCTCGAGGAGCAGCTCAGGCGCACGCAGCGCAAGGTCGGCGCGCTCGAACAGCGCCGCCAGCAGCTCGAGGCGGAGGTCGCCGCGCTGGAGGG
Organism: uncultured Actinomycetes bacterium; assembly: GCA_963705315.1. GTDB lineage: Bacteria > Actinomycetota > Thermoleophilia > Solirubrobacterales > Solirubrobacteraceae > CADCVQ01. Next base: position 3,741,626 of record OY970068.1, read on the forward strand.
CCGGCGCGACCGCGCCAAGGCCGAGCTCGTCCGCTACGTCGGCAGCCCGAGCGGGGAGATCGTCCGCGCCGAGGACGTGGTGCCGTTCACGATCCCGATCGAGCGTCCGGCGGACTGACGCCGAGCAGCTGCGAGCAGAACGCGTCGGCCAGCCACGCCTCGAAGCGTTCCGGGGTCCAGCCGCGCTCGCCGACCAGGAGCCCCCAGATCGTCGGGTGGTTGAGCGTCCACAGCACGTCGGCGGCATCCTCCGCGCTGAGGCCCGGCCGCAGCGCGCCGCGCTCGGCGAGCGTCTTGATGATCGCGGCCTGGTTGTCGTGGAAGTCGCTCTGGATGCGCTCCCACAGCGCGGCGATGTCGCCGTCCACCGGCGCCGCGCTGCGAATGATCTGCAGCAGCGTGCCGATACGCTCCTTGACCGCGCGCGCGTTGCGCGCGTTGAGGCGAAGCTGGCGCTCGGGGTCGGGCTCTGAGAGCACCTCCCGGTACCAGGCGCGCACGGCGACCGGGGCGTCCTCGTCGTCGCCGCGCAGCGTGCGGTTCCACAGCGCGCGCAGCACGCCGCTCTTGGACTCCAACGCGAGGTACACGGTCTTGAGCGCCACGCCGGCCTCGGCGGCGATCGCGCTCACCGTCGTCGCGCTGTAGCCGTCGCGCTCGAAGAGCACCTTCGCCGCGTCGAGGATCTGCGCGCGCGTGGCCTGCGCCTGCTCCTGGCGGCGGGGCGAGTTGTAGGCGCGCTTGACAGGCTCGGCCATTTCACTATCCTACCGCTATATTCATTACATGCTCACTAGAGCGAACCTATGGAGGCGGTGCCAGATGGCGTTCATGACCACCCGGATCAAGATCGAGGACTACGACGCATGGAAGGCGATGTTCGACTCCGACCCGCACGACATCCGCGCATGCGCGACGAGCCATCGCATCTTCCGGCTCGTCGACGAACCGAACGAGCTGCTGCTCCTCGTCGAGTTCGAGACGGCCGACGACGCGTCGGCCGCACACGAGAAGCTCATCGCGTCGGGCGTCCTTGAGCGCGTGACCGTGGTCACGCGGCCGGCGCTCGCCGTGCAGGCGGACGCGCTGACCTACTGACGCGTCGGACCTGCCGCACGTTCCGCGCTCGGGGCGATCACGCCGGGGCTCACCCGGGCCCTGGTCGTTGTTTTGTTCGGGTGAGCGACGGGTGCGGGAGATCGGCGAGCGCAACTGCCACGGGGTCGGGTTGACCACCAATTTGGTGGTCAACCCGACAGCGAGCGCCGCGACAAGTCCGACCGGGTGCCTCGTCGAACTCAACTGAGTCTTCATCGTTCGCCGAAGAGTGTCGTCACCTTTCGCGCGAAGCCGCCGCCTGACTTCGTAGCCGGCGCGCCCGTCTAGGATCCGGGGCGGTTAGCGAGTGAGACTGCTGCTCAACATCCTCTGGTTTGTTCTCGCCGGCATCTGGATGGCAATCGGTTACGCCTTCGCTGCCCTGATCTGTTTCATCTTCATCATCACGATCCCGTTCGGAATCGCATCACTGCGCATCGCGATGTTCGCGCTGTGGCCATTCGGCAAGACCGTCGTGAAGCGTGCCGATGCCGGCATCGCGTCGGGCATCGGCAACGTCATCTGGTTCGTATTCTGCGGGTGGTGGCTCGCGCTCGGACACGTCGTGGTGGGCGTCGTGCTGTGCGTGACGATCATCGGTATCCCGTTCGGGATAGCCAACTTCAAGCTGATCCCGGTGTCGCTGCTACCGATGGGTCGCGAGATCGTCGATATCGATCAGGCGCGAGCGATCGGCCTGACGCCGCTCGTCGCGATCCCCCGCGACCCAACACTGACCTGATACCCGCGCCCGATCGCGGCGTCGTGCGGACGACGCGAGAGTGCTCCCGTCTTGGCCACCGCCGCTGACGATCGTGTCGCAGGCAGAAAATCTCAGCGTGTTAGACTGAGATCCATGCACGCCGACCGCTTCACGATCAAGACCCAGGAGGCTCTGCAGGCCGCCGTTTCGCTCGCGCCGCAGCACCGCCACGCACAGGTCTCCCCGCTGCATCTGCTCGCCGCTCTCCTCGATCAGGAGGATGGCACCGTCGCTCCCGTGCTCGGCAAGCTCGGCGCCGCGCCTGCCGCGCTGCGCGCCGACGTCGAGCGCGCGTTGGGCGACCTGCCGACGCTGTCGACCGAGGCCGAGGCGACGACGTCCCCGGAGCTGCTCGCCGTGCTGCGCGGCGCCGAGCGGGAGATGCGCGACCTGCATGACGAGTACGTCTCCGTCGAGCACGTGCTGCTCGCCCTCGCCGCCGACGACGGCCCCGCCGGCCAGGCGCTGCGTGCCGCCGGCGCGACGCGCGAGCGGCTGCTGCAGGCGCTCGCCGACGTGCGCGGCTCGCACCGCGTCACCGACCAGTCGCCTGAGGAGAAGATCCGGGCGCTCGAGCGCTACGGCCGCGACCTCACGCAGGCCGCCGCCGACGGCAAGCTCGACCCCGTCATCGGCCGCGACGACGAGATCCGCCGCGTGATCCAGGTGCTCAGCCGCCGCACGAAGAACAACCCCGTCCTGATCGGCGAGCCGGGCGTCGGCAAGACGGCGATCGTCGAGGGCCTCGCCCAGCGGATCGTCGACGGCGACATCCCCGAGTCGCTGCGCGACCGGCGCGTCATCGCGCTGGACATCGGCTCGCTGCTCGCGGGCTCGAAGTACCGCGGCGAGTTCGAGGAGCGGCTGAAGGCCGTCCTGAAGGAGGTCTCCGACGCGGGCGGCCAGGTCGTCCTGTTTCTCGACGAGCTGCACACGATCGTCGGCGCCGGCGCGGCCGAGGGCGCCGTCGACGCCGCCAACCTGCTCAAGCCGATGCTCGCCCGCGGCGAGCTGCGCGCCGTCGGCGCCACGACGCTCGACGAGTACCGCAAGCACATCGAAAAGGACGCCGCGCTCGAGCGCCGCTTCCAGCCGGTCCTGGTCGGCGAGCCGTCTGTGCAGGACACGATCGCGATCCTGCGCGGGCTGAAGGAGCGCTACGAGGTCCACCACGGCGTGCGCATCCAGGACTCCGCGACGATCGCCGCCGCGACGCTCAGCCATCGCTACATCGCCGACCGCTTCCTCCCCGACAAGGCGATCGACCTCATCGACGAGGCCGCATCGCGGCTGCGGATCGAGATCGACTCGCTGCCCGAGGAGATCGACGAGCTCGAGCGCCGCGCGACGGCGCTCGAGATCGAGCTCGAGTCGCTGAAGAAGGAGCGCGACAAGGCCTCCAAGGAGCGCCGCGCCGCCCTCGAGCGCGAGCTCGCCGAGCTGCGCGAGCGCAGCTCCGGGATGAAGGCGCAGTGGCAGGCCGAGAAGGCGAAGATCGACGCGATCAAGGAGCTCAAGGAGCGCCTCGACGTGGCGCACCGCGAGGTCGAGCGCGCTGAGCGCGACGCCGACCTGCAGCGCGCCGCCGAGCTGCGCTACGGGGAGATCCCCGAACTCGAGCGCGGGCTGGCCGAGGCCGAGGCGCAGAGCGATGCCAATGCAGGCTTCCTCAAGGAGGAGGTCACCGCCGAGGACGTCGCCGAGATCGTTGCGCGCTGGACGAACATCCCCGTCAGCCGCATGCTCGAGGGCGAGGTCTCCAAGCTCGTCCACATGGAGGAGCGTTTGCACCAGCGCGTCGTCGGCCAGGACGAGGCGATCGCCGCGGTGTCAAACGCGCTGCGCCGCTCGCGCGCCGGCCTGCAGGACCCCGAGCGGCCGATCGGCGTCTTTCTCTTCCTCGGCCCGACGGGCGTCGGCAAGACCGAGCTCGCCCGCGCGCTGGCGGAGTTCATGTTCGACTCCCAGGACGCGATGGTGCGCCTGGACATGTCGGAGTACATGGAGAAGCACTCCGTGTCACGCCTGGTTGGCGCGCCTCCCGGCTACGTCGGCTACGACGAGGGCGGCCAGCTCACCGAGGCGGTGCGCCGCCGGCCGTACTCCGTGCTGCTGCTCGACGAGGTCGAGAAGGCACACCCGGACGTCTTCAACACGCTGTTGCAGGTCATGGACGACGGTCGCCTCACCGACGGCAAGGGTCGCACGGTGGACTTCAAGAACGTCGTGCTGATCATGACCTCGAACATCGCCGGTGGCGTCCCCGGCGCGGAGATGCACTTCCGCCCCGAGTTCATCAACCGCCTCGACGACATCGTCGAGTTCGACACGCTCAGCCGCGAGCAGATCGGCGCGATCGTCGGCATGCAGGCGCAGAAGGTCATCGACCGCGTCGCCCAGCGCGGCATCGGCGTCGAGCTGACGCCCGAGGCGCGCGAGCTCATCGGCGACCTCGGCTACGACCCCGTCTACGGCGCGCGGCCGCTGAAGCGCGTCATCCAGAAGAAGCTCGTCGACCGGTTGGCTCTGGCGGTGCTTCAGGGCGAGTTCGCCGAGGGAGACACGATCCGCGTGGACGCGGCGGATGCCGAGCTCGTGCTCGTGAAGGCGCGCGCGGGGCGAAACGCGGCCGCGGCGTAGCCCGCGCCTTCCCCAGGCTCCGGCCCGCCTGGGGTACGTTGCCGCGCGCGAGCCGGGTCGCGGGCGCGAGCGGCGACCGCGTCAGCGCAAGCGGCGACCGCGTCAGCGCAAGCTGTGAACGCGTGACCGACTGAGGGCGCTCCTCACCGCAAGCACCGAAACGACCGCGATCAGCGGGGCCGCCTCGAGCAGGGACATCGCCCAATGGCCGACATGTGCGATGAGGAGCATGCGCCGCTCAGTGCTGCGGGACGACGCGCCCGACGGAGGTGGCCGGGCTCGAGAGCCCGACGCCGATGCCGGTCAGCGCGATCGCGAGGTGCAGCAGGTTGTCCGCCGTGTTGATGGGGATGAGTGACAGCAGCAGGCCGCCGTCGCCGACGATGAAGCCGAGGATCGTCACGAGGACGTAGACGATGCCGTAGCCGATGGCGAACAGGCGCGCCTTCGCTGCCGTGCCGGCCATCGCAAGACCGACCACGCCGGACAGCAGATGCACGACGTTGTGCCAACCATTGATGTCAAACGCGATCAGCGTCCCACGCTGCGCGCTGTCACCGATTCCGAAACTCGGCTCGACGAGAAATCCGAGAATTCCCACGAGCACGAGCACGGCTCCGAGCGTCAGCACGTAGACCTGCGCGAGCGTCTTTCCTCCCATGACAAAACCTCCAGATTGATGTGATCTGAAGGATGTGCGGACGCGACAAGCAAGCGGATCAGTCAGGTTTGTCGAGCGCGCCGACCGGCAGCACGAAGCGCGACGGCGGCGGCGGCGGCGATCCAACGGAGTCGTGCAGGCGAGAGCCGTGCAGCCCGTGGTTGGCCGTGGACTTCACCACGGCTTCGGCCTCGCCACCGTGAGCGGTGATCCACGCCAGCACATCGTTCGAGCCCGTGCCCGCGGCGACGATCGCCGCGCGCTCGATGACGGTGCCACCGGAGGGGTGAGCTCGCGCCAGTCGCTTGACCAGAATGCGAATCGCGTCATCGTCCACGCAGCTCACGGTACTCCTTTGCGGCGCGATCAAGCGCCCACCACCGCATTGCGACGCTCGCGCAATCGAGCGCGAGCGTCGTAGCGTGGCGACCGCTCAGTCCTTGCGCAGCAGGTTCTTGGCCTTGTCGGCGATGCCGCCGACAACGTCCTTGACCTTGCCCGACGCCTTGTCGACCTTGCCCTCGTTCTTCAGGCTCTTGTCGCCGGTCAGCGCTCCGGCGGCTTCCTTGACCCTGCCCTTGGTCTCGTCAACGGTTCCGTCTGACATTTCGATCCTCTGTTTCGGGGGTGAACCCGCGGGGCTACCCGAAAGTCGGTGATCAGTATTAGCACGGTTGTCGTGGCGCAGCGAGGCGACGATGATCGGCGCGTGCGTGTGCAACGGATCGCTCCCTGGGCCCTCGTGGCCGCGACCGCGGCCGTCGTCGCGGTCGCGATCGGCCTCGATGTCTCCAACCACCAGGGGATCGAGGCGGAGTGGGTCTCCTACATCTTCCCGCTGGCCGTCCTCACGTCGACCACCGTCGGCGTCGTGCTCGCCACGCGGCGGGGCGAGAACCTGATCGGCTGGCTGCTGCTGGCCAACGGACTCGTCCTCTCGATCAGCGGCGTGGGCACGAACTACGCGGTCTACGGCCTGTTGGAGAACCCCGGATCGCTGCCCGCTGCCGAGTTCGCCGCGCTCTACGACCAGGCGTCCTGGCCGCTGCTCTTCGCGTCGTTGACCGCGATCGCGTTCGTCTTCCCCGACGGTCACCTGCCAGCCCCGCGCTGGAGGCCAATCGCGATCGCGGCCGTCGCGTTTTTTCGCTGCAGTTCGTGCTCGGGTTCTTCGCCCCGCGCGATCTCGACGCGCCCTTCGACACGTTCTCGAGCCCGCTGCCCCAGCTACCCGAGCCGGTCTTCTTCGCTCTGTATCCGATCGCGTCGCTCGGCCTCGTCGCCTCGCTCGTCGCCGCCGCCCTGGCGATCCGCGTGCGACTGCGGCGCGCGATCGGCCTCGAGCGCCAGCAGATCAAGCTCATCGCCTACGCCGCGGCGCTGATCCCGCTCGCCATCGGCGTCGGGTGGGCCGAGAGCCTGATCAGCGGGAGCGCCGACTCCGCCGCGATCGCCGCGCTAATCGTTGTGCTCATCGCGCTCCCGCTGGCGATCGGCGTCGCGGTCATGCGCTACCGCCTCTACGAGGTCGACCGGCTCGTCAACCGCACGCTCGTCTACGCGACGCTGACGGCGTTGCTGGCAGCGACGTACGCCGCGGTCTCCCTCGCGCTGGGGGTCGCGCTCGGCTCCGGCTCGACGCTCGCCACCGCGGCGGCGACACTCGCCGCTGCACTCGCGTTCGGCACACTGCGCACGCGCGTGCAGCGCGTCGTCGACCGTCGCTTCAACCGCGCGCGCTATGAGGGCCTGCGCCGTGTCGAGAGCCACCTCGCCGACCTGCGCGCCGGCCGGACAACGCCAGAGGCAACCGGAGCCGCGCTCGCCGAGGCGCTGGACGATCCGAGCCTCGAGCTGTTCTTCTGGCTGCCCGGCGTGAAGGACTACGGCGCTGGACGGCACGGTCGACGAGGTCACGCTCGCGATCGAGGAGCTGCGGGAGATCGCGCGCGGCGTCCGGCCGGCGTGCCTCGACGACGGCCTCGCGCCGGCGCTGCGCGAGCTCGCGTCGCGCTCGCCGCTGCGCACGGATGTCGTGGCGACATCGGGGCGCTTTGCCGAGCAGATCGAGGCGGCCGCGTACTTCGTCGCCAGCGAGGCGCTGACGAACTCCGTCAAGCACGCGCACGCCTCGCGGGTGAGGGTCAGCGCGGAGCGCGAGAACGGACACCTCGTGCTGCGCATCAGCGACGACGGCGTCGGCGGCGCGGCCGCGTCGGAGCGCTCGGGTCTTGCCGGGATCACCGATCGCGTCGCGGCGCTCGGCGGTAGCGTTCGCCTGTCGAGCCCGCACGGGCGCGGCACCGAGGTCACGGCGGAGCTGCCTTGCGCGTCGTGATCGCCGAGGACCAGGCCCTCCTGCGCGAGGGCCTGCGGCGCCTGTTTCAGGACGCCGGTCACGCAGTCGTCGCGGCAGTCGACGACGCCGACCGGCTGCGCGGCGCAGTCAGCGAGCACGAGCCCGATCTCGCGGTCGTCGACGTGCGCATGCCGCCGACCCACACCGACGAGGGGATGCGCGCGGCGCACTGGATCCGGGAGGCCCACCCGGCGGTCGGCGTCTTCGTCCTCTCCCAGCACATCGAGACGACCGGCGCGGTCGGGCTCGTCTCGCAGGGCGGCTTCGGCTACTTCCTCAAGGACCGCGTGCTCGATGTCGGGGAGTTCCTCGAGGCGGCGCAGCGGGTCGCTCGCGGCGGTTCGGCGCTTGATCCGCGGGTCGTCGCGTCGCTCGTGGGCGGGCAGGCGTCCGACGGCCTCGGTGAGCTGAGCGAGCGCGAGCGCGAGGTGCTGTCGCTCATGGCCGAGGGCCTGACCAACCAGGCGATCGCCGCGCGCCTCGTGCTCACCGAGCGAACGGTCGAGAGCCACGTGCGCAGCGTGCTGATGAAGCTCGACCTGCCCGAGGGCGACGGGGGCCACCGGCGCGTCCTGGCCGTGCTCGCCTACCTGCGCGCGGCCGACGCTCAGTAGTAGCACTGGTCAGAAAAGTGGTGCGAGTACCGGCCCGGTCCGGTGCTGGCGTCGATGGCAGGAGGTCGCGCCCAACGTAGCGTCGGCGGTGTCCGAACACCTCTCCGAAGGAGCCGTCATGAACGCCACGCTCAACCCCTCCGTCGACGTCGGTCACACCACCACGGCGCGACCCGGTCTTGCACTCCTGCTTGCCGTCCTCGCGGTTCCCGACACCACGATGGTCTGGGACCTGGACGTCCCGCTGCCCGGCTTCTGGATCGGCCCCCCGCTCGGCATCGCGGCGATCGTGCTCGCGCGCCGCGCCCGCCAGGAGCCGCTCAGCAAGGCCGGCTCGGCGATGGCGATCGCGGCGATCGCGCTCGCGACGCTCGCGATCGTCCAGATGCTGATCTGGACGGCCGTCTCCGTGGTCAGTTAGGCGCAGGGGCGCGGCGGTTGCGGGCCGCCGATCGCCTGCCGCACGACCCTGATCAAGCCGGCCCGCTCAGGTCCCACGCCGGCTCGTCGCCGACCGGTGGGTCGTAGACGCAGAACGTCCCGGTGCGCACCGCGGTTCCCAGCCCGCGGCCCAGCGCGGCGTCATGCTCGCCGATGCGCTTGAGCGCCGTGCGGATCGCGCGGGTCACGTTCACGCGTGCACGTTCGGTGTCAGAGCTGGCCTTGCGGTCGCGCCCGCCGAGGCCGACGGCGCCGGCCAGCTCGCGCGCGAGGAAGCTCAGCTCCTCGCGCGCGCGCGACGCCCGCTCGGGATCGTTGAACGACTCGGCCTCGTCGATCTCCTCCTGCAGCTCGCTCAGGCGCTCGCGGTAGGCGGCCTTGGCCTGGTTGTCGAGCACCGGCCCGGCGTCGCCCTCCCCGCGCGGGCGCACCTCGATGCCGGCCGCGACGGCGATCCCCACCGAGGCGCCGCGGTCCTGCGGGCCCGCGACGAGGTCCAGCGCGTGAAACTCGACGCGCGGCGCCGCGAGCAGCCGGGCGATGTGCGACAGGCCCTTGGCGTGACGCAGCTGGACCTGGCCGTCGGGCGGCCCGATCGTCCAGATGTCACCGCGGCGGTAGAACGCCCACGTGGCTGGCCCAGAGACGATCGCGGACACCGCCGGCTCAGGGCCGGCCACCTCGATCTCCCCGTCCTGTGAATAACGCGACAGCAGCCCACCGAGCCCGAGGTGCTCGGCTGCCGCGAGGGCCTCACGGCGCATCGTGCGCCCGCGCGCGACCGCCGCGGTATCCGCGGAGCGCTCGTGCACCTCGGCGAGCTCGAGGCGCACCGTCGCGACGATCGGCTCAGCGCCCCAGCGGCGCGCCATCGTCAGGGCGTGCTCGTAGTGCGAGACGGCCTCCGCGTCGCGGCCCATCGCCGCGGCCGCCATGCCGACGAAGCGCGACACCGGGCCGAGGCAGATCGCGCCGCGCCCGGCGATGACCGCGCGATCGCAGTACGGCGCCAGCAGGTCGCCGAGCTCGCCGATGCGGCGCGTGTCGCCGAGCCGCGTTCCGGCGGCGACGAGCAGCGCGACCGTCGTGAGCCACTCGCCGTCGCGCGGCACCTCCGCCAGCCCGCCGCCGGCGAGCGCCTCAAAGCCGCGCCGCGCGTCCTCCCAGCGCTCGAGCACCGCCAGCGCGAACGCGGCCGACGCGCGCCACACCGGCGCGGCGGGGTAGCGGCGGCCGAACTCCTCCAGCGACTGCTCGATCTCCCCCAGCCGGCCCTGCTCGGCACGCAGCGCGAAGAGCTGCACCGCGTAGAGCTGCGCGGCGTTCTGCGCCTGCGTCTCGCGGCCGACCGCGAACGCCTCCGCGGAGAAGCGCTCGGCGTCGGCGAGCCGGCCGTCGAGCAGCGCGCGCGTGGCACGGAAGAGCGGCACGTACCAGAGGTGCAGCGGGTCGCGCAGGTCGTCGGCGAGGCGGGCGTGCACGGCGAGCTCGATGTCGGCGCCGACCCAGTCGCCGAGCTCCATGAGCGTCACGATCCGCCAGACGTGGCCGCGCAGCACGAGCTCGCGGTCGCGCGCCTCCTCGCCGAGCGCGACGACGTCGGTGGCGATCTGGAGGCGCTCGCGCGCGTTCTCCGGTCCCCACAGCGTGAGGAAGCGCGCGCTGAGCGTCGCGCCGAGCGTGGCGCGATCGCCGGTGCGGCGTGCCATCGCGATCGCCTGCTCGGAGAGCTCGATGCGCTCCGTCGTGCGGTCGGAGAAGTACAGCTCGGTCGCCAGGCGGCCGAGCACGCGCGCGAGCAGCGGCGAGTCCTGCGGGCCGGCCGGGCCGCCGTCGCCAAGCGCGTCGCGCGCCTCGCCGAGCAGCGCGACGAGCGTCTCGTCGACGCGCCCGAACTCGAAGCCGCCCATCCCGGCGCCGAAGCCGAGCGCGGCGCGGGCCAGGCGCTCGGGGGAGCGCAGCTTGCGCGCGAGGCCGGCGGCCCGCACGAACGTCTCGCGCGCGCTGCGCGCGTCGCCGGCGCGGCTCTGGGCGGCGCCGAGCGCGAGCAGCAGGTCGCAGCGCCGCGGGACGTCCGCGCGCTCCTGCAGCCCGTAGGCCTGCAGCGCGCGCTCGAAGTGCTCGCCGGCCTCCTCGTAGGCGACGAGCTCGAGTGCCCGCTCGCCCGCGCGCACGGAGTAGTCGATCGCCTTGGTCAGCTCGCCCGCGGTCGCGGCGACGAAGAAGTGGTGGGCGAGCTCGGCGACGTGCGGATCCAGATCGGCCGCGTAGACCTCCTCGAGTGCGAGCCCGACGGCGCGGTGCAGCTGGCCGCGGCGCTGCGGGCCGAGATCGTCGTAGAGCGTCTCGCGGATGAGCCCGTGGGAGAACGCGTAGCCGCCCAGCGCGCCGGCGCGCTCGACCACCACGCCAGTCCCGACGGCCTCCCCGAGCGCGCGATCGAGCTCGGCCGGCTCCAGATCGCAGACGCGCTGGAGCGTGTCGAGGCGGAAGTTGCGCCCGATGACCGCCGCGGTGAGCAGCAGGATGCGCGTGCTGTCGGGCAGCGGCTCGAGGCGATGGCGAATCGTCTCGCGCACACCGTCGGGGATGCGGAAGCCGACAACCTGCGCGGCATCCTCGAGGCGGCCCTCCGCGCTGAGCAGCCGGACGACCTCGTCGATGAAGAACGGGTTGCCCTCGGTCGCCTCGTGGATCGCGCGCACGACGCGGTCGGGCGGCCGCCGCCCGGCGACGCGCTCGACGACGGCCCCCACGTCACGCTCGCGCAACCCCCGCAGCGGCAGCCGCTGGCCGTGGCGGATGATGTCCGCGAGCGTCGCCGCGAGCTGCGGATCCACGCGCGCCTCGGCTTCGCGGTAGGTCCCGATGACGAGGATCGGCGAGTCGCGCAGCTGCACCGCGAGGAACGCCAGCAGCAGCAGCGACGGGTGATCGGCGCCGTGCAGGTCGTCGAGCATGATGATGAGCGGGCCGTCGGCCGCGGCCGCGCGCAGCAGCGACGTCACCGCGTCGAAGAGCTGAAAGCGCGCGGCGTCGGATTCGGCGCGATCGGGCTCGGTGTCGTCGCCGCTCGGTGGCTCCGCGGTTTCCCAGCCGAGGTCGGGGACGAGGCGCCGCAGCCGCGCGGCGGCCTGCGGGCCGAGCGCGGTGGCGATGGCGGCGACCTCGCGCTCGCTTCCCAGCCGGCGCAGGATGCGCAGCCACGGCCAGTAGGCGGGGGCGCCGCCGCCGTCCCACGCGCGGCCCCAGAGCACGAGCGCGCCGCTCGCGACGGCCTCCGCGCCGGCCGCCTCGGCAAGCGCGGTCTTCCCCACTCCGGGGTCGCCCGCGACCATGTACAGGCCGCCGTGGCCGGCGACGGCACGCTCGATCCCGCGCCGCAGCTCGGCGAGCTCCCGATCCCTCCCGACCAAGGTTGACGCGGGCGTCACGGCCGCAGTCTACGGTCGACGTTGGCTAATGACCTGAGTCGTTAGTTCGCTGGCAGCTTCCGACTGACGACACTAGATGCCGAAGACCTCGACGGGCTTGCGCACCCAGATGAAGTTCGAGTCGGCGGCGCCGCGCTTGTAGGTCTTGCGCGTGTCGAACTGCAGCGTCCAGCGGCCGCGCTGCGCGTTGAACGGGAACAGGCTGCGCTTCTTCGTGCGGAAAATGTGGCCGCACGTCCCGCGCGCCGTTCCGAGGCGGACCGACCGGCGCAGCTTGCCGTTCGGGCGCACGTAGTGCAGGTACACGCTGGACCGGCGCTCGAGCAGGTTGAAGCCGCGAACGCTGAAGCGCACGCGCAGCGTCCCGAGGCTGCCCGCGCCGGGAGTGAAGTCGGCGATGAGCTTCGTCGCGCGGTAGCGGGCGATCGCGGTCGTCGCGCCGTCGGTGGCGACGAGGTCGTAGACGCGCTCGCGCGTACCCGACGGCAGCTTCGGCGTGGTGAACCTGCCCTTGAACGTGCCCTGGGCATCCGTCGCCGCCGTGCCGATCGTCGTCCCGTCGCGCGCGAGGGTCACGACGCTGCTCGGCGCGAAGCCGCTCCCGGCCGCCACGACGTCGCCCTTCTCCTGGTAGCAGCGGCTGAGCGTTCCCAGCGTCGCGGCCGTAGCGGGAGCCGCCGCGGCGAGCACGGTGAGGAGCGCGAGCACTGCCAAGCGGACCGAACGCATCGTTTTCGACGGTACCGGATGCGATGCGGGCGGGAGGCAGGTCTCGGCCGGCGTCCCGATCGGATACAACCGTTCCTGGAAGCCACGCTCGGACCCTGGAGGCGCCATGCCGACGTACCTCATGCTCTCGACGCTGACCCCGGACGGCGTCGGGACCGTCAAGCACAATCCGCAGCGCATCAAGGAGGTCAACGAGGAGGTCGAGATCCTCGGGGCGCGCATCACCTCGCAGTGGGCGCTGCTGGGGCGCTATGACTTCCTGACCGTCGTCGAGGCGCCCGACGAGGCGACGATGACGCGCGTCTCGCTGGAGCTCGGCTCGCGGGGCAGCGCGCATTACGAGACGCTCCCGGCGATCCCGATCGACGAGTTCATCGACTCGGTCGAGCGCACAACTTGAGGGTCCGAAGGCGTTCAGGATAATTGTGCTACGGTGTCGCACATGCGGTCCGTTTCGATTCGCGAGCTGCGCAACCACACCAGCGACGTCATCGCCGCGGTGGAGGCCGGCGAGCGGATCGTCCTGACGAGCAACGGCCGCCCGATCGCCGACGTCGTGCCCCACATCGAGCGATCGAGATGGGTGCCCGGCGACCTCGTGCTGGCGGCACTGGCGGGAGGCGCGGCCGCGGATCGAGACCTGCGCGACGATCTCGACGCGGTGCTCGGCGGAACGACGGACGACGTCGCGTGAGCACGCATCCGCGAGGCCTGCTCGACACCTCGTTCTTCGTGGCATTCGAGCGTCCTCGACCTCCGCGCGAGGCACCGTCGCTCGGGGCCGTCTCGGCGATCACGATCGCCGAGCTCGCTGCCGGCGTGGAGCTCGCCGGCGATGACGCATCTCGCCGCCGACGCCAAGCGACGCTCGCGCTGGCGCGCCGCTTCGACCCGATGCCCTTCGATGACCGCTGTGCCGACGCGTTCGCTGCCATCGCGGGCGCGGTGCGAGCGGCCGGAGGACGGGTGCGTCAGTTCGACGCCGCGATTGCCGCCACCGCGGTCGCCAACGACATCCCGGTGTTCACCCAGGACGCCGATGACTTCGGACTCATGGACCGAGCCGTCAGCAGCCTCACGGTGGTGTACGTCTAAGTGCTGGCCGCCGGAAGTTCCGTGGTCTCTCCCGGCGCAACGTACGGCGGGCAGCACTAAGCCGTCATGGGCGGGTCGTTCAGAGTCCTCGTCGTCGGCGCCGGCGGTCGCGAGCACGCGCTCGTGCGTGCGCTCGCGCGCTCCGCGCGCGCCCCGGAGATCCTGTGCGCGCCCGGAAACGCCGGGATCGGCGCCGACGCCGAGATCCTCGACATCGCCGTCGACGACGTCGCCGGGCTGGCGGACGCGGCCGTCGAACGTGCCGTCGATCTCGTCGTCGTCGGCCCCGAGGCGCCGCTCGTGGCGGGACTCGTCGACGAGCTCCGGGCGCGCGGGATCGCGGCGTTCGGCCCGACGGCCGCCGCCGCCCGCCTCGAGGGCTCCAAGGCGTTCGCCAAGGAGGTCATGGAGGCCGCGGGCGTGCCGACCGCCGGCTGGGCGCAGGTCGACGACGTCGACGGCGGGATGGCGGCGATCGAGCGCTACCCGGTCGTCCTGAAGTTCGACGGGCTGGCGGCGGGCAAGGGCGTCGTCATCGCGCTCGACGCCGAGCAGGCGCGGGCGACGCTCGAGGACTTCCTCGTCGCCCGCCGCTTCGGGCCGGGCTCGGTTGTCGTCGAGGAGCACCTGGGGGGCGAGGAGCTGTCGCTGCTCGCGCTGTGCGACGGTGACCGGGCGATCCCGATGGCGCCCGCGCGCGACTACAAGCGGATCTTCGAAGGGGATGAAGGGCCGAACACCGGCGGCATGGGCGCCTACTCGCCCGTCGGTGAGTTCGACGCCGAGCGCGTGGACGAGATCGCGGCGCTCGTCCATCAGCCGGTCGTCGACCTGCTACGCGAGCGCGGCACGCCGTTCTCGGGAGTGCTGTACGCGGGGATCATGCTCACAAAAGAAGGACCGAAGGTCCTGGAATACAACGCGCGCTTCGGTGACCCGGAAACGCAGGCCGTGCTGCCGCGGTTGCGCTCGGACCTGCTCGACGTGCTCGAGGCCGCGGCGCGGCCCGGCGGCCTGGCGGACGTGACGCTGCGCTGGGCCGACGAGTGGGCTGTGACGGTCGTGCTCGCCAGCGCCGGCTACCCGGCCTCCTCGTCGTCGGGGGACGTCATCTCGGGTTTGGACGACGTCGGCTCCGATGTCGAGGTCACGCATGCCGGGACGGCTGCGCGCGAGGGCGAGATCGTCACCGCCGGCGGGCGCGTGCTGAACGTCACCGGGATCGGCATGAGCCCGCGCGAGGCCCGCGACGCGGCTTATGCTGCCGTCGAGCAGATTGATTTCGCTGGACGCCAACTACGCACCGACATCGCCCGGGGCGCCGTGGAGAAGGTGAACGGATGACCGAGGAAACCGCCGAGCCGATCCCGACCGTGCAGACGGCGGTGCAGATGCAGGACATCGAGGTCGACGCCCCGCGCGTCGGGATCATCATGGGCTCCAAGAGCGACATGGACGTCATGGACGGCGCGGCGAGCGTCCTGCGCGACGCGGGCGTCAGCCACGAGGTGCGCGTCATGTCCGCCCACCGCCAGCCGGACCTCGTCGCCGAGTACTGCGCCAACGCCCGCATGCGCGGGCTGCAGGTCATCATCGCCGGCGCCGGGCTGTCCGCGGCGCTGCCGGGCGTCGCCGCGGCGCACTCAGACCTGCCGGTGATCGGCGTGCCGTTGTCGAGCCGGCTGTCGGCGATGGGCGGCATGGACGCGATCCTCTCGGTCGTGCAGATGCCGCCGGGCGTGCCGGTGGCGGCGGTTGGACTGGACAACGCCAAGAACGCCGGGCACCTGGCGCTGCGCATCCTGCGCGCCTGACGAGCCTGCGGCAGAAGTGTGCGTATCTCACATGACTGTCGTCTCACCTGAGTATTCTGCTCCGAGGCAACGCACCGTTATTCGGTGCCAGTGCGGAAGGACCAGATGCCGGCCACGACGGGGGCGCGAAGCCTCATCCGCGAGGTGCCAAAGCTGAGTGCGGGGGTCGTGGTTGCGGCCGCGCTCGGCGTGGGAATCGGTACCGCGCTGTTTGGCGACCGCAGCGGCGATCGGGCCCTGCCGGACGTCGTCGCGCCCAGCCGGCAACCGCCGCAGACCACGCTCGCGCGGGTGCAGATCGTCACCGCAGTCCTCCAACCCGCCCAGACCGCGCGCGGCCGGCGCCGCCACCGCGCGCGACTCAGCGTGCACGTGCGCGTGACCAACAACGGCGAGGTCCGCATCGAGAACCTCGACCCGCTGCTTGTGGCCGCGGGGAAGCGCGTGCCGCCAGATCCCTTCGCGCGTGACACGACGGGCTCGTTGCTGCGGCCACTCCCCCCAGGGATCACCGCCGGCGGGCGGTTGCGGTTCGAGATCGCCGGCGCGGTGACTGACCAGCTGGCCGCGACGCACCACGGGGTGCTGCGGATCGCCGGGGGAACGGTCCCGTTCGAGTTGGAGTTGGGGCGCCCGCCCGAGTAGCGCCGCCCTCTCGTCGATACTGCAGCGGTGATCGCGCGATACACACGCCCGGAGATCGGCGCCCTGTGGACCGACGAGGCGCGGATGGAGGGGTGGCGGCGCGTCGAGGTCGCCGCCTGCGAGGCGATGGAGGGGCCCACGGAGGACGAGCTGGCGGCGATCCGCGCGGCGACGTTCACGGTGCAGGCCGTCCAGGAGCGCGAGGCGATCACCGACCACGACGTCGCCGCCTTCGTCGACGTCCTCAGCGCGTCGGCCGGCGACGCGGGCCGGTGGATCCATTTCGGCCTGACCTCGAGCGACGTGCTCGACACGGCGCTGGCGACGCAGCTCGACGCCGCGGGCGCGATCGTCCTCGCGGGCGCGCGGGAGCTCGTGACGGCGCTCGTCGAGAGCGCGCGCGAGCACGTCGACACCGTCTGCGTCGGGCGCACGCACGGCGTGCACGCCGAGCCGACGACGTTCGGCGTCAAGCTCGCCGGCTTCGCGATGGAGGCCGACCGCAACCTCAGGCGGCTCGAGCGCGCCTTTGCGCAAGCGTCCGTCGGAGCGGTCTCGGGCGCGGTCGGCACGTACGCAGCGACGGACCCCGACTTCGAGCTGCGCGTGCTCGAGCGCCTCGGCCTGGAGCGCGAGCCGGTCTCCACGCAGGTCGTCGCGCGCGATCGCCATGCCGAGCTCCTGCAGGCGATCGCCCTCGCCGGCGCCGGGCTCGAGCGCCTGGCGACCGAGATCCGCCACCTTCAGCGCACGGAGGTGCGCGAGGTCGAGGAGCCGTTTCGCGCCGGCAGGCAGAAGGGCTCGAGCGCGATGCCGCACAAGCGCAACCCGATCACGACCGAGCGGATCACCGGCCTGGCGCGCGTGCTGCGCGGCAACGCGACCGCCGCCGTGGAGAACGTCGCGCTGTGGCACGAGCGCGACATCTCGCACTCCGGCGCCGAGCGGGTGATCCTGCCCGACTCGACGATCTTGCTGGACTACATCCAGCACCTGGCGATCCGGGTCGTGCGCGGGATGGTCGTCCATGAGGACCGCATGCGAGCGAACCTCGACATCACGTGCGGGGCGCTGTTCTCCCAGCGCGTGCTGCTCGCGCTCGTCGACTCCGGCATGCAGCGCGACGACGCCTACCGGGTCGTGCAGGAGGCGGCGCAGCGCGCGTGGGACGAGCGCATCGCGCTGCGCGAGCTGCTCGCCCAGCGTCCCGAGCTCGGGCTCGACCTCACCGCCATCTTCGATCTCGGCGACGCGACACGGCATGCCGCAGCGATCGTCGGGCGCCTCGACGCGATCGAGACGGCGACGTCTCAGTCGTCCGGCTAGGCGCGCCGGCCGGCCCGCCTGGACCGCTCATCGGCGCCCGGCGGCGCCGGGCTCGTTCATCTGTCGAGTCGCTCAACAATCGTCTCTAGGGTGTCGATCTGCTCGAAAGTTCGCCCTTATGACGAAGCCAGACTTCTCAGTCGTCTACGACGCGCACGTTCGGCAGGTATTCGCGTTTTTCGCGTACCGGCTGGCCGTTCGCAGCGATGCCGAGGACCTCACGCAGCTGACGTTCGAACGGGCGCTGCGCGCCTGGGATCGCTACGACCCGTCGCGTGCCAGCGTCGCCACGTGGCTCATGTCGATCGCCCGCAACCTCGTCATCGACCACTACCGCGCGTGCCGTCCCGGCCCGCAGCGCTCGCTGGATGACTTCCAGGGCGACTTCGACGAGCACCTCGCCGTGTGGGACAAGCCGAACATGGGGCTGGATCCACACCTCGAGCTCGCGCTGGCGAAGCTCTCTGACCGTGAGCGCGAGCTCATCTCGCTGCGCTTCGGCGCCGACCTGAGCGGCCCCGAGATCGCCGCGCTGACCGAGCTGAGCCTCGCCAACGTGCAGCAGATCCTGTCGCGCGGGCTGCGCAAGATGCGCGCGAGCCTCGATCAGGCGCAGGAGCCCACGAAACCGCGCTTTCGCCGGACGCCGGTCGCCGTCCAGGCGCCTTAGCTCTCCTCGTCGACCTCGTCGACCGACTCGGGCGTGAGACGGCGCCGCAGCGCCGCGACGAACTCGTCACCGGGCTCGGGCCGGTCGCGCAGCAGGCGGCGGCCAAGCTCGGTGAGCTCGTCCGGAGCATCTGGCTCCAGATCGGACGGGATGTCGGGCGGGTCGTTCAAGAGTGGTCTGCTGATCGTCTACGACTGAACGCTCGCGTGCCTGACACGTTGGCGCTGTCAGCGACGGCCGGCCTCCAGCGTAGACACGTTTGTCGTGCCGGCGCTCGCGTCCATTGCCAGATCCGCTCTCGCCCTGGCGTGCGCGCTGGCGGGCCTGCAGCTCGCCGCGCCCGTGACGGCCGGCGCCCAACCGCTCGCGCTGGGCTTCTTCGACCCCGCCTACGAGGATCCGGCGCTGGGGCCCGACCTGCTGCAGCGCACCGTCGACGTGGGCGCCGACATCGTGCGCATCGAGATCGGCTGGCCCGCCGGCTGGCGTCCGGCGGCGCCGCGCGACCCGGCCGACCCGGCCTACGACTTCCGGCGCGCCGACACCGCGGTCGGGACGGCGACCGCCCGCGGGCTGAGTGTGCTCGTCTCGTTCACGGGCGCGCCGGCGTGGGCCGAGGGACCCGGGCGGCCGCCGACGGCGACGCCGGGCAGCTGGCGCCCAGACCCGGCGGCGGTCGCCGACTACGGCGCGGCGATCGCCCGGCGCTACTCGGGCGAATACCCCGACCCGCGCAACCCCGGCGCCTCGCTTCCCCGCGTGTCGCGCTTTCAGCTGTGGAACGAGCCGAACCTCGCCCAGTACCTCAGCCCGCAATGGGCGGGCGGCGGTCCCGCCTCGCCGGCGCACTACCGCCTGATGCTCAACGCCTTCTACGACGCCGTGAAGTCCGTCGCGCCCGACGCGCTCGTCGTGACCGCCGGAACAGCGCCGTACGGCGATCCCGAGGTCGGTGGCCAGCGGATGAGACCGGCGAAGTTCTGGCGCGCCGCGCTCTGCCAGCGCCGGCACGGACGGCGTCTGCGCGCGTTGCCGTGCCCAGCGCCGGCGCACTTCGACGTGCTCGCCCACCACCCGTACCCGGCCGGAGGACGGCCGCGATCGCATGCCGCGGCGAGCGACGACGTCGCGATCTCCGACATGGGGCGGCTGACGCGGATCCTGCGGGCCGCGCGGCGCAGCGGGCGCGCGCTGCCGGCCGAGCGGCGAAAGCGCGTATGGGTGACCGAGATCTCCTACGACTCGGCCCCGTCAGATCCGAGCGGCGTTCCCGAGTCACGCCACGCCCGCTGGATGGCCGAGACGTTCTATCTGCTGTGGCGCCAGGGCGTTGACACGATCACGTGGTTTCGCATCCTCGACGCCGAGCCGCTGCCCAACTACGGCGAGTCCAACCAGTCCGGCCTGCTTGTGCGCGGCGGGCGCGTCAAGCCCGCGGCACGCGCGTTTCGATTCCCGTTCGTCGTCGAGCGGGCCGCCAAGCGCCGGCTGCGCGTGTGGGGGCGCAGCCCCGTGGCCGGACGGGTGCGGATCGAGCGGCTGCGCGGCGAGCGCTGGCGGCGGGTGCGCAGCATCGCGGCGCACCGGCACGGAACGTTTGCGCTGCGCATCGCAGCGGTCGCCGGCGGCGACCGGCTGCGAGCGCGCATCGGCGCCGAGATCAGCCTGACGTGGAAGCGCTGAACGCGTTGTCAGCTTCTCCGCAGGAGATCCGTATGGACACGAAACGGATTCACCCCAGCGCGTCCGTTTCGACCCCGATGCCCCACCCAAGGAGCCCCATCGTGAAGCGTCCCCTCGTGCTGGTCGTGCTCTCGCTCGCGGTCGCCTTGATCGTCGCCGCGCCGGCATCGGCCGCACAGACCAAAGCAGACAAGGTCACCGCGAAGTCCAAGCCGAAGACCGACAAGAAGTCGCCCTTTAAGTTCACCATCAGCGGCACCGTGCTGTTCCCGGCCCGCTATTGCGCCCCGGGCGCGACGCCCGGCGGCGGCCCCGCCAACTGCATCCCGATCACCTGCGGCCCCGGCGTCACGAACGCCGCCTACTGCGCCAAGCCCGGCGGCGCCCAGCTCTGCGCCGGCAAGGTGCGGGTTCTCGTCAAGCGCGGCAGCCGGACCTGGGGCAAGAAGACCGCCAAGCTGAAGGCGAACTGCACCTTCAAGATCGCCGTCACGCTGAAGAAGAAGGTCAACAAGAAGAGGCTCAACTACGGCACGCTGAAGGTGAGCACGCGTTTCCTCGGCAACACCGTCCTGAAGGCGCGCAGCGCGAAGACGCTGACGGTCCGCGGCGGCAAGCCCAAGAAGCAGTAGGGCGGCGTTCGGCCGGGCTGCGGTCGTGCCCGCTTGGTCCAGGGCGCGACCGCCCCCGTTGCTAGCCTGAGGCCAGTGAGCGCACTAGCCGACCTGCCCCTCGTCGCCTCGGGCAAGGTCCGCGACATGTACGACCTGGGAGACCGGCTGCTGATGGTCGCCAGCGACCGGATCTCGACGTACGACGTCACGCATCCCAACCCGATTCCGGACAAGGGCAAGGTGCTCGCCGGGCTGTCGGTCTTCTGGTTTGAGCAGAGCGCCGGGATCGTGCCCAACCACCTGCTGTCGGTCACCGACGACGTGCCCGACGAGGTCCGCGGCCGCGGGCTCGTCGTCCGCAAGCTCGAGATGCTGCCGGTCGAGTGCGTCGTGCGCGGGTACATCACCGGCTCTGGGTGGAAGGACTACGTCGCGACCGGATCCGTCGCCGGGATCGCGCTGCCCGAGGGGTTGCAGGAGTCCGAGCAGCTGCCCGAGCCGATCTTCACCCCCTCCACGAAGGCGGACGTCGGGCACGACGAGACGGTCGACTTCGACCGCGCCGCCGAGATCGTCGGCGACCGCGGCGTCATGGTGAAGCTGCGCGACCTCTCGCTCGCGCTGTACTCCTTCGCCGCATCGCACGCGCGTGAGCGCGGGGTGATCCTCGCCGACACGAAGTTCGAGTTCGGCCACGACGCCGGCGGGACGTTGATCGTCGCCGACGAGGTGCTCACCCCCGACTCGTCGCGCTTCTGGCCGGCCGACACGTACGAGGTCGGCCACGGCCAGCCGAGCTTCGACAAGCAGTACGTCCGCGACTGGGCGTCGGGCACCGGCTGGGACAAGGCGCCGCCGGCGCCGGAGATCCCCGCCGACGTGGTGGAGGGCACGGCCGCGCGCTACCGCGAGGCCTACGAGCGCATCACCGGCAAGCCGTTTGACGAATGGCTGGAGAGGACGGCTCCGTAGCCGTGCGCGCGCGTGTACTCGTCCGCCCGAAGGAGGGCATTCTCGACCCGCAGGGCGTCGCCGTCGAGCGCGCGCTGCCGGCGCTCGGCTTCGAAGGCGTGCGCAACGTCCACGTCGGGCGTCTGATCGAG
The DNA here is from genome assembly GCA_963705315.1 of uncultured Actinomycetes bacterium. Lineage (GTDB taxonomy): Bacteria > Actinomycetota > Thermoleophilia > Solirubrobacterales > Solirubrobacteraceae > CADCVQ01. The sequence continues at coordinate 3,763,315 of OY970068.1, forward strand.
CTCGACGTCGAGGACGCCTCGCAGCTTCCCGACATGTGCCAGCGGCTGCTGTGCAACCCGCTCATCGAGGACTACGAGATCCTCGATGGCTCCTGATCCGGGACGGGGCTGACGTGAAGTTCGGCGTCGTCCGATTTCCCGGCTCCTGTGACGAGGTCGACGCCGTGCTGGCCTGCGAGCGCGTGCCCGGCGCCTCGGCGCAGCTGCTCTGGCACGGCGACCGCGACCTGCACGGCGTGGACGCCATCATCGTCCCCGGCGGCTTCTCCTACGGCGACTACCTGCGCGTCGGCGCGATCGCGCGCTTCTCGCCGGTCATGGAGTCCGTGACGGAGTTCTCACGCGAGGGCGGGCTCGTGCTCGGGATCTGCAACGGCTTTCAGGTCCTGTGCGAGGCCGGGCTGCTCCCCGGCGCGCTGCTGCCGAACCTCGGCCTGCGCTTCCGCTGCCTGCAGGTGGATCTCGAGGTCGTCAACGCCAACGGGCCGTTCACCTCTGCCTGTGCGTCCGGCGACGTCCTCTCGATCCCGGTCAAGCACACGACCGGCCGCTACTACGCGCCACCAGCCGTACTGGAGTCCCTGGATGCACACTCACAGATCGTCCTGAAGTACGCCGCGGGACACAACCCCAACGGCTCGCTGAACGACATCGCCGGCGTGCGCAACGAGGCGGGCAACGTGCTCGGGCTCATGCCCCACCCCGAGCACGCCGTCGACGAGCTGACCGGCTCGACCGATGGCCTGGCGATCTTCACTTCGATGGCCCATGCCTACGCTTGAGAAGGCGCGCGCGCTCGGGCTGACCGAGTCTGAGTACGAGCTCATCGTCTCCAAGCTCGACCGGGAGCCCAACGAGGTCGAGCTCGCGGTGTTCTCCCTGCTGTGGAGCGAGCACTGCGCCTACAAGCACTCCAAGAAGCTCCTGCGCTCGCTGCCGACCGAGGGCGAGCGGATGGCGCTGGGACCGGGCGAGAACGCGGGCGCGGTCACGCTCGGCGACGGCCTGGTCTGCGCGTTCAAGGTCGAATCGCACAACCACCCGTCGGCGGTCGAGCCCTTCCAGGGCGCGGCGACGGGCGTCGGCGGCATCCTGCGCGACATCTTCGCGATCGGCGCGCGGCCCATCGCCGTCTTGGACTCGCTGCGCTTCGGCGAGCCAGACGGCTCGGCGCGTTCGCGCTACCTGCTCGACCACGCGGTCGGCGGCATCGGCCATTACGGCAACTCGATCGGCGTGCCAACGGTCGGCGGCGAGCTGTACTTCGAGGCGCCCTACGAGCAGAACTGCCTGGTGAACGCGATGGCGGTCGGGCTCGCGCGCGCCGACGGTCTGATCCGCAGCGCGGCGACGGGGGTCGGCAACACGGTCGTCCTGTTCGGCGCCTCGACGGGCCGCGACGGGATCGGCGGCGCGTCGGTGCTGGCGTCGGCGGAGTTCGGCGACGAGGACGAGTCCAAGCGGCCGTCGGTTCAGGTCGGCGACCCGTTCGCGGAGAAGAAGCTCCTGGAGTGCTCGCTGGAGCTCTTGGACCGCGGGCTCTTGGTGGCGCTGCAGGACCTCGGAGCGGCGGGGCTGTCGTCTGCGTCGTCTGAGATGGCGTCCAAGGGCGAGGTCGGGCTGGACCTCGACATGTCGCTGGTCCCGCTCCGCGAGGCCGATATGGAGCCCTTCGAGATCATGGTCTCCGAGTCGCAGGAGCGGATGCTGTGCGTCGTCGAGCCTGCGCGCGTGGATGACGTGCTCGCCGTCTGCGAGAAGTGGGAGGTCAACGGGTCCGCGATCGGCGTCGTCACCGACACGCGCGCGCTGCGCGTCTTCGCGGGCGAGGAGCTCGTCGGCGACATGCCGGTCGAGGCGCTGGTCGACGACTGCCCGCTCTATGACCTCGTGAGCGACATCGAGAAGCGACCGGAGTACCCGCGGCCACCGCGGGTGCTCGGCGCCGATGTCGTGGACCCGCGGGAGATCCTGCTGGCGCTGCTGGCTTCCCCGAACATCGCCTCGCGGCGGGCGCTGTTTGAGCAGTACGACTGCCTGGTGCAGTCGCGCACGGTGCGCCGGCCCGAGGAGGCCGACGCGGCGGTGCTCGCGCTGCCCGATGGCAGCGCGATCGCGGTGGCGATCGACGGGTCGGGCCGGCGCGTGGCCTGCAGCCCGTACACCGGCACGATCGAGGCGGTGCTGGAGTGCGCGGCGAACCTCGCGTGCGTGGGCGCCGCGCCGCTCGGCCTGACGAACTGCCTGAACTTCGGCAACCCCGAGAAGCCCGGCGTCGCGTGGCAGCTCGAGGAGTCCGTGCGCGGCCTCGTGGACGCCTGCAAGGGGCTGGACATCCCGGTCGTCGGCGGCAACGTCTCGCTCTACAACGAGAGCGGCGGCGGCCCGATCTACCCGACGCCGGTCATCGGGATGGTCGGCGAGCTGAAGGACGCGGAGCGCGCGGGCCGCATGGGGTTTCTGACCGAGGGCGACACGATCGGCTTCGTCGGCCCGTTCAGCCCGTTCATGGCCGGCTCGGAGCTCGCCAAGCTGCGCGGCGAGGCGCTCACGCTCGGCCTCGCGCCGATCGAGATCGCCGCGCGCTGGGAGACGATCAAGGCCGTGCGCGACGCGGTGCGCACGCGGAAGCTCGCCAGCGCCCACGACGTGGCCGAGGGCGGCTTCCTCGTCGCGATCGCCGAGTGCTGCCTCGCGGGCGCGATCGGCGCTTGGATCGACCTCGGCGCGACCTACGAGGAGGAGCTCGAGCGGATCCTGTTCGGCGAGTCGCCGGGCGCGGGCTTCGTCGTCTCGGGCCCACGCGAGCGGCTCGAGCGCCTCGGTCGCCGCGTGCCCGTCGACGTCCTCGGCACGGTCGGCGGCGACACGCTGGAGCTCGTGAGCGGTGACGTCACCGTCTCGGCGACGCTGGACGAGATGCGCGCGGCGCACGCGGCGCTGGGCGCGCTGTTCCCGTAAGGAAGCGTCGAGAAATAAGTCCGCGGTTTGGCCGCCGGATCCGTGGATGCCGGGCGCTGCGCTCGAGGCGGAGCAATATGGACGCTGACTAAGACCTCCACCCGCCCGGCCAAGGCCGTCTGCTCGCGTTCGCCCAGGTTCAAGTCCGCCGGGGGCCAGGTCGATGACCGGTTTATGACCGGCGACGCCCGCGCGGCTGCGCTCGAAGTCCGTCTGCTGGCTGCCAACCGCGCCCTACGCGAGTGCGAGGCCCGGCTGCGTGCGGTCGTCGACGGGCTGGATGACGCCGTCTTGCTCGAGCACGCCGACGGGAGGATGGAGGTCCTCAACGCCGCGGCCAAGGCGCTGGCGGACACCGGCGCCGACATCGTCACGGCGTCGCCGAGCCTCGACTGGCGCTTTCTCGACGACGACGGCGAGCTGCTCGCCCGGACCGATACCCCCGTCGGGCGGTCGTTCGCGTACGGCTCGCCGCAGCGACGCGTCGTCGGCCTCGATCGGCCTGGTCACGCGCGCGTCTGGCTCGATGTCAGAGCGCGACCGCTGACCCTGCCGGGGCAAACCGCGCCATACGCCGTCGTGAGCTCGTGCTCGGACGTCACGGAGAGCCGCAACCAAGCGGCGCTCCTGCTCGACCTCACCGACCGTGATCCGCTCACCGGACTGTGGAATCGCCGCCGCTTTGAGCAGGACCTCGCGCTCCAACTCGACCGCTGCCAGCGCTACGGAGAGCGAGCTGCGCTCGTGCTCATGGACGTCGACGGGTTCGGTCAGGTCAATGACGAGCTCGGCCACGCCGCCGGCCAAGAGCTGTTGAGCGCGCTCGGCGACGCGCTCGGCACGCGCGTACGCTCCAGCGACCGCGCGGCACGCCTTGGTGGGAACGAGTTTGCGGTGCTGCTGCTCGACATCGACGCCGATGACCACGCCGTCGAACGCGTCGCGACCGAGCTGGCCGCCTGCCTGGGTGGCGCCGCGGCGACGACGCACGGCGGCGCTGGGCTGTGCATCAGCGTCGGGGGCGCGCTGCTCGATCACGCCAGCCGCGACGTCAACGAGCTGTTCGAGGTGGCGGGGCGCGCGATGCGGTCCCAGAGGCAGGCCCGCGACGGGCTGCACGCGAGCGTGAGCACCCTGCTGGCGAACGTCAACGCAGGCGACCCGAACACCCCGGCGCCCGCGCACGGCGCCGGCGAACTGGCGCGCGCCGTCGCCCTGCGACTTGGTCTTGACGAGGCGCAGGCCAGCGAGGTGCAGCACGTCGCGCTGCTGCACGACGTTGGTAACAGCTCGATCCCCGAGGACATCCTGCGCAAAACCGGTCCGCTCACGCGCCATGAGCAGGCGGTCTTGCTCCGCAGGCCGGTCGTCGGCGCCGAGCTCGTCGCCGCGTGCCCCGAGCTCGCCCATCTCGCGCCCGCGGTCCGCGCCGAGCACGAACGCTGGGACGGCGGCGGCTACCCCGACGGCCTGTCCGGCGAGAAGATCCCGATCGCCAGCCGGATCACGCTCGTCTGCAACGCCTACCACGCGATGACGTCCGACCGGCCGTACCGGCGCGCCATGACGCGGACCGCCGCCCACGACGAGATCCGCCGCGAGGCCGGCAGCCAGTTCTGCCCGCGCGCCGCCGCCGCGCTGCTCGACCTGCATTTCGAAGAGTCGGCGGCGGAGGCGCAAGCGGCCTAGAGGCGATTGAGCGCGACGCGTGTCGCCTATGCGGCGCCATAGGCAGCAAATTCGACATGACCGCCTTGGAGGGGGGCGAACTTCGGACTGATGTCGCCTATGCAGCGCGATGGGCAGCAAATTCGACATCGTCACGCGGATGGCGGCGCGCCAGCACGGCCGGGTCGCCTGGCTCGACCTCGTGGCAGAAGGCGTCGATCGAGACACGATCCAGCGATGGCTCAACGATCACCGGCTGCATCGCGTCCATCACGGGGTTTACGCGATCGGGCACCGCGCGCCGTCGCCGAACGCAGACCTCATGGCGGCCGTGCTGGCGGGCGCCCCCGGTGCAGTCGCGAGCCACGACTCCACCGCGTACCTCTTCAAGATCTTCTCGGAGCCGCCCGCCCGCCCAGAGATCACCGTCCCGACGACCGCTGGCCGCAGCCGTCCCGGCATCATCATCCACCGGGTCAGCCGCCTGCACCACCTCGACACGACGCGCTGGCGTGGCATCCCGACGACGACTGTGGCTCGACTCGTGCTCGACCTCGCGCCGCGCCTGACGCTCCCCGAGCTCACGAACGTGTGTCATGAAGCCTGGGTCCGCCGCGGCCTGCGGCCCGCGGCCATCGAGGCCTGCATCGCTCGCAACCCCGGCAAGCCGGGGGTGGCGAAGGTGCGCCGCGCGCTGGGCTCCGACGCCACCCTCAGCCGGCTCGAGGACGGCTTCCTCATCCTGCTTGACCGTTACAAGCTCCCGCGGCCGCGCACGAACATCGACCATCACGGCGACAAGGTCGACTGCCATTGGCCCGACAGAGGCGTCACCATCGAGCTCGTCAGCTACCGCTACCACGCCAGCCGCCAAGCATTCGAACGGGACATCGCGCGGCGGCGGCGCTCCAACCACATCCAATACAGCTGGGGTGACGTCTACGAACGCCCGGACCAAACTGCGCGAGACGTTGCGCGGCTGCTCGGTGAGAGCGAGAAGCCACCACGATCCCGACGTTTCGCGCCCGAACGCATGGCTATCCTTGAGCACGTGACCACACTCGATGGCCGCGACGGACCGCGAGACGAGTGCGGCGTGTTCGGGATCTTCGCTCCCGGCCACGACGTCGCCCGGCTGGCGTACTTCGCGCTGTACGCACTGCAACACCGTGGACAGGAGTCCGCCGGCATCGCCGCCGCGGACGTGGGCGGGCACATCATGACCTTGCGCGAGCTGGGGCTCGTCAACCAGGTCTTCGACGAGCAGAAGCTGCGCGCGCTGGCCGGTGACATGGCGGTCGGGCACGTGCGCTACTCGACGACCGGCTCCAACGGCTGGGACAACGCCCAGCCGGTGCACCGCTCCGATCGCCGCGAGGTCGCGCTCGGACACAACGGCAACCTCATCAACGCCGTCGAGTTGCACAACGAACTGCGCGAGCGCGGGGTGAACTTCCGCTCGACGTCGGACTCGGAGATCATCGCCGCGCTGCTGGCCTCCCACGAGGCCGAGCGCATCGCCGATGCCGTCACCGACGTCATGCCGCGCCTGCAGGGCGCGTTCAGCACGGTCTTCATGACCAAGGACGAGCTCGTCGCGATGCGCGATCCGGCCGGCCTGCGTCCGCTCGTGCTCGGCAAGCTCGAGGGTGAGCACTACTGCGTCGCCAGCGAGTCGTGCGCGCTGGACATCATCGCCGCCGAGTACGTGCGCGACGTGCGGCCCGGCGAGCTCGTCTGGATCGACGGCGACGGCCTGCACTCGCGCCAGATCGTCGAGAGCTCGCGCGAGGCGTTCTGCATCTTCGAATACATCTACTTCGCGCGGCCGGACTCGCGCATGGGCGGCGACGTCATCCAGGCGGCGCGCGGCCGGATGGGCGAGATCCTCGCCCGCGAGGCACCGTGTCCCGACGCCGATCTCGTCATCCCCGTCCCCGACTCGGGCGCCCCGGCGGCACGCGGCTACGCGCGTGCCAGCGGCCTGCCGCAGGACGACGGGCTCATCAAGAACCGCTACGTCGGCCGCACGTTCATCGAGCCCGGCCAGGAGCTGCGCAAGCACGGGCTGCGGATGAAGTTCAACCCGCTGCCGGAGATCGTCGGCGGCAAGTCGATCGTCGTCGTCGACGACTCGATCGTGCGCGGCAACACGACGCGCCAGATCGTGCAGATGCTCCGCGACGCGGGCGCACGCGAGGTCCACATGCGCATCTCGGCGCCGCCGATCAAGCACCCGTGCCACTACGGCATCGACATGTCCACGCGCGAGGAGATGATCGCCCACGAACGGACGGTCGACGAGGTCGCGCGCGAGCTGAACTGCGACTCGCTCGCCTACCTCTCGCTGGAAGGCGTCTACGAGGCTATCCGCGGCGACCGCGAGCGCCACTGCGACGCGTGCTTCAGCGGCCGCTACCCGCTTGAGGGCACCGACGAGGCGAACGGCAAGTACGCGCTCGAGCTCCCGCTCGTCGCCCAGGTAGAGCTGCCACGAGGAGGGATGCCGGCGGCGTCAGGCAAGGACGCAGGGAGCGTGGCGTGCACTAGCACGCGAGCGACCGAGGACGCCGCCTCGCGGCGATCGGCACGCTCCTCGCTACTTGACCTGCGGGCCGTAGCCCCACTTCGGCATTGCCGAGCGGCCGCCGAACTTCATCGCCTTCTCCTGGTCGGAGTTCTTGACGCTCGTCGGATAGGGCGGGCGCTTCCAGGGATGCCAGCCGATCGTGCCGTAGTGCTCGCGCAGGTATGCGACGAGGTCACCACGATGCTCGGGGCAGGCGTAGCGGGTCGGCCCGTACAGGCCCTTGCCGTGCCACACGAGCCATTTCTCGGGCATCGCGTCGACGTAGGCGCCCCACACGAATTCGCCCACGCTCTTCTCCAGGCTGACCTGTGTGAGCGGGTCAGGCTGGCGAGCGCAGTACTGACAGCGGAAGATCAGTTTTACCGACATCCTCAATCAGAGTACGCCTGTGGGCCGCCAGACAACAGGCAAGTTCTCGCCAGATCGCGTTCACCCGCTCCAGCGCTGACGGCGCGTCGTGTTGATCCAGGCGGTGTCGGTGTCGGCGGAGGCCAGGCTCGCCGGGTACGGCGGTCGCTTCCACGGGTGGTAGCCGAGCGTGCCGTAGTGCTTGCGCAGGAACGCGACGAGATCGCCGCGATGCTCCGTGCAGGCGTAGCGCGCGGGTCCGTACAGGCCGCGCCCGTGCCACACGAGCCACCTGCCCGGCAGCGCGTCCTGGTAAGCGCCCCAGGTGAACTCGCGCATCGCCGATTCGAGCGCCATCTGCGTCAGCGGATCCGGGCACCCGTCGCAGAACTGACAGCGGAAGATGAAACGCATCGGCACGGGATTTGAGAGTACCCGTGCCGCAAAACGCGCACGCCGCAGATGCGCGCCGCGCATGCCGCTAAGGTCGGACGCCGCCATGGATCCCGCCGCCGCCCTGCGCGAGCACTTCGGCTTTGACGCCTTTCGCCCCGGCCAGGAGCAGGCCGTGCGCGCCGCGCTCGGCCCCCCCGCGCGCGATGTGCTCGTCGTCATGCCGACCGGTGCCGGCAAGTCGCTGTGCTACCAGCTTCCCGCGCTCATGCGCGACGACCTGACGCTCGTCGTGTCGCCGCTCGTGTCGCTCATGCAGGACCAGGTCGACGCGCTGGAGCGCATCGCGCCCGGCCGCGTCGCGCTGGTCAACGCCCAGCGCGGCGCCGACGTCAACCGCGCCGAACTGCAGCGCGCGGTGGACGGCGAACTGCGCCTGCTCTACGTCGCGCCGGAGCGCTTCTCGTCGGCGCCGTTCCTCGAGGCGATCCGATCGACGAAGATCGGCCTGTTCGTCGTCGACGAAGCGCACTGCGTCTCGCAGTGGGGACATGACTTCCGCCCCGACTACTTCCGCCTCGCCGACGCCGCACGCTGGCTGAACGCGGAGGCGATCATCGCCTCGACGGCGACCGCGACGCCGCAGGTCGCGCGCGACATCGAGGAGCGCCTGGGCCTGCGCGACCCGGTCCGTGTCGCGACGGGATTCGACCGGCCGAACCTCTCCTTCGCCGTGCTGCCCTGCGCGTCGACGCAGTCCAAGCACCGCCACATCGCCTCCGCGCTGGCCGAGCCCGACGCGACGCCCGCGATCGTCTACGCGGGCACGCGCAAGGGCGCGGAGAAGCTCGCGGGCACGCTGTCGTCAAAGCTCGGCGGCGGGGTCGGGGTCTACCACGCCGGGCTCGGCCGCGACCAGCGCGCCGACGTGCAGCGGCGCTTCATGGCCGGCGAGCTCGATGTCGTCGTCGCCACGAACGCCTTCGGGATGGGCATCGACAAGGCCGACGTGCGAACGGTCTGCCACGAGAGCGTCCCGGGCTCGATCGAGGCCTACTACCAGGAGGCCGGCCGCGCCGGCCGCGACGGGCGCCCCGCCCGCGCGCTGCTCTTCGCCGAGAGCCGCGACAAGGGGCTGCACGTGTTCTTCATCCAGCGCGGAGAGATCACCGACGAGGCGATCACGACCGTCGCCCAGCGCCTGCAAGCGCGCGCGACCGACGGCCGCTACGACCTCGGCGCCGACGAGCTCGCCGCTGTGCTGCCGGGCGGTCGCGACAACGACGACCAGGTGCGCGCGGTCGTCGGCCATCTCGCGCGAGCGGGCGTCGTGCGCCCCGCGCCGTCGTCACCCGACCGCGTGCGGGGGCGCATCGAGGCGCCGTTTGACGGCCGCGCCCGCGCGGCGTGCCGGACCTCGGCCGGCGAAGGACAGCGCGCGCGCTGGCGCCAGTACCGGGCGGTGTGGGCGTTCGTCGAGGGCTCGGCCTGCCGGCGCCGGACGATCCTGCGCCACTTCGGCGACGACGCGCAGCCCGCGCCGCAGGCGGGCGTCCCGTGCTGCGACGCGTGCGACAGCTCGTGGGTACCCGCGGCGCCGGCGAAGGCCGCGCGTCGCCGCAGCGGGCAGTCGACCGTGCAGGCCGGCGATCTCGACGGCGCGATCGTGTCGGTCGTCGAGTCCGCAGAGCCGTCGGTTGGACGCACCCGCGCGGTCGAGATCCTGCGCGGCGGGCGCTCGAAGGTCATCGTCAAGAACGCCTACGACGGGCTGCCCGACTACGGGACCTTCGATCACATGACGGCCAAGCAGGTGCTCGCGCGAGTCGACGAGCTCATCGCCTCCGGGCGGCTGCGCTCCACCGGCGGCGCGTACCCGAAGCTCCAGTCGGTGCCCGCCGCGCAGGCGGCCGCCTGACCTTCCCGATGGCCGAACCCCTGCGCATCGGCGTCCTGGCCTCGGGGGAAGGCACGAACCTCCAGGCGCTGCTCGACACGGTGCACGGCAACGAGGCGCAGGTCGTCGCCGTCGCGGCCGACAAGCCGACGGCGCGGGCCCTTCAGCGCGCCGCCGGGGCAGGCATCGAGACGGCGGTGTTCGAGCTCTCCGAACATCCCGACCGCGCGGCCCGCGACACGGCGATCGCCGGCTGGCTGACTGAGCACGGCGTGCAGCTCGTCGTGCTCGCCGGCTACATGGCGATCCTGACGAGCGCGTTCCTACGCCATTTTCCGGGCGCGGTCGTGAACGTCCATCCCTCGCTGCTGCCCGCGTTTCCCGGCATGCGGGCGATCGAGCAGGGGATCGACTACGGGGTGAAGATGTTCGGCGTCACCGTGCACTTCGTCGAGGACGACGGCGGCGTGGACACCGGCCCGATCATCCTCCAGAAGGCGATCGAGGTGCTCAACGCCGACGACCCGCAGCAGGTCCACGAGCACCTGCGCCCGCTCGAGCATGCGCTCCTGCCCGAGGCCGTGCGGCTGATCGCGCGGGGCGCGCTCAGCCGCGACCCGGGCAATCTCCGTCGTGTGGTGATCGGCGACTGAGAGCCACCGGCGCAGCCGTTATCCTCGCCGCCATCGCCACACACGACGACACCGCCGGCAGCGAGGCCAGCGAAGCGCTCACCCAGCCCGGCGGCGTGCGGGTTCGCCGGGCGCTGCTGTCGGTCTCCGACAAGCGCGGGATCGTCGAGTTCGCCCGGGGGCTAGCGAACCTCGGGGTCGAGATCGTCTCGACCGGCGGGACCGCGACCGGCCTTGCCGACGCCGGGCTGAAGGTCCGTGCGATCGAGGACTTCACCGGCTTCCCGGAGATCATGGACGGCCGCGTCAAGACGCTGCACCCGCGGCTGTACGCAGGGCTGCTCGCCGTGCGCTCGGACCCAAGCCACATCGACGCGATCGAGGAGCACGGCATCGAGGCGGTCGACCTCGTCTGCGTCAACCTCTATCCGTTCGAGAGCACCATCGCGCGGCGCGACGTGAGCGAGGCCGAGGTCATCGAGAACGTCGACATCGGCGGGCCGACGATGATCCGCGCGGCCGCCAAGAACCACGCGTACGCGGCCGTCGTGACGAGCCCGGAGTCCTACGACGCCGTGCTCGACGAGCTGCGCGAGGGCCGCGGCCTGCTGTCGATGTCGACGCGCGAGTCGCTCGCCGCCGAGGCCTTCGCCTACACGGCGCGCTACGACACCGCCATCGCGCGCTGGTTCGCCGAGAAGTCCGAGGACTTCCCGCCGATGCACATCCGCGCCTACGAGAAGGTCTCCGACCTCTCCTACGGCGAGAACCCGCACCAGCGGGCCGCCTACTACCACCAGGTCGGCGCGCGGATGCACGTCCTGTCGATGGTCCAGCAGCACCACGGCAAGCAGCTGTCGTTCAACAACCTCCTCGACCTCGACTCCGCACGCAAGATCGTCGCCGACTTTCGCGATCCGGTCTGCGTGATCGTCAAGCACAACAACCCGTGCGGCGTGGCGCTCGGCGCCGGCCCGCTGGCCGCCTACGAGCGCGCGTTCGCGACCGACCCGCTGAGCGCGTTCGGTGGCGTCATCGCGTTCAACCGCCCGGTCGACAAAGCGACGGCGCAGAAGCTCGCCGAGCAGTTCGTCGAGGTCCTCTTCGCGCCCGGCTACGAGGACGGCACGCTCGAGCTGCTGACCCAGAAGCCGTCCATCCGCATCCTCGAGGACAACGAGCGCCGCTCGCCGATGGTCGCCGAACCGGAGATCAAGCAGGTCATGGGCGGCCTGCTCGTGCAGGACCGCGATCTCGAGTTCGCCGACCGCAGCGAGATGGAGATCGTGACCAAGCGCCAGCCGACCGACGACGAGTGGCGCGACCTGCTCTTCGCCTGGCAGGTCTGCAAGCACGTGCGCTCCAACGCGATCGTGCTCGCCAAGGACGCGGCCACCGCCGGCGTCGGCGCCGGCCAGATGAGCCGCGTGGACTCCGTGCGGCTGGCGATCGACAAGTCCAACCTCGATTCACTGCAGGGCGCGTCGCTCGCATCCGACGCGTTCTTTCCCTTCAGCGACGGGCCCGAGATCGCGATCGCGGCCGGGGTCACCGCGATCATCCAGCCGGGAGGCTCGCGCCGCGATCCCGAGGTCGTCGGCGCCGCCGATGACGCGGGCCTGGCGATGGTCTTCACGAGCCGCCGGCACTTCCGCCATTAGGGATGGGCCGCCTGGGACTCGAACCCAGAACCACGGGCTTAAAAGGCCCTTGCTCTACCGATTGAGCTAACGGCCCTAACGCAGGGAGGATCGGGAAACCCTAGACCGCGCGAGCCTGAAACCGTCCGGCGCCTGCCGCACACTGCCGCGTTCGTGCCCGCCGCTCCCGCCGCCAACGCCGCCGCTCGCTCGGCCTCCGCCCGCCGGCTCGCGCTGCGGGTATGGCAGGAGCACGCGCTTCAGCGGCTGGCGGCCTGGGATACGGGGCCCTTTCTCATCGCGGCCGCGCCCGGCGCGGGCAAGACGATCCCAAGCCTCGTCTTCGCTCGGCGGCTGCTCGACGCCGGCGTCGTGCGTCGCGTCGCGGTCGTCTGCCCGACCACGCCGCTGACGCGCCAGTGGGCCGAGGCCGCGGCGCAGATCGGCGTCTCGCTCGTGCCCGACGCGGAGCGGCTGCGGCCACCGGCGGGCTTCGACGGCGTCTCGGTCACCTACGCCCGCGTGGCGTCCTCAGCGGCGTCCTGGGCGGCGCAGTGTGGCGAGCAGACGCTCGTGATCGCCGACGAGGCGCACCATCTCGGCGAGGACCTCGCCTGGGGCGAGAGCTTCGCGCGGGCGTTCGCGGCAACCTCGCGCTGGCTGCTGCTCTCCGGCACGCCGTTTCGCTCCGACCAGACGCCGATCCCCGGGGTGAGATACGAGGACGGCGTCGCCTGCCCGGACGTGAGCTACAGCTACGCCGACGCGGTCCGCGACGGCATCTGCCGCCCGGTCACCTTCATCCCCTATGACGGCACGCTGTCCTGGCAGTCCGGCGACGACGTCATCGAGTCGTCGTTCGACACGGTGCTGTCCACGCGCGAGGCGGGCCGCCGCTACCGCACGGCGATCTCGACCGAGCTGGCCGACGGCCTGCCGCGCATCCTGCGCGCCGCGCACGAGCGCCTGGAGGAGGTGCGCGCCGGCGGGCACCGCGACGCCGGCGGGCTCGTGGTCGCCGCCGACGGCGAGCATGCGCGGCGCGTCGCGGCGGCGTTGAAGGAGGTGACGGGCCGCTCGCCCGTCGTCGTCTTGCACACCGAGGAGCGGGCGCACGAGAAGCTGCGCGCGTTTCGTCACAGCCGCGAGCGGTGGGTCGTCGCGGTGAACATGGTGTCCGAGGGCGTCGACATCCCGCGGCTGCGGGTCGGCGTGTACGCGACCGCCGCCAAGACGCCACTGATCTTCCGCCAGATCGTCGGGCGCTTCGTGCGCACGCTCGCCGGAAAGGCCCCGCAGCCAAGCTTCCTGTTCCTGCCCGCAGACCGGCTGCTGCGCGAGCTGGCGGCCGACGTCGAGGTGGAACTGCGCCACGTCCTGCACCCGCCCGCGCAGGACGCGCCAGACGGCCTTGACGAGCGTCCGGAGCGCCGTCGCACGGAGATCACCGAGGCGCCGGCGTTCGTCCCGCTGGACGCCGACGTCTCGCCCCAGCTCGCGCTGTTCGGCGGCGGGCCGCCCGCCCCGGCGATCAAGCCCGCGGCGGCGTTCGCGGGGCCACCGGCGATCGCGGCGGAGCCTCTGCCGGAGGCAGAGGCGGCGTTCGAGCGGCGCGCGCGCCTGCGCGCCAAGCGCCACAGCCTCGTGTCGACGCTGCGCGACATGGACGGTCGCTCGCACCGCGAGATCAACGCCTGGCTGAACCGGGAGACGGGCGTCGGCCGCGTGTCCGAAGCGTCGCTTCAGCAGCTCGAGCGGGCGACCGAGCTGCTCATCTGCGAACTCGATCGATTGAGCCGCCGGCGCCGCGCCGGCTGACGTCGCGCAGGCTCAGGTATCGAGGTCCGCGGCCGAGCAGCCGACGTCTGCCGGGAGCGGCAGCTCGGTCAGCCGGCGGAGGTCCTGCTCGTCCTCGCCGATCAACAGGGCGGACAGCAGCGATGGTCCCGAGCCGTTGGCGGTGAAGGCCGGGTCGTAGCTCGCGATCGGGACGAGCGCACCATCCGGATAGGCGCCCTCGAGCCGCTTGACCAGGTCGGGCAGCGAATCACCGTGGCGGTAGGTCTGCCAGCGCCCTCGGCCCGTCCACGAGCGGCCGCGGCTCGCCGCGATCGCATTGAGGACCAGCAGCGGCGGCGTGCTCGCGTTGATCCTGAAGTTCAGATCGAACACCTTGAACTCGCCGGACGACGTCAGGCCGGTGTCGACGCCGCAATAGCCGATGAACCCCAGCTCCCGCGCGCGCTCGACGGCGGTCCGGCCCAGCTCGGCCGCGGCCGCCGGCAGGACGGTGCCGCCGACCCGGCTGCCGGCGTAGGCGCCGGTGGCGGAGATGAGCTGCTCCGTCGCCCCGAGCAGTCGCGGCGCACCGATCGCATCCACGCAGAACTGCACGCACCAGTTCTCGACAAGGTCGAGGTACTCCTCGACGATCAGCTCAGCGCCGGGCTGCACGAAGCTCGGCTGCGCGATCGCGCTCCCCGCCTGGTGGACGTACACCCCGTATCCGCCGCCCGAGGAGTCGTCGGAGCAGACCTTGAGGACCCACGACTCGTCGACGGCGAGCGCCGCGACGTCCTCTGGACGGATCGACACGCGCCGTGGCGCGCCTTGGGCACCCACGATCGCCGGAAGATTGGCCTTGTTGTTCAGGTATCGGAGCACGTTCGGCGCCACCATGCAGGCCTCGGCCGGCACCTCGTCCTCGCCGTGGACGTGCTGGCACATCAGCCGCTCGCCGTTGCCGATCACGTCGCTGACGAGGCGGTGGAATTCCGCCGCCGTGCGGTACGCGCGGATCTCGCGGCTCACGGGAACGCCGGCGACACCGAGCAGGTCCAGCCCGCACGGGCTCGCCACACCCGCGCTGCAGATCACCGGCGTCTCGTCGGCGATCGCCATGATCGGGCCCGTGTAGGCGTCGCAGAGGTGCGGATCGGCCGTGTTCGCACCTGCCTCCGAGAGCGGCAGCCGCGCGGTGAGGACGGCGCCGGGACCGAACACGGACGTGCGCTCCCGCGTCGCGCGCCCGGCACGGGCGTAGCCGATGGGATGAACGGTCATGTGGCTCGCAGCCTCGCGGCCGCGGGCTCCGCCGAACAGGGACCGCCGGTCGAAAAGTCAGGCGCGAATTTGTCCGGCCTGGCCTATGCCCCCGCGTCGCGGGCGGCGTTGCTGGACCTACTCCGCGTCGATCACGGACCCATCTGCCCGAGCGATCGCGTGCGGCATCGCCGACGCCGACCGCGCGATGCCGATGTTGCCGGCGCTGTCGAGCAGGATCAGTCCGCCGTAACCGCCGTAGCGGTTCAGGACGCGTGCCACGGAACGCTCGGCCGCCGCCTGCGCACCGTCGGCGACATGCTCGACGGTCCAGAACGCCGCGCACGCCCGCGCGAACGCCTCTCCATCGCCCGTGCACGAGCAGGCAGCGTGCTCGTCGGCGTAGGTCCCGCCGCCGACGAGCGGCGCATCGCCGACGCGCCCCGGGTCGGTCCCGGCGATCCCGCCGGTGCTCGTCGCCGCCGCGAGGCGGCCGTGCGCGTCTCGCGCCACCGCGCCGACGGTGTTACCACGGTCGAGGCTGCCCAGGCCCTCGGATTCGGCACGTCGCGCCGGAGTGATCATCAGCTCCGGATCGCAGGGGGTAAAGCCACGCGCACGGGCAAACGCCGCTGCTCCGTCTCCGACGAGCAGGTGATAGCGACCGTCCTCGAGCACGGCGCGGGCGATGTCGATCGGATTGCGAAACGGCGGCAGCACCGCCACGGCACCGGATGTGAGCGAGATGCCGTCCATGACGCAGGCGTCGAGCTCCAGCGTGCCACGGCTCGTGAGCACGGCACCGGTGCCGGCATTGCACACCGGATCGTCCTCGACGACCCGCACCGCGGCGATGACCGCATCCAGTGCGCCACCTCCGGCCGCCAGGGCGTCCCAGCCGGCACTGGCAGCTCGCCGGCACGCGGCGCGACCCAGGCTGGTTCCGGCGTACCACTCCGATGCGCCGCCGTGCACGACGACGATGGGCTCTACTGGCTCAGTCACGCCGACCCCTTGTTGGTAGTACCCCCAGCGGGATTCGAACCCGCGTCCTCAGCCTTGAAAGGGCCGCGTCCTAGTCCACTAGACCATGGGGGCAGTGGGCGGATGATTCTAGGCTCAGGGCGCGGACGATCCGCGAGCGCGCCATCATGCGCCTCCCGGGCGGTTAGCTCAGCTGGTCAGAGCGCCTGCCTTACAAGCAGGAGGTCGCAGGTTCGAGCCCTGCACCGCCC